>NZ_CDBT01000048.1:40639-74648 GCF_000819765.1 Aeromonas bivalvium
GCCCGCCATTGGCGGGCTTGGTTTTTTCGGGATCAGCGCGAGGGGCGCTCGCCACCTGGGTACTCGGGGGAAGAGGGGGCCTCCTGGGTCACCAGGCCGAGAAAGGCCCGCATGGCGGGGGTGATGCTGTGCTGGCGCGTCATGAAGACGGTGCGACCCGCCTCGAGGGGCTCGAGGGGGTGGCAGACGAGATCCGCGAGCTGGCTGGCGGAGCGGGCGAGGCCGGCGCTGACGACGGCCCAGCCCAGGCCGTGGCGTACGGCGCTCACCAGATGGAACAGGGAGTCGGTCTCGAGCACCAGGTCCAGCGTGATCCCGGCCCGCTCGGCGGCGAGGTCCAGATAGGTGCGAAACTGCATGGTGCGACTGGGCAGCACCAGGGGCTGGTGTTGCAGGCTGGCCAGGGTCATGGGGGCCGTCTGGGGCAGGGCGCTGGCCCGGCTCATCAGCACCGCCATCCGGTTGTCGCCCTGGGGGTAAAGATGAAAGGCGCGCTTGCCGCCGCTGTGGTCAAATCCCAACCCTATGTCGCACTGGTGCAGCTCCAGCTGGGAGATGAGCGCCTCGTTGCTCAGCACCGACAGGCGGATGACGATATCTGGGTAGCACTGCCTGCACCGGGCAATGAGCGGCATGATGTCGACGTTGGACTGGGGCACTATGCCGATGCGCAGGGTACCCGAAAGCTCGCCGTGAAACAGTGCCAGCTCCTGCTTGAGTGCTTCCTGCTCCAGCAGCATCCGCTCGGCATAGCGGCGCACCAGCTCACCGGCCTCGGTGAGGGCGACGAACTGGCTGGTGCGCACCACCAGATCGGTGCCGACGTTCTTCTCCAGGGCCGTGATGCTGGCCGACAGGGTGGGCTGGGTGATGTGGCAGGCCTTGGCGGCCTTGGCAAAGTGGCGGTGTCTGGCCAGTTCATGAAAATAGTGCAGCTGCTTGATGTTCATGGCGAGCGGGGATGAGCGGAGAATGGTGTTAAAAATTAATCAATTGAAATTGCCAGGTCAATAGAACTGCTCTATCGGGATATAGATTTATTTCATTGGTTTTGCACCACCGGGCTCTCTAAACTTGGATGCAATCTGCATTTTTAGGTCAACCCTTATGCCCGAATACAGTCCCGTCACCGCCCCGGTCTGGCCCCCGCTGGATCATCTGGTGGAGGAGGTGGCGGTTGCCATCAATATCAATGGCATCAACCATGCCGTGATGATGGCGACCCCGGACGATCTGGACGACTTTGCCATCGGCTTTCTGTTTGGCGAGTCCATCATTGCCCACAATCACGAGGTGCATGATATCCGGGTCTCCCACGCAGAGCAGGGGCTGGTGCTGGATGTGACCATCGCCAATCGCTGCCTGGCCCGGCTCCAGTCGCGCCGGCGCAGGCTGACCGGGGCGACGGGCTGCGGCATCTGCGGGGTGGAGGCCGTCGGGCAGGTCTTTCCCGAGGTGAATCCCTTGCCCCCGGTTCCCCCCCTGGATGGTGAGCTGCTGGCCGGATTGCGAGCGCAGATCGCCCGCTGGCAGCTCAAGGGGCAGCGGCACGGGGCTCTCCATGCGGCGCTGGCGCTGGATGGGCAGGGACGAGTCCTGCACTGCCGGGAGGACATAGGGCGCCACAATGCCCTCGACAAGCTGATCGGCCTCTTGCTGCGTCGGCAACTTGCCTGCGACACCCTGGTGGTGACCAGTCGCTGCGGCAGCGAGCTGGTGCAAAAGGCTGCCCAGTACGGTGCCCGCCACCTGGTCTGTCTCGCTTCCCCCAGCCAGCTTGCGGTCAGGCTGGCCCTCAAATACCACCTCAATGTCGTCCATATCCCCAAATTTGATGCCCCGGTCAGCTACTCCAGCTATTCCTCGGCAGATCCCATCGGAGAGTGCCATGAGCCATATTGAAAAGCCTGCCAAAGCAGGTGGTTTTTCCTCCCTGCAATCCACCATGAAGCAGGTGCTGCGCAGCCAGAAAACCCGGCAGAACATCAAGAACCTGCTGCGGGTCAACCAGACGGATGGCTTCGACTGCCCGGGTTGCGCCTGGGGTGACAACGACCACGGCGCCTTCCAGTTCTGCGAGAACGGCGCCAAGGCGGTGGCCTGGGAGTCCACCGGCAAGACGGTGGGGGCCGACTTCTTCGCCGCCCATTCGGTGCGCCAGCTCGCCAGGCAGAGCGACTACTGGCTGGAGTATCAGGGGCGCCTGACCGAGCCCCTGCGCTACAACCCGGCGACCGATCACTACGAGCCGATAAGCTGGGACGACGCCTTTGCGCTCATCGCCGACACCCTCAAGGGGCTGGCCAGCCCGGACGAGGTGGAGTTTTACACCTCGGGGCGGGCCAGCAACGAGGCCTCCTATCTCTATCAGCTGTTTGGTCGCCTGTTTGGCACCAACAACTTCCCCGACTGCTCCAACATGTGCCACGAGGCGAGCGGGGTGGCGCTGACTCAGTCGGTCGGCATCGGCAAGGGCACGGTTGTGCTGGATGATTTCGATCGGGCCGACGCCGTGTTCGTCTATGGCCAGAACCCGGGTACCAACCATCCCCGCATGATGAACGCCCTGCGCAAGGCGGCGAAAAACGGCTGCAAGATCGTCAGCTTCAACAACTTGAAAGAGGTGGCCCTCGAGCGTTTCGCCAGCCCCCAGAGCCCCCTCGAGTTGCTGACCCCGGCGGCCACCACCATCAGCCATCAATACCTGACCCCCAAGCTGGGCGGGGACATGGCCGCCATCCGCGGCATGGCCAAATACCTGCTGGAGCAGGCCCCGGAGACGGTGGACAGAGACTTCATCGCCCGCCATACCCGCCACTTCGACGAGTACGAGGCGCAGGTGCGCGCCACCGGCTGGGACGAGATCGAGCAGCAATCCGGCCTTTTGCGCGCCGAGATAGTGCAGGCTGCCCGCGTCTTTGCCGCAAGCCGGCGGGTCATCAGCTGCTGGGCCATGGGGCTGACCCAGCATCTGCACTCGGTCGATACCATTCGCGAGATAGTCAATCTGCACCTGATGCGTGGCCAACTGGGCCAGCCGGGGGCCGGGCTCTGCCCGGTCCGTGGCCACAGCAACGTGCAGGGCAACCGCACCATGGGCATCAATGAAAAACCGAGTGCAGCCTTTATCGAGCGGCTCGAGCGCCACCTGCAGGTGAGCCTGCCGAAGGCCACCGGTCACAACGTCTATGAGGCGCTCAAGGCGCTGCACGAGGGCAAGAGCAAGGTGCTCATCTGCCTGGGGGGCAACCTGGCGGCGGCGGCCCCCGATACCGACTTCACCTATGGGGCCATGAAGAGGGCCGAGCTCAATGTGCAGATCAGCACCAAGCTCAACCGCAGCCATCTGCAGGTGGGCAAGGCCGCGCTGATCCTGCCCTGCCTCGGTCGCACCGAGCTGGACATCCAGCGCACGGGCAACCAGAAGATCACGGTGGAGGACACCTTCAGCATGGTGCACGCCTCGACCGGGGCGGCCGAGCCGGTGTCGCCGCTCTGCCTCTCAGAGACCGACATAGTGGCGCGCATGGCTCACGCCACCCTGGGCAGCGAGCGGGTCGACTGGCTGGCCCTGCGCGATGACTATGGCCGTATCCGCTTCCTCATCGAGCAGACCATTGCCGGCTTTGCCGATTTCAACGCCCGCATCCAGCAGCCGTGCGGCTTTCATCTGGAAAATTCCGCAGCACTACTGACGTGGAATACCGCCAGCGGCAGGGCCGAGTTTCGGGCAAGCCGTTTGCCGCATTCGGTGCTGCCGGAGTGTACCCGCCACGCCGAGCAGATGAGGGATCAGCCGGTGCTCTTGCTGCAGAGCCTGCGCTCCCACGATCAGTACAACACCACCATCTACGGCATGGACGATCGCTATCGCGGCATCAAGGGTCAGCGCAACGTGGTGTTCATGAACGAGGCGGACGCGCGCCATCTGGGCTTTGAGGAGGGGACGCGCATCGACATGGCCGCCATCTGCAACGATGGCCGAGAGCGGATCGTGACCGGCTTTAGCGTGGTGATCTACGAGATACCGAGGGGCAACATCGCCGCCTACTACCCCGAGACCAACCCGCTGGTGCCCATCGACAGCATAGGGGAGGGCTCCTTTACTCCCACCTCCAAGTCCATTCCCGTGCTGGTGACGGCCTCCCGGGCCGAGGAGGCGCTGCTGCCAAGCCGTTGATGGAAGGGTGGGCTGGCCAAAAGAAAAAGCCCGTCACGCTGGTGACGGGCTTTTTGCTGTTGGTACCCCGGAGATGCCGTTGCCGGTTTGGGCCCTTGAACCGTTGGTTCAAGGCGGGAATCGAATCTGACCGCAGGCTTCTCGGTCGTGCCGAGCATGCGCAATAGCCAGAAGGCCGATCCCCTGTTGGGTATGATTATCGGCTCGGGGACTTGAACCGGCTGACAAACACTCCAGGGAATTTTAAAACGGGTCGCACGTTAAGGCTGCTCGCCCTCTTCGTTGCTGACGACACCACTTTGTTCACTGCTGTCGCCATAATGACCATGCTCGATCAGTGCCGCTTCTATGGTGCGTTGCAGCATCTTGATCCGCTTGTCCATGGTCTCAGAGTATTGGTGGTTCTTCTCTTTTTCAAGGCAAAGCTCGTGGCAGAAGTTGAGCGCCGCCATGATGGCCAACTGCTCATTGCTGGAGACCTTGGAGCGCTGACGCAGCTCCACAAGCTTGCTGGATAACTGGTCGGCGGCCTGGCGCAGGGCATCCTGCTGTCCCAAGGGACAAGATACCTTGTAGGGACGTCCCAAGACGACGATTTCTACGGCCTCTGTGCTCATGCCTTCCTCAATACGGCGGGATTGTTTCCGCCCTTATCCGTGTGGACAACTGGCCGGGACTATATAGCGCAGATGCAGAAGTTTCAAGGCCTTGCTGGCTCTGACCGGGTGAGAATGCTAGGATCTTCGCCATCAATTCCGGCTATTTGACTGAACTTTGAGCGGATCCCAGATGAGCAAGACAACCCCCCCCAATTACACGGCCCTGGCCGATCTGATGGAGCAGCACGAGCTGATGGCCACGGCAGTAGAGGCCCATGGCGTTATCTGCGGCCTCGTCTGCGGCGGCGTCACCCTGGATGACAAGAGCTGGCTGGCGCCTTTTAACGATCTGGTCAACGATGGTTTCGGCCTGCCGGCCCAGGTGCGCCAGGCGATGTCGGAGCTCTACCAGAACGCCATCGAGAGCCTGATGGCCCAGAAGGGAGTGGAACTGTTGCTGCCCGGCGACGATGCCCCTCTGGACGAGCGCATCGATGCCCTGGTGGACTGGTCCCAGGCCTTCCTGGCCGGGTTTGGCGTGGTGCAGCAGGAGCTCTCCAAGGCTTCCGAGGAGCTGCAGGAGATGATCCAGGACATCGCCAACATCACCCAGGTGTCGGACGAGTTCGATCAGGAGGACGACGAGAACGAGGCGGCCTTCCTGGTGCTCTACGAGCACGTCAAGCTGGGGGTCATGATGAGCTTCGAGGAGTTTGGCAAGCGCCCGGACGCCCCGGTCGCGCCGCCCACCCTGCACTGATCCCGGTCCGGGGATCCCAGAACGGGGCCGCCGCGCCCCGTCGGGCTGCCCGGGTTGGCGGCGGTGGCCATTTTTGCCCGTGGCCTCCCATTGCGGCTGGGGCAACTGTGATAGCATGACCCCACGTTTTATCGGATTCTCTTCATCCCATGTCTCACATCGATCCGACAGTTCCTCCTTCGTTACAGGCCGACGTCACCCTGGTCGGCGGCGGCATGAGCGGGGCCGTGCTGGCCCTGGCGCTCGCCGCCCTGCGTCGTCCCGATGGCACTCCCTTGCAGATAGTGCTGCTGGAGGCGAGCGTCCTCGAACAGGGCCCCCATCCCGGTTTCGATGCCCGGGCCATCGCTTTGGCCGCCGGTAGCTGCGAGGCCCTGGCCCGTCACGGGATCTGGTCCCGGCTCGCCCCTCATGCCAGCCCCATCACCCAGATCCATGTCTCCGACAGGGGACATCCTGGCCAGACCCGGCTGACGGCGGCGGAATACGGCTTGCCCGCCCTGGGTCAGGTGATCGAGCTCAGCGCCGCCGGTCAGGCCCTGCAGGAAGCCATCGCCCAGACGGCCAACATCCGCATGCTCTGTCCGGTCCAGCTCACTGCCGTCACCCCCGGGGAGCAGGCCGTCGACCTGATCCTGGCATCGGGGCAGCCGATCTCGACCCGGTTGCTGGTGGCGGCCGATGGCGGCCACTCCTTCGTGCGCCAGGCCCTCAAGATCCCGGTGCGTCGCCACGACTACGGCCAGAGCGCCGTGATAGCGACGGTAAAAACCGCCGAGGATCCCGCCGGACGCGCCTTCGAGCGCTTCACCCAGGGGGGGCCTGTGGCGCTGTTGCCGATGCAGCAAGGGCTCAGCTCCCTGGTATGGAGTCTGCCGAGGGACGAGGCAGAGGTTGTCATGGCGCTCGATGACCAGGGGTTTCTCGACCAGTTGCAGCAGGCCTTCGGCTGGCGACTCGGCCGCTTTCTGCGTACCGGGGTGCGCCACTGCTACCCGCTGGCGCTCACCGCCGCCGACTATCCTCTGGGCCAGCGCACCGTGCTGGTGGGCAACGCCGCCCATCTGCTGCACCCGATCGCGGGGCAGGGCTTCAACCTCGGCATGCGCGATCTCGACGCCCTGTGCGCCGCCCTCTCCCATGCCCTGGCCCAGGAGGAGGACATAGGCGGCTACCCGGTGCTCGCTCGCTACTGGCAGTGCCGCCAGGGCGATCAGGAGGCGACCATCTGGCTCACCTCTTCCCTGGCCCGGCTCTTCTCCAATGACCTGGCCCCCCTGGTGGCCGGTCGCAACCTGGCCCTCGCCCTGATGGCGCGGCTGCCCTGTCTCAAGGAGCCCCTGGCGCGCCAGACCCTGGGATTCCAGCCCCCGTTTCCTGCCCGCAAGGAGTAAGCCATGGCCCATTACGATCTGATCATTGTGGGGGGCGGCATGGTGGGGCTGGCCCTCGCCGCCGCCCTGAAAGAGAGCCGCCTGCGGGTCGCCATCGTCGAGGGGCAGCTGCCCGACCCGCAGCTGGGGGAGGCGCCGGACAACAGGGTCAGCGCCCTGAGCCTGGCCAGCCAGCAGATACTGCGCGGGGTCGGTGCCTGGCAGGGCATCTGCTCCCGTCGCCTGCAGGGATACGGCCGGATGCAGGTGTGGGAGCGCGACAGCTTCGCCCGCATCGAATTCGATGCCGCCAGTCTCGGACTGGCGCACCTTGGCCACATCGCCGAGAACCGGGTCATCCAGCTGGCGCTGCAAGAGGCCATCGCCCACCAGCGCCATATCGAGCTGCTGGCCCCAGTCAGCGCCAGTGCCCTGAGCCTGGGGCCCGATAGCGCCCTGCTGACCCTGAGCGATGGTCGCGTGCTGTCGGCCAGGCTGGTGGTGGCCGCCGATGGCGCCCACTCCTGGGTGCGCAAGCAGGCCGACATTCCGCTCACCAGCTGGGATTATGGTCATCACGCCCTGGTGGCCACGGTGCGCACGGGGGAAGCTCACGGCGCCGTGGCGCGCCAGATCTTCACCCCCGAAGGCCCGCTCGCCTTCCTGCCCCTGTGGCAGCCGGATCTCTGCTCCATCGTCTGGTCGGTGCCCGCGGCGCGGGCCGAGGCGCTGTGTGCCCTGGATGAAGAGGCGTTCAACCGCCAGCTCACGGCGGCGTTCGATGCCAGGCTCGGCCTGTGCAAGGTGGAGGGGGCGCGCAGTGCCATCCCCCTCACCGCCCGTTATGCCCGCGACTTTGCCCGGGAGCGGCTGGTGCTGGTGGGGGATGCCGCCCACACCATACACCCCCTGGCGGGGCAGGGGGTCAACCTGGGGTTGCAGGATGCCGCCGCCCTGGCGCAGTGCCTGCTGGCCACGGTCGCCAGTGGCAAGGACATAGGGGCCCTGGCGGAGCTGCGCGGCTATGAACGCTGGCGCAAGACGGAGGCCGCCCGCATGCTGGCGGCCATGGAGGGGCTCAAGCGGCTGTTCGGGGGGAGTCATCCCCTCAAGAAACTGGTGCGGGGCCTGGGGCTGAGCGGGGTCGATGCCATGGCCCCGCTGAAGCAGAGCCTGATCCGCAGCGCCATGGGGCTGGAGGGGGAGCTGCCGGCCCTGGCCCTGGGGGCCAGGGCCTCCTTGGCTGAAAAAAACTAATCCTAGTCGCCATATTTCACAAGAAAAGTAATCCGAGAGGCTGGTGTGCTCATCTGAGCCGTCAGCCTTTAATATGGGAAGGTGGCGAAACGTTTTCCTCTAAATTGTGACGAGACGGTAAAAATCAAAATTTAACTCTGTAAAATGCCGGTCAATACTGTTTTTTCCGCTGTTTTTGTCATAGTGTTTGGCCGCTATCAGCATGTTGTGGATTAGTTTTTTTTAAGCAGCGCTTCGCGGTGCTTGTCTTATAATCCGCGCCATCGAAGGAACCAGTCCCGCGTCGCCCCCAGGGAGGCCGGGAGCGAGCCCAGGCCCAGTGGCCGCCGGCCCAAGCCGCTCAAGGTGGGGCTGAGCCGGTCCAGGTTTTAAGGAAAAAACAGCGATGACCCAGACTACCGTATTGCACCCCAAGCACCTGGAAGCCGGCGCCAAGATGGTCGATTTCCACGGCTGGGAGATGCCCATCAACTACGGCTCCCAGCTGGAAGAACACCATGCGGTGCGCACCCAGGCGGGCATGTTCGACGTCTCTCACATGACCATCGTCGATTTGACCGGCGAGCGGGTGAAAGCCTTCCTGCAATATCTGCTGGCCAACGACGTGGCCAAGCTCACCACCCCGGGCAAGGCGCTCTACAGCGGCATGCTGGCCGAGGATGGTGGCGTCATCGATGACCTCATCACCTATTACCTCGGCGACACCTTCTATCGCATGGTGGTCAACTCCGCCACTCGTGAAAAGGATCTGGCCTGGATCCGCCGGCACGCAGCGCCCTTCGCGGTGACGGTGACCGAACAGCCCGAGCTGGCCATGATTGCCGTGCAGGGCCCCGAGGCCAAGACCCTGGCCGCCAAGGTCTTCACCCCCGAGCAGAACGCCGCCGTGGCAGGCATGAAGCCCTTCTTCGGGGTGCAGGCCGGGGATCTCTTCATCGCCACCACGGGTTACACAGGTGAAGAGGGATACGAAATCGTGGTGCCAGAGCACCAGGCCTGCGATCTGTGGCAGGCGCTGCTGGACGCGGGCGTGGCCCCGTGCGGCCTGGGTGCCCGCGACACCCTGCGCCTCGAGGCGGGCATGAACCTCTATGGCCAGGATATGGACGAGGGGATCAGCCCGCTCGCCGCCAACATGGCCTGGACCATCGCCTGGGAGCCTGCCAGCCGCGATTTCATCGGCCGTGCCGCCCTCGAAGCCCAGAAAGCCGCCGGGGATCAGCCCAAGCTGGTGGGCCTGCTGATGGAAGAGAAAGGGGTGCTGCGTGCCGGCATGCCGGTCAGCTTCACCAGCGCGTCCGGCGAGCCCCGGGAAGGGGTGATCACCTCAGGCTCCTTCTCGCCCACACTGGGCCTCTCCATCGCCCTGGCCCGGGTGCCTCGCGACATCGGCGAGCAGGCCCAGGTCGAGATCCGCAAGAAGCTGGTGACCGTGCAGGTGACCAAGCCGGCCTTTGTACGCAACGGTCAGAAATTGGTGTAACGTTTAGCGTTTCGGGCCCGGGGCCTGCCCGGGGCCGTTCTGTTCAATGATTCAAGTGAATAAAGGAAGCACAAATGAGCCATATCCCGAGCGAACTGAAATATGCCACTTCCCACGAGTGGATCCGCGTCGAAGCCAACGGCGAGGCCGTGGTCGGCATCTCCGAGCACGCCCAGGATCTGCTGGGGGACATGGTGTTCGTTGACTTGCCGGAAGTGGGCAAGCAGGTCGGTGCCGGTGATGACTGCGCCGTGGCCGAGTCCGTCAAGGCCGCCTCCGACATCTACAGCCCGGTGAGCGGCGAGATCATCGCCGTCAACGAAGAGCTGGAAGGCAGCCCAGAGCTGGTCAACTCCGACCCCTACGGCGCCGGCTGGCTGTTCCGCATCAAGCTCGATGACGAGGGCGAGCTCGCCAACCTGCTGGATGCCGACGGCTACCAGAACGTGGTTGACGAAGAGTAATGTCGCCCCGGGCCCTGCATCGCGCGGGGCCCTTTGCTATGGCCCCTCCCATCGCGCGAGGCGGCGCCGTGCCAGCCCCATTCCCCGCGGGCGGCCGCGACCATCAAGAACTGCTATCAGGCATAGCCACTAGGAAATAGGGAAATGACCCAGTCACTGTTTGAACTCGAGCAAAAAACCAATTTTCTGCGCCGCCACATAGGCCCGGGCGAGGGCGAACTGCGCGCCCTGCTGGCCGAGGTGGGGGCCGAGAGCCTGGACGATCTGATTGAGCAGACCGTCCCCGCCGCCATTCGCCGCGATGGCCCCCTGGGCATAGGCGCCCCCATGACCGAAGTGGAGGCCCTGGCCAAGCTCAAGGGCTACGCCGGTCAGAACCAGATCGCCAAGAGCTACATCGGCATGGGTTATCACGACACCCACGTGCCCCACGTCATCTTGCGCAACGTGCTGGAAAACCCGGGCTGGTACACCGCCTACACCCCCTATCAGCCCGAGCTGGCCCAGGGCCGTCTCGAGGCGCTGCTCAACTTCCAGCAGCTCACCCTGGACTTGACCGGCATGGATCTGGCCAGTGCCTCCCTGCTCGATGAAGCCACCGCCGCCGCCGAAGCCATGGCGCTGGCCAAGCGCATGGCCAAGTCCAAGTCCAACCTCTTCTTCATCGCCGACGACGTTCACCCCCAGGTGATCGACGTGGTGCGCGAGCGCGCCGTCCATTTCGGCTTCGAGCTGGTGGTGGCCCCGGCCGAGCAGGCCTGCGCCGAGGAGGTGTTCGGTGCCCTGTTCCAGTACCCGAGCACCACGGGCAAGGTGACCGACCTGCGTGCCTTGATCGCCGCGGTCCAGGCCCAGAAGGGGCTGGCCTGCGTCAGTGCCGACCTGCTCTCCCTGCTGCTGCTCAAGTCCCCGGGTGAGCTGGGCGCCGACGTGGTGCTGGGCTCGGCCCAGCGCTTTGGCGTGCCCATGGGCTACGGTGGCCCCCACGCGGCGTTTTTCGCCACCCGCGACGCCTACAAGCGTTCCATGCCGGGCCGCATCATAGGCGTCTCCAAGGATGCCCGCGGCAAGAGTGCCCTGCGCATGGCGATGCAGACCCGCGAGCAGCATATCCGCCGCGAGAAGGCGAACTCCAACATCTGTACCGCCCAGGTGCTGCTGGCCAACATGGCAAGCTTCTACGCCGTCTACCACGGCCCGGTGGGGCTCAAAACCATCGCCTCCCGCGTCCACCGCCTGACCAGCATCCTGGCCCTGGGGCTGACCGCCAAGGGGCTGACTCTCAAGCATGACAGCTGGTTCGACACCATCACTGTGCAGGTTGCCGACAAGGCCGACCTGCTGGCCCGCGCCTATGCCATGAACATCAACCTGCGGGCCGACCTGGCGGGCGCCGTCGGCGTCTCCCTGTCCGAGACCAGCACCCGCGAGGACGTGGCCGAGCTGTTCGACCTCTTCCTGGGCCAGGATCACGGTCTGGATATCGAGACCCTGGATGGCAAGGCCCAGAGCCATCAGGGAATCCCGGCCGAGCTGCTGCGCACCGACGCCGTGCTGACCCACGAGGTGTTCAACAAGTACCACTCCGAGACCGAGATGCTGCGCTACATCCACCGTCTCGAAGCCAAGGATCTGGCCCTGAACTACGCCATGATTTCCCTCGGCTCCTGCACCATGAAGCTCAACGCCACCGCCGAGATGATCCCGGTGACCTGGCCCGAATTTGGCAAGCTGCACCCCTTCGCCCCCCTGGCCCAGGCCCAGGGTTACCAGCTGCTGCTGGCGGATCTGGAAGAGTGGCTGGTCAAGATCACCGGCTATGACGCCGTCTGCATGCAGCCCAACTCCGGCGCCCAGGGCGAATACGCGGGTCTGCTCGCCATCAAGAAGTACCACGAGTCCCGCGGCGAAGGGCATCGCGACGTCTGCCTGATCCCGGCCTCGGCCCACGGCACCAACCCGGCCTCCGCCCAGATGGCGGGCCTGAAAGTCATCGTCACCGCCTGCGACAAGTCCGGCAACGTGGATCTAGACGATCTGCGGGCCAAGGCGGCGGAAGTGGGGGACAGGCTCTCCTGCCTCATGGTCACCTATCCCTCCACCCACGGGGTGTACGAGGAGACCATCAAGGAGGTGTGCGACATCGTTCACCAGTATGGTGGCCAGGTCTACCTGGACGGCGCCAACATGAACGCCCAGGTGGGTGTCACCGCCCCCGGCTTCATCGGTGCGGACGTCTCCCACCTCAACCTGCACAAGACCTTCGCCATCCCCCATGGCGGCGGCGGTCCCGGCATGGGCCCCATCGGTGTCAAGCAGCATCTGGCGCCGTTCGTGGCCGGCCACGCCGTCATCAAGACCGGCAAGGAGAGCCGCGACAATGGCGCCGTCTCCGCCGCCCCGTTCGGCTCGGCCAGCATCTTGCCCATCAGCTGGATGTATATCGCCATGCTGGGGGACGAGGGGCTCAAGAAATCGACCCAGGTGGCCATCCTCAACGCCAACTACCTGGCCAAGAAGCTGGGAAGCGCCTTCCCCGTGCTCTACACCGGTCGCAACCATCGCGTCGCCCACGAGTGCATCCTGGACATACGTCCGCTCAAGGAAGTCTCGGGGATCAGCGAGATGGACGTGGCCAAGCGCCTGATGGACTACGGTTTCCACGCACCGACCATGAGCTTCCCGGTGGCTGGCACCCTGATGGTCGAACCGACCGAGTCCGAGTCCAAGGCGGAGCTGGACCGCTTCATCGAAGCCATGACCGCCATTCGCGCCGAGATGGACAAGGTGCAAGAAGGGCACTGGAGCCTGACCGACAACCCATTGGTCAATGCGCCCCACACCCAGGACGATGTGATGGACGAGCAGTGGGGCCGCGCCTACACCCGCGCCGAGGCGGTCTTCCCCTCCAGCGCCGTGCGCGCCGCCAAGCTGTGGCCTTCGGTCAACCGCATCGACGACGTCTACGGCGATCGCAACCTGTTCTGCTCCTGCATCCCGACCGAGGATTACGTCGAGTAATCGCGGCGCTGATCACGGACATTTAAGTTGGAAACCGTGACATTGAAGTTGGAAACCGACCATTCAAGTTGGAAACTCAAAGGCCCTGCAACAGCAGGGCCTTTTTATTTTGTGCGGTGAATATCTGTAATTAAATTACAAAAATGATCTCGGTTGGATCTTTCAGGCAGGCCAGGGTCTACCTCTTGTCAATGGCACACATAAAAGCATCATTCCAATTGATGCAAAAATAATGGGCGTTGATATTGACTCAGTAGCGTCAGATGCGACACACTGTAACTGCATCATTAACGATGAAGAGATTTTTTGTGAAGCTGAACCAAATTGCCACCATCAGTGCTGGGCACCCCTATCGCGGCAAGATCCCGGAGATCGATTCCGGCAGCATGGCCGTGGTGCAGATGAGAGATGCCTCGCCAGAAGGGGGGGTTGACTGGTCTGCCTGCCTTCGTTCTGAGCCTACCAGCAAGAAGGAGCCTGATTGGCTGCAAACCGGCGATATCCTGGTGGCGGCCCGTGGCAGCACTAACTATGCCGTGCTGGTCGATACCGGGCTTGCACCATTGTCCGCCGTAGCCGCCCCTCACTTCTATGTGGTGCGGTTGCATAGCGAGGCGCTCAGTCCCGAATTTCTGGCCTGGCAGCTCAATCAGTCCCCTTGCCAGCGCTACTTCGAGCTTCACGCCGAAGGCAGCGCGGCAAAAAGTATTCGCCGTCAGGTGTTGGAGGAGGCCCCTATCGGCATCCCGTCTCTTGAGAGACAAGCCGCCATCATGAAGCTGGTCCACAGCCTGCGTGAAGAACGAAACCTGATGCAACAACTGCAACGTAACGGCGAGCAGATGATGCAGGCCATCGCTGCCAGCCTGCTCGAACAATCCGATAAGCCTGCGAAATAGTTTCGCTGAGCAGCCCATTTTTCCAAGAAATACCCAAGGAATTGTGACTTATGACTACCTCGATAAACCAGGACGATATCAACAAGGCCCTCTGGTCTGCCTGCGATACCTTCCGGGGCACCATCAGTGCCGATACCTATAAAGATTTCGTGCTCACCATGCTGTTCCTGAAATACATCTCCGATGTCTGGCAGGATCACTACGATGGCTACAAGGCCGAATATGGCGATGAGCCGGAGCTCATTGAAGAGATGCTCAAAAACGAGCGTTTCGTGCTGCCCAAACAGGCCAGTTTCTACGCTCTTTATGAGCGTCGTCACGAGCCTGGCAACGGTGAGCGGATCGATCAGGCGCTGCACGCCATCGAAGAGGCCAACGGCACCAAGCTCAAAGACGCGGGCAAGAGCGTGTTTCAGGACATCAGCTTCAACACCGACCGCCTCGGCGAAGAGAAGCAGAAGAACACCATACTGCGCCACCTGATGGAAGACTTTGCCAAGGATGAGCTCAACCTCAAGCCGAGCCGGGTCGGCACTCTGGATGTGATCGGCAACGCCTATGAGTATCTCATCAAAAACTTCGCCGCCAGCGGCGGCCAGAAGGCTGGGGAGTTCTATACCCCGCCCGAAGTCTCAGATCTCATTGCCGAGTTGCTGGAGCCGATGCCGGGCGACACCATCTGCGATCCGGCCTGTGGCTCGGGATCACTCTTGATGAAGTGCGGCCGCAAGGTAGTAGCAAACCATGGCGAGAAGCACTACGCCCTCTACGGGCAGGAGGCCATCGGCTCTACCTGGTCGCTGGCCAAGATGAACATGTTCCTGCACGGGGAAGACAACCACAAGATCGAGTGGGGCGACACCATCCGCAATCCCAAGCTGCTCGATAAAAACGGCGATCTGATGCGCTTTGATATTGTGACCGCCAACCCGCCGTTTTCACTGGATAAATGGGGTCATGAGGAGGCGGGGAACGATAAGTTTGGTCGCTTCAAGCGCGGGCTGCCGCCCAAGACCAAGGGGGATTACGCCTTTATCCTCCATATGATTGAGACCCTCAAACCCAAGAGTGGTCGCATGGGGGTGGTGGTGCCCCACGGCGCGCTGTTCCGAGGTTCCAGCGAGGGGAAAATTCGCCAGCAGCTGATCGATGAAAACCTGCTAGATGCGGTGATCGGCCTGCCGGAGAAGCTCTTCTATGGCACCGGCATCCCCGCCGCCATCCTGATCTTTAAAAAGCAGAAGGTGGATGACAATGTGCTGTTTATCGACGCCAGCCGTGAGTTCAAGGCGGGTAAAAACCAGAACCTGCTAAGTGCGGACAATATCGCCAAAATTGTGGCCACCTACCGCAACGGCGGCAATGTCGATAAATATGCCTATCTCGCCTCGCTTAAAGAGATCAAGGATAACGACTACAATCTCAATATTCCCCGTTATGTGGATACCTTCGAGGAAGAAGAGGAGATCGATCTGCTGGCGGTGCGAGCCGAGCGCGAACAACTGAAAACCCAACTGGCCGAGCTGGAAATCGAGATGGCCAAGTATCTGGAGGAGTTGGGTTATGGTGCCTAATGGGTGGAAAAAAACACATCTCAAATGTGTTATTAGTGGCGCCATCAAAAACGGTTATTCGCCACTCCCAGCTTCAACTACTACGGGTTATTGGGTATTAAGCCTTGGTGCATTGACAGACCATGGAATCAATCCTTTAGAAATAAAGCCTGTGGTAGTTGATGAGAAGGTAAAACAAGCTTTACTTTCTGATGGTGATTTTTTGATTAGTCGTTCTAATACCCCAGACAAAGTAGGGCGCTCGATTAGATTCAAAAATGAAGTTCAAAACTGCTCTTACCCTGATCTTATGATGAGATTTTGTGTAGATACCAAAAAAGCAGATCCCAATTTTATTGAAATAAAATTAAAGTCAACAGAGGTAAGGCAGTATTATAAAAGCTGTGCCGCAGGCAGTAGTAGCTCAATGGTGAAAATAAATAAAGCGGTTGTTGAAAATACTCCGCTTCTGCTTCCCTCATTTCCTGAACAAAAGAAGATCGCCCAAGTCCTCTCCACTTGGGATAGGGCAATCAGCACTACCGAGCAACTGCTGGCCAATAGTCAGCAGCAGAAAAAGGCGCTGATGCAAAAACTGCTCACCGGCCAAAAACGCTTGCTGGATAACAATGGAGTGAGGTTTAGTGGGGAGTGGAAGTGGCTGAAGGTTTCCGACCTGCTGAAGGTGAGAAAAGAGAAACAAGTTCCAACAGAAGATGTGCCTTTATTCTCGCTGACCATTGAAGATGGCGTTACGCCAAAATCAGATCGCTATAATCGCGAGTTTTTGGTTAAAAACACTGACGAGAAGAAATATAAGTTAGTAAAGCCAAAAGATATCGTTTACAACCCAGCCAACTTGCGCTGGGGCGCCATTAACTTCAGCAGAATTGATCATTCTGTTGTTGTATCCCCCATCTACGAGGTTTTGTTTCTGAAGGATGAAAATAAAACTTCGCTTGAATTTATTGCGCAAAAACTTATGACGCCAGACCAAATCGGTAGATTCGCTGCAATGGTAGAGGGAACACTTGTAGAAAGGATGGCAGTAAAAATTGAACCATTCCTTGCAACGAAGTTGAGCGTTCCGACAACACTTGAAGAACAACAAGAAATTGCAACCGTGCTTTCCACCGCCGATCAGGAAATCTCTGCTTTGCAACAAAAGCTAGATTCCCTGAAGCAAGAGAAGAAAGCGCTGATGCAGCAGTTGTTGACGGGTAAGCGAAGAGTTTTAGTGAGCTAAGGGGGGTAAGCGTGGAGTTAACAAAGGACGTTGCATATCAAGCGATTACTGAGTTTTTTACAGACAAGCCGTTTGTATTATTTGGTACAGGAACATCATGTGCACTTGATTTGAATTTTGGGATGCCAGCCCTTGAGCGCCACCTTCGAGCTGAACTGGCCTTTGGAATGACCGAAGTACAAGCACAGCAATGGCAACAAGTTGTCTCTGTTCTTGATGCCGATACTCATGATTTTGAATCCGCAATGGACTTCATCAAAGATGAGGCTTTGACCAATCGAATAGTCGAACTTACTGCCAGCCTTGTTGCGAGCCACGACAACGCTTACGCTCATTCAATCATGTCTGGCTCATACGAATGGCCAGCTGGCTCGCTGTTGAAAAAGCTGGTTGAAGCTTTACCGCAGGCTGATAAACAACTTCATATTGCTACACCAAATTACGATTTACTGGCTGAATACTCCTTGGTTCGACACAAGATTCCCTACATTACCGGATTTCACGGTGGATTCCTTCGGCGCTACGACTGGAACGAAGCGAAAAAGTCAGTTCAATCTATTCAGAAAGGTCTTGGTAAGACAAGGCCACAATTAAGAATTGTTGAATGCAAGCATGTTCGACTACACAAACCCCACGGTTCACTGAATACATTTGAATGGGAAGCTCAGCTTATTGAGTGCAACAGCTGGATACTCAACAAACCTGAAGGTGTCTTGCGAGCCATGATCACTCCCGGTACGGCCAAGTACCAACGATTACATAAGGACAGAGCGCAGCTAGCTGAATACGACACAGCTGTCGGAAACCATACTAGCTTTCTATTTTTGGGATTTGGCTTTAATGATTCTCAGCTTGTTAACAACGCATTTAGGCAAAAGCTTGAGCAAGACCAGTGCCGTGCATTAGTAATTACTCGTGATTCGAATCCAAGAATTGAAGAGTGGCTACGTAAATGTCCGAATATGTGGCTTATCTGTAAACGGATTGACTCAGATAAAAGCAGAATCTACAACTCAAAGTTTGAAAACTGGCTACATGTAGATGACAAGGAGTTATGGCGTTTTGACGCTTTTACCAACGAATTTTTAGGAGGGTAATATGGCACTTTTTACTTTCAATGATGACAGCTACACACTTGGCAACATCCGTGAAGTTGACACCCGAAAAGTAACCATTCTGGTAAATAGTGACAAAGATCTACGTAAAGCCAGAGTTGGACAGCTTGTAACCGTGCAACTCAGCGGTGCATCTGAATGTTGGCTGATTGGCATGATTGATAAGGTCATTAAAGCGGTAGTCACTCAGCCGCTTACTCTGGAAGTGCCAGAAGATGATGCTGACGAGGTAGATGCTTTTGAGGATAGTGTAGTCAATACAGTTAAGATTACGTTGATGGGGGCAGCCCGCTGGGATGCAATTGTTCACAAATATAAGTTTTCACGATCTCTTGATCACGTCCCTGAAATAGACTCAACCTGTTACGTACTTAAAGATGCTCACCTAGAAGAGTTCATGCGTGTGATTTCTGAATGTGGCGATGGAGAGCACTCACTGGAACTGGGCTCTTATAAGCTTAATGAAAACGCACGCGCTTATGTTGATGGCAATAAGTTGTTCCAACGACATGCCGCTTTACTTGGCAGTACCGGATCAGGTAAATCATGGACGGTTGCTTCTATTCTGGAAAGAAGCTCACAGCTACCATCTTCAAACCTTGTTGTATTCGACCTGCATGGTGAGTACAAGAAACTTTCTTATGCTAAACAATTGAGAGTACCAGGGCCGGATGAAGTTGACGTAGATGATAACTCACTGCTCTTTCTGCCGTATTGGTTGCTCAATTCGGAAGAGATTCAATCATTATTTGTTGATCGCAGCGAATTCAGCGCACATAACCAAGTGGTGGTTGTGCAAGATGCAATTACAGAGCAAAAAAAGGCGTTCCTGAAAGCGAATGATCGAACCGATCTGTTGCAGTCTTTTACACTAGACAGCCCGATTCCATACTCCTTAAATGAAGTTATTGGGAAGCTTAAATATCTAAACGAAGAGAAGGTTGATGGTTCAAGAGGCCCTAAAAACGGCCCATTCAATGGCGAATTTTCTAGATTGTTAGTTCGAATGGCCAGCCGCTTGAATGACCGACGCTATGGATTTTTATTCAATAGCCCGGATAAATACAACCAATACGATTCGTTGAGTATGATTGCTGAAAAATTGATGGGTTTTGGCAATCAAAAGCAAAGTATTAAAGTAATCGACTTCTCAGAGGTTCCTGCTGACATACTGCCAGTTATCATTGGCCTGGTTGCTCGCATTATCTATCAAATTCAATTCTGGACTGATCCGAATAGTCGCAGACCAGTTGCTTTTGTCTGTGACGAAGCTCACCTATATCTGCCAAGAAAAGAAGGCAACCCAGTTGAACGTAGAGCGGTCGAAGCATTTGAGAAGATAGCTAAAGAAGGTCGCAAATATGGCGTTGCACTCATGATTGTGAGTCAACGACCTTCAGATGTAAGCGCCACCATTCTCAGCCAGTGTAACAACATCATTTCACTGCGTTTAACGAACGCGGATGACCAAGCAACGGTTAGAAAATTGCTGCCTGAAAGCCTGGAAAGCCTCTTAGAAGCATTACCCATCATGGATGTTGGGGAAGCCATGGTTGTAGGAGACTCGGTACTGCTGCCGAGTAGAATAAAAATTGATCCTCCTACTGAAAAGCCATTGAGTGCAACAATAGATTTCTGGTCTCGTTGGCAAGAAGACGTTACCAATGCCGATTTTGCATTGGCTGTAGAAAACATGCGCCGACAAAACAGAATAAAACCATAACCCGAAGCTGCATCTCGGGTATCGGGGGTTGAAGAGATAACGAATGACACGATACACACCTAAATTTCAGGAAGAATACAGTGCCAAGTTACCGGCGCTGACGTTATTGACCAATCTGGGGTGGTCGTTCCTCTCCCCTGCACTCGCGTTAGCAGCCCGTGGTGGTAAAGCTGATGAAGTGGTTTTACGCAATGTGCTGCGTGGTGAGCTTCAAAAGCGTACTTTCACCTTTGCCGGTAAAAGCTACCCGCTGTCTGAAAAGGCTATCGACAACCTGATTGCCGAGGTATGCAGCCCTGCACTAAACGAAGGTTTGTTGACTGCTAATGAGCGTCTGTACAACCATTTGCTGTATGGCATTTCGGTCACTGAGTTTGTCGATGGCAAAAAAGCCAGCCCGACGGTTGCGCTTATTGACTGGCAAAACCCGGCTAACAACAGCTTTGTGTTTACCGAAGAGTTTACCGTTACCCGCTCTGGTGGCGTGGAAAGTCGCAGGCCCGACATAGTGTGTTTTGTGAACGGTATTCCCCTGGTGGTGATCGAGGCCAAGCGCCCAGATGGCAATGCCAAGAAAGGGCCGACCATCAAGGAGGGGATCTCCCAGAGCCTGCGTAACCAGCGCCCGGACGAGATCCCGCTGCTGTTTGCCTACAGTCAGTTACTGCTCTCCATCAATGGCATCGAAGGGCGATATGGCACCTGTGGTACGCCAGAGAAGTTCTGGGCCGCCTGGCGTGAGGAGGACATCGGTGATGGCGAGATGACGGCCATCAAGAATCAGCCGCTCTCATCCGAGCAACTCTCAGCCCTGTTTAGCCACCGACCCGCCGCCGATCTGGACTGGTATCAGTCTCTGGTTGCGGCGGGCGAACTGGCCGTCAGTGGTCAGGATCGGCTGCTCATCAGCCTGCTCTCCCCGGATCGGCTGCTGGAGATGACCCGGCTGTTCACCCTGTTTGACAAGAAGGCGGGCAAGATAGTCGCCCGCTACCAGCAGGTGTTTGGCATCAAGCGGTTAATCGAGCGTATCAACCAGAAACGCCCAGATGGCGGGAGAGAAGGTGGGGTGATCTGGCACACCACTGGTTCGGGCAAGTCGTTCACCATGGTGTTCCTCAGCAAGGCGCTGATCCTGCACGACAGTTTGAAACAGTGTCGCCTGTTGGTGGTGACCGACCGGGTGGATCTGGAGAGCCAGCTCAGCAAGACCTTTGCCTCCAGCGGTGAACTCGCGGGCAAGAAAGATAAAGAAGCGGCCATGGCCACTTCGGGCAAGCGGTTGGCCGAGCAGATCGGTAAGGGCAGCGAGCGGATCATCTTCTCGCTTATTCAGAAGTTCAACTCAGCCACCAAGTTGCCTGAGTGCATCAACAAGAGCCCGGATCTCATCGTGTTGATCGATGAGGGCCACCGCAGCCAGGGGGGCGAGAACCATATCCGCATGAAGCAGGTGCTGCCCAATGCCGCCTTTGTCGCCTTTACCGGCACACCGCTGCTCAAGGATGACAAGACCACCAACAAGTTCGGTCCCATCGTCCATGCCTACACCATGCAGCGGGCGGTTGAGGACAAGACGGTGACGCCGCTGCTCTATGAGGAGCGCATCCCCGATCTGGAGGTCAACGAGCGGGCTATCGACAGCTGGTTTGAGCGTATCACCCTGGGGTTAAACGAGCAGCAGCAGGCCGATCTGAAACGCAAATTTGCCCGCAAGGGCGAGATCTACAGCGCGGAGGATCGCCTCAAGCTAATCGCATTCGACATCGCCAACCACTTTGCCACCAACATCGATGAGGGGCTTAAGGGCCAGCTGGCCTGCGATAGCAAGGCCTCGGCGGTGCTCTATAAAAAATACCTCGACGAGGCGGGGCTGTTCGAGTCGGCGGTAGTGATGAGTCCGCCCGATAGCCGTGAAGGCAACACCGAGGTCGATGAATCAACCGCACCGCTGGTTACCCAGTGGTGGAAGGAGAATGTTGGCACTCAGGATGAGCAGGTGTATTCCAAAGCGCTTATCGAACGCTTTGCTGATGAGAATGATCCCCTCAAGTTGCTGGTCGTGGTGGACAAGCTGTTGACCGGCTTCGATGAACCAAAGAACACAGTGCTCTATATCGACAAGCCACTCAAAGAGCACAACCTGATCCAGGCGATTGCACGGGTCAACCGGCTGCACCCAAAGAAGCAGTTCGGCCTGCTTATCGACTATCGCGGCATCTTATCCGAGCTGGATACCACCATCGGTAAGTATCAGGATCTCGCTTCCCGCACCCAGGGCGGCTATGACGTTGACGACCTCAAAGGCCTCTACAACCAGATGGGCACCGAGTACAAGCGGCTGCCACAGCTCTATCAGGCCCTGTGGGGTATCTTCGCCGGGGTAAAGAACAAGCAGGATATCGAGCAATTGCGCCAAGTGCTGGTGCCCAAGATGGAGGAACTGGACGGCGAACTGGTGGATGTGAACCTCAAGGTGCGCGAAGACTTCTACGAGGCGCTCACGGCGTTTGCCAGTTGCCTGAAAGTGGCGTTGCAGTCAGCTTCCTTCTTCGAGGACAGCGCCTTTAGCGAGGCGGATCGTCGCCACTACAAGGAGACTGTGAAACAGCTCTCCAGCCTGCGCCAACTGGTGCAGCAGGATGCAGGTGAGAAGATTGACTACGACGAATATGCCGAGCAGGTGAAGAAGCTGTTGGATAAGCATGTGGTCGGTGTAGAGGTCAAAGAGCCGGGTGGCTTCTATGAAGTCGGCAAGATGGGCCAAAAACAGCCAGAAGAGTGGAACGAGAACAAGACCCGTAACGAGACCGACATCATCAAGACTCGGGTCACCCGCATGATTGAGCAGGAGCTACGCGACGACCCTTACGCCCAGGAAGCCTTCTCCAAGCTGCTGCGCCAGGCCATCCTTGATGCCGAGAAGCTGTTCGAGCACCCGCTCAAGCAGTACATGCTGTTTCGTGAGTTCGAAGAGCAGGTGCATGAGCGCCGCCTGAGTGACATTCCTGACGCTTTTGCTGGGCATCGCCACGCTCAGGCCTACTTTGGGGTGTTCAAGAAGGTGCTGCCTGAGGTGTTCGCCATCACCGACAGCCAGGTACAGGAGAAGTGGATAAAGCTGGCCTTCGAGATCGATACGGTCGTGGATGCGTCGGTGGCCGAGCACTCCATCAACCCGCAGAACATCGAGGCGGGTATTCGCAAGCAGTTGCTGCCACGCATGTTCCAGGAGTGCAAAGCAATCGGCAGTGGTATGGAGCAGGCCAAGAAGATCGTCGAGATGGTGGTGCAGATCACCCGAGTCGGCTTGAGCGGAGTCTGATCAGATGAATGTGCCTATTCGGGTCAAGGGCGATGCTCAGCCCCAGGCTCCAGCTCCATCCTTTAGCTTTCGCTACGGCGATGAGCGGATCGCCTTCGAGCGGGTACAACGGAGACAGGCTAGCGGCAAGGTGCTTATCAAGGTGCATCCCGATTGCCGCGTCGTGGTCTCGGCCCCGCGTGAGGCGGCTGATGATGCGGTTATCGCAGCGGTCAAGCAGCGCGGACGCTGGATCTACCAGCAGTTACGCGATTTTCGTGAGCAGTTGGAACACGTCACCCCGCGCCAGTACATCAGCGGTGAGAGCCACTATTACCTAGGCAAACAGTACCTGCTCAAGGTGTTCGAAGCCCCTGATTCGGTGCAGGGGGTCAAAATGCTGCGTGGCAAACTGGAGGTGTCGGTCAGGAGCCTAGTCACTGATAGCGCAAAGAGAGCCGAGAAAGTCCAGGCACTGCTCGCTGACTGGTACAAGGCTCGTGCCAGGGAGGTGTTTGCCAGACGACTCAATGCCATGCTCGAGCAGGCCATCTGGGTCACCGAGCGTCCGCCACTGCGCATCCTGACCATGCAGACCCAGTGGGGCAGTTGTTCCCCCAATGGCCGGATCACGCTCAACCCGCATTTGGTCAAAGCGTCCCGCGAGTGTATCGATTACGTGATCCTGCACGAGCTCTGCCATATTGCCGAGCACAACCACAGCGAGCACTTTTACCGGCTGATGGGTCAGGTGATGCCCGGTTGGGAAAAGACCAAAGCGAAGCTGGATGGCATGGCTAACCGCTTGTTGACGTGAGTTATCAGCTCGTCAGTCACCCACAGCCCGGCAGGCCACCCTTGCCGAGCTGAATTTTTTGGTGTGGATGCATTGATTGCTCTTTGCATGGAGCCTTTTGTAGCCAAAAACGGACATTTTTTCTGAGCGGAATCATCAATCGCTTCAGAATAATGTTCTATATCCGCCACCCTCTTATGTCAAAAAAGGAATAAAAAACATTTACTTATTATTTATAAAAATAAATATTCGTGATTATGTATGCTTATGTGATTTTTTATAACTATATGTTTTTTAATATAAAAAATGAAATTTTGTTGAGTGTGGCATTTTTGCCATGATAGCGTCGATAGTTATTATTTATAAAAATAAATAAGTAAAAACAACGCCTTACGTGCACTATTGCGGTTGACGACCCCCTGCCCAGTTACTAGGTTGTATGCAGGTCAGGTAGGAGTAGTCATGCAGCAAAAAACGGTTCAGCAGCCCATCGTCACCGATGCGGAGATCGCAAAAACAGCACGGTATAACCGAGACATCAAAGCTTCGGGGTATCGCCCCTGGGTCACGGTGCGGCAGTCCCATACCTATGGTCAGGGGCAGATTGTGTATAGTCACAAAACGAGACGTGAGCATCATCTGCTGAGTCGTGGCGAGAGGGCACCATTTTTCTATTTCGAACGCGATCCAACTGTTATCGACATTCTCGAACAGTATCCGTTACCACTGCATCAAACTCTAGAAATTGCTGCCTCTCTGAACGTTGTCCATCCAGGTAATTATAAAGAACGAGGTAATCATGGTGGCCGCATCCCAGCCAAAACTATGACTCAGGATTTTGTCATTATTCGGCAAACGGAGGCAGGGAAGCATATATTGAGTCCATATAGCTTCAAATATTCTGATGCGCTGGATCCAGAAATAACATCCCCCCGTGTTGTTAATCGTACATTGGCAAAAGAGCGAATTTCCCTTGAGTATTGGCGTACTCAAAATATTGATCATGTGTTGATAACAGAGAAGAGTTTTGACGCCACCATTATTTACAATTTAGAGTTTCTACGAGAATGTTTTGATGAGGCTGAACTGATTCAGGTTTCGGCAGAATTTTATGCCAATGTTATTGTTCGGTTTAGGCACCACATGATAGCAACCCCTTTATCCACGCTGCTGATGTTAATTCATCAGGTAGCCTATGAACTTAATATTGATAAATTTCAGGTGCAGTGTTTGTTCCAGCACGCGGTTTATACCGGTCGTTTGAATATCGATTTGACACAACGAATCGAGTTATACCGTCCTCTGCCAGTAATACGGAGGTCTAATGCGGGTTAACCAAAAGATCGTGTCTGATACCAAAAATAGTTCCGAGTTGCTGATCATTGATATTTGCTGGGATACAATGCGGCTAGCTGTAACTGAATTGCTACTCGTTTCACCGAAACGGCCATTTACCTTGTCGCTTGACGAAGTTGAAAATGATATTTCTCAAGGGCGTAGACATATAGCAGATCATGATTTTCCAAAAATCATCTATGAAGCAGATAATAACTTAAATCCAAACTGGATAAAAAAACGTGATGAAGGACTTGCTGCGCTTGAACCCCTAATAAGCGATCACGAACTGAGGCATCGTTATCTATATGGTGACTCAAGCGGGATTTTGAAACTACTCATTGATCGTTCAGGAAAAAGTAAAAAGTATGTCACTGGTCAGTTGAATCGCTACTTCCGATGTGGTGGAATGCCCAATGCGCTATTACCTAATTATTTCGCATGTGGCAAAAATCACCAGTTGCCCACTACATACTTGGAGCTTGAAAAGGGGAAAGTTTGTCTTGCATCAAAACGAGGGCGCGAAACGCTTTATGGTAAATCTTACCGTGGTATTACCCAACAAGACATTAAGAATATAGTATTATTCTCCAAGAAAATCCGCTCAGGGACAGAAGTCCAGCTTTCTAGGTTGTATTTGGATTTTTGTATGGAGTATGCCTCGGCAGAGTTGCGCCCCATGGGAGCCCCGGACGAGGATATTGCTGAACCATTCAAAATGTTACTATCCAGAAATTATCTTATTTCTCCCAAATCATTCAAGCGCCAGCTTACTAAATATGTTGATCAGTTGACGTTTTTGAAAAAGCGGGTGGGCAGTATAAATTATTCTCGAGATTTCGCCGGCAAACCTGGGCTCGCCAGAGCGGGGCTACGAGGGCCGGCATCGCGCTACGAAATTGATAGTACTATTGCAGATATATATATTCGATATTCCTACAGCAAAGATGAACTAGTCAGTATAGGACGACCTGTAATCTATAGTGTTGTCGATAGTTTCAGTGGAATGATTGTGGGGCTTCATGTTGGTTTTGATAGTCCTTGTTGGCACGGTGCCAGTCAGGCATTGTTTAATGCTATGAGTAATAAGGTCGAATTTTGTAGACAGTATGGCTATGAAATAGATGAGTCTGATTGGCCCTGCCAAGAAGTTTGTCGTGAATTAACGTTAGACCGAGGTTCAGAGAATACTGATAGCAATATAACCTCCCTCCTTCGTGGTCAAATTGGTATCACTGTAGGAAATTTTAATGCATATCATCGTGGTGATATGAAAGGCACGGTTGAGAAGAGTTTTGATATTATTCAGTCTCTAGCGATCCCCTTTGACTCTGGCAAGGTTGTAAAATCTCCAAAAAAAGAAGACCAACATGCGTCCCGTAATTCTTTGTATACCTATGAACAGTTTATGGTTCGACTGATAAAATGTATCATATTTACCAATAATAATAGGGAGCGAGTCCTATCTCATAATTTTGAGATGTCGCGAGATGGTGTGCTTTTTACATCTCGCAGTGTTTGGGATTGGGGGCTGGAGCAGGCGATTCTGAAACCAAGAGTGTCAACAGATCGCCTGCGATATGCATTGTTGCCGGAAGCAGAGGCAACAGTTAGGTCTCAGGGAGTGTACTTCAAAGGCCTATATTATAATTGTAATGAAATCGTGCGTAGGGGCTATCTGGACCGAGCCAAAAATATTGGTCGTTTCAAAATAAAGGTTCGATACACCGATATCAGTACCAATCATATCTGGTATGGGGATGACGAAAGTGGAGAGCTCCTCCAACTGGATTTGACTGATCGTAGCGAAGCCTATAAAAACCAAATTTGGGCAAATGTCATGCGTCGCCAAGAGATTGTCAAAGAACAACTGGCTATTCTGGATGAAAGTAGATTTGATGCCCGTGCATTATTGGAAATGGATTTAAAGCAATGTGATGATGCTATTAGAGCAGAAAGTCGCCACCTTAAAAAATCCAACGCTAAAGGCATTCAGCCAGGGATGAAAACCCTCAAGCATGTTGAGGCTGTACAGCAGCGATATAATGAAATGCAAGCCATTTATGCCGATCTGTCTGGGGCCGACAACCGGGAGCAAGCCCATCGGCCCGCACCACAGCAATCCAAACAAAATTTGAATGATCCGACAGTAATATCCTTTCAGGAAGACGAACAATGAGCCAGCCAAATTATTATATGCATCCTAATCGACAGTATCGAGACAACCCATTCATTGAGGCGCTGGGTCAGCCGTTAACAATGCAACAGTTTTATGCAGTCAGCGAGTTTCCTTTTATTAACAATGTTGATTTGACTGGTGTTGATGCATCGCTTCATGGCTATTATATCCGCACTCAGATCGATCAGTTGAACGATGTTTATGCCGTTCAAGACGAGGCATTTCGATTATATGATGTCATGCGACGCATGATTGAAGCGGGATATGATAAACGCAATCCTCTGCGAACTGATATACGGCGAATACTGACGGCTATCGATAGAGATAAGACCAATCCCAATCAGGTTGCATATTTATCAGGGTTGGATCTCTATTCTGTGTTGCAGAGTTATTTGTTGGTTGGGCTGAGTGGTCGTGGAAAATCATTCATGGTAAGACGCATCCTGAAACTATTTGATCAAGTTATTGAACATCTCAATTATACCGACCACAAAGGGCAGGAACATACGCTTGATCAATCTCAGGTAACGTACCTGTATGTAGAAATTCACGAGCGTCGTGGTCAAAAAGCGCTGCTGTTAAATATGCTGGAGGCGCTGGATGAGGTGACCGGACAGGCATACACTTATGAACACCGTAATAGGTCTGTCAATGAGTTAATTACCATAGTGCGCAAACTCCTTATCGGTCATAGTGTTGGGTTGGTGGTCGTTGATGAGGCCCAAAATTTAGCCAAATCCTCCCGTAATGAAGTTTTAAGTATCAATGAAAAAACGTCGATAAAATTCGTCGAGGAATTGTTCAACCGAGTCGGTGTGCCGATCATGCTGGTAGGAACATTTGCAACGCTAGCATTATTTGAGCGTGAAACAACTATCGGTCGGCGAGTGACCAAAAATGGATCTATGTTATTGGCGAGTTGCGATTCTAATAGCTCATTTTGGAACCGCTTTATCCGCCTGCTATGCCAGACTCAATTACTAAAAAATCAATCAACATCGGTAGATATATTGTGTAGGCATATTCATTATCTGAGTGCGGGCATTCCGGCAATTGCCAGTAGCCTGGTTAGGGCCACGCTCGCCTATCTCACGTTCCTGGCACCTCAGGATCAAGATCTTTCGATAGCCGCGCTGGACTTAGTTTTTAATCGTGAATTTAGAGTGTTGACCCCGGCGTTAACTGCACTGAGAAAAGGTGATTACCACAAATTTGAGGATTTTGAGCCGATGCTGATGCTGGAGTCGGTGGCGAGTCATTCTGATGTCATGACACAGATAGCTCCGCCGCCCGCCATGAACCTGATTCAAGGGGAAGTCGAGCTGAGCGACAAACCCGTATCATCGCAGATTGAGGTACAGAAACGTAAAAAACTGGATCAGTTATCGCCGTCAGTATTGTTAGGACAACTCGGCTACAACCTAGATAAGGCGCAGCCGAAATGATCCTCCATCGTTTAGAGTTGCTGCCGGGCGAACATCTGGGAGCCGTGGCTGGTCGAATGCATGTGCTGAGCATCCATGGGACGTTCACCGCTACGGTAAAAGCGCTGGGTCTGGGTAGTCCACCTATTCGCCCCCAACGATTATCTCATGCCGATGACATGGCCCTCGATGCCATTTTTCGGGCGAAGGGGATAGCGCAGCCCTGGCAGACACATGGCTACGGCCATTATCTTACCCCGTTTTTAAGCCTGCCTGAGCAGGGTATGTTGATGTCTGCGTTGACGGGCCACACGCCGCTCCGGTTGAGGGTGACCGGTCAGAACAATGTACAGCATCGATACTGGCGTTGGTGTACAGACTGTATTGCCGAGGATCAGGATACTCAGGGCATGCCCTATTACCACCGCGACCATCAATTGCCAGGGGTGTTTCATTGCCATCGGCATCAACGTGGCCTATCCGGACGCTGTGTTGGCTGTGGTTTTGTAGCCATGGTGTTGTCGGCGCTGCCCATTCCTCCCTATGACAACCTCTGCCCGCACTGCGGCCACTGGATGGGGGGATACGATGGTCATTTTACCGAGCGGATGCGTGAAATCGAGTTGGCATCGCTGGCATTGGCCCAGTCGGGTTGCAGCCTCACTCTGTCAACGCTCACAGGTTATGTGAGAGAGGCTATGGGGATCTCGGGCGAGGCGATGCGCACGGTCAAGAGCATCAAAGCGATCAATGCGTGGTTTCAGCAGATGGACGCGCAGTGTGATCCCCTGGCGCTCACTGCGTATTTCACCAATTCAGAGGGGGACGGTCAGGGATGGCAATTACCTCCTCAGCTGCGTAATGCACGGGGCTACCATGAGCAGTCAGCCCGAGATCCGTTGCACCCCTTGGTCCACCTTCTCATGTTGCAGCATGCAGGCGTCGATCTGATGGGGCTCCTGAGGTCTGAGGGCTGACCTTGTGTTGGGCTCGGTAATCCCGGCGTACATCCCTGGTGAGTCGGCCTACAGTTGGGTCTCGCAGTATTTCGTGCAGTCGGCCTACAGTGACCGCAACCGCGTCTGTGACCGTTTGTTCCATCATCCGGCCATTCGTCTGCATCCGTCATTACCTGGTCATATTGAGGCAACGGCCCAGGCAGCGGGAGTGGATCCACAATACCTGCTGCACCATGGCACGGGTTTCCCGCTTTATGCCCTTACGTTGAGAGACAAGCTGCAAGTCGACACCCTGGCATCTGCGATGTTGGGTGAAGGGCAGGGGCTGATGGCCCTGTCAGGACAAGCGGCCAGCAAGCTGGCTTTTGGCGGTGTCTGCCTGAAATGGTGTCCCGCCTGCTTGCGAGAGGATGAACAGGACGTAGGATGTGGATATTGGCATACGGCGCATCAACTGTACGGGGTCACGGCCTGTACCAAGCATGCGCTGCGATTGCAAACTCTGGCGGCCAGTGCAGGAGGCATTGATCGGCAACTGCTTCTACCGGATCCCGAGATACCCTGTGAACCATCGCGTCCATATGAACAGGAAATAAACCTTTCTACATATATCACCGCTCTGCATCGGTATCTGTGCGTCCAGTCGCCAACGGAGTCGCTAGCGGAGCTGTACCAGCGATGGCTCGGGCAACAGGGCTATCTGACGGCCCGAGGCCATCTGCGTAGCCAGCCCCTGTTGCAGGCCATGACGGAGTTCTGGCAGGGGTTGTTTGCCGATATAACGCCAATAGTGCCGCCGGGGCTGGCCAACTATCGATACGTCTCGGGGCTGGTGCACGGTGACCGCAGTCACCACTACCTGAAACATGTGATGCTGATGGCGTTTGTCAGTCGCAGCCCAGCGGAGTTCTTCTCCATCGAGGTGCAGCAGGTGTTGCCTGTGCCGCCAGCGCGTGACGCGCAAGCCGTCGAGCGAGCAGTGCTAAGGTGGTTGGCAGAGCCGCTCTCCATGCGTCAGGTCGCCCGCCAGACCGGTTACAGTGTCGGTTATATCAAGCAACTCGCGTTGCGACACAACCACCCCGTCGAACACCGAGCCCAGCGCATCACTGCGGCGGTGGCGCGGGGAATATGGCGGCAGGCGTTCATGGGGGTAAGCCGACAGCAGATCGCCCATTACCATGGCGTCTCAGTCGGTGCGGTCGAAGCCATCATTCAGAGCCATCAGGGGTTGTCTGATTGGCGGCGGCATCTGGGCAGCGTGCGTAAGCTGCGTGAGCACCGAGATACATTGACGACATACCTGGCACAGCATGTCGATGCCAGTCGCGGTGGCATCGAACAGGCGTGCCGAACGGCATTCAGCTGGCTCTATCGGCATGATCGCTCCTGGCTGTATCAGCAGTTGCCCGCTCCCAAACAGTCTGTCTACCACCCCTCCGTGGATTGGGCACAACGTGACCGGGCACTGGTGGCCCAACTCGAACAGTTGGACGGGGAGGCAAGGTCACTGTCCGCGCTGGAGAGAGCGCTTGGCAGACCGGATTGGCTCAGGAAATACAAAGCTAGATTACCGCTCAGCTATGCGCTGGCTGTGCGACTTGTCGCTGCTTACGCAGCCCAGCATCCCAAACCCTGATGGCCACCGGTGATATCGGCACGGCTGTCAGGGGTCAACACGAGGAGTATTGCCATGAAAGTCGAAGCCATCTTCCCCACCACCCAAGTCGTCGATATTCTCTGCGATGTCTGTGGCAGCAGCACGACAACCACCATTGGTACGCAGGAGTTCGGCACGCTGGCTGCGCGCTGGGGGTATGGTTCGCAGCACGATGGTGAACGATATCAGGTACACCTATGTGAAGGCTGCTTTTTTGGGGCGCTGGCCAACCTGAGACAGGAGCATCGGTTGATGAATATGTTTTCGGATGATTATCAACCCGCAGACCCTGATCAATTTGGGAAAATTGAAGGCAATCGAGAGCTTATCTAACCACGATTTGAGTGGTTGTGTTGATCGGCTCATCAAGTGAGCCGATTGGTCGAGGTGATCGGCTCATCAAATGAGTCGATTGGTCGAGGTCATCGGCTCATCAAGTGAGTCGGTTGGTCGAGGTGATCGGCTCATCAAGTGAGCCGATTGGTCGAGGTGATCGGCTCATCAAATGAGCCGATTGGTCGGGGTGATCGGCTCACCAAATGAGCCTATTGTTGGTGCTTTATGGTCACGTATGAACTGTTAATCAACAGGGGATGCCATGCCTAATCCGGCCGACAAGATCGATAACTGCCTGCGCTCCCATAGGCGTAGTAATCACATCGGCCGGTTTTTCACCACCTAATCCCCACGCAGAGCGGGTGAGCCATCTCATCGTTTTAGCAGTATCTCCCCGGTGTAGGGATATGGCTGCGTCCACTGCTAAGGCTGCCCAGTAAACGCGATCTCCCTGAGCTGTCGATAAGCGATTGCCCCGTTTGATTTGGCGATTCAGTGTGTCTCGGCTAATGCCAATCATCTGGCAAATTGTTCGGGTATTAGACCCCAATAGCTTGCTCAGTTTGACGACGATCTCAGGAGATACACCAGACACTATGTGCTGATGGGCGGCTAGCCAGTTACGTGGTAGACCGAGCGACTCCAGAACAGATAGATTGCTGGTTGGGGGAGATTGCTCTACATGAGTCATCATGAGTCTGCGCCTCCGTCTGGGGGTTGTTGATGGCAGCCCAATGCGAATCATCACTCAGGAGTTCATTGGGTCATCATCTAGTTTGGGGTATTCGTGAGCGGGTGACCACAAGAACGATAAATATATTAAATCCTTTTAAATCAGTCTCTTAAGTTGTTTGTGTCGATTGGGCCCAATTGCATGATTTCGATTAAAAAAGTGTTCATTGGAATTGGTATACTGCATCACTTCAAAATCGGGAGTGATGCATGAATTTCACCTTGTTGTTCGACTGGCTTAAGCACCTTGAGCCCAGCTCTGTCCCTACCATCGTGTTCTGTCTGGTAGTTTTGTTTTCCGCATTTTTTTGTGTGTTTTATCTTGGGCCATCATTTTTGGTGGCGAACAAGTTAAAGCAGGCTAGCAAGGGATTAGAAATACAGCATGAACTACCTGCTTCTGAAAAGTTAGAACAGGCTACAGCCATGTTTGCTGAGCCCAAATATCGGGCCATGAATCATGCATGGAAAGAATACGCTGACACTCTGCACAGACAGAGTGAATTGGTTGAGGGAGAGAGTCGATTAGTTGCTGTGCGAGCAACCTCCCTATCTGCCACTTTCTTCTCAGTGCCTAGTATTGTAGAGACGCCTCTCCGCACCGAGGTTTTCAAACACCTGCCAGGTGTACTGACAGGGTTAGGTATCGTAGGCACCTTCCTGGGTTTGATGTCGGGTTTGATGCATTTTGATGTGTCGGATCCTGCCAAGGTTACCGAAAGTGTCTCTCGCTTGCTCAATGACGTGCTTTTTGCTTTTGTTGGGTCTTCGATCGCAATCTTTGCATCCATCGTAGTGACTGGATTGGAAAAATGGCGTTGGGGACGTTGCCTCCAGTTACTGGAAAAGTTGACCGAGTCCATTGATGAACTCTTCAAGGGTGGTGTGGGTGAGGAATATTTAGCTGACTTGGTTAAGGCCAGCAATGAAAGTGCAGTTAATGCACGACAACTGAAAGACAGCTTGGTCAGTGATCTACGCACCATGATGCAAAATCTGGTTGATACCCAGGTTCAGGAAAATCTCAAACTGGCCAATACCCTCTCAACCTCTTATCAAGAGGTTGGCACATCTTTGGCTACCCAGATCGGTCGCTCCATCGAAGATAGTCTTAAAGATCCCTTGGAAAAAATTGCTGGTTCAGTGAAGCAGGCAAGTGGCGATCAGTCAGGCCAAGTTCAGCATCTATTGACGGATGTACTGAGTGCCTTCATGAGCAAACTAGATGCATCTTTCGGTCAACAGTTCAGCGGTTTGCATGAAATGCTCGGTCAGTCAGTAACTGCAATGCAGTCCATGCAGCAAGGCTTTGTGGCATTGGTGGACGATATGCGGCGAGCTGGCGAGTCCTCTTCTCAGCAAAGTGCCACAGTCATCGCGCAACTGCTTACAGACATGCAGGCTGGTCAAGCCAGTATGCAGAATGGCATGAACGAGATGTTGTCAAAAATGCAGGCGGCGGTAGAGCGAATGGGAAGCTCGGGCGAGGATGCCAGTGAACGCATAGCTCACCAATTGGAGAGATTGTTTGCCGAGAGTGAGGCCCGTCAGCAACAGATAGCCGAACACCTGAATAGCTTTATTGAACAGAGTGGATTTGACCCCATAGGT
>NZ_CDBT01000049.1:0-4976 GCF_000819765.1 Aeromonas bivalvium
CGGGTGGTGCGGCTCAAGGGGGGAGATCCCCTCATCTTCGGCCGGGGGGGCGAGGAGGCCCTGCACCTGGCCCGTCATGGTTTCGAGGCGGAGCTGGTGCCCGGCATCACGGCGGCCCTGGGCTGCGCCGCCAGCAGCGCCATTCCCCTGACCCAGCGCGGGCTGGCCCGCTCCGTGACCCTGCTGACCGGCCACCTGCAGGGGGGAGAGCAGTTCGGGGGCTGGGGCGCCCTGGTGGCGGCCGGCCACACCCTGGTCTGCTACATGGGGCTGGAGCAGGCGGCTAGGATAGAGGCCGGCTTGCGGGGAGCGGGGGCCGACGCTGCCCTGCCCGTGGCCCTGATAGTGGCGGGGTGCAGCGAGCGGGAGTGGGTGGTGCGCTGCCGGCTCGACGGCCTGAGCCGGGCGGCGCTGGCCCTGGAGGGGGAGACCCCGGTGCTGATCATCCTGGGTCAGGTGGTGGCGCTGCGCGATGAGCTCAAGGGGCTGCTTGGCGCCCTGGCGAGCCGGGTCGCCTGATGGCTGTCCGGGCTCGACGATGGCAGGGAGAGGGGGCAGCCTGGGCTGCCCCCTCTTGCGTTGAGCCAGGGCCTGGAGACGGAGAGGGAGTCCGGGTCTACCCCTTCTACCTAGAGATGGATAAATAGGGGGTAGATTCAAACACTTGGCCTCCAAGTTGCGTCGGTTCCATCCTGTTCGACGGAATGAACTGATGAGAGGAAAGGGCATGTCACATCCAGTCGGTGGCCAGGAAGGCCGCCACTCCATCTTGCTGATCCATGCCGATGACAGGGTGCAGGCCAACCGGCTGGGGGCCCTGGTCAGCCATTATGGCCACAGCCCCCGCATCCTGGACGAGGCCGGTCTGCTGGCGGGCAGGCTGCAGGGGGAGGGGCTTCTGATCAGCTGCCGCCGCTTCAGCGCCGAGATCCGGCTGGCCATGGCCCAGGGGCTGCATCTGCCGCGGGTGCTGTTCTGCGATCGGCTGACGGTGCAGCAGCAGGCGGATCTGCTGACCCAGGGCGCCCTCATGGTGCCCCACGGCTGCGGCGAGCGGGAACCGGTCGAGCAGTGGCTGCGACTGGCCCGGGCCCAGCTGGCCATGGTGCAGCAGCAACAGCAGGCCCAGGATGCCCTGCGACTCAAGCTGGAGGAGCGGCGCCTGATAGAGCAGGCCAAGGGGCGTCTGATGCGCCACCAGGGGCTGGATGAGGAGGCCGCCTACCAGGCGATGCGCAGCGCGGCCATGGCCCAGAACCACAGTCTGGCCGAGCTGGCCCGCCGTCTGTTGCAGGCCCTGCCCGGCTAGGGGCCGGATCATCAGGTGTTGGGTGGCCATTTTGGTGCAGTTGCGCCGCGCTGGCGCAGCCGGTGGGGGAGATGGGCGAGGGCATAGGCGTCGCCAGGGGATTTGCCAACCTGGCACGCATCCTGAATAACGTACAGAGAAGAGCAATAACAGGCAGGCGCCGCCACCGCGGCAAGCCGCCGGGCCCCCAAGGGGCCGACCACCATCAACATTGGGCAATGTGGCCCCATCGACCAGACGGTCGATGGGGCTTTTTTTGGCTACACGGCGAAGGCGGGGCGCAACGGCGCGCTTCCTCCCGACCCGGACAAGGATGTAACGAGGTGAACATGATGCCGAAGATGAGTTGGAAAGGGGCGCTGCTGGCCATGCTGGCCATGCCGGCCCTGGCGGCCACGGAGCTGGGGGCTGGCCCCATAGGGGCGCCGGAGAAAGAAGAGCTCAGGCTCGGCTTCATCAAGCTGACCGACATGGCTCCCCTAGCGGTGGCCTATGAGCAGGGCTATTTCGAGGATGAGGGGCTCTACGTCACCCTGGAGGCCCAGGCCAACTGGAAGGTGCTGCTGGACAGGGTGATCGACGGCGAGCTGGACGGCGCCCAGATGCTGGCGGGCCAGCCCCTGGGGGCCCACGTCGGCATCGGCACCCGGGCCGAGCTGGTGACCGCTTTTTCCATGGATCTCAATGGCAACGGCATCACGGTCGCCAACGCTGTGTGGCAGGCCATGCTGCCGCACCTGCCGAAACAGGCCGACGGCCAGGTGGCGCGTCCCGTCTCCGCCAGCAGCCTCAAGCCGGTGCTGGCTCAGTATCGCCAGGGGGGCAAGCCCTTCAACTTCGCCATGGTCTTTCCCGTCTCGACCCACAACTACGAGCTGCGCTACTGGCTGGCCGCCGGTGGCATACACCCTGGCTACTATGCCCCCCTCAAGGGGGATGACTCGGGTCAGCGCCAGGGGGAGGTGATGCTGTCGGTCACGCCGCCACCCCAGATGCCCGCCACCCTCGAGGCGGGCACCATCATGGGCTACAGCGTGGGGGAGCCCTGGAACCAGCAGGCGATCGCCAAGGGGATAGGGGTGCCCGTCATCACGGACTACGAGATCTGGCGCAACAACCCGGAGAAGGTGTTCGGGGTCAGCAGAGGGTGGGCCGAGCGCCATCCCAACACCCATGCCCGCCTGGTCAAGGCCCTGATCCGCGCCGCCCACTGGCTCGACGCCAACGACAATGGCAACCGGCTGGCGGCCGCCAGGCTGCTGGCCCGTCCCGACTATGTGGGGGCCGACGAGCAGGTGATCGCCGCCTCCATGACGGGCACCTTCGAGTACAACAAGGGGGATGTGCGCAGGGTGCCCGACTTCAACGTCTTCTTCCGCCATCACGCCACCTACCCCTACTACTCGGACGCCATCTGGTTCCTGACCCAGATGCGGCGCTGGGGCCAGATCCCCGAGGCCAAGCCGGACGCCTGGTTCGAGCAGGTGGCCAAGGCGGTCTATCAGCCGGGTGTCTATCGCCAGGCGGCCCAGGCCCTCATCGAGGAGGGCAGGCTCAAGGCAGGGGATTTTCCCGATTTTGCCAGCGAGAGCGGCTTTCGCGGCCCCCAGCAGGGCTTTATCGATGGCGTCGCCTATGACGGCCGCCACCCCAACGACTATCTGAATCGTCTTGCCATCGGCCTCAAGGGCGATGAGCAGGTGCAATGAACCCGGGATAGGGAGAGGCAATGATGAAAACGACCGCGAGTGGGCGCCTGCTGGCGCCCTGCATGGGGATACTGCTGTTCCTGCTCTTCTGGCAGTTGGGGGCGAGCCAGGTCAATACCAGCCTGGGCACCCTGCCGGGGCCGGGGGCCACCGCCAGCCAGCTGTGGCAACTGACCGAGGAGCATCTGGCCGAGCGGGAGCGCGAAGCCGCCTTCCTGGCGCGCCAGGCGGCGCGCAACGCCGAGCGCCTCGCCGCAGACCCGGCGGCCAGCGTCAAGGTGCGGGCCTATCCGGGGCGCGCCACCTTCTTCGATCAGATAGGCACCAGTTTGCTGACAGTGGCCGCCGGTTTTGGCCTGGCGACCCTGCTGGCCATCCCGATCGGGGTGCTGCTCGGCATGAACCAGGCCCTCTATCGCCTCGCCAACCCGGTGATCCAGCTGCTCAAGCCGGTCTCTCCCCTGGCCTGGTTGCCCCTGATCACCATGGTGGTGAGCGCCGTCTACGTGAGCCCGGATCCCTGGCTGGCGAAATCCTTCGTCAACTCGGCCCTGACCGTGACCCTCTGCTCCCTCTGGCCGACCCTGCTCAACACGGCGGTCGGGGTGAGCTCGGTGGACCCTGACTTGCGCAACGTGAGCCGGGTGCTGCGGCTGCCCTTCCTGACCCACATAGGGCGCATCGTGCTGCCGAGCGCCCTGCCCATGGTCTTCACCGGCATGCGCCTCTCCCTGGGGGTGGCCTGGATGGTGCTGATCGCCGCCGAGATGCTGGCCCAGAACCCCGGGCTCGGCAAGTTCGTCTGGGACGAGTTCCAGAGCGGCAGCTCCGCCTCCCTGGCCCGGATCATGGTGGCCGTGGTGACCATAGGCCTCATCGGTTTTGCCCTGGATCGCCTCATGCTGGCACTGCAACAGTGGCTGTCCTGGGACAAGCGCCAGCAGCTGCGTTAATCGCCCGGATGGGCAAGGAGTCGTGATGAAAACCTATCTGGATTTGAGTGACGTCGGCATGGCGTTCGACACGGAACAGGGGCGCTTCGAGGCGCTGGTGGGGGTAAACCTGAAGATAGACAAGGGGGAGTTCGTCTCCCTCATCGGCCACTCCGGCTGTGGCAAGAGCACGGTACTCAACCTGGTGGCCGGCCTGCTGGAGCCGAGCCAGGGGGGCATCATCCTCGATGGCCGCGAGGTGGACGGCCCGGGCCCGGAGCGGGCCATGGTGTTCCAGAACCATGCCCTGCTGCCCTGGCTCAGCGTTCGCCAGAACGTCGAGCTGGCGGTCAAGCGCCGGGTGACGGGGCGCGAAGAGGTGGCCGAGCAGGTGGACTACTTCCTCTCCCTGGTGCAGATGGACCACGCCAGCCACAAGCTGCCCCACGAGCTGTCGGGGGGCATGAAGCAGCGGGTCGGCATAGCGCGGGCCCTGTCGCTCTCCCCCAAGGTGCTGCTGATGGACGAGCCGTTCGGCGCCCTGGATGCCCTGACCCGGGCCCATCTGCAGGATGCCCTGATGGCGATCCAGGCGGAGCTGGGCAACACCGTCATCATGATCACCCACGACGTGGACGAGGCGGTGCTGCTCTCCGATCGCATCGTCATGATGACCAATGGCCCGGCGGCCACCATAGGGGAGATCCTCGATGTCCGCCTGGCCAGGCCCAGGGACAGGGTGGCCCTGGCGGACGACCCTGCCTATCACAGGCTGCGCCAGCAGGTGCTGCATTTCCTCTACGAGAAGCAGCGCAAGGTGACCCCCCTCAAGGCAAGCGGGCAGGAGCGCAGCAAGCTGCGCGCCTGAGCCCCACGGCATTCAAGGAAGAGAGATATGGCTAACAAAGAGACATTACTGGTGGTGGGCAAGGGGATGGATGGTGAGACGGGCCACCAGGTCAGCGACCAAACCATCAACATGGCAGCAAAGCAGCAATTGCTGGTGGTGGGCAACGGCATGGTGGG
>NZ_CDBT01000049.1:5360-5594 GCF_000819765.1 Aeromonas bivalvium
GCCGCACCCTGACCCTGGCCAGTGGCGAGCGTCTCGGTTACGACCGTCTGGTGCTGGCCACGGGATCCGTGCCCTTCGTGCCCCCCATCCCGGGCAACGAGCGGGCGGGCTGCTACGTCTACCGCACCCTGGGGGATCTGGATGCCATCCGCGACGCCTGCGCCCAGGCCCGCAGCGGCGTGGTGATAGGGGGCGGCCTGCTGGGGCTGGAGGCGGCCAACGCCCTGCGCCTGC
>NZ_CDBT01000050.1 GCF_000819765.1 Aeromonas bivalvium
TGCCGCCGCCTGTGCTGACGGCGCTGACGGTCCGGCTCTCGGCGACGTTGGCCGAATCGGGGTCGGTGTCGTTGGTGAGGACGTTGCCGCTGGCATCGCTGCCCGGGGTGGCGTTGTCGACGCCCCCCGCCTCGACGGCGCTGCCGGTGTCATCCACCGCCACCGGGGTGTCGTTGCGCCCCTGGATGCTGATGGTCAGGGTGGCGGCGCTGGTGAGGCCGCCGAGATCGGCAATCTGGTAGTCGAATACCTCGCTGAGGGTCTCGCCCGCCAGCAGGGCTTGCACCGCCGGGTTGTCATTGTCGAGCACATAGGTGTAGCTGCCGTCGGCATTGAGGGTGAGGGTGCCATAGAGCCCGTTGAGGGCACTGCCGGGGGCGGCGCTGCTGGCACCGAAGCTGACGCCGGTGACGGTGAGGGCCTCGCCATTGTGGTCGGGGTCTGAGTCGTTGGTCAACACGTTGCCGCTGGGGTCGCTGCCCGGGGTGCCATTGTCGAGCCCGCCCGCCTCGATGGCGATGGCACTGTCGGCGCTGGCGGTGGGGGCGTCGTTGGCCCCTTGCAGCGTGATGACGAGGCTGGCGCTGCTGGTGGCGCCGGCGGCATCCGTCATGG
>NZ_CDBT01000051.1 GCF_000819765.1 Aeromonas bivalvium
GACAGCCTGACCCGTCCCACATCCTACGGGGAGCGTCGCAAGTGACAACCGTGTCCCAGGCCCAGCGCCCACATAGCGCAGTCGGCCAATCTCTGCGTATCCCCGTGGAGATTGACAGCCTGACCCGTCCCACATCCTACGGGGAGCGTCGCAAGTGACTCGTGTCTTCCCCCTCTTCCAAGGAGCGCCCCTATGCTGACCAGCATGCGCAACCATGGCCTCACCCTGGCGCTGTTTGCCCTCGTCTGCACCAGCGTCGTGGTGGCGACCCATCTGCTCACCCAGGACAAGATTGCCCACCAGCAGCAGCGGGAGAAGCTCAATACCCTGAGCGCCCTGCTGCCGGTGGGCAGTTATGACAATGATCTGGTGGCCAGCTGCAAGCGGGTCACCAGCCCGCTGCTCGGCACCAGCCAGCCCATGCCCCTCTACACCGCCACCCTGGCCGGCCAGGTGACCGGCTATGCCATGGAGACGGTGGCGCCCGATGGCTACAGCGGCGCCATCCGCCTCATCGTCGGCACCGATGCCGACGGCAGGGTCAAGGGGGTGCGGGTGCTGGCCCACAACGAGACCCCGGGACTTGGCGACAAGATAGAACTGAAGAAATCCCGCTGGATCGAGAGCTTCGTCGGCAAGTTCCTCACCCAGGACAACGAGGCCAGCTGGGCGGTGAAGAAAGATGGTGGTGACTTCGATGCCTTCACCGGCGCCACCATCACCCCCAGGGCCGTGGTCAAGGCGGTTGCCAACCTGCTGCGTTTGCAACAGACTCACCCTGCCTTGTTGCAAGATGCGCCCCCCTGCGACGGGGCAGGAGAAAACCCATGAATCACGAACCCAAAGCGGGCGAACTCAAGGAGCTGATGCTCCAGGGGCTGTGGAAGAACAACCCCTCCTTGGTACAGGTGCTGGGACTCTGCCCCACCCTGGCCGTCTCCTCCACCTTCACCAATGCCCTGGGGCTGGGACTGGCCACCATGGCGGTGCTGATAGGCTCCAACCTTGCGGTCTCCCTGGTGCGTCACTGGGTGCCGCGGGATATCCGCATTCCCATCTATGTGATGATCATCGCCTCCCTGGTGACCTGTGTGCAGCTGCTGATGAACGCCTACACCTATGGCCTCTATCAGGCCCTTGGCATCTTCATCGCCCTCATCGTCACCAACTGCGTCATCATAGGCCGGGCAGAGGCCTACGCCTCCAAGCAGCCTCCCCTGCTGGCAGCCCTCGACGGCCTGATGATGGGGCTGGGCTTCACCCTGGTGCTGCTGTTGCTGGGGGCCATGCGCGAGATCATCGGCATGGGCACCCTGTTTGACGGCGCCGAGCTGCTGCTGGGTGACTGGGCCCGATCCCTGCGCATCGAGATCTTCCCCCACGACTCCGCCCTGCTGCTGGCCATACTGCCCCCGGGGGGCTTTCTTGGTCTGGGGCTGCTCATCGCCGCCAAGAATGCCATCAACGACTGGCTGGGGCGCAAGCAGGCGACCGAACAGGCCCATTGCAGCGTGCCGGCGCCGGGTGCCCGCGCCACCGAACTATAAAAACGACAGAGTGTGAGCAAGAGATGAACAACGACAAGCGCCGCCAGATCCTGACCCGTCTGCGGGAAGACAACCCGGCGCCCAGGACAGAGCTCAACTACAGCACGCCGTTCGAGCTGCTGATCGCCGTGCTGCTGTCGGCCCAGGCCACGGACGTGGGGGTCAACAAGGCGACCGCCAGACTCTATCCGGTCGCCAATACCCCGGCCGCCATCCTGGCGCTCGGGGTCGATGGCCTCAAGGAGTACATCAAGACCATTGGCCTGTTCAACACCAAGGCCGAGAACGTCATCAAGACCTGCGCCATCCTGCTGGAGCGCCATGGCGGCGAGGTACCGGAAAACCGCGAGGCCCTGGAGGCCCTGCCCGGCGTCGGGCGCAAGACCGCCAACGTGGTGCTCAACACGGCGTTTGGCTGGCCCACCATTGCCGTCGATACCCACATCTTCCGGGTGTCGAACCGCACGGGCCTGGCGGTGGGCAAGAACGTGGATCAGGTGGAAGAGAAACTGCTCAAGGTGGTGCCGGCCGAGTTCAAGCTGGATGTGCACCACTGGCTGATCCTGCACGGACGCTACACCTGTCTGGCACGCAAGCCGCGCTGTGGCTCCTGCATCATCGAAGATCTGTGCGAATACAAAGAGAAGGTCTATCCCGAGACTTGATCCGCAGGGCACCTGGTTTACAGGCGTCGGCGGATCTGGGCCTCGGGCCATGAATTCAAGGCAGTACCCATCACCAACCCGGAGAATTGAGCAATGAGAATTCTGCATACCATGCTGCGAGTGGGCGATCTGCAACGCTCCATCGACTTCTATACCCGCGTGCTGGGGATGACCCTGCTGCGCAAGAGCGAGAACAGCGAGTACAAGTACACCCTGGCCTTCGTCGGCTACGGTGACGAGAAGAGCGAGGCCGTCATCGAGCTGACCTACAACTGGGGCGTGAGCGAGTACGAGCTGGGCTCGGCCTATGGCCACATCGCCCTGGAAGCGGACGACATCTATGCCACCTGCGACGCCCTGCGCGCCGCCGGCGCCAAGATCACCCGCGAGCCGGGCCCTGTCATGGGCGGCACCACCGTCATCGCCTTCGTGGAAGACCCGGACGGATACAAGATTGAGCTGATCGCCAAGAAAGACGCCGGCCACGGCCTGGGCGAGAGCGTCTGACGGGACCCTCGTCAACCATCCACAAAAAAGGGGAGCCATTGGCTCCCCTTTTTACCTGTTTGCCCCTCACAGCAGCCGAGGCTGACCGCCGAGAAACACCAGTCGTTTGCCGGCCGAGTCCGGGCCAACGAAGGGCAGCTCGTTGCTGTTGACCACGTAGACCCCATCCTTGAACTGGAAGATGGGAACCCTTGCCAGGGGACGGGGTATCAGCAGATCCCCGAGATCGCTTCGCACCGTCAGCACGGTATAGCGCCCCGGCGAGAGCCCGAGAATGGGGCCAAACTCGCTGCCATCGGCCTCACGTACCGCCTTGACATAGACGCTGAACTCCTCGAATCCGGGCACCAGGCACTCATGGGTATAGGCGCCGGTACTGACCGTGGTCACCAGCAATGGCGCCTGATAGTCATGGCAGACGAAACCGGCCAGATTGCGGGAACGCAGCAGGGGTTGCAGCCGGACCTCCTCATGGGCGAGATCGGTCCGCGGTGCCCGCACCTCGTACTGCTCAAGCAGCACCCGGCGCACCACCTCGGCATCGTCATAGTCTTCCCCGTCATGGAGGGGAGCCGTGACCACGCTGGCCCGGGTCAGGGGATAGGCCTGCACCAGGGAGCCAGGCAGCATGATGCCTTTTCTCTCCTGGTCCTCCAGGCTGACCTGTTGCCGGTAGGGATTGTCGCGGATCAGATTGGGATAGCCAGCGTAGGCGGTGACGTTCCACGCCCAGCTCATGGTGGGCTCTTGTACGTAGGGGCCATGGGGATCGGGGGCAGTGGCGCAGCCGCTCAATGCCAGGGTACATGCCAGCCCGGCCAGGGCAATGGATCTTATCATCTTGGGTCATCCCTCGTCGCATCACGCCGGCATCCCTTGTCCGGCGTTCGTGGGAGTCAAACTAGCAAAAATCAGATGGCGCCGCTACGCCCCATGCTGATCACCACCCGCCGGTTCTTGGCGCGCCCCTCCTCCGTCTCGTTGGAGGCGACGTGCTGCTTCTCCCCGTGGCCTTCCACCGAGATCTTGCCCTCCTCCAGGCCCAGGTCGAGAAACACCTTCTTGATGGCGTCGGCCCGCTTCTCGGAAAGCTTCTGGTTGGGCCAGCGCCCGCCATAGCTGTCGCTGTAGGCGTCGATCACCACCACGTCTATGGTGCTGTCCGCCTTGATGAACTCCCCTATCATGGCGAGGCGGCGCCGCGATGCGGCGGAGAGGCGATCGCTGTTCTTGTCATAGGTGAGCACGCTGAAGGCGATGTCGTTGAAGCTGTAGGGCAAGAGGCCGTTCAGACAATCCATGAAGGCCTGGTACTTGACCCTGAAGTTGACGCTGGAAAGGGAGACCCGCACCGCACGGTTCTGGCGATACCAGTCCCGGTACTGGAAGGTGGGCATGCGCCCGCTCTCCAGCTCGTCGAGCATGGTCCAGGCGGTCTGGCCGTCCACCAGGCCGTCGAACTGCTTGAAGAAGCGGATCTGGCTGATGTCGCGCCCGGCCAGACCCGGACGCCAGCTGGGGGGCATGCTGCCCAGGCTCACCGTCTGGGTCTGTGCCTGCTGGCGCAGGCCGCTCAGTTCGAAGTCGAGGTTGATCTTGCGCCCGGCACGGGTGACGAAGGCCCCGGTGCCCCACCCGGGGATGGGGTGCTCCAGGCGACACTCGATCTGGCTGTCGGCGGTCAGGCGCCAGACGGATTGATCCAGGCCGGCACCGAATTCGGTTACCCCTGCCTGCAACTGCATGCTCACCGACATGCCGACCAATCCCACAATCCAAGCGTTCAACTGCCTGCCCTCCATACCGTCTCGGATTATCTATCGGCAGAGGCAGGACAAGCTTTAGGGCAAAACCCTCAGTGGGGAGTCTCCATCAATTTGAAGCTGGCGATGCGCCCCGCCAGCTCGCGGGCCAGCTGATCCAGCTCGGCGCTGTTGCGCTGCAGCATGTCGGAGTGCTGACGATGGGCCTCGTACACCTCGCGAATGGTCATCACGTTGTGCTGGATGTCGTCCGTGACGTAGCGCTGCTGCTCGGTGGCGGTGGCCACCTGGGCGCTCATGTCGCTCACCTTGCTCACCTCGTTGACGATCTGGCCCAGCTCGCTCCCCGCCCGCCTGGCCTCGGTCACGCTCAGCCCCGCCTGCTCGCTGCCCAGGTGCATGGCCGTGACCGCCTGGAGGGCCCCCTGACGCAGGCGATCCAGCATCTGCGCTATGTCATCTGCCGCCTGCTGGGTGCGGGAGGCAAGGGCCCTCACCTCTTCGGCCACCACGGCAAAACCACGGCCGGACTCACCGGCGCGGGCCGCCTCTATGGCCGCGTTGAGGGCCAGCAGGTTGGTGCGATCCGAGATCTGCTTGATGAGGCTCAAGGCCTCGCCGACCGACTCCGTCTCTGCCTGCAGCCTATCCACCAGCTGCCGGGTATCGACCAGGGTACCCGCCACCTGCTCGATGGCGTCTATGGTCTGCACCACCTCCTTGTCCCCCTGATGGGCCCGGCCGATGGCCTGCTGGGTCGCCAGGGAGGTCTGGGTGGCATTGCGCGCTATCTCCGCCACCGTGGAGGCCATCTCGGTGGCGGCGGTCGCCACCAGATCCACCTGGCCAAAGCCCTTGGCCACACCGGCGTTGACTTCCGCTATCACGCCGGCCGAGGCGGCGGCGCTGCGGGCCAGCACCTCGCAGGAGCGGCGCACTGCCAGCAGCAAGCCTTCGAGATGGGCGAGAAAATGGTTCAGATCCCGCGCCAGTGCCCCCAGCTCGTCTCCGGAGTGCCAGTCGACCCGCACCGTCAGATCGTTATCCTGCACCAGCCCCTTGAAGGTCTGGTGCAGTGCCATGAAGCCCAGATGCAGGCTTCGCACCACCCGCCAGCAGACCAGGGTGGTCAGCGCCACGCACAGCAGCACCCCGAAGGCGGCCCAGCCAAGATCCCTGGCGCTCTGGGCCCGCATCTGCTCGACCCTGTCAAACAGCTGTTGATAGAGGCGATCCTCACTCTCCTTGAGCAGGGCTATCTTGTCTGTGCTCAGGGCAAACCAGGCCTCGGCATCGATGCCAAACCCGCCGCTGGCCGCCTTGTCCAGGGCCAGGGTCTCCATGGCCGCGACCTTGGCCACCACGGGTGAGGCCAGGCTGTCGGCCAGCAGCTGGCGCTGGGCCGGGCTCGCCACCGCCTGGAAACGTTCGAGATAGGTCTGCTGGGACGCCAGCAGGGAGATGAACTGCTGCAACAGCGCCGGGGTGAAATTGCCGCGGGCGAACACATTGCTCAGTGTGGCCCGCTCCAGCCCCATCCGCTCCTTGCTCTGCAAGAAGGCGGCATAGGCATTGGTCTGCAGTGCTATGGTGGCGTCCTGGCTCTTGAGGCTCACCCCGTCCACCACCGCCAGCAGCCGGCTGATGAGGCGGGTATAGATGCCGACCTGCTCCGCCACCTCCACCCCCAGGGCATCGACCCGCTCGCGGATGGCGGTCAGGCCCGCCAGCTCCTGCTGCACCTGTGTCAGCCCCAGCAGGGCCGGATCCTGGCGAAAACGCACCAGCAGGGTGTCGACCACCTGGCGCTGGGTCGGCAGGGCATCGCCAAACTTGCCCCCGCCAGAGCCGAGGAAACCGGCGGACATGCCGCGCTCCTTTTGTAACTCATGGGCCAGCTGCGCCGCCTCCCGCACCACATGGAGCGAGGCCAGCGCCTGACTCATCTCCTGCTCGACCCGGTAACGCTCGTAGACGTATCGACCGGAAAAAAACAGCAGGGCCACTAGTGGCAGGCAGACCACCAACACCATCTTGTGCGCCAATCCCAGCTTGTTCATCGTCTCTTCCCATCCTTAGGTTGCAGTGGCCAATTATAAGCACAGGCCCCCCCGGCGCATCCTTGATCCCGCGCATGGCGGTGCAGGAGGGACAAGGGCCCGCTTTTTTGCCATAATGCCGCCTCATTTCAAGCCGACCGAGATCCCATGACCGACGCCGTTAACACTCTCAAAGGCCGTTTCCGAGGCTTTTACCCCGTCGTCATCGATGTTGAAACCGCCGGATTCAATGCCAAGACGGATGCCCTGCTCGAGATTGCCGCCTACACCCTCAAGATGGACGAGGCCGGCTGGCTGGTACCCGATCAGATCTTCCATTTCCACGTCGAGCCCTTCGAGGGCGCCAACCTGGAAAAGGCCGCACTGGAATTTACCGGCATCGACCCCTACAACCCGCTGCGCGGCGCCGTGGACGAGAAGGAAGCCCTCACCGAGATCTTCAAGGGCGTTCGCAAGGGCATGAAGGAGCAGGATTGCAGCCGCGCCATCGTCGTGGCCCACAATGCCCCCTTCGACCATGGCTTCGTCATGGCCGCCGCCGAGCGCGCCGGGCTCAAGCGCAATCCGTTCCACCCCTTTGCCACCTTCGACACCGCCGCCCTCTCGGGCCTGGTGCTGGGCCAGACGGTGCTCGCCAAGGCGTGCCAGAGCGCCCGCATTCCCTTTGACAACAAGGAGGCGCACTCCGCCCTCTATGACACCGAGCGCACCACCGAGCTCTTCTGTCATATCGTCAATCGCTGGAAGGCGCTGGGGGGCTGGCCCCTGGCCGAGGTCGATGATGACGCCAATCTGGATGACGCGCCCCTTGACGAGGCGGCATTCGGCCCCTAGTCCAGCGCGGGCGCCAGGCCGAAGCCAAGGCCGCCCGGGGCACGGCGCCGGCCGGCCAGTCGTCGCCCACCCCGCCATCCCATGAGGCTGCCACGGCAGCCTTTTTTGATATGGGTCAGCTGGCGTGACTAACCTGGGGATTTACGTGAATTTTTACTCGACTTTTGGTCCAGTTTTCGCAAACTAACGCCCTTTCACACGCCAGACAACAACGCATCATTATAAGGAAGTCACATGAATCCTGTTGTTATCGCAGTCTCGCTGATGCTGGTGCTCAGCCTGCTGCGGATCAATGTGGTCGTCTCACTGTCGGTCAGCGCCATCGTCGGCGGCCTGGTCGGCGGCCTCTCCCTCGAACAGACCCTGGGCACCTTCAGCAGCGGCCTGGGGGGCGGCGCCGAAATCGCCCTCGCCTATGCCATGCTCGGGGCCTTCGCGGTGGCCATCTCCCGCTCCGGCATCACGGATCTGCTCGCCCGCAAGGTGATAAGCCAGCTCGGCAAGGATGCGAGCCACTCCCGGGTGCTCTGGGTCAAGACTCTGCTGCTCACCTCTGTGCTGGCGGTCTCCGTCGCCTCCCAGAACCTGATCCCGGTCCACATCGCCTTCATCCCCATCCTGATCCCGCCACTGTTGCACGTGATGGCGCAGATGAAGATCGACCGGCGCCAGGTGGCCTGCGTTATCACCTTCGGTCTGACCGCCACCTACATGCTGCTGCCGGTCGGCTTTGGCGGCATCTTCCTCAACAACATCCTGGCCAAGAACCTCCTCGACAATGGTGTCACCCTGGTCAACAGCCAGATCCCCATGGCCATGGCGCTGCCGGTGTTTGGCATGTTCCTCGGCCTGCTGGTCGCCGTCTTCATCAGCTATCGCAAGCCGCGCCAGTATGATCTGACCAAGATCCTGGCCGCCGAACCGGAGACGGTCGCCCTCAACCTGACCCATATCTGGGTCGCCCTGGTCGCCATCGCCGTCGCCCTTGGCTTGCAGCTCTACACAGACAGCATCGTCCTGGGCGCCCTGGCCGGGTTCATCATCTTCACCTGTGGCGGCGTCATCAAGTTTCGCGAGAGTCAGGATGCCTTCACCCAGGGGGTGCGCATGATGTCCCTCATCGGCTTCATCATGATCTCCGCCGCCGGCTTCGCCGCCGTGATGAAGGAGACCCAGGGGGTCGAGAGCCTGGTGCAGTCCGTCGCCGGCCTCATCGGCCACAACAAGGGGGTCGCCGCCTTCCTGATGCTGCTGGTGGGTCTGCTCATCACCATGGGGATCGGCTCTTCCTTCTCCACCGTGCCCATCATAGCGACCATCTATGTGCCGCTCTGCCTGCAATTTGGCTTCTCCCCCATGGCCACCATCGCCCTGATCGGCACCGCCGGCGCCCTGGGGGATGCGGGCTCCCCCGCCTCCGACTCCACCCTGGGTCCCACTTCGGGTCTCAACGCGGATGGCCAGCACGACCATATCTGGGACTCCGTCGTGCCCACCTTCGTCCACTACAACATCCCGCTGATCCTGTTTGGCTGGATCGCCGCCATGGTGCTCTGAGCCAGACCCAGGTTCACCGTCAAAACCCTCGCCCTGCGAGGGTTTTTCGTCTCCGGGCCAGCCACCAGGGTCGGGGCAGAAGAGCCCAGGGCCAGGGGCCTCTATACTTCCACTGACCCACAAGGAGAGCACGTCATGAAACCTGCGTACTGGTTGATCCCCCTGCTGTTTAGCGCCAATGCCCTGGCGTTTCACTGCCCGGCCGACATGAAACAGATAGACGATGCCCTGGCGACAGGGCCGGCAATCAGCGCCGAGCAGCTGGCCGAGGTGAAGACCCTGAGGGCCGAGGGCGAGGCCCTGCACCAGGCGGGCCGGCATCAGGAGTCCGTCGATACCCTGGCCAAGGCCAAGGCGCTGCTTGGCATCGACAAGACCTGATCCCGGGAGCCCCCTCCCCTGAGCTGACAAGCAAAGCCCTCGCCGACCCCGGCGAGGGCTTTCTCATGGCGGGCTCTCCCGTTGACGCTCTGCGCCGCTCTCCCCTCATCTGGGAGGATACAGTCCCTGGGTCAGTCGCCCTCGACCCGGCCGCTGTAGACCAGGGTACTGTAGTGGAAGGCAATCTGGCCGTTCACCCCATGGCGGTCAAACTCGCGGCGGATGAGCGCCGTCATCTCGTCATGGGCCCGGGTGCCGGCGACGGGCGCATAGGAGGAGGAGTTGAATCGCCCCAGCACGCCGTCCAGATCGAACCACTGGCTATTGTCGAAACGACTGAGCCGATACTCTCCCTCGAAGAAGGCCCGAAAATCCGCCTCCCCCAGGTTACGGTGATTCACCTCCTCATAGTCTGCCGAGTAGGCCCTCAGCCCCGCCTCATAGGCCTGAAGGAAAGGGGTATTGCACAGCCTGTCGTTCCAGATGAGGGCGACCCGGCCCCCGGGTCTGAGCAGGCGCCGGCATTCGGCCTTGAAGGCGGCGCGATCGAACCAGTGAAACGCCTGGGCCACTGTGATGAGATCCACCGAGCCCGCCGCCAGACCGGTGGCCTCGGCGCTGCCGCGGGACCAGCCGACGTTGCCAGCGCCAGCCAGCAGCGCCTCGGCGGCGGCGCGCATCCCATCATTGGGCTCCACCGCCCACACCCGTGCCACCCTGGGGGCGAGCAGGGCGGTCAAGATGCCGGTGCCCGCCCCTATGTCGGCCACCTGGGCCTTCGGCCCCATGGCAAGTTCCCGGGCCAGAAAGTCCAACATGGCCGCCGGATAGCCGGGTCGATACTTCACATAGGCCTCGACCCGGCTCGAGAATCGTTCGCTGTTGTCCAATGGTCTGCTCCTGTTCGTTCACAAAAAGAGGGTGAAAGAGGGGGCGAGCGTTACTGCGTCAGCCAGTCGATGGCGGCGCCCTCCTCCTCGAAGGCCCGCACCTCCCCCGAGATAAACCAGCCGCCGACGCGGGCCGCCAACCCCAGCCAGCCCGGCTGGCCATAGAGGGCTATCTTGCCAAATTCGTGGCCATGCCTGAGGCCGAGCTTGAGATCGTCCCAGGCGGCCCGCAGCTCCCACCCCTCCAGCTCACGGGCATCGAGCAGCACCCTCACCCCCTGCCCCTCGACTCTCTCAAGAGCCGCCTCCAGCATGGGGGTGATGGCCAGGTAGTCCTCATGACTGAGTCTGCCGACCGCCTTGATCGAGATGAAGGAGACATCCCCCACCCGTGCCAGCCCCAGGGTCAAACCATGTTGTTGCATCTTCATCCCCCTGCCTCCATGAATGGCTGCCACCCGGCAGCCGCTGGCTTGAGTCTAACCCGGGGCGAAGGGACGGTCATGGCCCGGGGGAGAAAGCACAACCGGATACTGCCGCCAGTCCCACGTTCGAGGCCAGGATGCCGATGGGAGAGACGGATATCGCCGCCATCGAGGCGGTTCGTCGCGGCTAAGCCGCCGTGTGCGGGCGCCACAAACGACAAGGCCACCCGCTGGGGTGGCCTTGAGCTTATTAGTTGTCAGCCCTTCACGGCGCCTGATCATAACCATTTAAGTTGGAAACTAGCAGATCAAACGATTCAGTAACTTAGCGACACCACATGTGACATTTAAGTTGGAAACTCAATAGCAATCCTCCACCAGCTCAACGAACAAGCAGGACATTGAAGTTGGAAACCAAGCTCTGTTTGCCATGATAGTGACCATGTAACTAAATTACAAAACAGCTAATTACCTCTTATGAGCAGTGGCAGGCAGACGCATGTCATTTGTCCGCAGTTAGCAGAGAGGCTACATGCTGGTGTTGAAAGGTGTGGCTGTAGGTATATGACACCACGGGAAGTCAGCCTAGCAGCTCCCCTTGTAATGACATCATTTGTTAAGCACACCATCAAACTCCGACAGTTGTAAGTCATTTTTCCCCTGCAACATATCGCTCGCTAACGATCTACGCTGGTCCAGTAAATCATCGAGCGTTGCCTCGAAGGTCTGAATGTCAGCATCGCGTATAGTTGGATAATAGACAAATACATCCTTGGTCTGGCCGATACGGTATGCTCGATCGGTCGCCTGATCTTCTTTGGCCGGATTCCAGCACCGGGTGAAATGGATCACATGGTTTGCTCCCTGCACATTGACACCAAACCCCACCGCCACGGTGGAAAGAATAATCACATTAAAGCCGGACACTGCCTGGAAACGATCAATCAGACGTTGGCGACTATTCAGGCTATCGCTACTTGTACTGGTGTCCCCATTAATGATTGTTGGGGATATATCGAAACGGACCTTAACCGCGTGCTGTACTTCACGCTGAACATCCCGTAGTTCGGTGAAGATGATAACTTTATCCCCGCTGCAACGGATGTTATCCAGTTGTTCTAGCAGCCACCTCATCTTAGGGGAATGTTCACGTAACCAAAGGTCAGGCTCCACACAATAGGGGTGAGCACAGACCAGCTTGAGTTTATGCAACACAGGAAGGATGAAACTCTCTTTACTCCCTGCGGCCTCCTGCACCAATTGTCGCTGTCGATATTCACCAATCTGCTGGTTATAGAGGGAACGCTGCCGACTAACCATGGTCAGATTGCGGCAAGTGCGATCTTCTATCTTGGAAGGCAAATCCTTAGCCACATCCTGCTTGGTCCGCCGCAAGGTCTGGGGCTCAATCAAGGAACGTAATCGAGCCAGAGCTTCTAGATCCTTGCACTCCCCCTCTTCAATTGGTTTTTGGTATTCACGACCAAACTGGTTTAAGGCCCCAAGCAAACCTGGCTGGACAAAATCAAACAGGCTCCAGAGATCGATCAAGGTGTTTTCTACTGGAGTACCAGTACAAGCAATGCGAAACCTGGACTTCATGGCTTTAATAGCCCTAGTCACCATAGCTGCTGGATTTTTGATTTTTTGGGCTTCATCACAGATCACCATGGCCCATGACTGACGACCCAAGGAGATCTCTTGGGAACGCAGCGTCTCGTATGTGGTTAACACGATACGAGCCTCCTGTAACCAACCGGGACGCAACAGATTTGTTACACCCTGCTGACGCAATGATTCTGGGATTTCATAGCTGCGAAACTTTGCCTCTGATAGAGCATCACCGTAGAGCCGCATGACTGCAATGTCATCGGCATAGAAGAATTTTCGCAATTCTGCTTCCCAGTTATCCAATAACGAAACCGGGGCTACGATAAGTACAGGATCACCACTTGGTTGACGTTCCAGATAATCAACCACAAAGGTAAGCAATTGGATCGTTTTTCCTAAACCCATGTCATCAGCTAAGAGGCAACCCGATACATGTTCTGGTGACAGCTCGAACAGATGCTGTAACCATGCCACACCGTGTAATTGGTGCTCACGCAGCGAGATTTCTGGCTTAAGCCTCTCCGGTAATGACGGGGAGGAAAGACGCGCCTGTTGAATCGCATCTTGTCGCCACTTGGCATAACCCACCTCGTCGATATTTTCTTCCACCAGCAAACCAATGCTGTTTTTCCTCATGGATTCTTGAACTGTTGGCTCTTCGCTCCGGATCTGCTTTCGCCATTCCTTTTGTATCTGCTCAGCCAAGCGCAATGGCACGGGTTGCTCAGATCCTGGCAAACAAAGATGCCCTGCTCCCTCTGCAAACGCCTCGTCAATACGCTTTGATAACTCATCCAGCGCCGCTGCATCGTCAAAATTGATCTGTGCGACAACATCACCCACTGACTCCTCAATTCCATTCGATTCGCTCGAAAGCCAATCCTGACCGGTTGTTCGGGTCAGGAAAGGAGATGATACTGGCACTACCTCGCCGAGACCGATAATGCGATCACCATAGCGAGAGAGTTCAAACAAAGAATCGAACAACTCTCCGGACACCTCTCGTTGCCAGCGATCTAGCAACTTTTCGATGTCCAACAATTGCTGCTCGTCAAAGTCGCCTAACTCCAGCTCAAAACCCTGCCAGAAACCTGCGCTCATACCAGCAGCCAGCTTAAAGCGCAGCTCCTGTACAAAAGGCGCAAATATTCCAGGTGAATTGAAACTCAGTGTTTCATCAGGGAGTGGCTCTCGGCTTATAGGGGAGAGATGCAGCAATACGGTGGCGATCTTCCCACTTTCGGCCTCGCATTTAGGTTCCAGACGAAAATGATGAAAATAGATCCCCGCATCGACAAGCGATTGCTCGTGCTGCTCTGGATCGAGTACCACGCTGGTCACTTCTCCCAGCAGGGCATAGGGATTGCGCAACAGGGACAACGCCGAATCCCCAGCCACCCTTCTCCCCGGTATCGCCTTGATGGCTTCGAGTACTTGCTTGATCTCAGGCTCTATCAACACATGAGCGATGGTGCCATCTGGTTGCGTGATACGGTATCTGTCCTGTACCCGTTGGGTAGCATCAAATGAGGAAAGGAACCCAACTGGTTGTTCAGGAAAATCAACGCCAACCTCAATGACAGGACAAGAGTCGATCTCTGCCTTACGTGGTCGCAAAGCCAGTCGCTGAGGTTTAACTACCACTGTCTTGGCAAGAAAACCATCCATGTCGGCATTAGCCGCTTTGGCAACACTGCGAATAACGGCCCACCCTTCATAGTTGGTCGCCTCACCCGGCTCATCCCTCTGACAACGAGCAAGGTCACGCAGAGACTCACAGAGCTGCCAGCTGGCTTCGTTCAGTAGACGTTGTCCCTTCTTCGTTGTTACCAACGCCCCCTGACGTTTTAACTCGACATGTTCTCCCGTTACTTCATCACTCCAGTGAGTAATCGCAACGGTGAACTGAGGATCGACCAAGCTGCCTCTGCATTCCAATTTGGGGCGTAGATCAGTACAGTGAGGCAGCGACAACAACGCCAGACTACTTTCATGATCGGCGTCGGCCATTAATCGATACATATCACGCCATGTCAGGAGCCAGCGGTCGCTAAGCACCGCAACGTACTCCTCCTCGGCAAGCTGCTCCAGATAGGCAACCAAGGCCCATCGCTCAGGCTCGCTCTGTATACGTTCGGCAAACACGATCCCTCTCTCATCCGCCTGCCAACATGGGCTGAGATCAACCGGATCATGCTTATTTTTCCCAAATTTGCTAAACCAACGTCCAAGCATCATTTTTTCCAAAACATAAACGGGCTGCCAGTTTTGACCACAAAACCATTGCGCCTCAGAAGCAAAATGTCATCTGTATTGCGCTGCTTGATCTCTATATGGAAAGCACCGCCCTTTTCACGATGATCCGTATAATGTCGCAGGTTTTCGCCTAACTGTTCGAGCAACAGAGCAAAATCAACTTTCCCCTTACCGCCTGAATGAATCACAACGGTCCGATCAGCAGGTGTGTTCACAACTTGGCTCTTTGATTCAGAATTGTTGCCAAGGGGAGCTTGAAATGATGGAACGCTTGGTTTGACAATTTTTGGTTTAACTACACGATTCCATAATTGATTGGCTCCCTGTGGGTTTGGAACAATACCAAGCAACCGTAACTCATCATCATATTTTTGCTGCCACCCCTCCATCGCATCGGGCTTTAATGGTTTGGGAACATGTATCCAACGCCCCTTCGCGAGGTTTTTTTGTTTCAAATCATGAGTTAAGTGCAATGTACTGGCATCAGGATTAAATCCGCAGGAGTTAGCTCGATATACATAACAGGCGTTTCCTGTGTGCGAAAACTCGACAAAGATGTAATCGCCAATCTGCATGATTACTGCGTTATCAGCTGGCGAGCCCCCAGATAAATCTCCTAGGCGGCCCTTATTTTGATCACGAAAACGGACAAACTCTCCATCTCGGTTTAATTGAGCATCACGTCCCATCACGATACGGGTATAACTCATCTGATCGGCAAAACGGAGCCAATAGAAGAGACGCGCCTGATCAACCTCGCCTTCACCTTTCAGCAAACTAAAAAAGTGCTGTAAATCCTGCTTGGCAAGCCATGCCCCCACCATGTCACATACCGGTTTATCCACATGGTGACGCCAGCGATTTTGATCGGATTTCAACTGGGGGTTCCCCCAGATCTCCAGACCAGCTTGTATCAAGTTGGCTTGTGGCTGCACATGACAGCTACAACCATGATATCGAGTGAGACAAGCAGCCATGATCTCGTCGGAATAACGCCGATTATTGATAGCCATCAGCGCTAACAACTCTGATAACCGGTCTAAAAACGTAGCTTCATCAAGTTCGGCAATTTTTTTCTGCACGACCGCGATAACTTGATGCCAAAGCCAACTTTCTGCTGGGATTTGGGCAAGAGTCTGTAGCTGAGTAAGATCTGTTACTGTCCCCTCAAATACCTGCTGTCCTAACCGTAAACCTGCTTCACTCTGAAAAAGTTCTTGATGCTCATCAACTACCCGCATCCAAGCTTTAAGCTTCTCCGGATTCCGTAGTACACGATAACCATCCCGGATATAAGTGCGCAGTTGTTGCCAGTTTTGGCTCTTCTCAGGCTCTATTGCCTCATAGCCAAAATAGCTGAAGCAGAGAGCAGTCCAATCCCGGCGAACCAACTCACGGCTATCGATGTGAGCAGATACATGCCTACTCACTCGTGGAAAGACCTTTTCATCATCTAGCAACTGCTTGCCTGCTTCAACGCAGTCAACAAGCCCTGCATATACCAACCGCCACTGCCGCCGGGTGAGCGGTTCATTACGTAGGAAGGCCGCCAGAGCGGCATGACGCTTCTCCTTCGGTGGTTCTGGAGCTGCCTCCGCTTGGTCAAACCTAGCCTCAACCTCAGATCTAGCTCGCTTCAAAGCCGAAAAGGAATGCAGAGTCCTCTCCTGATAGCGACCATTGACCCGCTCCACACTGGACTCCAAGATCGCCGTAAGACGGGAAATTGCATCCACCATCAGCGCATCTCCAACTGACAACGTTCAGCCGTCATCAGACCAGAAAACTGAGGTGCGCTCTCCGCCGCCTGCTGCTTGTCTTCCTTGAGCCCATAAAACTGCATGCGCAGCTCCACTCGACGACTTGCCTCTTTGCTGTCCTTGGCATTGTTAAAAGAAACACCGCCAGCCAAAAACAGGCTACGGATCTGCTGCTGGTGTTCGGCAGAAAGGGATTGCTGCAACTGGCTCCGTCCGTCAAGCAGTGCACACATTACCCACTCGGAACGCTGTAGCGACAAGTGGAGGTTATAGAGGTAAGAACCATCCGTATCGGTAAAACCTTCAACCACCACCTGTTTCATCCAACGTTGCCCCTCTGGGCTATCGGTAACATCCAGGATCAACGGCACCACGTCCTGCAATGCCTGCTGACCCTGTGGGTCTAGAAAATATTGGTTGTGACCAAAGCGACCGGCCTCCCCAAAGCTAATCCGGTTGTCACGACAGTCAACTTTAATGATGTTGCTCTTCTTTCGCGCCAGTATCTCCAAGCTTTGACAGATACGGGCAATATCCTGCCCTCTTTGCTTTTCTCCAGCCTCAACTTCGCGAATACGCTGGGTCACAGACGCAAGTGAAGCAACCATGACAACCAAGAACAACACCATCATGGCAGTCATCAGATCGGCATAAGATATCCAAAACGGCTTTTCCGCCTCATCGTTGCGACGCGAGGCCGGAGCGCCTTTCATCCCGAACATAAGTTAGCCCCTTAGCGCCGCACCTTGATAGACTCAAACAACTCGGAAAGATCCTCAATTCCTTCCTTCATATCAACGATACCACCAGCAAGCCCCTTCACCGCTTTGTCTAGCTCACTATCGAGACTTCCCATGGTCTTGACCAGATTACGATTCAACCCATCGGCAAACTCATTGAACCCTTTCGCTAGGGCATTGCCAATCTGGTCCAAATATTCTGTGGCCTCACGATTAAGGTCACGCATCCGCTCACCGTGTTGCCTGAGATCGTTAATTAGTTGTGCTCGCTGGCTTTGTTCGCTCTGCGCTCCGGCGACTACGGACTCGATGGTGGCCAAAACTTTGGCCGCAGACTCTCGATGATTGCGGTATTCACCAATAATGGTTGTGAGCTCACGGGAAGCTACCGCCAGCTCTCCACCGACTTGCTGCACCGACCCCAATACTTTGGCAGTGGTCTCACCCGCTTGCACCACACTGCTGCCCGCGGTGTCGAATCGATCCGCAGCAAGGCGCATCTTGTCTGCCCCTTGTGCCATTTGCTGCAAGTGCTCTCTAGTTTGCAAGCCAAGAAGGTCAATGACTTCCTGTGCCTCTTTGCGCTGCTGCTCGACCAATTGCAGCGTCTCTCTAAGCTGCTTATCCAACCCACCAATAACCGTTTCAGTTGTATTCCTGATATCCGCCTGTGCCAAGCGATGCTGTGCATCCATTCCTTCTTGGTTAGCGTTAAAGGTCTGGAACATCTGATTAAGTTGTGAGCCCAGCTGAGTCAAGTTTGTGGACATGTTGGTCATGACCTCTTCTTGCCCTTGGCCAATACTCCGCTGGCTCTGTAGATTGGCCCCTTGAAG
>NZ_CDBT01000052.1 GCF_000819765.1 Aeromonas bivalvium
CTGACCGTGACCCTGGGGCTGGATGGCAAGTACCAGGTGGTGCTTGACGGCGTGCTGGATCAACCGGTCAGCACCAACAGCGTCAACCTGGGATTGCAGGTAGTGGGCACCGACTTTGACGGGGACAAGAGCAATCTTGGCACCCTCAACATCCAGATCACCGACGGCGTGCTGCCCCAGGTCGACCCCGTCTCCCTCACCCTGGTGGAGGACAGCGACTGGAGCGCTGCCCAGACCCTGTCCGGGGATCTCAATATCACCGCAGGTAGCGATCCCCTTGCCGGCATCAGCTTCGATGCCAGCCAGCCGGGCCTGCAGGGGCTTACCAGCGGCGGTCAGCCTGTTGTCATCAGCATCAGCGGCAACAGCATCAGCGGCGCGGTCAACGGCCAGAACGTGTTTACCCTGACGCTGGATCAGAAAGGCCACTACGTCTTCACATTGAACCAACCGCTGGATCAGGGCAGTGCGGACAGCCTGCTCAAGGCGGGCTTCACCCTGACCGATTCTGATGGCGACACCGTCTCCTCCACCCTGACCGTCGCCATCGGCGATGGGGCCAATCCTGTCATCAGCGCCGTGACCGGCACCGAGATGACGGAGGCGAACCAGGGGGATGGCGCCCTGGTGAGCAATATGAGCTTCACCGTGAGCCACGGTGCCGATGCCTTGGCGCCCGATAGCCTCAAATTCGATCTCGCGGCCATTCAAGGCAGCCTGGATGGCAAATACAGCAGCCACGGCAGCCCGGTGACTTTCACCCTGGATGCCAACGGGGAGCTGGTGGGCACCAGCGCCGATGGTCGCGAGGTGCTGCGGGCCGAGCTGAGCCTGGTGGAAACCAACGGCGACTGGAGCGTCACGGCCAAGGTGACCCTGAGCGCCGAGCTGGATCACCAGGGCAGCGAGTCCCTCGACCTGCCGCTGACCGTGACCCTGACCGACAAGGACGGGGACAGGGTCTC
>NZ_CDBT01000053.1 GCF_000819765.1 Aeromonas bivalvium
GCCACGGCGCAGCAGCTCCAGCCCGGGATAGGCGGCCTTGAGGGCCTGCTCCGCCTGGTCGAGACGCCCGAGCAGGGCGTCGTTGCGGGAGAGGTCGAAGGCCGAGAGATTCAGTTCGGCCCGCAGCAGGAACCAGCTGCGCCCCTCCTCGTCCCGGCTCACCAGCCAGCCCTGATCCAGGGTCAGGGGGGTGGCGGCCTGCCCCTGCACCCCGGCCCGGGTCAGCAGCAGGGGATCTTGCTGCCACTCGGCGCGGGAGACGCCGCCGAAGGGGCTGTAGATCTGGCCGAGCACCCACTGGCTCCAGGCCTCTGGGCCCGCAGCCAGCCTGGTCCGGCTGGCCTCGTCGAGCCGCTGCCAGGCGTAATCGTGCTGATAGGCCTGCCAGGCACCGGCCAGCTCGGGCTGGGCACCGCGCACCGCGTCAAGCTCGGGCAGGGCGGCCAGGGCCTTAGCCCACTGCGCCGCCGCAGGGCGGCCATCCTGGTCCGGGGGCAGGCTCAGCATCCAGATCAGCTGACGGTCGAGCTGTCGCAGCAGCCCCTGTTGCAGGGCCGGATCCAGCGCAGCACGCTCGCTGTGGGGCAGCAGATCCATCAGGCTGGTGTTGATGCGGCTCGTGCTCAGCTGCCAGCCGAGCAGGGCCAGGGCCAGCAGGCAGAGCAGCAGCCAGAGCCGGGCGAGCCGGCGCCAGTTTCCCTCGCTCAGGCCCGCCGCTGAGTGCAGCGGGGAGTGATGGCCACGACTGCGCTGATCAGGGAGCAAAATGAGCCTGCTCCTCGGCGCCGAGCGGCAGGGTCACCCCTTGCCAGTCAGAGAAGCGGATCCGGGTCTCATCCCCCTGGCGATCCGTTATCAGCAGCCGTTCCAGCCGATGGCCCCCCTTCAGCATCAGGCGGGAGAACACCTTGTCCAGGGGGGCCGCCAGCGGGGTCAGCCCCAGGCGCCAGCCCTGTTCATCTGAGGAGAAATCGAGGGCGAAGTAGCGGGCCAGGGCCTGCTCATCGGAACCGAACAGCGCCAGCAGCATGGTGCTGAACTCCAGCAGCTGGGGGCTGTCAATGATCTGCGCCGGCCCCTGGCCCACCTGCTGGCGCATGCGCTGGGCCGTCAGGCTCAGTGCCAGCTCGAAGGGCTGTTGCTGATGCCACCAGAGCCCCTGGCCGCGCACCAGCAGCAGCTCGCCGCTGGCCTTCAGCGGCTGGGCCAGTCCTTCCACCTGTTTCTCCTGCTCAAAATGCGCCCGCTGGGCCGGCTCGGCGCTCAGCAGCTCCCGCACCTCGGCCTGGGTCATGGGCAAGGCCAGTGCAGCCAGCGGTAGCAGCAACAGGCAGGCACAGAGCCAGCCTTGTACTCCCTTCATCAAGACCCCCTTCATTCATCGACTCCCAGCCTGTCGAGCAGCACCCGGGGCGAGGCGAGGCACATCTCGCCGCTCTCCTTGCTCACCGCCACCTGGATGCTGTAACCCTTGCTGGTGCGCACGCCGCTCCCGGCATCGAACAGCTCATACTCTATCTTGAGGCGGTTCTGATACTCCCGCAGCTGCGCCACCACCCGCACCTTCTGGCCAAAGCGCAGGGGCGCCATGTACTTGAGGCGCAAGTCGATGACGGGCCAGAGATAGCCGGAGGCCTCCATCTGGGGGTAGTTGTAATCAATAGTCTCGAGCAGGGCGCAGCGGGCCAGCTCGATATAGCGCACGTAATGGCCATGCCAGGCCACCGCCATCATGTCCACGTCGTGAAACGGGATTTCGATCTCGATGCTGTGGCTGATCATCCAGGACTCATGCTGCATCGGAAACCTCGATACCTTGGCTTGTCATCCAGAGTTCAGCTTGCATCGCGCGCCTCCTCATAGAGCGGATAGTGGCGCCCCTGCAGCCGGACGATCAGGGCCCTGAGCTCCTGCTCCAGGGGTCTGTCTTCCACCAGGGCCGGATGATGCTCCCGCACCGCCAGCACCATCTCCCGCAGCGCCGGGCTCAGGGCGGCCAGGGAGCCCCCCATGGCCAGTCGCAGCTCCACCCCCTGCACTGCCGCCAGCAGGCAGGCGGCCCCCACCTGCTCGGTCAGGGTCAGCACCCGCAGGGCGTCCCGCGCCGCTATGGTGCCCATGCTCACCTTGTCCTGGTTGTGGCACTCGGTGGAGCGGGAGAAGACGCTGGCCGGCATGGTCAGCTTGAGGGCCTCGGCAGTCCAGGCGGAGACCCCGATCTGCACCGCCTTGAAGCCGTGGTTGATCATGCGCCGCTCGCCGCTGGCACCGGACAGGTTGCTCGGCAGGCCGCCGTTGAACTTGATGTCCACCAGTTGGGCCAGCTGGCGATCGAGCAGATCGGCCAGGTTGGCCACCGCCGTCTTCATGCTGTCCATGGCCATGGCGATGTGGCCGCCATAGAAGTGGCCGCCGTGCATCACATGCTCCCCCTCTCCGTCGATGAGGGGGTTGTCATTGGCGCTGTTGAGTTCGTTTTCGATGAGCTGGCGCCACCAGGGCAGGCTGTCGGCCACCACCCCGATGACGTGGGGGGCGCAGCGCAGGGAGTATCTGTCCTGCAGCCGGTCGCTGTGGCGGGGCAGCTCGCCCGCCACCAGATCCGCCCTCAGCCAGGCCGCGATCCCCTGCATGCCGGGATGGGGCTTGGCCGCAAACAGCCTCTCGTCGAAGTGGAAGGCATTGCCCCCCATGGCGACGCTGACCAGGGCGGTGATCCGGGTCGCCAGCTTCATCAGGTATTCGGTGCGGGCATAGGCGAGGCAGGCCAGCGCCGTCATCACCGAGGTACCGTTCATCAGCGCCAGCCCCTCTTTTGGCCTCAGCACCAGGGGGGTGATGCCGAGGGCGTCATAGACCTCGGCCGTGCTGGCCAGCTGGCCATCCCGATAGAGTTCGCGCTCCCCCACCAGCACGGCGGCCACGTAGGAGAGCGGGGTAAGATCGCCACTGGCGCCGACAGAGCCCTCTTCGGGGATGCGGGGGACGAGATCCTGCTCCAGCAGCCAGCAGAGCCGGGCCAGCAAGGCCGGGCTCACCCCGGAGACCCCCTGGGCCAGGGAGCAGAGCCGGGTCGCCAGCACGGCGCGCCCCGCCTCCAGGCTCAGATTTTCCCCCAGGCCACAGCCGTGAAAACGGGTCAGGTGCAGGGGCAGCTCGGCCACCAGGGCCGGGGGCACGGCCCGGGTCACAGAGTCGCCATAGCCAGTGGTCACCCCATAGATGACCCCCTCGTCTGCCAGCAGCCTGTCGAGAAAATCGGCGCCCCGCTGGATGCGGGCGGTGAAGGCGGGATCCGGGTTGAGCTCGGGGCGGGCGCGGCGCCGGGCCAGGGCCACCACCTGCTCTATGGTGAGGGGGCCGGCGCCGAAGGTGACCTTGTCCAGGCCGTCATGGGCCTGGCGGGACGGGGTGGAATCACTGTTCATCATGAGTTAGCTGCCAGAAATCGAAGAAGTTGAACCAGTCCAGCGGCGCCTGCAGGCAGTGGTGCTGCAACCTGTCCGCATAGGCCTGTACCCAGTGGCGCAGCGCCGCCTCCCGCTCGGCGCGCGGCAACCACAGCCGCTCGGCGAAGGGCTCGAAGTGGACCCGAAAACGCCCCTGCTCCTTGAGGCCAAACATCAGGTATACGGGGCAGGCCAGCACGCTCGCCAGGGCGAAGGGGCCCAGGGGGAAGGGGGCCGGGGCGCCGAGAAAGTCGGCCCAGACCACCCGTTTTTCCCGGGTGACCGAGGTGCGATCGCCGACAATCACCACCCACTCCCCCGCCTCTATCTTCTCCTTGAGCAGGATGGCGGTGTCCGCCCCCATCTCCTGCACCTGGATAAGATTGAGACCTGATCCCGGGTTGATCTGCTGGAGCAGAGCGTTGAAGCGGGCCGCATGACGGGTGAACACCAGGGCGTTGATGCGCACCTGGCCAAGGCGGGTGCCGAGGGCGCGGCACAGTTCGAGATCCCCCAGGTGGGAGCCCAGCAGCAGCAGGCCCTGACCGTTTCGGATCGCCGCCTCGTGGTGCTCGCGCCCCACCAGCTCGACCCGCTCCGGGGCTATGTCACCGCGCCAGCCCGCCAGCTTGTCCAGGGCCGCCTCGCCAAAGCGCAGGAAGTGGCGAAAGCTCGACCTTGGCTCCTCGGGCAGACGGACCCCCTCGGTCGCCGCGAAGGCCTCGAGCCGCGCCAGATACTGCTCGGAGGCCGCGCGCTGGCGGCGCCCGGTCAGCCAGAAATAGCCGATCACCGGATAGAGCAGGGCCCCAAAGCCCCGCCGCCCGAGCAGCCGATAGCTGGCCAGCATGATCTGCAAGCCCAGCAGGCTGCCTCGTTCCGGTGTGCGTGACCAGTGTCGGCGCCCCCACTGGAACCAGGTCTCTCTCGGCCGCCCCGGCAGGCTGCCACCCTCCTGCTCCGGCGTGCGTGACCCGTGTCTGCATGACCCAAGCGCCCGACCCTGCCGCCAGAGCCGGGCAGGCCATCCCAGCCCCTTGCCCACGAGATCCCACAGCAGGCGGCACACCAGCCGGGTGTGCATCCAGGAGATGGCCAGGTTGTCCTGCCAAAGCCGGAAGTGAGAGCTGCCATCGGCGGGATAGGTGACCCGGGTCGGCACGAAGCGCATGGGCACCCCGCGCCAATGGAGACGCACCATCACCTCGGTGTCGAAATCCATCCGCCGGCCGAGTCGCACCTCGCCAAGCAGGGCGCAGCTGGCCGCCACCGGGTAGACCCGAAAGCCGCACATGCTGTCCTCGATGGCAAAGGAGAGGGTCTCTATCCAGACCCAGACATGGGTGACATAGCGACCATAGAGACGCCCCCTGGGCACGGAATCATCATAGCGGGGGCGACCGGACACCAGGGCCTCGGGATGGGCCTTCGCCTCCTCGAGCAGGCGCGGCACGTCACCGAGATCGTGCTGACCATCCGCATCCAGTTGCAGGGCATGGCTGAATCCCGCCGCCCTCGCGGCCATGAGGCCGCTCATCACGGCGGCGCCCTTGCCCCGGTTCTCGGGGTGGCGCAGCAGGGTGAGCCAGTCCCCGTGCTCCCCCGCCAGGGCATCCAGGGCGGCGGCGGCGACGGGTTCGCTGCCATCGTCGATCAGCAGGCAGGGCAGCCCCATGGGCTTGAGGCTGGCCAGCACCCCGGCCAGGGGGCGCGCATGGTTGTAACAGGGGATGATGATGCAGGGCGTCAGGGACATAGGGCCACCCGTCCGCTGCTGACGTGCTCGCCCGCCACCTTGTAGCCAAACAGCAACTGGCCCTTGTCGGCCAGCCAGCTGAGGTGCAGCTCGCACTCCTGGCCCGGGCGCAGGGGGCGCTGGAACTTGAGCTGACTCATGCCGCCAAAGGCGCCATCAACCCCCGGCAGCAGGCGGCCATAGTGCATGGCCCAGTGTACCTGGGTCACCCCGGGCAGCAGGGGGGCGCCGGGAAAATGGCCGTGAAACCAGGGCAGCTCGGGGTCAAGGCGCAGGCGCAGCACCAGGCCATCCGGGGTCGGGGTCTGTTCCAGCAGGGTTGGCAGGGCACTCGGTGACATGGGGGCTCCGGTTTCGTGTCTCTCTTCCCGTTCGGGCTGGGCTCTGTCTGTCGGCGCCGTTGCGGCAACGGGGACCTCGTCGAACAATGTCTTCAGCTCGGACCCGAGACGCTTGCCTTGACGGTTCGGGATGGGCAAGGCGGTGTCCGTCATGGGCTCGGCTCCCGTACCGGGTAACGGCAGCGGGGCCTCGTCGAACAATGCCTTCAGCTCGGACCAGGGACGCTTGCCTTGACTGTTGAGGGGCAAGGCGTCCAGGCAGCGCACCCGGCGCGGCAGGGCCACCGGCTCGAGCCAGGGTCGCAGCTGCTCGCGCAGGGCGATGAGAAAGCGCCCGGGCCCAAGGGCCTGCCACTGGGCTCGCCCCTGCCGGCTCAGCACCAGCACGGCGCCAAGCTGCTGTCGGCGACCCAATGTGAGGGACAGCACGGCCGCCTCCGTCACCCAGGGCAGGGCCCGCAGTCGCCCCTCCACCTCATCGAGGGAGACCCGTTTCTCCTCGAGCTTCACCAGCCGATCCCCCCGCCCCAGCAGCGCAAAGCCCTGCCCAGCCAGGCGGATCCGATCGCCGCAGAGCAGCGGCTCGTCGTCGGGCAGGAAGGGGGAGCGCAGCAACAGGCGATCCTCGTCCGCCACAGACACCCGGATCCCCGGCATGGGCTGCCAGGGGGTGTCGGCCGTTTGGCTCTGACGCCAGGCGATGCCGCCGGTCTCGCTGCTGCCAAACACCTCCAGCGGCAGGACGCCAAACAGTTGCGCCGCCCGCCGGGCATGGTCCAGGGCCAGGGGCCCCCCCGAGGAGACCAGCAGGCAGCAGCCGGGCGCCTTGAGCCCGGGATCCAGCCGGCTGAGCAGGGCCGGGGAGGCAATCAGCGCCCACTTGCCCCCCTGGGCCGCCAGCTGCTCCGGATAGCGGGCCAGGGTGCGGCTGAAGGGCAGCCCCAGGACGAGGGGCAGCAGGATGCGAAACAACAGGCCATAGATGTGCTGATGGCTGACGCTCGCCAGCAGGCGCGCCCCCGCCAGCGTCTCGCCCCAGCGCGTCACCAGGACCCTGAGCTCGGCCTCGAGCTGATGCCAGGCCTTGGGGATCGCCTTGGGCTCCCCGGTGGAGCCCGAGGTAAACAGGGTCAGCGTCAGGGCACCGGGGGCCGGCCAGGGCTCGATGCTCTCTGGCATCTCGTCCAGAGGCAGTCGCAGCCAGGGGTGGTCGCACCCCTCCCCCAGGGTCTCGCTGTCGGTCAGCACGGCATCGAACGCAGCGCCGAGCTCGGCCAGGGCGGCCGGGCGCTGGTGGCCGGGCAGCACGGCCTCGCGCCCCGTCAGGGCGCAGGCGAGCAGGGCCTGTGCAAACAGCAGGCTGTCCTCGAAACACAGGGCCCAGCGCCGGGCAGGCAAGGAGACCATCCGCTCGGCCAGGGCCTGGGCCCCCAGGCGCAGCTCGCCCAGCCCATGGCTCCCTTGCGGGCCGAAGGCCACCTCCTGATCGGGGTCCCGCCCCCAGATGAGGGCGAGCAGGCTGCCTTGATCACTCATGGACAAAGCTCCGTTTGACCCGCAGTCGCACCAGGTATTCCCCCCCCATCAGCAGTCCCATCAGCAGATAGCTGATGAGGCCGTTGTAGAGGCTCCAGAGCGCGAGATCCCCGTGCCAGATGGTGGCGGCAGCCAGGGCGCCATTGACCAGGAAGAAGCCGCACCAGACCCGGGTAACCGTGCGGGTGTAGCGCACCCCGGCCGGGGGCAGTTCGGGATCGGTCAGGCGGGCGAGCCGCTCCACCAGGCTCATGGGCTGACCCAGGCTCCAGCCAAACAGGCCAAGCAGGGCCAGGGAGACGGCGAGGGGGTAATAGAGCAGCCAGTGCTGGGCGGAGAACAGGGCGCTCAGGGCGGTCAGCAACAGGCCGATGCAGGCGAGCAGGCGCCCGAGCAGCAGCCACTCACGGACAGGCGCGGCCCCGGGCAGCAGGCGCAGGGCGAAGGTGACCAGCAGGAGGACGAGCAGGGCAGAGCCGCCCCAGCGGGTCAACCCCCAGTAGACGGCCAGGGGATAGGCCAGCAGCAGCCCCCCCGCCAGCAGGGATAACAGGCGCATCATGGCAGGCTCGGGCCCGCCGCCGCGCCCCTTGGGTGCGATTCAGGCATCGGCCAGCAGGCGTTCCACCGCCTCGACCACGTCGGCCACGGAGCGCACCGACTTGAACTCCTCGGGCTTGATCTTCTTGCCGGTGAGCTTTTGCAGGTGCACCACCAGATCGATGGCGTCTATGCTGTCGAGCTCCAGATCCTGATAGAGCTGGGCCTCTGGGGTCACCGCATCCTCGTCAACCTCGAACAGGTTTACCAGGGCGGCCTTCACCTGCGCAAAAATCTCGTCTCTGTTCATCTTCATCTCTCCGAAAGGGACTCAGGCCTGGGCCTGTACCAGGGCCACTAGGGCATCGACGCTGGCAAAATGACGACGGGTATTCTCGTCATCGGCGGAGAGCACTATGCCAAAGCGGCTCTTGATGGCGAGCCCCAGCTCCAGCGCATCGATGGAGTCCAGCCCCAGGCCGTCGCCAAACAGGGGAGCCTGGCTGTCGATATCATCCGGGGTCAGCCCCTCCAGGTTGAGGCTGTCGATGATGAGTTGTTTTATCTCTTGTTGCAGGTCTTGCATGACGATTCCATATGCTGTCATTGGGTCCCGGGTTGCAGGACCCGGGTGAGAAATCGGGTTAACTGGCGGGCGGCCAGGGCGCTGCTTGCTTCCCCCTCGATCACCTCGGCGACGCTGACCTGTGGCAGAAATTCCAGGGTGAAGTGCGGCTTGTGCCGCGGCACCCGAAACCACTTGTCCTGTTTGGTCAGGAAGCGCTCGCTGCAGTGGATGCGCACCGGTTGTATCGGCACCTGGCTGCGCACCGCGAGCTGGGCCGCCCCCCGTTGCAGCCGGATAGGTTGACCCGGGGTGGTGCGGGTTCCCTCGGGGAACACCAGCAGCAGACCGCCGTGGCGCACCCGCTCGATACACAGGGGCAGCAGGCGCTCGGCCTCCACGTTGGCGATGTAATCGGCCGCGCGCACCACGCCGCCGAGGAAGGGATTATGCCACAGAGCCTGCTTGACGATGCAGTCGCATGCCGGCAGCTCGGCGGCCAGCATCACATAATCGAGCAGGCTGGGGTGATTGGCCACCACCAGAGCGCCCCGCAGCCCCCTTGGCATGCCGATCACCCGGTAGTCGAGCACCCCCAGTCCCTTGAGCAGCCCCATGAAGAGTCGAAAGCTCTGCTTGATGCTGGCCTGGGCCAGGGTGCGGCGTCTGGAGCCCCGCAGGCAGAGCGCCAGCAGGGGGAACCAGCAGAGGGTGAGCAGCAGGCCCCCCACGCCGAACAGGGCAAAGCCGAGCCCGGTGCCAAACAGGCGCCAGAGCCGGTTCAGTCGCGCCGCCATGACCACTCCTGACGTCCATCCCCCAGCAGACACGCCTCCTGACTCAGCAGGTGGGCGCGCCAGAACGCCAGGGGCTGGCTCAGCGCGGGGGGCTGGCTCGCCGCCCTCGCCCCCTCGCAGCGCCAGTGCGCAGCGGCGTCAGGGTCACCCTGCCCCCCCAGCACGAGCGCGACGGCATGGGGAGGCGTCTGGGCCAGCCAGGGGTGGTGAAAGGCCGGGATCTCCCCTTCGAAGGCGACCAGCAGCACCCGGCGCTGGCCGGCCCCCAGGTTCGCCACCGCCTCGGTCAGCCCCGCCATCAGGCTCGCCTCCCCCGCCGCCAGCGAGCTCATGGCCAGGGTCGCCTTGCCCTGGATGGAGCAGATCCCCGCCGCCGTGTTGTGTACCGACATGGAGAAATCCGTGGGCGAGAGGGCCTTGCCCGCCGCCAGCCCCTGGAGCAGGCTCATGGAGCGCGCCAGCTCGCCGTGACGGCTGACAAACACGGCGCTGTCGACGGGGTGGCGCGCCAGCATCGTCAGCCCCAGCTGCACCGCGAGACGGGATCCGGCGCTCAGGCGACGGGCCATCATCATGGGCAGCAAGGGGGTGGCCGGCAGGGGGGCGGCGCCGGGCCAGACGCCCGACTCGGCCCACTGGTGCCAAGACGCGGCCTCACTCAGGCCGGGAGAGAGCGCCTGCGCATCAAGGAGTGAAAATGAGAGCATGATGGCGACCTTCCGTCCTTGTTCGGCGCTATGGGTGATGAAAGGGGTCAATCCGGTTACCGGGCGTCAGCCGACGGGACAGGGCACGCGAATAACGAGGCCGCCACGGATGTCATAAATTCGGCGGGCATCATAGCATTATTTCCCCGGAATAATAGAAGGCAGATCATATAACTCATTGTCTACAGTCATCTTTTATTGAAAAACACCCAATAATGGTGTCTCATTGCCGCGCTTCATAAGAAACCTATGTAGGGAAACGACAATGCACAAGATGACCAAATCGGCGCTGCTGCTCGGCTGCGTCCTGCTCGCCGCCTGCTCCACCAGCCAGCCGGTCCGCAACCTGGCGGCCAATCAGGTCAATTTCACCCTCAATGAGGAGCAGGTCGGCAATGCCATTCTCAATGGCGGCCTGAGCAAGGGCTGGGTCATGAAAAAAGAACAGCCCGGTCTGATCCGCGGCCAATTGAACGTACGCCAGCACCAGGCGGTGATCAATATTCCCTATACCGCTCATGACTATTCCATCAATTATGTCAGCAGCATCAACCTCGATGATAACGGCAAGGGTGCCATCCACCGCAGCTATAACCGCTGGATCAACGGGCTGAATCAGGCCATCCAGATCGAACTCTCCCGCACCAGCCACCAATAAGAGCGAACCCGCCTCGTGAAACATTATCAGGGCGAGGCTCATGACGCCCTCGCCGCCATCAGTCAGGCCCAGCGCATCGCCTTCGGTCCCATGTTGTTTCAGGCGAGCTGGTGCCTGCGCGAAACCGGCGTGCTCGCCTATCTGGAGCGCTGTGGCCGCCAGGGTGCCACCACGGCCGAGATAGCCGGGGCCTGCTCCCTCAGTGAATACGGGGTCGGCGTGCTGCTCGACATGGGCCTTGGCGGCGGACTCTGTCACCTGGAAGGGGAACGCTATGTGCTCGGCAAGGTCGGTCGCTACCTGCAAAACGACCCCATGACCCGGGTCAACATGGATTTCACCCAGCACGTCTGCTATGCCCCCCTCGCCCACCTGCTCACCGCCATCCGGGAAGGCAGGCCTGAGGGGCTCAAGGTGTTCAACCCCGACTGGGAGACCATCTATCCCCACCTGGATGACCTGCCGGAACCGGCGCGGGCCAGTTGGTTCGCCTTCGATCACTTCTACTCGGACTGGGCCTTCCAGCAGGCCCAGGACAAGGTCTTCGGCTACGAGCCCGCCACCCTCTATGACGTGGGCGGCAACACCGGCAAGTGGGCCATTTCCTGCGCGACCCGGGATCCCGCCCTGCGGGTCACCATCCTGGATCTGCCCGAGCAGCTCGCCCTGGCCCGTCCCAGGATTGCCCAGGCCGGGGTGGCGGACAGGGTCAGCGGCCATCCGGTCAACATGCTCGAGGCCGAGGGGCCCCTGCCCGGCGAGGCGGATATCTGGTGGATGAGTCAGTTCCTCGACTGCTTCAGTCACCCGCAGATCGTCGCCATCCTCACCCGTATCCGCCGCCACATGAAACCAGGCGCCAGGGTCTGCATCCTGGAGCTGTTCTGGGACAGGCAGAGCTTCGAGGCGGCGAGCTTCAGCCTCAATGCCACCTCCCTCTATTTCACCGCCATCGCCAACGGCAACAGCCGCTTCTACCACTCCAAGCAGATGTACCAGTGCCTGCGCGAGGCCGGTTTCCACGTGGAGGCCGAGCACGAGATCCCGGGCCCCGGCCACACCCTGCTGGTTGCCCGCCCCCTCCCCGGGGGGCAATAATGCCTCAGCCCTTAACGAGGAGGTTGGAATGCGTCATTTATCCCTGAGTCACCCATCCCTGATGGCGCTGCTCGCCGGCCTGGTTCTGGCCGGTTGCGCCGACGTCAAGGAGGCTGGCCGCACCATAGGCCACACCACCAAGCAGGTGACCCGCGACATTGGCCACACCACCCGGGATGTTACCCGTGAGATAGGTCACGGCACCCGGGATGCGGTCAAGCAGGTCGGCGAGGAACTGAGCGACTGACAACAGGGGCCCTGGCCCCTGTTGTCATGAGGACGCACTGAGCGGCAGCCATCATGGGCTCGACATCAGAGCGTGACGACACAGCCATGTTGAAAACACATGTTGAAAACAATGGATTGATACATTGCTGCCGATTCGCGCCGAGGCGATGGCAGTCAACCCAGCGTATTTGGTCTGGATGAATAACAAACCCATTCATCCACGGCGGCAGCCCATTAATGAGACTGCTGTCTTTGCACCCCGTAATAATTCAATATGCAGTGATGGTCGACCATTATGTAGATCCATTTTAAATGGATCATAAATATCGTCGGCGATCACCCAGCCAATAATAAAACATAGCGTCTGACCTTCTGTATCCCGCATTTCAGATGATGCCGTCCGTTATTTCCTCATCAATTGAAGGAAACGGATGACCCTGCTTTTCAATCAAGATAAGGATGCATGATGAAAAAGTCCCTGCTGGCCGGCGCCCTGCTGCTCTGCCCCGCCGCCTTTGCCGCCACCCCGCACTGGGAATACAGCGGCGAGGCCGGCCCGGCGAAATGGGCCAGCCTGACCCCGGAATATGGCCAGTGCGCCGGCAGCAACCAGTCGCCGGTCAACCTCTCGGGTCTGGTGGAGGCCGAGCTGGCGCCGTTGCAGTTCCACTACCTGCCGGGCGGCAAGACGCTGGTCAACAACGGCCATACGGTGCAGGTCGACTATGCCCCCGGCAGCAGCCTGGAGCTCGATGGCATGCACTTCGAGCTCAAGCAGTTCCACTTCCACGCCCCCAGCGAAAACCTCATCGAGGGCAGATCCTATCCGCTTGAGGGACATCTGGTGCATGCCAACGCCAAGGGGGAGCTGGCGGTGGTGGCCGTGATGTTCGAGCCAGGTCAGGCCAACCCGGCCCTGAGCCAGGCTTGGCAGGTGCTGCCAGCCAAGGCGGGAGAGATCCACGCCTTCAAGGAACCGATCTCGGCGGAGCAGTTGCTGCCCGCCCAGCGCGACTACTACCGCTTCAGCGGCTCCCTGACCACACCGCCCTGCTCGGAAGGGGTGCGCTGGCTGGTGATGAAGCAGCCGGTGCAGGTGCGCCAGGCCCAGATCGACGCCTTCAAGGCGGTGATGCACCACCCCAACAACCGACCCGTCCAGCCCCTCAACGGACGACTGGTGCTGCAATAACGCCCCCGGCAACTCACAAAGCCGAGATGAAAAAAGAGGGCCCGTGGGCCCTCTTTTATGTTGCGACAGCGGATCACAGGCTGGCGGCGATGCGCGCGCCCAGCGCGGCGTTGTTCAGCACCAGCTGGATATTCGCCGCCAGGGAGTTGCCACCGGTCAGCTCGCACAGCCGGGCCAATCGTTACAGGCTGGCAGCAATCTTTGCCCCCAGCGCCGCGTTGTTGAGCACCAGCTGGATATTGGCCGCCAGCGAGTTGCCGCCGGTCAGCTCGCACACCCGAGCCAGCAGGAAGGGAGTGGACGCCTTGCCCTTGACCCCCTGCTCGTCCGCTTCCCGCAGCGCCTGGGCAATGGCGGCGTCTATGTCGGCCTTGGGCATGGCAAACTGGGTCGGGATGGGGTTCGCCACCACGGCGCCACCGGCCAGCCCCAGCTCCCACTTCAGACGCAGCGCCTGCGCGATCGCCGCCGGGGTGTCGAGGCGGTAATCCACCTTGAAGCCGCTCTCCCGGGTGTAGAAGGCGGGCAGCTCCTCGGTCTGGTAGCCGATGACCGGCACGCCCTGGGTCTCCAGGTACTCCAGGGTCAGACCGATGTCGAGGATGGACTTGGCGCCGGCACAGACCACGGCCACCGGGGTCTGGGCAAACTCCTGCAGGTCGGCGGAGATGTCGAAGGTCTCCTGGGCGCCGCGGTGCACGCCGCCGATGCCGCCGGTGGCGAACACCCGGATCCCCGCCATGGCGGCGATGATCATGGTGGAGGCCACCGTGGTCGCCCCCAGCCCCTTGTTGGCCAGCACGAAGGGGATGTCGCGACGGCTGCACTTGGTGGCGGCGTGGCCGGCACGGCCCAGCGCCTCCAGGGCCCCCTCATCCAGACCCACCTTGAGGCGGCCATCTATGATGGCGATGGTGGCCGGCACGGCGCCGTTGTCCCGCACCACCTGCTCCACCTGGCGCGCCGTCTCCACGTTCTGCGGATAGGGCATGCCGTGGGAGATGATGGTGGACTCCAGGGCAACGACGGGTTTGCCGGCGGCCAGGGCTTCGGCGACGACAGGTTGGATATCGAGGTAAGGGTTCAACATGGGTACTCCTCCAGCATGCGTTCAACGGCGGCCTTGGATAGGCCGGAAAAGACGGTATCGGAACAATTGACGGTGAGGGCGGCGCAGCCGAGGGCGAACCGGGTCGCCTCCATGATGCCCTGCTCCTGCAACCAGGCGTGGGCCAGCCCTGCCATGAAGGCATCGCCGCCGCCGGTCACGTTGACGACAGGGCTGCCGAGCACGGGCAGATGGCCCTGGCAGGCCCCGTCGCTGTAGAAGATCCCCTGATCGCCGAGGCTCAGGAACAGCCGCTGCACCCCGGCGCGGTGGAACCAGGCCGCCGCCATGGGCCAGGTGTCCGGCCCGGCGATGTGCAAGCCGCACAGCTGCTCCGCCTCGCTGCGGTTCGGCTTGAGGGTGTGGATGCGGTGCAGCCAGGGGCGGATCTTCTCCACCTTGGCCACAGAGACGGTGTCCACGAAGATGGTGTGCTCCCCCTGGCGCTCGAACAGCCAGTCCAGGGTGTGGGTGGCGAGGTTGGTGTCGAGCACCCAGAGCCGGGCCGCGCCTAGAAATCCGCTCAAGGGAGCAAGCCGGGCCGGGGTGAGCTGCTCGATGATCCCCATGTCGTTGACGGCGCAGCTCATCTCGCCGCTGCCATCGTGCAGGCTGAGGTAGCAGGAGGTGGCCTCGCCGTCCAGCACCAGCACCTGGCGCACGTCGACCCCGGCGCGCTGGCTCACTTCCAGCAGGTGGTGGCCGTACTGATCGTTGCCCACCGCGGTCAGCAGCCGGGTGTCGGTGCCAAGGCGCGCCAGGTTCTCGGCGATGTTGCGCCCCACCCCGCCGGCGGAGGTGCGCACCCGGCCCGGGTTGGAGTCGCCGATGCGCAGGTTGTCGTGGCTGCTACCGCAGATATCCATGTTGGCGCCGCCGATCACCACGGCGTAGGGCCCTTCGCGCAGCACATAGCCGCGCCCCTGCACATAGCCCTGGCGCATCAGGCTGGAGATGTGGCTCGCCAGCGCAGAGCGGCTGATGCCGAGTCTGTCCGCCAGCTCCTGCTGGGCAATCATGGGATCTTGGCGCAGCAGGGCGAGGATCTCTTGCTCACGTTCCGTCATAGACAAACTTCCAATTACAAACGTTTGTCTATTATTTACGGAAAACGTTTTACCGCCATCCTCTCGTGCAAGAAATGTCGGGTCAGCCACAAAAAAATCACCGGGCAAGCCCGGTGATCCTCAATGCAACATGGACGGCGCACTCAGCTCAGTTGCACCCAGACCGCGCCACCCTCCAGCCGCACCGGCCAGCAGGTAACCCGCAGCGCAGGATCGTCCAGGCAGCGGCCATCCATCAGGGCGTAGCGCTGCTTGTACAGCGGCGAGGCGACCACGGGCTCCCCCCCTATGTCCCCGAGGATGCCCCGGGAGAGCAGGGTCACACCGGAGGCGGGATCCCTGTCGTCGAGCACATAGACCCTCTCCCCGAGCAGGAAGACGGCAAGCTGGCGCTCCCCTATCCGGGCGCTACGGCCCTGGCCGGGCAGCAGGCTGGTCAGGGGGCAGAGGGCTAACCAGGTGGCTTGTTGTGTCATATCAACTCCTTGATGGCGATCTCCGGGGTGAAGGGGGCGGGGGCCTCCTCGCGGGGCGCCATGGCAGGCACCCACTGGCCGCGCTCCTCCCGTCTGGGCGGGGTGGTGGCGGGTTCTTCATCCAGGAAGGCCTTGAACAGCGCCACCTTGTCCGGGTCGGCCAATGTGCTCTTCCACTCGCACTGCCAGGTGCCGACGATGGCCGCCATCCGGGCTTCCAGCTCGGCCCCCAGTCCCAGGCTGTCCTCGATGATCACCGCCTTGAGGTAGTCGAGCCCCCCTTCCATGTTCTCCATCCAGACCGAGGTGCGCTGCAGCCTGTCGCCGGTGCGCACATAGAACATCAGCAGCCGGTCTATGTAGCGGATCAGGGTCGCCTCGTCGAGGTCGCTGGCGAACAGGTCGGCGTGACGGGGCCGCATGCCGCCGTTGCCGCACACATAGAGGTTCCAGCCCCGCTCGGTGGCGATGACCCCTATGTCCTTGCTCTGGGCCTCGGCGCACTCCCGGGTGCAGCCGGAGACAGCAAACTTCAGCTTGTGGGGGGCCCGCAGCCCCTTGTAGCGGTGCTCCAGGGTCTGGGTCAGGGCCATGGAGTCCTGCACCCCGTAGCGGCACCAGGTGGAGCCGACACAGGATTTCACGGTGCGCACCGACTTGCCATAGGCCTGGCCGGTCTCGAAGCCCGCCGCGATGAGCTCGCCCCAGATATCCGGCAGCTGATCGACCCGGGCGCCGAACAAGTCGATGCGCTGGCCGCCGGTGATCTTGGTGTAGAGCCCGTATTTGCGCGCCACCTCCCCGATGGTGATGAGGCCGTCCGGGGTGATCTCCCCCCCCGGGATGCGCGGCACCACGGAATAGGTGCCGTCCTTTTGCAGGTTGGCGAGGAAGGCGTCGTTGGTGTCCTGCAAGGCCCGGTGGGGCTTCTCCAGCACGTGCTCGTTCCACAGCGACGCCAGTATGGAGGCCACCGTCGGCTTGCAGATGTCGCACCCCAGCCCCTGGCCATGCCTGTCCCTGAGCTCGTCGAAGGTGCGGATCTCCTCGACCCTGGCCAGGTGATAGAGCTGCTGGCGGCTGTAGGCGAAGTGCTCGCACAGGCTGTGATCCGCCTCTACCCCCATCTCGGCCAGGGCCTGGTCCACCACCTGCTTGAGCAGGTTGCCGCAGCCGCCGCAGCCGGTGCCCGCCTTGGTACAGGACTTGATGGCGGCCACATCCTGGTTGCCGGCCCGCACCGCCGCCACCACGGCCCCCTTGCTGACGTTGTGACAGGAACAGATGAGGGCGCTGTCCGGCAGCGCCATGGGGGCCGCGCTCTGGGCCCCCTCGGCCACCAGCAGCGAGAGGGCGGGCTCGGGCAGGGGCAGGGCGTTCTGGTAGTACTGGAGCAGGCGATCATAATCGGTGCCATCCCCCACCAGGATGGCGCCGAGCAGCCGCTTGCCCTCGCCATCGGTCACCAGCTTCTTGTAGATGCCGTTGACCCTGTCCAGCAGCAGCAGCTCCTGGGCCCCCTCGGTGCTGCCATGGCCATCGCCGATGGCCCCCACGTCCACCCCCATCAGCTTGAGCTTGGTGGACATGTCGGCCCCGGCGAAACGGGTCTCGCCGCCGCACAGGGTCGCCACCGCGGCCCGGGCCATCTGGTAGCCGGGGGCCACCAGGCCGAAGATGCGCCCCTGCCAGAGGGCGCACTCGCCGATGGCCAGGATGGCGGGATCCGAGCTGTGGCAGCCGTCGTCGATGCAGATGCCGCCGCGCTCGCCGACGGCCAGGCCGGATTGGCGGGCCAGGGCG
>NZ_CDBT01000054.1:0-96721 GCF_000819765.1 Aeromonas bivalvium
CCCAGCTCGACCAAGAACAAAGAGCAGCAACGCGATCCGGAGATGCATCAGACCAAGAAAGGCAATCAGTGGCACTTTGGCATGAAGGCCCACATTGGTGTCGATGCCAAGAGTGGCCTGACCCACAGCCTAGTCACCACCGCGGCCAACGAGCATGACCTCAATCAGCTGGGTAATCTGCTGCATGGAGAGGAGCAATTTGTCTCAGCCGATGCCGGCTACCAAGGGGCGCCACAGCGCGAGGAGCTGGCCGAGGTGGATGTGGACTGGCTGATCGCCGAGCGCCCCGGCAAGGTAAGAACCTTGAAACAGCATCCACGCAAGAACAAAACGGCCATCAACATCGAATACATGAAAGCCAGCATCCGGGCCAAGGTGGAGCACCCATTTCGCATCATCAAGCGACAGTTCGGCTTCGTGAAAGCCAGATACAAGGGGTTGCTGAAAAACGATAACCAACTGGCGATGTTATTCACGCTGGCCAACCTGTTTCGGGCGGACCAAATGATACGTCAGTGGGAGAGATCTCACTAAAAACTGGGAATAACGCCTTAAATGGCGAAGAAACGGTCTAAATAGGCTGATTCAAGGCATTTACGGAAGAAAAGATCGGCTCAAACTGAAAAAATGAAATGACTGAGTCAGCCGAGAAGAATTTCCCCGCTTATTCGCACCTTCCCAAGATGGCCATCAAGCGACGAGCATGTCCTTTATCACGGGTGGCATGGATGATTTTGTGAATGCGGCGCCGTTGTGGTCGTGGCAGAGGTAGTAGGATAGGCATCAACTCAGTCCTTTGGGTGTGGCTTGTTTTGTTTAGCGACTAATCAGATCGCACAAACTGGACTGAGTTCCCTTCCTCCGGTGATCTACTATTCGGAACAGCTATTTAGATGATTAGCTTTGCAGGCATTCAAGAAATACGCATTTGACCAATATCAAGCAATGTTAACAATCCTTTATTCGTTGTTTAATTCTTGCTGCGTATCAAATAAATCCAGTTAGGGCTGTGATCTACATCACCTTCAACACTAACGAAAAGGCACTGGGATCACAAAAGTAAGTAAATAAGAACCATTTCTAGTTATATGGCTGACTTTATGTCAACGATCTCTGTATGGTGATGGAATTCACCGCAATCGTTAATAATTTTACAGGTTTTTTTCTTATATCTGTTCCATTCTGACAACTACAACGTTAGCTATCCCAAATCCTTTTAGAGTGTCACCGTGTTTTTTCTCATCATCAGGATCATAAAAAGTCACAACCCATTTAGCATCAGGTCTGACTGATTGAACCAACTTCTTGAAGTAAGGTAAATCTACGTCAGCTAATGAGTGACCGAGAACATATACTTCATCAATGTTGCCGAGTTTTGCAAAGAAGTCTTCATTGTTTTTTATGACCTGACCTGTGCCCTTGAAAGTGGCTGAGAAATACTGATTAATAGCATTTTTACCAAGATCGAATGAGTAGTCATATTGATCAGATTGATAATCCATCCAACGTTCTAAGTCTTCATCACTCAATCCTGATGGTGGTTCAGCAGGTTTCTCTTTGAAATTATCAGGGTTAACACCATGACCGAGAAATAACTCATCAACATGTGTATTGGCTTTTCCGTGAATAAATAATATGTTCTCATCGGGGACAGCGTAGTATTGAGAAAGTGTATCTGTGTAGTTGAATGTGAGGTAGACAGCGTCCCTATCAATATTTACTGAACGGCCATTATCAAACATAGGAAACTGCACAGCCAAAATGAACTCTTTGAATGCTTTATACAATTCAGTGGTTAGAAGGCCAAGTATTCTCTCCATTTCAATTAAAAGTGTGTATCTGTCTCGGTCTCTAAAGTCATCTGAGGAATAGTTTGGCATTGCATCCATGTTTGCTTCCAAAACAGAATCTTTATCAAGTAGTGACATACTTGTTTCAAATTCAGACCATAAAGGGTCTGACATTATTGTTGGATAATCTGGGTCTAAGTCAGCAAACCCGTAATAGTCGAGAAGTAGTTCATAAGTTTCCCTGTAGTTTTTTTTGAGATAAAGTCCAAAAGATGTATACCTAGTATCAAGGCCATGATGAACATCAAATCCATTACCTATTACATATAGCTTCATGTTATTCACCATTAATATCTAGTTCTTTGAAGCTAATGACTTTCGAGTCACCATCAGTCAGCTCAAAATATGTGTCTTGGAAGTAAAGCTCTTCAATGTGCGCGTTGGCTTTCAATCCATCTGGATAGGCAAGTGTTAGGTGAGCAGTATATGTTTCTTTGTGTTTTACGATTGACTCATTACTCAAGATTAATACATATTTCTTGTCTTCAGGATCCCAAGGCGAACGGTCATAATCTGAAAATTGGTACTCTGCCGTAACAACCACCTCAAACTCTACTTCGTATTCAGCACGCTCGGCATCGACATTCTGCAAGTTTTTCTTTTCAACATTCAGTGAGTTGATTTCTATAGAATTAATAATATCATCGAAAGGGTCTGCATGTTCATAGTTGAACTCGCCATCTTTTATAGCTTGCAGGGCATCCGCTTTGATTTTTTCTAGGAGTTGTTCGAAAACTTCGTCAGCAAATTCGGCTGGCTCTTTGTACGCTTTGTCGCTTCGAACAATTAAGTCAATTAGGTCATCTACTTTTTCAAGATGAATGAAGTTATCCTCTTTCTCACAGAAGGATTTCATATCGCCGTCGTCACTAACGATATAGACTGCATTCCCTCTAGCCAAGCTCACCTGTTTAATAGCCTCTAGCGCAAATGCATCAGGAAACTCGTGTTTTTTTGACTCTTTACCAAAAGGTGGGCGGTTGTTGAAGTAAGCATCAAATACAAGTTGAGGGTTAACAATGCTTACATTTATTGTTTCAACGTAGCCACTTTCAACAAAATCATCAAATTTCTTACTGACAACAGTATAAATATCCTCGCCTTTAACCTTGGTAAAGATTCCATGACAGTCAAGGTTGGGAGTGTTTCTTAGGAACATCCCATCTCTTTGCATCTTACTTATCATAGAAGCTGCTTCTTCAGATTTTCGTTTAAGATGAGAGTCGATCTCTTTCCTTGTCACATCAGTAATGAGCAAGTGAATTTTCTCATCCTCAATTAGTTCTTGAAGACGACCAAGGGCATATTGCCCAAATTGATAGTTTTTCTTTTCAAAAGCACTTGTATCTATAAAAGCTAGCCTTGTCTGTAATTCCATAGTCAATACCTTGAATACATGCTGTAAATTGCCAAAAAATAAATTAACAAAACAATCAATTTACTAAAAACCAAATGCATATTAATTCATTGCCAAATTTTGGACAAGTAACAAATTAGCAAGGTGTGATGAGGAATTACTTTAAATTATTATGGTTATTTCCGATGTTGCAAACGGCTTCAACTTGATACCAAAGGAAGGGCGCACGAAACACGAAAGTAGCGTAAACAAGACACCGGTTTAAGACCGGTGTCAGGTGATAGAGAGGTCTATATTCTATATTTTCTTCGCTAACCATTTAAAGAATTTCGGGAACTTTGATTTGCTAATAATTGCTTCATCACTCTCCCAGTCATAAATAACACCATCTTTTAATTCAAATTTTATATATTCAAGCTTTAAAATCAATTTATAAAGCTCATTGAATAAGTCCTCGTAGGTTTCCCCTCCTGAAACTTCGATCTTTTCTACTCTGGATTTTTGTATCGAATATTTCTCTGAGTATTCAAGTGCTAAACGTTTTTCAAGTAGAGCATCAGCCTCATTAAGCTTCCTTGTTAGCTCTTTTATTATGAGCTCCTTCTCCTCAATTTGCTTTTGTAAGCTGCGCTGGACAATATTAAACTCAATTGCAAGGTCTTTTTTGTGGGCAACTGTTTCAGGACTTACTTTCACAAGATATTTGATTAATATATCGTCATATTTTTTATTTCTACGTATGGTTGAGCTAGCAACAGGTTGGCCTTCCTCTTCGCTAAGTTTTTTAGCCACGTATTCACTTAGTTTTGTCCTGTTAGGGAATTTTACTTTAAGAGGAATTAGCTCCATTAATATTTTTGAGATTCTTTCTGCCCGAGCATCAGTGGTCTCGGAATAATATGCTTGTAGTGATTTAGCCTTGTCTTTATTAGATATTTTCATTTAAACTCACCAATTTTGATGCTTGAGGTAATCAAAGCTGGATTTGTTAGCTTTTTAGCCAGTTGAGTTTCACTTATTTTATTCGTGTTACATATAATCTTAATTAACCGAAGGGCTACTTCCGCTTCGCTATTTGAGTTATCTTCCAGTATTTCAATAGCTTCAATGTTCTTATTCATAAGAGCAGTAAGTTGGCGATTAAGCTTGCTCGCTTCTCGCTCAAGCTTGGGGGAGGTCATTGTACTAACACCATCTGACTCTATGAGTCTATCAATGATGTTTTGCCCCGAAAAAGAACCTGATATATGTTTCACCAATTTATCATTTTTTGAGCCAGTATAGAAATTACGAGAGTTAATATGGGTGGACAAAAACTGATGCCGCGCATACCATCCACTGACTGATTTTATAATTAATTGCCTGTCCCTTTTTAGGCTCTCTTTTTCTGCATCCAGGAGATTTGATCCATTTTTTATTTGCTTGGTTATATCTACTGCAATATCTCCAAGCCTTTTCAATTCAACGCCAATAGCAACCGCATGGTCACAGCAGATGATAGCGTAAGGACAGATGGCACAACACTTTTCACCAGCTAGGGCGGCTATGACATCTTTAGGGCATTCATTATTAAATGGACATATGTGTGTTCTGTTGAATGATATTTCGTTTGCTGATGCTTGAGATAGTGTCTCTATAGGTGAGCGCATACCGCTAACTGCGATTGAAGACATACTGTGGCAACCGAAGTCGTTGATGGCTGTACCTTGTTCATGCCTTTTTAGGTATTCGTTTTCATCAACTCGAATTTCATTGATAGACGCAATCCTGGCAGTTTCATTGCGACTCTGATCTAGAATTGATGGGGGGAATTGCTTTTTAAGACCACTTGCATCATGAATTGATCTGATTAAAGCGGATTCCTCATGTGTGTTTATTGTGTAATACCCTACAACTTTTTCTGATTGTCCGGTACAAATCTCACCTACCGCTTTTGGGCTCGCCAGCACGGAACAAACACTGTCAAAAGTGACCCTGAGAGAATGTGGAGTCCATATTACTGCACGCTTAAGTGGAGTGAATGCATGTCCTACTCCAGTGGACTTGTTTCTCAATGTTGCTGTGTAGTCTTGTTCCGCATGAACAAAGTTCTTCGTGTTTCTAAACGTTGCCTGGTTTGCATACAATGGAAGCCAATATAGTGAAGATTCAAAGTCTATTGGTTCTTGATTTTCCAGCATCATTTTTTTGTTATGTGCTAGAAGGCACTTTTCAAACTCAAGCAGTAAATGCAACAAGAAATTGCTTTCAGGGATTTTTTTGCCGCTACTATAATGGGTGAGATTTGCCTTAGTTCTTTGTAATAATGGTAGGATCTTAGGCCACTTTGAAGAGCTCTCTCCTTTATAATCGATTGGTTCATTAAAGCCTACCTTATTAACTTTCATTCTTAGCCGTGCAGCTCGATCTAGGAGGCGCATTACATGACCTGGAATTTGGCTTGTATATGGTTCTGTCTTCGCCTTATCGGTGTTGACGTATAAGTCTACAAAATCGTCATCTGTATATTCATTTTTACAGTATTGAGAATAATTTCTGACATCCAACCATAGGATATTTGAGTCTCTCAAACCGCTCCATGCCATTACAGTCATGTTTACCAGTCCATGATACTGCGTAAACTTAACAGGGTCTTTCCAGTCTTCAATATCAAAATCTTGTAACCAGAGTGCATTAAACTCCTCTATATGAACCTTGTGTTCTAACCACTCGATAGTTTTATTAACCTTGAAGTTATGTTTGTTTTTTCCTTTATTAAAAATGACATTCTCTGCATTCTCTAGAACAACTTTTGTTACTTCGCAGAGATACATACGAAGCAATACCCAATAGTCCAAACTAATCTTTTCTTTTACGGTGTGTTTATATGAGTATCCCTTGTGTGAATCTTTATCGAAATCAGAAATCGGGTTTGACTCCAATTTGCATGCAGGAACTCCTGAAAACTTAGCAATTACATAGTCAAAATATCTCTGAATGCCAGCTATAGTATCTCGTCCAGCATTGGTTTTTAAATAGCCTTTAGATGCACTCTTTTCTTCTGTGATTGCGTAGATGTAATCTAATAGTCCAACTGGATAGATTGTGGCTTCATGCTCACCAAAATGTACATGCTCCATTGTCTGGGATTGTGATACGAAAACAAAACTTAGAAATTCTGACGGAGATGATGGATATTTAATAGGTGTGTTTGGATGACTTCTAAAAAAAGTAGGAAGGTAGTCAAAGAGATAAGAATTTAGGTATGCCAGTCTAGATTCGTGTATTTTTTTTGTTCCTGATTCGGTTGCTGATGCCACGAAATCTAGTTGAGTCTTCTTCCAATAATTATCCTGTGATAATTCAGAGGGCCGAAAGCTAGACAAACTATCTCTAACCGAAAATGTATATTCACCAAATGAAATTACGGAAATTTCTCGAAGGGCTGTTTCAATTTCATATTCTTGCGCATTAATATTATTGTTAGTTAACTTTTTTACATCACTGGCGGTTGATGTAACTTTGATAAGATTTTTTTCCTTATTTTTATCCAAAGGTGATTCTATGACAAATGAGTTCCTAGCTATTGCTTTTTCATATTCTGTGCTCAATGTGGAACCGTTTGCTGAATCTAACATCTCCAAAATAATTAAGTACGTGACAGTGCTTATTTTGTTTTGAAGATCATTGGTTGATATGTAGTACCTAGCAGCTTCTTCATTAGCATTATAATATTCGATTAGAATATCTACGGAAACGCTATCCAATGAACTGGTTTTAGAGTATGTTAACGCCTCTATCATATTCATTGCCGCACGCTGCCTAGTTGAGCGCTTATCATTGCTTAAATCATCTATGAAAGGTCTATATTTTTCAGGTAAAAACTCTCTTAGCTCTGCATATCTAGGAGGCGTGGATGCCATGTAAACATGAGCCACACTGCTAACAATTAAACCTCGCACATAGAACCATCTAAATACATTTGGTGTCGCAGGGAGGTGTATTTGATGCCCGAAGCGTAGAGAAATATGCCCTTCAAATGAAAGATGGATAAACAGAAAGCTAATGATCAGGTAGATCATCGAGTCTGCTTTTTGACCATGAGTATGGTTCACTCCAATGAACCTGACCATATTTATTTTGTTTTCTATTGAGCTATCATTCTTTTTGAAATACAGTGATACGTCTTCAATGTGTTTAAGCCAGTTATATCCTCTAAGGCTTGCCAATACTAACTTTGCAAGGTATTCACTACGACAGTTATTCCAGTCATATTCATAATCTTCATCAAACGCTTGCTGCAACCATTTTTCAGCACAAGCGGTTGCATCATTAATATTTGTTATGATTTTTGTATCAACTCTCATGACTTAGTTCCCGCAATCAGATCTGAAATGATTTTTTGTTTATGTTCCAAAAGCATATTTTTGTCACTGTTAATTGATTTGTTTTGCAAAACAAGATTAGCTAATCTCATTTTTTCTTGAGCTACTATTTTGTCTGTAACTGCATATTTTTTTGTTGATTCAATATTTGCATGCCCCATCATATTTTGGACTTCGAGAAGACTAAAAGAGTGTCCATCTGCTGTTCTATGGAAATTTAATAGCCAGTATCCGTAGAAGTGACGGAGTGAATGTAATGTATATCTTTTATCTATATTGTTTTTTAATGGACATTCTATAGTCTCTTGAATCTTTTTAAACGAACTCCCTCTATTAGATCTAGACGTTGCGAAAAGCGGTCTGCCACGGCTGCGGTTTGAATTAGTAACAAATAGATAGTTATGTTCGAGACCTTTTGGTCTTTCAAGTCGAAGGTATTTTGTGATGGACTCAAAAAATATTTTATTGAATGGATAAATAAAGTAAGCTTCTTCTGTCTCTCTTCCCTTAAAGGATAATCTATTTATATCTTCATCCTTTATGCCTTCGAAGCACTCGATTCGATTGCGATAAGAGAAAACGTTGAGAGTTTCATTCACTATATCGACATCTGTAACAAGAAGCTGTGTCGCCTCACTGACCCGCAGACCAGTTCCAAACATCAGTGCCCATAGGGCTCTATCTCGGTAGGTCGGGGCTGCATCAAGGAGCGGCTCTATATGTGATACAGGGAAGTATTTGTATTCAGCCGTATGTCCGCCTTTTGGCAAGGCTTTAATGCTAAATAAACGAGTTTTTGTGTACTTTGCTCCACCGCGCATTACCTGGCAAAGAACGGATTGCTGTTGTAATCGCTTTCGCTCTGAAAGGCTTAATTTTCTTCGTGTAAGCAATTCTGCATGGATGTTCTCTGAGGGAACATCTATGTCAATGAGACCTAGCATTTTGGCCTCTTTGAGTTTTTGGTGAGCGTTAGCAGATGCGTCAATAAAGCCGTTCACAGAGCTCAGATTGCGATTGGCACTCTGTGGCTTGATTGGGGTATGGCCTGTAGCTGTAGCCGTGTCTCGCGCGATTGGTGCTGACGAATTGCTGCCGAGTGTCAGGTAATCAGGGTAGGACAGTATGATCTCTGCAAGTAGTGTGCTGTCGGTCTTCGCTCTTTGCTCAAAGAACAACTCCTGAGCGTTGATTACGTATTCAAGGAAAACCTTAAGGTCAGCAGCAATTGCATCAATTGTGTTCTGGGAACGCTTCTGATTGGCTACTTGCTCAGAAATTATTTTATGCAAATAGTCTGCATAGAAAGGGATGCTCTCTCCAGTCTCTGTGTCTAGAAGGTCATACCCCTTCATTCCAAGAGAGCCAATGCCAATTGCGACCTTTGCAAGTTTGCGCACCAAATCACCTTTGCACGTATCATTATGGAGTGCAATAGTAGTTTGCTTGTGCTCTTAGTGCAATAGATGAGCTGATAGATAAAAAAAAGGTGATACGCGTTTAAGCGAATCACCTTTACTTTTTCCATACAACGCATTGTTTTATGGAGGAAAATTCCGAGACGGTGGGGCACGATCCCACAACCTTCCCCTTAGGAGGGGGATGCTCTATCCAATTGAGCTACGCCTCGATAACAACCTACTCTATCATGTTTTCTATCGCACTAAAACCTATAGTACATAAGAACCAGTGGCCTGTCCCTTAGGAGGGGACCGCTCTATCCAGCTGAGCTACGGGAGCGAGTGGCGTGCATTATACAAAAAGAATCGCGCTTTTAAACTCTTGATTTCTATTCCAATAGGGCAAAATCGCCCACCTGGATGTTAAATGGCGAATATTTGTTCCGTGTCGCTATGATGGCGCCGTCGTCAAACAGCTGTACCACCTCGAACAGGCCGCTGGCGGGATTGCGCTGCATGCGGGCCTTGCCGTAGGGATCGGTGAAGTCGGCGCTGTGCTGGATGCGGAACTGATCCCCGAGCTTGACCCCGTTGCGCCGCCCCAGGTTGATGTGGGGGCCGCGCTCGCCCACGGCGACGATGCGGGCGGTGACCGGGGCGCAGCCGAGCTGGGCCTGGATGTCCTGCACCGCCTCCTTGAGCTGATAGTCCACCTCCTGGCCGTAGCTGGAGTGCCAGAACAGGCTGCTGTCGCTGCCGACCCGCTCCTGCTTGGCGAAGGTCCAGTCGGCCCGTCCCTCATACTCCTTGCGCCCCATCAGGGTGCCGTTGATGCCGTCAAACAGGTAGAGCTGCATGCGAAAGCTGCGGACCGGGTCTTGATACCAGCTGGTCAGCCGGTTGCCCTGGGGCTCGAGGGAGAGATCGTCCAGGCTGCCGAGCACCAGGTACTGGCTGTCGGTGCGAAGGCTCAGGGCCTTGATCTCCTCGAGGGCGCTGCGATCCCCCTGCTGCAGGTGCAGGGGGTCGATGGCGAGGTTCTCGTCGAGCCATTGATGGGCCAGCACCCCCTGGGGCAGGGCGGCCAGCTTCTCGAACAGGCGGCGTGACAGGCTGGCCGGCAGATCGTCGAGGGCGCCATAGCTGGCCTGCTCGGGGTGGCGCAGCCGCAGCCGTATCAGCGTCAAATCCTTGGCGTAGTGCTGGCTCTGGCAGAGCTGGCGCTCGGCCTGGATATCGGCCTGCACCGTGATGTACATGCGGCCGTTGCGCACCTCTTCCCGCTTGAGGCGGTATTGGCGGATGTCGCCGCCCGAGCGGATCTGGATCTGCTCGGATCTCAGGCTGCCGTTTTCCAGGCGCTGCACGCTGGAGACGGCGGCGCCGCTGGCCAGCAGGGCCTGGCGCAGGGCATCCCGGGTGGCCTGCTCGCGGGCATAGGCCTCGTCACCCCCCAGGATGGCGGCGCTGCCCTGGGCTTCGATCAGTTCCGCCCGGGCGCCGCCGGTGGCCAGCAGCAGGGCGATGAGCAGCGGTATCTTGATGCGTGTCATAACATGAACCTTGCAGGGGCAGGGAGATCCCGTGCCGACTCGGGTGTGGATATTGCCGAGAAGAAAGCAAGAGTCGTGCCTTATTCCCCACTCAAGCTTTGCCGGCCTCGTCCGATAACTGGTGAGACGCAGAGACAGGAACCTTATCCATGAACAAATTGATCACGGCATTGGCCCTTACCCTGGCCTTGTCTGCCTGTGGTTCCGACCCCATCAACCGCAAGGTGGGGGATCCCCGCCAGGCCGCGCCCGGCATGGAGTTGAACTGGCTGGTGGCCCGGCTGACGGATCAGCTGATGGAGCGCAAGTCCCTCTCCACCCTGACCGAACCCATCGCCGTCGCCTCCTTCGTCGATCTCGACACCCTGAAAGACACCAACTGGATGGGCCAGCAGATCGAGGAGAGCTTCATCTACGAGCTGAACCGGCGCGGCGAGGTGGTGGTGGACTTCAAGACCACGGGCAGCATCCAGGTGACCCCCCAGGGGGATTTCGTGATGAGCCGCAACTACAAGGATCTTTCCGCCAGGCTGCCCATCTCCCGCATCCTGACCGGCACCTTCAGCCGCAACAAGCAGGGGATCCTGGTCAATGCCCGCATCATAGACCTGCGAACCAGGATGGTGGAGACCACGGCCCAGAGCCTGATCCCCCAGCAGTATCTGACGGGGGCCAATAATTCGTTCGGACGAGCCTCGGTCAACCGTGGCTTGTTGCAGCGCGGCTCCGGGGCCAGCCCCCAGGGCCATCTGGTCAATCTGGTCCCCTGAGCGCCCAGGCGCCCGTGACCCACAGAGAGGAAGCAGACAAGATGAAGACCCTGTTTGGATGCCTGTTCGCCCTGCTGCTCACCGGCTGCAGCGGCAACCGCGTGGTGGAGTATGGTAACAGTGCCAGCGAGCCGGATGACTTTCCCGTGCTGAGGGCGGTGGGCTATGGGGTGATCGACATCCAGCCCGGCCCCTCCCAGGCGGAGAAGATGCTGCAGGCCATCCGCGCCTCCAAGATGGATGCCTATCGGGAGCTGGCGGAGCAGCTCAACGGCCAGCAGGTGAGCGGTCGCAGCAGCTACAAGGATCTGACCCAGACCGCCAACACCCTGGACGTGTCTGTGGCCGGCATGGTACGTGGCGCCCGTGTGGTGGCGAGCTACCCTCGCGGCAACACCTATGCCACCGAGCTCGAGCTCGACACCCGCAACCTCTATCACCTCAACCAGCTGATGGCGGGGCAGTTCTAGTCCCCGGGATTTCCGGATACAGCAAAACAGCGGCGGCCCCAGGGCCGCCGCTGTTGTTTGCGTCGATGGCTCGCGCCAGCGGCGGCAGGGGATTGCCGCCCGCAACCTAGCCCAGGATGACGGGGGGCACGGCGGTGGGTTTGACATCCTCGCTCGGGTAGCAGCCCAGCACCTTGATGTAGCGGGTGATCTGGGTCAGCTCCACCAGGGCGGCCTGCATCTCGGCGCTCTGCAGGTTGGCGGAGACATCCAGGTAGAACATCTCCTCCCAGGGATTGCCCTGCACCGGACGGGATTCCAGCTTGGTCATGTTGATGCTGTTGTTGCGCAGCACCAGCAGCGCCTCCACCAGGGAGCCCGGTTTTTGCGAGGTGGACATGATGAGGGTGGTCTTGGCCGGGATCTGGGGGGCCACGTCTATGGGCTTGCGCGCCACCACGATGAAGCGGCTGTAGTTCTCCTTCTGGTTGGCGAGCTGCTCGGCCAGCACCGTCAGGCCGTACAGCTCGCCGCCGTCCGCGCTGCCGATGGCGGCCGCCTCCGGGCTCCCCAGCTCCTTGACCTTCATCATGGCGCTGGAAGAGGAGTCGCAGATCTCGTGGCGCGCCCCCTCCAGCTTGCTCAGGTAATGGGAGCACTGCTGAAACACCTGGGGATGGGCGTAGAAGGTCTTGATGCGGGACAGGTCGGTCGGCACCGCGGTCAGCACGCAGTGCTCAATCGGATAAGTCAGCTCACCGACGATGGAGAGGCTGGTGTGCTGCATCACGTCATACACCTCGTTGATGGAGCCCGAACTGGTGTTCTCGATGGGCAGCACCCCGAAGGCGGCGCGTCCCGATTCGACCGAGTCGAGCACCTCGCGAAAATTCTGGCAGTTCACCTCGACCACCTGATCCTTGTAGCGGGCCAGATACTTGCGGGCGGCCAGGCTGGAGTAGGAGCCGCGCGGTCCCAGGTAGGCGACGCTGGTCATGGGCTCTTGCTGCTCCGGGTTGAGCAGCCCTTGCAGGTAAGCCTGCTGGGAGAGTACGGAGTCTTCGATGATGGTGTGATAGAGGCGGGTGACATATTGGGCGTCCAGGCCCAGGGCGCGCCCTTTCTGGATCAGGGCGACCAGCAGATCCTGCTCGCGCTGGTGGTCGCGGATGGGGCGGGGATTGGCCTGCTTGGCACGGGCGACCGCTATGCTCAGGGTCTTGCGCTTGGCCAGCAGGGCCAGCAGCTCCTGATCCAACTGGGTGATGTCCTGCCTGATGTCGTCTAGGGTTGCCATGTTACTTACCTGTCCAGATATGTCATTGATGATATGCGTAAAAAAGCCTCCGCTAGGGAGGCTCGATTCGTCTTTGGTTTCCGGTTTATACGACGAGTGGGCCTTCCCTCAGCTGGGCCGGATAAACGAGAAACGAAAGAAGAATAGTGAAAGCATGGAATAACCCTGAAATGTCAATGCCCTAGCTTTAAGGGATTTGCCGCCCTGATGCAAGTAAAAGTTGCCAGTCGGGGGAGGCGGGTCCTCCCGGTTGCCGGCATTCTGTCCGGGAAACGGGAAGAATTGATCTGGATCATGATTAATAGCCGTAGGCGATGGAAATGCTGATTTTCTCATGTTTCATTTATGGTCAGTTCAGCTTGATGGTCGCAAGATGGGCCCCTGCATTCACTATCGGGGCATCCATGGATACCAAGATCGTTGTACTGAATCAGGGATATGATCAGACGTTTCAGGCCAGGGAGCAGCGCCTCATCGAGACCTTGGCCGGCCACGGCGAGCTGGTCATCTCTTTTTCGGGACGGTTGGAATCCTGCTACGCCATGGAGCTGTGCCGTGCCGGCGGGGTGCGCGTGCGCGCCCTGACCCTGGACAACCCGCTGCTGAGCCGACGGGAACTGGCCCGGGCCCGTCGCTACTGTTTGCACCACGGCCTGGAGCAGAGGGTCATCAAGACCCAGGAGATGCTGTTTTGCGACGCGGGCCAGCTGCCCCCCGGGGCGCGGGATCCGCTGCAGCTGCTGGAGGAGGCCAGGGGCAAGCAGACGGACTGGGCCGCCCTGCCGCTGCTGATCCCGGCCTCGTTCGAGGAGATGCAGGCCTACCTCGGCCGCTTTGGGCCGCTGCCGGGCCACACCCTCTGGCCGTTCGCCGAGCAGGGCATGTCCCATCGGGACTTTCGTTACGGTTTTCATCGCCGGGAGCTGGATCGCTGGGGCAAGACCAGCGGCGGTTACCTCAATCGCCGTTTCCAGGATCTCAGCCGGATCGAAAGTCACCAGGTGCAGATGATCGACATGGCGGAGCAGCTTTTGGCCGACATGGGGTTTGACGAGGCCCAGGTCTTCTTCCATCCCCTGGGAGAAGAGCATGTTGCCCTGGCCCGCATCCGCCTGCCGGCGCATCAGCGTGCCCACGGTTTCGATCGTCAGCAAGATATCTACCGCGCCCTCAAGGGGATGGCGTTCGACCATGTGACCCTGGATCTCGTCCAGCCCCAGCGCCACGAGATCAAGGGTTGAGGGCGGCTCTGTGAGCGGCATCATAGGCAAGGAGGGGGCGACTGTTTATACTGACGCCCCTTTTTGTCTCTGCCCAACAGGAATGCCATGAAAGCCCTTCCCCTGCTACTGCTCCTCTCCCTCGGCCCCGTGCTGGCCCAGGCCGCCCCGCTCACCCAGGTGACCCTGGCCGATGGCCGGGTGGTGCAGCTCAATGATGACTTCAGCTGGGAGTATCTGCTGGTCAAGCCGGCCAGTGTCGCCAGCACGGCCGTCGGCGTGCAAGCGCAGAGCGCCCCACGGACGGTGGCCGCCCCTGTCTTGACCGAGCAGGCCCTGGCCAACCCCGCCTTGCTGAGCGAGGCCGCTCGGGATGGCGTCCAGGTTCGTCTGGACCGGCTGGAGACGGGGGACACCTATCGGCTGCGCTTCATGGTGCACAACACCGGCAGCCGCAACGTGGTGGGGGTGCGCGGTCACGTCAGTCTGTTCGACCGGCAGGGAGTCCAGCTCTCGCGCCAGGAGGCCCGTTTCTGGGTCGCCGAGAATCGCCTGCCGGAGACCTATCTGCGCAAGGGGGAGGATCGTCCCTCCCTCGAGGTAGAGATGGCGAAACCGGCCGGGCAGGGGGAGCGGCCCCTGGTGCGGGTCGAGATCGAGGAAGTGGTGTTTCGCTAAGGGTCGACAAACCTCCTGCGGGAGGTTTTTTATTTATTGAAACAGTAGGTTACGACAGACAGAAACAGTTGCTTACATCTGACATGGTTTGGCAACAGCTTGTCCCTCGGCATTTTTCGGGGGGCTCGGCACAATGGCTCCATCTCAACGAGGAGTCATCACAATGAAAAAAATCACGCTTTCCATCATGGCCCTGGCCGCCTGCTCTTCCGCCTCCGTCATGGCGCAGGATGCGTTCAGCTATGCCAAGGGTGCCGCTATCTGGACCCATACCCAGTCCGACTTCATCGGTGGCAAGGACAGCGACAACCGCGATTTCGGCGGCCTGAGCCTGGATCTCTCCAAGAGCTTCGGCTCCAACTTCTACGGCCGACTCGGCTCAGAATACAGCTCCCGCAACAGCGGCAATGACAGCATGGCCATCTCCAACCTGGGGGTAGGGGTGTTCACGCCCCTCAGCACCGGCCTGAACCTGTACGGTGAGACCGGCCTGATGGGCTACAGCCTGGAGCGCGAGCTGAGCCATGATGTCGATGGCTGGGACTCGGTGGCGCGCAAGAAGAGCGGCAGCCTGTACGGTGAAGTGGGCCTGCGTTACGACCTGGGTCAGGTGGAGCTCTCCACCGCCTATCGCTACGCCAACATGACCGACGACATGCAGGACTTCAAGGTGGGCGGCGCCTACAAGCTGACCCAGAACCTGGCCCTGACCGCCGACTACACCTATCGTCGCTGGGATCTGCAGCAAGGCTCCATCACCAGCCTGGGGGTGAAGTACAACTTCTGATCCCCGTCCCCTTCCTGCATACCCCTGCTCCTGCCCATGACGCCGTCATGGGCTTTTTTCATGTTCCTGTGATCCTGTGTTCGCTGCGGCATCGTATCGGTTGGCAATAGTTATACAACTTCCATTTCTTTGTATAACTGCTATAACTGAGTCAATACTTATACAAGGAGCGCCATCATGTACAAGATCAAGGTCGGTATCAGTGCCTGTCTGCTGGGCCAGGAAGTCCGGTTCGACGGGGGCCACAAACGCTCCAGCTTCTGCGAACGGGACCTTGGCGCTCACTTCGACTATCACCCCGTCTGCCCCGAGATGGCCATTGGCCTTGGCGCGCCCCGCGCCGCCATCCGCCTGGTGAAACGCCAGGGGGAGGTGCGGGCCGAGGCGAGCAACGGCAGCTTCGACGTCACGGAGAAATTGATCGCCTTCAGCGAGCAGAAGGTACGTCAGCTCGATTTTCTCTCCGGCTACATTCTTTGCGCCAAATCCCCCAGCTGCGGCATGGAGCGGGTGCGCATCTATGGCGCCAACAACGAGGGGAGCGCCAAGGAGGGGGTCGGCCTCTTCGCCAAGGCGTTGATGGAGGCCAACCCCCTGCTGCCGGTGGAAGAAGACGGCCGCCTGTGCGACCCCATACTGAGGGAGAACTTCGTGCTGCGGGTCTTCGCCTATCACGACTGGCAGCAGCTCTGCGCCCGGGGGATCACCGCCTCTGCCCTGATCCGCTTTCATTCCCGCTACAAGTATCTGGTGCTCTCCCACGCCACCAGCCACTACCGCACTCTCGGCAAGCTGCTGGGCAACCTCGGCAAGGCCAACCTGCAGCAGGTGGCGGACAGTTACATCCAGGGCCTGATGGCGGCCCTGCGTCTTCGGGCCAACCGTCGCAGCCACACCAATGTGCTGATGCACCTGCAGGGCTACTTCAAGCGGGTGCTGACCCCGGCCCAGAAGCAGGAGCTGTGTGACACCATCGACAAGTACCGCACCGGGGTCTTCCCGCTGCTGGTGCCCCTTACCCTGATCCGCCATTACCTGCGCGAGTACCCCAATGCCTACTTGTCCGAGCAGGTCTATCTCAACCCGCATCCCGATACGCTCAAACTGCGTTACGGGCTTTGAACACCCTGTGCAGGCCCCGGCGGATGGCCGGGGCCTCTTTCCCAATGTCTGATGGACCCTCTCATGTCTGATGAACCACAAGCAGCCGCGCCTCTCCCCGACGAGGGCGTCTACCCCATCCGCGAGGTCTCCCGCCTCACCGGGGTCAATGCCGTCACCCTGCGCGCCTGGCAGCGCCGCTACGGCCTGGTGCAACCCGCCCGCACCGAGAAGGGGCACCGCCTCTACAGCGAGCAGGATATCCGCCAGATAGGCGAGATCCTGAGCTGGCTGGAGCGGGGGGTGAGCATAGGCCAGGTGAAGGGGCTCTTGAGCGAGCCCCAGTCCGCGCCGGTGAGCGATCACTGGCAGCAGACCCTGGAGCAGTTTGGCCAGGCGCTGCTCGCCTTCAACCAGCGCAAGGCGGAAGCCGAGCTTAACGACCTGCTTGCGAGCTATCCGTTCGAGCTGGTGCGCAGCCGGGTGTTGCAGCCCCTGGTGGAGCAGCTGCTGGGGCTGTGGCGCGAGCGCCCCGATGGCGAGCTGCTGCAACAGGTGTGGCTGGGCTGGCTCCATACCCGCTTCGCCCGTCACCTCATCGAGCAGGAGAAGGGGGTGCCGGTCACCCTGGCAAGCTGGGGCCAGGTGGGGCCGCTCGATCTGGTCTGGGCCGCCTACGAGCTCATCGGTCAGGGCTATGAGGTGCAACTGCTGGGGGCGGTGGAGCCCCGTCATGCCACCCTGCTGGAGGGGCGCGCCATTCCCCCCTGGCTGGTGCTGCTGGGGGCCGGGCTCGGCAAGCAGGATCTGGCCACCCCCTGGCCCGCCGGTACCCGCTTCTTTGGCGAGCTGGGGCGCCTCTACGATGCCGACTGGCTGAACCAGCTGGGCTGGCGGGCGAGTCTGGCCGAGCGGATGGCGCAGCAGAGCGCCGGGCGCGGGAGGAAAACACCATGAGGCTGATCTGGTTTCGAAACGATCTGCGCCTGGCGGACAACCCGGCCCTGCGCTCGTGCTGCGGGAATGCCAGCGCCGCTGACGAGCCGGTGGCGGCTCTCTTTGTTATCTCCCCGGCCCAGTGGCGGGCGCACAAGATGGCCCCCGTCCGCCAGCGCTTCATCCTGGCCCAGGTGGATGTGCTGGGGCACGAGCTGGCGGCGCTCGGCATCCCGCTGCATCTGCTGCGGGTCGAGACCTTTGCCGAGGTGCCGGCGGCGCTGGCGGATCTGACGCGCCAGCTTGGGGTCACCCAGCTCTACGCCAATCAGGCCATCGAAATCGACGAGCAGCGCCGCGATGGCGCCGTCACCCGCGCGCTGGCACCGCTGGGGGTGAGTTGCCACTGGTTCAACGGCTGCTGCGTGCTGCCGCCCGGGCGGGTGCTGACCGGCTCGGGGGAGATGTTCAAGGTGTTCACCCCCTTTGGCCGCGCCTGGCTCAAGGCTCTCGACGAAGAGGGCTTCGTCATTCATCGCGCTCCTGCGCCGCGCGCCGCGCCGCTTGCCTGGCAGCCGCTCGCCGAGAGGGCCTTTGCCGATGAGACCCTGGGTGAACTGACCCCGGATCCCCGCTGGCCCGTGGGGGAGGCCGAGGCCCAGCGGCGGCTGCACGCCTTTCTGGATCAGGGGGTGCTGGACTATGGCGAGACCCGGGACTTCCCGGCGCTGGCGGGCACTTCCGTGCTCTCCCCCTACCTGGCGGCCGGGATCCTCAGTCCCCGCCAGTGCGTGGCGGCGCTGCAGCAGCGCCTCGGCGGCCGGCCCCAGTCCAAGGCGCAGCCCGGTTTCGTCTGGCTCAACGAGCTCATCTGGCGCGAGTTCTATCGCCACCTGCTGGTGCGGGTGCCAAGTCTCTCCATGAACCGCCCCTTCAAGCCCGAGACCGCGGCCCTGCCGTGGAGCTGGGACCCGGATGCCTTCGCCGCCTGGTGCGAAGGGCGTACCGGCTACCCCGTGGTCGACGCCGCCATGCGCAGCCTCAACGCCACCGGCTGGATGCACAACCGGCTGCGGATGATAGTGGCGAGCTTTCTCACCAAGGATCTCCACATCCACTGGCGGCTGGGGGAGGATTACTTCATGAGCAAGCTGATAGACGGGGATCTGGCGGCCAACAATGGTGGCTGGCAGTGGGCGGCGGGTACTGGCGCCGATGCGGCCCCCTATTTTCGGGTGTTCAACCCGACAACTCAGGGGCAACGATTTGATCCACAAGGAGACTTTATCCGTACTTGGGTGAAAGAACTGGCCGATGTCCCCCCTGCCTATATACATCAACCCCATGACTGGTTGAGACTCAAAGGGGGAGGTGATTACCCGGCTCCCATGGTGGATCACGCCCTCGCACGGGTGAAGGCCATCGAGATGTTTCGAAACCTGGAGAAATAGGATGAAGGACCCGCTGGCCCGCTTTATCGCCCTCTATCAGCAACTGGACAGGCAGCAACTGCACCGCCTGCCCGATGTCTATGCGCAGCGGGTGGTCTTCATCGATCCGGCCCATCGCATCGAAGGACTGGTGGCACTCACCGACTATTTTGCCGCCCTCTATCAGCGCCTGGCCTATTGCCGCTTCGAGGTAACGGACCAGCAGCTGCAGGGGCAGGGGGCCTGGCTCGGCTGGACCATGACCTTCTCCCACCCCAGGCTGCGGGGCGGCGAGCCGATCCGGCTGGAAGGGGCCACCCGCCTCGAGTTCGACCAAGAGGGCAAGGTGTGCCTGCACCGGGACTACTTCGATCTGGGGGCCATGCTCTACGAGCAGTTGCCGCTGCTGGGCCCCCTGGTGCACGCCATCAAGGGGAGGCTGGGATCATGAGCGGACGGGTACTGATCACCGGAGCCAGCTCCGGCATCGGCCGCCAGCTGGCGCTGGATTACAGGTGCGCCGGCTGGCAGGTGTGGGGCTGCGGTCGCGATGAGGGGCGCTTGCAGGCGCTGGCCGATGCAGGGATCACCCCCCTGCAGTTCGATGCAAGGGACAGCGCCGCCATGGCCCGGGTTGCCGCCGGGCTGCCCGTCCTGGATCTGGTGATCCTCAATGCCGGCAACTGCGAATACATGGATGTAGCCGAGGGGTTCGACGGCGCCCTGTTTGCCCGGGTGATCGAGACCAACCTCATCGCCACCGGCCATGCCCTGGCGGCCTTCCTGCCGCGACTGGCGCCCGGGTCTCGGCTCGCCATCGTCAGCTCGTCGGTGAGCTGGCTGCCCCTGCCACGGGCCGAGGCCTATGGCGCCTCCAAGGCGGGCCTCGACTATCTGGCCGACACCCTGCGTCTGGATCTAGCGACCCGGGGCATAGGGGTGAGCCTTATCCGCCCGGGCTTTGTCAGCACGCCGCTCACCGCGAAGAACGATTTTCCCATGCCCTGTCTGGTGACGGTGGAGGAGGCTTCCCGCGCCATCATGAGCGGGCTTGCCGCCGGCCGTCACCAGATCCACTTCCCCCGTCGCTTCATCTGGTTGCTGCGCCTGTTTGGTGCCCTGCCGACCGGGCTCTGGCTGCGCCTCGGTCGCACCCTCACCTCGAAAGGATCCCCTTCATGAAGAAAAAGATTGCCATCATAGGTTCCGGGATCTCGGGGCTTGGCGCCGGTTTTCTGCTCCACAAGCTGCACGACGTCACCCTGTTCGAAGCGGCCCCCATCCTGGGGGGCCATACCGCCACCGTCGATGTGACTCAGGCCGGTTGCAGCTATGCCATCGACACAGGTTTCATTGTCTTCAACGATCGCACCTACCCCAATTTCCTCACGTTGCTCGAACGCATCGGGGTGGCGCGCCAGCCCACCGAGATGAGCTTCTCGGTCAAGAGCCCGGCGGGGCTGGAGTACAACGGCCACAACCTGGACACCCTGTTTGCCCAGCGCAGCAACCTGCTGAGCCCGCGCTTCTACCGCTTCGTCGCCGAAATACTGCGCTTCAACCGGGAGGCCCGCGCCTGGCTGGCGGACAAGACCCGCCCGGAAAACGGCAGCGAACCGACCCTGGGAGACTTTCTGCAACGGGGACGGTTCAGCGACTACTTCGCCCGCCACTATATCCTGCCCATGGGGGCGGCCATCTGGTCCTCCACCCTGGCGGACATGCGTGCCTTTCCCCTGGGCTTCTTCCTGCGATTCTTTGCCAACCACGGCCTGCTCGAGGTGGCCAATCGTCCCCAGTGGTACGTGATCCCGGGGGGCTCGCGGGAATACATAGGCCCGCTCACTGCAGGCTGGCAGGCGCGGATCCGGCTGGCCAGCCCGGTACAGGGGGTTAGGCGCACGGCCGAAGGGGTGATGGTCCGAAGCCGCCACGGGGAGGAGCCCTTTGACGAGGTGATCTTCGCCTGCCACAGCGACCAGGCCCTCGCCCTGCTGGTGGATGCAAGCGAAGGGGAGCAGGCCATTCTCGGCGCCATGGCCTATCAGGCCAACGACGTCTGGCTGCACACCGACGCGAGCTGCCTGCCCGCTCGCCGCAAGGCGTGGGCCAGCTGGAACTATCAGCTGGGGGACGACGACGGGGCGCGTCCCCTGGTGAGCTACAACATGAACATCTTGCAGGGGATAAGCTCGCCAGAGCCTTTCTGCGTCAGCCTCAATCCCCAGGGGCGGGTGGACGAGAGCAAGGTGCTGCGCCGCTTCGTCTATCACCATCCCGTCTTCAATCAGGCTTCCATTGCCGCCCAGCAGCGCCGGGCCGAGATCTGCGGCCAGCAGCACACCCACTTTTGCGGTGCCTACTGGTACAACGGCTTTCACGAGGACGGGGTGCGCAGCGCCCTGGACGTGGCCAAGCGCTTCGGAGCCAGCCTGTGAAGGCCGCCGGCGACACCATCAGCGCCATCTGGCAGGGCTCGGTGCGCCACCGCCGCTTCGCCCCCAGGCCCCACGCTTTTTCATACAGCCTCTTCATGCTGGGGCTGGATCTGGACGAGCTGCCGGGGCTCAGCCAGGGGCGCTGGTTCGCCCTGGAGCGAGCGGGGCTGCTCTCGTTTCGCCGCGACGACTATCTGGGCGGTGGCGAGGGCAGCCTCAAGCAGGCGGCGTGGGACAAGGTGAGCGAACTGGGTGGCGATGCCGAGCCCGAGGGGCGGGTGCTGCTGCTCGGCAATGTGCGCTGCCTGGGATTCTACTTCAGCCCGGTCAACTTCTACTTCTGCTACCGGGCGGGAGAGGCGCGCTATCTGCTGGCGGAGGTGTCGAACACCCCCTGGAACGAGCGTCACTACTACCTGCTGGATCTGGCGGCCCTGGCGCCCCATGACAAGGACTTTCACGTCTCTCCCTTCATGGGGCTGGCCATGCGCTACCACTGGCGCATCCGGGCGCCGGCCCAGGAGACGCTGATCCATATCGAGAGTCATCCCACATCCGGCGAGGCCAAGCTGTTCGATGCCACCCTGGCGCTGCGCCGGGCGCCGCTGTCGCGCCGGGGGCTGGTGGCCCTGCTCGTCCGCTGGCCCTGGATGACCCTCAAGGTGCTGCTCGGTATCTACTGGCAGGCCCTGCGTCTTTTTATCAAACGAACCCCGATCTTTACCTATCCGGAGAGCCGCTAATGGAACTTGCTCAATCAACCCTCTCTGCCTCTTTCATCGACAAGGGGGCCAGACAACTGCTGCTCACTCTGCTGGGACGTCTCGAACACGGCCAGCTGCTGCTGCACGACGGCAGCGAGCGTCACCGCTTCGGGGTGGCGGGCACGGATCTCCACGCCGAGGTGATGGTGCAGGATCCGGCGTTTTATCGCCGCCTGCTGCTGGGGGGCAGCATAGCCGCCGGTGAAACCTGGGTGGAGGGGCTCTGGACCAGCCCGGATCCGGTGGCCCTGGTGCGGCTGCTGGCCCGCAACCTGCCGCTGCTCGACTCATTGGAGCGGCGCCTGGGCTGGCTCAGCTTCCCCTTCAACAAGGTGCGCCATTGGCGCAGCCGCAATACTCTGACCGGGTCGAGATCCAACATCGCCGCCCACTATGATCTCGGCAACGCCCTCTATCAGGGCTTCCTCGACAGCCACATGCAGTATTCGAGCGCCCTCTACCCGAGCGCCGAGGCCAGCCTGGAGCAGGGGCAGCAGGCCAAGCTGCGCACCATCTGCGAGCGGCTCGAGCTTGGGCCGGACGACCACCTGCTGGAGATTGGCACCGGCTGGGGCGGCCTCGCCGTCTATGCCGCCCGCCATTACGGCTGCCGGGTCACCACCACCACCATCTCCCAGGCCCAGCACGACTACGCCAAGGAGTGGATTGCCCGGGAGGGGCTGGGGGATCGCATCACATTGCTGCTGGAGGATTACCGCAAGCTGGAGGGACGCTTCGACAAGCTGGTCTCCATCGAGATGATAGAGGCGGTGGGGCACGCCTTCTTGCCGGACTACTTCCGCCAGCTGTCGCGCCTGCTAAGGCCCGGCGGTCGCCTGCTGATCCAGGCCATCACCATAGCCGATCAGCGCCACGCCCAGTATCTGCGAGGGGTGGACTTCATCCAGCGCTACATCTTCCCCGGCGGCTGTTTGCCGAGCGTCTCCCAGATGGCGGGGCTGCTCGCCCGGGAGACCGACATGCAGCTGGTGCGGCTGCACGATCACGGCCACCACTATGCCCGCACCCTGGCCCACTGGTGCGAGCGCTTCCTGGCGCTGGCCCCCGAGCTGCCGAGGCTCGGCTACAGCCAGGACTTCATCCGGCTCTGGCACTTCTATTTTGCCTATTGCGAGGGGGGCTTCTGGGAGCGGGCCATCAGCCTGGTGCAGCTGGAGGCGGCCAAGCCGGGCCCCCTCGGCTGGAGCGGTGACCTGCCAGTGAGCGGTCACTGACCATGTGGCAGTGGGCCCACCTGCTGGGGTTCAACCTCTACTGGTTGCTGGCGGTGAAATGGCAGCAACCTGGCCCCCTGCTCGGGATGCTGCTGCTGCATTTCCTCTTCTCGCCGAGCCGCCTGGGCGACTGGCGGCTCATTCCCGTCGCCCTGGCAGGCTGTCTGCTCGACATCCTGCTCTGGCGGATCGGCCTGTTCCAGTTTCCGGCCGGCTTCCCCCTCTGGCTGTTGCTGCTCTGGTGCGGTTTTGCCCTGACCCTCTCCCACGGTCTGCGCTGGCTTCGGCCCTTGCCACGCTGGCAGCAGGCGCTGTTTGGCATGGTGGGGGGCGCCAGCTCCTATGTGGCGGGGGCGGCCATGGGGGCCGTACACTTACCCTGGGGCATCGGGATCAGCGCGGCGCTGCTGGCGGTGATCTGGATGGGATGGTTGCCCGTACTGGTATGGGCAACGGTGAAGCTGGAGGGTGAGCCGAGATGAACACCTTTTCGACCGATACGCTGCTTTTTTCCAAATGGACCAGGGAGACCCTGTTCGAGCAGGCCGATCGCCATTTTCTGGTGATCTCCTGCCATAAAGACGAGCGGGGAGAGCTCGACAGGGTCACGGTGCAGGACATCAATACCCTGCAAGAACAGGAGCTGGATTGGCATGAACTGGAAGATCCCACTCGTTGGCACATGGGTTGGCATTAGCCTGCTCTGCTGGAGCGCCTTGAGCTGGGCTGCCCCCTGGCAGCAGCTGCGCCCCGTCGGACAGGGGGAGATGCACTGGCTCTGGTTCAAGCTCTATGACGCCACCCTCTACAGCCAGGATGGCCGCTATGCACCGCGCCGTTATCCCCAGGCCCTCTCCCTCACCTATGCCAGGGACATAGACAGACAGGATATCCTGGAGGCCACCGCCCAGGAGTGGCAGCGGCTGACGCCAGGAGACAGCCAGGCTCAGGCCCGCTGGCTGGCGGCGCTGTCCGGGGTACTGCCCGACGTGAAGGCGGGGGACAGGCTCACTTTCTACGTGGATGAGCAGGGTCAGGGAGAGCTCTGGCTGCGAGAACGCCCCCTTGGCCGGATCGCGGAACCCGGTTTTTCCGCCGCCTTTCTCGCCATCTGGCTGGCCGACAACAGCCGGGATCCCGCGCTGACCCGCCGTCTGCGTGGCCAGCCTTGAGCCATGGGGGAATTCCCTCGTATCGACCGGGTGATGACGACCATGGCCAGCCGCCCGGGCTGACGCTCAGCCAGGGCGACGTACCCCCTATTGCAATCAGGAGTCTGATATGACCTTGTCTGGTGGCCACTGGCGTGGCTTGATGCTTTCCCTGATGCTGCTGCTCGGTGGCTGCGGCACCAGCCTGGATGCCTATCGTGATCAGGGGCCGACCTGGGATCTCGCCCGCTTCTTCGACGGCAAGCTGGTGGCCCATGGCCTGGTGACAGACCGTAGCGGCGAAGTGACCAGTCGCTTTCGGGTCGAGATGCAGGGGCGCTGGCGCGCGGGCAAGGGGGAGTTGTTCGAGCAGTTCTATTTCGACGACGGTCGCCAGCAGACCCGCACCTGGTATCTGCGCAAGGGGGAGGACGGGCACTGGCGCGGCACTGCCTCGGACGTGGTGGGGGAGGCGGTGGGCAAGACGGCGGGCTTTGCCCTCAACTGGCGCTATCAACTCGATCTGGCCCTGCCGGATGAGAGCGTGGTGCGGGTCAGCTTCGATGACTGGATGTACCTGCTGGATCAAGATCGCCTCATCAACCGGGCCGAGATCAGCAAGTTCGGCATCTACCTGGGGGAGGTGATCCTCTATATCGAACGCACCGGCCCCCTTGTCACCCCTGAGGCCGTCACCCCTTGATTGATAGCCCATCGCTATCAATGACTCAGCCAGCAACTATTACCTTTTGAGTCTCTTACGCGCTAAGCTGACCCTGTTTTCAATCTGGAGGTGCATGATGAAGAACCCGATCGGCCTAGACGCCGCCCAATCTCAAGCCCTGGCAACCGAGCTGAATCAACTGTTGGCCAGCTACCAGATCCTCTACATGAATGTCCGCGGTTTCCACTGGAACATCCGCGGCAGCCACTTCTTCGAGCTGCATCTGAAGTTCGAGGAGATCTACAACGACCTGCTGCTGAAAGTCGATGCCCTGGCCGAGCGCATCCTGACCCTGGATAGCGTGCCCCTGCACAGCTTCAGCGACTACCTCAAAGTCTCCACCATCGCGGAGAGCAAGGGCCTGCACGACGGTCCCGGCTGCATCGGCTCCCTGCTGGAGGGATTCCGTGAGCTGCTCGGCGCCCAGCGCCGCATCCTGAAACTGGCCAGCGAGGCGGGGGACGAAGGTACGGCCTCCCAGCTCTCGGACTACATACAGCAGCAGGAGAAACTGGTCTGGATGCTGCGGGCCTATCTGGATTGAGTGTTTAGTTGCCAATACCCTGAATAGCTTCCTGTTCCTGTCTGATTATCCACCCATTTGCCGCCCCTTCGGGCGGCTTTTTTCTTTTGATCTGCATCAATGAAGCATTAATTGGCAAATTGAATGCCTATTAAGTTTTGGGCTGGAGGAATAGAATCGCCACAAAACAGACAACTGAAATGTCCAATTAGGAGAGACATGATGTTTTGTGTGCAATGTGAACAGACAATTCGTACCCCCGCAGGCAATGGCTGCGCCTATGCACAAGGCATGTGTGGCAAGACGGCCGAAACCTCGGATCTGCAGGATGTGCTGATCTATACCCTGCAAGGCCTCAGTGCCTGGGCCCTGGCGGCCCGCGAACACGGCATGGTCGATGACGAGATAGATGCCTTCGTGCCCAAGGCCTTCTTCGCCACCCTCACCAACGTCAACTTCGACTCCGATCGCATCGTCGGCTATGTCAACCAGGCGCTGGCCCATCGCCAGCAGCTGGCCGACCGTCTGACCGCGCTGGCGGTGCAGGTCGGCGAGCTGCCCGCCGCCGCCCGCTTCGAGCCGGGTCGCGATCTGCTGGCCCAACTGGCCCAGGCGCCCCAGACCGCGGTCAACCGGGGCAAGAACGAAGTCAACGAAGACATCATGGGGCTGCGCCTGCTCTGCCTCTACGGCCTCAAGGGCGCCGCCGCCTACATGGAGCACGCCCGGGTACTGGACCAACAAGACAGCGCCGTGGCGGCCGAATTCCACCGCATCATGAGCTGGCTCGGCACGGATCCCTGCGATCTGGATCCCCTGTTCAAGTGCGCCATGGAGATTGGTCTGCTCAACTTCCGCATCATGGAGATGCTGGATCGCGGTGAAACCACGGCCTTCGGCCACCCGGAGCCGACCCAGGTGCGCGTCACCCCGGTGCCGGGCAAGTGCATCCTGGTTTCCGGCCACGACATGGTGGATCTCAAGCTGATTTTGGAGCAGACCGCAGGCACCGGCATCAAGGTCTACACCCACGGCGAGATGCTGCCGGCCCTGGCCTACCCCTTCTTCAAGCAGTACCCGCACCTGGTGGGCAACTACGGCTCCGCCTGGCAGAACCAGCAGAAGGAGTTTGCCAACTTCCCGGGCGCGGTGGTGATGACCTCCAACTGCATCATCGACCCGAACGTGGGCGACTACAGCGATCGCATCTTCACCCGCTCCATCGTCGGCTGGCCCGGAGTCACCCATCTGGAAGGGGAAGATTTCTCCGTGGTCATCGAGAAGGCCCAGGCGCTGGAAGGCTTCAAGCACGTTGAACTCGAGCACTTCATCACCATCGGCTTTGCCCGCAACGCCCTGATGCAGGCCGCTCCCGCGGTGATCGACAAGGTGAAGGCTGGCGAAATCAGCCACTTCTTCCTGGTGGGGGGCTGTGACGGCGACCGCGCCGAGCGCGCCTATTACACCGAGTTTGCCAAGGCGATCCCGCAAGACAGCCTGCTGCTCACCCTGGGCTGCGGCAAGTACAAGTTCAACAAGCTCGACTTCGGCGACATTGGCGGCATCCCGCGCCTGCTGGACGTGGGTCAGTGCAACGACGCCTACTCCGCCATCCAGTTGGCATTGGCGCTTTCCGAGGCGTTCGAGTGCGGCGTCAACGATCTGCCGCTGACCCTGGTGCTCTCCTGGTTCGAGCAAAAGGCCATCGTCATCCTGCTCACCCTGCTGGCGCTCGGGGTCAAAGACATCCGCACCGGCCCGACCGCCCCGGCCTTCCTCACCCCGGCCCTGCTCAAGGTGCTGGAAGAGCAGTTCGGTCTCAAGGGAACCACCACGGCAGACGCGGATCTCGCCGAGATCCTGGCGGCCTGATCAGGGTGCTGGAGACATAGTCCGGCCTGAAAGGAACCACCACGGCAGATGCGGATCTGGCCGAAATCCTGGCGGCCTGAGCGGCGCCATATCAGCCTTACACGCTCAGCAAGTTGTAAGCGTTTGGCGAGCCCGATGGCTCGCCTTTTTTCCATGACACAGTTCAACGATCCCTTTTCAAGAAGAGGAGCCTTGCGATGACCTCCACCTCTTTTACCCTGCGCTGCATCGGCCGCCTGGCACAGACCCACGACGTGACCAGCTGGCAGTTTGCCGCCGCAAAGGGCAGCCTGCCCCCCGTGCTGGCCGGCCAGTGCGTCACCCTGCATACCGACATTGACGGCGAACCCTTATGCCGCGCCTACACCTTATCCTCCAGCCCGCAGGATCCTGGCTGGCAGGTGACCATCAAGGATGTGGGGCGGGTCTCCCACCATCTGCATCAGAGCTTGCAGGTGGGGGACGAGATCCGGGCCGATGGCCCGTTCGGCGACTTCACCCTGACGGCGCTCCCCTGCGAGCGGCCGCTGCTGCTGAGCGCCGGCTCCGGTATCACCCCCATGTGGGCCATGCTGCGCGACGAATTGGCCAGACGGCCCGATGCCGATATCCGCTTCATTCACAGTGCCCGCTCGCCAGCGGATGTGATCTTCGCAGATGAGCTGGCCGCCCTGGCCGAGGCGCATCCGGGAGTGCGCCATGCGCTGGTATTGGAGCAAGCCCCCGAGACTCACCCCTGGGTCGGTCGGCTCAGTCCCGCCATGCTTCAGGAGTTGGCGCCGGATCTCTTGAGCCGCCACGTCTATCTGTGCGGGCCCGCCCCCTACATGGCGGCGGTGAGCGCCATGCTGGTCGAGCTGGGCCTGCCGGCGGCGCAGCTGCATCAGGAGTCGTTCGGCCTGCCTGGGGCGGCATCGAGCGCGGCGCCCGCCCCAGCAAGTGGGGATCACTTCTGGCTGACCCTGACAAAAAGCGGCAAGAAGGTGAAGATATTGCCGGGCCAGACCCTGCTGGCGGCGCTCGAGGAGGCGGGAGAGAGCATGATGGCTGCCTGCCGCGCCGGGGTATGTGGCAGCTGCCGCTGCACGACACAAGGGGATATCGAGCGCCAGAGCGTGATGACTCTCAGCCCCCAGGATCTCGAGCGCGGGGTGGCGCTGGCCTGCTCCTGCACCGTCAGGGGGGATGTGAGCCTGGATTGCTGATGGGTGGAGGCGCTCACATGACTGAGATATCAGCCTTTTCCCGGGCGGGCCGGGCGAGTACACTTTGCCCAGTTTCACCAGAACACGGGAAAAAAAATGACAATACTGGTCACGGGCGGCGCCGGTTACATCGGCTCTCACACCCTGGTTGAGCTGTTAAACGAAGGGGAGCAGGTGGTGGTGCTGGACAACCTCTCCAACGCCTCCCCCGAGTCCCTCAAGCGGGTCGAGCGGATCACCGGCAAGGCGGTCACCTTCGTGGAAGGGGACATCCTGGACAGGGCTTGCCTGCAACGGCTGTTCGCCGCCCACAAGATCGAGTCGGTGATCCACTTCGCCGGCCTCAAGGCGGTGGGTGAGTCCGGCCAGATCCCGCTCACCTACTATCAGAACAACGTGACTGGCACCCTGGTGCTGTGCGAGGAGATGGCCAGGGCCGGGGTGTTCCGCCTGGTGTTCAGCTCCTCGGCCACCGTCTATGGGGATCCCGCCTCCGTGCCCCTGCGGGAAGATTTTCCCACCGGTGCCACCAATCCTTACGGCCGCTCCAAGCTGATGGTCGAAGAGATCTTGCGGGATCTGGCCAAGTCAGACCCCCGCTGGGCCATCGTGCTGCTGCGCTACTTCAATCCGGTCGGTGCCCACGAGAGCGGCCTCATCGGCGAAGATCCCAACGGCATTCCCAACAACCTGCTGCCCTACATCAGCCAGGTCGGCGTCGGCAAGCTCAAGGAGCTGGGGGTGTTTGGCAACGATTACCCGACCCCGGACGGCACCGGGGTGCGCGATTACATCCATGTGGTGGATCTCGCCATCGGCCACCTCAAGGCGCTGGCCCGCATCGAGGGCGACACTGGCGTCTTCACCTACAACCTGGGCACAGGCCAGGGGTATTCCGTGCTGGAGATGATCAAGGCGTTCGAGGCGGCCAGCGGTCGCCCCATACCCTATCAGATCAAGCCTCGTCGCCCCGGCGACATCGCCGAGTGCTGGGCCGAGCCCACCCTGGCCCGGGAGGAGCTGGGCTGGCAGGCCGAACGCGGCCTGGAGCAGATGATGGTCGACACCTGGCGCTGGCAGAGGGAAAACCCGAACGGCTACCCGGCCTGATCCTGAACCCGCCCCTGAAAAAAAGCCCCGGCAGCGATGCCGGGGCTTTTTCATGTGGGGGAGCAGGCCGTTACTGGATGGCCCTGCCGGCACGCACGTCCTCGATGGCGCCGGTCAGGCTGGCCATGTCGCGGGGTGCCCCACGCAGGATCTGGTCGCCGATGATGAAGGCCGGGGTGCCTGAGATACCCATGGCCTCGGCCAGTGCCCGGTTGGTGCCCAGAGCCTTGTCGATGCTGGCATCCTTGAACCTGGCTTCGGCCTTGCTCCAGTTCACACCGGCGCCCTCGGCAATCTGCTTGATCTGGGCCTCGTCGGCCAGAGGACCCTGATGGGCATAGAGGGCATCATGAAACGCCTGATACTTCTCCGGCTGGGTCAGTTGCACCGCCAGGGCGGCGCGGGCGGCATAGGCGGAGCTCTGGCTCAGGATGGGGAACTGCTTGTAGATGTAGCGAATATCCTTGTCTGCGGCCAGCAGCTGCTGGATCAGGGGGTGGGCCCGCTTGCAGTAACCGCAGTTGTAGTCGAAGAACTCGACCAGGGTCAGCTTGCCCTTGGGATTGCCTGCCTCGGGATCCTTGGTGGCGAAGAGCTCCTTGCCATGGGCCTTGATCATCGCCTTGTCGTTCTCGGCCTGCTGGCCCTCCTGCTTGGCACGCAGGGCATTGGACATCTCGACCAGGATCTCCGGGTTCTTGACCAGATAGTCCCGCACTATCTGCTCGACGTCGGACTTGGTGAGCTCGTTGGCCTGGGCGGGGGCCACGAACAGGGCGGCGCCGGCCAGGGCGCAGAACAGGGCATGCTTGATCGTCTTCATTTCATCTTTCCGACAGGGTGACAGTGCCGCTTATAGTGATTTACTCATGAGTCAAGTCAAGCCATCCGCTTGAAAAAGCGCACTTTATAGCCTTTTTGTCTGCCATCTGCGTCAGATAGCCCAATAAAGCAGCAAACAGTCGATGGGGGGATTTACAAGGCAGAGGGGCATGGGTAATATGCGTCGCACTGCTGCGGAGGGGTGGCAGAGCGGCTGAATGCACCGGTCTTGAAAACCGGCGATGGGCGACCATCCGTGGGTTCAAATCCCACCTCCTCCGCCATCTATATAGCCCAAGCGATTCAATCGCTTGGGCTTTTTCGTGTCTGCGGTGTGTGGTGGGCCACCCGTCAGGCCAGCGATGAGCCATCCCGTCCTGATCCCTTGTGGCCCGATAGCTGGCGACTGTGGTGGAGGGGCCTCACCCGATCCTCCTGCGAAAGTATCAATGAAACAGGGACTGGCGAAGCAGTCCCCGTGTCATTGGCATGATCCGGCCTGAAGCCGGTTCACCCATGGCCGTCGCCGAAAGGCTCAACCTTCTTGCCGGTCAATCAGTGGCACAGTTTGTAATACACCTCGTTCCAGCGCAGGGTCTCCTTGAGCGCGGGGATGCGGGTGTGCTCGTCGATGACCACGCACTCTATGCCCAGGATGTCGGCGAAGGTGCGCAGCTGCTCGATATCCACCGCCTGGGTGAACACCGAGTGGTGGGCGGCGCCCGCCAAGATCCAGGCCTCGGCGCTGGTCTGAAGGCTCGGCAGGGGTTTCCACAGGGCGCTGGCCACCGGGAGTTTCGGCATGGCCTCTGGCAGGTCCACCACTTCCAGCTGATTGACCACCAGGCGGAAGCGGTTGCCGAGATCGATGAGGCTGGCGTTGACCGCCTTGCCGGCCGGGGCCGCGAACAGCAGGCGGGCCGGATCGGCCTTCTTGCCTATGCCTAAGTGCTGGGCGTCCAGCACGGGTTTGCCTGCGGCGATGGAGGGGCAGACCTCCAGCATGTGGGCTCCCAGCACCAGGTTGTTGCCCGCCTCCAGGTGGTAGGTGTAGTCCTCCATGAAGGAGGCGCCCCCCGCAAGGCCATATCCCATCACTTTCAGGGTGCGCAGCAGGGCCGCGGTCTTCCAGTCCCCTTCTGCCCCAAAACCAAAGCCTTGCTCCATCAGGCGCTGGCAGGCGAGGCCCGGCAGCTGGTGCAGACCATGGAGATCCTCGAAGGTGGTGGTGAAAGCGCCAAAACCACCGTCGGTGAGGAACTTCTTCATCCCCAGCTCCTGGCGCGCCGCCTCATACAGTGAGGCACGCAGCGGTCCACCCGCCTGCACCGCCTCGGTCAGGGTGTAGGTCGCCTCATATTCGGCCAGCAGCGCCTCGATGTCGCTGTCGGGCACGGCGTCGATCACCTTCACCAGATCGCCGACCGGGTGGTAGTTCACCTGATAGCCGAACTGGATCTGGGCCTCAATCTTGTCGCCCTCGGTGACCGCCACGTTGCGCATGTTGTCGCCAAAACGGGCGATCTTCAGGTGGCGGCTGTCGTGGATGGCGGCGGCGATGCGCATCCAGTTGCCAATCTTCTGTCTGGCCTCTTCATCCTGCCAGTGACCCACCACCACGGTGCGGGGCAGCCGCAGGCGGGCCCCCATGAAGCCGAACTCGCGCCCGCCGTGGGCGGTCTGGTTCAGGTTCATGAAGTCCATGTCGATCTCGCTCCAGGGGAGATCCCGGTTGAACTGGGTGTGGAACTGCAGCAGGGGCTTTTGCAACTGGCCGAGGGCCGGGATCCACATCTTGGCGGGGGAGAAGGTGTGCATCCACACCATGAGCCCGGTGCAGCGCTGGTCGTGGTTGGCATCCCGGGCCACCGCGCTGATTTCATCCAGGGTGGTACCGGTGGGTTTGAGCACTATCTTGAGGGGCAGGTTCGCCCCCTCGTTGAGCTGGCTGGTGATGGTATGGGCGTGATCGGCCACCTGCTTCAATGTGGTGGCGCCATACAGGTGCTGACTGCCGACCAGGAACCACACTTCCAGCTGTTTCATCAATTCCATGAGTTTGTCCTCTTTTAGGCTTTTGTCTGGCCGTAATAGGCGTGTTTGCCATGCTTGCGCTGGTAGTGCTTCTCCAGCAGGTAATCGGGCAGTGGGCTGGCCCCGGGGTTTATCTGGCCGGTGAGCCAGGCCATGCGCGCCACCTCTTCCAGCACCACGGCGTTGTGCACTGCGTCCTCGGCGCTCTTGCCCCAGCTGAAGGGGCCGTGGTTGGCCACCAGCACCCCCGGCATGGTGAGGATGGGGGTCTGCTTGAGGGTTTCGACGATGAGATGGCCGGTCAGCCCCTCGTAATCCTCCTCGACCTCCCCCGGGGTGAGCAGGCGCGAGCAGGGGATCTCGCCGTGGAAGTAGTCGGCCTGGGTGGTGCCGAAAATGGGGATGGGGCGCCCCGCCTGGGCCCAGGCGGTGGCATGGGTGGAGTGGGTGTGCACCACGCCGCCAAGCTCCGGATAGGCGCGATAGAGCACCAGGTGGGTGGCGGTGTCGGAGGAGGGGCGAAGGCCCCCCTCCACCTGCGTGCCCGCCAGATCCAGCACCACCATGTCCTCGACCCGCATCCGCTCGTAGCTGACGCCGCTCGGTTTTATCACCACCAGATTGCGCTCTCGGTCGATGCCGCTCACGTTGCCCCAGGTGAAGGTCACCAGGCCATGGCGCGGCAGATCCAGATTGGCGGCGAGCACCTGCTCCTTGAGGGTCTTGAGGTTCATGCCGGCACCCCCCGGTTGTAGAGGGGTTCGGCGGCGGCGCCCCAGGCGAGGTAGCGCTGGTAGAGGCGTTCATACTCGGCGACCCGCTCTGGGTGTGGCTGGTGGGTGCGCTCCACGGCGCTCGCCATGTGGTGCTGGGCCTTGGCCACATCGGGATGGATCCCGGCCGCCACGGCGGCAAAGATGGCCGCCCCCAGGGCGCAGCACTGATCCGAGGCCACCACCTGGATGGGGCGATTCATCACATCGCTGCAGGTCTGCATCACGGTGGCGGACTTGCGGGCGATGCCGCCAAGGGCGATCACCTGCTCCACCGGCACCTGCTGGTGAGTCATGCACTCCATGATGCTGCGGGCGCCGAAGGCGGTGGAGGCCACCAGTGCGCCGAAGAGATCGGGGGCATCGGTGCCGAGGTTGAGCCCGGTGACGGTGCCCTGCAGGCGCTGGTTGGCATAGGGGGTGCGCCGGCCGTTGAACCAGTCGAGCACCACCGGCAGGTGCGCCAGGTCGCGCTGCTGCTCCCAGGCGGCGGCGAGGCTTGGCAGCAGCTCCCGCTTGTGGCGCTCGATGGCGGTGCGAAGCTCCGGATACTGGGCGGCGAGGCTCTCAAGCGGCCAGCCGAGCTGGCGCTGATACCAGGCATAGATGTCACCGAACGCCGATTGTCCCGCCTCCAGCCCCACCATGCCCGGCACCACGCTGCCATCCACCTGGCCGCAGATCCCGGCAATGGCGCGATCACCTATGGTGGCCTGGTCGGCGATCAGGATGTCGCAGGTGGAGGTGCCGATCACCTTGACCAGGGCATTGTTGCCGGCCCCGGCTCCCACAGCGCCCATGTGGCAGTCAAAGGCGCCGCCCGCTATCACCACCTCGCAGGAGAGGTGCAGGCGTTCGGCCCACTCCGGGGTCAGGGTGCCGACCGGCAGATCGGCGGTCCAGCTGTCGGTAAAGAGCGGATAGTCGAGATCTTCCGTCAGCAGGGGATCCAGGGCATTGAGGAAGTCGGCGGATGGCAGGCCGCCCCAGCTCGGGTGCCAGAGGGATTTGTGGCCGGCGGCGCAGCGCCCGCGCCGGATATCGGCCGGGGCCTGGGTGCCGCTCAGGATGGCGGGCACCCAGTCGCACAGCTCGACCCAGTTGCAGGCGGCGGCGCGCACCGCGGCATCGGCGCGGGAGACGTGCAGTATCTTGGCCCAGAACCACTCGGAGGAGTAGATGCCGCCGATGTAGCGGCTGTAGTCGGGGAACTGGCCGCCGTGGCACAGGGCGGTGATGGCCTCCGCCTCCTCGATGGCGGTGTGATCCTTCCACAGCACGAACATGGCGTTGGGGTTGTCGGCAAACTCCGGACGCAGGGCCAGCACGCGCCCCTCTCTGTCGATGGGGGCGGGGGTGGAGCCTGTGCTGTCCACCCCGATGCCGCGCACGGCGGTGCGCTGGGCCGGGGTGAGCTGGCTCACCACAGCCACCACCGCCTGCTCCATGGACTCCAGATAGTCGAGGGGGTGGTGGCGGAACTGGTTGTTGACCGGTTGGCAGTAGTGGCCTGCCTGCCAGCGGGGGTAATAGACGACCTGGGTCGCCAGCTCGGCGCCGTCCTGGCAGCGCACGGCGAGTGCCCTGACCGAGTCGCTGCCGAAATCGAGTCCGATGACTATGGGGTCGGATCTGAGGTGCTCAGACATATGTGCTCCTGACCATCAATGGGGGGTGACTGGGGGGAACCATAGGAGATGGGCAGGAGGGGCGGTTAGCCATTGGCTGCTGGAAATATGGATTTTAACGCTGTCAGTGCGACAAGGTGACGGCTCTCTAAAATTCAATATGTAACAATTTTGCTAAATATATAGACAAAATGGCTGCAATCTCATGGCGTGATCCTGCTCTCCATTTTTCCATGTGAAAACGATTACAACTTGGTTCGCTCAACCAGAAAAAACAATAAAGTCCTGTTTAAGCATGTTTTTAGATGGCTGCGACTTGATTGACTCAAGGAGCAGCACTGCGTGGATACATGGATTGATAGAACCGTTGGAGACATTCGCATGAACAAAATTGTTAAAGGCATGATCGCGATGGGGTTCGCCCTGGGTATGGCAAATTCTGCTTTCGCGGCCGAGGCGCTGAAGCTGGGCTACCTGGTCAAGCAGCCCGAGGAGCCCTGGTTCCAGACCGAGTGGAACTTCGCCGACAAGGCGGGCAAGGATCTGGGCTTCGAGGTGATCAAGATAGCCGTCCCCGACGGGGAGAAGACCCTCAATGCCATCGACAGTCTGGCGGCGAATGGTGCCAAGGGTTTCGTCATCTGCACCCCGGATCCCAAACTCGGTGCCGCCATCATGGCCAAGGCCAACAGCATGGATCTCAAGGTCATCACGGTGGATGACCAGTTCGTCAACGCCAAGGGCCAGCCCATGGAGCAGGTGCCCCTGGTGATGATGGCCGCCACCAAGATTGGCGAGCGTCAGGGCCAGGAGCTCTACAAGGAGATGGAAAAACGTCAGTGGGATGTGAAGAGTACCGGGGTGCTCGCCATCACCGCCGACGAGCTCGACACCGCCCGTCGCCGGGTCGAGGGCTCCCTGGGGGCGCTCAAGGCCGCCGGTTTCCCCGAGGGGCAAATCTACCGCGCGCCCACCAAGAGCAACGACATTCCGGGGGCGCTGGATGCCGCCAACTCCATGCTGGTGCAGCACCCCGAGGTCAAGAACTGGCTCATCGTCGGCATGAATGACAACACTGTGCTCGGCGGCGTGCGCGCCACCGAAGGGCAGGGCTTCAAGGCCGACAACGTCATCGGCATCGGCATCAACGGGGTGGATGCGGTGAACGAGCTCTCCAAGTCCAGCGCCACCGGCTTCCTCGGCTCATTGCTGCCAAGCCCGGACGTGCACGGCTACAAGAGCATCCAGATGCTCCATGACTGGGTCGTCAACGGCGCCGAGCCTGCCAAGTTCACCGAGGTGACCGACGTTGTGCTCATCACCCGCGACAACTTCAAGGCCGAGCTGCAAAAGAAAGGGCTGTGATCCCCATCCCTTGATACCCATGCCGGCATGGCGGAGTGCGCCGTGCCGGCTGGCTGGAGTCATCTCATGAATCAAGTTCCATATCTGGAGTTTTGCGGCATCAGCAAGGAGTTTCCCGGCGTCAAGGCGCTGCAGAACGTCTCCTTCGTCTGCCAGCAGGGCACGGTACACGCGCTGATGGGAGAGAACGGGGCCGGCAAGTCCACCCTGCTCAAGATCCTGAGCGGTTTTCAGGCGCCCACCCGCGGGGTGGTGAAGCTGGCGGGCCAGGAGAAGGTGTTCCAAAACACGGTCGACGCCCTGGAGAGCGGGATCGCCATCATCTATCAGGAGCTGCACCTGGTGCCCGAGATGAGCGTGGCGGAGAACATCTACCTCGGCCAGCTGCCGACCCGGCGTGGCGTCATCGATCGGGAGAAGCTCTATCAGGATGCGGCCATGCAGCTGGCGCGCCTCGGGATGGATGTGTCGCCGGAGACGCCGCTCAAGTACCTGTCTCTCGGGCAATGGCAGATGGTGGAGATCGCCAAGGCGCTGACCCGGGACGCCAGTGTCATCGCCTTCGACGAGCCGACCAGCAGCCTGTCGTCGCGCGAAATTGATCAGCTGTTTCGGGTCATCCGTCAGTTGCGCGGCGAGGGCAAGGTCATTCTCTACGTCTCCCACCGCATGGACGAGATCTTCGCCCTGTGCGACGCCATCACTGTGTTCAAGGATGGCCAGTTCGTGCGCACCTTCGCTTCCATGGCCGAGGTGGACCGGGATCTGCTGGTCAAGACCATGGTGGGGCGCGAGCTGACCGACATCTATGGCTACAGCCCAAGGCCGCTTGGCGAGGCGGGCCTCAAGGTGGAGCACCTGATGGGGCCCGGCCTCAAGGCGCCGGTGTCGCTCGAGGTCAAACGCGGGGAGATCCTTGGCATCTTCGGGCTGGTGGGGGCCGGGCGCAGCGAACTGATGAAGCTTATCTTCGGCGCCGAGAAGGCGCGTGGGGGCGAGATAGCCGTGTTTGGCAAACCAGTGGTCATCGGTAGCCCCATCGACGCCATTCGCAGCGGCATCATGCTCTGCACCGAAGACAGGAAGGCCCTTGGCATCATCCCCATCCATTCGGTGCAGGAGAACATCAACATCAGCGCCCGCCGCCACCACGGGTGGGGAGGCTTCTGGATCAACCAGAAGTGGGAAGACGAGAACGCGAGGCTGCGGATCCGCGACATGGGGGTCAAGACCCCGTCTCCCCAGCAGGCCATCATGAACCTCTCCGGCGGCAACCAGCAGAAGGCCATTCTGGGGCGCTGGCTGTCGGAAGACATGAAGGTGATCCTGCTCGACGAGCCGACCCGGGGCATAGACGTCGGGGCAAAGAACGAGATTTACAACGTGATTTACGATCTGGCCAAGGTGGGCATCGCCGTGGTGGTGGTCTCCAGCGAGCTGCCGGAGGTGCTGGGCATCGCGGATCGGATCCTGGTCATGCGGGAGGGGGAGATCGCCGGCGAGCTTTCCCACGACGAGGCCGACGAGGTCAAGGCGCTCAATCTGGCCATGCCGGCCCGTTGACCCGCTGACCGCAACGAGATAGCACCCGGAATTTTCAGGAGAAATACCATGACAACAACGACCTCGGTCGGCCAAGCCGCCAACGACACCGCGGCGAGCGGTACCCGCCTGCAACTGACCCGCATCTGGGATCAGTACGGCATGCTGGTGATCTTCGCCATCCTGTTCCTGCTCGCCTGCGTGCTGGTCCCCAATTTCGCCAGCCTGATCAACATGCGCGGGCTCGGGCTTGCCGTTTCCATGTCGGGCATGGTGGCCTGCGGCATGCTGTTCTGCCTCGCCTCCGGCGAGTTCGACATGTCGGTGGGCTCAGTGGTGGCCTGCTCCGGCGTCGCCTGCGCCGTGGGCATCAACGCCACCGAGAGCATCACGGTGGGCATCCTGGCCGGCCTCTCGGTGGGGGTGCTGTTTGGCCTCATCAACGGCATCGTCGTGGCCAAATTCAAGATCAACGCCCTCATCACCACCCTGGCCACCATGCAGATGGCGCGCGGGGTGGGCTACATCATCTCCGACGGCAAGGCGGTCGGCATAGTGGAGGAGGGCTTCTTCGAGCTTGGCAACTCCGCCCTGCTCGGCATCCCGACGCCCATCTGGCTGACGGCGCTCTGCTTCGTGCTGTTCGGTCTGCTGCTCAACAAGACCAGCTTCGGTCGCAATACCCTGGCCATGGGGGGCAACGAGGAGGCGGCGCGTCTGGCCGGGGTCAACGTGGTGCGCACCAAGATCATCATCTTCACCATGACAGGGCTCATCGCCTCCATCGCGGGGATCATACTCGCGTCCCGCATGACCTCGGGTCAGCCCATGACCTCCATCGGCTTCGAGCTGGTGGTCATCTCCGCCTGCGTGCTGGGTGGGGTCTCCATGAAGGGGGGGATCGGCAAGATTTCCTACATCATCGCCGGGGTGCTGATTTTGGGGCTGATGGAGAATGCCATGAACCTGCTCAACATCTCCCCGTTTGCCCAGTACGTGGTGCGCGGCCTCATCCTGCTCGCCGCCGTGCTGTTCGACCGCTACAAGCAGGTGCGCAAGGCGCGCGTCTGAGCGGTTGCCCCTCCGGCACCAGGTCGGCCCACGCTGGCCTGGTGCCTCCTTCAGGCAAGCTGTGAGCCAGTTCAATAAATTCACATCAGGCCGCTTGCGAAAATAGGTTGTTCCAACGCCGGATCTCTACAATGGCCCAAGCCGATTTTTTTACCCAAGCGCTGTTTTCCGCCATGTCCTCGATGCAAAAAGAGAAGCCGAAACAACTCAATCCCCTGTTGCCGGGCTACGCCTTCGACGTCTTCCTGGTCTCGGGCATGACCCCCATCGAGCAGGGGAGCGCGCTGGACTTCATCATCGACCGGCCCCAGGGGATGAAAGGCTTCATCGTCAACCTGACCATCAGGGGCAAGGGGCAGATCTTTCAGGGGGAGCAGGCCTTCACCGTGGAGCCAGGGGACCTGCTGCTGTTTCCGCCCGCGGCGGTGCACCATTACGGCCGGGCGCCGGATGCCAGGGAGTGGTATCACCGCTGGGTCTACTTCCGGCCGCGGGCCTATTGGGCTGACTGGCTCAAGTGGCCCCAGGTGACGGAGCAGGTGGGGCGATTGCAACTGGCGGACAGCCAGCTGCTCGCCGAATTCGACGCCCTCTTCCTCGACATCGAGGAGACCCACAAGCAGCTGCGGCCCATGTCGGAGCAACTGGCCATGAACCTCTTGGAGCGGCTGCTCATTCGCTGCTACGAGGCCTCGTCCCTCAGCGCCTACCCCACCATAGATCACAGGGTGCACCAGGCGTGCCAGATCCTGAGCGAGTCGCTGTCGGCCGAAATTTCGGTGGAGGCGCTGGCGGAGCAGGTGTTCTTGTCCCCCTCGCGCCTCGCGCACCTGTTTCGCGAGCAGGTGGGGGTGAGCATAGTGCGCTGGCGCGAGGATCAGCGGATCATGCGGGCCAAGCTGCTGCTGCAGACCACGCCGCTGTCGGTGGCCACTATCGGCCAGCAGGTGGGCTATGACGATCAGCTCTACTTCTCGCGGGTATTTCGAAAGCGGGTCGGGGTCAGCCCCAGCGAGTACCGCAAGTGCGCCACCCCGCTGTGACCCCTGTCCCTGTCAGCGAGTGACCCCCGCAGGGTGAGCGCCTGTCAGTGGCCTGTCACCGGCAGGCGATGGTGGGTGGGGCGCGGCCTTGCTGTCAGCTGGTTTGGCGCCCGATGCGTCCGAGCAGGCTGGCCATCGGCGGGGTCAGCCAGGCCAGGGCCCGCTCGCAGAGTGGCGTCAGCAGCAGCCAGGGCAGCAAGATGAGACACAGGGAGAGGGATCCCATATAGATGTCGGTGAACCAGTGGGCCCCCACCATGATGCGGGGCAGGGTAAAGATCACCACCATGACGCAGGCGAGCGCCCCCATCCAGCGCGGTGCGAAGCGCAGCATGAAGGCGGCGAAGATCATCAGCATCAGGCCGTGATCGCCAGGGAAGCTGTCACCGGCTGCGTCCTTGGTCGGGAAATCGATCAGGGTGGTCAGACGCAGGGCCCCCGGCATGGAGAGGGTCGGGCTCGCCCGCTCGATGGGGATCAGGTGGCCGATGCGGTTGAGCAGCAGGGCGGTCACTACCATCAGCAGGGCGATGGCCACCCAGCGGGCGCGCCCCTGAGCGTCACTGCGCACAAACAGCGTCAGCAGCATGGCCAGCATGCAGGAGAGGGAGACGAGATCGAACAGGCGATGATTGATGATGGCCAGGGTCAGTCGCCAGGGGCCGGGCTCGGCGATCAGGGCGTTGAAACCATAAAAGATCCCCATGTCCCAGCGGGCCCAGGCACCGTGCCCCGGCAGCAGAGACCAGCTCAGGGCGATCAGGGCGCCCAGCAGCGGCGCCAGATAGAGTCCACAGTGTCGCTTCATGTTCGATTCTTCTCTCCTCACGTTCACCAAGGGGCGCATGTTAATGGGACCCAGGAGAAACACAAGCAGCCAACTGTTTCCAGATGTTACATGCAACCTTGGCGCAGAAGCCGGTTCCGATCTAGTATGCTCCGGCCCTTTTCGACAAGGATCCCTCCATGCGCAGCTATCTGAGAATGGTGCTGTTCGCCCTCGGCCTGCTGGCCGGCGTACAGCTCCCGGGTCTGCTCGACCTTTACTTCCAGCGGATCGATGCCCGGCTGCAACAGGCCGAGCTCAGCCTCTCCCCGTTTCGGGCCAACGCCGAGCGCCACTTCGCCGGGGATCTTGGCGCCCTGCTGGGCCACTATCAGCAGAGCCAGGACCCTGTGGTACGCGGTGATGCAGAGGGCATTCGCCAGCTGATCGAGCAGCAACGCATGCTCCGCCAGGAACAAGCCCTGGCCGCCGCCCCCTGGTATCGTCAGGCGCTGCACCTGCTGGGCGGCGCCAATCGCGAGCTGGTCGGCGACACCCTGGCCCACTACGGCTATGTGGTGCCCCTCAAAGAGGAAGCCATAATCTGCGGCCTGCTGGCCGGGGTGCTGGGGGCCCTGCTGGGGGATCTGCTCTGGGCACTGCTGGCCTGGCCGTTTCAAGCGGCGCCGCACCGACGGGGCGAGCTGCGCTGAGTAGGCAGGCCGTCGCTCTCCTTACCCCCTTGAGGGGGCTATCTCTCTATGGGACCTCAGCCCCCTGACTCAGACCCAGTGTTTCGTGGGGGACCGAGCAGGGCCAGGGTCTGGCCTAAATCGGCGCAGACAATCGGGGCCCCTTTCCTTTATGCTCTGCCCTTTGCCCCTGACCCTGTGATGCCCCGATGAACCGCGCTCCCCTGTTGCTGATGATACTGGTCACCCTGCTGGCCGCCGCTGGCTGGCTCTTCTCGAAAGAGGCTATTCGCGAACTGCCCACCGCCGCCTTTATCGGCAGCCGCTTCCTGCTGGCCGCCCTGCTGTTGTTGCCGCTCGCTTGGTTGCGAGAACCGCCCCCCAGCGGTTCGCAGCTGCTGCGCGCCGCCGGCTGCGGCACCCTGCTCGGGGCCAGTCTGCTGTGCTGGGTCACCGCGATCAGCCAGAGCGATGCCCTGGGCAGCGGCGCCTTCATCATGAGCGTGGCCACCCTGATGGCGCCGCTCGCCGCCTGGGCCGCCTTCAAGGCCAGACCCGGCCGTCACTACTGGCTGACTCTGCCCGTGGCCGTCGCGGGTCTGCTGCTGCTCTCCAGCAGCACCCACTGGGGCGTGTCGCTCTCCCTGTTCTGGTTTCTGGCGGCGGCCGCCACTCTGGGCGTCCAGCTCGCGGTGCACCGCCACTTCGCCCAGTCCATCCCTCCTACCTGGCTCACCTGCATCCAGCTGGCGGTGACCGGGCTGCTCGGCAGCCTGCTCTCCCTGCTGACTGAGCAGTGGCCCGCCGACATCAGCCAGGGCATCTGGGGCTGGTTTGCGGCGAGCGTCCTGATCGCCACCACTCTGCGTTACTGGCTGCTCACCCACGCCCTGAGCCGGATGACCACGGCCCACGCCGCCCTGCTGATGCTGCTCGAACCGGTCTGGACCCTGATCTTAAGCACCCTCTTCTATGACGAACCCCTAGGCCCCGCCAAGCTGGCAGGCGCCGGCCTGGTGCTGGGCGCTCTGGTGCTCTACCAGCTCCCCCTTCTGCTGCGCAGCCGCAAGCTGAGAGCGCCTGTCTGAGCGTCAATGGCCGTACCGGTGCGATGTAAAGAGACGAAAAGGGCCTGCGATTGCAGGCCCTTCTGTTGCATTAAGGATGCGGGGAGCGCGGCTCAATCCAGCCTGGTCGCCAGCCACTGCAATCCTTGATTGCCGAAGGTAAACAGCTGGTCGCTATACCCCTGGCCAATCACACTACGGATGATCTCGGGGTCGATATTGAGATAGTCGTGCACCAGCGCGTTGCGAAGGCCAATGATCTTGCGCCAGCCGCTCAGCGTGTCGGGAGACAGCTCGCCACGCTGGGCAAGGATCTCGAATGCCTGATAGGCATCTTGCGGGGTATGGCCCGCCAGCGCTCTGGCCCAGTGTTTGGCCACACCGATACAGGCTTCGATAGAAACTTGCAGGGTGCGCTCGGCGGCGCGGTACTCCAGATTGGAAAGCGCACGCTGCGCCAGAATTGCCCGGATCTCTGACAGCTCGGCCTGATAGCGCGACAGGCTGAGGCGCAAAGCGCCGATATAGGCGTTATCGCTCATCTCTACTCCTCTGATGGATGCTTGCTGATATCGGTCTGGCGATGGGAATAATCAAGTTCCATTTGCGACATGATCCGCGCCTCCTCCCGCAAGCGTCGTCCCTCATCACGGCGATAGAGAGGGCGATTGGCATCGACCACGGCAAAGGCCAACGGAATGGGGGCCTGATTGATATCGACGACCGAGAGTGCCCCTTCCGCCAATCCCAGGGCTCGTTGCCACTCCTGCGCCAGCAGTTCTGGCCGCAACCGGTTCTCCAGTGCAACGCCCAGGGGACCATTCTGTTTGACCGGATCGAAGGCCACCGCCAGATCCCAGTCGCTGGTGGGGCTCGCCGTCCCCTTGGCGCGGGAGCCGTAAAGCCAAAGCACCTGCACCTGGGGGCTGCTGCTGGCGAGGCGGATCAACTGTTCGAGCATGTCGCTATCGGATGTCATATCGGGCGCAGCCATCTGGTCAACAAAGGGGGTTGGCATCTTGGTGATGATACAAGTGATGGCCGCACGTCAGCAACGCAGGGGACAATATGCGCTCCGCATTGCGCCGGGTTGGTGCCTTGCGGTTGGTCATGTCGCGCTAAGGTGGCGGTGCAATGCACGTTGTTCATTACCCCCTGCGGCTCTTGCGCGGCTTGGCGGTGGCCCGCTCGGCCTGAATGCGGGCCAGCAGGGCGGCGGCGCTATTGTCGCCACTGATAAGATCCGGGTTGGCGGCACGCCACTCCAAGGTGAACTCGCCACGAAACGCCTTGGCCAGAATAGCCTGGGTCAGCTTATCGACCCGCTCTTTGGCCGCCTTGGCCTGCTGTTCGATGGTATCGGCATAGGCAAACAGTTGTTCCACCCGACGGACGATTTCGGTTTGTTCTTGGGGGACAGGTAAATATACCTGGCAGTTTTTAACATCTTGCTGATTGATGCTTGCTTGGTTTACAGCAAGTTTTGCATTTTTTCTTAACTCTGAAAGGCCTGTTGTACTGCATAGAAATTTAACTATGTACTCAGGGATTGCTTCGTCAGGATTAACTCTGAATTTCATAATGTTGCTTTCAAAAACAGCAGATTCGGGTAGTTCACGGACAATTGCTGACTTACCTAAGTACTCAATGCTGTTAACCCTGTTAACTAAGATATCACCGACTTCCAACTTCCATCTGGAATACTCAAAGTCCTCTAAAGAAAGTCTTTTCACTTTATCCCAGCCAATAATTTCACCATCATAAAAACCATCAATGCGAATAATACGAACACCTTCACCATAAAATTTTTGTGCTTTGTACAATCCATTTTGTGGGCCTTCACAAATTATCTGTTCTAATTTTACTTCTTTTGGTAAAGGCAATTTATTACTTTCCCGCCACTCTTCCGTCAATTTCCCACTCACCGCAGCGGCCAACACGGATTGGCGGAAACGCTTGATAATACCCGGGATATGGGCCAGACGGGCTTGGGTGGCCGCGACCTGAGCCAGCAATTTATCTAGTCGTTCAGCGATCTCTTTTTGCTCAGCAAATGATGGGCACGGAACAGTAATTGTCAAAAATTCTTTGAACTTTAAGTTACGAAGATTATTGCTTCCTCCTTGATATTTAATCACCTCACCAGATAAATAGAATTTAGTTAGGAAGTAATTTAGATATGAGGAAGAGAAGAGTTTTGCTGGACGAGCAAGGCGCAAAAAGTTAGTACATATAGCAGGATAAGGTAATTGCTCCAGCACTTGTTCTGTTATAAGAACAGTTCTACCAACTGGTTGCTCTGGACCACCGCCTGAAATTTCAATAAGAACATCACCAGAACGAAGGTTTCTGGTGTCAAGGCTAGATTTTTTAATCTTGCGTGGTACTGCTGTTGCGCCTTGGTCTTTACGCCAGTTTCTAAACTCAGAACCACGTATACATGAGACGGTTTCATATTCAGCATCGAAAAAGTCATTGTCTTGCCCCCAGTCACCACCAATTACATGGATGAGGAGCTCATCTAGAGAACAACTGGTCCATTCATTCTGGATCATTGGTTCTATCACAATGAACCCTCCAAGGCTGTAATCAGTTTTTGCAGCTCACTTAAGGCCGCTTCCAACTCATCTTTAGCCTCACTGGCCAGCTCCAGCGGCTCGGGCAAGTCGGCGGCATCGACGCTGTTTTGATCCTTGAGCCAGCTGATATCCAACGAATCGCCCTTGTGGTCGCGGATCCACTCCCGGCTAAAGCAGCGCCAGCGGCTGCGAGCCAGCTCGGGGTCTGTGTTCTGGTTCGCGGCATCCTCGGCCAGCTCGACTTTTTCTGCGCCGAAGCTGTATTCCCCTTCCGTGCGTAGACCTGTGCCATTAGGGTCAGTTCCAAATACCAGCTCAAAGGGGCCCAGATGGGGATCTGTGCCGAACTCGGCCTCGGTAAAGCCAATGGCGGCATTGCCAAAGGGGGTGCGCTTGCCAAAGCTCGGCATATTGGTGCGAAGGTCATAGACCCAGACTGTCTGGGTGCAGGCCTCCTGCTGATAGGGGTCAGTGGCGCTGCCCTTCTGGAAGAAGAGCACATTGGTCTTGACCCCCTGGGCGTAGAAGATGCCGGTGGGCAGACGCAAGAGGGTGTGCAGGTTGCATGTTTCCATCAGGTCGCGGCGCACCTCGGTGCCGACCCCGGCTTCAAACAGCACGTTGTCGGGCAGCACTACGGCGGCGCGGCCACCGGGCTTGAGGCCGCGATAGATATGCTGCAAGAAGGCGAGCTGCTTGTTGCTGGTCTTGTAGGTGAGATCGTCGCGGGTATTGCTGGCCTCGCCCCCCTTGCTGGTGCCAAAGGGGGGGTTGGCGAGGATGACATCGACCCTGGGCAGCGCGGCACCCGCCTGTCCCAGGGCATTGCCAAGATGCACCACCCCCTCTTCGTCCCCTTCCATGCCATGCAGCAGGCAGTTCATCAGGGCGAGGCGGCGGGTATTGGGCACCAGCTCGACCCCGATAAAGGCGCGGCGCTTCTGAAACGCCTGCTCGGCCTTGCCAAGGTCATAGAGATCGTCGGTCTGGCTCTTGATGTACTGGTCGGCGGCGATGAGAAAACCGGCGGTGCCGGCGGCCGGATCCTGAATCACTTCCCCCGCCTGGGGCTTGAGGCAGCGCACCATGCTGTTGATCAGGGCGCGCGGAGTGAAGTATTGGCCGGCGCCGGATTTGGTTTCGCCGGCGTTTTTCTCCAGCAGCCCTTCATAGAGATCCCCCAGGCCATCCTGCTTGGCGCTGAACCAGTCGATCTGGTCGAGGGTCTTGATCATCTGCTCCAGATGGCGCGGCTCGCGCAGCCGGGTCTGGGCATCCGCATAGATGGCGGCGATCAGGGGATCCTGGTCTTTGGAGAGATCTACCAGCATCTGGCGATAGTGGTTGAGCAGGTTGAGGCCGGAGCGACTGGCGAGCTCTGGCCAGCGGCACTGCTCGGGCAGGGTGTGGGCGGCCAGAATGCCCGCCTCTTCGTTCTCGTGCACCATCTTGATAAAGAGCAGCAGCACCAGCTCGGTGACATAGTCGGAGTAGTTGATGCCGTCGTCACGCAGGACGTCGCACAGGTTCCACAGTTTTTGAACGATATCGTTGTTGCGCATGGGTGTTCCGGTTATCAGCTGTGAGCCGCCAGCAGGGCGCACAGGGGCTGGTTGATGTAGTAGTTGCCGCGACCAATCTTCTGTTTTTGCAAGAATTGCTGTTCGACCAGCAGATCCAGATAGCGGGTGGCGGTGATGCGGGTCACCCCGAGATCGCCCATGACAAAGTCGATCTTGGTGTAGGGGTGGTTGAAGAGGTTGTTGAGCAGATCCTGACTGTAGATCTTGGGCAGTTGTTCGCGTATGCCCTGCTTGTAGCTGGCCATCAGCTCCTTGATGCCGGTGATAAGGGCGATGGTGCTCTGGGCCGTGTCGATCACCGCATCGAGCATGTAGAGCAGCCAGGGCTCCCAGTCACCGGTATCGCGCACCGCTTGCAGTTCGCGGTAGTAGCGCCCCTTGTCCTGGATAAAGTAGCGGCTGAGATAGAGCACCGGCAGGTTGAGCAGCCCCTGAGCCACCAGATAGAGCAGGTTGAGGATGCGGCCGGTGCGGCCATTGCCGTCATAGAAGGGGTGAATGCTCTCGAACTGGTGGTGGATGATGGCCATCTTGACCAGAGGATCGGCATCACAGAGTTCGTCGTCATTGATATAGCGCACCAGGTTGTCCATCAGGGCGGCTATCTCGTCGCCGTGCTGGGGCGGGGTATAGATCACCTCGCCGGTGCGGGCATTCTTGAGATCGGTGCCGGGCAGACGGCGCAAGCCGGCGCGGTTTTTCTCCAGGTACTGCTGCACCGCCAGAATGTCGGCCAGCCGGATCAGCTGCTGACGGCGCACAGTGGCAAAGCCCTGCTTGAGGGCGGCGGCATAGTCCTGCACCTCTTTGGTGGCCGGATTGACCGCCTCTTCAAACAGGTTGGCGCGGTAGAGATCATCCTGGGTGGTGATGATGTTCTCGATCTCCGAGCTGTTTTTTGCCTCTTGCAGGGACAGGGTGTTGATGAGGATCCCCTCGTTGGGGATGCTGGCGGCCACCCCCTTGAGTTCGGCCAGGTAGCGGTGGGCCTCGGCGCTCTTCTTGAGCACGGCGCGGCTCTCCAGCTCGGCGATATTGACCAGCGGTAGCGGGGTGATGGGCATAGATAGTCCCCTTTTCTGTATATGGCGGCGATTGTATGTATAGAAATTTTAATTTTCTATACATATCACGGTCCACATAGATAAAAGGCGCCCTCTTCTATATCTGTCGGGGCTGCTGCCGCTTGTCAGGCCACTTGCCAGAGCGCGTCGCCAAGCTGCGTCAGCAGTTTATCCAGCTGTTTGCCGAGCAGGCCGTCGAGCCGCTTGGCGCCGCCATCATCGGCGAAGCGCTCGTTGATAAAGTCGCGATCGACGATCACCTCGTGCACCAACTGCCTGGCCAGCCTGTCCAGCCATTTGCGCTGGATGGGCGTCCAGCTCTGGCTGCGGTAGATCTGCTCCATTGCCAGCCGTACCCGTTCGCTATAGGGGATGAGCGGCTCGCCAAGGGCGGCACGGCGAATATGACCTATGATGCTGGCGGCGATGTCCTGATTGGTCTGGTTGCGCCAGGCACTCTGCAGGTTGGCCTCCTTGAAACCGGCGCTGTCGAGCAGCAGCTTGACCTCCTTGAGCTGGGCTCGGGTGAGGTTGCGTGGGGCATTGATCACCGCCATCAGCGCCGCATTGCCATTGACCTGCTGACGGATAAAGTCGGCGAAGCCATCCAGATAATCCTGTGGCCTGCCATAGGCACCGTAGCTCTGCTCGCGCAGGGTGAGTCTGTCTTGATGATCTGAAATCACCGGACGATATTCGCTGCCGATCAGCTCCTCCACCTGTGCCAGTTCCCTCAGCAGGGTGGCGTGCTGGCGCAAAAAGTGGCTGGCCTGCCTTGGCCCTAGCTGATGGAGGTGCTGATGCAGCTTGCCCGGCTCAATACCCCACTCTACCCCCAGTTCGGCCAGCTTCTGCTTCAGGGCCGGGTAGCGCTCCGCCTTGCTCTCTGCCTTGCGCAGCACCCGCATCAGCTTCTGGCTGAGCTGATTCAAGATGGTATCGGCCTGGCTCTGGCCCGGCTCGTCTCCCGCCACGTTGAGGGCTTGCTCCAGACAGCGCTCATCGCTCAGCTCACCAGCCAGCTGCGCCAGGGTGATATCGGGATTCTTGACCAGGGGTTGCATGGTGTTGACCTCGGCCAGCGCGGCATAGATATCCACCGGGTCATAGATGCGAAACACCGTCTTGCCTATCTCGTCGCAGCGACGGGTGGCCCGCCCCATCATCTGCTCATAGAGGATCCGTGACTTGACCCGACGCATAAAGACCAGATTGCAGATACGCGGCACGTCGATGCCGGTGGTGAGCAGGTCCACCGTGATGGCGATATTGGGGTAGCGTTCGTTCTTGTAGCGACTGATCAGGGTGCTCACCCTGTCACTCTTGCCGGTGATCTTGGCGACCGTCTCCTGGTTATAGCTTTCGCCGTAGAGGGTTTTGAACTCGGCATCCAGCAGCCGCTTGACCATGTCGGCATGGTTGTCGGTGGCGCAGAAGATCATGGTCTTCTCTTCGCCGAAGGGATCCAGCTCCTGTGCCAGCGCCTGACAGATGACCCGATTGAAGGATTCGTTGATCACCCGCTTGTTGAAGGCATCCACTTCGAAGTTGAGATCGTCTTCCAGCTCCGCGGTCTCGATCTCGCCGGTGCGGGTATCGATGGCGGCCACCTTCTCGCCCTTGCTGAAGTTGATGCCATGCTCGGTCAGCTCGGTCTGGAAACGGATCGGCGATTCGTGGTCGATCAGCCAGTCGTCGGCCACCGCCTCACGGTAGGAGTAGAGGTAGACCGGCTTGCCGAAAATCTCGCTGGTGTGTTTTGCCGGGGTGGCGGTGAGGCCAATCTTGACCGCATCGAAGTAGTCGAGCACCCGACGGTAGCTTGAGAGATATTGCGCGGCATCACGGGTGGAGAGCTCCCCTTCGGTCATCTCCTGATCCAGGGCGTAACCCCGGTGAGCCTCGTCCACTATGATGCAGTCGAACTCATCGATCGGCGGTCGGTTGTCACTGGTGAAGATACGTTTGACCATGGCCTGCACGGTGGCGACCTGAATGCGAGTCTCGGCTTGCGCCGCCATGTCTCCCAGCTCTGCGATGGTGTAGGCAGACCACAGGGTCTGGTTTTGTTCGAGGCGAGCATCCTTGAACGCATCCAGGGCTTGCCCGCCCAGTGCTGTTCTGTCCACCAGAAAGAGGATGCGGCGAAAACGCTCTGCCTTGAGGAAGCGATACATCAGACCAATGATGGTGCGGGTCTTGCCCGTCCCCGTCGCCATGGCCAGCAGACAGTCGCGCTGATCGCGCTCCAGTGCAGACTCCACCGCCTCGATGGCTTTCTGCTGATAGGGTCTCACCTTGAGGCAACCAAACCCCTCTTGCTTGAGTGTCTGCTCCGCTTGTTCGCGGCTGCGTTTGAGCAGATCCAGCAGCCCCTCCGGCGAGTGGAACTCTTGCAGTGCGCGGGCCAGATTGCTCGGGTGGCGGGCATCGCGAAACCAGATGCCGGATTGCTCGGCCAGCTGTTTGACAAAGGGGCGACCGTTGCAGGAGTAGAGGTAGGGGAGTTGATACTGTTCACCTTGACCATCGTGCCAGGGGGACGAGCGCCCCTCCAGCGCCCAAGGACTGACCATCAAACCTGACAGGGCATATCCCTTGCTGTAGCGCCCCGCCTGAGGGATCTTGCCGGCCACATTGGTATTCATCTTTTTCGCCTCTACGGCGGCGACCGGCATCAGGCCGATAAAGAGCACGTAATCGGCCCGACCCTTCTCCCCGTGATGCTCGGTTGGCCATTCGGCGATGGCCATGTTGCGCCCCTTCTGCGGACGAGCCCCCTTGCGGTAATCGAGTTGCTCGGAGTCCGCCTCCCAGCCAGCATCCTGCAACTGTTGATCGATGAGAATGCGGGTACTGGCCTCGTCAAGAACTAAGGTGTCGGTAATGCGCTTTGCCTTGCTGGCAAACCCTTGCAGGGCCAACGCTGCCTGCTTCCTGGCCTCTTCGCTTTGCTGCTGTAATTGCTGCTGCAACTCGGCAAGGCGGCGTTCGAACTCCTGCTGCTGAGTAGCGAGCGCCTTTTGGTGCGTCTTGGCCTGGGAGGCCAGCTCTCTGGCCTCGCTGTCCATCAGTTCAGCCAGCTCCTGATATTCCTTCTTCTCCCGCGCCAGCAACTCGGCCAACTCCTGATTCTGATCGAGCTGGCTGCTGGCACTGGTGAGCTCATCTCTGAGCCTGGCTATCTGCTCCTGCAATTGGTGCAGCTCGTCGCTGGGATCTTTGGGGACGATAAAGGGCTCTGGTTTGAAATGCTCGCTCCCCTTGCCAAAGAAACGGTGGTACCAGACCGCCAGGTCTCGAGCGACTTTGAGCCCGGCCAGGGCCTCCTTGTGACGGGTTTTGAACTGATGAACCGCATGATTGCCCGCCTTGCGCAGCCCATGAAACAGGTTCATCACGATCGGATCCAGCGACAGCTCACGACCAACCAGATAAAGCAGCTCGACCTGTGTGGTCTGCGGCTGGGCGGCAATGCCGCAGCGCATTGCAATATCCTGGGCCAAGGCTTCACTGAGTTGACGCAACTTGACCAGAGTCGTGTTGGGATCACCGGCGAATGCCCGTTCAGCGCCCTGCGCCAGCTCGAGCAAAATGGAGTCATGGGCTTTTAGGAAATAGAAGTTGCTGCGCTCGGTCATGGTCACTCTTCCGTAAAGTAATCCGAATCCAGGGTCTTGATGGTGAGGGTCTGGCGGGTGGTGACGCCGACGCCGTATTCAATCATCAGGGCGGCGAGATGTGGGCCGTCAATCAGGACGATGCGTTTTTCAATCAGCCCCACATACGCTTGCGCCTCGCGGCTAAAGCTTGAGGTAGTGATAAAGACCCCCTTGCGGGCCTTGTGCAGATCCAGCGCTCCTGCGAAGGCCTGGATCTCGGGGCGGCCTACCGTCTTGTCGGTGTAGCGCTTGGCCTGCAGATAGATGGAGTCGAGGCCGAGGCGGTCTTCCTTGATAATGCCGTCGATGCCGCCATCGCTGCTGTAACGGGTGGTGCGGGCCGCATCCTGCTGGCTGCCGCCATAACCCATGGCCACCATGAGATCGACTACCAGCTGTTCAAAGAAACGGGGCGAAAGGCCAAGGATCTCGGCCAGCAAGTCATCGGCAAGAGACTGATTGATGGCTGCCAGTGCTTGCTCAATCTGTTCTTGCGGTGTGCTGGCTTGCTCTGGCGTGGACTGTGTCGTTGCGTCCGTCACGATCCGGGGCGGATTGCCCACGCTCTCGCTGGAGGCCAAGGTGAACGCGACGAACTCGTTGAACCGGGCAAGGTAGTGGTTGTCGATGGCCTGACCCGACGCCAGTGCCGCCTTGCCCCGTTCGGTGATAAGGCAGAGGCCCCGCTTGGGCTGCTCGATTAATCCCGCCTTGACCAGATAGGTCTTGGCCCAGCCGACCCGGCTGCGAACCTTGGTCTGGCGGCCGCTTGGCAGGGTCTCGGCCAGCTGTTCCGGAGTGAAGGCATAGTACTGGCAGACTCGTTCGAACACCTCTCGTAGGGGGCGGGAGGTGCCATCGGCCAAGGCCTGCAACAGCACTGGCATCATGGTTTCGTAACTGGGCAGGATTGGTTGCATGGCGCGTGAGAAGAAGACAAAACAGGGGCTTATCTTGCCACAGTGGCCTGGTTGGGGCCAATTGCTGTCACTGGCATTCTTGGGGCTTTGTGAGCAAGCCCCCGGGCGTTGGCGGGGATAGGCACAAAAAAACACCGGCGCCCTGGGGCGCCGGTGTCTGCTGCGGGTGTCGCTGGCCGCATCGCGGCCGATGGACTCAGCGCAGTATCATCTGCTCGCGGCCCGGGCCGACGGAGACCATGGGCACGGGAACGCCCATCAGCTCCTCGATGCGCAGCACGTAGCGCTGGGCGGCCAGGGGCAGCTCTTCGAACTTGCGGCAGCCGGAGATGTCTTCGCTCCAGGCTTCCATGGATTCGTAGACGGCCTTGAGACCGGCGGTCTGCGGCCAGATCGGGTTTTCGGTGTGGGCACCCTCGTAGGCGACGCAGATCTTGAGATCCGGCATGCCGGAGAGGCAGTCCAGCTTGGTCAGGGCCACTTCGTTGGCGGCCTGGATTTCCAGACCCTGCTTGGTGGCGACGGCATCGAAGTAGCCGATGTCACGGGGACGGCCTGTGGTGGCGCCGAACTCGTTGGCGAACTTGCGGAACTCTTCCTGGTTCTCCATGGCGGTGATCAGGGTACCGGTACCGACCGAGGTGCTGAACGCCTTGGCCACGGCGATCACGCGCTCGGGACGCAGGGCCGGCAGGCCGCCACCGATCCCGGCGTAGGCGCCGGAGACGTGGGAGGAGGTCACCCAGGGGTACTCGCCGTAGATGAGGTCACGGCCGGCGCCCAGCTGGGCTTCGAACAGCAGGGTCTCGCCCTTGGCCTGGATGGCCTTGAGGGGTTCGCTGACGTTGCAGATGGCATCGCGCCACGGCTCGGACACTTCCAGCAGCCAGTCGGCCATCTCCTGGGCGGTCTGGCTGAACTCGAAGCTGGGGTAGAGGGCCTTGAGCTGGGGCAGTTTCCAGTCGAGGAAGAACTGGATGCGCTCCACCAGCACGTCCGGCTGTTTCAGCCAGCCGACCAGAATCGCCTTTTTCATGACCCGATCACCGTAAGCCGGGGCAATGCCCTGACGGGTGGAGCCGTAGGCGCCATCGCCCAGACGCACCTCTTCCAGGGTGTCCTCCAAGGCGTGGATCGGCAGGCAGAAGGTGGCCCTGTCGGAGATGGCGAGCTTGGGGTTCACGCCGGCGGCTTTCACTTCGGCCAGCTCGCGGGTCAGCGGCTCCGGGCTGATGACCATGCCGGGGCCGAGCACGACCAGGCAGTCGGGGTTGAAGACGCCGCTCGGCAGCTGGTGCAGCTTGAAGGTGCCCAGGTCGTTGACGACGGTGTGGCCGGCGTTGTTGCCGCCCTGAAAACGGATGCTGGCGGCGGACTGGCCTGCCAGATAATCGACGATGCGGCCCTTGCCTTCATCACCCCAGTTAGCACCTACGACTACGATAGACGACATGTGACTTTCTCCTAAGACGTTAGGCATCCATCCTAGGAGGCCGATGCGGATTAGAAAAATTAATTATCTTTATTGTTCTGATAACAAAACCATATAATTGCGGCGATATTATCGACGGCCGCGCCCCGTGGCCCGCTTCGGAGTGCTCCATGCTGGATATTCACTGGCTCAATACCTTCGTCACCCTGGCCCGCCTGCAGCACTTCGGCCAGACCGCCACCGAGTTGCACATGACCCAGCCCAACGTCAGCCTGCACCTCAAGAACCTGGAGCAGGCGACCCGGGTCAAGCTGGTGGAACGCAGCCCGTTCCGGCTGACCCAGGCCGGGGAGCGCTTGCTGCAAAGCGCCGAGCGCGCCCTCAACGAGCTGCAACTGTGCCAGGCCGATCTCAATGCCCTCGGCCAGTTCAGTCAGGGCAAGCTTGCCATCGCCGCCAGTGACATCATCTCGCGCCTGCTGCTGATCCAGCCGTTTCAGCGCTTCAAGCAGGCCTTCCCCGGCATCGATCTCACCCTGTTCAACACCACCTCGGATCAGGCGGCCGAGCTGGTGAAGGGGGGCAAGGCGGATCTCGGCTTCGTGATGGCGCAAAAGCGCAGCGAGCCGCTCTTCTATACCGAATTGCAACAGGTGACCTGGTGCGCCCTGGGGCAGGGGCTTACCCGCTGGCAGGCGCGGGCCAGGGCAGGGGAGAGCGACCCCCTCGACGAGCCCACCCTGATCCTGCTGGGTCACGACACCCGCACCCGGGCGCTGATCGACCCCTCCTTGCCCCTGCTCGGCCTGCCGAGCTGCCGCATCATGGAGGTGGGCAGCGTGGACGCCCAGCTCGACTGGGCCGAGGCGGGGTTCGGGGTCGCCATAGTGCCGGACTTCTCGCTCCACCCCAGGCTCAAGCTGACGGCGCCGGTCACCGAGCTCCATGATTTTCCCGGTACCAGTCTGGGGTACGTGGTGCGCCAGAACCAGGTGCTGTCCCGGGCCATCAAGCAGCTGCTGCACTGGGTGGAGGAGGAGATCCAGCGCCCCCATCCCTACCTTGACCCGGCGCCGGAGACGCGCAAGGAGAGCGGGGAGGGCGAGTAGCGGCGTCAAGGGGCCGAGTACGAAAAACATCAGGGCCACCGCGAGGTGGCCCTGATGCTGTCTGTCTGGATGAAAAAAGTCAGGGTGTGGCCGCGGGCTCGGTGGCGGCTGCGCCAGAGGGAGGTTGGGCAGGCGCCGCCTCGGCCTCTGGGGTTGCCGCTGATCCCGTGGCGGCTGCGCCAGAAGGGGTCTGGGCCGGCGCCGCCTCGGCCTCTGGGATTGCCGCCGAGCCGGTGGCGGCTGCGCCAGAGGGGGTCTGGGCAGGCGCCGTTTCCCCCTCCAGGATTGCCGCCGAGCCGGTGGCGGCTGCGTCAGAGGGAGTCTGGGCAAGCGCCGTTTCCCCCTCCAGGATTGCCGCCTCGTCCTCGAGGATTGCCGCCGAGCCGGTGGCGGCTGCGCCAGAGGGGGTCTGGGCCGGCGCGGTCTCCCCTTCGGGCGCGGTGCTCTCCTCGGTGGCCTCAGCCCCAGAGACGGTCTGGGTGGGCAGCGCCTCCGAGGGGACGCTGTCGGGTTGCAGGGACTCTGGCATCAGGGTGGGCGGGAGCGGCTCGGGCGCCCTGGGGTCATCCTGCATGGCGGCATGGGATGGCGCCGGGCTTGGCGCCGTCATGGTCTCCTGGGTGAGGGTGATGAGGGACGGATGCAGGCGGGTAAATTGCTTGAGGTGCTCATCCATTACCCGGCGCAGGCGATGGACTGTCTCGACCGGCAGGGTATCCTGGGTCACCAGGTCCGCGCGCACCCCCAGGGTGGGGATCGCCATGGTCTGGCCCGGGTAGAGGTTGGCCGGAATGCGGCCCCGCTCGTAATAGGTCGACCCCTCGATGAGCCCGGTTATCCTGGCATCATCGATGGGGAGCAGACGGGCCTTGCAGCGCCCGGTCAGATCCGAAATCACCTGATTGGGTTGACCCGCGACCACGAAGGCGGCGTCCAGGCTGCCATCACACAGGCCTTGCAGCCGATCGGCCCCCAGCCCGGCGGTGGGGGCAAAATCCTTGGCCTGCCAGCCCATGGCCTCGACAAGCGCCATGATGGTGACCCTGTCTCCGCCGTTGACGCTGCCAAGATCGACCCGTTTTCCCGGCAGATCCCCCAGGCTGCCGATCCGGCTCTGTTCACCGACCAGCAGGGCCACCGATTCGTGATGGAGCCGATAGAGGGAGCGCAGCGCCCTGTTGGGACCCTGGTCCGCGAAGGGGCCGGTGCCATGGACGGTGTGGTGGAGTACATCGGATTGCACCAGGGCGAGCTGGCTCTTGCCCTCTTGCAGATCCTGCAAGTTGGCAAGGGATCCCTTGGTGCTCCGCACGCTGCAGCGCAGGCCATCTGACCCGCTCTGTTCGTTGAGCAGGCGGCAGAGGGCGCCACCGACCGGGTAGTAGACGCCGGTGAGCGCCCCCGTGCTGATGGTGAGGTAATCGCTGGCGTGGGCGCTCGTCCCCCAGCAGAGCAGGGCAAACAGGGGGGCGAGCAGGGCAGGTATTCGTGGGCGCATAGGAAACCAGTCAGTCAGCAGGGATGGGAGACCCATATGGCTCATTTGAGCCGGGCCATGATGGCCCGTTCCATGCGAGCCAAGGCCTCGGTCAGGCGCGCCCGGGTGCAACCGAAGTTGAGGCGCACGAACTGCGCATCCCCGAACTGGGCGCCCGGGGAGAGGCCGACGCCAGCCTGTTCGAAGAAGGCGATGGGGTCTTCCAGTGTCAGGCCCGCGACATCGATCCAGGCGAGATAGGTGGCCTGGTTGCGCGCCAGCATGACCCCGGGCCAGCGGGCGACGGCCGCCTCGATCAGGGCCAGGTTGCCGCTCAGGTAGTCGAGCTGCGCCGCCAGCCAGGCATCGCCCCCCTCGTAGGCCGCCTCGGCCGCCACATAGCCCAGCAGGTTGACGTCGGCGCTGATGCCGCGCATCGCCTGTTGCAGCTTGAGGCGCAGCCTGGGATTGGCCACCACGGCGAAGGAGCAGCACAGACCGGCGATGTTGAAGGTCTTGCTCGGTGCCATCATGACGGCAGAGCGCTCGGCGGCTGCCGGACTCAGGGCACCGTAGGGGATGTGGCGGGCGCCTTGGTCCAGCAGCAGATCGCAGTGGATCTCGTCGGAGCAGATCACCAGGTTGTGGCGCTCGGCGATGGCGTCGATGGCTTCCAGTTCCTCCCGGGTGAAGATGGTGCCGCCCGGGTTGTGGGGGTTGCACAGCAGCAGCAGATCCGCCGAGGGGGCCTGACGCTCCAGCTCCGCTATGTCCAGGACCCAGCGCGCATCCTGCTCCACCATGGGCACGGTGAGCAGGGGCCTGTCATTGAAGCCCGGCGCCTGCAGGAAGGGGTAGTAGACCGGCTTGGGGGTAATGATGCCGCGGCCATGCTGGCTCCAGGCCTTGCAGGCGAGGTTCAGACCGGGCACCACGCCGGGCAGGAATACCAGCCACTGGGCCTCTATCTGCCAGCCATAGCGCTCCTTCATGCGGGCAATGATGAGTTCGATGAGACGGGGGGAGGGGCGTGAGTAACCAAAGACGCCGTGGGCGACCCGCTCGGTCAGGGCCTCGATGACGGCCGGGGGGGAAACGAAGTCGGTGTCGGCCACCCACATGGGCAGGACGTCCTTATCCTTGTACTTGTCCCACTTCAGGCTCATGGTGCCGCTGCGATCAATTTCCCTGTCAAAATCAAACATATTCAATCCTTTTACTGGCCAGACAAGCCGGGTGCCACGGGCTGGTGTCTGCTGCCCGTCCCTCGGGCAAGGGCGGTCGGCCGGCCATCTTGGTGGTTGCTGCCATCATGGGGCAATCTGGGCTTTCAATGTACGGTGTCGGCGGAGCCGTCGCAAGCCTTGAGCTGGTTCGAGATGGTGTCATAAGATGACCATCGTCCCTGCGCCTCCCGGCGCATCCCTTCCTCCAGTCTGGTGATAACCCTATGAAATCCCTCACCGCCGTCATCAAGCGTCCGGATCCCGTCTCACTGTCCTTCCTGGCGGTCACCTTCATGACCGGGGTGGCGGTGGCCTTGCAGGTGCCCACCTTGAGCCTGTTTCTGGCCGAGGAGGTGCAGGTGCGCCCCTTCCTGGTCGGCCTCTTCTATACCGTCAACGCCCTGGTGGGGATCCTCATCAGCCAGTGGCTCGGTCACAGATCCGATCACAGTGGCGATCGCAAACGCCTGATCCTGCGCTGCTGCGCGGCGGGCATAGTGCTCTCCCTGCTGTTCGCCTGGAACCGCAACTACTGGCTGCTGGTGAGCCTGGGGGTCTTGCTGGCGAGCCTGGCGGCCACCGCCAGCCCCCAGCTGTTCGCCCTGGCCCGGGAGCATGCCGACAGTCAGCAGAAGCGGGCCGACATGTTCAGCTCCGTGATGCGGGCCCAGTTCTCCCTGGCCTGGGTGGTGGGGCCTCCCATGGCCTTCGCCCTGGCCATCGGCTACGGCTTCGAGGCCATGTACCTGGCGTCCGCCTTCGCCTATCTGGTCTGCGCCCTGGTGGTGTGGCGCTGGTTGCCCTCCCTGCCGCTGCCGGCCAGGGACGAGAACCAGCCCAGGGTCAGCAGCTGGCGTGACCCTGCCGTGCGAGGGCTCTTCATCGCCTCCACCCTGATGTGGACCTGCAACAGCATGTACCTCATCAATATGCCGCTCTATGTCACCCGTGAGCTGGGATTGAATGAGACCCTGGCCGGGGTGCTGATGGGCACGGCGGCGGCGCTCGAGATCCCCTTCATGCTGCTGGCGGGCTACTACACCCGCCGCTTTGGCAAGCGACCCATGATGTTGCTGGCGGTGCTGGCCGGGGTCGGCTTCTACGCCGGGCTGGTGACCCTGACGAGCCAGCAGGCGCTCATCGCGCTGCAACTGCTCAATGCCATCTTCATCGGCATCATCGCCGGCATCGGCATGTCCTATTTTCAGGACCTGATGCCGGGGCGCGCCGGGGTCGCCACCACCCTGTTCGCCAACAGCATTCGCACCGGCTCCATCCTGGCGGGGGCCATCGCCGGTATCGTCGCCGAGCTGTGGAGTTTTCACGGTGTCTTCCTGGTCGCCCTGACCCTGGCCATGCTGGCCCTGGCCGCCTGCTGGCGGGTGCCAAACGTCTGAGGCGCCCCTTGAGCCATAGGCAAAGACCCGCCTGGTGCGGGTCTTTTGTCATGGAAAAAGGAGAGGGGTGTGGGTAGGGGCTAGCTTCGGCCCTGGTATTCGTCCCGCAGGCAGCGCAGCAGCAGCTCGCTGGCCGGGCCCAGGGCGTCCGGGCTCTGGGTGAGCAGATAGGTATAGAGGTGGCGCTCGCTGCCCCCCTCCAGGGTCAGGGGCACCAGGCTGCCGTCGGCCAGGGCCGTGCTGGCCAGGTGGCGCGGCAGCCAGCCGTAGCCAAGCCCCTGTTGCAGCAGGGCGATCACCTCCTGGTAATGGGTCACCTTCCAGCCGGTGTCCTCGGCATCGTGCCAGTCCACCGAGCGGTGGATGGGGGGATGCAGGCCAATCTGGTTATGGGCGGTCAGCCGCTCCAGGGAGAGGGGGGCCTGGGCTCCCGCCAGGGGGTGGCTCGGGGCGCACAGGGGCAGCAGGCTCACCTCGTCAAGGGGCAGGCCGGTACGATCCCCGGGCAGGTGTTCCGAGATCATCAGATCCCCCGGTTGCAGCGCGTTGAAGTGGCAGTGGATCCGCTCATGGAGATTGATGCGGCAGCCCCGGCTGCGGGGGTGAAAGCGGGCCAGGGCGCGATAGAGCCGCGTCCTGGGTTGCAGCGCCGAGACATAGAGGTTGATCTGGGGTTCCCACTGGCGCTCCAGGTTGTCGGCCAGGTTCTCGAGCTCCTCCACCTGCTGGCTGAGCTGGCGGGCCCGCTTGAGGAAAGCCTCCCCGGCCGGGGTCAGCACCGCCTTGCGGCCACGGACCTCCAGCAGTGCCACCCCCAGACTCTGCTGCAGCTTGGCCACCGCATGGTTGAGGGAGGACTGGCTCTTGTTCAGGGCCTCGGCCGCCTGGGCATAACCGCCGCAGTCGACCACCGCCTGAAAGATACGCCACTGCTCGAAGGTACTCTTGGGACGAAACATGACTCACCTGCTGGCTCGGCACCGGGCTCGCGTGAATGGACTCCAATAACTCTAATGGTCCTGGCCGCCGCGAGCCGTTTTTTTATGATTATCTGGGCTGGGCGACGAAGGTCTGGCCCGTCTTGCCCCGGCTGTCAGACCCCATCAGGTAGAGATAGAGGGGCATGAGATCCGCCGGTGTCTTCAGGGCCATGGGGTCTTCGGCCGGGAAGGCGCTGGCGCGCATCTTGGTGCGGGTGCCGCCCGGATTGATGCTGTTGACCCGCACCCCTGTGTTGTCCAGCTCGTCGGCCAGCACCTCCATCATGCCCTCCACCGCGAACTTGGAGATGGCGTAGCTGCCCCAGTAGGCGCGCCCCTTGCGGCCCACGCTCGACGAGGTGTAGAGGATGGAGGCCTCGCCATGGTCCTTGGCGGTCTGGCGGATGAGGGGCAAGAGCGCCTGGGTCAGCAGGAATTCGGACTTGACGTTGACCTGCATCACCTCGTCCCACTCCTTCTCCTGGATGTGCTCGAACGGCGACAGGGAACCCAGCAGGCCGGCGTTGAACAGGACGCCGTCGAGGCGGCCGAACTGTTCGGCGAAGGTCTCGGCCATGCCGCGATAGTGGCTGGCGGTGGCCCCTTTCAGGTCGACCGGGGCGATGGCGGGCAGGGGGTGGCCGGCGGCCTCGATCTGGTCGTAGACGGCTTCCAGCTTGGCCACGGTGCGGCCCAGCAGTATGACGGTGGCGCCGTGGGCGGCGAAGGTGAGCGCCGCTTCACGGCCTATGCCGTCACCTGCCCCCGTCACCAGAATGACTTTGTTGCTGAGCAAGGTGGCGGGGGCCTGATAATCGAGCATGACGACTCCTGTGAATTTCATGGAATTGGCCAGGGTCCTGCCCCGGCGTGTTGGGGCAAGTGTACTGAGGCCCCCGGCCGTTTGACCAGCGCGGCCGGATAAAAATGTGAAGGAAACGAGGCGCTTGCCGCATCTCTGCCTCGGGTGGGCTTTGATACCAGAGACTTTGCGCCCCCGAAACAAACTCCCTAGAATGGGAAAAATTTTCACTCTCAACGGAGTCTTCAGTGGCATTTTTGAGCGAATACGGCCTGTTTCTGGCCAAGACCCTCACCCTGGTGCTCGCCTTCGGCGCCCTGATCCTGATGCTGGTCAGCAGCCGTCACCCCAAGTCCCGCAAGGGAGAGCTGGTGATAAGCGATCTCTCCGCCGAGTTGGAGCAGACCCGCACCCGGCTGCAGGAATCCCTGGCCGGCAAGCAGGAGCGCAAGCAGCTGGAGAAGCAGCAGAAGGAGCGCAACAAGCAGCGCAGCAAGCAGGGGGATGAGCGGCGCCGCCTGTTCGTCATGGACTTTCATGGCAGCATGGATGCCAGGGAGGTGGCCTCCCTGCGCGAGGAGGTGAGCGCGGTGATCGGGGTGGCCCAGCCGGGGGACGAGGTGCTGCTGCGGCTCGAGTCCGGTGGCGGCGTGGTCCATGGCTATGGCCTGGCGGCGTCCCAGTTGCAGCGTCTGCGGGATCGCCAGATCACCCTGACGGTGGCCATCGACAAGGTGGCGGCGAGTGGCGGCTACATGATGGCCTGCGTGGCGGATCGCATCCTGGCTGCCCCCTTCGCCATCGTCGGCTCCATCGGGGTGATCGCCCAGCTGCCGAACTTCCACAAGTTGCTCAAGAAGCACGATATCGAGTTCGAGATGCACACGGCGGGCCAGTACAAGCGCACCATCACCATGTTCGGCGAGAATGACGAGTCGGGTCGGGAGAAGTTTCGCGAGGAGCTGGGGGCCATCCACGAGCAGTTCAAGGACTTCGTGGCCGCCCATCGCCCGGCGCTGGACATCGACAAGGTCACCACGGGGGAGCACTGGCTCGCCGGTCAGGCCAAGGAGCTGGGGCTGGTGGACGAGCTCTGCACCAGCGATGACTATCTGCTGCGCCGCGCCGAGGAGCGCCGGGTGGTGGGGTTGTGCTTCCAAAAGCCCAAGTCGCTGACCCAGAAGCTGGGTCAGCAGGGGGCCCAGGGGCTGCTACAGGGGCTGGAGCGGCTCTGGCAGCAGAGCCCCTGGCGCTGAGGCACCCCATGCACAAGGCCGGACATGAGTCCGGCCTTGTCGTTTCTGGCTGGGCTTGGCTCAGCGCTGGAAGGGGTAGACGGATCCCAGCTTGAGGATCTGGGTCAGCTCGTCCAGGGCGGTGCGGGACTCCTGCACCAGGGCGGGATCGCGCAAGTCGTCCAGGGCCAGGCTGTCGCGATAGTGTTTGTCGACCCAGGCGTCGAGGCGGGCGAACTGGCCGTCATTGATGAGGCAGGCCGGGTTGACGGCCGCCAGCTCACTGTCGTTCATGGCGACCCGCAGCCGCAGACAGGCGGGGCCGCCGCCATTGCGCATGCTCTGCTTCACGTCCATGTAGTGCACGCCCTTGATGGGGGTGCCCAGGGTCACCAGCCTGGCCAGGTAGGCCGATACCGCCGGGTTGTCACGGCATTCGGTGGGGGCGATGATGGCCATCTCGCCGGAGGGCAGGGTCAGGATCTGGGTGTTGAACAGATAGGATTTCACCGCATCTTGCACCGACACCTCATGGGTCGGCACCTCGATGAAATGCAGATCCCCTTCGCCAAACTTGGTGCGCACCTCGGCCAGCGCCGCTTCGGTATTGAGGAAGGCCTGCTGGTGGAAGAAGAGCACGTTCTGGTTGCCCACCGCGATCACGTCGTTGTGGAACACCCCCTGATCGATCACGTCCGGATTCTGCTGGATGAAGACGGCGCTCTCTTCCCCCAGGCCATGGAGACGGGCGATGGCCTGGCTCGCTTCCAGGGTCTGACGGGCCGGGTAGCGTTTGGGGGCGGGCTGGGAAACGTCGAAGGCACTGCGGCCATAGACGAACAGCTCGACCCCGGCCTCGCCATAGGCGCGGCACAGCCGGGTGTGGTTGGCGGCGCCCTCGTCACCGAAGTGATCGTTGTCCGGCAGATGGCTATGGTGGCAGAAGTGGCGATCCCCCGGGAAGACGGCGCGCAGGATGCGGCCGGTCACCTCGGGTTCGAGGGAGCGGTGGAACTTGTTGGTCAGGTTGGCCGGGGTGAAGTGGATGCGGCCATCCTGGGTATCGGCACTCGGGGAGACGGTGGCGGCGTTGGCGGTCCACATGCTGGAGGCGGAGTAGCAGGCGGCCAGCACGGCGGGGGCCTGCCTGGCGGCCTGCTCCAGCACCCTGGCGTCCGATCCGGTGAAGCCCAGGCGGCGCAGGGTGGCGAGATCGGGCCGCTCCTGGGGCGCCAGCACCCCCTGGGTCATGCCGAGATCCGTCAGCGCCTTCATCTTGCGCAGCCCCTGCTTGGCCGCCTCCTTCGGATTGGAGGCCGCCGATGCGTTGCTCTGGGACGCCACGTTGCCATAGGAGAGGCCGGCATAGTTGTGAGTGGGGCCGACCAGGCCGTCGAAGTTAACCTCGAAGTGCTTCATCAGAGTACATCCTTTCGATTTTTATATGGGTTGCGGTTCCTTCCGCGCACAAAGCTGCGGCATGTGGCCATTATAAAGAGATTTTGTCTTTTGTAACAAGCTGATAACGAAAGTGCTTTGTTATGTTGCGAGGGCGGTTTGTTATGTCGTTTCGGATATAAAAAACGGGGCTGAGCGGCATAAAAATGAAAAAGCGGTTGCGTCCATCCCCTGTGCTTCGCATTAATAAATAAAGAAGCGATGCGGTTGGAAACCACAAGCAAACTTGTCGCCAAGATTGCTTTTTGGCGTCAAATCTCTTATACAGCCCCACAAAACCGCACACCAACCCCGACGGGTGCAACGAGGATACAAGTTACAGCATGGGCAAATCACTGGTCATCGTAGAGTCTCCGGCCAAGGCCAAGACCATCAATAAATACCTGGGTAAAGACTACGTGGTGAAATCCAGCGTCGGTCATATCCGCGACCTGCCGACCAGCGGCAGTGCCAGCAGCGAACCCAAGAAACCCGTCATTCGCGGCATCAAGCTCAGCGAATCCGAGAAGGCAGCCAAGGATCGCAATGCCCTGTTTGCCCGCATGGGCATCAACCCCACCAATGGCTGGCAGGCCAACTACCAGATTTTGCCCGGCAAGGAAAAAGTGGTCAGCGAGCTGCAAAGCCTGGCCGAGAAGGCCGACACCATCTATCTCGCAACCGACTTGGATAGAGAAGGAGAGGCGATCGCCTGGCACCTGCAGGAGATCATCGGCGGTGACGACAGCCGCTACAAGCGGGTGGTGTTCAACGAGATCACCAAGAGCGCCATCCAGGAGGCCTTCTCCCAGCCCTCCGAGCTGAACATGCACAGGGTCAATGCCCAGCAGGCCCGTCGTTTCCTCGACCGGGTGGTGGGCTACATGGTCTCTCCGCTGCTCTGGAAGAAGCTGGCCCGCGGTCTCTCCGCCGGCCGGGTGCAATCCGTGGCCGTGCGCCTCATCGTCGACAAGGAGCGCGAGATCAAGGCGTTCGTACCGGTGGAGTTCTGGGATCTGCACGCGGATCTGATGACGGCGGGGGACGAGTCCCTGCGCATGGAGGTGCTCAGCCGCAATGGCGCCGAGTTCAAGCCGGTCACCAAGGCAGAAACCGACGCGGCCCTGGCGGCCCTCGACGGGGTCGACTATCGGGTCGTCAGCCGGGAAGACAAGCCGACCGGCTCCAAGCCGTCCGCCCCCTTCATCACCTCCACCCTGCAGCAGGCGGCCTCCACCCGGCTGGGCTTCGGGGTGAAGAAGACCATGATGATGGCCCAGCGTCTGTACGAGGCGGGCTACATCACCTATATGCGTACCGACTCCACCAACCTCAGCAAGGAGGCAGTCGAGGCGGTGCGTGACTACATCGCCACCCAGTATGGCGCCCCCTATCTGCCGAGCGAGCCGAACCTCTATGGCTCCAAGGCGGGGGCCCAGGAGGCGCACGAGGCGATCCGCCCCTCCAACGTCACCCTGACCACCGCCGATCTGGAAGGGATGGAGCAGGACGCCCTGCGGCTCTATGACCTCATCTGGCGCCAGTTTGTCGCCTGCCAGATGACCCCGGCCCACTACGATGCCACCACTCTCACCGTCAAGGCGGGGGAGTTCGAGCTCAAGGCCCGCGGCCGTATTCTGCGCTTCGCCGGTTGGACCAAGGCGCTGCCCCCCATGGGGCGCAAGGGGGACGACAGCCAGCTGCCGGCGGTGAGCGTCGGCGAGACCCTCAAGCTGGTCAAGCTGGATCCCCGTCAGCACTTCACCAAGCCCCCCGCCCGCTTCACCGAAGCGGCCCTGGTGCGCGAGCTGGAAAAACGCGGCATCGGCCGTCCGTCCACCTATGCCTCCATCATCTCCACCATCGTCGATCGTGGTTATGTGCGGGTCGAGAGCCGCCGCTTCTTCGCCGAGAAGATGGGGGAGATAGTGACCGACCGCCTGGTGGAAAACTTCGTCGAGCTGATGAACTACGAGTTCACCGCCAAGATGGAGGACAAGCTCGATGAGGTGGCGCAGGGGGAACAGGAGTGGAAGGCGGTGCTCGATGCCTTCTTCGCCGAATTCACCGCCGAGCTGGCCCAGGCCGACAAGCCGGCGGAAGAGGGGGGCATGCGCGCCAACCAGATGGTGCTGACCGATATCGACTGCCCCGATTGCGGCCGCAAGATGGGGATCCGCACCGCCACCACAGGGGTCTTCCTCGGCTGCTCCGGCTATGCCCTGCCGCCCAAAGAGCGCTGCAAGAAGACCATCAACCTGGTGTCGGCCGATGAATTCGTCTCCGCCATCGACGGGGAAGAGGCCGAAACCGAGGCGCTGCGTGCCAAGCATCGCTGCGGCATCTGCGGTACCGCCATGGACGCCTACATCATCGACGAGACCCGCAAGCTCCACGTCTGTGGCCGCAACCCGGACTGCGAGGGGTACGAGATAGAGCAGGGTCAGTTCAAGCTCAAGGGCTACGAAGGCCCCAGCATTGAGTGCGATCGCTGTGGCAGCGAAATGCAGCTCAAGAACGGCCGCTTCGGCAAGTACATGGGTTGCACCAACGAGAGCTGCAAGAACACCCGCAAGATCCTGAAAAACGGCGACATAGCGCCGCCGAAGGAAGATCCCGTGCCCCTGCCCGAGCTCAAGTGCACCCAGTCCGATGCCCACTTCGTGCTGCGGGATGGCGCCGCCGGTCTCTTCCTGGCCGCCAGCAACTTCCCCAAATCCCGTGAGACCCGTGCGCCTCTGGTGGAGGAGCTCAAGCGTTTCAAGGAGCGGCTCTCGCCCAAGCACCAGTACCTGGCCGACGCCCCGGCGTCAGATCCTGACGGAAACGCCGCCATCGTTCGCTTCAGTCGCAAGACCAAGGAGCAGTACGTGATGACGGAGGTGAACGGCAAGGCCACAGGCTGGACGGCCCATTACGACAATGGCAAGTGGCAGGAGAGCCTGGCCAAGGCCAAGAAGGCGTGAACCCGAGGTAACCAGGGCCCTGCAAATGCAGGGCCTTTTTCATGGCCGGAGGATATACTGCAAACGCTGCAAGGTAGCGGCAGGCAAGACAAGGAGTCGATTATGGATATCAGCGAGATCCGGCCTGGCATGAGTTGCCAGACCCGGGAGGGCCTCGCCTATGTGCTGGAGGTCGACAGACAGAACCAGCTGGTGTTGCTCCAGCGCGAAGCGGAAACCATCCCGGTGCAGGTGCGCAGCGACGAGATCCTCTCCCTCGGCTAGCACCTCGGCTAGAAGGGAAGCAGAAACAGCAGCTCGGCCAGGTCGGGCTGCCACTGCCACTCCTGCATCCTGACCCGTCCCTTGATCACCGGCACCCCCTCCTGTTGCAGGCGCCCCGTCTGCTCATCAAACCCCGTTGAGCCCCTTGGCAGAGCGATCTTTCCCCCGGCCCCCAGTACCCTGTGCCAGGGCAGCACCTTGTCTGTCTCCCGCAGCACCTTGCCCACCAGACGGGCGCGGCCCGGCAGGCCGGCGAGATCCGCCACCTGGCCATAGCTGACCACCTTGCCCTCTGGTATCAGCGCCAGGATGGCTTCTATCCTGGCCTGCTTGCTCTGTCCGGTTTGCGTTTCCCTCATGGCTGTTGCTATCCCGTCACGACAAAGGCGCCATTGTGGCGCCTTTGTCGTTGGGCGGGCAAGTTCGAAAAAGGCGCTGTCTCGACCGCGCCTTTGCTGCGGGCGGGCAGATTCAGCCGAAGGTCTGGCTCAGCCCCTTGAGCTGGCTGGCCTGGTTGAACAGGGCCTGACTCACGGTATCGACCTCGCGCATCTTGTGGCTGTTGTGCTGCGAGTGGGCCGAGATGGCCTGGATGTTGCGGCCCATCTCTTCCACCCCGGCCTGCTGCTGCTCGGCGGCGGCGGCAATCTGGGCGCCGTAGGCGCTGACCTGATCCATCTGGGCGAGCACCTGCTGCAGGCTGCAGGAACCCTGGCGGGTCAGCTCGGCGCAGCTCTGGGTCTGGTGCAGGTTGCTCTGCATCATGGTCTGCCACTGGCTCAGGGTCTGCTGGATCTGGCCTATGCTGCCCTGGATCTGCTCGGTCGCCTTGTGGGTGCGGGTGGAGAGGGTGCGCACCTCGTCGGCCACCACGGCGAAGCCGCGGCCCTGCTCGCCGGCCCGGGCCGCCTCGATGGCGGCGTTGAGGGCCAGCAGGTTGGTCTGATCGGCGATCCCCTGGATCTCGCTCATCAGGGTGCCGATGCGCGCCGACTCCTCGGCCAGGCTGACCGCGGTCTGATAGGCCTGCTCGGCCTGGCCGGTGAGGGCGGTGATCTGGCGTTCGGTCTGGGCTAGCTGATCATCGGTCTGCAGGCAGCGGCTGCGCACTTCATCGACCTGACCATGGGACTCCTGGATGTTGCGGGCTATCTCCTGGGCCGTGGTGGCCATCTGGGTCATTGCCGTCGCCATCTGCTGGGTCTGGGCATCCTGTTCGCCGATGGCGGTGCAGGCCTGGTTCGAGGCGAGCTTGAGCTCGCCAGCCAGCCGTTGCAGGGGGTCGGTGGCATCACTGACCCGACCAAGCACAGTGGTGAGCCGCGCCTCGCCCATCTTGAGGTGAAAATCGGCGATGGCCGCCGCCCCGCTGCCCGAGTAGACCTGGCGGGTCAGGCTGTCGTAGTCCTGGTGCAGCCGTTGCAGGTAGTGGCGAGTGCCGATGAGCTCGTCCCGGTAGAGCAGGCCAAGCAGCAGCAGGGGCAGGGGCATCAGCAGGGCGGCCTTGGCTCCGGCCAGCTGCCAGGCGAGGGCCAGCAGGGCGGCGAGCCCCGCCACGGCGAGCCAGGGACGCAGGGTGGTGAAGGCGGGAAGGGCCGATCCCTGGCCTTGCTCGGCCTGGCGCAGGGTCCGGTAGATGGTGCTGGCCCGCTGGATCAGCGCCGGGGTGGGCTTGCAGCGCACCGACTGGTAGCCGCTGATCTTGCCGTCCCGGTAGAGGGGGGTGACATAGGCATCGACCCAGTAGTAGCGGCCATCCTTGCAGCGGTTCTTGACCACGCCGCGCCACGGCTTGCCATCCTTGAGCTGTCGCCACAGATCGGCGAAGGCGGCCTTGGGCATGTCGGGGTGGCGCACCAGGTTGTGATGCTGTCCGACGAGCTCGTCGCGCCCATACCCGGCCACCTCGCAGAAATGGCGATTGGCGTAGGTGATCACCCCACTCAGGTCCGTGATGGAGACGAGCTGGACCGAGGCGGGGAAGAGCACCTCCTGGTCATTGTGGGGGGGCTGCGGGTGGGACATGGATGAACTCCTTTCATGTGGGGCGAACGCTGTCACGGATATCGGCTTCGATTGGAATATGTTAACGATTGTTTGCACGAGATGTGACGGTGGGCCGGATAAAGTGTATCCAGATGGCACGTTAAAAGCCGCGCGGAGTGTATGTCTTTTGCTGCAAAAAAGTAAACAGGAGGCTGGAGGCAGGATAAAAAAAGGCGGCCGCGCAGACCGCCAAAGAGAGTGACAACATTACCTTTGTGGCGTGCGGTAGCGCACCTGCTGCTGGTCGAGGATCGCCAGCTGACCGGGCAGGCGGGCGCAGAAGTGCCCCCAGTCCTTGTCACCTGGCAGGCTCCAGGCGACTTCCGCCGTGGCCAGCATGCGTGGGAACAGCATATAGTCGAGGCGGTCACGGGTGTGTACCAGCTCGGACCACAGGGGGCTCAGCACCCCCAGGATGTTATCGTTGGCATGGAAATCGGCCGGAGCGGGATCGCAGGAGTAGACCTGCTCCAGGTTGGGGGTGCCGGCCCAGTAGAGTCCCGGCTCCTCTATGTTTTCGCTGCACGCCAGATCCAGGTAGAGATACTGGGCGGCGGCCATCAGCACGGGGTAGCCCGCCGCCGCGGCATCCAGCCCCGCCTGGAAGCTGGTCCAGGCACAGATGATGGCCTCCTGGCTCACCTTGTCCCCCTGCAATATCTCCTCCCAGCCCACCATACGGCGCCCCTTGGCGGCCAGATAGCCCTGGCAGTGGCGCAGCAGGTGCCCCTGCAACTCGCGAATGTCCTGGTAACCCTGCTGAACCATCAGCCGTTGGCAGGCGGGGCTGTCGGTCCAGACCCCGTGGGGCACCTCGTCCCCTCCCATGTGGATCAAGGAGCTCGGGAACAGTTCGCACACCTCGTCCATCACGCGCTCGAGGAAGTGATAGGTGCCGGGCAGCGCCGGGTTGAGCACGTTGTCGTCGAAATATTGCACCGACAGGTAGCGGGAGTGATCCTCAGGCTCGATGAGCAGCTCGGGCAGTGCCTTGATGGCGGCGTGGCAGTGGCCGGGAATGTCGATCTCCGGGATCACCTCTATGCCGAGGCTGGCGGCGTATGCCACCAGCTCGCGGGCCTCGGCCTGGCTGTAGCTGCCGCCGTAGCGCGCGGCGCCGCCGCTGAGCTGGGGGCCGATGGCCAGACCATGGCCCCGCCAGGCGCCCACCTCGGTCAGGGTCGGGAAGGCCTTGATCTCCAGGCGCCAGCCCTCGTCATCGGTCAAGTGCCAGTGGAAGCGGTTGAACTTGTAGAGGCTCATCTGGCGGAGCAGGCGCTTGAGGCTCGCCATCGGCTGGAAGTGGCGCCCGCAGTCCAGGTGAATGACCCGCAGGCCAAAGCGGGGGGCATCCTCGACCTCGATGCAGGGCAGGCTCTCCCCGTGCTGCAGATACCACTGGGCCAGGCTCACCAGGCCGTGGCGCCAGCCGGCGACATCCCCGGCCGCTATCTCTATGCCCTGGGGCCGGATCAGCAGCCGGTAGCCTTCGGCGGGCAGCTCGGCCTGCACCAGGCTTATCTCGGCGTCATGGTCCTGCTCCAGGGCGAGGGAGGTCAGATCGTTGAAGTGGCCAAGCAGAGCCGCGAGGTTGCCCGGCCCCCTGACGTGGGCCCGCTCGGCGAGGCGAAAGTTGCCCTCGAGGCGCACCAGGCGCCGGGGCTGCGGCACTATGCCGTGCTCGGTCTCCACCTCGGCCAGCTCCTTGCCGGCGGGGGCGGGGGAGTCCAGCCCCAGCTCCTGGCCCGCTATGGTGACCGGGATGATCTGGGCTCCCTCCCTGGATTCGGGCAGGCTGAGAAAGAAGCCCTGGGGCAGGTCGGTGAGGCGCTTGAACGCCGTCTTGCGACAGCAGAGGGCAAGCTCCCTGCTCCCCGGGTGGGGTGCTATCACCTTGTAGCTGCCGCTCTGGTGGATGAGCTCTCCCCCCTCCAGGCTGCTGGCATCGATGTGACGGCCGAGGCAGAAGTGCAGCTGCCATGGTTCGCTTGGTACCCTGTCCAGGGTCAACAGGATCCAGACATCCTCCTCATCGCGGCGCTGGACGGCAATGGTGATCAAGGGTGTAGACATGGCAGTTCCTTCTGTTTTGCAAAGAGGATGGCGCCCTCCAGGGCGTCCGCCTGCGGGGTGACAAGGGGAAGGTGGCTCAGGCGCGGTCGCAGCCGCTCCCCGATGCCACCGAGCAGCGCGACCCGACTGGCGCCTTGTGCCAGCATGCCGCGGATCAGGGTGTCGAGCTGGGCCTGGGTCTGGGCCAGCAGCTCGAGGGCGAGGGGATCCTCGTCCTTCGCCGCCTCGAACACCCAGGGGGCGAAGCGGCCGTAATCGGCCGGGATCGCCCGGGCCGCCCAGCGCACCACCTCGGCCTGATCCCGCTTGAAGTGATCCAGCAGGCGCACCGCCAGCAGGCTGGGGGGCAGGATGCCGTCGTGGCAGAGCAGGGATTGCTGGATGGCCCTCAGCCCCAGCCAGGCGCCGCTGCCCAGATCCGAGATGGGGAAGCCCCGCCCGGAGCAGGTACGGATAAGGCCCCCCTGGAACAGGAGCCCGACCGAGCCGGTACCGGCGATGAGGATGGCTCCCTCGCCGCCGCCGAAGGCCCCCAGACAGGCACCGAACGCATCCGAGGTGAGCCGGGTCTCGGCAAAGGGCAGGGGCTGGGCCAGGAAGTCGCGATAGCAGGTGTGCAGCTCGGCGGAGGCGATGGCGAGACCAGCGCTCATCCGGCCCATGGCGGACGCCGGCAGCCCGGCGGCCGCCATGGCGGCGTGCACCGCCGCCAGCACCTGGCGCTGGGCCATGTCTATGCCCAGCTCCAGGTTGGAGCCACTGGCGCGCCCCTCGCCGAGCAGCGCACCGCTGCGATCCCGGATGCGGGCCCGGGTATGGGTGCCGCCGCCATCGACGCCGACCCAGTAGGCGATAGCCTTATCCCGGTCATCCATGGTGGGCCCCCTGCCAGCTGATGGCCAGGGCAAACCAGGCGCCGTGGGGGATCCACTGCTCCCCCCAGCGCCAGTTCTGATCCAGCCTGTCCTTATACTCTGCCGGGATGAAGGCGACATCGGCCTCATCCTCGAATCCCGAGGTGATGCCGTTGCAGATGCCGCCTGGGGCATTGGGATAGCCGGCGGTGTAGGCGGGGTTCTTGATGCCGTGGCCCATCAGCATGCAGGCGTCGAAGGGGTTGCGCCCCAGGATCCAGTCCAGCTGATGCTGGCCGTGGGCCTGCAGGGGGGCGGCGATATCCGGCAGCCGTTGTGCGGCGGCGAAGGCGGCGGCGGCCAGGGAGGCGAGCCGGGCGTTCTCCCCCTGCCACCAGTAGCCGGACTCGTTGTGGTGGGGCATGAAGAAGCTGATACGCGCCTCTTCGCCGACCCCCTTCACATACTGGCGGGCGAGGGCGAAGGGGTTGTGTGGGCGCGCGGTCAGGGCCAGCTCGGCCAGCAGGGCCTGGCGCACGACGCGTTCGACCCCGGCGATGCGATCGGAGTCCGTCTCCAGGGCCAGGTATTCGAGCAGGGCCAGCACCGGCAGGCCGGCCTCGGCGGCGTGGTAGTAGGGGCGAGAACCGTCGTCGTTGGCCGACCAGTAGTGGCCGAGCTCCCCGTGGGGGCGCAGCCGGGCGCAGAGTCGCCCGGCCCAGTGGCGTGCCTCGGCCAGCCACTCGTCCTCGCCGCCGTGGGTCGGCTCTGCGGCCTGGGGTGGCCGGTCGTCTGTCCCCCTGGCCATGAAGGTGTGACTCAGTTCCACCGCGGCCAGCAGGGCGCAGTAGTCGTCGATGATGTTCTCTACCCCGTCGTCCAGATAGGCGAGGTTGTGCTCGCGCAGGTGCAGGTAGCCGCGCCTGGCCGCCTCGCCATAGTGATGCTGGTCGAAATCACCGCAGCTGCCCGCCCGGGCGGCGCGGGCCAGGGCGGCGATGGCCATGCCGCCCCCCTGGCGAAAACCCGCCTGCCAGCTGGCGGACTTGATCCCCTGCTGGGTGGCATAGGCGCACAGCTCGCGCTGCGCGGGATCCTTGCTCCACTTGTCAAACAGCGTCATGTAGAAGAAGCCGCTCTCATCTTGCATGCGGCAGAGGAAATCGGCGCCGTGGAGTCCCTCATCCTCGAGGCGCTTGCAGAGGTTCAGGCTGTCGATGTCGCTTGCCCCGGCCAGCAGCGCCCGGCTCTTGAGCAGGCTCCACACCACCAGGGGGGTCTGCTGGGGATTGAGGTAGTTGGCGTAGGATAGGTGGCTCAGGTATTTGCTGACGTCGCCGCTGGCGTCATACCAGCCGCCGTGCACGTCGCGGCGCCCATCCTGACCAAACAGGGGGGCAGCCCGGTCCGCCTTGTCATACTGACCGCTGCAACGCTGACTCTTGAAGTAATGGATGACATCGGACAGGCAGCGCTGGACCAGCAGCTGCTCGCCGAGGCGAAAGCGCGCCGAGCGCACTATGCCATGGGCGGTGATCACCTCGAGCCGGTAGTCTCCCTCCTGGCGCAGGGGGCCGAAGTCGATGCACCAGAAGGCGCGATCCCGCCAGCCGGGCACCCTGATCTCCTCTGTGAGCGGCGCCTCGAACAGGGCGGGGCCACCGGTCAGGGGCAGCAGCCGGGCCAGCCCCTCCTGCACCTGGCCGGGCCGGGTCTGCAGCAGGGCTATCTTGGGGCCCGAACACTCGTAACCCACCTGATTGACAAGCAGTTCCATCGATACCTCTATCGTCGGGGAAAAGGGGGGCACGACGGAGCCCCCGGGAGTCTGGCGCGGGCGGCCGGGCCGCCCGTCACCCTTATTCGTGCAGGTAGCAGCGCACGAAGTGGTTGTCGGCAAGCTTGGTGACCGGCGGCATGGCCTCCTTGCAGCGGGCCATGGCCTGGAGGCAGCGCCCGGCGAAGGGGCAGCCGAGGGATTCCGGGGTCCAGAGCGGTATCTCCCCCTTGCGGCCCCCCTCCAGCTCGGCGTGGATGCTCTTCTCGGGGTCGGGCACCGCCGAGATGAGCAGCTGGGTGTAGGGGTGCTGGGGGTGGTGCAGTATCTCGTCCACCTCGCCCCATTCGACCATGTGGCCCACGTACATCACCGCCAGATCCTCGGCCACGTAGCGGGCGGTGGCGATGTCGTGGGTGATGTAGAGCATGGAGACCCCCAGCTCGTTCTTCATCTGCTCCATCAGGTTGAGGATGCCGATGCGAATGGAGACGTCGAGCATGGAGGTAGGCTCGTCCGCCAGCACCACCTCGGCCTCCACCGCCAGGTTGCGGGCGATGTTGACCCGCTGGCGCTGGCCGCCGGAGAGCTGGTGGGGGTACTTGGCGGCGGTGGCCTTGGCCGGGGTCAGCCCCACCTTTTCAAGGAGACCATGGACCATGTCCGGCAGATCCCGCTTGTCCAGCACCTTGCTGTGCAGCAGCAGGGGGCGGGCGATGTGGTGATAGATGGTGTGGGTCGGGTTGAGAGAACCGAACGGATCCTGCCACACCATCTGCACGCTCTGGCGGTAGTCCAGCAGGGCGGTGCCCTTGTTGAACTCCTCCAGATCCCGGCCGCGATAGAGGATGCGGCCGCTGGAGAGCTTGTACATCTTGGCGATGATCTTGGCGATGGTGCTCTTGCCCGAGCCCGACTCCCCCACCACCGCCAGGGCGCGGCCCCGGTGCAGGTTGAAGGTGATGTCGGACAGCGCCCGCATCTTGCCACTCTTGATGGCGTTGGAGTTGACCGCGAAGTCCTTGTAGAGGTGCTCGACCTGAATGATGGGAGCCTGGGTATCGGCGATGTGCATGGAAGACTCCTTAACAGCCAGCGGCCTTGGCGAAGATGAGAGGGTCGGATGCCTGCTCGTCGCCGAGGCCATCGGCATAGAGGTGGCAGGCGGTCTGCTGGCCGGGACGGATCTCGGCCAGAGCGGTGTACTCCTGGCGGCAACGGTCGTGCACCTTGGCGCAGCGGGCCTGGAAGCGGCAGCCCACCGGCACTTCCAGCAGGTTGAGCGGGGTGCCCGGGATCCCCTCCAGCACGGTTTTCGGGCCGTGCAGGGGCGGGAAGGAGTTGCCCAGACCCCGGGTGTAGGGGTGCAGGGGCGCGGTCAGGATCGCCTTGGACGGCGCCACCTCCACCAGCTCCCCCGCGTACATGATGCCGATGCGATCGCAGAACTCGACCATGAGGGAGAGGTCATGGGTGATGAAGAGGATGGAGAAGTTGAACTTCTCTTTCAGGGCATAGACCTTCTGCAATATCTCCCGCTGCACCACCACGTCCAGCGCCGTGGTGGGCTCGTCCATGATGAGCAGCTCGGGGTTGAGGGCCATGGCGATGGCGATCACCAGCCGCTGGCGCATGCCGCCGGAGAACTGGTGCGGGTAATCCTTGAGCCGGCTCGGGTGGATGTCGACGATGGCGAGCAGCTCCTGGGCGCGCTTGATCGCCTCGTAGCGAGTCAGGCCGGGATTGTGGGCTTGCAGCACGTCGCAGAACTGCTCCTCCATGCGCAGCACCGGGTTCAAGGCATTCATGGCGGACTGGAACACCACGCTCGCCTGGCGCCAGCGGTAGCTGCGCAGCCGCTCGTCGTCGAAGCCGAGGATGTTCTCCCCCTTGAACAGGATCTCGCCGCCGCTGATGTAGGCGGGCGGCTTGTGCAGCCGGGCCACCGAGAAGGCGACCGTGGACTTGCCGCAGCCGGACTCGCCGGCGAGGCCGAATACTTCGCCGGGGGCGATGTCAAAGCTGACCGAATTGACGGCGCGCACGTCGCCGTTCTCCGTAATGTAGTCGACGCAGAGCTTGCGTACCGACAGCAGGGGTTGCTGCTTCATGCTGTCTTCTCCTGAACGTTGATCTGGGCCGGGGCTGAGAGTTTCTTCCAGCGATTCAAACCCTTGTGGGAACGCAGTTGCGGGTTGGCGATTTCGTCGATGGCGAAGTTGAGCATGGCCAGGCCTGCGCCCAGGGTGGCGATGGCGAAGCAGGGGGCCAGAATTTCCCACCAGGCGCCCACCAGGATGGCGCTGGAGGTCTGGGCGTTGTAGAGCATGATGCCCCAGCTCACCACTGTGGGGTCGCCCAGGCCCAGGAACTCCAGGGTCGCCTCGGTGACGATGGCGTAGATGATGGAGCCGATGAAGCTCACGCCGATGATAGAGATGAGGTTGGGCAGTATCTCCACCAGTATGATGCGCCAGGCCGGCTCCCCCAGCACCTCGGCGGCGATGACGAACTCTTTTTCCCGCAGCGCCAGGGTCTGGGCGCGGATGACCCGGGCGCCATAGGCCCAGGAGGTCAGCCCTATGATGAGGGCGATCACCAGGGGGGAGGCTTCGCCGATGAAGCTGGCCAGCACCAGCAGCAGAGGGAGCCCGGGGATCACCAGCATGACGTTCATCAGGAAGGTGAGGCACTCGTCGATGAGGCCGCCGAAGTAGCCGGCGGTGATGCCGATGCTGATGGCCAGGACGCAGACCAGCAGGCCGGCCCCGAACCCCACCATGAGGGAGATGCGGGCGCCGTTGGTGAACTGGGCCCAGATGTCGTGTCCCATGCGGGTGCTGCCCATCACGTATTCGGCGCTGGGGGGCTGGTGGGGGCGAGCGACCCGCTTGGTGGGCTCGTTGCTGGCGAGCAGGGGGGCAAACAGCGCCATCAACACGAAGGAGACGACGATGGCGAGACCGAAGGCGGCCTTCTTGTTGCCCAGCAGGATCTTGAGGATGGTAGGCATACGCATCTTATTTACCTCCGGTACGCAGACGGGGATCCAGGAAGACGTAGAGCATGTCGGCCAGGAAGTTGAAACTGAGCATGGTGATGGTCATGATGAGCAGCTGCCCCTGGATGAGGGGGTAGTCGCGCGCCAGTATGCCCTGGTACAGGGTCAGGCCCAGGCCCGGGTAGTTGAAGATCACCTCTGTGATGAGGGAGCCGCCGATGACGAAGCCGAGCGCCATGGAGAGGGCGGTGACGCTGGGCAGGATGGCGTTGCGGGCGCCGTAGTTGAAGATGACCCGGTTGCTGGAGAGCCCCTTGGCCTTGGCCATGGTGATGTAATCCTCCCCCAGCAGGTTGATCATGTTGTTGCGCATGGTGATGAGGAAGCCGCCAATCTGGACGATGGCCAGGGTGCCCACCGGCATGATGGCGTGCAGCATGATGCTCTTGATGTGCTCCCAGCCGTAATCGGCGGTGATCTCCGGGCTGTAGGCGTAGCCGATGGGCAGCCACTCCAGGCTCACGCCGAACAGGAAGAGGGCGAGCAGGGAGACCACCACGGGGGGGATGGCCTGCATCACCAGGGTGAGGGGGGAGAGGATGCTGTCCATGCGACCGCCCCGGTACCAGGCGGCGAAGATGCCGACGATGGATCCGAGCGAGAAGCTGATGATGGTGGAGGTGCCCACCAGGAACAGGGTCCAGCCGATGGCGCGACCGAGCACGTCGGCAACCTGCTGCGGGTAGTAACGCACCGAGGTGCCGAGATCCCAGGTGAAGACACTCTTCACATAGGTGAGAAATTGAGCGCCAATCGGGCCATCCACAAAGCCGAAGGTGGCCTTGAGTGCCTCGAGGGCGGCGGGTTCCATCATGGCGCCGGCCCGGGCAAACATGACGGAGACGGGGTCCCCCGGCATGGCTCTGGGTAGCAGGAAGTTAATGGTGGCGGCCACCAGGAAGGCGACCAGATAGAAGGAGAAGCGTCTTAGTATAAATCCCATGATGATACCTTTTACTGCAAGCCTGCCCCGCGCCGGGCATAGCTACCCCAACCCCGGCAGATCCGGGCAATGGGTGGGCGGCGGGGAAGAAGGCCCCCCGCAGGGGGCCGAGGTGGTTAGCTGTTCGGCTTGAGGGAGAGCACGTGCAGCAGACGCTCAGGGGTGTCCGGGTGGACCTGGGGCTTGGCGACCGGGTTGTCGGCGCTGAACCAGCCATTGAAGCGCTTGGTGCTGTACTCATACCAGGTCGGGTTGTTGAAGACCGGGATGATGGTCTGGTTGGCACCTACCTTTTCCTGGATGGCGAACATGATCTCCTTCTGCTTGGCCGCATCGGCGGTCTGGGTGAAGTCGTCGATCAGCTTGTCGAGCTCGGGATCCTTGTAGCGGTTGGCCGCGAAGCGGTTGCCACGCTCGCCCATGTTGCGCGAGTGGAAGGCGGTCTCGAAGTACTTGTGCGGGTTGGCACCGGCAAAGTAGCCCTGCAGGGCGACGTCGAAGTCACCCGTGACCAGGGCTTCGGTCCAGACGGTGGCTTCCGGGGTGGAGGTCTTGGCGTTCAGACCCAGGGCCTGCAGGCCTTCCACGCCGATCTGGACTGTGTTGACCCAGTCGGTCCAGCCGTTCGGTACCAGCACCTTGAACTCGATCTTCTTGCAGCTCGGGGTATCGAGGAACTTGTCGCCGTCACAGTCCTTGTAGCCAGCCTGCTTGAGGAGCGCCTTGGCACCCTCGATGTCGAACTTGCTGAACTTGCCGTATTTCTTCTCGACGTCCGGGTTGTCCCAGGAGGCGAATGCCTTGCCCAGACCTGACGGATAGTCGTTGACCGTGGGGTAGCCGTAGCCGGCGATGTCCACCATGGACTGTCTGTCCATGGCCATGGAGAAGGCGCGGCGGAAGTTCACGTCATTGAAGGCTTCCTTGTTGCCCGGATCCTTGCTCTGGAAGTTGACGTTGAAGGCGACCGTGCCGGAGGCGGGGAACCAGTACTTGTTGTTCTTGGGATCGTTGCCGACGTAGAGACGCTCGATATCCGGCACGAAAGATCCGAACCAGTCCACATCCCCCTTCATGACGGCGGCCAGCACCTGGTCGTTGGTGGCCATCTGCGGCATGCGGATGCAGTCGATGGCCAGGTTGGCGTTGTCCCAGTAATGAGGGTTGCGGCACTGGGTGTAGAGCTGGGCGGAGAAATTGTCCACTTCGGTGAAGGGACCTGTGCCGACCGGCTTGTCGTTGGTGAAGGCGACCGGGTCTTTCACCGCTTTCCACTGATGCTCGGGCACGATGGGCACCAGCACCAGGTCATTGACCACGTTGGTGTTCACTTCGGCCAGATCGAACCTGATCTTGTGTTCACCCAGCTTCTCTATGCCCTTGATCTGAGTCCAGATGGAGCGTTCGTCCAGGGCCTTGTTGGCCTTGACCAGGTTGAAGGAGTAGATGACGTCATCGGCGGTGAAGGCTTCACCATCGGACCACTTGACCCCGTCGCGCAGGTCGAAGGTGACCGATTTCAGGTCATCGGCGAACGCATAGTTGGTGGCCAGACGGAACACCGGCTTACCGCCCTGCATGTCGTTGAAGATCACCAGGGGCTCATAGATGAAGTGACGGGTGGTGTGCAGCAGGCCCGCCTGCAGGAAGGGGTTGAAGTTCTTGACCCAGGCGGTCTCCTGTTGGGCGACCAGGGTCAATACAGTCTTGTCGGCGGCCATGGCGCTGCTGGTGGCACCAGCGATCATCAGGGTTCCCAGCATGACTGAGGTGGCTATTTTGGATACTTTGGCAAGCATATTTTTTCCTTTCTTATTGGTCTTCCATGTTTTGGAATGGAGCACCGGATCCCATGCTTGGATACCGGCCCTCGATGTTGGTCAGGTTTTTCACCCTTGTCGTTATCTCATCCAACGTCCCTAGCAAAGCAGAGTTAACAGAAGAACAACAAGTGCTGATTTCGTCGATTTCGTAAAAACTGAATAGTCGTCGTCATTCTCGTCAAAATGTTTTTTAAATCCTTTTAAATTATAGAGTTATATTTATTCACGCCAAGCATCAAGTGGTGCGGAAAACCCGACGTCTGCCGATAGTGTGAAGCTGATCGTCCCCCTTTTTTCTGCTCTTTGCCGCCCTTTTTTTGGCGCTAAAAACAAGAGCCAAAAGACCCTCTGACTCTGTGCTCCTGCTCACACAAAGGGGCTGATGGGGCGGTTGGCTGCCGGGGCGGGGCGCTGCGTGTTGACGATGGGGGGATGGCTGGGAGCGCAATAGGGGGTTTGGGTTTGTGAGGTTGAAGCTTGAGGTCGGAAGCCCTAAGAGCAAGGCCCGGCCTTGCTGCCCCGGAAACGGGTGTCAGGCTGATCGCCTCAGCCTCAGCCTCAGCCTCAGCCTCAGCCTCAGCCTCAGATTTAGATTCAGATTCAGATTCGGCCTTCGTCTCAGGCCAGGCCTTTTTTGCCTGTGGGCGATGGCCACCGCTTGCCGGTCGCCGTGTCCCGGCCTGGTGGCGCCTGGCGCCACCAGGGTGTGGCGGGAAGGCAAGCATCGCGGGCAAGGGAGGTGCCATGGGCAGGGAGAGTGTTGCGAGCAAGGGCGGGGGTTCCGGCGACCCACGACGCCGGGGCAAGGGGCCATGGCTGCGCCAGGGGGAGAGGGGGGCACGGGCGTATCCGGGATGGCGGCGGGCGCCATGAAAGCGGGCCCCGTGAGGGGCCCGTGTGCAGGAGAGTCGGCCTCAGACGTTGGGCTTGAGGGCGAGCACGTGGAGCAGGCGCTCCGGGGTGTTGCTGTGCACCTGGGGCTTGGCGACCGGGTTGTCGGCATTGAACCAGCCATGGAAGCGTTTGGTGTTGTACTCATACCAGGTGGGGTTGTTGTAGACGGGGATGATGGTCTGGTTGGCCCCGACCCGCTCCTGGATCTCGTTCATGATGGCCTTCTGCTTGGCGAGATCCGCTGTCTGGCTGAAGCCGTCAATCAGCTTGTCGAGGGCGGGATCCTGATAGCGGGGCGCTGCGAAGCGGTTGCCGCGCTCACCCATGTTGCGCGAGTGGAAGGCGGTCTCGAAGTAGTTCTGGGGGTTGGCGCCGGTCAGGTAACCCTGCAGGGCCACATCGAAGTCACCCGTGACCAGGTTGTCGGTCCAGACGGCGGCTTCCGGGGTGGCCGTCTTGGCATCTATCCCCAGGGCCTTGAGTCCTTCCACCCCGATCTGGACTGTGTTGACCCAGTCGGTCCAGCCGTTGGGCACTATGATCTTGAACGCAATTTTCTTGCAGCTCGGGGTATCGAGGAAGCTGTCGCCGTCACAATCCTTGTAGCCAGCCTGCTTGAGCAGCGCCTGGGCGGCGGCCATGTCGAACTTGTTGAACTTGCCGTACTTCTGATCCACCTCTGGGTTGTTCCAGCTGTCGAACAGCTTGCCAAGGCCAGAGGGGTATTCGTTGATGGTGGGATAGCCGTAGCCGGCGATATCCACCATGGATTGTCTGTCCATGGCCATGGAGAAGGCGCGACGGAAGTTGATGTCATTGAAGGCTTCGTGGTTGCCCGGATCCTTGGTCTGGAAGTTGACGTTGAAGGCGACCGTGCCGGAGGCGGGGAACCAGTATTTGTTGTGCTTGGGATCGTTGCCGACGTAGAGACGCTCGATATCCGGCACGAAGGAGCCGAACCAGTCCACATTCCCCTTCATGACGGCGGCCAGCACCTGGTCGTTGGTGGCCATCTGCGGCATGCGGATGCAGTCGATGGCCAGGTTGGCGTTGTCCCAGTAGTGAGGGTTGCGGCACTGGGTATAAAGCTGGGCGGAGAAGTTGTCCACCTGGGTGAAGGGGCCGGTGCCGACCGGCTGGTCGTTGGTGAAGGCGACCGGGTCTTTCACCGTTTTCCATTGGTGCTCGGGCACCAGGGGCACCAGGGCTATCTGGTTGACCACCCCGGTATTGACCCGGACCAGGTCGAATTTGACCTTGTACTGGTCCAGCTTCTCGACCCCGGAGATCTGGGTCCAGATGGCCCTTTCATCCAGGGCCTTGTGGGCCTTGACCAGGTTGAAGGAGAAGATCACGTCGTCCGCATCGAAGCCTTCACCATCGGACCATTTGACCCCCTGGCGCAGATCGAAGATGACCGAGGTGAGATCCTTGCTGAATTCGTACTGGGTGGCGAGGCGAAACTCGGGGCGACCGCCCTGCAGCTCGTTGAAGATGACCAGGGGTTCGTAGATGAACTCCTTGGTGGTATGCAGCAGCCCGGCCTGGAGGAAGGGGTTGAAGTTCTTGACCCAGGCAGTCTCCTGCTGGGCGACCAGGGTCAGCACAGTCTTGTTGTCTGTGGTGCCGTCGGCGGCATGGAGCTGGGGGGCGGCGAGCATCAGGCTCCCCATCATGCAGGCGGTGGCGACCCGGGATAGGTTGGCAAGCATAGTGTTTCCTTGTTATGTGAACGTCCCTGTGAGGGGATGCCAAGGGGCACCCGACCTCAGTCTGGGGTCTGTATGACCCCCCTCTAGCTAAGCAGGTTTAACAAGAAAGAAACATTCAATCGTCACGTCGATATCGTAAAAATCCTCCCTTCGACGTCAATATCGTCAAATAATGAATTTATCCATTCATTATCAATGCATTAGGTTAATTGTTTTCGCGTAAAAAGCGCAGTGAAGGCATAGGATCTTGACGATAATGTGACGGATATCCGTACGGTTTTTCCTCGTTCACGGGATCTTCATTTTGTCTGGGAACAAACCCTGTGAGTTCCTGTTCTCTGGCGAGCCGTGATGGCGTGCGAGGCGCTTCCTCTTCCGTCTCCGGTGGCGGGCGATGACGGCGGCGTGCCAGCCGGTGCGGCGCCGACCGTCAAGGGCTTGCCAGCAAAGGGAGGGGGGTGAGGGCAAGCGCGCCGCCGCAGATGGCGCAGCGGGTATGAAAGCCATTGCCGACGCTGAAGCTGATGGTAGGCAAGGCGCAGCACGGCGGTGCCAAGCTCCTGATGGTGGGCAAGGTGCAGCACGGCGGTGCCAAGGTCCTGATGGTGAGCAGGATCATGGCGCGGTAACGGGTATGACAGCCATTGCCGACGCTGAAGCTGATGGTAGGCAAGGCGCAGCACGGCGGTGCCAAGCTCCTGATGGTGGGCAAGGTGCAGCACGGCGGTGCCAAGGTCCTGATGGTGGGCAGGATCATGGCGCGGTAATGGGTATGACAGCCATTGCCGACGCTGAAGCTGAAACTGATGGTGGGCAAGGTGCAGCACGGCGGAGCCAAGGTCCTGATGGTGAGCAGGATCAGGGCGCGGTAACGGGTATGACAGTCATTGCCGACGCTGAAGCTGAAACTGATGGTGGGCAAGGCGCAGCACGGCGGTGCCAAGGTCCTGATGGTGGGCAGGATCATGGCGCGGCCTGGGCGTCGATTGCCATGGCTGGGCGACAACGAGGCTGCGGCAAGGGGAAGGCTGGGCTGGCAGGCCAATTGGGCCACCACCGTGGGCCTGATGCACCGCACCTCACCGAAGGGGCCTGGATAAGGGAGCCTGGTGGAGAGGAGGGCAGGGCCGGGGCGGCGTGGCAGGAGCCGCCCCGGCTCGGGATCACCCCTTGCGGTGGGCGAGCTGGCGCAGCAGCTGGGCGCTCTGGCTCAGACTCTGGCGCTGGGCCTCGCTGAGTGGGCATTGTTTGAGCACGTACTCGGCTGTGGCGATCACCGTCTTCCAGCGGGGCGCCTTGGGCAGGGTATCCAGGCTCAGATACTTGTCCAGGGTGCGGGTCTGGGGACTGGATCTGTCCATGTAGACGCGCCACAGCTTGCTCTTCTCGGCCAGCACTATCTTGCCCTTGCCCGTGCTCTGCTGCCAGGCATCGAGGGCGAGGCGCATGGTATCGACCAGGGCGTGGCGCAGGGGATCCTCATCCTGCTGGCGGATCAGGTTGTCGGCCAGGGAGCGGAACTCGCCCCCGAGCCGGCTCAGCTCACCGAGCAGGTGATCGTCTTCAATGATGGCCTGACGGGACAGACTCTTGAGGGCGTTCTCCAGGGCGGTGATCCTGTATTCATCCGGCGCTATCTGATTGCAGATGAGGGCGTAGGCATGACGGTCGTTGAGGCGGATGGGCAGGGCCCGCACCAGGGTCGATTCGCTCTGGCCGGCCACGCAGAATCCCAGGCTCTGTTCGGTGCGGCTTGCCATGTCCGGCCACTGCTCGGCCAGGGGCTGGCTGAGCCACTCGTCCAGCGCCAGTCCCTCCATGGCCTCGGGCTCCTGGCCCAGGCGGGTGGCCAGGGCGCGGCTGGCAAACAGCACCACTCCCTGCTCGTCGATGAAGGCCATGGCATCCCCTCCCTCGCTGATGAGGGCGAGCAGCCGCTGCTGATCCTGGCGCAGGCTCTCCTGCAGGCTCAGCCTGTGCTCTATCTCCTGCTTGAGCAGACGGTTCTCCACCAGGGTGGCCCGTCCCTGTCTCGCCTCGAGCAGGGCCCGTACCCGGGCGAACAGCTCCTCCTTGCAGAAGGGTTTGACCAGATAGTCGTTGGCGCCGGCATTGAACCCCTCCTCTATCTCCTTGGGTTGATTGAGGGCGGTGAGCAGCAGCACAGGCAGCTGATCCTTGGGGCTCTGCTGGCGCAGGCGCCGGCAGACATCGAACCCCGACAGGGTGGGCATCATGACATCGAGCAGCACCAGATCCACCGGCTCGCTCGCCAGCTTGGCCAGGGCGTCGTGGCCGTCGCTGCTCGGCAGTATGCGATAGCCGCAGGGCTGCAGGAGGTGGCGCAGTATGTGCAAATTGATGGGCTCATCATCCACCACCAGCAGCAAGGGGGCCCCGGGAGGGGGGGGCGGCAGATCTTCGCTCTCCCATTCGGGCAGGCTCAGGGGCACGTGGCGCACCAGGGCCAGCTCCTTGGGGCGAGGCTCGCCGGGGGCGGGCAGGGCATCCTGATGGGAAAGGGGCAGGCAGACGCTGAAGGTGGAGCCGACGCTGGGCTCGCTCTGCACCGTCAGCCTGCCCCCCATCAGCTCGACCAGCTGGCGGGTGATGGAGAGGCCCAGGCCGGCCCCCTGCTTGCCAGCCTCGTGGCTCATCTGCACCAGGGGCTCGAAGATGTGCTCCAGGTTGTCCGGCGCTATGCCGATGCCGGTATCCGTCACCTTGAGCCAGAGTCCCTGCGCATCCTGGCTGGCGCTCAGCACCACCTTGCCCTGGGGAGTGTACTTGATGGCGTTGCCCACCAGGTTGTAGAGCACCTGTTCGAGCCGCTGTTCGTCCGCCAGCACGGGGGGCAGCTCGTCCGGGGTGATGTCCACCAGGGTCAGCGGCTTGGCCTGCACCAGGTGCTGGCAGAGATCCAGCACCAGCCGCACCACCCCCTTGGGGTTGACCGGGCGGGAGTGGATCTCCAGCTGGCCGTAGCGCATCTGATGGTAATCGAGCAGATCGTCCACCAGGCGCGCCAGGCCGTCGGCACTCTTGATGATGAGGCCGAGCTGTTGCTGCTGGCCGTCGGTCAGCTGCTGGCGACTTGCCAGCATGGCCTCCGCCATTCCCTTGATGCCATGGATGGGGGTGCGCAGCTCATGGGAGGTGTTGGCCAGCAGCTCATCCTTGAGCTTGTCCGCCTGTTGCAGGCTGAGGTTCTGCTTGTGGGTCAGCTTCACCTGCTGTTGCAGCTCCAGGGTCTGACGCTCGATCAGCTCTATCTTCTCCTTCACCGAGCGCTGCATGTGGCGAAACGCCTGGGCGAGGCGGTCTATGTCATCTTCGGTGCGGGGGATGGCGATGGGGTGATCCAGGGCACCATCGGCCACCTGCTCGGCGGCGGCGGTGAGGGAGCGCAGGGGGGCCGTGATGGAGTTGGAGAGCCAGCGGGAGAAGAGGATCAACAGCACCAGGGAGCTCAGCCCCAGCAGCAGGGAGAGGGTCTCCAGCTTGCGAATGGGATCATAGGCCTCCCGGGTCGAGATCTCGGCGATGAAGGCCCATTCGGTGTCGAATACCTTGACCTGGGTGTAGGCGGCCAGCACCTCGTCCCGTTGGTAAGATTCGAACAGGCCCACACCCTGCTCCCCGGAGAGCGCCTTGAGGATCAGCGGGGTCTCGGGGGGACGAAAATCGGGGGAGAAGCTCTTCTCCACGCTGAAATCCGGCGCCAGCCAGGCATCGGCGCGCATCCGCTTGTCCGGGCCGATCAGGATGGTTTCGCCTGTCTCTCCCAATCCTTCCCGCTCCCCCATGATCTCGTTGAGCTTGTCCGGGCGCAGCTCGAAGATGACCACACCGCGCACATAGTCATATTGCATCACAGGAGTGGCGAGGTAGGCGACCACTTCGCCGGTCAGCTCGTTGCGGCCAAAGTCGGTGAACTCGAAGATCTGCTGGGGCGCCTCGCCGCTGTCGAGACGGCGTTTGATGCGGGTGAAGGTGTGGCCAAGGCCGCTGCCCTGGTAGGGGCCCGACAGCAGGTTGGTGGCGAAGTTGGCGCGCTTGGTGACCGAGTAGACCACATCGCCGTTGATGTCGATGAGGAAGATGTCGCTGTAGTTGGACTTGCGCACCATGTCGGCATAGCCGCGGTGAAAACGCTGATGAACCCGGCCATACATCTCGTCCGCCAGTATGAGGGCGCTGATGGCGGGTTCTATGTCTGCGTTCTGGCTGTCGGGCTTGCGCAGCTGATCCCAGGATCCCGTGATATAGCGTTGCTGGGCGCGCTGACGGGCGGCCTGGGGCGTGGTGCCCAATTTTTCGAAGGCGCCGGTGAAGCCGTAGAAGCGGCCTATGCTGTTGCCGGCAAAGTCCTGCTGGGAGAAGGCGAGGATCTGGGCCTTGAGGTTGGCGAAGTAGTCTTCCAGCTGACTCTTCTTGATGTTGCGCACCGACACCAGGTGATTGGAGGTCTGGGCGGTGAGGTCCTTGCCATGGGTATGAAGAAAGAAGAGGGCGACCACCAGAAAGGGCACCATGCCCAGCATAAAAAACGCCAGCATCAGTTGGGTCTTGAGTCCGCGCGCCTTGAAGATCCATTTCATCGTGAACAGTTCATTCAATTGAGAAGCCAGTTAGTAACCACGGCAGTCTCGGGCCAAAGAGTAGTCATTTCAATGGCTTTATCCAAATTTCGCCTGCGGGGTCACAGGGGACGCACTTTTTTTACGCAAAGCGAATAAAGCCTGAGCAAACGGTGGGAGAGAGGGGGAAAAGCCGCAAAAAAGGGTTGTGCTGCGTCTCGGGGTACGTATAATGCGCCTCGTTGTCAGGCAAGACCGGACAGCATGGTTCAGGCGGGAATAGCTCAGTTGGTAGAGCACGACCTTGCCAAGGTCGGGGTCGCGAGTTCGAGTCTCGTTTCCCGCTCCAAATTATCTCATCGACACCAAGGATGAGATGTCAATTCAAGGGTTGCCCTTGACCGTGTGGCGCGTTAGCAAAGCGGTTATGCAGCGGATTGCAAATCCGTTTAGTCCGGTTCGACTCCGGAACGTGCCTCCATCTTCTTCCTCTTTTTTCCCTGCTTCCAAAAACAAAGACGATTTATTGTCATCCCCTTGCGATCTCTGCAAGAAGTTCCCTTTTGCCCTCTCCCTCGTTATCCCTGCTCCAGCAAGAATTCACACCCGAGCGTCTGCCATTTGCCGGCCAGATAGCGTTGCAATGATTCCGCTTCCTGCTGCGGCATGGACGACGCTGGCATCCGTCTCTCCTCCAGTTCGGCCATCTGCTGCCTGAGCAGGCCACATTGCCACAGGCTGACGCTGGGTACCCCCTTGTCAGCGAAGGTTATCCTGTCATCGAGATTGCCGCGCCACTCCTGCCATTCGCCATGGGCCAGGAGGGCGAGCAGCACCAGGATCACCAGGTTGCCCACCTTCATGCGTCATACCTCCCTGCCGTCTCTATGCTAACTCTGGTCAAGGGATCCGGCCTTGACAAGTCGTGTTGTATTTTCGTTAAAAAACGTAATTTATACTCATGTTTAGCCTTGGATGGAGATGGTTGACCATGAAAGGGAAAATGGTGTAGTAATCCAACAACGTTTGGCGTAAACTTTGTTCAGTGGTCTTACCAGTGAGGCGTTCCATCATGTTTCATCCCTTCTCCCTGATACACATCCTTGTGCGTCGTACCCTGGTGCTCCTGGTCGGCGTGTTGGCGTTTCCCGTCATGCTGTTTCGTCGCGATCGGGCCCGTTTTTACAGTTATCTGCACCGGGTCTGGTGCAAGACCAGCACCAAACCCGTCTGGCTGAAGATGAGCGAGCGGGGCGAGCGCATCTTCTACTGACTCCGGTAGAAGAGGGCGACGCGCAAACGACAAAGCGAAAAAAGGCAGCATGGGCTGCCTTTTTTTATTTCTTTTTTTCATGTTTAAAAACAGCGGATTAGCGTGACTTCCTCGGGCGCAGAGCAAGGGGCTTGCCCTTGAGAAGGGGCCGGACTGAAAGCGTTGTGGCCCGGGGCCGGTTCTATAGAGTGATCCGCGCCGCGGTTCATCCACCCGTCGACCTCTCTATTGATAAGGAAGCTGAACATGAAGATATCGATCGCTCACGCCTGTGCCATGACAGGCCTGCTGGCCCTGGGTAGCCAGTTTATGGCCGCACCCGCCCAGGCGGCCGAGGAGAAAGAGAAGTGCTATGGCGTCGTCAAGGCGGGCCAGAATGATTGCGCGACCAAGACCAGCTCCTGCGCCGGTACCGCCAAGACGGATGCCGCAGGGGACGCCTTCGTGGTCATGCCCAAGGGGCTGTGCGAAAAACTCGCCGGTGGCAGCCTGCAGCCGAAGTGAGCACTCATGGGGTGGCGCCGTCATGACGCCACCCCATGGGTCAGATGAGGAGAGAAACCATGCACAGCGCCATCGGCATCGGTCTGCGCCCGCCCCATTATGAGATCATGCTGGCGACCCGGCCCGCCGTCGGCTGGCTCGAGGTTCACAGCGAGAACTATTTCGAGCCCCACGGTCGCGCCTTCGCCGTCTTGGCGGCCCTGGCCGAACATTACCCCGTCAGTCTGCACGGCATCGGCATGTCACTGGGGTCAAGTGATCCCCTCGATCCTGGCCATCTGGCCCGGCTGCGCGCCCTGGTGGCCTGCGTCAAGCCGGTGAGGGTCTCGGAGCACCTGAGCTGGGGCAGCGTGGATGGCCGTTACTTCAATGATCTCCTGCCCATGCCCTACACCCGGGCCGCCTTGGCCAGGATGAGCGACAAGGTGAGGCGGGTGCAGGATCTGCTGGGCTGCGAGCTGCTGATCGAGAATCCCTCCTCCTACCTGCAATTTGAGGGGGAGATGCCGGAGTGGGAATTTCTGGCCCGGCTGCAGCAAGAGAGTGGTTGCGGCATCCTGCTCGACCTCAACAACCTTCATGTCAGTGCCTTCAACCAGGGCTTCTCCTGCGCCGACTATCTGGCCGCCATCGATCTGGCGACGGTCAAGGAGATCCATCTGGCCGGCTTTACCGACAAGGTGCTCCCCGAAGGGCACCTCTATATCGACACCCACAGCTGCCCCGTGGCCGACCCCGTCTGGGCCCTCTATCGCACCCTCTGTGCCTGGGGCCCCCGGCCGACCCTGATCGAATGGGACAGCGAGATCCCGGCCCTGCCCGTGCTTATCGCCGAGGCGGACAAGGCCAGCCTCATCCTGGAAGCGGCCCTGGCCGAGGGGAAGGAGCCGAGCCATGTCTGACTCCCTGGACCATGAGCCGGATTTGCTCGGCCTGCAGCGGGCGTTTGCCGCCAGCCAGCTGGGGATCTCCGATGAGGTCGCCGCCCGGGTGATGCCGGGCCGCTTCACGGCCGAGGCCCTGCTGCAGCTCTATCGCAACAACTTCATCCTCAGTCTCACCGAGGTGCTGGCCGCGACCTATGGCGCGACCCGTGCCATGGTCGGGGAGGCATTCTTCGATGCCGCCGTCCGCGGCTTCATCCTGGCCGCTCCCCTCCAGGAGGGGAACGTCATGGGTTATGGCGCCGGGTTTGCAGACTGGCTTCGCGGGTTGCCGACCACGGCGCACCTGCCCTGGTTGCCCGAACTGGCGATGTTCGAGTGGCAATTGGAGCGCTCCGCCCTGCTGCCGCCCGAGACGCGGCGCTGGCCGGCACAGGCGCTGGCGGCCCTGGCCCCTGAGGCCTGGGGGCGGGTGCGACTCCTGCTGGCCGACAACCTGACCCTGCTCCATTGCCGCGCCGATGTGGTCGGGCTGTGGCGCATGGCGCTGGCGCAAGGGGATCCCCCCGCGGATCCCGATGCCCCCTGCTGGCTCGCCCTGCAAAAACAGCCGGATTTCAGCGTGGTGCCCCTGCCCCTGGAAGAGGGACACTATCGGCTGCTGCATGCCTGCCAGCGGGGGGTGAACCTGGCCTCCCTCGACGATGAGCCCGAGCTGGCAACCCTGCTGCCAGCCCTGGTGAGACGGGGATTGCTGGTGGGGTTTTCACAAGATGGGGATGAGCCCGCCGCTGGGCCATCTGCCCCCATGCCATTGGTCGAGACTGGGCCCGGTCATGCCGGGGTCGCCGACACACAAGGAGAGAGTCGATGAGAGCATGGATCGCACGGGGCCAGCAACTGGCCGAACGTTGGCAAGGGACTCTGGCGGGGGCGGTGCTGCTGCTGGCCAGGCTCTGGGTCGCCGTCATCTTCCTGAGAGCCGGCTGGCTCAAGTTCACGGCCTGGGACAGCACCCTCTATCTGTTCGAGTTCGAGTATCAGGTGCCCCTGCTGCCCTGGTTGTGGGCGGCCTATCTGGGCACGGCGACCGAGCTGCTGCTGCCGCTCTTCCTGCTGGCAGGTCTGTTTACCCGGCCCGCCGCCCTGCTGTTGTTCGGCTTCAACGCCATGGCGGTCATCTCCTATCCCACCCTCTGGGCCGGGGGCTTTTATGATCACCAGCTGTGGGGCTGGATGCTGCTGACCCTGGTGGTGTGGGGCGCAGGCCCCCTGGCGCTGGACAGCTGGCGCCTTGCCAGGGGGCGTGGCGGCCATTAAGGTGGGAGCCAAATGAAGGGGCCCTGGCGCCCCTCTTGTCATCATGGTGATGCACCCAAGGAGAGAGGCATGATGGTTCGCGAGGCCCTGGCCGCCGATATTCCAGCCCTGACGGATCTGCGCATGGCGCTGTTTTTCGAGCTGGGGGAGCTGGCGCAACCGGATGCCGATCCCGCCCTCAGACAGGCGACGCAGGCCTATTTCATCCAGGCGCAGCAAGAGGGCAGCGCCCGCACCTGGCTGGTGGAAGAGGGGGGCGAACCGGTGGCGTGCGCCACTCTTGCCCTCTTCGTGCGGCCACCCTATCCGGGCAATCTGGCGGGGCGGGAGGGATATCTGCTCAACCTCTACACCCGGCCGGCGTGGCGCAAGCGCGGCATGGCGAGGGCTCTGCTCCATGCCATGGTGACCCATGCCAGGGAACAGCAGCTGGGCAAGCTGTGGCTCCATGCCAGCGAGCAGGGGCGAGCACTGTACGAAACATTCGGTTTTTCGGGTAACCCGGCCTGCCTGGAGTGCTCCCTAACCCCCTGATGCCGACGCCGGTTTTTCACCCTGATCCCGACGCCGGCTTTTCACCCTGATCCCGACGGGATCCTGCCTCGTACTGACGCTCTTGGCGACACAGCCGCTTTTCTATACACTGCGCGCCCGCCCCTTCACAGAGCTCTGACCACCGAGTCTGGGCCGTCAGGATCACTGGGGGCTGGGTGCCACTCCGGACCGTCAACGAGGTAGAAGCATCATGTTCAATCACAAACTCAAGGGACAGCTGCAGGCTTGTCAGACCCGGCTCGATGAGGCGCAGAGCATAGTCGAGGCTATCCAGGGGGGCGCCGCGACCATCCTCTTCAGTCCGGACGGGGAGATCCTGGAGGCGAGCCCCTCCTTCCTGGCGCTCATGGGGTATGGCACAGGCGAACTGCCGGGGCGCCACCACAGCCTGCTTTGTCCCAGAGGGATGGACAAGCCTGGCGACGAGCAGCAGTTCTGGCGCCGCCTCGCCCAGGGGCAGCCCCAGTCCGGTATCTTCGAGCGGGTCAACCAGCGAGGGGAGACCCGCTGGCTCGAGGCAAGCTATTTCCCGGTGCAGCAGCAGGGCAGGGTGGCCCGGGTACTCAAGATTGCCCGCGACGTGACGGCGCGCCATCAGCGGCTGCAACGGCTGGAGGCGCTGGCCCAGGCACTGGACTGCTCTCAGGCGATCATCGAGTTCACCCCGGGCGGCGAGATCCTCGATGCCAATGCCAACTTCCTGGACACCATGGGCTATCGGTTGAGCGAGCTGGTGGGCAAGCATCACAGGATCTTCTGCGACGAGGCCTTTTGGCGCGAACAGCCCCACTTCTGGGAGGAGCTGGCCCGGGGCCAGTTCAAGTCCGGTCTCTTCATGCGCTACAACAGCCGGGGGGACGCCATCTGGCTGGAGGCCACCTACAACCCGATCCGGGATGAGGGCGGCAAGGTGGTCAGGGTGGTGAAATTCGCCAGCGACATCACGGCCCGCATTCATCAGAGCCATGCCACCCGGGAAGCGGCCCGGCTCGCCCACAGCACGGCACAGGAGACACTGCACAGTGCAGAGGAGGGGGCCGGGTTGCTGCGCGCCGTGGTCGATACCTCCTCTCTCATCGCCACCCGGGTGGATGAGACCAGCGCCCTCATCGCTCAGCTCAACGAGCAGTCCAGGAGCATAGAGGCCATCGTTTCGACCATCAGTGCCATCGCCGATCAGACCAACCTGCTGGCCCTCAACGCCGCCATCGAGGCGGCCCGGGCCGGGGAGCAGGGGCGGGGCTTTGCGGTGGTGGCCGACGAGGTGCGCCAGCTGGCGGCCCGCACCAGCCTCTCCACCGACGAGATAGCCAGGGTGGTGCAGAAGAACCGGGAGCTGACCGCCAGGGTGACCGAGGACATGGCCGGGGTGGCGGGCAGCGCCGAGCTCGGCAAGCAGCAGATAGCCGGCGTGGACAGGTTGATGACAGAGATCCGCCAGGAGGCGAGCCGGGTCTCCCAGACGGTGTCCGCCCTCTCCCTCTGAGCGCGGTCGTGGCGCCCTGGCTGAAATGTCGCCAGATGGATATGATGCCGGTCACTGACCGGCATTTTTATGGGGGAGGCACCCCGGGAGCAGGGATGAAGATAGCCATACTGGACGATTACCAGGAAGCCAGCCGGACGCTGGCCTGTTTTGACAAGCTGGCGGGTCACGAGGTGACCCTGTTTCGGACCCCGGCCGCGAGCCGGACCGAGCTGGTGGAGCGGCTGCGCCCGTTCGAGGCCCTGGTGCTGATCCGCGAGCGCACCCGGATCGATGAGCGCCTGCTCGCCCGGTTGCCCCGGCTGCGACTGGTCAGCCAGACCGGCAAGGTGAGCCAGCATCTGGATCTCGCCGCCTGCAGCCGCCACGGCGTGCTGGTGGTGGAGGGAAGCGGATCCCCCGTGGCGCCGAGCGAGCTCTGCTGGGCTCTGATCCTGGCGGCGAGCCGGCACCTGCCCGCCTATTGGCATGGGCTCAGGCAGGGGCAGTGGCAGCAGAGCGGCCCCCTGGGCCTGGGGCGCTCCCTGTCGGGGCTGACCCTGGGCATCTGGGGGTTTGGCAAGATAGGGCGCAAGGTGGCCGCCTTCGGCCAGGCCTTTGGCATGAGGGTGCTGGTATGGGGCAGCGAGGCGTCCCGGGAGGCGGCAGAGGGGGCGGGCTATCTCGCCGCCCCCTGTCGGGAGGCGCTGTTTGGGCAGAGCGATGTGCTCAGCCTGCATCTGCGCCTGTGCGACCAGACCCGCCACTGCGTGGGACACACCGAGCTGGCGCTGATGAAGCCAGATGCCTTGCTGGTCAACATCAGCCGGGCCGAGCTGCTGGCCCCCGGCGCCTTGCTGGCGGCCCTTTCGGCCGGGCGACCCGGCTTTGCCGCCCTGGACGTGTTCGAGCAGGAGCCCCTGGGCCGGGATCCCCTGCTCGCCATGGCCAACGTGATAGCGACCCCGCACCTGGGCTATGTCACCCGGGACAGTTATGAGTGCTATCTGGGACAGGCGTTTGACAACCTGCTCGCCTTTGCCGCCGGGGCCCCGGTCAACATGGTGAACCCTTCATGCGGCTGGGAGGGGCGCGTGCAGGAGCCCCCCTCGGCGTGATGCCCCGCGGCTATCTCACGGCCCGTGGCGATTATCTGCGCGATCGCGCCGCCAAGCTGAATCACGGCTGTACTGGCCAGACCTTGCCGATTGTTGCCCGGCCCACCCTTGATTAGGCTGTGCCCCTCCTTTTTCAATATGGTGTAAGTAATTGACATGGCACGACTGATGGGCAAGAAGGCGGCGCTGGCGCTGCTGCTGGCGACGGGCACTCTTGGGCTAGGTGGCTGCATGGGGCAGATGGGGCTCTCCGCCATGGTGACCCAGGCCAACCTCAAGGTGGTGGATAACAGGTATGGTCGCGCCGGTGTCTTCGTGCTGCTCTCTCCCGTCTATGGCCTGGCGGCCACCGCGGATCTCTTCGTGGTCAACACCATAGAGTTCTGGTCCGGCAAGAACCCGGTGACCGGCAAGTCCCCGGCGCTGGTGGATCACAAGGCCGATGCGGTGCTCAAGGTCAACCCGCACCTTGATCCTGCACTCAACAAGGTGCCCCTGGCCATGCTGCCCCAGGGAGTACGCGAGGTGGAGGTGCACTATCCGGATGAGCATACGGCGCAGATGGAGATCCACTACCAGGATGGCAGTCAGGGCACCATGCGCGGCGAGCGTCGTGGCGAGGTGGTGGATCTCTACTATCAGGGGCGTCTGGTCTCGACCCTGAGCCAGGATCAGCTGGCCGCCATGAGCCGGGCCGGCTCCGCGACCGGTTGAGGGCCGCGCCCGGGCGAACCAGGGGGAAGTGCGACTTGCCCTCGTCAGACAGGCCCCGCTTCGGCGGGGCCTTTTCATGGGCGTTCGGACGACCCCATGGTCGAGACTGGGGCGCTCATGGGCGCGCCGAGGGCGCATGGTAGGGTTGCAGCACCAGCCCCAGCAGACGATGGAGATGCACTATCTGCTCGGTGAGCTGCAGATTGAGCCAGAGATAGCCGCTGATGGTCGCCTCGTCATCGGCCCCCGGGCGCACTTCGGCCTGTACCTGGGCGGCCGCTTCCTGCAGGCGACTGATGGCCTCGTCGGCGGCCGTGGCATCGCCGCTGTGGAGCATGAGGGCGAGCTCGGTGAGCACGGCCTCCGTGGCCTGCTGGCAGGCGCGAAGCCCCGGGTGGCTCTGCATCAGGAAGTGGCTCTGGCGATCGCGCCAATAGGTGTTGGCCAGCATCTCCAGGGTGCAGAAGGTGTTGCGCATCGTGGTCTGGACGGCCTCGAACAGGGTGCTGTTGAGACGGGTCTCCTTGACGGCGGGCGCCAGCAGGGGCCGCAGGCTCACTATTCTGGCGAGCAGGCGGGCATGGCTCTGAGTGAGCCTGGGACGCTCCAGCATGTTGGGGGAGAGGTGGGTGTGATAGATGCGCTGGGCCTGCAGCAGGCTGTCGTGCATCTGCATGCGCCAGTGGGTATAGGCCCGCTGGGGATAGATGCTGCAACACAGCAGGGCCAGCATGGATCCCAGGATGACGTCGCCGCTGCGCCAGAGCGCCATCTCTATGTCCCCCGGTCTGGCCCCCATGGTCACCGCGAGAGTGATACCGATGAGCAGCCCTGCATAGGGGCGTTTGCCCAGCGCCAGATAGCCGCACAGAAACATGATGGCACTGCACCAGGCAAGCATCAGGGGCAGGGCATAGAGCTCCAGATAGAGGGCCACCACGCCACAGGCTGCGCCAAAGATGGTGCCCACCACCCGTTGCAGGGCGCGGGAGAGCACGTTGCCCCAGAACGAGATGGGGCCCATCACCACCACCAGGGTGATGAGAGGCCAGGTGCTTTCCGGCAGCTTGAGCTCCCGGGTCAGCAGGAAGGTGAGGGTGAAGGCCAGGGCAATGCGCAGGCCGTGTACCAGACGGTAGCGACCATAGATCAGCAGATCGAAGCGGGAGAGCGGTGTGTTCAGGCGCAAGGGCGTCGTCTCATGTCAGGTTGATCTTCTCGTGTCGCCGCACCGACGGGCAGTCGCCGTCACGGCAACCCCCCCGGCAAGGGGTGGATCCGGACCCGCTCGCCGGGGGAGATGGCCGTTCGGGCAGGGAGCTCGATCAGGCAGTTGGCCGGGAGCAGGGCAGAAGGCATGAAACCACTTGCCGGGCGGACCTGCAAGTGCCCGTCGGCATCCTGGCTGAGGTAGCCGGGCAGGCAGGCCTCCCGCGCCGGATTGGGGATCGCCTCAAGGGCCCGGGCGAGCAGGCGCAGCGGTGGCACAGGGGACGGGTCATGGGCATCCTGCCGGGGCAGTCTGGCGCAGACGAAGTCGGCGATGGCGTCCAGCTCGTCGAAGGCGAACCGGGGCAGGGTCGTGGCCTGGGGGGCGTCGCTCACCAGGGCGATGATGTCGGGGTCATGGGGGAAGAGCAGGGGCCTGCCGAGGGCGGCGCGATGAAGCTCCACCTTGGGAAAGCGCCTGTGCTTGAACCCCTCGACCAGCAGCAGATCCAGGGCACTGGCATCGAAGCGGGCCAGCAGCGCCTCGAAGGGGGGCTCACCGTCGGGCGTCTCCTGGATCAGGGCGTGACGCAGGCTGGAGGCCGCCATTACCTGGGCGGCCCCCGCCTGGCGAAGGCGGTGGCTGTCCTTGCCGGGCTGGTCGATGTCAAAGGCGTGGTGGGTGTGCTTGAGCACCCCGAGGCGCAGGCCGCGCGCCACCAGACGCGGGATGAGGCACTCCAGCAGGGTGGTCTTGCCGGTGCCG
>NZ_CDBT01000054.1:96961-97351 GCF_000819765.1 Aeromonas bivalvium
GGTGGTCTTGCCGGTGCCGCTCCAGGCGACGAAGCCGAGCAGGGGCAGGGGGCTCATGGGGCCTCTCCCCTCAGCAGCCTCGCCTCCCAGGCTGCGAGCTCGGCCGGGCTGTTGAGGTTGACGAAGGCATCGGGCTGGTCGGCAAAGGACACCAGCGCCATCCGGTGGCGGGCAAACCAGGCCCCTGTCTTGCGCTCCCCTGACGCCAGCGCCAGTTGCAGGGAGGGGAGCAGGGCGCGGCGCAGCAGGGCGACCACGGGCTGGAGGTGTTCGCCATCGTGGGCCACCACCAGCTCGGTGTCCGGGGTGATGGCGGCGCGAAAGCGGGTCATCAGATCCCGGGGCAGGGCCGGGCCGTCACAGGGCACGAACAGTACCCAGTCGTGGCGG
>NZ_CDBT01000054.1:97608-212321 GCF_000819765.1 Aeromonas bivalvium
CCCGCCTCCATGCCCGCGAGAGGCCCCTGAAAATCGACCTGTCGATCGGCGATGACGGGAGCCAGGGCGCGATAACGCTCCTCGCTGCGATTGGCATTGATCAGCACCTCGTCCACCTGGGGGCGCAAACGCTCCAGCACGTGGGTTATCAGGGGCTTGCCCGCCAGGGGCACCCAGCCCTTGTCATCGCCCCCCATGCGGGTGGCGCGGCCACCGGCCAGGATCACGGCACTCACGGGAAAAGGCGGGCGGGTCGGGCTCTTGATCTTCATGACGCTCCATGGGGTCGATAGGGGGGACATGCCGCGCCCGGGATGCCGGGCTGCGGGCGGCATGGCAAGTGCACCGATCTTGCGCCAAGGGCCCCGCCGGGGCAAGCCCATCCCGGCCCGGTTCCGGCAGGAGAGGGCGTTTTGGCCGCAGGGTATGGCCGAGCTCACAAAATCGAATGGTCAAACGTCATATGATCGCGTTCTTATGGGTCTTGCACTCCTGCCAACTGGCAACTTCATGTAAATCAAAGAGAATGACTATGGCTACTGGACAATATCTGCTCTGGAAAGATGCAGAAGGCAACGCCTTTCGCCCCGTGTCCCTCACCGGCACAGACTTGCTCAACAACCGCTACCTCAACAAGAGCACGGCCTTCACCGAACAGGAGCGGGCCGACTTTGACTTAGATGGCCTGCTGCCGCCCCAGGTGCAGACGTTCGAGGCCCAGCTGGAGCGGGTCTATCAGGGATTTCAGAGCGCCTGCAGCGACATCGAGAAGTATCAGTACCTGAGGGCGCTGCAGGACAGGAACGAGACCCTGTTCTACGCCCTGCTCTCCCGCCATGTGGAGGAGATGACCCCCATCATCTATACCCCCACGGTGGGCAAGGCGTGCCAGGAGTTCAGCCATCGCTTCCAGAAGGCACGCGGCCTCTACATCACGCCGCACAATGTCGAGGAGATGGGGGCCCAGGCGCGTCACTTCGACAGCAAGGCGATCCGCATCATAGTGGTCACCGACAGCCAGGGGATCCTCGGCATCGGCGATCAGGGTGTGGGGGGCATGGGCATTCCCATCGGCAAGCTCTCCCTCTATACCCTGGCCGCGGGCATCCATCCCGCCTGCTGCCTGCCCATCGCGCTGGACGTGGGGACCGACAACCAGGCGCTGCTGGACGATCCCATGTACCTGGGTCAGCCCCACAGACGTATCCGCGGCAAGGAGTATGACGACTTCATCGACAAGTTCGTGGCCGGGGTCCGCCGTCATTTCCCCAATGCGGTGCTGCAGTGGGAAGACTTCAGCAAGTCCAACGCCTTCAACAACCTGGCCCGCTACCAGCAGGCGTTGCCGTCGTTCAATGACGACATCCAGGGCACGGGGGCCGTGGTGCTGGCGGGGATCATCGGCACGGTCAAGGCCAAGGGGGAGACCCTGGGGGAGCAGACCTATCTGGTCTATGGCGCCGGTGCCGGCGGGGTCGGGGTGGCGGATCAGATCTGCGCCGGCCTCATCCGCGAGGGGCTTGAGCCCCAGGCGGCGCGGGATCGCATCTACATCCTCGATAGCCAGGGGCTGGTGTGCGACAACCGGGAGGGGCTGGACGAATACAAGCGCCGCTACGCCAAGCCGGGGACCCTGCTCGCGCAGTGGGACACAGAGACGGCGGGGCGTGCCAGCCTCACGGACGTGTTGCGCCAGGTGCCGGTGACAGTGCTGCTGGGCACCAGCGGAGTGGGGGGCGCCTTTCGGGAGGAGCATATCCAGCTGATGCTGAGCCACTGCGAGCGCCCCATGGTGTTCCCCCTCTCCAACCCGACCGCCAACTGCGAGGCCCTGCCGGCGGATATCTATCGCTGGAGCCAGGGCCGCGCCGTGGTCGCCACCGGCAGCCCCTTCGCGGATGTCGAGTACGAGGGGGAGCGCTATCGGGTCGGCCAGGGCAACAACGTCTTCATCTTCCCCGGGGTGGGGCTGGCGGCCATCGTCGGTCAGGTCAGGGAGATAGGGGCCGACATGTTCACCACGGCGGCCTTCGCCCTGGCGGAGTGCGTGAGCCCGGATGATCTGGCCCGTGGCACCGTCTTCCCGCCGATCCGCTCCCTGCGGGCCATCTCGGTACGGGTCGCCACCGCTGTGCTCAAGGACATAGTGCGCCGGGATCCGGGTCACCCCCTGATCGGCCAGGATCTGGAACAGCACATCCTCAGCCATATGTGGGAGCCGACCTATCTGCCCTATCGCCGGGTCTAGGCAGCAACTTCATGATCAGCAGGCGGCCCTCGGGCCGCCTCGTTCGTCTCTGGCTCACGAAACAGACAAATAAAAGATTGTCTCGTGAGCAAACGATTGGCATTTTCGGGAAAGGTGCGTAAAATCGCGTCCTCGATGCTTGTAGCAACGAATCCCGCCTAAAAGGTTAGTTTCCTGCCCTCCCCAAGCAGTAAAAGGTCACGATTGACGCTTTTCTGTGTCATTTTTGCCTTGAAGATATGTTGTGATGATTGAAAAGTGTGACATTTGGCTGTCAGTCATCAAAATCGTAAGGACGCTCATGTTTTCCTTAGTCAAGCAAAGTGTCGCCGGGCTGCAAATCCTGTTTGTCGCCTTCGGTGCCATGGTGCTGGTGCCCCTGCTCACCGGTCTGAACCCCGCCATGGCATTGCTCGGCGCCGGTGTCGGCACCCTGCTGTTCCAGCTCTGCACCCGCCGTCAGGTCCCGATCTTCCTCGGCTCCAGCTTCGCCTTCATCGCCCCCATCATCTATGCCACCCAGACCTGGGGACTGCCCTCCACCATGTTTGGCCTGTTTGCCGCCGGCTTCATGTACTTCATCCTGGCCGCCATCATACGGGTGCGGGGCATAGGCCTGGTACACAAGCTGCTGCCCCCCGTGGTGATTGGCCCCGTGATCATGGTGATCGGCCTGTCGGTGGCCCAGGTGGCCTGCAACATGGCCATGGGCCGCGCCGGCAGTGAACAGGTGGTCGATCCGACCACGGCCCTGATCCTGGCGGGCATCTCCCTCGCGGTGACCCTGATTGCGGCCGTGTTCTGCAAGGGCTGGATCAAGCTCATCCCCATTCTCTCCGGCGTCATCGCCGGTTATGTGGCCGCCGTGCTGATGGGGCAGGTGAGCTTCGAGGGGATGGCCAATGCCCCCTGGCTGGCGCTGCCCCACTTCGAGACTCCGGAGATCAACTGGGCCGCGGCGCTGTTCATGCTGCCGGTGGCCATCGCCCCCTGCATCGAGCACATCGGCGGCGTGCTGGCCATCGGCGGCGTGACCGGCAAGGATTACACCAAGGATCCCGGCCTGCACCGCACCCTGGCTGGTGACGGCATCGGTGTCTGCTTCGCCGGCTTTATCGGCGGTCCCCCCGTCACCACCTATGCGGAAGTGACCGGCGCCGTGATGATCACCCGCAACTTCAACCCGGTCACCATGACCTGGGCTGCGGTGTTTGCCATCATTCTGGCCTTCTTCGGCAAGTTCAACGCCCTGCTCACCTCCATCCCCATGCCGGTGATGGGCGGCATCATGCTGCTGCTGTTCGGATCCATCGCCGCCATCGGTCTCAAGACCCTGGTGGAGTCCAAGGTGGATCTGGGGCTGGCGCGCAACATCGCCATCGTGGCCGTGACTCTGACCGTGGGCGTCGGCGCCCTGGAGATGAAGATTGGCGACTTCGCCCTGGCCGGTGTCGGTCTGGCCTCGGTGGCCGCCATCCTGCTCAACCTCATCCTGCCCCAGCATTCCGAAGAGGGTGCCATGGAGTCCGCCAAGGACTGAGCGACGATTCGTCCACCACAAGGATGACAAGAGGCCACCCCAGGGTGGCCTCTTCTTGTTGCATTACGTCCCGCCGGGACGCACTGCCTCGCCCGGGCGAGACCGGTTATGTGGCCTGGTGGGCACGGTCCAGCTGTTCCAGCTGGTTGAGCAGGTAGTCGCGATACGCCTGGCCAAACAGCTTGCCCGGCTCAAGGGAGGCGATCAGGGCCTGCCTGCGCTGGGCGCGCAGCAGAGGAAGGCGGCGCACATGGGTATCTATCCAGACGATGGTACCGGAAGGCGCCTGCATCAGATTGCCGAGATGGAGATCCCTGTGGTAATAGCCGCGCCTGGCCAGCCGGAAGATGTCCCTGGCCATCTGACGCAGCAGGGCGAGTCTGCCCGCCTCGTCGGCGTGCTGAAAATAGGTTTCGCCAGACTGGTGATCCTGCAGGTAGGTCACGGCGAGAAAGGAGCCGAGCGGGTTGAGGGGATTGAGGGCGAGACCGGCAGCGGTGCAGGGCACCACCTTGAGCTCGGCCTGGCGAAGCAGGCGATTGCTGCGCCATTCCCGGAGGGCATCGATATGGCCGATCAGCCGCTTGCCGAGCAGGTCTCGACAGAACCAGCGCAGGGTCCAGCGAGGGTACTTGTCGGGGACCAGCTTGCAGAGGCTGTTGCTGGGAGAATGGTGCCAGAAGAGGCTGCTTCCCTGTCGTTCGCACTGCCGGGTATGACTGGTTTTGTCCAGGATCCAGCTGGGCAGATGGAGATCGTCATTGATCATCAGATAGTAGTGTTTGCGACCATTGAAGTTGAGGGTGGTCAGTGTCATAGCGCAGTTTTTTTATAAGAGTGGCCCATGGTTTGCCATTCTCGCCCTGGCAAGCTGACGGCAGCTGAATGGCGAGCCAGAAAGTGGCGTCACAGGGGCGCTGCCCTGATCTCCGCTTTTGCTCGCTCCCTGGTGCCAAGTGCTGTGGTCAAGGTATGCGACACCGGAAGAAGGGGGCGAGCATGAGGAGCCGGGCCGGGCACCGGGGGCATCGTCACGGCTGGGATGCTGGCGACTACACTCAGGGGCGTCGTTCACAGTCAAGGAGAGGAAGATGAAGACGAGAGGGATGCTGGCCCTGCTTGGGCTCATATGGGGGGCTGCCGCCCAGGCGGGAGTGGTGCGCTACCAGGTCGATGGTCAGCCCTTCGAGGGCTATTACCTGGCCGCCGCCGACAAGCAGGCCCCCCTGGTGGTGGTGGTTCACGACTGGGACGGGTTGACGGAATATGAGGTGAAACGGGCCGAGATGCTGGTCGGGCTCGGCTACAGCGTGTTCGCGGTGGACTTGTTCGGTGCCGGAGTCAGGCCGACCGAGGTGGAGGAGCGCAAGCGGCTCACCGGAGCCCTGTATCAGGACAGGGCCAAGATGCGCAAGCTGTTGCAAGAAGGGCTCGCCGAGGCGGGCAGACAGGGGGGGCGGCTCGACAATGCGGTGGCGATTGGCTACTGCTTTGGCGGCGCCGCCGTGCTGGAGCTGGCCCGCAGCGGCGCCAGCCTCAAGGGGATCGTCAGCGTCCATGGCGGCCTGACCACCCCCCAGGGCCAGGACTACCAGCAGGCCAAGGGGCGGCTGCTGATCCAGCATGGCAGCGCCGACGAGGCCGTCTCCCTCACCGATCTGGCGACCCTGATCGGCGAGCTGGAGGCGGCAGGGGTCAACCATGAGGCGACCAGCTACAGCGGCGCCCCCCACGCCTTCAGCGTGCTGGGTGGCGCCAACTACCGTGCCGACGCCGATGCCAAGTCCTGGCTGCGCTTCACCGAGTTTCTCGGCGAGGTGACCAAGGGCTAGGAATGGTGGCAGAGAAGGGGCCAGATTGCCCCTTGCCCCGGATGACAGGGGAGAGGGGCTCTGGCCATCGCGGGAGTGAGACGAAAAGGAGTGATGAAATGCGTCAATGGATTCAGATGTTGGCCGTGCTGCTGCTCGTCGGCTGCGCCGCCAAGGGGGATACCCCGGCCGAGCAGCGCAACAGCATCTTGCAGATGCGTCAGCAGGCGCTCTCCACCTTGTATGGACAGGATCCCAACATCAGACAGGAAGTGGCGAGATCCCGAGGCTATGCCGTTTTTACCAATGTGAACAACAACCTGCTGCTGCTCAGCGCGGGCAGTGGTTACGGTGTGCTCCGTGACAACCGCACCGGCCGTGACACCTATATGAAGATGGCGACGGCGGGGATGGGGATCGGCATGGGGATCAAGAAATTCCAGGCGTTGATCATCTTCAACGATGTTGCCGCCCTGGATCGCTTCATCACGACCGGCTTCGATGCCAGCGCCCAGGCGGATCTGGCCGCCAAGTCGGCGGACGATGGCAAGGTGGTGGTCAGCGAGGCGGCCAACGCCGATTTCCAGAAGGTGAAGATGTATCAGCTCACCGAGCAGGGGGTGGCGGTGCAGGCCACCATGCAGGGTTATAAATACTGGCCGGATGATGAGCTCAACACGGCCCGATAACCCTGAACGGATCCTCTCCACACGCGGCGCTTGTCAAGGCGCCGCGTCCATTTCTGCGGCCCGGGCTCCCTGGATGCCCTTGCCCAGAATCAGCACCCTCACCCACATGGCCCCTTCCCCCACCGGATGGCGGGCGATGAGCTCGAGCTGGCCGCTCCCGGGATCGATGCGGTGCAGGGCGACCTGTCGGGACTGCTGCCCGGTGGCGATGAGCCAGCGGCCGCCGTGGTCGATGGCAAAGCCGCGGGGACAGGACTCGGTCGGGAAGTGGCCGAGCGGGGTCAGGGTGCCGTCCTTCTCGTCGACGCCGAACAGGGTGAGCAGGCTGCTGGCCCGCTCGCTGGTATAGAGAAAGCGGCCATCCGGGGTCAGGTGAATGTCGGCCCCCCAGCGCTCCCCCTGGTAGCCTGCCGGCAGCATGTCCAGGCTTTGCCGCGGGCGGATGCGGCCATCTGCTTCCCTCTGGTAACGGTTGAGGGTGCCATCGAGTTCGTTCAGGCAGTAGAGATCGCCGTTGCCCGGGTGCAGGGCGAGATGACGCGGCCCTGCGCCGGGGGCGGTATGGATGTCGCCCTGGGGGTGGGGAGCCAGGCGAGCGTCATCGTTCAGGGCGAAGCGGCGGATGACATCCTCCTTGAGGCAGGCTACCAGCAGCTCCTGTGCCCCCTCTTTCCCCGCAAGCCAGGTCACCGAGTGGGCGGCCATCAGGCCGTCGAGACGCTGGTGGGGAGCCTGCACCCGGCCCGTCTCGTCCATGGCGGAGACGCTGACATGGTCGAAGGCGTAGGAGGCGGCGAAAAAGAGGCGCCCCCTCCCATCCGTGCAGGTATGGGAGGCACTGCCTGCGAGCGGCGCCGACGCCGGTTCGCCGAGTCGGCCATCGGCCAGGATGGGATAGCTCAGCACGCGAAAGTCGGGCCGTACCCCGGCATAGAGCCAGCGTCGATCAGGGCTGATGACCAGGGGTTGTACCTGGTCCCCGGTCTGCACCTGTTGCAAGGGGGTCAGCCCCTCTTCGCTCAGCGCAAAGACATGGATCAACCCGCTGAGCGGATTGGCGACATAGACGACTTGTTGCATGCAGTTCTCCTTTGCGCCGATCACTATCAGTCAGTGGGGCAGTGGGCCATTGTCCACATTGAGCTTGCCCCCGCGCCTGGCCAGTCCCGACCCTGTTGCCGCGCGCGCTATTTTTCCAGGCTGAGCAGCTCCAGGCTGAGCAGATAGTTGCGCAGCTTGACCCCGCGGCTGGCCTGCCCCGACCCTGTTGCCGCACACGCTATTTCTCCAGGCTGAGCAGATAGTTGCGCAGGTTGACGCCGCGATTGGCCAATCCCAGTTTGATGCGCACGCTGTTGCGGTGATTTTCCACCGTCTTGCGCGCCACATTGAGGGCGCTGGCGATCTCCTGGCTGGACATGCCGCTGCGAATAAATTCGGCCACCTGCAGTTCCGAGGGGGTCAGTACCGCCAGCAGGCGCTGGTTTCCCTCCTCCTGCAGGCTGTTCTCCATGCTGGTGCGGATAAGCTCCAGGCACATCTTGAGGGCCGGATCCTGGATCTGGGCGAGCTTTTGCTCGACCTCGGGCAGGTGGCGGGCGATCAGTTGCAGACGCGGTTCGCCGGAGGCCGCCGGGTTGTCACCGAGTGCGGCCAGGGAGTGGCCCAGCTCGTTGATGAGACGGTGATCCTGCTCGATGGCGGAGGCATCCTGGTCCTCGCTCGGCTTGATCTGCAGGCACCAGATGCGGACACCGTCCGTGCCATCGTGGGCGAACAGCTCGAAGGCGAGGTTGAGGATCTCGAACTGCAGGGGGGGCAGGTTGGCCCGGATCCGCTGGCGGATGGCTCTCAGGTGATCGGGTCCTACCAGAAACACCAGGTCGTCGAGGCGGCTGAGGGTCAGGGTATCCACCGGATAGCTGGATGCCACCACCTGCTCCTGCTCATCGAAGCTGATGAAATAGATGTCATTGCGCGCCAACAGTCGATGGCAGAGTCCCTGCTCGTCTGTGGGGGTCAGCTTGTTGCTCATGTCCGATCCAGTCCTGCCTCTCTCATCTCGCCCGTGTCTCCTGATCCGTCCGGTTTTCCGCCCCTGTGTTGCCGCCTGTTCACTCAAGAAATACCCAGGCAGCCAGGTTTATTTTTATGGGTAATTAACAATTAATAAACATTTTGTGAGGCGGATCCCGAAAACAAGCCGCGCTTTAGTGAGGTATGTCTCATTAATGGCTATAAAACACCTAGATAATACCTACAGACCACTCAATGGATATAGGGAGAATACCATGTTGGCAATGCGCTCACACTGTTTACTGGCGGGACTGATCGCCACCCTGCTGCTGGGCACCCCGGCCCACGGCGCCGATATCACCACCACCCTCGGGCCGAACGGTGAACAGCCGACCCCCTATACCCAGGTAACACTCACCCCGGCCCAGCAGGAAAAGGTGAGGGCCCAGGACTACACGGCCGCCATCCTGATGCACACCACCTCGGACTGGTCCAGTGCCCTCATCAAGGGGGCCAAGGACAAGTTCCAGGAGTTGAACGTCAAGGTGGTGGCTGTCACCGATGCCGAGTTCAATGCCAACAAGCAGAAGACGGACGTGGAAACCGTGATGGCCATGGCTCCCGACATCATTCTCACTCTGGTGGTCGATCCCGTCTCCGGCGCCGCCGCCTTTCGTCCCGCGGTGCAGCAGGGCAGCAAGCTGGTGCTGATCAGCAACCTGCCGACGGGGTTTGAATACGGCAAGGATTACGCCGGCATCGTCACCGATGATCTGTTCGAAATGGGGGGACTGGCCGCCGACATGCTGGCCAGGACGGTGGGGGAGCAGGGCAAGATAGGTTTCATCTACCACGAGGCGAACTACTACGTCACCAACCAGCGGGATCAGGCGGTGCTGACCCATCTGGCCAAGCGCCACCCCGGCGTCCAGATCCTCGCCAAGCAGGGCATCGCCAACGCCAATGACGGCGAGGTGGTGGCCTCGGCCCTCATCACCCAGCACCCGGACATCCAGGCCATCTATGCCCCCTGGGACTCCATCGCCGAAGGGGTGGTGGCCGCGACCCGCGCCGCCGGGCGCAGCGACATCAAGGTGATCACCATGGATCTGGGGGCTGCCAATGCCCTGGACATGGCCAAGGGGCGCAACGTGGCCGGCATAGTGACCGACCTGCCCTACGATCTCGGCCAGACCCTGGCCACCATGGGCACCCTGGCCAAGCTGGGGGAGCGGACCCCGCCCTTCGTCACCGTCTCCGCCGATGCGGTCACCCGGGACAATCTGGCCGAAGCCTGGCAGCAGGCCCTGCGCCGGGATCCGCCCGCCGCCGTGACCAAGGCACTCAGCCAGTAATCCCAGGGGCCGCCGCCGTGGCGGCCATCACGCCCATCACAGGGAAGGAGTCATCACATGGAGCTGTACGCCATCGAGGCGAGCGGTATCAAGAAGGGGTTTGACGGCATCCCCGTGCTCAAGGATGTGTCGTTTCGCCTCAAGCGGGGCGAGGTGCATGCCATCGTCGGCCAGAACGGCGCGGGCAAGTCGACCCTGGTCAAGCTGCTCAACGGTTTTCATGGCCGTGATGGCGGCGAGGTGCTGCTGTTTGGCAAGCCCTGCCGCTTCGCCAGCCCGAAAGAGGCCCAGGCCGAGGGGATTGCCATGGTCTATCAGGACTTGAGCCTGGTGCCGACCCTGTCGGTGGCCGACAACATCTTCCTGGCCGGTGGCGGGGAGCCTGGGTCTCTCATCTCCAACCGGGACAGAATACGCCGGGCCGGGCCCCTGCTGGCCATGCTGGGGGTGACGCTGGATCCGGCCTGCGAGGTGGGGCGCCTGAGCGTCGGCCAGCAGCAGTTTGTCGAGATAGCCAAGGCCCTGGCCCAGAATGCCCGGGTCCTGGTGCTCGACGAGCCAACCGCCTCGCTGTCCAACAACGAGATCAACGAGCTGTTCAAGGTGATAGCCACCCTCAAGGAGCGGGGGATGTCCATCATCTACATCACCCACTACTTGAGCGACATCATGCGGGTCTGCGATGCCGTGACCGTGCTGCGGGACGGCCATACGGTGCTCGCCACCAACACCAGCAACACCAGCGTGGCGTCTCTGGTCGAGGCCATGCTCGGCAGCAAGGGGGATACCAGCCTGAGCTGGCCACGCCCGGCCCCGAGCGCCGATGCTGTTCCCCTGCTGGAGCTGGACGGCGTCTGCAACGGGCAGCTGCACGACATCTCCCTCAAGGTGATGCCGGGCCAGGTGGTGGGGCTGGCGGGCCTGCTTGGCAGCGGCCGCACCGAGATACTCGAGGCCATCTATGGCCTGACCCCCATCCAGGCCGGCGAGATCCGCATCGAGGGCAAGGCGGTGCGGATCCGCTCTCCCAAACAGGCCATCGCCCATGGCATCAACATGGTGCCCGAGGAGCGGCGCAGCCAGGGGTTGGTGCTCGATTTCTCCGTGGCCGACAACATGCTGATGGCCGCCTACGACCGCCTCAGCCAGGGGCTGAGTCTGGACAAGCCCAAGGGAGACGCCATGGTGCGCGCCCAGATCAGGAGCCTGGGGGTCAAGACCAGCGGCCCCGACCAGTCGGTGCGATTCCTGTCGGGGGGCAACCAGCAGAAGGTGGTGATAGGCAAGTGCCTCTCCACCGAGGCCAAGGTGCTGCTGCTCGATGATCCCACCTTCGGCATCGATATCCATGCCAAGTACGAAATCATGAAGATAGTGGACAGCTATGTCGCCGAAGGCAACGGCGCCATCTTCGTGTCGAGCGAGTATGCCGAGGTCGCCAGCTTCTGCGATCTCATCTACGTGGTGAACAAGGGACGCATTGTCGCCTGCCTGGAAGGGCGGCGAATGAATGAAGAGACGCTGCTGGCGGCGGTTCAATGACAAACGAGGAGTCAAGGATGAAAGAATTAACCCTGCCGGCCCCCAAGGGGAGCCGCATCAACTGGCGCGACTACATCATCTACTTGGTGTTCGTCGGCATCTTCGTGTTCTTCTCCGTGGTGCTCCACGACAAGGGCTTCCTGAGCGCCGTCAACCTGATGAACATAGCGCGCCAGACCGCCACCATCGCCATCATGGCGGTGGGCATGACCTTCGTGCTGAGCGCCGCCGAGATAGATCTCTCCTTCGGCGCCACCGTGGCCCTCAGCGCCATCGTCTCGGCCCTGACCCTGCAGGAGACGGACAGCATACTGCTGGCGGTCTCGGCGGCGCTGCTGGTGGGCACCATGATAGGGGCCATCAACGGCCTGTTCGTGACCCAGGTGGGCATCCCCTCCTTCCTGGTGACGCTCGGGACGACCGGCATCATCACAGGGGTCGCCCGCTGGTCTACCTCGCTCCAGTCCATTCCCATCGACAACGATCTCTATGTGTTCATCTTCGGCTCCGGAGACATAGGGCCCGTCTCTGTGCTCTTCATCTGGGCTCTGCTGGTGACCGTCATCGGGGCCCTGGTGCTGCGCAACACCCGCTTTGGCAAGCAGGTGCTGGCCACGGGGGGCAACAAGATCTCCGCCATGTACTCGGGCATCAACATCAACCGCATCAAGCTCTACGTGCTGATGCTCAACGGCTTTCTCGCCGCCCTCGCCGGCATCCTCTACTCGGGACGGCTGCAGAGCGCCCGCTACACCCTGGGGGAGAACGACCTCATGCTGGTGATCGCCGCCGTCATCATCGGCGGCACCAATCTCTTTGGCGGCAAGGGCATGGTGGTGGGATCCGTCATCGGCGCCCTCATCATGGGCATGGTCAACAACGGCCTGATCCTGATGGGGCTCAACGTGGATCAGCAGCTGATCCTGCGCGGCATCATCGTCATCGTCGCCGTCACCTTCACCATGGGGCAGCTCAAGCAGCTTCGCAAAAAATAACTTTATTATCATAGCGTTAAGGACAACATCATGAAGATAGATCCCAAGGTGGCGAACATCATCTCCGGCTGGAGTCTCAAGGAGAAGGTGGGTCAGCTGTTTATTCTGGCCTTCCCCGGCAAGTCGGCCGACAAGATCCGCCCCATGATCACCGAATACAACCTGGGGGGCTGTTATCTGAGCCAGGACAACGGCGATACCTTCGCCGAAGCCCGGCAGTTGACCCGGGAGCTGGCCAGCATAGGGAGCGAGCAGGACCGCCTGCCCCTGCTGCTGGGGGTGGATCAGGAGGGGGCCTGGGGCGTGCTGGTGGGAGAGTCCACCACAGGGCCTGGCAACCTGGCCCTCGGCGTGGCCGAGACGGGGCAGGAGACGGAGCGCATGTATCGGGTCATGGCCGAAGAGATGCGCTTTGCAGGCTTCAACTGCATCCTGGGACCCTGCTGCGACGTCAATCTGAACCCAGGCTCTCCCATCATAGACACCCGGGCCTTCGGTGACAGGCCCGCCAAGGTGGCACTCCATGCGGCGGCGGCGGTGCGTGGTCTGCATCAGGGCGGCATCTGCGGCAGCGGCAAGCACTTCCCGGGGCACGGGGATACCCATGGCGATACCCACAGGGAGATCCCCAGGGTCGACAAGTCCCTGGACGAGTTGCGTGCCCAGGATCTGCGCCCCTTCCAGGCCGCCATCGATGCCGGGGTGGATCTCATCATGACCAGCCATATCCTCTACCCCCAGATTGACGGGGACCACCCGGCGACCCTTTCCCGAGTCATCTTGCAGGATCTGCTGCGCGCCGAGATGGGTTTTGACGGCATCATCATCTCAGACAGCATGAACATGGGGGCCATCGTCCATCACTACTCCCCCGCCACGGCGGCGGTGCAGGCGCTCAAGGCGGGCATCACCATGATCATGCTCTCGGAGGAGCATTACGATCACAGCGACGCCTACCTCGACAAGCAGTTCGCCATGATCCACGGCATCATGGCCGCGGTGGCGGCGGGGGATCTGGACGAGGCGGTGATCGATGCCGCCCTGGTCCGCATCGTCGCCTTCAAGCTCGCCAAACTGGTGCCCATGGCGCGCTATCAGCCTATCGACATGGCGGGCAACCAGCAGGTGGCCATGGGCTGTGCCGGAGCGGCCCTCACCTGGTTGCGTCAGGTGCCCGAGCTGGGGGAGGCCCCCTTCTATGTGCTCAACGCCACCCCGGCGGCCAGCTATCACAACCTCACCAACCCCAGGGGCATAGGCCCCAATCAGAAGGAGCCGGCCTTCGATCACTTCCTCGCCGCCCTGAGCCGGGGCAAGCGGCTGGTGCGCGCCGTCATGGTCGATCAGCTGGAGAGCCTGGGAGACGGCTGGCTGTTGGTGGTGACCGAGAACCACCCCCTGCCTGGGGAGGATTTCGCCCAGGAGGAGGCCCAGGCCCTGGTGCGCCGACTCAGCCGCGAGGTGGAGAAACTGATCGTCGTGGCGCTGCGCAGTCCCTATGACCTGCTCGGTTACCCGGATGTGCGCTATTACCTGTGCAGCCACTCGGCTCGGCCCGAGAGTGCCCGCGCCGCCGCCGAGGTGTTGCTTGGCACGCCGGCAACCCAGCAGGGGAGGGCGGTGAGCCTGGTCAGTTAAGGTTTGGTTTTCCTGCCATCCCGGATGGCGGGTTATCTCCTAGGTGTCTGTGGTTGGGAGCTTGTGTGGGCGTTTGCCCAGTGATTAATGGACTAATACGAGGGTTCAAGCTTTGAAAACCACCATGAAGATAGTGTCGGCAACCGTGTTGCTGGCGTTGGCTGCCCCTGCCCTGGCGGCGAAGGGCGGCACCCAGGACTTCCTGGATGCGCTGCGCGATTTCGAGTCAGGCATCAATCCGGCGCTGGCCGATTTCTATCTGCAAAACCTCGACAACCCCGTCTATACCTATGCCCAGGTGACGGCGCCGGGTCGTCTGGTGCGAGACTGTTCCACCGGCACCATGCTCTCCGAACCCACCACCATCAGCGGCTTCTTCAACAAGCTGGGGGTGGGCAATATCTACAACCCGGCCACCCCGACCGATGCGGCCATGTTCAGGACCATGCAGTACAACTCCCTGAACGCCTGGGGTTTCATCGGCTATCAGCTGGGGGAGGCTGTGCTGATCGATGCCGGCTACTACAGCCCGAAACAGGTAACGGTGGACGGCAAGGAGTACGACAGCTTCTACATGTTCGTGCCGGACTCCACCTGGGCCGGTTGCAAGACCGAGGCCCTGGCCGAGATCGAGGGCTCGGGTGGCAACAAGGTCTATGTAACGGACGTGAACCGCTGGCAGGGCACCTTCGTTGGCAAGAATGGCGTCAACAGCCTCGCGGATCTGCGCCTGCCCGAGAAGCAGGAGCTGGTGATGCGCGATGCCATGCATTTCAACTATCAGGTGATCAGCAAGCTGCTCAAGGACGCCAACATGACCTGGGCCCAGGCCCTGGCCAAGAGCTGGCCCGATACCGATGACAACGGTCAGCCCATCCAGGTGCAGGCCACCATGTCCGGCATACTGGCGGCGGCGCACCTGCGTGGCGCCTGGGGGGTGGGATCCCTGCTCACCAAGGATCAGATCACCTGCGACGAGCTCGGCACCTGCATCACCAAGTACGTCCACAAGTTCGGTGATTACAACAGCCTGTTCGATACCCCGGGGGACAGCACGACCCAGGGCTCGCCCTATGATGAGGTGCTGACGGCGGGCTGGGGCAATGACACTGTCATCACAGGTGGCGGCAAGGATCAGATCCTGCTCAACGAGCAGGCAAACGGTCTGACCACTGTCAACGACTTCACCGTCGGAGACGATCTCATCGTCTTGCGTGGCTGGAGCCTGGCCGACCCCCTGGCGGATCTGGTGATCGGCGAGGTGGCCGAGGGCGCCGAGCTGCAGTTCGCCGGTCAGCGGGTGCTGCTCAAGGGCGTCAGCGCGGCTTCGGTACAGGCCAACCCGGCTGCCGTCATCACCAAGTCCGACATCTACACCCTGGCCTGGAACTCGGGCAAGCAGGTGGTGCAGGGCTTCGATCCCGCGGTCGACAAGATTGCGGGCAGCGCCGGCATCGGCTTCAAGCATCTGAAAGCCTATGAAACCGCCACGTCCGTGGTGATGGGTCCCCAGGCGGAAGATGGCGGCATCTACTCCTCCTTCGAGCTGGTGGGGCTGACCCTCAATGATCTGCGGCCCGAGATGTTCAGCAATGTGACCGGCAGTTACGATCGCCTCGGTTACATAGTGCCGCTCAGCTCTCTGAACTGGGGCTGGAACATGACCCTGGTGGTCAATCGCTTCGATCCGGCCAAGACGGTCATCACCACCCCGAGCAATCAGCCGGTGCCCTTCTCCGGCATCAAGCTGACTCAGGAGGGGAGCGATGTGGTCATCACCCTGGTGGAACCCTACGCCAAGGGCGATGCCAAGAAGATAGTGTTGAAGAACACGGCGGTGAACACCATCACGGCCGCCAACTTCGCCGGTTTCAGCGGCAGCTACAGCGAGGCCACCATCGACATTCCCGTCTTCTTCGACATCAGTGTGGACATAGGCACGGGTGGTACCATCTCTCCGGCACCGGCGAACGGCATCCTGCAAGGGAAAGGCGGCACCAACGTCACCGTCACCCTGCTGCCCGATACCGGTTACAAGGTGAAGTCCCTCATCGTCGATGGGGTGGCGCAGGCCGTGACAGGCAGCTACACCTTCAATGCCTTGAATGGGGCTCATAGCCTGTCGGTCAGCTTCGAGCCTGGCAGCAGTAGCACTTGCCCGGCGAGCTGGGCAACCGGCTCCGTCTATACCACGGGCAATCAGGTGACCTACAACGGCAACATCTATGAGGCCAAGTGGTGGAGCAGCGGCAACGTGCCGAGCGCCGGGGATCCCTGGAAGCTGATAGGCCCCTGCAGCTGAGGGGGCAGCACATAGAGATAGACCAGACAGGCCCCTTCGCGGGCCTGTTTTCGTGGTGGCGTCCGTTCGCGACTGGCGCCGGCAGAGGGCAAAAGCGACAGGCCCTGAAGCGGGCCTGTCTGGTAGCAAGGGTGGTCGCCCCTCGGGGGGCGGCAAGGGATCAGGCCGGTTTGTCCTCACCCGGGGCTGGCTGGGGGCTGTGGGACGCTATCTTCTGCTCGTCCCCCTGCATGTTCTTGATGTAGACATCCATCTGGTTGAAGGCGATCTCGATGCCATGCTCCTTGAACAGCCTGTCTATGGTGCGGTTGAGTTCGTCGATGGCGGGGTTGCGATCCCCCAGTTCGTTGACGAAGAAGCGCAGCTCGTGGTCCAGGGTGCTGGCACCGAAGGTGAGGAAATAGACCAGGGGTTCCGGCTCCTTGAGTACCCGGCTGTTGGACTGGGCAGCCTGCATCAGCAGCTGGCGGGTCAGATCGAGATCCGAGCCATAGGCCACCCCGACCCGGGCGATGACCCGGGTGACGGTATCGGACAGGGACCAGTTGATCAGCCGCTCCGTCATCAGTTGCTGGTTCGGGATGATCACCTCCTTGCGGTCGAAGTCGGTGAGGGTGGTGGAGCGGATCCGGATCTTGTTGACCGTGCCCGAAATGGTGCCGATGGTGACCGTATCCCCGATCCGTACCGGCCTCTCGAACAGTATGATGATGCCGGAGATGAAGTTGGAGACGATCTGCTGCATGCCAAAACCGATGCCGACCGAGAGACCGGCGGCGAGCCACTGCAGCTTCTCCCACTGGACGCCCAGCATGGCCAGGGTGGTGAGGGTACCCACCCCTATCAGGGTGTAGTTGAGCATGGTGGTGATGGCGTAGGCCGACCCCTGGGCGAGGCGCATCTTGGAGAGCACCAGCACCTCCAGCAGACCGGGCAGGTTGCGGGCCAGCGACAAGGCGCCCGCCAGGATCAGCAGGCCTGTGATGACATCGCTCAGGCTGATGGGGTAGAGCACGGCGTTGGCACCTGTCCCCTCGCTCTTGTGCCAGAGCACCACGCTGTCGAGGTAGGTGAACACCGCAATCAGATCGGACCAGAGCCAGTAGAAGGCGACGCCGAAGATGGCGAGCAGCACGATGCGGGTCAGCCGCAGGGATTGCTGGCTCACCTCTTCCAGCGCCATGGGTTGCTCCTCGATGGACTCGCTCCCTTCCGCATCCTCCTGGGCCTTGTGCTCGCGGCGCGCCACGGCACGGCGCCAGGCGAGGCGACGGGCCGCCAGCTCCAGACCGCGCAGGGCGGTGCGATAGACCAGGCTCCACAGCAGCAGCAGGTAGAAGGACTCGATGAGCCGGCCGGTGAGCTTGAGCGCCGTGTAGTAGTAACCAAACAGCACCAGGCCGATGAGGGCGATGGGGGTCAGCACCAGCAGCAGGGTGAACAGGGAGGACATCATGCCCAGGCCGCTCTTGAGTCTGGTGCGCAACAAGGGGTAGAGCAGCCAGGCCGTGAGTCCCAGTAGGATCAGGGTCATGGTCTGACCGAGGACATCGTTGCCCAGGGTGGAGGGTTCGATCACCGCCTTGGTGGAGAGCATGATGAGGGGCATCAGGGTGAACCAGAGCGCGCGCAGATGCTTGTGCTTGCTGATCAGCTCCTCCTTGGGCAGACGAAAATGGAGTTCGCCCATGCCCCCCGGCCGCATGACGGCGAGGTAGATGCTGAAGACCAGGTAACCCAGGGCCAGGTTGAGGGTGATCTGCATGGTCAGGTTGACGCTGAGCAGGCCGTTATAGGCGATCAGCAAGCCGGCGGCGCAGATGAAGAGCGCCCCCGGCAGGGAGAGCAGGGCCGTCATCATCAGTGCCTTGGGGGTGTGCCACTGGCTGTCTTGCCGAAAACGTCCCAACTCCTTGTTGATGCGTTGCAGGCGTTGCTTGATGGCTTGGCGCTTCCACAGCAGCAGCAGCCCTATGATGATCAGGGGCAGGGCAAGCAGGCTGATGGCGAGCAGCACCTTGAGCCAGTCCTTGGGTGTCAGGGTCCAGTCACTTATCTGCTTGGCGACCTGGCTCGGCCAGGAGAGGAACCACTTGCCGTCGATGGCCTTGTTGCTGCTGACCCAGAAGATGTGCTGTTGCAGGGTCAGTTCGATGGAGGCATAGACGCGGGCAAGCTGCTGCTGGGTCAGCTGCAGGCTGATGGCATTGGTGAGCTGGGCGTCGAGCTGGCGGTTGAGCTGGTCGAGCAGGGAAATCCGGGTATCGAGCAGGTGCGAGAGGTTGTCCCTGTCTTCCTCGCTGACGGCGAGGCCGCTGCTGTCGATCAGCTTGTCGAGGAACTGGTTCTTCTGAAACAGCTGGTCTCGCTGCTGGCTCAATTCGAACTGGGCCAGATGAAGGTCGGCTATCTGCTCCTCCAGGTTCTTGACCGCGCTGGTGGGGGCCGTTTCCAGCTGCTGGTAGAGCTGATAGAGGATCCGTGACAGCAGCAGGTTGCCCTTGAGCATCTGCACCTGTTCGTTGAGGTTGCGTTCGGTCTGGGTGCCGCGCTCCAGCCAGCTTTTGGCCTGCAGATTCTTCTGCATCAGGGAGTTGAGGTTGTTGGTGGCCGAGACCAGCTGCTGGCTGAGCTGGTGGTTGAGCTCCTGCTCCCGCTGGACCAGGGGGTTGTCCTGGTTGGCGACCAGCTCCCCCGTCTGCTCGGCGGTCTTCTCGGTATTGCCGAGTCGCTTGGCACTGATCTCCTTTTGCAGCAGTTGCAGCTTCTGCTCTTCCAGGGCGAGACGGGCATTGTGATAGTCCCGCTGCTTGATGGCGAGATCCTGCATGCTGGTACGGTTGTCCAGCTCCTTTTGCAGGTAGGCGAGCTGCAGGTCGAGCAGGGCCTGCTCGGCCGTCAGCTTGCTGCGCTCGGCGCTGCTCACCCCGTCGCCGGCATTGAGGCGGTTGCGCAGCTCCTGGCTACGCTGGTACGCCTTGCTCATGGTGCTTTGTGCCCGCTCGGGCAGGGTCTGCAGATTGGTGATCTGGCTGGCGATGGCCCCCAGTGATTCCTGGGCATTCTGCATGTTGGCCATCACCTCGGGCTGACGGCTCTCCAGCTCGTCCAGGCTCATGGCGGCGTACTCGTTGGCTATCTGCTCGGCGCTCTTGCCCTGAGCCAGGGCCTCGAGGCGAGTCGATATCTCCTTGAGATCGGCGGGCAGGGCCTTGATCCGCTGGCTCTGGACCTTGGCCTTGGTGTTTTCCTTGTCGATGCTGTCGAGCAGGGCGAGGGTCTCGCTCAAGAAGGCCTTGTCCGCCTGCTGGCCGGCGGTCAGGTTGTCGGACTTTGACAGGGCGTCGAGTTGACGCTGGACGCCGTCCTGCCGGGGCAGATCCTGGGCCAGGGCCTGACCTGCCGACAACATGATGAGCAGAGACAGCAGGGTGGCGACGCGTTTGAACGTGAATGAGGGCATAGAGGTTCCGCTGATGACCTTGAGAGCGGGTAAGACCCGCACTGATAATTGCGCGAGATTCTAGCACTCACCTCGCTGGGGAAGCAGAGGGGGCAATAAAAAAAACGGCGCCCGAAGGCGCCGTTTTCATCTGTCCTGTCGCTTACAGCACGTGGACGGAGGCGGTGTTGGTGGTACCGCTCGGTACCAGGGCACCGGAAACCATGACGACTACGTCGCCCTTCAGGCCCATGCCGCTTTCCAGCGCCGCTTCCTTGCCGATGCGATAGAAATCGTCGGTGGAGGCGATGTTGTCAACCACGTGAGTCATCACACCCTTGGTCAGTACCAGCTGGGCAGCGGTCTTCTTGTTGGTGGTGATGGCCAGGATCCAGGCTTTCGGGAAGTACTTGCGGATGGCCTTGGCGGATTTGCCGCCTTCGGTTGCTACCACGATCAGCGGGGCATCCAGCTTCTGAGACGTCTCCACCGCACCTTTGCACACGGCTTCGGTGATGCGCAGCTTGTTGCTGTCGTTGGCAGCAGACAGGTTGGACGGCATGACGCCATCGGTACGCTCGCAGATGGTGGCCATGATGGTCACGGCTTCCAGCGGATACTTGCCCTTGGCGGACTCACCGGACAGCATGACGGCATCGGTGCCGTCCAGGATGGCGTTGGCCACATCGCCCGCTTCGGCGCGAGTCGGACGCGGGTTCTTGATCATGGAGTCCAGCATCTGGGTCGCGGTGATGACCACTTTGCGTGCCTTGTTGCACTTCTCGATGATCATCTTCTGGGCGAAGATCACCTCTTCCACCGGGATCTCGACACCCATGTCGCCACGGGCGACCATGATGCCGTCGGAGACAGCCAGGATCTCGTCGAAGTTGTCCAGGCCTTCCTGGTTTTCGATCTTGGAGATGATCTGGATATTCTCGCCACCGTGGGCCTTCAGGTGCTCACGGATTTCCAGCACGTCTTCCTGCTTGCGGATGAAAGAAGCCGCAACGAAATCAACACCTTGCTCACAGCCGAAGATGAGGTCGCGCTTGTCTTTCTCGGCCAGGGCCGGCAGCTTGATGGAAACGCCCGGCAGGTTGACGCCCTTGTTCTCACCCAGATCGCCGTTGTTGAGCACCTTGCAGATGACTTCACGTTCGGTGATTTCGATGACGTCCATGCCGATCAGGCCATCGTCAACCAGGATGCGGTTGCCGACGCGCAGATCGTTGGCGAAGCCGGCGTAGGTCACGGCGACCTTGTCCTGATTGCCAATCACGGTCTGATCAATGGTGAAGGTGAATGTCTGGCCGGCGACCAGAGAGACATCGTTGCCACCTTCCAGTTTCATGGTACGGATTTCCGGACCCTTGGTGTCGAGCAGGATAGCGGCTTGCTTGCCAGTCTCGGCCATGACTTCACGCAGGTTGTTGATACGACCGCCGTGCTCGGCGTAATCACCGTGAGAGAAGTTAAGGCGCATGACGTTCATGCCGGCATCCAGCATCTTGGCCAGCATTTCTTTGGATTCGGTCTTGGGACCTATGGTGCAGACGATTTTGGTCTTTTTCATGTCAGTCTTCATGGTTAAGGAGTTTCCGCCGAGTAATATACACCAGTTTTTGAATACTTTTTATGATCCAGAAACAACGTTTTGAGCCAAAAATGCCTCATTTTGCGCGATAACGTTTTCGTGACCACGAGATTTTAGGCCCTAAAATAATGGCACTTTTCGCATCGAGCCCATATGTGGCTGATGGGTCATGGATCTGGCAGACAGGGAAGATGTAGTTAAATGACGATCTGGACCGACCTCTTGTTGCGGCCGGTGAAAGCATGCCTTCACCGGCCTGGGTGGGGGCCAGAGACGTGATCAGGATGCTAGAAACGATAGGGGAAACGGATCCCTATGCTGTAGTCGGGGGCGTCTGTCGTTAACCCTGCCGACCAGTTGACCGCCATGGAGAGCTTGTCCGTCATGGCCCAGGTTGCGCCCATGCCGAAGCTGGCAGCATTGGCATCGGAGCCCGTCACCTTCTCCATGGGGAAACCTTCGGAACCCTGCTCCGATTCCAGCGTGATGCGCTGGTTGATGTTGAACGACAGACTGAAGCGCTCGTTGAGGGCAAACGCCACCCCCAAACCATATTCGTACCAATCACCAAGCTGTATGCTGCCCGGCTGGTTGCCCGGTAGGTAGGAGATATCATTAAAGTCTCTTTTGAGGCTATGTCCATAGTTGAGGTTGGCGAACAGGATGGCCGGATCCAGGGTCTTGACCAGAGAGAAACCGGTCGAGAGTTGCCACAGGCCGTTGCCGGTGGCCAGCTCCTTGGGGGTGATCAGGTTGCCAGATTCCGAGGTATCGACTTCTATGCCGTAGGGATCCTTGCCGGTCGGTGCCTTGGCTCTCAGGTTCCAGACCAGATCCGGCCAGTTCTCGTCTTCGGCTAGCACCCGGTAGTAGATGGCCAGGCTCAAATCGCCCAGACCACCATCTGTGACGCTCTCCTCCTCGAAGTCACGACTGGAGTTCTCCTTGCCCGTGCTCTGGTAATTGGTGCTGCGCATCATGTAGGGAACGGCCAGTTCCAGCTGCCAGCGATCATTGATGGTGTAGCGGGTGACAAGGTCGGCAACCCATTGATCCGAACGAACCCGGTCGAGGTTGATCTCGCCGAGGAAGATGGCATCGAGGGCAAGAAAGCCACGCAAGGCGAGATCCTTGCGATTGTAATGTTGATAGGAGAGGCCGAAGTCGAGTACCCAGGCTCTGTCGAACACATTATGCTGCTCGATCATCAAGTCTTCCGTGCTACGCCCGGCCTCCGGGGTGCGACGTGTCGTATCCGCCTGGGCGGCCGTCGCTCCCGCCGTACCCGCGACGGCGCCAGTGGCTGCCGCCGCGTTATTTGAACTGGCTTTGACGGCCTCCAGACGGGCTTGTATCTGGTGGAGTGCCTGGTTTTGCTGGATCAGCTGTTGTCGCAGCAGGTCGAGTTGTTGTTGTAGCGCTTGCTCTTCCGCACTGGCTGCCAGACAGCTGAGCGGAGCCAGTGTCAGTAACACAATGGCGTGTTTTTTCATTGGATCCATCCTTGTTGATTTTTGTCTTTGTGTTAGCGCCGTCCAATGATGTCAAGTCAGCAAGAAACGTTAGCGGGAGAGCCAGATGCGAGTCTGATTAAGTGCTCGCAAGCCATCTCCTCTTACTCGGTTGAGCTGCAACAATCCCCGGCTGAAGTTGTCTCCTCGCAGACTCTGTTCCAGTAGGACGTGTCCATCGGCCGAGTTTAGTTGCAGTCCGGCATAATTGCCTGAGATCCGATAACTGGCGGTACCGAGTGCCCCCTGGCTCTCATAATTGCCGGCGACCACGCTCTGACCCACATTGGGTTGGGCGTTCAAGGCGATACCGGTCTGGTTGACGGCGCTATTGCCGCTGCCTTGAAGCTGAAGCACCTGTACCAGGCCAGAACCATTGATGTTGCTGGCGGCGGGGGCTTGCTCCTGAGACTGGCTCTTGAGCGTGGAACCGGGATCATTCTGGATACGGATATCCAGCTTGGGGTTGTTTTGGATCACGCTCAGGGTCAGGTTCATGGCTGCCGTCTGTTGTGCCTGGGCCGTGGTCAGGGTCGAGATGAACTCGATACCGAAATAGCGGATCCCTTGTGAGTTGACATAGCGGCCACGCAGGTTCGCCAGCGCGCTGTCTTCCAGTTGGGGGGCAAAGCTCTCCGAGAGGTGAGCCAGGGGATCCGGTAGAGCCAGAGCCGGGCCAGCCAAGCCTGTCAACAGGCTGGCGAGCCAAACAGAATGTAGGTTGTTCATATCGGCCTCACATCAGCTCCTTGTGCTGGAATCCAAACTCCAGCAAGGAGGTTTCATTGATTGGCGCGAACAGGCCATCTTTCCCTCGCACCGAGAGCGGGGGAGCCGGGTTGGCCAGTGGGGCATCCGGGCGGTATCCGGATCCGATCACTGCCAGCAGGATCCCGTTCCAACTCTCTTTGAATTCGTTGAACGAGATGATGCGATTACCAAGGGCTGGATCGGCCAGATAGACGCGGTCTTGTTTATCGATGGCACGCAGCACGGCGAAGTGCTGATAGCCACGAATATTGAGGAGGACTATGGTCGGGACTCTCACTTGGCGCAGTTTCTCATCGTCAAGTCGATAGCCTCTGACCCGCATGCCCAGCATTTGCAGATACTGCTTCATGTCGAGCATGGAAAAACCATAACGTTGTACCAGGGCTGGATCGGCCATGGCCATCATGCCATCCATGACCCAGCGCTCATTGGTCACTTGACCATAGGCGTAGCGCAGTATGGTCGCCACGGCGGCGGCCCCGCAGCTGAAATCGGTATATTGGCGCTCAATATTGGCAAAGCGCCGCTCCATGATGCTCTGAACTGGCTTGTTAAGACCGCCAACAGCCGGAAGGTGCTCACCAATAGGCAGGTTGGCAGCCCAGACTCCTTGGCAGAACAGCAAGAGAACTAGCCAGCGCATCTTCTCCTCCTTGAGCAGATAAAAGAGGGGGCCTGAGCCCCCTGTATAGACAGATTACTTGGCAAAACCTGCGGCCAGCGACAGGTTGTTCGCTTGCAGGTTGTTGGTGCCAGAGGCCACGTTCACCCCAATGTTGCCCACGGCGCCGTTGAAGGCTCCGCCATTGATTTTGGCGTGGTTGAAGGTTTCACGACTGGTGTAGGTATTGACCACGGGGATGTAGCCAACAGCTGCCCCTGCGAGCGCCACGTTACCCGCTTCCTTGAATTCGAATTTCGAATCATGGCTGCCATCGTCATCCTGGTTGTCATAGTCGATGTGGCCCCAGAGGCTGCCGCCATTGGGATGATCACCATCTTTCCAGATTTCCGGATAGACGTTATTGGACTGCTTGCTGGTTCCGCTGTAGGTACCACCTGCCACGAAGCCCATGGCAACTTTGTTGTAGCCCACGGTTTTGGTCGAGCTCAGGCTTTCGTTGGTGGTGAGGTTATTGGAGACGTTCTGGCTGTTGGCGACGGTGGCCACCGCCATGTTGCCGGTCGAAACGGAGGCTGCCATGTTGTTGGCCTGCACGTTACCCGAGCCGGATGCCACGTTGACCCCTATGTTGCCTGCCGCATCCTTGAAGGCGCCATCACCGATACCGGCCTTGTTCTGGTGACCTTTGTTAGAGGTCCAGTTGTGGCTGGCGCTCTGATCGGAGAAGATTTCCGCATCTGAAGAGCCGCCGGCAGCCCCGTTTTGACCGGGATAGCCACGACCCATCATGAACTCGGCATCGACCTCGTCATAGGCAGCCAGCGAGGCGCTGTTGCCTTGCACGTTGGAATCCCCCGCCGCGACGTTGGCGCCGACGTTACCGGACACATCCTTGAAGGAGCCGTCGATCTGGCTGGTGTTGTCGGTCCGGAAATTGGAGGTGCCAATCATGGAGCTGGATTGCTGGTTGTCCACCACAGCCATCCCCAGCTTGTTGACATTGATATAGCCACCCACGTTGACCCGGCCTTCATATTCCACATCCACCTCGGCTTTGACCTTCTTGGTCAGGGTGGCACCGGTTTCATCTCTGTCGCCTCTGTCATAGGCGAGTGCTGAGCCTGACATGGCCATGACGACCGCGGCGGCTAATGAGCTGTAAATAAGTCCACGCATAATGAGTCTCTCCATTGAGCTTGCCATGGGGGCTTTACCTTCGGCTCCTTTTATCCCTGGAGCGTCAGGGTGGGCCTCCTATCCCTGCGGCATCAAGGCGATGCCGTTACTGCGCCTGCCAAGGGCAGGGAAACCATGTTGACTGCTTGATTTCCCTGTCCCGTGACCTGGTTAACCTGAATGACTCCTTTGCTCCCTGCGAGGGCGTTGTCATCCAGATAGATGCTGGTTGTGGTATTTGCCGGTACCTTGCCACCGGGCAACTTGGCGACACTGGTGCTGAGGTTGATGTCGGTGACCGTACCTATGCCGGTGTCGTCGCCCAGAGACAGCGCGAAGGCATTGACCTGCTGGTTGGCTTCCCCAGCGCCTTGGTTGATGCCGATGAGGCCTTTGCTGTTGGTCAATGCCGAGTCGAAGATGGCAACGCGCTGGCTGCCATTGAGGGTCGAGATGGCTTGAGTTTGTTGACTAAACTGGATGACAGCAGGCCCGGAGATGGCGATCGCCGCGAGGTTGCCCTGCTGGTTGTTGCTGCCAGACACCATGTTTACCCCCATGCTGCCCCGAATATTACTCAGGGCCTGCTGGCCTAAATTGACCTGATTTTCCGCGTGGGGCTGTGTCGTGAATAGCAACAAAGTATAAGCAGCCAATGCAATATATATTTTCACGCTCTCTCTCCATGCCAAGGGGGGGCGAAAGAGATAGAGCAAGGGCTGTGCCAATAGCTAACCAATTGTTTTTTATTGTAAATTAAAATGACCTCTTTATTAATTAGTCTCATAGGTGAGATGGCGATTATTTTTATTTTTATAACGTCATGTTTATTAATGTATTTATATTTTCTCAGGATTAGATCTGGCGTCTCATTGGTGTTGTGTCATTAGTCTATATCTGGGATGGGTTATAGTTATCCCGTCATCAGATCATGAATGCGGTGCCGTTTGATATCGATTTTGTTTCATTCTCTGTCGCTTGCCGATGACAAGGAGTCGTTGGTCTGCGGCGCAATCGGCACGGACGACAGGAGAGCTCAACATGCCGGAAGAAGCATTGCTGGTCATCAATCCCTGTGCAGATTTGCCACCTCTGCTTGCCCGGGGAGAGTGGCGTTTATCTCAGGCGCGCACGTTGGCGGTGGCAGAAGAGAAACTGCGCCATGGGGATTACCCTCTGGTGCTGGTGGTGATAAACCCAGTGGAAAATGAAGCCCTGCGCGCCCTCATCGCCCAGCACCCCAATCGGCTTTGGATAGGGTTGGTCGAGCGAGATCAACTTGCCAATGAGGCGCTGCGCAATCTGCTTGCCGCCTGCTTCCATGATTTCCATACCTTTCCTCTCGATGCCGAGCGTCTCTGCCATAGCCTGGGGCACGCCCTGGGGATGGCGCGCCTGATAGGGGATCACCGCTCTGCCTTGTCTGGCAAGGTGCGGCTCATTCAAGGGCAGAGCGAACCCATCGTCCAGCTCAGGGCGCAGATGATGCGGCTGCAACATTGCCGTCTCCCCGTGCTGGTGACGGGGCCCAGCGGCACCGGCAAGGAGCTGGTTGCCCGGGAGCTGCACTACGGCACTTTCGGGGAAGAAGCGCCCTTCGTGGCCGTCAACTGTGGGGCCATGCCGCACCAGCTGATCCAGTCAGAGCTGTTTGGCCATGTGAAAGGCGCCTTTACCGGGGCCCAGACCCACAAGATCGGCAAGATTGAAGCGGCCGATGGCGGCACCCTGTTTCTCGATGAAATTGGCGAGTTGCCGCTGGAAGACCAGGTCACCTTGCTGCGTTTCTTGCAGGAGCAGTGCATCGAGATGGTCGGCAGCCATACGTCGCGCAGCGTGGATGTCAGGGTGGTCGCCGCGACCAATATCGATGTGGAGCAGGCGGTCGCACAGGGGCGTTTTCGCGAGGATCTCTATTACCGGCTCAATGTGGTGCGGCTGCGGACCCCGGCTCTGCGGGACAGGCGAGATGATGTGCAACTGCTCGCCAACGAGATCCTGGCCGAGGTGCGGGGCAGCAGGCCACTGACCTTTTCCCACCAGGCGCGTCAGGCCATGCAGGCCTATGGCTGGCCCGGCAATGTGCGCGAGTTGCGCAACCGGGTGCAGCGGGCCGCTGTCATGTGTGCGGGGCCCTGTATCGAGGCGCAGGATCTGGAGTTGTCCCACTCGGAATCCCTGTTGTTTGACGGCTCGCTCAAGGCGGTGCGCGAGGCCGCGGAGCGCCAGGCCTTGCTGCAGACCCTGGCCCGTTTTCCCGATCGGCTCGAAGAGGTGGCCCGTCAGCTTGCCATCTCCAGGGCGACCCTCTATCGCCTGCTGGACAAGCATGATCTGCACTAGCGGCACTGGATGGGCAGGGGGATGGGCGCTGTCACGCAGTCGTCATAGGTGAGGAGGAGAATAGGTCGCCGAGAGTGAGACAACCCACAGTACTGGAGCGCCCCATGGCCTGGTATCTTGCAACCCTGTTCGCCCTGCTGCTGACCCTGCCCGGGTGGCCGCTGCCCAGTTGGCCCGTTGCCCCCGCCCAGACATCCCAGACCCAGGCCGCACGACTGGAGCGGATAGAGCGCCAGCAGTGGCAGCAGGCCAGCGCAACGGGGCAGGCTCAACTGACCGTGAGCCTGCCCCGTTCCTGATCATCCTCTTCTGTTTCATCTCTTCCCCCGCCACGAGGAGATCCATGGCGGGGCGTCGGGATCACTCCCCCTTGGCGATGCCTTCCCGGCGCGGATCGGCGGCGCCAAACCAGCCCTGGGCATTGCGCTCCACCCCCTGCAACCCCGAGGTCTGTTCGTTCAACACCACCTCGTGCCCCCTGGCTTTCAAGGCATCGACCACCAAGGCAGGGGTGCGCCCCTGCTCCAGTTCGGTGGGGCCATTGCGGCTGCCGAAGTTGGGCAGGTTGATGGCCTCTTGCAGGTTCAGGCCCCAATCCTGGGTGCCGAGCAGGGTCTTGCCCACATAGTTGATGATGGCCGAGCCCCCCGGTGAGCCCAGGCTCATCTCGAGGGCGCCGCTCTCTTTGTCAAACACCAGCAGGGGAGACATGGAGGAGCGTGGCCGCTTGCCCGGCTCCACCCGGTTCGCCACCGGCAGGCCGGCGGCATCCACCGAGGTGAAGGAGAAGTCGGTCAACTCGTTGTTGAGCAGGTAGCCGTTGACCATCAGCCGTGAACCGAAGCCATCCTCGATGGAGCTGGTCATGGAGACCGCCATGCCCTCGCGGTCGACGATGGAGACATGGCTGGTGGAGGGCAGCTCGGGGGTGGCGTCCTTGCCACGGGCGATGGCCATGGGGGGCGTGCCGGGTTTGGCTGTGCCCATGGAGGTCTGCCCGATGAGGCGTGCCCGCTGCGCCAGGTAGCCTTTATCCAGCATGCCGGCCACCGGCACGCTGACAAAGTCCATGTCCGCCACATACTGGTTGCGATCGGCGAAGGCGAGCCGTGCCGCCTCGCTGTAGAGGTGGATGGCTTCCGGGCTGGCGCTGAGCCTGCCATCGGCGCCCCGCACCGGCTTGAGGGCCGCCATGTCGCGGCTCTCCAGCATGCCGAAGATCTGGCCGAGGGCCAGGGTGCCGGAGGAGGGGGTCGGGAAGCCGCACACCTCGCTCTGGCGATAGTCAAAGCAGAGGCCATCGCGCAGCTTGGCGCTGTAACCGGCCAGGTCGGTTGCCGCCAGCACCCCGGGATTGACCGGGTGGGATCGAACCTTGGTGACCATGGCCTCGGCCAGGGGGCCGCGGTAGAAGGCGTCGGCGCCCTCGTCTGCCAGGGTACGCAGCACCCTGGCCAGGGCCGGGTTGGTGAGTCGGGTTCCCGCCGCCTTGGGGGTGCCATCGGCCTGGTAGAAATAGGCGCGGGCATCCGGGTCCCTGGCGAGATAGGGATCCTTGGCCAGCAGGGTGGCCAGGCGTGGGCTTATCACAAACCCTTGCTCAGCCAGGGTGATGGCGGGCGCGAACAGGCTGGCCCAGGGCAGTTTGCCATAGCGCTCGTGCGCCAGGGCCAGGGCGCGTACCGTGCCGGGGACCCCCACGGAGCGCCCGCCCACCACGCCGTCGTAGAAGGCCATCGGCTTGCCATCTCGCATGAACAGCTGATCCGTGGCGGCGGCGGGGGCGGTTTCCCGGCCATCCACGGAGGCAACCCGTTTGCCATCCCATACCAGCATGAGGGAGCCGCCGCCGATGCCGGAGGATTGCGGTTCCACCAGGGTCAGCACCAGCTGCACCGCGATGGCGGCATCCACCGCAGAACCGCCCGCCTTGATCACCTGATAGCCGGCATCCACCGCCAGCGGGTTGGCGGCGGCCACCATGAAGGCACTGCCTTGCCAGCCCTGCTTGTCGGTCCAGCCACTGGCGGCCTCGGGGGCGATCAGGGTCTGGGGGGGCGGAGCATAATGGAAGGCATCCTGAGGGGCGCAGCCGGCGAGCAGGCCGAAGGCGATCAGCAGGCTGAGGGGTTTGAGGGACATGACACTCTCCTTGTCTGTTTTCTCTACGGGGATAACGAATGTGGCACAGTTGAAACCTGATTGAAAGATTGCCTTTATACTCAAGTGCTTACAAAACTATCAATGACGGCATGGCCCGTGCGGGGAGGAAAGGATGGGAAGAGGCGTGATAGGGGCACTCTGCCTGCTGCTGGTCGCCTGTGGCGAGCCAGGGTTCAGACCTCTGGCGGCGGGGGAGACCATACTGGCGTTCGGTGACAGCCTGACCGAGGGGCGCGGTGCCCCTCCGGCCCAGAGCTACCCCAGCGTGCTGGCGAGCTTGAGCGGCCACCCCGTCATCAATGGCGGAGTATCGGGGGAGTTGAGTGAGGCGGGCAGGGCACGCCTGCCCGGGCTGCTGGCCGAGCACAGGCCCGGACTGGTCATCCTGCTGGAAGGGGGGAACGATATCTTGCGCGGCACGGGGGAGGCGGCTCTCAAGGCCAATCTCGCCGCCATGATAGCGGCGGTGCAGGGCAGCGGTGCCCAGCTGTTGCTGGTGGCTGTGCCCCGCAAGTCCCTGTTTGCCGATGGCGCCCCTCTTTATGGAGAGCTTGCACAAGAGTACGGACTGGTGCTTGACAACGACACCATGGGGGAGCTGCTGCGCAGCCCGGCGCTCAAGTCCGATGCGGTGCACCTCAATGGCGAGGGGTACCGCGCCCTGGCCGAGCGGCTTCACCGGCTGTTGCAGGCCCGCGGTGCGCTATGAGGCCGTGATCCTGCGCGTCTGCGGGGCCGCCCGGAATAAAAAAACCGCCATCAGGCGGTTTTTTTACCGGCAGGGGACAACTCAGATGGACTGCTCTTCCCCGCCCAGGGCGGCAAACAGCGCCGGGATGAACTGGGCCAGCTCGGCGGTCACCAGGGCGAAGTCGGCGTCCAGACGGGCGGCGGGATCCTCGCTGGTGACGTCGTCGTTCTGCTCGCGCAGCTCTTCGCTGAACTTGAGGCGCTTGATGGAGAGGTCATCCCCCAGCACGAAGCTCAGGGTCTCGCCCCAGTTCAGAGCCAGCTTGGTCACCAGCTTGTCGTTGGCCAGGTGATTCTTGATCTCCTCGCTCATCAGATCCTGCTGCTTGCAGCGGATGATGCCGCCGTGTTCCATGGCGCTGCGCAGCTCGGCCTCGTCCTCCAGGGTGAAGGCGGCGGGCAGGTTGCCCTCGTTGAGCCACTCGGTCATGGTGATTTCGGGCGGGTTCTTCAGGGCCACCGGCACCACCGGCAGGGAGCCGATGGATTTGCGCAAGAGCGCCAGCAGATCGTCCGCCTTCTTGGCGGAGCCTGCATCCACCACCATCAGGTTGTCGGCCGGGTTTATCCAGGCAAAGGTCTGGCTGGTGCGGCTGAAGGCGCGGGGCAGCAGGGTGTGCATGATCTCCTCTTTCAGCGCCTCCTTCTCCTTCTTCTTGAGGGCGCGGCCCTGCTCGAATTCGATCGCTTCCACCTTCTCCGCCAGCATCTCCTTGACCACTGTGCCCGGCAGCATCTTCTCTTCCTTGCGGGCGCAGATGAGGATGTGACCCGCCGCGCTGTGGGTCAGGGTCGAACCGAATTTGCCCAGGGGCTTGACCCACCCGAATCGGGAGATGTCCTGACTGCCGCACGGGGTGAAGGCGCAGGCCTCGAGCTGGGGTTCCAGCTGGTCGACGGTCAGGTCAAAGGGGCGGGTAAAGCGATAAATCTGCAGGTTCTTAAACCACATGGCGTCCTCGGTCGTAACAATTGTCCGGCGGGCATTGTACTGCAAAGCGACGCTTTGTGATCGACCAATCACTCCCGGGAAAAAAATCGGATGCGGCTCACAGGCCATGAGGGCTCGACGCAGAAGCGGGGAAAAAGTCTCCTAGACTGCCAGCAGGCGAGTCAGGGATAAGGATGAGGGTATGCTCAGAGCGAGTCGGGCAGAGGATAGGGATGGTATCGTCGAGATCTGGTTGCTGGCTTCATTGCAGTCCCATGATTTCGTCGATGCCTCGGTCTGGTGGAAGGCTCAGGAGGAGCTGCGCACCCGCTACCTCGAGCAGGCCAGGATCTGGGTCCATGAGGAGGGCGGCGAGCTGCAAGGCTTCATCGCCCTGGTCGACGATTACCTGGCCGCCCTGTTCGTGCGTCCCGAGCGTCAGGGCCAGGGGGTGGGCCATGCCCTGCTCCAGGTGGCAAAAGGGGAGGCCCGCAGCCTCCATGCCAGGGTCTTCACCGAGAATGAACCTGCGGTACGCTTCTATCGCCGGCACGGCTTCATCATAGATGGCGAGACGCAGGATCCCCTGACCGGTCACGGCCAGTACCGGATGCACTGGTTCGGCGCCTGAATCCGCCCCGTCCTTGCTTGAAAGGCGCGGGGTCAGGCACCATGTTGACGACATATGCCCATGGCACCCCGCGACCGAGTCCCGATCCAATGAAAATCCTCCATACCGCCGACTGGCATCTGGGCCATCAACTCCATGGCCACGATCGCCGCTTCGAACACGATGCCTTCCTCGACTGGTTGACCGACACCATCAAGGCGCGCCAGATAGACGCCTTGCTGGTGGCAGGGGATCTGTTCGATACCGCCAATCCTCCCGCCAGCGCCTGGCAGCAGCTCTATCGCTTCCTGGCGCGGCTGCGGGCGGAACATCCTGCCCTCGACATGGTGCTGCTCGGTGGCAACCACGACTCCCCCTCCAAGCTCGATGCCCCCCACGAGCTGCTGCGGGCCTTCGACCTGCATCTGGTGGGCAGCATCAGCCGGGACGACGAGGGGCGCCTCGAGACAGATCGCCTGCTGGTGCCGCTGAGGGGCAAGGATGGCGAGGTGGCCGCCTGGTGCGCCGCCGTGCCGTTTCTGCGCAGCAGCGACCTGCGGCCAGAGGGGCTGAGCGAGGGGCAGGACAGGCTGATCGAAGGGGTTCGCCAGGTGTACCAGGCGGTGCTGGCCGAGGGGCGAGCACGCTGTCAGCCCGATCAGGCCCTTATCGCCATGGGCCACGCCTACCTGGCGACGGGCCAGCTCTCCGAGCTCTCCGAGCGGCGGGTACTCGGCGGCAATCAGCACGCCCTGCCCGCCGACATCTTCGCGGCCGCCGATTACACGGCGCTGGGCCATCTGCACCTGGCCCAGAGCCCGGCCGAGGGCGTGCACTACAGCGGTTCGCCGCTGCCGCTCTCGCTGGCCGAGGCGAACTACAACCATCAGGTGCTGGAGGTGACGTTTGAGGGGGGCAAATTGGCGGGGCTGGCGCGGATCCCTGTGCCCAGGCGCGTCGATATGATCCGGCTGCCCCAAAGCGGTCTCGACGAGGCGCTCAACGCCATCGCCGCGCTCGAACTGCCAGACCGTCCCCAGGAGGCGCAGCCGTTTCTCGAGGTGCGGCTGCTGCTGCCCAAACCCGAGGCGCGCATACGCGAGCGGATCCTGGCCGCCATCGGGGGCAAGCCGGTGCGCCTGGCCCGCATTACCACCAGCTATCAGGGCTCGGGCCAGGGGCTGGCCGATGGCCGCGCGCGGCGCAGGCTCGATGAACTCCCCCCCACCGAGGTGTTCCGGCTCTGCTATCAGCGCCAGTTCGAGGGGGAGCCGGAGGCCGCATTGGTTGCCTCGTTTGAAGAGATCCTGGAGCAGGTGAAGGAGTCCGGCGCATGAAGATCTTGTCTCTGTCAGGGGAAAATCTGGCCAGTCTGACCGGCCCCTTCACCATCGATTTTGCTGGTGGCGCCCTGGGGGCGGCGGGCCTGTTTGCCATCACCGGCAATACAGGCGCGGGCAAGAGTACCTTGCTCGACGCCATCTGCCTAGCGCTCTACGACGAGATGCCCCGTTTCATCGCCAATCGCAAGCACGTCGCCGAAGTGGGCCGCATGGATGACGAGGAGAAGCTCAAGGCCAACGATGTGCGCGGCATCCTCAGCCGCGGCCACGCCAGCGGCTGTGCCGAGGTGCAGTTTCGCGGCTGCGATGGCCGCATCTGGCTGGCCCGCTGGGCGGTACGCCGGGCCCGTAACCGCGCCGAGGGGCGCTTTCAGGCCCAGGAGCGCAGCCTGACCGACCTGGCGTCGGGTCAGGTGTTCAGTGGCAGCAAGCGGGAGCTGCAAGAGCGCATCGACGAGCTGGTGGGACTCTCCTGGGAGCAGTTTCGCCGCGCCGTCATTCTGCCCCAGGGGGAGTTTGCCGCCTTCCTCAAGTCGAGCGCCGACGAGCGCTCCGCCCTGCTTGAGCGGATGACGGGCACAGAGCTCTACTCCGCCATCTCGATCCAGACCCACGAGCGGGCGCGGGCCGAGCAGCAGGCGCTGTCGGCCCTCCAGCAGCGCCTCGGCGACGTGGCCCTGATGGACGACGAGACCCGCGAGCAGTGGGCCGCCCAGCAGGCCAGTCTTGCGACCAGCCTCAAGCAGGAGCAACAGCAGCGTCAGCTGTTGCAGGCACTGCGGGATCTCCACGAACGGATTGCCGCCCAGCAGCAGGCCTGTCGGGAGGGGCAGGCGGCGCTGGCCGCGGCCGAGGCGGCCCATGGCGAGGCGGCGTCCGGGCGGGAGGAGTTTGCCCGTGCCGAACAGGCCCAGGTGGCCCGCGCCGATCACGACGAGCTAGCCCGCCTCACCCTGGAGGGGCAGCAGCAGGAATTGCTGATAAGCCAGCTGGGCCCCGAGCTCGAGCAAGGGGAGCAGGCCCGGCAGCGGGCCGAGCTGACCGAGCAGCAGCGGCTGGCGGACAAGATAGCCGCCGAGCGCGAATGGGGCGCCCTGCAGCCCGAGCTCAAGCGGGCTCAGGAGCTCGACACCCGGCTCGAGGAGAAGGGCCAGCAGCTGCAAGAGATCCAGCTGCAGGGGACCCAGGCCCGCACGGCGCAACTGGCGCTGCAGCAGGCGTGGCAACAGCAGGCAGACAAGGTGGCGGTACTGACGGCGCGCCGCCAGCAGTGGGCGCTCTGGCTCGAGCAGCACAAGGCACTGGCCCCGCTGGCACGTCAGTGGCAGCCCTTGCTGACGGCCATGCAGGATTGGGCCGCGGATGGGGAGCTGTTGCAACGCGTACTGCAAAGCCGCGAACACAAGGGCCATGCCCTGGAGGATCTCAATGGCCGCCTGGCAAAGGGGCGGCAGGAGCGCGACGCCTTGCAGCAGGCCCGCGCCCGCCTGCAACAGCGGCACGACGAGTTGCAGGCTCAGGAGTGGGACGCCGAGGTCGCCAGGGAGCAGGAACTGCGCCAGGCCCGGACAGAGCAACTCGCCCGCCTGGGTCAGCTCCTTGAGCTGGCCCAGGCGGGCCGCAACCACGGCGAGCAGCAGGCGCGGTTGCAGCAGGAGATGGCGCAGCTTGCGCAGCAGCTTGCCCGGCTCACCGAACAACATGAGACGCTGGTCCCGGCACTCGAGCGCCTTGTGCTTCAGCGAAACGAGGCGCGCCATGGGTTGGAGCAGGCCCGGGCCGTGGCCAGCCTGGTGCAGTATCGCCATGAGCTGCAAGAGGGCAGCCCGTGCCCGCTGTGCGGCGCCGAGGAGCATCCCTACACCCGGCATCAGCCTCAGGTGGCCGGCATCCTGACGCAACTGGCCGAGCGGGTCAGTCAGCTGGATCTGGAGTGGGAGCGGCTCAATCATCAACACATTCAAGGGGAGGGGGAGCGGGCCGAGCTGAGCCGCCAGCTGGCCATTCGCCAGCAGCATATTCCCGATCTGGAGGCCAGATCCGAGCAGCTTGCCCTGCGCTGGTCGCAGCTGGGGGGGGAGAGCCTGCTGGGTCAGGGGCTGCCCTTGCAGCAGGCGCCGGCACAATGGACCGGCCTGCTGGCACAGCTGGTGGCGCAAGGGGAGGCGCTGGAGCAGGCGCTGGCGGTCGGTGCGCGGCAGCTGCAGCAGGCCCAGCAGGGAATGCAGGCCTTGATGGCGCTGCGGGAGCAGCTGGGGGAGCTGACCACCCGCCAGCAGCTGGGCGAGCAGCAGTGGCAGGAGGCCGAGCGCCAGCAGATAGCCTGGGAGGCGGAGCTCAAGGCGCTGGCCGAACAGGAGACCGCCCTGCGCCAGCGTCTGGCACAGGGGGAGGCCCGCCTCGACGAGCAGATGGGGGCCGAGCCCTGGCGCCAGTGGCTCGGTAGCCGACAGTGGCAGGAGTGGCAGCAGATCTGCGAAGACTATCTGCGTGGCCAGAGTGAGTGGGAGCAGCTTGGCAACGAGCTAGCCAGCCTGACTCCCGCCTTGAGCGCCCAGGAGGCGCGGGTGCAGAGCCAGAATGCGCAGCTGCAACGACTCGAGCAGGAGTACAAGGAGGCCGAGCTGCAGCGTCAGAGGCTGCTGGCCAGTCGGGAAGTTTGCCTCGGAGGGCGCGCCGTCGCCCAGGTCGAACAGGAGTGGCAGCAACGGCTGCAGTTGGCCGCCAGCCAGCACGAGGAGGCCGTGGCGGCCCTGGCCACGGCGAGGGAGCAGCAGACCGAACTAAAGGCCCGTTTGACTCACCTTGACCAGGAGCGGCAGAGGAGCAGCCAGGGGCGGCGCGAGGCGCTGGCGCGCTGGGCGGCGCACGTCACTGCGCTCGGGATCGCCGAGTATGATCTGCGCCGTCTGCTGGCCATCACACCGGACGAGCTCAGGGCTCGTCGCGCCGCCCTGCAGGGGCTGGACGATGCCCTGGCCGAGGCCCGCACCCGGCTGACCGAGCGGCAGCGGGCGCTGGCCCAGGAGCAGAGCAAGCTGGCGCACTATCGGGAACATCATGAGGCCCTGAGCGCCCTCACGGTCGAGGCCCTTGCCGTGGCGCTGGATGACTGCGAGTCACGCTGCCGGGCCCTCGACGAGCAGCTGTTCCAGTGCAAGAGCACCCTGGCGCAGGCCGAGGCGGCGGCCCTCAAGGCGGGAGCGCTGCAGGAGGCGCTGATCGCCCAGCAAGGGGTGGCGGATCACTGGCAGCGCCTGTCCGATCTGATTGGTTCCGCCAGCGGCGCCAAGCTGCGCACCTTCGCCCAGAGCCTCACGCTTGAACGTCTATTGTTGGAGGCCAATGCCCAGCTCGCCGAGTTGTCGCCGCGCTATCGGTTGGAGCGGGTGCCCGGCACGGATCTGGCGCTGCAGGTGGTGGATCTCGACATGGGGGACGAGGTGCGTTCCGTGGACTCCCTCTCCGGCGGCGAGAGCTTCCTGGTCTCCCTGGCCCTGGCCCTGGCTCTCTCCAGTCTGTCGTCGCGCCAGACCCAGGTAGAGTCGCTCTTTATCGACGAGGGCTTTGGCACCCTGGATCCCGACAGCCTGGATCTGGCGCTCGCCAGCCTCGATTCCCTGCAGGCGGCGGGCCGCCAGATCGGGGTCATCTCCCACGTGCAGACCCTGGTGGAGCGGATCGGCGTGCAAATAAGGGTCGAGGCCCTCGGCGGGGGGGAGAGCCGGGTGGTATTGCCCTGATGGTATCGATTGAGTCATGACAAAGACCCCTTCAAAGGGGCCTTTTGTTGGCGTGTTCGAGGCGGGTGCTTATTTCCGCTCGGGCAACATATTGGTCAGGGTGTTGTCCCTGAGCACATGGTGGTGATAGAGAGCGGCCCCTGCGTGCAGGGCAATCAGGGCATAACCCAGGTTGGCCAGCGTTTCGTGCAGATCCTTGATGGTCCCTTTCAGGCCATCATCCGGTCCTATCAGCGCGGACAACTCAAATCCGAAGAAGGGGATGGGCTTGCCACCCGCGCTCAGCAGCAGCCATCCCAGCAGCGGCGTCAGGATCAAAAAGCCGTACAGGGCCAGATGGGCGAGGTGGCCGAGCTTGAGCATCAGGGGCGAGGGGGCGGGCACTATGCGCGGTGAGGGGCTGCCAAAGCGCACCAGCCGCCGCACCACCACCAGCGCCAGGATCAGCAACCCCACCATGAAGTGGTACTCCTTCATCAGATCGCGTCCGGCCGAGCCCTTGGGAAAAATATCCCTGAACTCCATCAGCCCATAGACGGCCACTATCAGCAGCAGGGTCAGCCAGTGCAACCCTATGCTCAGGCTGCCATAACCTTGTTCCGTATTCTTCAGCATCTTTATCTCCTTCCGGAGGGCGCGTTGCATCGCCCTGGTCCATCCCGTCACGCACGGTGCCGGGATCCCGTGGTCTCCACACCCATACTGCAAGGCTTGTCGGGCAATGCCTTGATCTCGACCGCGCTTTTGCATCGGAGTGCCCCTGTCCGGTCAGGGAACTAGCCAGCCCCTGATGGTTGAGAGCAGGTGGACCTAAGGTGTTGCCCATAAAAAAACCGAAGCACCAGGCTTCGGTTTTTTATCGCGGTCACTGGCACAGGGCCAGAGGCGTCTTATTTCTTGATGCGGATCACCGGGGTCTCGCCCACGGTCACGGCGCCGGTCATCTTGATCAGCTCCTTGATCTCATCCATGTTGGAGATGACAACCGGGGTCAGGGTAGACTTGGCTTTCTCTTCCAGCAGGGCCAGATCGAACTCGATGATGGTGTCGCCTTTCTTGACCTGTTGGCCTTCCTGAGCGATACGGGTGAAGCCTTCGCCTTTCAGTTCGACGGTGTCGATACCGAAGTGAACGAACAGCTCGATGCCAGTGTCAGATTCCAGCGAGAACGCGTGGTTGGTCTCGAAGATCTTGCCGATGGTGCCGTCGCACGGCGCGACCATCTTGTTGCCAGCCGGCTTGATGGCGATGCCATCACCCACGATCTTCTCGGCGAATACCACGTCAGGCACATCTTCGATGGGGACGATTTCGCCAGACAGGGGGGCAAAGATTTCGATGCCGCCGGTGTCAGAGCTGTCATCGGAAACTAGCTTCTTCAGTTTATCGAACAGACCCATAGTAAAAGCTCCTAAAGATGATTGTCGCTGTTTGCAGCCGATCTTAGCAGACTGCTTTCTGCTTTATAAAGTTATCTACACAGGCTTCGATTTCGGCGGCGGTGGCATAGCTCAATGCTTGCTCGGCCATGGCCTTCACATCTTCGAAGTTGGTGTTGCGAATGAGTTTCTTGATGCGCGGCACAGAGATGGCGCTCATGGAGAATTCATCCAGACCCATGCCCAGCAGCAACAGGGTGGCGCGTTCGTCACCAGCCAGTTCACCACACATGCCGGTCCACTTGCCTTCGGCATGGGACGCATCGATCACCATCTTGATCAGGGTCAGGACGGAGGGGGACAGCGGGTTGTACATGGCGGAAATCATCTCGTTACCACGGTCGACCGCCAGGGTGTACTGGGTCAGGTCATTGGTACCGATACTGAAGAAATCCACTTCCTTGGCCAGATGATGAGCCATCACGGCGGCGGCCGGGGTCTCGATCATGATACCCACTTCGATGGATTCATCAAAGGCTTTACCTTCGGCGCGCAGTTCAGCCTTGAGCTGCTCCACTGTGGCCTTGAGGCTGCGGAACTCTTCGACGGAGATGATCATCGGGAACATGATGCGCAGTTTGCCGAAGGCAGACGCACGCAGGATGGCCTTCAGCTGGGCGTGCATGATGTCTTCGCGATCGAAGAAAATACGCACGGCACGCCAGCCCAGGAAGGGGTTCATCTCTTTCGGGAAATTCATGTAGGGCAGTTCTTTGTCGCCGCCGATGTCCATGGTGCGGACGATGATCGGCTGATCCGGCATGGCCTCTGCCACTTCTTTGTAGGCCTTGAACTGCTCATCTTCGGTCGGCAGCGCATCGCGGTCCATGAACAAGAACTCGGTACGGTACAGACCCACGCCTTCGGCGCCGTTGCGGATGGCACCTTCGGTATCCTTGACGGTACCTATGTTGGCGCACACCTCGACCTGATGGCCATCCAGGGTGATGGCGGGCAGATCCTTGAGCTTGGCCAGCTCGTCTTTCTCGGCCTGGAACTGGGCCTGGAGTTCTTTGAACTTGGCCAGTTGCTCGGGGCTCGGATTGATGACGACCTGGTTGTTGATCGCATCCAGCAACAGCAGATCGCCATTGTTGACACGGCGAGTGATGTCGTTGGTACCCACGATGGCCGGCAGCTCTAGGGAGCGGGCCATGATGGAGGTGTGAGAGGTACGGCCACCGATGTCGGTGACGAAACCCAGCACGTATTTCAGGTTGATCTGAGCGGTTTCGGACGGAGTCAGGTCGTTGGCGACCAGGATGACTTCTTCGTCTATGGTGCTCAGGTTGACCACTGCGATGCCCAGCGCGTTCTTCACCAGACGGGTGCCGATATCACGAAAATCGGTGGCGCGCTCCCGCAGATAGGGATCATCCAGGTCGGCCATCATCTTGGCGTATTGCTCGATGACCTCATAGATGGCCTTGTCAGCGGTGGCCTTGTTGTCCTTGATGAAGGATCTGATATCCCCTTCCAGCTCCTCATCTTCGAGCAGCATGATGTGGCCTTCGAAGATGGCCTCTTTTTCTTCACCGAAGGTGCGACCGGCCATCTCTTTGATGGCTTCCAGCTGAGCGGCTGACTTGGTGCGCGCTTCGAGGAAGCGGTTGATCTCGGCGTCAATCTGGTCAACAGAAATCTTGCCCTGATTGATAACGATTTCATCTTCTTTCAGAAGAAGCGCCTTACCGAATGCGATACCGGGGGACGCAAGAATGCCAGATATCATAATCCTTCCTATTAAAACGACTGTGGGGGAGGAGTGTGAGCCGGATTACTCCAGCTCGTCCATCAGGGCAACCAGCTTGTCAACGGCTTGCTTGGCATCCGGGCCATCGGCCTGGATGGTGACGTTGGTGCCCTTGGTCAGGCCCAGGGTCTGCAGCTTGAACAGGCTCTTGGCGCTGGCGGACTTGCCACCGGAGACCACAGTAATCTCGCTTTGGAATTCTTTGGCTTCTTTTACGAATTGCGCTGCCGGACGGGTGTGCAGGCCGTTTTCAGCAGTGATAACAACAGACTTCTCGTACATGGTTCACCCCATATTATTGATATTTTATGGTCAATCAGGCCGCTTTGACGCCGCGCTATTCGACCGTTTAAGTATGCATATGTTGTAAAGTAACGAAATCAGACCCGCAAGAGCTTAATCCAGGTCAACTTTCTGTTCAGTATTTGCAGTCTCTGTCAGATTTCCCGAAACAAAGTGTCGCAAGCCGCGCTGTATCTGGCTCTTCGTTATTTTATAACGAAAAATAACACTTTGTTACTTTGTGATACCTGACCCGCAAAAGGTGCGTTACGCCGCACAGGATATGAGATTTATCACAGAATGTCTGCTTTTTTTGTGGCAGCACTCCTTGTTATTTTACCCCAAAAAATAAGGGGGTCGACTGGCACTGTTTGGCGACAAGTTTAGCGTAAAAAAAAACGGCGCCCACCCGGGGCGCCATTTTTACGGAAACCAGCATCACTTACTGTTGCAGTTCCTGCTCGCTGAATACGCCGGCGAACAGGGCGCTGGAGAGGTAGCGTTCGGCGGCGCTCGGCAGCACGACGACTATGGTCTTGTCTGCGAACTCCGGCAGCTCGGCCAGACGGGCGGCAGCCACCACGGCGGCGCCCGAGCTGATACCGGCCAGGATGCCTTCCTCTTCCATCAGGCGGCGAGCCATCTCGATGGCCTCATCGCTGCTCACCTGCTCGACGCGGTCCAGCAGGGTCAGGTCCAGGTTGCCCGGAATGAAGCCGGCGCCTATGCCCTGGATCTTGTGGGGGCCGGGCTTTATCTCTTCACCCGCCAGTTTCTGGCTGATGACGGGGGACTCGGCCGGTTCGACCGCCACGGAGACGATGGCCTTGCCCTTGGTCTGCTTGATGTAGCGGGAGACCCCTGTGATGGTGCCGCCGGTGCCGACGCCTGCCACGAACACGTCCACGTCACCGTCGGTGGCGTCCCAGATCTCGGGGCCCGTGGTCTGCTCGTGAATTTCGGGGTTGGCGGGATTTTCGAACTGCTGCAGCAGCACATACTTGCCCGGCTCGGATTCGAGGATCTCGTTGGCCTTGGCGATGGCGCCCTTCATGCCCAGCGGTCCTTCGGTCAGCACCAGGTTGGCACCGAGCGCCTTGAGCAGCTTGCGACGCTCCAGGCTCATGGTGGCCGGCATGGTCAGGGTGATGGGATAGCCACGAGCGGCCGCCACGAAGGCCAGAGCGATGCCGGTGTTACCACTGGTGGGTTCGATGATCTCCTTGCCCTGGGTCAGGACGCCGCGCTTCTCGGCATCCCAGATCAGGTTGGCGCCGATGCGGCACTTGACGCTGAAGCTGGGGTTGCGGCTCTCGATCTTGGCCAGCACGCGGCCCTTGGTAACACGGTTGAGACGAACCAGCGGGGTCTGACCTATGGTCTGGCTGTTGTCCTCAAAAATCTTGCTCATGGTGCTATCCCTGTTTGTTACGGCGATGAAACAAGATTACTCTGAGATTCCTGAATGAGAAGTGACGTTTTGTTATAACAATATGTTATTACAAGATATAGGGTTTATACCCTCTCGTCTGAATTAATCGCCGACCCACACCGGGTGCCCGGTTATAACGACCCCTTGGGCCACGGCGGCGCCGGGGCGGGCCTGCGACTCGCCTGTCGCCGTCCCGTCCGCCTCGACCCCGATAAGCCGGGAACCAACCCGGCACAGGAGCAAAGATGACCCAGATAGTGATCAGCGGCAGTGGCCTCTATACCCCGCCTTTTGCCGTCAGCAACCAGGAGCTGGTGGATGCCTTCAACCAGTATGTGGACCTCTACAACGAGGAGAATGCTTCCGCCATCGATGCCGGTCAGCTCGCGGCCAGGCAGCACTCCAGCAGCGATTTCATCGAGAAGGCATCCGGCATCAAGAGTCGCTATCTGATGAGCAAGGAAGGGGTGCTGGATCCGGATATCATGCAGCCACTGCTGGCGGAGCGCCCCGACGAGCAGCCCAGCATCATGGTGGAGATGGCGGTCGCCGCCGCCGAGCAGGCGCTGCTCGCGGCCGGGCGCAGGCCCGAGGAGATCGATCTGGTCATGGTCGCGGCCTCCAACATGCCCCGTCCCTATCCGGCGCTGGCCATCGAACTGCAGCACTATCTGGGGGCGGCCGGCATGGCGTTTGACATGAACGTGGCCTGCTCATCCGCCACCTTCGGCATCAAGACGGCGGCGGATCTGCTGGCGGCGGGCACGGCGAAACTGGCGCTGGTGGTGAACCCCGAGATCTGCTCGGGCCATCTCAATTTTCGTGACAGGGACAGCCACTTCATCTTCGGCGACGCCTGTACCGCCGTGCTGCTGGAACGTGCTGAGGATTGCAAGGTGGCCAAGCCCTGGCATCTGGTGGCCAGCAAGCTGACGACCCAATACTCCAACAACATTCGCAACAACTTCGGCTTCCTCAACCGGCTCAGCCCCCGCACCCGCTTTGCCGACGACAAGCTGTTTCGCCAGCAGGGACGCAAGGTGTTCAAGGAGGTGCTGCCCCTGGTGTGCGACCAGATAGCCGATCAGCTGGCCGCCCAGGGCTGGGGCGTCGATGGCTTGAGCCGGCTCTGGCTGCATCAGGCGAACCTCACCATGAACCAGTTCATCGCCCGCAAGCTGCTGGGCCACGACGCCAGCCAGGAGGAGGCTCCGGTGATCCTGGACCGTTACGGCAACACCAGCTCGGCCGGTTCCATCATTGCCTTCCATCTGCATCAGCAGGATCTGCCGAGCGGTGCTCGCGGCGTGCTCTGCTCGTTCGGGGCCGGTTATTCCATCGGCAGCCTGCTGCTCGAGCGAGGGTGAAGCGACCTCTTGCCGTCGGGAGCAAGCCAGCAAAAAGGGCTCTTAATGAGCCCTTTTTTGTTGGCAACAGGATGTGACGCCACTGCCTCGGTACGGCCGTGTCAGGCGGGCTCTATGGCCAGCACCTCGCACTCGGGCTCCCGGATGCGAAAGCGCACATTGAGGTCGAACAGGCGAACCCCGTAGATCTTGTCGTCCGGCTTGCCCTGCTTGTAGGCGGGGCGAGGATCCTGGGCCAGCACCTCGCTCACCAGCTGACGCAGCTCGGGATGGGCCTGGCGCCAGGGTTGCAGCTGCTGCTCCGCCTCTGGGCTGAAACGCACGGTGAGCGGCGGGGTGGGGGCCTCGGGGGCGAAGCCACCCCGGGCGTGGGGCAGGCTGTCGGCGTAGGGGATGTAGGGCTTGATGTCGACGACAGGGGTGCCGTCCAGCAGATCCACGGCGCCCAGATCCAGCCACAACTTGCCACGCTCGCGGCCGACGCCGAGCAGCTCCACCACCGACAGACCCAGCGGGTTGGGGCGAAAGGTGGAGCGGGTGGCGAACACGCCGACCCGCTCGTTGCCACCCAGGCGCGGCGGGCGCACCGTCGGGTGCCAGCCCTGATCCATGGTCTGGTGAAACACGAAGCTGAGCCAGAGGTGGGAAAATTGCTCTATGCCCCGCAGCACGTCGGGCTGATCGTAGGGGGGCAGCAACTCGAGCCGGGCGCGGCTGGCGGTGACCAGACCGGGTTGGCGAGGGATGGCAAACTTCTCCTTGTAGGGGGAGTGGATCACCCCCAGGGTATCGATGTCGAATTTCACGCGGCGCGGCCCAAGCAGAATGGAGAGGGTAGAAAATCGGGGGCAATCTAGCACAGTTCCCTGCAAAAGGCATGAGCGGGCCGAGGCGGACGCCATCGCCAGGGGAGAGCGGTGCGGCTATAGTGCTGCCACTGATCGTCCCCGCCCATCTGGAGGAATCCCTATGATAGTCGCCCCCTATGCCGCCCTGCTGGCCTGCCTGTTTGTCTATCTGAGCCTGAGGGTGGTGCGTTTGCGTCGCCAGCTTCAGGTGGCGGTGGGGGACAGGCAGGAGCCGCGGCTCACCCGCGCCATCCGTGCCCATGGCAACTTCGCCGAATACGTGCCCCTGTGCCTGCTGCTCATCCTCTTCTTCGACGGTCTGGGCGGCCCCATCCCCCTGGTGCACGGGCTGTCACTGCTTCTGCTGTGTGGCCGCAGCCTGCATGCCTATGGCATCAGTCAGCCCAAAGAGGAGTTCAGGTTCCGGATCCTGGGCATGGTGCTCACCTTCACCAGCATGCTGGGGGCGGCCCTGGGGATCTTGCTGCTGACCCTGATCGATCTCTGGTAGGCACGGTATCAGGCCAGGTTGGCCCCCAGCTCGACGAGCAGCTGGCGCAGCACGGCGCGGTGGCAGTGGGCCTCCTGCTCGCAGTAGCAGCCGATGGCGATATCCGTATGGTGGGAGAGGGCCGCGAGCAGGGCCAGGCTGTGTCTCGCCTGGGGGCTGTTCATCTCTTTCTTGTATTGACGCACGAAGTGCGCCCACTGGGCCTGACTGGTGGCCCCCCGACCCAGCTTCATGGTGTCGTTGCTGGGGGCGAGGTCGGGATACCAGACGTCATACCAATCCTGGCTGGCAAATTCCTGCCTGGGCACGCCGCGGGGCGGGCGGCGTACCGTGCCGATGCGCAGCCCCTCTCCCGGCTGGCGCGGGCTGCCGAGGCGCACGATATGAATGCTCATCTTGCCTCCTGATGACGGACATGGGACGGGTTGTCCTGATCCTGCCCCCGGCCGAGGGGGCGGGTCAACCGGGGCGACGGGTCTGGTACGGGGGGAGGCAGAAACAAGCACCCCGGCCAGGCCGGGGTCGGGACTTATTTTTGTTCGGCGACCTTGAGGGCCTGACCGTAGCAGATGATCTGCTTGAGGCAGCCAGGGACATCGCTGTACTCGGCGCACTTGTCGATGGTGATGCCGTTGCCCCCCATGTCGGCCGCTCGGCGCCGGGCCAGGGTACGGGCCTCCCCGGCATTGGGGACCGGCTGGTTGGCATCGCTCTGGCAAGATTCCCCTTCCACTGTGCCGAGGTAGAGGTAGTTGAGCTCGGCCAGGTCGGCCTGATCATAGATGGTCACACGGCCCGGCTTGAAGTACTCATCGAAGTTCTCCTTGTCCAGGTTGCTGTTGAAGGCGAAGTTGGCACAGCCGGAGGCGAGCAGGGGCATCATCAGGATCAGGGGTTTCATATCGGCATCTTGTTGATCAGTGAGGGCAACATTATAGGGGCCAGTCGCCACCGGCGACCAGCCCCTATTTTATCTGGCGGCCCGGGAAGCCGGACCATGGCGGATGGCGATCAGGCCGGGGCCAGCCGCCGATACAGGCTCTGGTAGTAGTCGTCGGCCAGCAGCGCCTGGTGAGGGGCGCACAGCCGGATCTGGCCCTGCTCCATCAGGGCTATCCTGTCCATCTGCTCCAGACCCGTCAGTCGGTGGGAGATGAGCAATATGGCCCGATCGGACCCCAACCTCATCAGCAGCGCCATGATATCGCGCTCGGTCCGGCTGTCGAGGCCCTCGGTGGGCTCGTCCAGCAGCCAGAGCGGGGCATCGTGCAGCAGGGCGCGGGCGATGCCGATCCGGCGGCGCTCCCCACCGGAGAGCGGACGACCGCCATCCCCGAGCCAGGCATCCAGCCCGGCTTCATCCCTGAGCAGGGCATCGAGCCCGACCTGTTGCAGCACCTCGGTGAGCCGTGCATCGCTGGCATCGGGCGCCGCCAGGGTGAGGTTGTCTCGCAAGGTGGCGGCAAACAGATGCACCCGCTGGCTCACCACAGAGAGGGAGGCGCGCAGGGCCTCCTCGCTGTAGTCGGTGAGCGGGATCCCGGCCAGCAGGATCTGGCCGGACTGGGGCGTCCACTCCCGGGTCAGCAGTCCCATCAGGGTGGATTTGCCGCAACCCGTTTGACCCAGCAGCGCCAGCTTCTCGCCGGCCTGCAAGGTGAGGGAGCAGCCGTGCAGCACGGGCTGGGGGTTGCCAGGATAGGCGAAGTGGAGCTTGCTCAGCTGCAAGGCTCCCCCTTCGGCGCGCCGAGTGTGCGACCCCCAGACGGGGGGGCGGGCATCTTGCAGTATCTCGTTGAGGCGGCGGGCCGAGGCCAGGCTGGTGGAGAGGTGCTGGAAGGCTCCGGCCAGGGGCAGCAGAGCCTCGAAGCTTGCCAGGGTCGCGAACACCATCAGGGCCGTCTTGGGATCCGGCACCGCGCCCCCCACCCCATGGCCGGCGAGCCAGAGCATCAGGGTCAGGGTCCAGCCGCTGAGCAGCTGCACGGAGGCATTGGCCAGGCCGCTCACCCGGGCCATGCGGGCCTGGGCGCGGATCAGGGCCTGCTCGGCCTCTTGCAGCTCGGCGAGGGACTGGGGGGCGGCGGCGAACATCTGCAACTCGGCCTGACCGTCCAGATAGTCCACCATGCGGGTACGCAGGTTTGACTTCTCGGCGATGAGCTGGCGGCCCGGCGCGCGCCCGGCAAAATAGAAGACCAGGGGCAGGGCCAGCATGCCAAACAGCAGGATGGCCCCCAGGATCAGGGCGAGGCGCCCGTCAAAGAACGACAGGAAGAAGACCAGACCGGCTGTGCTGAGCAGAGCCGCCCCTATGGGGGTGAGCAGACGCAGGTAGACGTGGTCCATGGCGTCGATGTCGGCCACCAGTCGGTTGAGCAGATCCGCCTGACGAAAACCGGCCAGGGCGCCGGTGGAGAGCGGGGAGAGCTTTTGCCAGAACCAGACCCGCAGCCGGGTCAGCACCCGGAAGGTGGCATCATGGCTGACCACTCGCTCCCCCCAGCGGCCCGCGGTACGGACGATGGAGAAAAAACGTACTCCCCCGGCCGGGGTCATGTAGTTGAAGGTATCGCGGGTGGCGACCGCCATGCCGGCCACGGCGGCGGCAGAGAGGAACCAGCCGGAGAGGGAGAGCAGTCCCATGCCGGCCACCAGGGTGACCAGGGCGAGCAGCAAGCCCAGGGAGAGGCTCAGCCAGTGCTGGCGATAGAGACGCAGAAACGGCAATAAATCAGTCATCGAGAGATCCCCCGGCGCGTTGGGACAAGAGCTGGGCGAAGGGACCCTGCCCCTCGCTCAGGGTGTGATAGTGACCCTGCTCGACCAAGTTGCCATCGGCCAGCACCAGGATCTGATCCATGGTGCTGAGCTGATCGAGTCTGTGGGTGATCATCAGCAGGGTCTGATCCGCCATCGCTTGCTCCAGGCTCGCCATGATGGCCCGCTCCGAAAGCCGGTCCAGGCTAGCTGTGGGCTCATCCAGCACCATCAGCTGGGTGGACTTGAGCAGGGTGCGGGCCAGGGCCAGGCGTTGGGCCTGACCGACGGAGAGACCACCGGCCTGATCGCCGAGGGGATAGTCGAGCCCCTTTTCCCTGGCAAATTCCCAGGCCTGGGCGCCCTTGAGGGCCTCTTCCAGCTCGCGGTCGCTGGCCGTCGGTCTGGCCAGCAACAGGTTGTCGCGCAAGGAGGCATGAAACAGTTGCGGATTCTGGGAGAGCCAGCCCAGGCTCAGACGCCATTGACTCATGTCCAGGCTGGCCAGCTCCTGGCCATCGACCTTGAGCTCGCCGCGATAGGGGGCGAAACCGAGCAGGGCGTTGACCAGGGAGCTCTTGCCCGCCCCGCTGACCCCGACCAGGGCAGTGCGCGAGCCGGGCGCCAGGGTGAAATCGAGGGGGCCGACCAGCACCTTGCCCTCGGCGCTCAGCACCTCCAGGCCCCGGGCCTCGACCCGGATCGGGCGGGTGGCCGCAAAGGGCTGGTTGCCGCTGGCGGGCTCGGCGACCTCGGCCTCCAGAAATTCGAGCAGCTGCTCGGCGGCGCCGATGGCCTGGGCCTTGGCGTGATAGTGGGCGCCCAGCTCCCGCAGCGGGGCATAGAACTCGGGAGCGAGAAACAGCACGAACAGGCCGGTAAACAGGGTGACCTTGACGCCGTAGCTGCCAAAGTTGAGGTGATCGATATAGGAGAAGCCGAAGTAGACCGCCACCAGCGCCACCGACAGGGCGGCGAAAAACTCCAGCACCGCCGTGCTCAGGAAGGCCAGGCGCAGCACCTCCATGGTGCGCACCCGAAAATCTTCCGACGCCTCCTCAATCTCTTTGCCCTCGGCCTGGGTGCGCATGAAGAGTTGCAGGGTGCGCAGCCCCTTGAGGCGATCGAGGAAATGACCCGAGAGGCGGGCCAGGGCATGGAAGTTGCGCCGGTTGGCGTCGGCGGCGCCCACCCCTACCAGGATCATGAACAGCGGGATCAGGGGGGCGGTACCGAGCAGTATGATGCCGGCGGCCCAGTTGATCGGGAAGACGGCCACCAGGATCAGCACGGGGATGAAGACGGCGATGGCCATCTGTGGCAGGTAGCGCGAGAAGAAATCCTGCATGTTCTCTATCTGCTCGAGCAACAGGCTGGCCCAGCTCCCCGCCGGTCGGCGCTGGATATAGGCGGGGCCAAGGCGGCTCAATCGGGTCAGCACCAGTGCCCTGATGGTCTGGCGCACGGCGGCGCCGGCCTTGAAGCTGGTCACCTCCCGGCCATAGGCGAGCAGCGCCTTGCCCAGAGTGACCAGCAGCAGGGCGATGAACAGGGGGATCTGCTGCTCGGGTCGGATCCCCGCCATGATGAAGCCGTGCAACAGGGTGGCCAGCAGCCAGGCCTGAGCCACCATCAGGCTCCCTTGACCCAGTCCGCACAAAATGGAGAGACCGATCCAGCGGCGGCCGTGACTCGACTGCTTGCGCAACCAGCCATAAAGACGTGTTTGGGTTTTCTTATCCATTACCAGCTTCCTCGCTTCGAGTGGCGCAAGACTATCCTCGGCCCCTGGCCTTGGCAACCTTGTCGATCTCGGGAGATGAGGCGAGGTGCTGTAAAAAGCAACGACCTGCTCATTCGTTGGTCGAACAGCTTGATTTACTGTAAAAAAGGGGAAGTGTGCCATTGCGCTTGGCGACAAAATGCATATAGTAGAGGCCCTGACGCGGGTGTAGTTCAATGGTAGAACGGTAGCTTCCCAAGCTGCATACGTGGGTTCGATTCCCATCACCCGCTCCACATTCAAGGCATGTGGAGCCCTGCGCTTCCAGGCCGTGGTGACATCGACAGATGCACCGTACTCTCTGATGCCAGGCGGGCATCGTATAATGGCTATTACCTCAGCCTTCCAAGCTGATGATGCGGGTTCGATTCCCGCTGCCCGCTCCAGCTTTCATGCAAAAAGCCCACTCCTGCGAGTGGGCTTTTTGTTGTCTGCTTGCCGGGCCTGAATCACGAACCCCGGTCCGTCTTGCCTCGCGCCCGGGCAGCAAAAAGGCGCCTGGGTGGCGCCTTTTCCTTATCCGTCTGCTCGCTTATTCCTGCTCGAGCTCGCCGCAGAAGCGGTAGCCTTCGCCATGGATGGTGGCGATGATCTCTGGGGTATCCCCCACGCTCTCGAAGTGCTTGCGGATGCGGCGTATGGTCACGTCCACGGTGCGGTCGTGGGGCTTGAGCTCGCGGCCTGTCATCTTCTTGAGCAGCTCGGCACGGGTCTGGATCTGGCCCGGGTTTTCACAGAAGTGCAGCATGGCGCGAAACTCGGAGCGGGGCAGCTTGAACATGTCGCCGGTCGGGCTGACCAGGGCCCGGCTGTTGATGTCCAGAGCCCAGCCGTTGAACAGGTAGCGTTCGACCTGCTTCTTGTCTTCACCACCGGGCAGCACATTCATGGTGCGGCTCAGCAGATTGCGTGCCCGTATGGTCAGCTCGCGGGGGTTGAACGGCTTGGTAATATAGTCGTCAGCGCCAATCTCCAGCCCCAGGATCTTGTCCACCTCGTTATCCCGACCCGTCAGGAACATCAGGGCAATGTTGTCATCCTCGCGCAATTCGCGGGCCAGCAGCAGACCATTTTTGCCCGGCAGGTTGATGTCCATGATCACCAGATTGATGGTGTGGCTGGTCAGGGCCTGGTGCATCTCGTCACCGTTATTGGCTTCCAGCACGACGTAGCCTTCGGCTTCGAAGATGCTTTTGAGGGTATTGCGGGTAACCAGCTCGTCTTCGACGATCAGAATATGTGGTGTTTGCATGAGTTTTCCCAGATTCTTATCAGTTAATTAGCTAAATTTTAACACTTTTGGCGTTACCCGAGCCGTCTAGGACGGAGCCTGAAAATTTATTACGTCATCCTGGGTATGAGCTTAGGATCGGGTAATCACGAATTTGGTATCAATGCTGGCCAACATCCCTGCGCCATCTGAAGGCTCTCAACCCTGGCGGGAGAGAGAAGCCGGAAAGGTAGTCCATTACGTAAAGTTGCCGCATTTTATCAGTTAACAGGCGCATAACAACAGTCTTTGCTGTCAGATAGCAACTTTTTAACTCTGGTTTGATATAGGTCAAACCCTGACCTGGCAGCATAATAGTGGGGCTGCACCCGCTTTTCGCCACTTATTTATGTAATGAAATGTAACATATGATTGACATGATTTTGTGGGAAAACTACAGAAATATCTGCTTTATCGCCCCGTTTTCCGCGCCAACCTGGCCTGGTTACACCATTTTGACCGCCTGCAACCCCGCCAGCCTGGCGGTGGGGGAGAGGCGCAATGGGCGGCGCACCCGCGCTCTGCTGCGCGCCGTCACCGGGTGGGAGCATCGTTTTCCGATCCAGGCCGGTGATCCCGAGATGCACTGGCAGGAGTGGTCGCTGGCCCTGGCATGCTCCGCCGAGGAGGGACATGCCCTGGCGGCGCGTTTCGGTCAGAATGCCCTTTATCGGGTCGAGCAGGGCCAACTCTGGTTGCAACCCGTCTTGCTGGACGGGTCCGCCGTCTGCCTGGGGGAGATAGGCTCATTCTGGCGCCAGAGTGCGATGACAGCGCCAGGGAGATGAATGGCGGGGCTCTTCGCCAGCAGGAGATCGTCAGCAGGAGTGTGCTGCGGGGGGACTCGTTCAGTCTTGTTCATCCCTGAGCTTGATGAAACAATGAGCAACACCATATCCAAGGAGAGGAGTGAATCATGCTGGATCTGCTGCCGGATCTTTGCGACGAGCATGGCGATGCCTTGCAAGTGGCAGAGCCCCTGTTTCAACACTTTGGCGCGAACGCCATCTTCTATGGTGAGGCGGTGACCCTCTCCTGTTTCGAGGACAACAGCCTGGTGCGGGATCTGGTGGCCCGGCCCGGCCATGGCCGCGTCATGGTCATCGATGGCGGTGGTTCGGTGCGGCGTGCCCTGCTAGGGGATCAGCTTGCCATCAAGGCGGTCGACTCCGGGTGGGCCGGGTTTATCATTCATGGCGCCGTGCGGGATGTGGCTACCCTCAACACACTGGCCCTCGGCGTCAAGGCGCTGGCGGCCTGTCCGGTCAAAACCGAGAAACGTGGCATGGGTACGGAAGGGGCTGTCCTGCATTTCGCCGGGGTCACCATATCGCCTGGGGATTTCGTCTATGCGGATCTCAATGGCGTCGTGGTCAGTGCCAGTCGCCTCATCTGATCATCAGAAATGAAACCCCATGCCGATGCTCAGCGACTGCTCGGCCGTGAGGGGGCTGATGCCATAGTTGGCGGTCAGCGCCAGGTAGGGGAGCTGCAGTCGGCTGTTGAGTTCGAGCTGGGTGGTGGCGCTGCCCAGCTCACGCTGGCTGAGCTGGCTGCCGACATGGAGTTGCGGGCTTAGCTGGTAACGTAATCCCGAGGCCAGGTTGAACCCGGCCTTGCGGGTATCGGTCGAGCCGGCCGGCCCTCCTTCCATGAAGAGAGTGACATCATCCATGATGTTGTACTGGTAACCCGTGTTGATAAGCCAGGTATCGAAGGGATCTGCTCTGCCATCTCCTCTGGGGTCTTGCAGTATTCCCGAATAGCTCCTCAGATAGACCTCCCCCTCACCGGGATCCTGGTCGAGCAGATCCCAGTCGGCGGCGATGCAGTTGAGGCTACAAGCAGATAACAGCAGACAGATGAGTGAGTTAGCCATTCATTCCCCCTCCATGGGTCCCGAACAGGATCACAAGCATGGCACATGCCAGCATGCTGTAAAGGGACTCATTCAAAATTGAAGGGGTTTGCTTTGCGCGTTCAGCATGGTAAACAGAGCCGTCCATTTTATTGCACACAACCGAGAGGGGATCCCATGAACAAGAATCTGATGCTGCTGGCCGCCCTGGCCCTGGGAGGCTGCGCCATGACATCCGGCTCCAACACGGCACAACTGCAGGCACACCCCTGGCAGCTGCAAGGGGCCGATGGCGATGGTTTTACCCTGCAGGTCTCCGAAGGCAAGGTCGCCGGCAAGGGTGGGTGCAACCGCTACTTTGGCGGGATCACCCAGCTCGATGAGCAGGCCCTGACCCTGACGGGCATGGGAGCAACCCGCATGATGTGTCCGGGGGATCTGATGGCAAGGGAGGGGGATTATTTCCAGAAGCTGAGCCAGGTTGCCAGCTACCAGGTCAGCGCCAATCAGCTGGTGCTCAAGGATGCGAGCCAGACGACCCTGCTCACCTTCGAGGCCAGACCGGCTCAGTGACACGCCGTGGCGGGTCAGAGTCTGTCGCGTCCGCTACCTGGTCTGATGCTTTCATGACTCAGGGTTGACAGGGCTGGCTTTTGCCTGAGCAAAAGGGAGGGGCGCCGCGGCGCCCCTCTGCATTTTCTGGCTCAGGGCTTGGCAGCCCCCGTTCTGGATGGCTCCGCCGCTGGCTCACCCTCTCCTTGCTGGTAGCGAAAGCGCTTCTTGCGCCGATAGGGGTAGACATCCTCGAAGGCCCCCCCCTGGATGTTGCGTTGCAGCCCTTGCCAGTAGCTGGCATCGAACAGCTCCTTGTGCAGTGCCATCATGATGCTTCTGACCTGGGGTTTTTGCAGCAGGAAGGTGGCGAACTCTTCGGGAAAGATGTCGTTGGGGGCCACCGAGTACCAGGGCTCGGCGCTGAGTTCGTCTTCCGGGTAGCGTGGCGGCGGGATCTGGCGAAAGTTGCACTCCGTCATGTAGCAGATCTCGTCGTAGTCGTAGAAGACTACACGGCCGTGGCGGGTCACCCCGAAGTTCTTGAACAGCATGTCGCCGGGGAAGATGTTGGCCGCCGCCAGCTGGCGGATGGCGTTGCCGTACTCCTCAAGGGCCAGTCGGGTCTGCTGCTCGTCCGCCTGATCCAGATAGAGATTGAGGGGGATCATCTTGCGCTCCGTGTAGAGGTGCTTGATCACCAGCTTGTCGGCGGTGAGGGTCAGTGCTGAAGGTGCAACCCGTTGCAACTCGCCCAGCAGTTCGGGGGAAATCCTCTCCAGGGGAAACTCGAAGTTGGTGAACTCCTGGGTATCGGCCATGCGGCCGACCCTGTCGTGCTGTTTGACCAGCCCGTACTTCGCCTTGACCTGCTCGTGGCTCACATCCTTGGGGGGAGTAAACTCGTCCTTGATCACCTTGAATACCACGTCGTAGGAGGGGAGGGTGAACACGCTCATCACCATCCCCTTGATGCCAGGCGCGATGACGAAGCTATCCCGGCTCATGGCCAGATGCTGGCGGTAATGGCGATAGAACTCCGTCTTGCCGTGCTTCTGGCAGCCGATGGCGTTGTAGAGTTCATAGTCCGGCTTGTGGGGCAGGATCTGGCGCAAGAAGGCGACGACCAGCGCTGGCTCAGGGGCATAGACCATGAAGTAGGCGCGGGCGAAGCCGAACACGATGGAAGCGAGCTCGGGCTCGAAGATGACGGTGTCCACATAGATGCTCTGCCCCGTGCTCAGCAGGGGCAGTATGAAGGGAAACACCCGATCCCCGGCCCTGACGAGCCCCACCAGATAGGCCCCCTTGTTGCGATAGAACACCTCGCGCAGCAGCTCCAGGGTGAAGGGGCCCTCGCGCATCTGTGCCGGGCCATGGTCGTGGAGATGGCGACAGATGTCACCGAGGTCGCGCTCCTTGTCCTCAAAGGGCAGGGTGAAGGGGTAATCGGCAAACAGCTGACGCAGGGTCTGGGGCAGGTCTGCCTGGCTGCTGGGATAAATCCGCAGAAGGGCCGACAGATCCGGGTGCTCGCCGCGACTGCGAAACGGGTGTATGTAGAGATTTTCGTCGCGGATGTTGCGATGGCGGAAGATGCGCCGGTAGACGGAGTTGAAGAAGGACTCCGCCACCTCGAAGTTGGCGCAGCCCGGCAGCAGATCGCTGAAGGCCCCCTTCACCTGCTTGAGCAGGGCCTGGGTCGGCAACTGCTCTCCCATCATCTGTTTGATCTGCGCCGTGGTGGCGCCGACATGGTGATCATAGAGACGGATGCGCTCGCGCCCCGCTAGCTGGACGCCGAGCCAGTCCCCGTTCTCGAAGCGGCTCTTGCTGCCCTGGGTTATCTCGAGAAACCGGCTGTAAAATGATTCGAACCGCTGCAGTATGGTCTCCGCCACCGCCTGTCCCAATGTTGTTTCCATTGCCACCTTCCTTGTGGTTGTTCGGCCCCATCTGCCCCTGATTTCACCGACGTTCACGGCCACTATGGCAACATTAAAACATCTGTTCAAGTGGCATTTTTCGGGGATAAGCGGTAGATTTCGCCCCTTTGCAGCCCTGCCCGCGAGGAAGTACCCATGAAGCTCTATTTTGTCCTGATGGCGCCCGCCCGCCCACAGAATGTCGGGGCGGCCGCCCGCGCCATGAAGACCATGGGCTTTGACGCCATGCGGGTCGTGGCGAGCCGTGTCCATCAGGAGGAGGAGGCGAGCTGGGTCGCCCACGGCGCTCAGGAGATCCTGGCCAATGCCGAGGCGTTCGATACCTTGCCAGAGGCCCTGGCGGACATGGATCTGGTGATCGCCACCACGGCGCGCCAGCGTGGCCGCTACCAGCACTACCTCACTCCGGGGGAGGTGCGGGATCAGATCCGCGCCAAGCCCTCCCTTGAGAAGGTGGCCATCCTGTTTGGCTGCGAGGAGTCGGGCCTCTCCAACGAGCAGCTCGCCCAGGCCGACCTGCTCAGTTATCTGCCCCTCAAGGTGAGTTATCCCTCCTTGAACCTGGGACAGGCGATCATGCTGTATGCCTACGAACTGAGTCCCCTGCTCGACGAGCCCGAAGCGGTAGCAGAAAATATTGATAGCAGTGGTCAGGTTCGGGTGCTAAAGAGCAAAACAGCAGAAATACTTGGTGAACTCGGTGTCTCTCAGGATGAAAAGCTGCACCAATGGGTGATGGACCGGGTGCCTATGCTGCCGCAACGGGATTTGAATATGCTGCATCTGCTCTGCAAAGACCTCGTCCGCCGGTTTGAACGCAAGGAGTCGTGAGGTTTAGGTTGACAGCTCAAGGCCCGGCGGGGTATTGCTAAAAGCCAGCTTCGTTCAAGAGTGTTCGTCATGCCGCTATTCACCAACGTCATCACCACCACCATTATTACCGGTACCACCACAGGTGGGACTGGGGCCGGTTGATGCGCTGACGAACAAGCACAGAAATCAGAAAAAGGCCCGTACCCACCCAGTACGGGCCTTTTTGTTGCGCAATTTACAGGGAGAGAAAGCAATGAGAGTGTTGAAGTTTGGCGGGTCGTCACTGGCCGACGCAGAGCGTTTCTTGCGGGTAGCCGATATCGCGGTCAATACCCATGGTCAGTCCCAGGTGGCCCTGGTGCTGTCGGCTCCGGCCAAGGTGACCAATCACCTGGTGGCCCTGGTGGAGCAGACCAGCCGCGGCATGGATGCCAGCAATACCCTGTTCGAGATCAACGGCATCTTCTCCCGCCTGCTGGCCGGCTTGAAGGCGGCCTGGCCGGCGCTGGATGACAAGGCGCTGCAGGCTCGCCTCACCGCCGAACTGGATCGGGTGGAGCGACTGATGCAGGGCATCCGTTTGCTGGGCCAGTGTCCGGACAATGTCCAGGCCCACATCCTGAGCCGTGGCGAGAACCTCTCCATCGCCTTCATGCACGAGCTGCTGCGGGTGCGCGATCTCGAGCTGGATCTCATCGTGCCGGAGCAGCTGCTGGTGACCGACGGCGGCTACCTGGAAGCCCATGTTGACATCGAGGCCTCCCGGGTGCGTTTCGCCGCCAAGGGATTGCGTACCGACTGTCTCTACCTGATGCCGGGCTTCACCGGCGGCAGCGACAAGGGCGAAACCGTGCTGCTGGGCCGTAACGGCTCCGATTACTCCGCCGCCGTGCTGGCTGCCTGCGTGGATGCCGAATGCTGCGAGATCTGGACCGACGTGGAAGGTTGCTACAACTGCGACCCGCGCCTGGTGCCGGATGCCTACCTGCTCAAAACCCTCTCCTATAAAGAGGCGATGGAGCTCTCCTATTTCGGTGCCAAGGTGCTGCACCCGAAAACCATCGCCCCCGTGGCCCAGTTCCACATCCCCTGTCTCATCAAGAACAGCTTCAATCCCCAGGGGCCGGGCACCCTCATCGGCGCCGAGCAGGGGGATGATGATCTGAAGGTGAAGGCCATCTCGGACTTGTCCGGCATGTGCATGGTCAACGTCTCCGGCCCCGGCATGAAGGGCATGGTCGGCATGGCGGGTCGCATCTTCTCCGCCGTCTCCCGCGCCGGGGTCAGTATCGTCCTCATCACCCAGTCATCTTCCGAGTACAGCGTCAGCTTCTGTATCCACAGCTATGACTGCGACAAGACCCGCAAGGTGCTGGAGCGCGAGTTCGAACTGGAATTCAAGAACCAGCTGCTGGACCCGCTCGAGATCATGCAGGATCTCGCCATCATCTCCCTCATCGGCGATGGCATGCGCACGGCCAAGGGGATGGCCGCCCGCTTCTTTACCTCTCTGGCTCAGGCATCCATCAACATAGTCGCCATCGCCCAGGGCTCGAGCGAGCGATCCATCTCCGCGGTCGTGCGCTCTGGCAAGGTGGCTGAGGCCATCAAGGCGTGCCATCAGAACTTCTTCGGCAGCCAGCAGTTCATCGATCTCTTCGTGGTCGGGGTGGGCGGTGTCGGTGCGGCCCTGGTGGATCAGATCGCCCGCCAGCAACCGGTACTGGCGGAGCAGGGCACCGGCCTGCGGGTGGTCGGCATCGCCAACAGCCGCCAGATGGTTGCCAACAAGGATGGCCTGAGCCTCGCCAACTGGCGTGAACAACTGGTGGAAGCGCAAGGCAGCTTCAGCCTGGAGGCGGTCAAAAAGCTGGTGGAAGAGAGTCACCTCATCAACCCGGTGATCGTCGATTGCACCTCGAGCGAGGCGGTCGCCGTCCAGTATGCGGACTTCCTGGCGGCCGGCTTCCACGTGGTCACCCCGAACAAGAAGGCCAATACCGGGTCGCTCGATTACTACAAGGCGCTGCGCCGCACCGCCCGTCAGACCCGCCGCAAGTTCCTGTACGAGACCAACGTGGGCGCGGGCCTGCCGGTCATCGAGAACCTGCAGAATCTCATCAAGGCCGGTGACAAGCTGCGGGCTTTCGACGGCGTCCTGTCCGGGTCCCTCTCCTTTATCTTCGGCAAGCTGGACGAGGGCATGTCGTTTAGCGAGGCTACCGGCATTGCCCGCGGCAACGGCTTCACCGAGCCGGATCCCCGCGACGATCTCAACGGCATGGACGTGGCCCGCAAGCTGCTCATCCTGGCCCGGGAGGCCGGCATGGCGTTGGAGCTCTCCGACGTGGAGGTGGAGCAGGCGCTGCCGCCGGGCTTTGATGTCAGTGGCGACGTGGATGCCTTCATGGCCCGCCTGCCCGAGGCCGATGGCTGGTTCCGCGATCAGTTTGCGGCGGCCCAGCGTGAGGGCAAGGTGCTGCGCTACGTCGGCTCCATCGAGGGGGGCAAGTGCAAGGTCGCCATCAAGGCGGTCGGCGCCGACGAGCCCCTGTTCAAGGTCAAAGACGGGGAGAACGCGCTCGCCTTCTTCTCCACCTATTACCAGCCCATTCCGCTGGTGCTGCGCGGCTATGGCGCAGGAACCGAAGTGACTGCCGCCGGCGTTTTCGCCGACGTGCTGCGCACCCAGAACTGGAAGCAGGAGCTGTAACATGAGTTCAGCGATGAACCCCGATTTTGAACAAGATGCCATGGTGCAGGGCGGCAGCGTGGTCGCCTATGCCCCGGCCTCCAGCGCCAACCTGAGTGTGGGCTTCGATGTACTGGGGGCGGCGCTCGCCCCCGTGGATGGCTCCCTGCTTGGGGATCGCGTCCAGGTAAAGGCGGCCGATGTGGCGTTTGCCCTCTCCTGTGTGGGCCGCTATGCCCACAAGCTGCCGGACGATCCGAAGAAGAACATCCTTTATGACTGCTGGCTCGTCTACGGCGAGGCGCTGGAGAAGCGCGGCCTGACACTCAAGCCGCTGGAGATGGTGCTTGAGAAGAACCTGCCGGTGGGCTCGGGCCTCGGCTCCAGTGCCTGCAGCGTGGTGGCGGCACTCGAAGGCCTCAACGCCTTCCACGGCGCTCCTCTCAATGAACACGACCTGCTGCTCTTGATGGGGGAGATGGAAGGCAAGATCTCCGGCTCCGTCCATTACGACAACGTGGCCCCCTGTTATCTGGGGGGCATGCAGCTGGTGCTGGAAGAGGGGGGCGTCATCAGCCAGGGCATACCTGTGTTCGAGCAGTGGTACTGGGTGGTCTGCTACCCGGGCACTGTGGTTTCCACCGCCGCCGCCCGCGCCATCCTGCCGGCCCAGTATCGCCGCCAGGACTGCCTCACCTATGGTCGCCGTCTGGCTGCGTTTGTGCACGCCAGTTACACGGGTCAGGAGGGATTGGCCGCCAGCGTGCTGAAAGACGTGATCGCCGAGCCTTACCGTGCGGCCCTGATTGAAGGCTTCAACGAGGTGCGGGCCCAGGGGGCCCAGAACGGGGCGCTCGCCACCGGCATCTCGGGGTCCGGTCCCACCGTGTTCGTGGTGATGAAGGATCTGGCCCAGGCCGAGCGGATGAAAGAGTGGATGGAGGCGCACTTAGTGCGCAATGAAGATGGATTTGCCCGGGTCTGCAAACTGGACATGGCCGGGGCACGGGTAACAGGAAGCGAGCTATGAATCTTTACAACATCAAGGACAAGAGTGAACAGGTGAGCTTCGCCCAGGCGGTGCGTCAGGGTCTGGGCCGCGAGCAGGGGCTCTTCTTCCCCGAGCAGCTCGAGCCGCTGGCCGACGTGGATGCCCTGCTGGCGCTGCCGCTGGCCGAGCGCTCGGCGCGCATCCTGAGCCACCTGCTGGGTGACGAAGTTCCCAAGCCTAAGGTGAGCGAGCTTATCGACGCCGCCTTCACCTTCCCGGCGCCCCTGGTCAAATTGAAAGACGGCACCTATGCCCTCGAGCTGTTCCACGGCCCGACCCTGGCGTTCAAGGACTTCGGCGGCCGCTTCATGGCCCAGTGCCTCGCCGCGTTCAGGACCAACGACAAGATCACCATACTCACCGCCACCTCCGGCGACACCGGCGCCGCCGTGGCCCACGCCTTCTACGGCCTGGAGGGGATTGAAGTGGTGATCCTCTATCCCAAGGGCAAGATAAGCCCGTTGCAGGAGGCGCTGTTCTGCACCCTGGGTGGCAACATCCGCACCATCGCCATCGACGGCGACTTCGATGCCTGCCAGGCGCTGGTCAAAGATGCCTTTGACGACGAGGCGCTGAAGAAGGCGATTGGCCTTAACTCCGCCAACTCCATCAATATCAGCCGCCTGCTGGCCCAGGTCTGCTACTACTTCGAGGCCGTGGCCCAGTTGCCGAAAGCCGATCGTGCCAAGGCGGTCATCAGCGTGCCGTCCGGCAACTTCGGCAACCTCACTGCGGGCCTTATTGCCAAGGCGCTGGGTCTGCCGGTGAAGCGCTTTATCGCCGCCACCAACGCCAACGATACCGTGCCGCGCTACCTGAAAACCGGCCAGTGGGAGCCGCACCAGACGGTGGCAACGCTGTCGAATGCCATGGACGTGAGCCGCCCCAACAACTGGCCGCGGGTAGAGGAGCTGTGCCGTCGCAACGGTTGGGCGCTGGAGACCCTGGGGTCCGGCATGCGTGACGATGCCCAGACTCGCGATGCGCTCAAACGCCTGCATCAGCAGGATTACCTGTGCGAGCCCCACGGCGCCATCGCCTGGGATCTGCTGAACGAGCAGCTGGCAGAAGATGAAGTAGGGGTGTTTCTCTGCACCGCCCATCCTGCCAAGTTCAAGGAGTCGGTGGACGAGATCCTGAGTCTGGATGTGCCGCTGCCCGGCCCGCTCGCCAAGCACGCCGCGCTGCTGCTGCTCTCCCACAACCTGCCCGCAGACTTTGGCCGCCTCAAGGCCTTCCTGCTCGGTTAAGCCGCCATGAGACGCTGACGATCCCCCGCTTTTATATTGAAAGCGGGGGATTTTTATGTCCGGCATAAGGCGGGAAACCCGCTCTGGATGATCCCCCTGAAACAAGGAGCACGGCATGAGCCAGCACCCCCTTCGCACCTTGTCGAGACCTGCGACGCCGCCATCTCCCGGCGCGACTTCGACGCCCTGATGGCCTTCTATGCCGAGGACGCCGCCCTGGTGGTCAAACCCGGCATGGTGGCGCGCGGCATTCCCGCCATCCGCCGCGCCTTCACCGCCATTTCCGATTATTTTGACGGCCAGCTTGAGGTGACCCAGGGGGCCATGGAGGTGATCGAGGGGGCCGACAACGCCCTGGTGATCATGGAAACCCGGCTGCGCTACCCGGACGGGCAAGGCGGCCTGGTGGACGAGACTCGCCGCGCCACCGATGTGTTTCGCAAGGAGGCGGATGGGCAGTGGCGCTGCACCATTGACAACTCCTACGGCACCACGCTGCTGGCGGCGCAGCAGTCCGGCGATCGGCCTGCAAACGATTAGGGGGAAGTTGGGACACCCACATTTTTGACACTGACAAAGCTGTGTGTCCCAGATCCCTACCTCACTCGCAACCCGCGTAGCAGCAACTCCAGGGCTGCCACGCTTCGAGCCAGGCGCGCACTGCCTTCTTCACTTTCGGCAATCCAGCACGCCGCTTCCTCCAGACTGCCGTAGATCAGCGATGCCAGCGCCTCAGGGTCGGCTTCGACCACCACATCTTGCTGGATCAATCGGTGGATTAGCTGCTGCATCGAGGCGATACAGTGGCGCTGCGCTTCCGGTGTGGTCCCCCCCAGCACCGCTTTGGCATCACGCAGCACTATGCGCTGGATCTCGGGCTCCAGTGCCATTTCCAGATAGGCTCGGCAGCGTGCGCAGAAGCCGTCCCAGGGATCCTCGGCGCTATCTGAGATGGACTGCAGGCGGGCATCCATCTCGGCATCGATCTGCACAACGACCGCCGCCAGCAGTCCTTTCTTGTCGCCGAAATGATGATAGAGCGCACCTCGGGTGAGATTGGCCTGTGCGGTGAGATCGTCCATCGAAGTGCTGGCATAGCCATGTTCGCTGAACACCTTGCGGGCCGTCGCCAGCAAGGTGGCTCGGGTTGCTTCCATGTCGGCGCGGGTGCGACGAGCCATAGTCTTCTCCTTACATACGATGCGTATCTTTATTTACATTCAGTGCGTATGTATGTTTTTATTCATACGCAATGTATGTATTGTCACGGCACAGCGATGCCGTGACAAGCAGAACCCTATGGAGAAATCGAGATGACCAACCCTTATCGCACCCTTTTTACCGCCCCCGGCAGCAAGGGCTTTGCCCTGGCGGGCTTGCTGGCCCGGCTGCCATTGCCCATGACAGGCATCGGCATCATCACCATGCTGGCGCAACTGCGTGGCAGCTATGCCTTGGCGGGTGCCGTGTCGGCGGCGTTTGTGCTGACTTATGCCCTGTTATCGCCGCAGATTTCACGGCTGGTGGACAGGCTTGGGCAGGGTCGGGTGCTGCCTGTGACCACTGCCATCAGCGTCATCGGCTTGTTGCTCCTGCTTGCCAGTGCATGGTGGCAAGCCCCTGACTGGACCCTGTTCAGCGGCGCTTTGCTTGCCGGCTTCATGCCAAGCATGTCGGCCATGATACGGGCACGCTGGACGGCCATCTACCGGGGACAGCCGAGCTTGCAGACCGCCTATGCGCTGGAAACCGTGCTCGATGAAGTCACCTTCATCGCCGGGCCACCATTGTCGGTGGGGCTTTGCGTGATCTTGTTCCCTCAGGCTGGCCCGCTGGTGGCGGCGCTGCTGTTGATGCTGGGGGTCTCCGCCCTGGTCGTGCAGCGCGAAACCGAGCCGCCGATCGAGGTGCAAGGCGCCACCACCGAAGATTCGGGCACAGTGATCCGGCTGGTGAGTGTGCGCTTGCTGGTGTTGCTGATGATGGCGATGGGGGTCATCGTCGGCACAGTGGACATCGTCAGCGTGGCCTTTGCAGAGCAACGGGGTCAACCGGCGGCGGCCAGTCTGGTGCTGTCGGCCTATGCCATAGGCTCTTGTCTGGCGGGGCTGCTGTTTGGGGCACTCAAGCTGCAAACCCCGTTGCATCGCCTGCTGCTGTTGGGCGGGTTGGCGACGTCCATCACCACGCTGCCGCTGCTGCTGGTGGACAGCATTCCCGCGTTGGCGGTTGCCGTGCTGATCGCCGGACTGTTTTTTGCCCCCACCATGATAGTGGCGATGTCCCTGGTCGAACGTCTGGTCCCTGAGCATCGGTTGACCGAGGGCATGACCTGGCTGCTGGCCGGCCTGAACGTCGGGGTTGCCCTGGGGGCGGCGGTATCTGGTCAGGTCGTGGATGAAGGGGGCGTCCGGGCCGGTTTCTTCGTTGCTCTATGTGCCGGTGCCCTAGTGCTGCTGATGGCTTTCTGGGGGTATCAGCACTTGCGCAGCCATGACTTGCTCACCCCGCACGCAGCCTGATGGCGGTACCGTCTTTTTAAATCGGGACACCCACCTTTTTGACAGTGGGTTAGTCGTGTACTTGGCTTGAGAGGTTACAGATCAGGGGGTGAGCCATGACCATTGCGCGTTCACGTCAAATCAGTTTGCAGGATACGCCTTACTACCATGTGGTCAGTCGCTGCGTGCGGCGGGCTTTTCTGTGCGGGGAAGATGCCCACTCTGGCCAGAGCTACGAGCATCGTCGCCAATGGGTGGTCGACAAGCTGGGCCAACTGTCGCGACTGTTTGCCATCGGCATTTGCGCTTATGCGGTGATGAGCAACCACTATCACCTGGTGCTCAAGGTGGAGCCCGACACCGCAGCTAGTTGGAGTGAGCGGGAAGTGGCCGAGCGCTGGGCGGCATTGTTCCAGTGGCCGCTATTGGTGCGACGCTGGTATCAGGGGGAATCCCTGATTGAGCCCGAACGGACTGTGGTGCAACAACTGATAGGGCAGTGGCGGGAGCGGCTGCATTCCATCAGCTGGTTTGTACGGCTGCTCAATGAAAACCTGGCGCGGCAGGCCAATCGAGAAGATGGCTGCAAGGGTCATTTTTGGGAAGGGCGCTTCAAGAGTCAGGCCCTGCTCACCGAATCAGCCCTGCTGGCCTGCATGGCCTACGTTGATCTCAATCCGATACGGGCGGCATTGGCGGACCGACCTGAGGAGAGCGATTACACCAGCATCAAGCAACGCTTTGAGGGAGAGCAACCAGACGCGCCATTGCCACCTTTGTTGCTGCCATTCGCAAGCCAAGCCCAAGCGGAGGGCCTGCCTTATGCCTTTACCGATTATCTAATGCTGGTGGATTGGACAGGTCGCGCGATAAGAGCTGACAAGCGGGGTTATATACCTGCTCACCTGGCTCCTATTCTGGCGCGATTGGGCCTTGATGGTACCCGTTGGTTGAAACAAGTGACACTGTTCAGGCGCCAGGGCATCAGAGTGGTGGGTGACAAAGACCACTGCCAGCAGTTTGCCTGGCACTGCGGCCAGCGACGATGCCATCAGCCACCTTGTTAATCCGTTAGATCCCGTTTTACCCCCCCTTGGCATTTGTGTGGTGTCAGGCATTGTCATGTCTGAACACGCGGCCCGCCAGGTAAAAATCGCTTGCTTGTCCGATCTCTAGCGGGTTCTTGGGGGAAATGTGTGTAATGAGAGAGTTAGCCAGCCGAGTAATGGCTGGCTCATAAAGGTGGGTGTCCTAGATTTTTATCCTTGGGGGAAATGTGTGTGATGAGAGAGTTAGCCAGCCGAGTAATGGCTGACACAGAAAGGTGGGTGTCCCAGATTTCCTGCTTGGAGGAAATGTGTGTGATGAGAGAGCTAGCCAGCCGAGTAATGGCTGGCACAGAAAGGTTGGTGTCCCAGATTTTTAGCTCAGAAAGGTGGGTGTCCCAGATTTCCCCAGGCCAATAGGGAAGATGGCTGCAAGGGTCATTTTTGGGAAGGGCGCTTCAAGAGTCAGGCCCTGCTCACCGAATCAGCCCTGCTGGCCTGCATGGCCTACGTTGATCTCAACCCGATACGGGCGGCATTGGCGGACCGACCTGAGGAGAGCGATTACACCAGCATCAAGCAACGCTTTGAGGGAGAGCAACCAGACGCGCTATTGCCACCTTTGTTGCTGCCATTCGCAAGCCAAGCCCAACCGGAGGGCCTGCCTTATGCCTTTACCGATTATCTAATGCTGGTGGATTGGACAGGTCGCGCGATAAGAGCTGACAAGCGGGGTTATATTCCCACTCACCTGGCTCCCATTCTGGCTCGATTGGGCCTTGATGGTGCCCGTTGGTTGAAACAAGTGACACTGTTCAGGCGCCAGGGCATCAGAGTGGTGGGTGACAAAGACCACTGCCAGCAGTTTGCCTGGCACTGCGGCCAGCGACGATGCCATCAGCCACCTTGCTAATCCGTTAGATCCCGTTTTCCCCCCCTTGGCATTTGTGTGGTGTCAGGTATTACCACGTCTGAACACGCGGCCCGCCAGGTAAAAATTGCTTGCTTACCCAATCTCTAGCGGGTTCTTGGGGGAAATGTGTGTGATGAGAGAGTTAGCCAGCCGAGTAATGGCTGACACAGAAAGGTGGGTGTCCCAGATTTTTCAAGATCCCGTTTACCTCCCTTGGCATTGGTTTGGTGTCAGGCATTACCACGTCTGAACGCGCGGCCACCAGGTAAAAATCGCTTGCTTACCCAATCTCTAGCGGGCTCTTGGGGGAAATGTGTGTGATGAGAGAATTAGCCAGCCGAGTAATGGCTGGCTCAGAAAGGTGGGTGTCCTAGATGTTTAGAATCCCCCAATGTCGGGGGATTCTTGTTTTCCGTATCTGGCAAGGGGGCGTTGCCTCTTCACTGCTGGCTGCTTTGCTGGTTGGGCTATGCGGCACTGTTTTTATACTGATGGTCGGCAATCATGACGATTTGCGACTTATACATCTATCTCCATCACAGTAACAGGGCTCGATTTAAACTCATCCATGCCGATCTTGTGCCACCCCAGCCGTGAGTAATAGTCGGGAATGGTGGGGTCAAACGCAAACAGGTAGAGTTTTTCAAAGCCAAGCTCTTTGGCTTTCAGAAGAGCGACATCAACCAGCATTTTGCCGATCCCCTGCTTCTGATATTCGGGAGCCACAACCAGTGAGCCAAGCCAGGGGGTCAATTTGTGGCGAATACCATCGTTTTCTCGCAACGAGGACATGCCAACCGCTCTTTCACCATCAAAGGCCACAAAGGTAATAGGTAATGCCCGATCATTGAGATGTTCGGCCAGTTTTGTGATGACGCGTTCAACGGGCACTTCGGGCGACCACATCTTGCCCAGCACCTCATACCAGATATTTGCCAGCTCAGGGATAGCGTCTGGGTGGTTCTGCAACAGATCAATCTTTATCATGCGCTTATCTCATCTCTTTGCACTGGTATAATATCCATTACCAAGCAGGATCTTGATTCTATGGGGTAAATCATAGTGTCAAACAGGGTGATGCTTGCCAAGGCTTACTTCCTTCTTGTGGGGCTTTGTTCTACGCCACGCAACAAATTATCCAAAACCGAAGGTTAATTTGGAGAAGGTTAATTGGTTAATTTGGACACCCACCTTTTCGTCGCCACAGCTGGCTGGATCCTTGGTCCGCTCGCGCCCATAGCTAGCCCTTGGATCGGGGGATCCGGCTCGCTCTCCAGGCGAGTCGCCGTGGCGCACGGGTTGATCTTGTTGGGGCATTTGGTTACCGTTACCGCTCTTCTGATCCCAAGAGTACTTCCTCCGATGCGCATTTAACCTGTCCGCACCCTCCAGTTTTCTGCCCCTCTTCATTGAGGCCGGGTGCGTCTTTACCGTGACAGGTTGATGTTGATCCATCATTGCATTTCTTGTTTGCAGGCGCTGCGTCCCTGTCATTTGGCTTCACTCTCGGCTCGTTGCTCCAGCATCGGCCTCAGGAGTTCAGATGACCCAACTCTCATGTCATATCAAACAGTTGCAACTGCCTTATCTGCCAGGCATTGCACCCCTCACGTTTTCCTTGCCACGGGCACCCTGCGCCCTGATAGGTCGTAACGGCATAGGCAAGAGTCTGCTGCTGGAACTGCTGGCAGGCCAGCGTGCCCCAGCTGCGGGCAAGATAGAGTGGACCCAGCCCGTCGCCTGGCTACCCCAGTTTGTCCCCGCGAGCGATAGCTCTGTGGCTGACTTCATTGGTTGGGGGGAGGCTCTGGGGGCGCTTGGGCGCATCGAGCAGGGCAGTATCGACAGCCGGGACTTCGACTTGCTGGCCGATCGCTGGACATTGCGAGACGATCTCGCCGCCCTCTTGGCCGAGGCGGGGCTCAGGGTCGATGCCAAGCAGCCTCTCAATCAGTTGAGCGGCGGCCAGCTCACCCGACTAAGGCTGCTGGCACTCTTTGCCGAGCCCGAACACTTCCTGTTGCTGGATGAGCCGGACAATCATCTCGATGGCGAGGGGATAGCGTGGCTGGCGCGGCGACTGGCCAACCATAGCGGCGGCTACCTGCTGGTAAGCCACGACCGGCGCTTGCTCAATCAAGCCAAGCAACTGCTTGAGTTAAGCGAGCAGGGGCTGCAAAGCGCCCAGCTCTCGTTTCAGGCCTTCTTGCAACAGCAGGCTCAGGAACAGGCTGCCCGCACCGCCCGGCTGGCCCAGGCTGTACGCAATGAGAAGGCGGCCGCCCTGGCGCTGCAGAGGGTGCGCGAACAAGCTGCGCAGCGCGCCAGTCAGGGCCGCCGGGATCGCGGCTCTCAGGCCAGGATCCTGCTCGATTTCAAAGCGGATCAGGCGGGGAAATCCCTCGGCAAGGCGCAGGATCGCCATGAGCGCGGTCATCAGCAGCAACTGGGGCTTAAGGAGGATGCGGCTGCCGCATTGGCGGCGGTACAGCCCTTGCGGTTGCAGTGGCAGGGGAGGGGCGATCCTGGCAAACAGGGCAGTGCCCAGCCCCTGGTGATAATGGCTGCCAGCCATCCTCGCTGGCATCATCAGCGGGTTAGCCTGGTGCTGCAGCGGGGGGATCGCTGTCTGCTCGTTGGTAAAAATGGCGCCGGCAAATCCAGTCTGCTCAAGATGCTGCGCGGGGAGCTGGCCCCCGAGTCGGGTGCTTTCAGGCTAACTGGCCCCCTGGCTTGTCTGGATCAGGGCTTGAGCCTGATTGCGCGGGATCTCAGCCCCCTTGCCAACTTGTTGGCAGTGGCGCCTGGGCTGGCGGAAAGCGATGCGAGAACACGACTGGCGGGCATAGCCCTTCGCGGGGAGCGCGCCCTGCAACCGACACACCAGTTGAGCGGTGGTGAGCGGCTGAAGCTGGGCCTCTTGATGGTATTGGCACAGCAACCTGAGCTGCTGCTCCTCGATGAGCCGGATAGTCACCTGGATAACGCCTCTCGCCAGCTGCTCACTCAGGTGCTGGCCGATTATCCGGGCACATTGCTGCTTGTCTCCCACGATCCCGAGTTTGTGGCCGGGGTGGGGATTGGGCGGGAGTATTGGTTGGAGGGGGATAAAACATGAGCCAGCCGAGTAATGGCTGGCTCACAAAGGTGGATGTCCCAGATTGTATGTCGAGTAAGGCCACGCTGATTTGGGAGCCGGTCGTGGTGAATGGCGGTCTGCTATCTCGGCCGTTGGTAGCTGTCGGGTAAAGGTGTCGGCTGCTTTGCCGTGGGCTGTCCTGTGGGGCGATGCAACTGGCCAAATGACTGCCAATAAAAATCCCCCATCATGGGGGATTTTTATTGCTCGGGTTGGGCGCCTGTTTGGCGAATCTGGCGGGCTCAAGGTGTTGCCTGTTTGCCCGCCAGCGTCAGCGGGCCATCAGGCCCCGGTTTCGGGCGGGGTATGCTCGGGGGCGCCGCTCAGCAGATCCTGCCCCTGATCCTGACTCAGCATCAGATAGCGTTCGTACTGGCGCAGCACATCGGCGCTCAGTTCGTCCCGGGTCAGGTACTGAACGTCATACCCGGCGCGGCCATCGGCGAAGAAGGTGATGGGCTCAAAGATGCGGGCCTCGGGATCATGGTTGTGGGTCGCCTCCAGGGGGTTGAAGGCGGGAGCGGGGCGGGCCTCGATGCGTACCCCGTAGCAGAAGTCGCGCCGTCCCTCCTGGGGCACCAGCAGGTGGCACTGCTGCGCATCCTGCTCGACCCGGCTGGCGAGGCCACGGGTCTCGAACTCCCGGCACAGGGCGGTGAGGGCGGGCAGTGCTATGTCGCGCAGGAAGTTGCTGGCCTCCTCTTCGGTGGAGGGGCGCAGCAGGTGATCCATGCGGGTGCGCCACTGCTTGCCGTTCCAGAAATCGGTGGCGGGGGAGAGGCGCCTGGCCGAGTGCTCCTTGTCCGCGATGAGGCCGCGCACCAGACCGAGACAGAGCAGCACCATGATGAGGGCGAACGGCAGGGCGGCGATGAGGGTCATGGATTGCAGCGCCGCCAGGCCCCCGGTGCTCATCAGGGTGCCGGCGGTGACCCCGAGCAGCAGGGCCCAGAACAGACGCTGCCAGATGGGGGAGTGCGCCTTGCCCTGGGTGGCGATGTTGTCGATGACGAAGGCCCCCGAGTCGGCGGAGGTGACGAAGAAGACGCTGATGAGGATCACCGCCAGCGCCGAGGTGATGTCGGCCCCCGGCAAGAGGTCAAAGAAGTTGAACAGCAGGGTGTCTATGTTGCCGACCGAGTCGATGAGGGTCTGACCCCCCGCCTGCTGGCTGGCCCAGATGGCGGCGTTGCCGAACACCGTCATCCACAGCAGGTTGAAGGCGGTGGGCACGAACAGGACGCCGAGGATGAACTCGCGCAGGGTGCGCCCGCGGGAGATGCGGGCGATGAAGAGGCCGACGAAGGGGGACCAGGAGATCCACCAGGCCCAGTAGAGCAGGGTCCAGTTGCCAAACCAGCCCGCCTGGCGGGTCTCGCTGTAGGTGAAGGTGCGGAAGGTGAGCTGGCTTAAAGAGGAGACATAGTTGCCAATGTTCTCGGACAGGGCCCCCAGCAGGTACTGGGTGGGGCCGGCCACCAGCACGAACAGCAGCAGCACGATGGCGAGGAAGAGGTTGAGCTCTGAGAGGCGTTTGACCCCCTTGTCGAGGCCGGTGACCGCAGAGATGCCGGCGAGGGCGATGACGACGCCGATGAGGCCGAAGCGAAACAGCTCCCCCGAGGTGTCCATGCCGGTGAGCCGGGTGATCCCCGCCGACAGTTGCAAGACCCCGTAACCGAGGGTGGTGGCGATGCCGAAGATGGTGCCCACCAGGGCGAACACGTCCACGGCGTGGCCGAGCGGCCCGTGGATCTTCTCCTTGAAGATGGGGTAGAGGCCCGAGCGTATGGTCAGGGGCAGATTGTAGCGAAAGCCGAAATAGGCCAGCACCAGGCCGACGATGGCGTAGATGGCCCAGGCGTGAAAGCCCCAGTGGAAGAAGGTGGTGACCATGGCCTCGCGGGCGGCAACCGGGGTCAGGGGCGTCGCCTGGGGCGGAGAGACGAAGTGGGTCATGGGCTCGCCCACCCCGAAGTACATGAGCCCTATCCCCATGCCGGCGGCAAACAGCATGGCGAGCCAGGAGGTGAAGCTGAACTCGGGGCGCGCGTCGTCCGGTCCGAGCCGTATGTTGCCGTAACTGCTGAAGGCCAGCACCAGCAGCAGGATCAGGAACATGCCGACCACCAGCACATAGAACCAGCTGAAGTGCTGGGCTATCCAGCTCTGGCCGTCGCCGAAGAAGCGGGCGGCCGCCTCCGGCGCCAGGGAACAGACGGCCAGCAGCGCCAGGATGAACAGCAGGCCGGGAATGAAAATGGGCAATGACAGGGTACATCTGGGGGGGCGGGGTGCGGTCATGGGACACCTTGGGGTAGTGGGACTCAAGACACTATAGGGCCATGTGCGCAAAAGAGGGGGAGTTGTTTGTCAAATCAGACGTTGGCTACCCCCTTTCAAGCTTTCGGTGACGGCGAGACACGGCGCGCACTGACAGGCAAGCGGGATGTGGTTTGTTGATGGCGCAGATATGCGCGATCACCTCTGCCTGGGGGCTGTCGCCGAGCAGGTCGATGCTGCCCCGGTTTGCCCGGTTCAGGGGGCTGGCAGGGACTGGGCGCGGCAGAAGGTGAGGAAGCGGCGCAGGGCGGCGGAGTGGAACTTCTGCTTGTGCCAGGCGAGAAAGAGCTGGCGGGGGAAGCTCTGGCTCGGGGTGAGTGCCACCAGACGGCCGCTGTGCAGCCGATCGGAGACCGCGAGGCGGGAGATAAAGGAGATGCCGAGCTCCTTCTCCACCGCCAGCATCACCGCCTCCAGGGTGTTGAGTTCGAGTCCCGCCTGCCAGCGCGGCAGGTGGGGCTGGAGCTGCTGCTCGAACTGCTCTCGGCTGCCTGACTGCGCCTCGCGCAGCACCCAGGTCTCATCGGCGAGCAGGGAAAGGGGCAACTCCCGCTGCCCCGCCAGGGGGTGGTGGGGGGGGGCGATGATCAGCATTTCGTCTTCGAGCCAGGGCTCGCTCACCAGATCCGGGTGGTGGTTCTCCCCCTCGATGAGGGCCAGATCCAGCTCGAAGTGGGCCAGGGCATGGCACAAGAGATGGGTGTTGGCGATGGTGACCCTGGGGGCGGCGCCCAGGGCCTGGGCACTCCCCGCCAGCAGGGTGGGCAACAGGTAGTTGCCTATGGTCTGGCTGGCCCCCAGGCGCAGCTGGCCGCTCGGCTCGGCGTCAGGGCGAAACAGCTGCTCTATCTCCTGCATCCGGGTCAGCAGCTCCTCGGCGGCCGGTTGCAGCAGGCGTCCCTCGCCGTTGAGCTGGAGCCTGGGATGCACCCGATCGAACAGCGGGGTGGCGAGCTGGCGCTCCAGCTCCTGCAACGACTGGGAGACGGCCCCCTTGCTGAGGCAGAGCTCGCTCGCCGCGCCCCCCAGGTTGCCGTGGCGGGCTATGGTGGCGAACACCTTGAGTTGTTGCAGGGTCAGCTTCATGTCGTTTGATTTCCCTAAACGCTTAGTTCAATTCATTTAGATATCGTAAACGATAGACCCTCTTTATCCTATACACATCGTCATCAACAAGAGGGTACCCGTCATGATCGCACGCACCCGTCGCTCCCTGGCCGCCGCCCCGACTCCCATGGCCGGTCTGGCACTCGGGATCGCCAGCCTCGGCTGGTGTTGGGAAAATGCCGGTCAGTTCGATGGCCGCCTGCAACTGCTGGGGGCCGCCATCGCCGCCGTGCTGCTCCTCGTTCTCACCTTCAAGTTCCTGCTGCACCCGCGTCTGCTGTGGCAGGATCTCGCCCACCCCGTGGTGGGCAGCGTGGTGCCCACCTATGCCATGGGGACCATGGTGGTCTCCAAGGCGGTGGGGCTGCTGCTCCCGACCCTGGGGCAGGGGCTCTGGCTGTTTGCGGTGGCCATTCACCTGGTGTTCCTCGCCACCTTCGTCTGGCACAGGGCCAAGGCGTTTGAAATTCACCACATGGTGCCGAGCTGGTTCGTGCCACCGGTGGGGATCATAGTGGCGGACGTCGCCTATCCGGGCGGCCCCTTCGCGGCCCTGGCCAATGGCCTGCTCTGGTTCGGCATGGCCTGCTACGGCCTGATGCTGCCGCTGATGCTCTATCGCCTCATCTTCAGTCACGAGGTGCCGGATGCCGCCAAGCCCACCATCGCCATCCTGGCGGCCCCGGCCAGCCTGTCACTGGCTGGCTACCTCACCGTGAGCCAGGATCCCTCCCTGCTGCTGGTGGCGGTGCTGCTGGGGATCGCCGTGCTGATGACCGGCATCATCTACCTGGCCTTCATCAAGCTGCTGCGCCTGCCGTTCTCGCCGGGTTATGCCGCCTTCACCTTCCCCCTGGTGATCGGCGCCACCGCCCTGTTCAAGGTGAGCCAGCTGCTGTCGCAGTGGCCAGAGGCGGCCCGCTATGGCGAGCAGCTCCATCAACTGGCCTATCTGGAGCTGGGGGTGGCCACCCTGGTGGTGGGATATGTGGCGCTGCGCTACCTGATGTTCTTCCTGCCCCTGGGTCAGCCCGACGCCTTGGACCAGGCCGTGCGCCGCTGACGATGAGCGTCATCCTCCAGCCACAGACCCCGTCTTGCGGGGTCTGTCTCATTCTGGTGACGGGAGAGTATCGCCCTGCTCAGGCCATCCATCGCCATGTGACTGGCATGTTCAGCCACCATGGGGAGGCGACCCAACGGCAAAACCCATGGATGGTGGTGGGGCTGGCGGGCGAGGGTATGGCATGAAAAGACCATCCCCCAGGTCGGGGGATGGTGGTGATGGCGGCCACGAGGGCGCGCGACTGGCTTCCCGGCTCGGCGCTATCCGGCTTATGGTTGGTGCCCGGATGAGGGGCGGCGCCCCTAGAAGCTGGCCCCCAGGCTGATGTATTGCCGCCACTCCTTGCCATCTATGCCAATCCGGCCATCGGGCCCATTGAACCAGGCGTCGTCCCAGTCGAGCTCGCTGGACCAGGAGAGGCGCACGTTGTCGTTGAAGTAGTAGCGCATGCCGATGCTGCCGTTGACGCTCTGGTTGAGGGTAAACAGCGGCGTGTCCTGATCCAGGTACTTGATATAGGTGCCCTTGCTAAACAGTTCGACCTGCTCGTTCCAGACAGGTTGGCGATAGTCCCAGCCGAGGTTGGCGAAGGGGTAGGAGGCGTGCAGCTTGCCAAACAGTTCCATGATGGCGTCGTTGTCATCACTCCAATAGGCGTGACGTACCCCGCCCTGGGCGATGAGTTCGAGGCGGCGCTTCTTGTCGTTCCAGAAGCGGTAGCCCGGGCCAGAACCAAGGTCCAGAGAGAGGTAGTTGGTGTCGATCAGGTCGTACTCGTAATCCAGCGAGCTGCGCCAGAACCAGTTCTGATCGAAGAAAACATCGACGATGGGCTTGAGCTGGTAGTCATGGTTGTCGGTCTTGCCGTCCGTGGTTTCGTAGTTGTATTCCCCCTCCAGGGTGTAACGCCAATCCATGTTGGCGACCTCCAGATTGCCCTTGAGGTTGACGTCATTGCTCCTGCTGGTGTTGCTCTTGAGCTTGATGTTGACGTCGCCGTTGCCCGTCATGTGCCAGGTGCGCTCGGCATTCCCGAGGGGGCTGAAGTCTATCCCCCCCTTGGCGGTCGGCTTGGGCTTGTAGGGCTTGTCGAGCCGCCAGCGCATGATGGCGCTGCGTTCTATGGTGAGGGGCTGGCCATAGGGCAGCTTGATGCGCACCATCTTGTCGGTCATCTCCTCGACCTTGCCGCTCAGGCGATCGCCGTTGTGCATCCAGAGGATGTCGGCGCCATGGAGCGGGCCGGCCCCCAGCAGGAGGCAGAGAATGAGCAGGGGCCGCAGCCGGGTCACAGAGTTCATCATGGCGCGGCTCAGCCACCCACCAGCAGCGGCATGCCGATCTTGCGTTCCAGCGCCAGGCTGGCCTGACCCGCATCGACCTCGGGGGCGTCGATAAAGCCCTTGACCGCCGGGCTCAGCACCAGGGGGGCGCCTTGCTCCAGCTCGAGTTCGGTGCGAGACAGGGGGGAGTGCACCTCCAGCCAGCGGCTGCCGTCGGGCTCGATGGCGCCCTTGACCGGCTGGTTGATGACGCGAACCTGGGTACCGAGCGGCACCATGGCAAACAGGGACTCGATGTCATCGGGACGCAGGCGGATGCAGCCGGCGCTGACCCTCAACCCCACGCCGAACGCCTTGTTGGTGCCGTGGATGAGGTAGTCCTTGTTGCCATACCCCAATCGCATGGCGAATTTGCCAAGGGGATTGTCCGGGCCCGGGGGCACCACGGCGGGCAGGTCTATGCCCTTTTGCTCCAGCCAGGACTTGCGCACCATGGGGCCGGGGGTCCAGGTGGGATTCGGGTTCTTGGCGATGACTGTGGTGGTCATTTCCGGGGTTTCGCGGCCTATGTCGCCTATGCCGATGGGCAGCACCACTACCTCTGACTTGCCCTTGGGGAAGTAATAGAGCCGCAGCTCCGGCAGGTTGATGACGATCCCCTCCCGCGGTACGTCCGGCAGCAGCATCTGGGTCGGCAGGGTCAGGCGGGTGCCTGGCTTGGGCAGATAGGGGTCGACCCCGGGATTGGCCTCCAGCAGAGCGAGGAAACCTGTCTGGGTGCGTGCCCCGATCAATTCCAGGTGATCCCCCTGTTGCACTATGTAGTCTTCGGGGGCGCCGATGAGGCGGCTGTTGGCCTCGGGCAGGGGATAACGGGTGGCGAGGGCAGAGCCTGCCCAGCAGGCGGTCAGGAGCGGCAGCAGAATACGCAAGTTGAGCATCATGAGTCCAAGTCGTCGAAACGGGTCCCTCTGGGAGGGGAAATTGAGGGCGAAATTGTCAACCAATCGGGCCGTGAAAGCCAGTCCGGCAGTCGAAGCAGGGAGGGGGCGCCCCTGCCCGGGCCGAGCTGGGAGCCAGTCAGGTCTAGCTTGTCGTCTGGCGAGGGAAGAGGCCCTGGCGCAGCGAGCCGCCCAGGATGGCGTATTTCTATCCAGTCGGTTGATCTTCAAAGAGATTGAGATTGATCTTCGCGCCGGGAGTGAGTCAGAATAGCCGCCACGGAGAGATGCCGGAGTGGCCGAACGGGATTGACTCGAAATCAATTGTGGCAGCAATGCCACCCAGGGTTCGAATCCCTGTCTCTCCGCCACATACCAAGCCCAACCTGTTGCAGGTTGGGCTTTTTGCTGTCTGCCTTTTCCCGCCCAGGCCGGCCGCCGTGTTGCATGGGGGGCGTGCCATTTCACGGGGCGGTGCCATTTCACGGGGCGGTGCCATGGTCGGCTCATCGTGACCGTGTCGGTCGCAGCCCTGTCAGCTGAGGCCACCAGCCCGACGGACTGGCTTGGGGGTCAGTGACCGATAAACCAGCGGTAGTAGGGGTTGGCCCGCTCCTCTGGGGTCATCTGGCCGACCCCGCGCGCCCAGGCGCCCCTGTCTCCCTGATAGGCATAGAAGGCCACCGAGTAGAAGTGATCCAGCGACTGCCACTGGCGCTCGACTTCTCCCTTGAAGGCCGCATCCGCCTGCTGTAGCGGGGGCGGTGAGCGCAGCGCCAGCAGTTCGGGCAGCACCCGGGTGATCTCGTTGCGCCTGACCCAGGGGGCGTATTCGATGCGCGGCCAGTCATCGGTGACCGGCAGGGCGTCACCGGCAAAGCGCAGCAGGCCATCCCTGTCCGTGACCCAGGTGGCCAGCAGGGCGGCGGGTGTGTCTATGCCGACGTCGGCCAGGGCCGCGGCCACCCCGGGCTCGGCGAAGCGCGCCCTTATCCGGGGAACATCCAGCGCCAGCGGGTCGAGGGATCCTATCAACAGCATCTCGTGAAACTCGGTCGTCCACAGGGTGGCGTGAGGAAAGACCTCCACGAAGCTGCGTACCAGGGAGCGACTCTCCTCGCTGTTCTGGGTGGGCAGCGGCAACCACTGGGCCACCATGCCCCCCCGATGCAGGCGCCGGGCGGCCAGCTGATAGAAGTCACGGGAGTAGAGGTTCACCACCCCGGCCGCCGAGGGGGGGGGCGGCTCCAGGGTGATGAGATCGTACTGCTCGTCGCTGCGCAGCAGCTCCCGTCGCCCGTCCCGCAGCCTGATGTCGAGGCGCGGATCATGGACGGCATCGTAGTTGCCCTTGAAGAGGGGGGCGGCTTCGAGCACCTCAGGCAGCAGCTCGGCCACCACGGGGCGGGTCAGTCCGGGGTCGCGCAGCATGGCGCCGGCCGTGATGCCGGTGCCAAACCCGATGACCAGGGCCGATTCCGGTTGCTGGCCGTGGATCAGCAACGGCAGCAAGGCTTGCAGTCGCATGTAGCGCAGCGAGGGCATGGCATCCCCTGTGTTCGAGACCCCCTGAATGTAGAGACGCTGGAAGCGGCGCTCCCCCTGCCCCTGGGTGACGACGGCCACAGTGCCCCCCTTGCCCTCATGGTAATAGGCAAGGTGCCCGTTTCTGGCCCCGGGCAACAGCTCGGCCAGCCGCTCCGGCGGCGTGAGCGCGCCGAGGAGGATTGTCATCAGCGTCATGGCCAGTGTGGCCCCGGCCAGGTAGCGGCGAGGCGCCGGGCTCTGCCAGGTCGCAATGCAGCCAAGCAGGGCCGCCAGCACGGCCAGGAGTGCCAGGGTGCGCACCAGGCCAAGGCTCGGGATGAGCAGGAAGCCGGTCAGGGCCACCCCTGCGATGCCCCCCAGGGTATTGAGGGCCACCAGGGTGCCCACGTCCCGCCCTATCTGCGAGCTGGTGGCCGCCAGCCGCAGGGCCAGTGGAAAGGCGGCGCCGAGCAGTGTGGTGGGGAGGAAGACGGTGGAGAGGGCCACGGTGAGGAAGCGGGCACACATGCCGGCCAGCTCGTTGCCGGTCACTTGCAGGGCCCAGAGCTCCATCTGGGATTGGGCCATCACGAGCCAGCGCCCGAGGCCCGCCACCTGCAACAGCGCCAGCAGGCCGGCCGCGGTGATCAGCAGACCAAACAGGCCCCAGGGGTTCTGGATGCGCTCGGCGCGTCTTGCATAGAGTGCGCTGCCGAGCATCAGGCCGGTGAGATAGGTGGCCAGAACCACGGCGAACGCAAAGGTGCGGGTGCTCATGAACTGCACTATGGACTGGCTCCAGACCACCTCGTAGCCCAGGGCTATGCCCCCGGCCACGCAATAAAGGGCGACGGCCACTCTGGCCCGGGGGAAGGGACTGTCCTGGGGCGGGGCGACGGCCAGGGGCGTGCGCTCCTTGCGACACCAGAGCCAGGCCCCCAGGGCGGCCAGCAGATTCAGGGTGGCGGCGGCGAAGGCGCTGCCATGGACACCGAGCTGGGGCAGCAGCAGGAAGGCGGTCAGCAGGGTGCCGAGAATGGCACCTGCGGTGTTGGCCGCATAGAGGCTGCCCCCGGCGCTCGCCACCCTGTCACTGGCAGGGGTCAGGGCCCGCACCAGGACCGGCAGAGTTCCCCCCATCAGCACGGCGGGCAGGCCGACCAGCACGAAGGGCAGCACCCAGGCGAGCAGGCCCAGACTGGCCTCCAGACGAGCGAACGGCTCGGCCACGTGGGAGAGGGCCAAGGTGGCTCCAACGCCGAGCAGTGCCACGGCCAGCTCGAGCCAGGCGTAGAGGCGCACCGGATCCTGTAGCCGGTCGGCTCTGCGACCGAAATAGAGACCGCCGAGGGCAAGCCCGGCAAAAAAGGCACTGATGCCGGTGGTGACGGCATAGACCTCCACCCCCACCACCAAAGAAAGTTGTTTGACCCAGAGCACCTGGTAAATCAAGGCCGCACCGCCGGAGGCGAACAAGAGAGCGGCGGGAAGCAGCATCTTCAAAGAGGCCCGTTGACGGGAGGAGACTTCCACCTTGTCACGGCGGTTGGCAACGGGGGAATGGGCGGCTTTGGACATCGAATGAGCCTTATCGGGCGGGACTATTCCGCACGAGCAGAAGAGAGAAAAAGGTGCCCGCCGGGGCGGGCACCTGGCACGATACTTATTGTTTTTGGTTCATTTTTTCTTCTATTTTCTTGTCCACGTCGGCCCGGATCTGGTCGATGCTGAAGCTGGCAGGACGCTGGCTGGGCGGGTAGTCCACGAAGGTCTGCAGGAACTTCGCCGCCTTCTGGGTGCCCTGGAACAGCAGGTAGTCGTTCTTGGTCAGCCAGTCATAGTACTGATCGGAGACGATGTCAGCCCGCTCGTACGGATCCATGCGCAGGTTGAACAGCTTGGGCACGCGCAGGCAGGTGAAGGGCTCGCTCCAGACCTGCAGGCCACCCGGCGCACGCTGTTCGCACCAGACGATCTTCCAGTTGTCGAAACGCATGCCCACCAGCTCGGCATCATCGTTGAAGTAATAGAACTCCTTGCGAGCCCCCTTGTCGGCCTTGCCGGTCAGCAGGTCGAGCTGGTTGTAACCGTCGAGGTGTACCTTGAAGTTCTTGCCACCGAGATCGGTGCCCTTGAGCAGTCTCTCCTTGATGTCGGTGTCACCCACAGCGGCCAGCAGGGTCGGGAACCAGTCAAGACCGGAGAACATCTCGGTAGAGATGACATCCGGCTTGATGTGGCCCGGCCAGCGCACCATGGCAGGTACCCGGTAGGCCCCTTCCCAGTTGGAGTTCTTCTCGTTGCGGAACGGCGTGGTGGCCGCATCCGGCCAGGACCATTGATTGGGCCCGTTGTCGGTGGAATAGACCACAATGGTGTTGTCCGCGATCTTCAGGTCGTCCACCGCCTTGAGGATCTTGCCCACATGGCCATCGTGTTCGAGCATACCGTCGGCATAGTCGTTGCCCGGCATGCCGCTCTGGCCCTGCATGGATTCACGCACGTGGGTAAAGGCGTGCATGCGGGTGGTGTTCATCCAGACGAAGAAGGGCTTGTCGGCCTTGACCTGCTTCTCCATGAAGTTGATGGCGGCCTGGGTGGTCTCGTCGTCTATGGTCTCCATGCGTTTGCTGTTGAGCGGACCCGTGTCCTCGATCTTGCCATCCGCAGTGGAGTGAATGACTCCGCGCGGTGTCGCGGCCTTGGTGAACTCGGCATCATCCTTGGGCCAGAAGGGACGTTCGGGCTCCTCTTCCGCGTTCAGGTGGTAGAGGTTGCCGAAGAACTCATCGAAACCATGGGCCGTCGGCAGGTACTCGTCACGATCCCCCAGGTGGTTCTTGCCGAACTGACCGGTGGCGTAGCCGTGGGATTTCAGCGCCTGGGCTATGGTGACATCACGAGCCTGCAGCCCAACCGGTACACCGGGCATGCCCACCTTGGACAGACCGGTTCGCAATATGGTCTGACCCGTGATGAAGGTCGAGCGTCCCGCCGTGCAACTGTTCTCCGCGTAATAGTCGGTGAACATCATGCCTTCCTTGGCGATGCGGTCGATGTTGGGAGTCTGATAGCCGACGACCCCCTTGCCATAGGCGCTGATGTTGGTCTGACCAACGTCGTCACCGAAGATCACCAGGATGTTGGGCTTGTCTGCCGCCATGGCGGCCGAGGCCCCCAGGGCCGTCGCGATGGACAGTGCCAGCCCGGGCATCCATTTTCTTGCAAATGTCATAGTTGTTTCTCCATATCACGCTACATTCCTTGTCCGCGACGGCGAGTGCCGGAAAGCTGATGACGGCGTGTCATCCCGAGACATCCTGCGGCCCTTTTCTGCTTGCACTTCCTTACGCTACCTGAGCGACTCGAACGGGTAGACACGGCGCCACTCTCTGGCCATGTCCACGACGGTCCAGTTACCCCTGTTCGCTGCACTCAACGCCTTGTCCAGGCGTCCAACCTTGCTGTTCCTGTCATAGGCCCATTCCCGTTTGGCATCGGTGTGATGCACCAGACCGGCGAAGCGCTTGCCTGGCCCCGCCATGGTCCATTGCAGCATCTGCAGGTCGCCATCCGAGTTGCCAAAGGCGAAGAGGGGGCGGCGACCTATGATGCGGTCTATGCTCTCCGGCTTGCCGACCCCATCGTCGTTGTGCACCAGCTTGGGCAGACGCTGGATGCTGAGGCGCCCCGCCTTATCTTCGAAGCGGCTGCCGAGGGTGGTGCCTATCACCTGCTCGGGGGGGATGCCGTACACCTCCTCGGCGAAGGCGCGCATGAAGACCACCTCGCCCCCTGACACTATGTAGGTCTTGAAGCCGTTGGCCCGCAGGTAATCGAGCAGCTCCAGCATGGGCTGGAACACCATCTCGGTGAAACGGCGCCCCGTGGTGGGGTGGCGGGCGGTGTCGAGCCAATGCCGGGCATTCTGGATGAACCGGGCCGAGCTCATGCCGCTGTGGGTGGCGAGCACTATCTGGAGCAGGCCCGCCATGCCGCTCTTGGCCAGGGTCTGCTGATCCCCCTCCAGGGCGGCCTTGAAGGGCTGCTGTTGTTTCCATTCCGGGTGCTCAGGCGCCATCCGCTTGAGCTCGGACAGGGCAAACAGCACCTGGAAATAGGCGGGCTGCTCGCTCCATAGGGTGCCGTCATTGTCGAACACGGCGATCCGCTCAGCGGGGGCCACATAGTCCTTGCCTCCTTCCGTCGTCACCGCGGTGACGAAGGCCTCGATGGCCTGGCGCGAGGGGCCATCCTGCCAGGAGGGGAGCGGATCGGCTGCCCGTGCCAGCAAGGGCAGTACGAGCAGCAGCAAGGCACACCAGCGCATGAACGACAGCATGGGGGGATGACGCTTTATGACCTCCTTGTATGACGACGATGATCCGGTTCATCCAGCCCAGGATTCAGGGGTTGCAAGGCATGGGGCCGGGATCGGCGTTCGGTTGTTTCCATCATGGCCCCTTCGAGGGCCGGCACTATCTTCTCGGCGAGGGCGGCGGTGGCGTCCTCTCCCGAGGGTTTGTTGTCAAGGCCGTAGTTGAGTCTGAAGAAGGCTAGCACAGGGTGGAGGCGACTCGTCGGGCCGGTTTGCAGCAAGGGGGCAATGGCCAGCAATCCGCTACGTCGCCTCACCCAGAGATAGAGTCCGCCCAGCTCGGCGGGTTGCTGCCGCAACTGGGTGCGTGCGAGGCGCAGTGCGTAGTCGGGGGAGTCAAGCCAGGCGAGCCGGCGATGTGTTCGCCATGTCTGGAGGCGGTGCCACAAGGCTTGCAGCCGGGGCCGCCCCAGCCAGAGGAGGGCGACCGCCATCAGACCCAGGCCAGCGAGCAACACTCCCTTGCCGGCCAGGGTGATGCGGGCCTGTTGTCCCAGGGCGTGCAGATCCTCGCTGATGGAGAAGGGGGCCTGATAGGTGCCCGTCGCCGCGCTCAGGGCGACCTCGGGGACCGTCAGCTCCCGGGACTGGCCGCTGCCTGCATCCCACCAGGTGAGCCGGATGGGGGGCAGGGTGAAGTGGCCGCTCTGCTCTATCACATAGGTGGCCTTGTCCTCGCGCACGCCCCCCGTGGTGGTCCCGCGGCCGTCGCCCATGGCCATCACACTGGGGGTCTGCACATAGCGCCTGAGCCCCTTCACCGCCGCGAAGTGCGGCACCGGCAGCAACATGGCCTGGGCCCCCTCCGCTTCGATGCGCAGCTGACGCTGCACGCTGTCACCCACCCGCAGCGGGGTGTGAGAGCGCTGGATCTGCTGGGTGAAGCGCACCTCGTTGGCGACCAGCTGGGGTGTCTTGCCCCCATGAGGCAGGGCCCTGGCCTGGAAGCTCAGGGGCGTGCTGCTGAGGCTGACCGGCCCCGTGCCCTGCCCGGGCTGAACCTGGAACTGCAGGGGGGGGATCTCGAATGTCTGGGCAAGCTGAGGGGTGATGCGGTAGGTGAACCTCATGCCAAAGAAGGTCTTGCCATCGATCTGCTCGGTCAGATGGCTGGCCTCGCTGCTGGGGGGGGCAACCACGGCCCCCGGCAGCTGGAGGGGGGCCAGCACGGGGGCGGCGGTAAACCAGGTGTCCACCAGCAGATCCACTTCAAGCTTGAGGGTGCCGCCCACGCTCACGCCGTCGGCGGGCACCAGCCTGCTCTGAATGCGGGCCTCGGGCTCGGCTGCCTGGGCAAGGGCGCCGAGGCCGAGCAGCAGGATGATCAGCAGGGCTCTCATGGGGCAGGCTCCGGCGTGCGCGTGCTGGCCGCATCCTGCAGCAGGAACTTGCGCCTGAGGAACTGGGCCGGCGAGGTGTTGAGGTTGTCGAGCCAGAGCTGATCCGAGCTGGCCTGGGGGGTCTGCTGCTGTTGCGCCTTGCCTCCCTTGGAAAGGGTCTGGTCCTCCAGGGTCTGGTCGGCCTTCTCATCCGGCGTGCCTGCCTCCTGCTGATCCTGGTGATCCTGCTGGAGCGCCCGGGCCAACGCCAGATTGGCCTTGGCCTCGGGGAAGTCGGGTTGCTGCTTCAGGGCCTGCTGATAGGCGAGGATCGCCTCCGGGAACTTGAACAGCTTCACATAGGTGTTGCCGAGGTAGAAGTAGGCATTGGCCGTGTCCAGCCGGGCCAGGCTGGCCTGGGCGAGATCGAAGTCGGCGGCCAGGTAGGCCGAGAGCCCTTTCCAGTAGGGATCCTTGAAATGCGCCGCCGCCTCGGGATAGTGGCCCTGCTCGAAGGCCCAGCGGCCCTGTTGATCTGGGGTGAGGAATGCATCGGCCAGGGCGTTGGCGTGCGTCGGTGCGGACGTAGTGCCCAGGAGCAGCATCAGCAACAGGCTCCCCAGCCAGTGCACCTGCCAGCTCCGGCGCACGCAGCACAGGGCGATCAGTGCCAGGGGCCAGCACAGCCAGTAACCGGCATCCTGCCAGTGGATCTGCTGGTCATCCCCCTGGGCCGCCTGAAAATGCTGCTGGGCGTGCAGCCCAATCCAGTCGAGATCGTCAGCGTTCAGGGTCAGGCTGCCCAGGGGGGCATTGGCGGCGCTGGCCAGCCCCTTGAGGGCGGCCTCATCGAAGCGGCTCACCAGGGGGCGGCCGTCAGGACCTGTGAGGGGCTGGCCCTTGGCATCGCGGATCAGGGTGCCATCCTGACTGCCCACCGCCAGGATCAGCACCTGAAGCTGGCTGCCCGCGAGGCGCTTGCCGATGGCATCAAACTGGCTGGGATCGGCGCCGTCGGTCAGCAGGACCAGGGTGCCGGGGGAGTGCTCGGCGGCTAGCAAGCGCTGGGCCACATCGATCACCCCCAGCACGTCCTTGCCGGCCCTGGGCATCAGATCGGTGGCCAGCGCCTGGACGAAGGTGTCCAGCAGGGCGGGATCCTCGGTCGCGGGCAACACCAGGTGCGCGCTGCCGGCATAGGCGATGAGGGCTGTGCGGGCACCGGCCCGGCGCTGGACCAGGTCGTGCAGCTTGTGGCGGATGGCGGCGAGCCGGGTCGGCGGTACGTCATCGGCATCCATGGAGGAGGAGAGATCCACGGCGAGGATGAGCGGGGCCCGGTCGTCGAGGAAGGCGGGGATATCTTGCTGCCAGGTGGGTCCGGCGGCGGCCAGCCCCCCCAGCACCAGCAGGCTGGCCAGCAGGTGTATGGGGTGCAGGGTGCGCTCCCTGGCCGGGGTGATGACCAGGGACGCCACCAGATGGGGGGCTATGATGCCACGCAGCTGCCGCTGGATGTCGTGGCGACGCAGCCAGAGCAGCGGCAGCAGTATCCCCGGCACCATCAGCAGCAGCCAGAGGGGGCGCAGGAAATGGAAGGCTGCGAGATCCAAGGTCATGACTGCTCCTCGATACCTGAGGGGGGCGTGCGCCTGCCGAGCAGGGCGGCCAGGAGGTGACACACCAGCAACAGCAGCAGGCCGGTCCCCAGCGGCCACCAGAACAGGTCGCGCTTGGGCTGGTGGCTGAAGGTCTTCACCTGATGGGGGGTCAGCTCGTCCAGGGCGGCATAGACAGCGTGCAGTGCCTGGCGATCGTCTGCCCTGAAGAAACGCCCGCCCGTGGTATTGGCGATCTCCATCAGCACCTGCAAGTCGACCCTGGCATCGCCGCTGGCCGCCGGATCGCCTATGCCTATGGTGTGCACCCTGATCCCCCGGTCGCGAGCCAGCTGGGCGGCGTGGGCCGGGGTGATGGCGCTGCCGGTGTCATTGCCGTCCGTCAGCAGGATAAGCACCTTCTCTCTCTCCCGGGTCTTCTCCAGCAGCTTGATGGCCAGACCAATGGCGTCCCCGAGCGCCGTATTGGGGCCCGCCATGCCGATGCCGACCTCATCGAGCAGCAGTTGCAGGCTGGCGTGATCCAGGGTCAGCGGCGCCTGGGGGTAGGCGCCGGTGCCAAAGACGATGAGGCCGAGGCGATCCTCCTTGCGGCGCTGGATGAAGTCCTGCACCGCCCCCTTTACCGCGCTCAGGCGATCGCTCTGGCGACCATCCGGGGTGGTGTAATCCCGGGTCTCCATGGACTGGGAGATGTCGATGGCCAGCATGATGTCGCGGGTGGGGCTGTCATGGCGAATGGGGGGCTCGATCAGCACGGGGCGGGCGCAGGCCGTCACCAGCAGCGCCCAGACCAGCAGGTTGAGGCCCAGTTGCCAACGCCCCCCGCCCAGGGTGCGGGGAGACCGGCCCAGGGCCTGATCCATGGCGGCGAAGAAGGGCACGCGCAGGGCACTGCGGGCGGCGCGATAGGGGGGCAGATAGCGGTAGGCCAGCCAGGGCAGGGGCAGCAGAAGCAGTGCCCAGGGGGCGTCAAACTGCCACATGATGCTCTCCTATCCAGCGTCGGCTGAGCTGGAAGATCTCATCGATGCGGCCGTGGGGGATGTCCAGCACCCGGCTGGACGGGGCATAGGCCAGGGTGAACAGATCCTCGGCAAAATGGGCGGGCAGGGGGAAGGGGGCGCTGTGGGCCAGAAATGCCATCCAGGCGTCGCCACCGAGCGGCCGGGCGCCCTCGCCGCCAGGCATGGAGATCGCCACCCGTTTGAGCAGGCCGGGCAGTGCCCGCAGGGCCGCCAGGCGGGATTGGGGGTCGGCGAGGGAAAGACGCAGCTCATCTAGCCTTGCCTGCGCCTCCCGGCGGTAGCGATCGCGTCGCCATTGCCACCAGCGGCGCCCTCCCCAGAGCAGGAGCAGGGAGAGGACGAGCAGCAGCAACAGCAGCCAGCCCCAGGTCTGGGGCAGATAGCTGACAGGGGGCGTGGGGATGGCCAGCTCCTTGAGTTGACTGATGCTGGGGATCTGGGCCGTCATCGCGCGCTCCCGGTCAGGCGGCCGAGCTCCAGGCGCAATTGCCCCAGCGCATCCTCCCCCGTGCTGAACATCATCAGGGGCACCCGACTGCGACGCAGCAGCTCGGCCACGTCCCGCAGGCGACCGGAGAGGAAGTCGCCGAGCGGCCCATGCACCTGGCGCTTGTCCACCTGCAGCTCCCGTTGCACCGAGCCCTGGGTGATGGTGATCCTGCCCTTGTCGGGGAATTGCAGGGCGATGGGGTCATAGACCTGCATGGCGATCACGTCGTTGTGGGCGCTGAGCTGGCGCAGCAGCTGCAAGGTCTGATCGCCGGCACCGGCGAAGTCGCTGATGATGCAGATGAGGTGGTCGTGGCCGGCACTGGCGAGGCAGTGGCGCAATACCGTGTCTAGCCTGTCCGGCTGGCCGGTCTCCGGCAGGGCGGCATGGAGGGCGTGATTGGCACGGATCACGGCGGCGCACAGGGCTTCGATGCGGGCGCGGCTGCGCTGGGGGCGGATATGCTCCAGGGTCTCATCGCCAAAGACCAGGCCGCCGACCCTGTCGCCGGCATGAAACGCCATCCAGGCGCAGAGGGAGGCCAGCTGTGCCGCCGCCACCGACTTGAAGCAGTGACGGGAGCCGAAATACATGCTCATCCGCTGATCCACCAGCAGCAGGGTCGGGCGGTCGCGCTCCTCGGTAAAGGTGCGCACGAAGGGTTTGCCGTAACGCAGGGTGGCGCGTGCGTCCAGGTGACGAAGGTCATCCCCCGGGGTGTAGTTGCGCAGCTCGTCGAAGCTCAGACCGCGCCCCCGCAGGCGGGAGGCATGGGCGCCCGAGAGAATGCTCGACAGGGGCTGGCGGGAGAGGAAGCTGAGCCCGCGGCTGTGGTGCTCCAGCGCCATTAGCTGGGGAAGGGAGGCATATACGAAGCCATCTGGCGAGCGCAGGTCCGTCTCTGCTGTCATGGTGCTCCCTAGGCCACAATGGCCACTTTGTCGAGCAGCCGGTCGATGACATCATCCCCGTTGACCCCGTCGGCGATGGCATCGTAGGAGAGCTGCAGCCGGTGGCGCAGCACGGGGTGTACCACGGCGCGAACGTCATCGGGCGAGACGAAGTCGCGCCCTGACAGCCAGGCTTGCGCCCGGGCGACCCTGTCCAGGCTGATCCCGCCCCGCGGGCTGGCGCCGATGGCGATCCAGCGGGCGAGATCGGCATCCACCTCGGCCGGGTGGCGAGTGGCATTGATGAGGGCCATCAGGTAGGTGTCGATGGCCTCGGAGACATGGATGGCTGCCACCTCGCGCCTCGCCGCGAAGATGACCTCCTGGGGCAGGTGGCTCGGTTGGGGATGTTCCCCCGCCTGCTGCCGATCCTCGCCCCGGATCAGGCGCAGGATGCGGATCTCGTCCTCCACCTTGGGGTAGTCCAGTTGCAGCTTCATCAGGAAGCGGTCCATCTGGGCCTCCGGCAACGGATAGGTACCCTCCTGCTCTATGGGGTTCTGGGTGGCCAGCACCATGAACAGAGAAGGCATGGGGTAGCTATGCCCCGCCACCGTGATCTGGCGCTCCTCCATGGCTTCGAGCAGGGCGGCCTGCACCTTGGCGGGGGCGCGGTTGATCTCGTCGGCCAGGATGACGTTGCCAAACAGGGGGCCCTGCTTGAAGGTGATCTGGTTGCCGCTGGGAGTCTGCTGGAGGATTTCGCCCCCGGTGATGTCTGAGGGCAAGAGATCCGGGGTGAACTGAATGCGGCTCATCTGCGCATCTAGGTGGGTCGCCAGTGCCTTGACGGTGCGGGTCTTGGCGAGCCCGGGCAGGCTCTCCAGCAACACATGGCCATTGGCCAGGAGCCCCAGCAACACGTGGCGTATGGTAGCGGCCTGGCCGAATACCAGCTCGGCGACATTGGCCTCCAGCTGGGCAATCTGTTCGCGTGTCGTCACCATTGCATTCCTTGGCAGAGTGAAGTTCGCTCATCGACGGCATCCCCATGGGGGGCGCGATGATCCGTCAGATCCAGACTAACAAGATTTCTGTTAACAACTGAACAACCATAACACAGCATGTCAGCGCTATCGTAGTGAGAACATTACCGTTTCTCAATTACCCATTTGTGACGCCGACCCCTTGCCTGCGTCATTTCTAGCCGCCAGGCGGGCGCAGTATGGGGTACGAATGCCCCCCCATCCCGAGGATCACTTGGTCCAATAGGGTTCGATGGCCAGCAGCCGCGGATCCTGCGGGGCTGCCTTGCGCATCCGTTTGACGTATCCGAAAGCCTCCTCCTGTTCACCGGCAATGGCATGCAGGTAGATCAGGGTGTAGAGCAGATCGGGATCGTCCGGCGCCTGCGCCAGCCCTGCCCGCAGGGCGGCCAGTGCCTCCTCGCGCCGGTTCAGCTGGGAGAGCAGCAGACCCTGGTTGTAGCGGATCCGCACGTTGCCCGGCAGTTCGGCGGCGGCCTTGTCCAGCCAGTCGACAGCCTCTTCGGTCTTGCCCCGCTCCACCAGCAGCAGCGCCAGCATGTAGGCGAGATTGCCATGATCGGCGACCGGCATCTTGTCCAGCGCGACGCCCTCGCGCAGCAGGGTTTCCGCCTCATCCAGCTGCTGGGCCGCGCTGGCGAGGGTCACCAGGTTGACCCGGGCCGGCACGAAGTAGGGATCCATCCTAAGGGCCTGGCGATACTCGTCCATCGCTTCCTGCTGGCGCCCCTGGCGCGAGAGCAGCACCGCCAGATTGAGGCGCCCGCCCGGCAGATCCGCATTGCCACGCAGGCGCTGCTCATAGTCGGCAAGCAGGCGCTGGAACAGGGCGCGATCCTCGGTGGGCAGGCGCGCCGGCGCAATGTCGGCCAGGGCCCGGATGGTCTCGTCCCGCACCGCCAGGGTCGGGTCCCGCAGCAAGGGCAGGAGATCGTCGAGTCGCGCCATGGGTGGCGTATTGGCAAATCCCGAGACGGCATAGGCCCGAACCAGTGCACTCTCGTCCTTGAGGGCGAGACGCAGCTCAGGGATGGCTGGCAAGCCGAGGTCGGCCAACTGCTCGGCCGCGGTGGCGCGCACTATGGCGGGCTTGCTCTGATCTGCAAGCAAGGGGGGAAGCAGGGCAAGGGGGGAGCCCTGGCCGCTTTGCACGGCATGGAAGCTCTCCCCGTAGTGGGGGGGCCGTTTGGGCTTGCCATACCAACCGTCGATGGCCTTAGCCGCCCAGGCGGGCTCCTTGTCCTGATGACAGGCGGTGCAGGCATCCGGGCTGCCGCTCTTGGCCGCCAGATCGGGGCGGGGGATGCGCAGGCTGTGGTCACGGCGCGGGTCGACCACCATGTAGGTCTTGGTCGGCATGTGGCAGTTGACGCACTGCGCCCCGGCGCTGCCCGGTTCATGGTGATGGTGGGCCTTGCTGTCATACTCCCTGGCTTGCAGGTTCGGGAAGCGGCTCGTCGGGGGCTGGGGATTGTGGCACTGGAGGCAGAGGCCGTTGCCCTCCAGCTTGATCTTGGTGGTGTGGGGGTTGTGGCAATCGGTGCAGCCCACCCCGGCGGCGGACATCTTGCTCTGCACGAAGGAGTCAAACTCGTAAACTTCGCCATCTATCTGACCATCCGCATGATAGAGGGAGGCCCGCAATGTGGTGGGCAGGCTCTGATCCAGCTGCGGGTGACCCGGCTGCTGACCCGTCCCCAGCCCTTGTCGCCGGCTGTGGCAGAAGGCGCACTGCTCCACCTGCCTCTGACTGCCGAGGGCCTTGAGGTTGACGGCCAGGCCGTAGTGGCCGTCCGCTGCCTTGGCGCCACTCCCTTCTTTATGCTGGCTGGCCCAGGTCAGGTGGTTCTGGCCGGGGCCGTGACAGGCCTGGCAGCCGACGGTCTGCTCGTGCCAGGTGGTGGTGAAGCTGTCGCTCTTGTCGTCGTAACCCTTGTCGAGGGCGGTGGAGTGGCAATCCGCGCACATGGCGTTCCAGTTCTGGTAACGCCCGGTCCAGTGCAGGGGATCGCTGGTGGCAAAGCGCTGGCCAGGATAGAGGGAGAACCAACGTTGTCCGCCTTGCGCCTTCGGGCGGCTGTCCCAGGCCAGGGTCAGGGCTTGCAGGCGGCCGCGGGAGAGGGCGACCAGGTATTGCTGCAGCGGATCATGGCCGAAGGTGTAGAGGATCTTGACGTCAACCGGCTTGCCGTCTTCCCCCTCGAGATTGACGAAATAGTCCTCTCCCTTGCGAAAGAAGCGGGCCTTGACGCCAGCCTCGTCGAAATGGGCGTCGTTGAAATCCCCAAGCACATTGTCAGGGGTGGCGTGGCGCATGGCCCAGGCATGGTCTGACCCCTTCCACTGGGCCACCTGGCTGTCGTGACAACCGAGGCAGCTCGCCTCGGCGGCATAACCCTCGGCCTTGGCGGCCAGCCGGGGGAGCTGACCTGGGCTGGTCGGCTCCGCTGCGGCATGGGCCAGGGTGGCGATGCACCAGATCCCCCCCCAGAGGGCGGATAACAAGCATGTCATGACCCTTCGCGGCAACCCGCCCTGATAACGCCTCTCCCTCACTGATCGCTCCTTGATCCTGTATCACCCCGGATCTGGCTGTTTGCCTGTGTCCGGGATGGTGCTCCCCTGCCGCTCGGCATCGAGGTCGCTGGCGTGGTCATGTGTCCGACATGATTGATTTTTCTGATTATTTAACTATCACTAAGCGCCAACAGCATCAAGTGCTAAATGGCAACCTGATGCGCAGACCCGTCTGAGGAGCCAGCCGCTGTCTGGTCTGGACGGCCATTCGTTCATCTCCTGCCGTTGATTGAATCGCCTCGTGACATGCCGCCCGGGCCAGCAGGGCGCGGATTGTGAAAGCGCCCGTCGAACGCCCGGGCGAGGTCTGTCGCCCCCAAACGATGGGGGCAACAGGATATGACGGCTCAAGATCAGCACGCCTGTCTACATGGTCCAGAACAGGACTCGGGCGGTCACCCGATCACGCGCCCAGATGCTGCTGGAAGAAGGGCACCAGTTGCGCCAGGGCCTGACCGGTGGCCTCGGGCTGGTCGTACAGATCGTAATGGCTGGCCCCGGGCACCATCTGCATCGTCTTGTGCGCCGAGCGGGCGCGGCGATACAGCTCCTGGCCATCGGCATAAGAGCCGAAGGCACCAGGCACGGCGCCAAAGACCACGTGCAGGGGCTGGGTCAGCAGCACTTCGGCCAGGTGGAAGGCATCCCAGCCCAGGGCCGCACCCGCACTGGTGAGGCGCAGCTTGTTGGGGGAGCCTGGCTGCTGGCCGCGCGGCGTCAGGTAGTAGTCGATGGCTTGCAGCATGTCCACGTCCTTGATGCCTGCCTGCTCGCACTCCCCCCGGTTGGCGAAGGGGATGTAACCCACTATCAGGGGGTCGGCGCCGCGCGCCTCAGCGGTGCGCTGCTTGCCGATGAGCGCCAGGGTCTTGAGGGCGGCATCGGGCGAAGTGTCGCCGTCACGCATCATGCGGCCGTAGTTGGTGGCAACCACAGTGCCCACGGCCTTGATGCGTTTCTCTGTCATGGCGACATTGGCCGCATAGGCGCCGCCGCCGCACACCCCCAGTACGCCGATCCTCTCCTCATCGACGTAGGGCAGGGTAACCAGGTAGTCCACCGCGCAGCGAAAGTCTTCGACGCGGGTGGCTGGGTCTTCGCTAAAGCGCGGCTCGCCGCCGCTGGCACCCTGGGTGGAAGCATCAAACGCCAGGGTAATGAAACCCGCCTTGCTGAGTGCTTCCCCATAGATGGCGCCAGCGGTTTGCTCCTTGCAACTGCTGATGGGGTGGGCGCAGATGATGGCCGCATACTGCTTGCCGGCATCGAAGTCCTCGGGCAGGCGCAGGGTGGCGGCCAGATCCCAGGTGCGGTTCTTGAACGTAACAGATTGCATCGTCGTCATGGGGTTCTCCTCTCAGGGATATGGGGTTACAGGTGTGTTTTGTAGAAAGGCGCCAGTCTGTCCATGGCCGCCTCGACCAGGTGCGGCAGGTCGTACATGCCGATGTGGGTACCGCCCTCGACAATCAGCAGCTCCTTCTCCTGGCTGGCGGCCCTTTGGTGCAGCGCTTCACTCATCCAGCGGGTGCCTGCGTCGCTGCCGGCGATGACCAGCAGTGGCTGGGTGAGGAACAGCTCCACCTTGCTGAAGGCATCGTAGGTCACCAGTTGTGCCAGGCTGCGGGTGGGCAGCTTGCTGGGCGCATTGCCGTGTCGGGCACGGTCGGTGCGGTAGTAGTCGAACGCTTCGGCGAGATCGGAGTGCGGGGCATCCTCGGGGCGCTCGGGCGTGGTGGGCAGATACTGGATCGCTTCACCATTGGCCTCTGCGGTGCGGGCCGCCATCGCCAGGTCGCGCAGCGCCAGGCACTCCTGTGGCTTGGCGCTGTTTTCCCAGCCCTGTCGGTACATCTGGCCGTAGTTCACTGCGCTGACAGTGCCTATGGCCTGGATGCGGGTATCCATCATGGCGGCGTGGGCGGCATAGCCCCCACCGGCGCAGATGCCCATGACCCCGATGCGGCCGCTGTCGACCCATTCCAGCGTCGTGAGGTAATCGACGGCCGCGCTGATGTCTTCGACGCGGGCATAGGGATTTTCAAGTTGCCTTGGCTCACCGCCGCTTTCACCCTGGTAGCTGGCATCGAAGGCCAGGGCAATGAAACCGGCCTCGGCCAGCCTGGCGGCGTAAAGCCCGGCCGTCTGCTCCTTGACGCCGCCAGAGGGGTGGACGCAGACGATGGCCGGGTAGCGGACACCGGGCTGAAGGCTGGCTGGCATATGGAGATGACCGGCCATGACGAGCGGGGGATTGGCAAAGCGGACTGCATGCATCAGTTTTTCCTCGGGTGGACAAAGCGTCATCGATTGGCAGTGAAGGGAGCATATCCCCCCGAGGGTGATCTGATTAGCCAGGATAATCTGAATGCTTTAATACTGATTTCTTATCAATGATGGCATGGTCCTCGCTGGTGAGGCGCGCGATAGTGCAGATATCCCGTGCTTTGGCGTCAGGCAAACGGGGGCAGGGGAGCTGGTTCGGATATGGAGAGGTTGTTGGGGACTGGCCCGGGCCATTGCGCCGCGCTTCAGAGTGCGGTGATGAATCGGTTGATGGATATAATCAGAAGTCTTCTATCTTCATTTCTTATCAATCATGAAAGAAAACCTCAATGAACTGGCCGCCTTCATGGCGGTCGCACGGGAGCAGAGTTTCACCCGGGCCGCAGGCAAGCTGAATACCTCCCAGTCGGCGATCAGTCAAACGGTGAAAAACCTGGAACAGCGGTTGGGGCTCAAGTTGCTATCCCGCACCACCCGCAGCGTCACCCCCACCGAAACCGGTGAACGCCTGATGGCTCTGGTGGGGCCGGCCCTGGAGCAGCTCGATGCCGGCCTGGCCCAGATCGCCGCGTTGCGAGACAAGCCGGCAGGGACCATACGCATCACGGCGGACGAGTACGCCATCAATGCGGTGCTCTGGCCAAAGATCAAAGGCTTCCTGCATCAATATCCGGATATCCGGATTGAGCTGACCACGGACTATGGCCGGGTAGACATAGTCGCGGAGCGTTACGACGCCGGTGTCCGGCGGGGCGGGCTCATCGCCAGGGACATGATTGCCATCCCCATCAGCGGTGACATCAAGATGATGGTGGTGGGGGCACCTCACTACCTGCAACTCAGGGGCCATCCCAAGCGACCCCAGGAGCTGGCCAATCATCACCAGTGCATCAATCTGCGGCTGCCCACCCATGGCGGCTTCTTCTCGTGGAGCTTCATGGAGAGCGGGCGGGAGCTCAAGATCAGGGGGGAGGGGCCACTGGTGTTCAACAGCATAGGCAATGTGCTGGACGCCGCCCTGGCTGGCTACGGGCTGGCCTATGTCCCCCAGAGCATGGCCGAACCCCATCTGCAGGCGGGAAGGCTGGAGGAGGTGCTGGCCGGATACAACATGGTGCATCCCGGTTACCACCTCTACTACACCAGCCGATTGCAGGCATCCCCCGCGTTTTCGCTGCTGCTCGAGGCGCTGAGGCACAGAGGCTGATCCCCGGGGGCCGAGCCGCCACGGTCAGGGGGTGGCCGCCTGCGCCTGAGCGGGGGCGTCCCTGGCGGGGTCATCGCGCCCCCCCAGGGCCAGGTAGAGATCCGCCATGGTGTTGAGCTGGCTCTGCTGCTGGGCGAGCAGGGCCAGCTCGGCATCCCAGCGGCGATTCTGCTCGTCCAGCCACTCCTGTACCGGGCTGTTGCCCGCCTCGTAGCGCACCCGGGCCAGGCGATCCGCCTCGATGGCGTAGCCTTGCTGCTGGGTGAGACGGGTCAGCTGGGCCTCGCCATAGCGGCGGGCGGCCAGGGCGTTCTCCACCTCGAACAGGGCATCGAACAGTCGCTGGCGAAACTCGGCCTGGGCTATCTGGTAGTCGTTCTCGCTGCTGGCGACGGCGATCCGGTTGTTGTTGTACTCGAGGAAGGGGAGGGTCAGGGCGGCCCCCAGGCTGCCCACCGGATTTTCCAGCACCTGGGCCAGCCTGTCCGAGGCGGTGCTGGCGCTGCCGGTCAGGGTCAGGGCCGGGTAGAAGCTGGTGCGCACCTCATCCCCCCTGGCGAGGGTCTTGCGCAGGCGCAGCTCGGCGGCCTTCACGTCCGGGCGTCGGGCCAGCAGATCGGCCGGGATGCCGACGGCGATGGCCGGGATCGGGGTCAGGGGCAGGCCATTTGGCTCGAACGGCACCGGCCCGCGCTTGCGACCGAGCAGCTGCAGCAGGGCATTGCTGGCCGCGACCCTCTGGCTGCGCAGGCTGGCCTGGGCCGCCTGCTTGCCGGCGAGCTGTGCGCTGGCCTGCACCAGATCCAGGCGTGGCACGGCGCCCGCCTCATACTTGACGCGGGTCAGGCGCAGGGTATCGCTGAGATTGGCGAGCTGGCGCTCCCCCAGGGTGATGGCGCTATTGAGATAACCGAGTTGCCAGTATTGCTGCAGGGCCTGGCGGATCAGGCTCTGGCGGGTGGCGGCGAGATCCTCGGCGCTGGCGGCTGCCTCCCAGCTTGCCTGATCCCGCACCGCCGCCAGCTTGCCCCACAAGTCCAGCTCATAGCTGACTGTCAGGGTGGGGCCCATGCTGTGGCTGCTGACGCCGCTCTTGAGGTTCTTGTTGCCGTTGGCATCCAGGCTGGCATTGACCCCTGGGGTCAGGTTGGTGTCGGCCTGATCGGCGGCGAGGCGTGCTCCCCTGAGCCTGAGTCCCGCCACGTGGAGATCCGTGTTGGCGGCGAGCACCGCCTCGACCAGGGCGTCGAGGGCCGGGTCGTGAAAGCCTCGCCACCATGGACCGGACGACGGGGCCGCGGCCAGGGCATCTTGCTGTTGCCACTGGGCGGGCAGGGCATAATCCTCCCTGTGATAGGGGCTTGGCTGGGCGCAGGCCCCGAGGAGCAGAGCGAGGCCGAACCAGGGCAGTCTGAGTCTTTTCATGTTCACCATTGCGAGTCTCATCATCACTCCCTGGCCAGGGCGACCACGGGGTCGAGGCGGGCGGCGTTGCGGGCGGGCAGGTAACCAAACAGGATGCCGATCAGGGTGGAGCAGGCAAACGCCATCAGGATGGAGAAGAGGGAGAACTGCATCTGCATCGCATCGACCAGGGAGGAGAACAGCAGGCCGATGAGGAGGGCGAGCCCGACCCCGAGTAAGCCCCCCAGCAGGCTCACCATCACGGCTTCGATCAGAAACTGCTGCAAGATGTCGGACTGGCGGGCGCCGACCGCGATGCGGATCCCTATCTCCCGGGTGCGCTCCACCACCGAGACCAGCATGATGTTCATGACCCCGACGCCGCCGACGATGAGGGAGATCACCGCGATGGCGGAGACCAGCAGGGTCAGGGTGGCGGTGGTCTTCTCCACCGACTGCAATATCTTGTCGCTGCTGAAGGTGAAGAAATCCTTGCTGCCGTGGCGCTGGCGCAGCAGGGCAATGACCTCTCGCTCCGCCAGGGCCGGCTGGACGCCATCGCGCACCCTCAGGGTTATCTGGTTGAAGTGGCTCTGGGAGATGAGGCGGCTCATCACGGCGCGGTAGGGCAGCCAGACGCTCACCGACTGGCTCGGCTGGCGAAAGCCGGTCTCCTCCTTGATGAGGCCGATGATCCGCACCGGCAGGGTGCCGATGAGCAGCACCTTGCCGATGGGATCCTCGTCGCCGAGCAGCCCCTTGATGCTGTCGGCGTCGACCACGGCCAGGGAGGCCCGATCCAGGCTGTCCCGCTCGCTGAACAGGCGACCGCCGACCAGGGTCATCCCCTTGACCCGGAAGAAGTCGCTGCTCACCCCGTTCACGGTGCCGCTCTTGGTCTGGTTGCGATAGCGCAGCTGCGCCGAGGTGGAGAGCTGGGGGCTGGCCCCCTCCAGATAGGGTTGGCCCTGGAGGGCACGCAGATCCCCCTCGTTCAGGGTGCGGATGCTGGCGGCCTTCTCGTCGCCCCAGTCCTTGCCGGGGAAGATGTCGATGGTGTTGGTCCCCATGGCATTGATCTCGCCTATCACCTTGGCGCGGGCCCCCTGGCCCAGCGCCACCACGCTCACCACAGCGGCGATGCCGATGATGATGCCGAGCATGGTGAGGAAGGTGCGCATGCGATGGGCCAGCATGGCGTGCAGCGCCATGCGCGCGGCCTCGCGGTAGCGATCCAGCCCCTGGCTGCCCTTGGGGATGGCGGCAGGGGTCGGTGGCGGAGGTAGAGAGGCGGGGCTGCCGCTGTCGCTCTGCACCCGGCCATCCTTGAGGGTGATGATGCGGTCGGCATGGTCCGCCACCGCCATGTCGTGGGTCACCAGTATGATGGTGTGGCCCAGGCCATGGAGCTCCTTCAAGATGGCCATCACCTCCTTGCCGCTCTGGCTGTCGAGGGCGCCGGTCGGCTCGTCGGCCAGGATCACTTCGCCGCCATTGGCCAGGGCCCGGGCGATGCTGACCCTTTGTTGCTGGCCGCCGGAGAGCTGACCCGGGGTGTGGTGGCTGCGATCACTCAAGCCCAGCCGGGTGAGCAGGGCCCGGGAGCGGGCATGGCGATCCGCCTTGGCCATGCCGGCATAGACGGCGGGGATCTCCACGTTGGCGGCGGCATCCAGGTGCGGCAGCAGGTGATAGCGCTGAAAGATGAAGCCGAAGTGATGGCAGCGCAGCCTGGCCAGGGCCAGGGCGTCCAGGCTTGCCGTCTCCTGGCCGCGAAAGCGGTAGTGACCCTCGCTCGGCCTGTCCAGGCAGCCCAGCAGGTTCATCAGGGTGGACTTGCCCGAGCCCGAGGCGCCGACGATGGCCACCATCTCCCCGGCCTGGATGGAGAGGTTCAGGGGATGCAGCACAGTCACCTCCTGCTCCCCGCTCAGGTAACGGCGACTGACTCCCTCGAGTTCGATGAGGGGGGCGTCGATAGGGACCTGGTTCATGACAGCTCGTCCTCGTCAGCCTCATCCGGGGCGCCATTGCCCGCCGGTGCCTGGCCTATCACCACCCGGTCACCCTCCTCGAGCCCGGCCAGCACCTCGACCTTGATCTCGTCCTGGAGCCCGGTCTTGATGGTGAGGGTCTGGGGGACGTCCCCAGTGAGCCGTTGCACCTGGTATTCCCCCGGCCCCAGCCGTTTGCCGAGGGCGGTTCTGGGGATGGTGAGGACCCCCTGGCGCCGGTCGCGCACTATGGTGACCTGGGTGGTCATGGCGACCCGCAGGGCATGGTCGGGGTTGGCCACGTCGAACAGGGCATAGTAGTAGACGGCAACATTGGTGCCGCTGGTGCTGGTGGTCTGATCGTTGATGTTGGTGGGGGCCAGCTCCACGGTGCGCAGCCTGGCCTGGTAGCGGGTGTCGGGATCCCCTATCAGGGTGAAATAGACCGGCATGCCGGCATGGACCTTGCTGACATCGGCCTCGGAGATCTGGGCCTTGACCGTCATGGTGTCCAGGTTCGCGAGCTTGAGCAGGGTGGGCACCGTCTGGGTGGCGGCCAGGGTCTGACCCTGACGGGTGACGATGGCGATGACGGTGCCATCCATGGGGGCCAGGATCTTGGTGTAGCCGAGCTGGGTGCGGGCACGCTCGACCTTGATGGTGGCGCTGTCGATGTTGGCCTGGGCATTTTGCACCTCGGCCCGGGTCACCGCGAGCTGGGCCTCGGCGCTCTCGAGATCGGCCCTCGAGCTTGCCTGCTGGCTGAACATCTGCTGCTGGCGGCGCCAGGCGAGTTCGAACTGCTTGAGCTGGGCCAGCTTGATCTTGAGCTGGGCCTGGCTGCTGGCGAGTTCGGCCTGGGCCGTCTTGAGGTCGTTCTGGGCGATGAGGGGATCTATCTCGGCCAGCAGTTCTCCCTGCTTGACCCCTTGGCCATTCTCCACCAGCAGGCGGGTCACCTGGCCCGAGACCTGGGCGCCTACATCGACCTGCTCCACCGCCTCCAGCACGCCGCTGGCGAGCACCGCATCTTCTATGTCCTCACGGGTCACGGGGGCACTGAGCTGGGGGGAGGGGGCCTTGGCCGGCCAGAGCAGCCAGACAGTCAGGGCCAGCAGCAGGGCTGCGAGCAGCCAGCGCAGCCTGGGAGTAAGGGGCATCTTCATGATTTTGCTGACATCCACACAAGAGGAAGAGACAAAAGGAAATATCCTGCAGTAAATGGCGGCCAAAAGACAGCCGCCAAGATGTAACAAAGTTTGTCGCCCCGGCCCGCTCGCGGCCCTTCGGCCGGGGCGCCCGGGTCACTCCCGGGTCAGCTGGGCGCCGAGCCAGGGCAGCCCCTGCTTCTTGCGACTCACCACGCCGGCCAGGGTCACGGGCTGGCACGGCAGGCGAGGATCCGGGCGATCCGGGTGGCAGCAGGCCGAGATCCGGCTCTCCCTCGCGCCAAGGTCCGTCACCATCAGTACATAGGCATCCAGGTTCTCCTCCCGAACCCGGCGCGCCATCTCGGCTTCGAGGGCCGCCAGCAGGGGGGTTATCTGCCCCAGGCTGGCCACCTCTATCTGGCTCATCACCAGGTTGCGCCCCGCCAGCTGGTAGCCCTTCTCGTCCTGGCGCAGCAGCTGGGCGGCGTCCAGCCCATCGAGATCCGTCTTGGCCGCCAGCAACTGCTGGCCAAATTCGGCCAGGGCGAGCCCGGCCAGGGGGGCGAGCCGCTGGCAGGCCGCCTCGTCCTGGGCCGTGGTGGTGGGGGAGCGCAGGCAGAGGGTGTCGCTCAGGATGGCGCCGAGCAGCAGGCGGGCCTGGGATGGGGTCGGCTCGCCGATGAGATCCAGCACTATGGTGGCCGAGCTGCCCACGGCGCGGATCCAGGCATCGAGCGGCGCCTCGGTGCGCAGGGAGCCCAGTCTGTGGTGATCCACCAGGCCGATGACGTTGGCCCTGGCCAGTCCCTCTGGCCCCTGCTCTAGCTCGCTGAAATCCACCAGCCAGACGTCCAGCCCGCTGACCTCCCGCGCCAGCAGATCGGGGGGCGCCACGCCGGCACGGGCGAGAATGAAGCGGGTCTCGGTGCGCAGCTCTCCCAGGCGCCAGGGGGTGGCGGGGCGACCCTGGCCATTGAGCCAGTCCGCCAGCACCAGGGCGCAGCAGATGCTGTCGCTGTCTGGGTTGCGATGACCGAATACGTGGATCATGAAGGCCTCCGGATGAGATGGGTCGGGCACGGGATGCAGGGGCATCAGCATAACAGCCGAGGCAAGCGATGGGGACTCATTATTGCGGGGTTAAGGGGGCAGAGAGTCTGTGTGCCAGGGCAGGGAATACCGGGCCTGGCCGGGGACACAGGGGCCAGAGAGAGGCGTCGAGGTATATTGGGCTGGAGCCCGAGGAGCCGGGGCCTGAGGGGCTCTGGCGGTCTAGCCGCCTCGCGCCCTGTTGCGAAAGCGTATGGGCACTGGCCTGCATGCAGGACGGCGGTTTATCTGCCTCGCTTGGCGCACCATGGGTGGCGGCTGAGGGCGTGCTCTCCTTGGATGGCTGCTTGCTGCTTGCCGCCTGCCGCCGCCAGGGCCCGGACTTGCCATCCCGTCGGCTAGGGCAGCCGGCGGCGGCTGGTCCGGCTCTTTGCTTCACACCCGGTTGCGGCGGCGTATGGAGACAGATCTGCACAGTGGCTGTTTGCCTCTATCGTCGCGCCCGCTCGGGGCTGCGCAGCAGGGTGGCCGCTTGTTTCACCGCCAGCCCCTGGCTTCGGATTCAGGCTTGCAACAGTTCGCGGGCGTTGGCCAGGGTGTTGTCGGTTATCTGGTCGCCGCCGAGCAAGCGGGCGAGTTCATTGAGACGGGCCCTGTCGTCAAGCGCGCTCATGCGGGTCTCGGTTGTCTTGCCGTCCGTGTGCTTGCTCACCACCAGGTGCTGGTGGCCATTGCCCGCCACCTGGGGCAGGTGGGTGACCACCATCACCTGGGTCGATTCGCCGAGCTGGCGCAAGAGGCGGCCCACCACGGCGGCGGTGGGGCCGCTGATCCCCACATCCACCTCGTCGAAGATCAGGGTGGGGGTGGCGACCTTGCGGGCGCTGATCACCACTATGGCCAGGCTGATGCGAGACAACTCGCCGCCGGAGGCGACCTTGCCCAGCGGCTGCATGGGCTGGCCCGGGTTGGTGGTGACCATGAACTCCACCCGATCGATGCCGAGGGGGGAGAGGCTGGCGTTGGCATCCGGCTTGATCTCGATGGCGAAGCGGCCATCGGCCATGGAGAGCTCCTGCATGCTGGCGGTGACCTGGGTGGCCAGTTCGGCGCCGTAGCGTTGCCGGCTCTGGCTCAGGGCCTCGGCAGCCTGGAGGAAGGCGGTGCGGGCCTGGGCCAGCTCGCTCTCCATCCCCTCGAGGCGCTCCTCATCTGAGTGCAGGCGGGCGAGATCGCTGGCCAGATCCTGGTGGAACTGGGCCAGTTCGGCGGGTTTGACATGGTGCTTGCGGGCCAGGTTGATCGCCTTGGAGAGGCGGGCCTCCAGCTCGTTGAAACGCTCGGGGTCGAGCTCCAGCCGATCCAGGTAGCTGCGCAGCTCGCTGTGGCTCTCCTGCACCCCTATCAGGGATTCGTTCAGCATCTCCAGCACGGGGGCGAGGCGGGCATCCATGGCGACCAGCCCTTCCGCCCTGTCCACCGCCACCTGGAGCAGGCCGGCGATGGTGGTCTCCTCGTTGTCATGGAGCAGGTCGAGGCAGAAGCCGCACTCCTGCATCAGCTCGGTGCCGTTGGCCAGGCGCTGGTGCTCCTCTTCGATGGCTTCGAACTCGCCCGGTTGCAGTGCAAATTCGTCAAGCTCCTGCACCTGGTATTCGATGAGCTGGCGGCGGGCCTCCCGCTGTTGCTGCTCGGCCTTGAGGCGGTTGAGCTCGTTTTGCAGCTGACGCCACTGCTGATAGTGCTGGCGCACGTCCGCCAGCAGCAGATGATGGCCGGCGTAGCCGTCCAGCAGGGCGAGCTGGTAGTCGGGCTTGAGCAACAGCTGGTGGGCGTGCTGGCCGTGGACGTTGACCAGCAGCTGCCCCAGGTTGCGCAACTGGGTCAGGGGGACGGGGACACCGTTGACATAGCTGCGGGATCGCCCTTCCGCCGAGACTACGCGCCGCACTATGCACTCCCCTTCGCTCTCGAGTTCATTGCCGGCGAGCCAGGCGCGGGCCAGGGGATTGCCGTCGAGCAGGAAGCGGGCGCTCACCTCCGTCTTGTCGCTGCCTGGGCGCACCATGGCCGCCTCGGCCCGCTCGCCGAGGCACAGGCCGAGGGCGTCGATGGCGATGGACTTGCCCGCCCCCGTCTCCCCCGTGATGCAGGTCATGCCGGGTTGCAGATCGAGCTCGAGAAACTTGACGATGGCGAAGTTGTTGACGGTCAGCTGGGTCAGCATGGTCTCATCCTGTATGGGTCAACATTACTGTGTATGCATCCAGTATATACTGGTCTTATATACAGTAAAGTATGCCGAGAGAGATTTTTCCGGACAAAGAGCGCGATGAACCGGGAGAGGGGCGCAAAGGAAGGAGCCCTGGCTTGGGATCGCTCGCCTCCTGCGGGGCTTGTCGAGGGGGAACCTTGTGGAGTCGGGATGGCTGAGACACACTCGAGACAGGCCTGGCTCAGGTTGAGCCGGGGCAGGCTCTTCTGCCCTCACCAAGGATGCGTCAAGATGATCCACACCCCGACCCTGCTGTTGATCTCCCTGGCAATCAATCTGATGTCGGCGCTGCTCATGCTGTTCATCCACACCCTCAAGCCCGGTCGGCGCAATTTCCTGCTCTGGTCCCTGTCGGCCTTTCTCTTCTCCCTTTCCATCTTGCTGCTCAGTCTGGGGGTGTTGGCCGGGTACCCGGCCCTGGGCATGCGGATTGGTGGTCTGGTCTCCCTCATGAGCATATTGCTGTTGCTGGCCGGTTTTTATGCCCTCTATGGTCTGCCATGGCGACCCCGCCCCTTGTGGGCAGGGGTTGCCCTGTTGCTGCTTTCCTATCTGGGGCTGTCGAGCCTGGTGGACGTGCGGCTGGTGTTGGCGCTGATGGAGTCCGCGCTCTACCTCTGGTGCGCTTGTCTCATCGTCTCCCTCAGCCAGCACCAGAAGCGGGTGCTCTATACGGTTTCTGTCATCTACCTGCTTCATTTCGCGATCCTGCTGAGCCAGGGGGTGTTGCTGCTGGCCAAGGCGCAGGGGCACTGGCTGCTGGACGGCATCTTCTTCATGCACATGGTGCTGACCATAGGATCGGTATTGCTGTTGCCCCTGGTGGCCTATGTGGAGACGGAGCAGGCGCTGTTGGCGCTTTCGGAGCGGGATCCCCTCACCGGGGTGCTCAACCGGCGCGGCCTGTTCAGGCTGGGGGAGCGGGCGCTGCCGGGGCAGATGCGCTGCGTGGTGGTGCTGGACATAGACCACTTCAAGCGCGTCAATGACAAATTCGGTCACGGCTGCGGTGACGAGGTGATCCGCTATGTGGCCAGGGTGCTGGTGGCAGAGGTGCGCAAGGACGATCTGGTGGGGCGCATCGGTGGCGAGGAGTTCGCCATCATCATGGAGGGGGTGAGCGGCGAGATGGCGCACTCCATCTGCGACCGGATCCGCCGCCAGATAGAGACAGGCACCCGCGAGGGTGCCTGTCCGCCGTGCGAGGGGGTGACGGTCAGCGTGGGGGGGATCTGCGCCCGGGGGGGATCAGGGCTGGCGCAGTTGCTGACCCGGGCCGACGAGGCCATGTACCGGGTGAAGGCGGCGGGGCGAAACGGCATCCATTTTCAGCCCGACTCCGAGCCGCTGCGGCTGGTCGAAGGGGGCGAGATTTAGCCTGTTCCCTGTTCCGGTTAGCGCCTGCCGCTGACCAGAAGGGCCTCTTGTCCGGGATCTGGGCTAGAACAGCTTGCTGCCCCAGCCGAGCTTGTTGCGCAGCACGTGGAAGTAGCTGTAATCGAGCGGGTGCACCAGGTGCAGCTTGTGCTGGCTCTTCTTGATGAGGATCTCGTCCCCCGGGTGCACCGCCAGGGTGACCTGACCATCGCAGCTCACCTGCATGGCATCGTCCTGGTTGTCCGGGGAGACCAGCAGCCGCACCTCGCTGTCGGCGTCCAGTACGATGGGACGGCTGCTCAGGGTGTGCGGAAACATGGGTACCAGGGTGATGGCGTTGAGCTTGGGGGTGAGAATGGCGCCACCGGCCGAGAGGGAATAGGCGGTGGAGCCGGTGGGGGTGGCCACTATGATGCCGTCGGCCCGCTGGCTATACATGAAGCTGCCATCGATATAGACCTCGAACTCTATCATGTGGGCTATCTTGCCCGGGTGCAGCACCGCCTCGTTCACCGCCAGATTGCTCGCCTTGCGCTCGCCATGGCGATAGACGGCGGCCTCCAGCAAGAATCTGTGTTCGCTCTTGAAGTGGCCGGAGAGCACCTGCTCCAGGGGCATCAGGTAATCCTGGGGCGAGAGATCGGTGAGAAAGCCGAGGTTGCCCCGGTTCACCCCTATCACGGCCACATCGAACCGTGACAGCACCCGGGCCGCCCCCAGCATGTTGCCATCCCCGCCGACCACGATGGCGAGATCCGCCTGCTCGCCCAGCTGCACCAGATCCATCACGTTTTCATCCAGGATGCCGAGGGTATGGGCGACCCGGCTCTCCACCAGCACCCGGAAACCCCGGGTGGTCAGGTAGTGGTGCAAGCCGGTCAGAGTCTGGTTGGCCCCTTCGTGATGGGGTTTGCCAATCAGGGCGACGGTTTTGAACGGAGAATCCATGGCTTATCGGGTCTGGGTGAGTATTGGGGGGAGTATACCGCGCTTTGCCGGGGATTTGTCTGCCTCCATGGCAGTTGGCGCAATCGGCTCTGAAGCGCGGCAAAATGGCCGGTTGGCAGGCACCATTGCCCACGACATGGGCTTTTCCCCTTGAAAGCCGGGGCTGCGTCCCCATAATAGCGCCAACACAGGGGTTGCTGAGGTGTCGTCCCCTGCCTGAGCCTCAGCAACCCCTCACAAGCAACCCTGAACATTGGAGATGTCATGAACCACGAAGAGCAAAAGGTTGAAGCGATGGAGCAAGTGGAAGTCCAGCCAGTCGAGCCGACCGATGTAGACAGTGAAGTGACAGCCGAGCAGGTGCGTATCGCCGAGCTGGAGGCGCAGCTGGAAGCCGCCCTGCTGGCATGCCAGGAAGAGCGCGAGCGTGCCGTGCGTGCCGTCGCCGAGATGGAAAACCTGCGTCGCCGCGCCGCTCAGGACGTGGAGAAGGCCCACAAGTTCGCCCTGGAGAAGTTCGCAGGCGAATTGCTGCCGGTGCTGGACAACCTGGAGCGTGCCATCGAGCTGGCCGACAAGGAGAGCGAAGCCCTCAAGCCCATGATCGAAGGGGTGGAGCTGACCCTCAAATCCATGCAGAGCGGTGTCGCCAAGTTTGGCCTGGTGGCCCTGGACCCCACCAACCAGCCGTTCGACCCCAATGCCCATCAGGCCATGAGCATGGTGCCGAGCGCCGATGTGGCCCCGAACACCGTCATCGCCGTGATGCAGAAGGGCTACGAGCTCAACGGCCGCGTCATTCGTCCGGCCATGGTGATGGTCTCCAAGGCACCGGCCTGAGCCCCATCCCAGTGCTGAGCCCGCCGCTCGGCGGGCTTTTTGTTGGTCGAGGTGGCATTTTTTCGGGCAGGCGTGCAACAAAACCCCGCGTTTTTTGCATGGTGCCCTTGAAGCCATCTGGCCCGGCCCCATATAGGTGACAAGGCACGGTGGCAGTAAAAATTTACTGTCGGGAGCTTGAAAGCGACTCGCGAAGCCCCCACCTAGCCGTTAACGCATTAAGGCGAGCGATTCGCCTGTTTAATCTAAGTATTTGGAGATTCGTCAAATGGGTAAAATCATCGGTATTGACCTGGGTACTACCAACTCCTGCGTCGCCATTCTGGATGGCGACACTGCTCGCGTGATCGAGAACGCAGAGGGCGACCGTACTACTCCGTCCATCATTGCCTATGCCGATGATGGCGAGATCCTGGTTGGTCAGCCTGCCAAGCGTCAGGCCATCACCAACCCGAAGAACACCCTGTTCGCCATCAAGCGTCTGATCGGCCGTCGCTTCGAAGATGAAGAAGTGCAGCGTGACCTGAAGATCATGCCGTACGCCATCGCCAAGGCCGACAACGGCGACGCCTGGGTTGAAGTGAAGGGTAAGAAAATGGCACCACCGCAGATCTCTGCCGAAGTGCTGAAAAAGATGAAGAAGACCGCCGAAGACTACCTGGGCGAGCCGGTCACCGAAGCCGTCATCACAGTACCGGCCTACTTCAACGACGCCCAGCGTCAGGCTACCAAGGATGCCGGTCGCATCGCCGGTCTGGATGTAAAACGCATCATCAACGAACCGACTGCAGCTGCTTTCGCTTACGGCGTGAACAAGGTCAAGGGCGAGCGCAAGGTTGCCGTCTATGACCTGGGTGGCGGTACCTTCGACATCTCCATCATCGAGATCGACGAAGTGGAAGGGGAAACCACCTTCGAAGTACTGGCGACCAACGGTAACACCCACCTGGGTGGTGAAGACTTCGACAACCGCGTCATCAACTACCTGGTTGAAGAGTTCAAGCGTGAGCAGGGCATTGACCTGCGCAACGACCAGCTGGCCCTGCAGCGTCTGAAAGATGCCGCTGAGAAGGCCAAGATCGAGCTCTCTTCCGCTCAGCAGACCGACGTGAACCTGCCGTACATCACCGCAGATGCCACCGGTCCCAAGCACATGAACATCAAGGTGACCCGCGCCAAGCTGGAATCCCTGGTGGAAGACATGGTCAAAGACTCCCTGGAGCCGGTCCGTGTCGCTCTGAAAGACTCCGGTCTGGCAGTTGGCGAGATCGACGACGTGATTCTGGTGGGCGGTCAGACCCGTATGCCGCTGGTGCAGAAGACTGTTGCCGAGTTCTTCGGCAAAGAGCCGCGCAAAGACGTCAACCCGGACGAAGCCGTGGCCATGGGTGCCGCCATTCAGGGTGCCGTCCTGTCCGGTGACAAGACAGACGTACTGCTGCTGGACGTGACCCCGCTCTCTCTGGGTATCGAGACCATGGGCAGCGTGATGACTGCGCTCATCGAGAAGAACACCACCATCCCGACCAAGAAGTCCCAGGTGTTCTCCACTGCCGAAGACAACCAGTCTGCCGTGACCATTCACGTGCTGCAGGGTGAGCGCAAGCGCGCCAGCGACAACAAGTCCCTGGGCCAGTTCAACCTGGAAGGCATCCGTCCGGCGCCGCGCGGTCTGCCGCAGATCGAAGTGACCTTCGACATCGACGCCAACGGCATCCTGCACGTCTCCGCCAAAGACAAGGAGACCAACAAGGAGCAGAAGATCACCATCCAGGCCTCTTCCGGTCTGTCTGATGAGGAGATCGAACGCATGGTACGCGAGGCGGAAGCCAACGCGGCCGAGGACAAGAAGTTCGAAGAGCTGGTGCAGACCCGCAACCAGGCTGACGGTCTGGTCCACTCGGTACGCAAGCAGGTCACCGAAGCCGGTGACGCCCTGCCTGCCGACGACAAGACCAAGATCGAGACTGCACTGTCCGAGCTGGAAGCCGCCATCAAGGGCGACGACAAGGCCGCCATCGAAGCCAAGCAACAGGCGCTGATGGAAGCCTCCCAGAAGCTGATGGAAATTGCCCAGCAGCAGGCTCAGGCGCAAGGCGCCGGTGCCGATGCCGGTCAGTCCTCCTCTTCTGCCAAGGCGGACGACGACGTGGTCGATGCCGAGTTCGAAGAAGTGAAAGACGACAAGAAGTAAGCCTTACCCAGATGGGCGAAGTTCCCTTCGCCCATTGGCTTGAGTCTATGAATTCACGGGCGTTGGGTAACCAACGCCCGTCTGCATAACTGCTGAAAACCCAATAGGATGAGTATGTCGAAGCGCGATTTCTATGAAGTGCTCGGGGTGGCCAAGGGTGCCGACGAGCGCGAGATCAAGAAGGCGTACAAGCGTCTGGCCATGAAGTATCACCCGGACCGCAACCAGGGTGATGCCGCCTCCGAAGAGAAGTTCAAAGAGGTCAAGGAGGCCTACGAGGTCCTGACCGACGAGAACCTGCGCGCCCGTTACGATCAGTACGGTCATGCCGGGGTGGATCAGAGCCAGGGCGGTGGTCACGGCGGCTTCGGCGGTGGTGCCGATTTCGGTGACATCTTCGGTGACGTGTTCGGTGACATCTTCGGTGGCAGCCGTGGCGGCGGTCGTCGCGGCCCGGCCCGGGGCTCCGACCTGCGCTACACCATGGAGCTGACCCTGGAAGAGGCGGTGCGCGGTGTCTCCAAGGAGATCAAGGTGCCGACCCTGGTCCACTGCGAGGTCTGCAACGGCTCCGGTGCCCACACCGGCAGCTCTGCCCAGACCTGCCCGACCTGCCACGGCGCCGGTCAGGTGCAGATGCGTCAGGGCTTCTTCGCGGTGCAGCAAGCCTGTCCCCACTGTCACGGTCGCGGCAAGATCATCAAGGATCCGTGCCGCAAGTGCCATGGCGAGGGCCGCTACCAGAAGACCAAGACGCTGTCGGTGAAAATTCCGGCGGGCGTCGACACCGGGGATCGCATCCGTCTCTCCGGCGAAGGGGAAGCGGGGGAGGCCGGCGCACCGGCCGGGGATCTCTACGTACAGGTGCACGTCAAGGAGCACGAGATCTTCGTGCGTGACGGCAACAACCTCTACTGCGAAGTGCCCATCAGCTTCACCGCGGCTGCCTTGGGTGGCGAAATCGAAGTGCCGACCCTGGATGGCCGGGTCAAGCTCAAGGTGACCCCCGAGACCCAGACCGGCAAGATGTTCCGCATGCGGGGCAAGGGCGTCAAGTCCGTGCGCTCCGGCCAGGTGGGGGATCTGATGTGCAAGGTGGTGATCGAGACCCCGGTCAAGCTGACCGAGACCCAGAAAGATCTGCTGCGCCAGCTGGACGACTCCTTCAGCGGTGCCGCCGCCAAGACCCACAAGCCGAAATCCGAAGGCTTCTTCGAAGGGGTGAAACGCTTCTTCGACGATCTGACCAGCTGATTTTTGCGACCCAGATAGACAGAGCCGGCCATGTGCCGGCTCTTTTTTTGCCTGTCGTTCGGCCCGGACTCGCCCTATTGAGTGGATCCCGATGAGGGATCCGCTTCACAACTTCCAGCAAGGCTTGCTGCGCAAATGCTACCTCGCTCACAGAGTGGCTGAAACGGTTTAGCTGGCATATTGAGTTAGCTAAAGCGGTTTAGCTATGCTCTGCTCGTCCATAACAACAGCGCCCGGACGGGCGGCAGATGACAGGTGAGGAAGATGACGATGTTCAAGAGCAAGTTGGCGCTGGCCGTGGCGCTGGGATTGGGGATGAGCAGTCCGCTGTGGGCGGCGGATGGTGGTATAGAGGCCCGCCTGGCGGCGCTGGAGGCGCGGGTGCAGGCGGCAGAGGCGCGCGCCGCCGCCGCCGAAGCGCGGGCCGATGAGGCCCAGAGCAAGGCGAGCGAGGCCCGGGAGACCGCCGTGGTGGCCAAGGCCCGGAGCGAGAAGGTGGACAAGCAGACCGCCGGCGCCCAGGGCTTCGAGTTCCACGGCTATGCCCGCTCCGGCCTGCTGGTCAACGGCAATGGCAACGGCGGGCGCGGTGGCCCCTACATCACCCCGGCCGGCTCTGTGGGCGGCGCCGTGGGGCGCCTTGGCAACGAAGACGACACCTACATGGAGGCCAACCTGCTGAAGACCCAGACCTTCGACGATGGCAGCTGGGCCCGCTACAAGCTGATGCTGGCGGACGGGGTGGAGACCAGCAACGACTGGACCGCCAGCGATTCCAGCCTCAACACCCGCCAGGTGTTTGCCGAAATCGGCGACCTGGCGAGCTTTGGCGGCCCCTTCCAGCACTCGGTGCTCTGGGCGGGCAAGCGCTTTGATCGGGACAACTTCGACATCCACTGGCTCGACTCGGACGTGGTCTTCCTGGCCGGCACCGGCGGCGGCGTCTACGACGTGCAGCTGGCCGACAGCTGGAAGGCGAACTTCTCCCTCTACGGGCGCGACTACGGCGACATCAGCGCCAGCGGTCTGTCCGACATCGAGAGTTACATCCTCACCATGAACAACCGCGTCGGCAACTGGCAGTGGATGGTGAACGGCCTCTCGGCCAAGGACAACGAGGCGCGCATCAACGACGGCGGCGTTGGCAGCGAGGCGGCGGACAAGGGGGCGCACACCCTGGTGGCCTACCACGCGGACAGCTTCTTTGGCATCAACCCCGGCTTCTCCAAGGCCGCCGTGCTGTACGGCCATGGCCTGGGGGCCGAGCTCAAGGGACTGGGATCCGACAGCGAGCTGCTGCCGGATGCCGACGCGGTGCGGGTCGCCGTGTTTGGCGCCACCGATATCACTCCGCGCTGGCGCCTGGCCCCGGCCCTGCTGGCCGAGCACAGCCAGGACCGTTACGTGAAGGGAGACGAGTATCAGTGGCTGACCCTCAACACCCGGGTGGCCCAGGTGCTGAGCCAGAACGTCGAGCTGATCTACGAGGCCACCTGGCAGTACATGGATCTCGATCCCAAGGGCTACAAAGGCCGTCAGGCGGCGAGTGGCGACTTTGCCAAGCTCACCTTCGCCCCCACCTTCAAGGCGCAGACCGTCGGCTTCTTCGAGCGGCCGGAGTTGCGGGTATTCGCCACCTGGATGGACTGGTCCTCCGAGCTCGACAACTACGCCAGTACCGATGCCATGGGCCAGAGCGACTTCAGCGCCGGTGGCGAGTGGAACTTTGGCGTGCAGATGGAAACCTGGTTCTAGTTCGTTATCCCGATCACAAAAATGGCAGCCGATCTCGGGATCTCTTGGTTAGCTAAAACGGTTTAGCTGATAATGCGGACCAAGAACTCGGAGCCTGGCTCCGGCAAATCCTGTGCAGCAGTGGAGTAGCAAGGTGGGGAATCGTGTGTGGGTAATGGGGGATGCGGTGGTGGACCTTATCCCGGAAGGGGATCGGCACTACCTCAGGTGTCCGGGGGGCGCACCGGCCAATGTGGCGGTAGGCGTTGCCCGGCTTGGCGGGGAGTCGGCCTTTATCGGCCGGGTCGGCGCGGATCCCTTCGGCCGCTTTATGGCCGATACCCTGGCAAGGGAAGGGGTGGATACCGCTTGTCTGCGGGCGGATCCCGCCCACCGAACCAGCACAGTGCTGGTGGAACTCGACGCCGAGGGGGAGCGCAGCTTCACCTTCATGGTGCGCCCCAGTGCCGACCAGTTCCTGAGCCCCGCCGATCTGCCGGTCTTCCAGGCCGGGCAGTGGCTGCTCACCTGCTCCATTGCGCTCTCCAACGAGCCGGTGCGCGGCAGTTGCCTGCAAGCCATGGCGACCATCCGGGCCGTCGGGGGACGGGTCTGCTTCGACCCGAACCTTAGGCCCGAGGTGTGGGGCAATCCCGCCGAGATGCTGCCCGTGGTGCGCGAGGCCATTGCGCTGGCGGACGTGGTCAAGCTCTCGGTGGAGGAGCTGCAACTGTTGAGCGGTCTGGACGATCTGGCCGCGGGGCTCGCCACCCTATCAGGGCCGGAGCTGGTGCTGGTGACCCGGGGGGCGGCCGGTGTGGTGGCCCGTCTGGGGGGCGAGTTGCTGGAGTGGGTGGGGCCCAAAGTGACGCCCATCGACACCACGGGGGCGGGGGATGCCTTCGTCGCCGGTCTGCTGGCGGCCTTGGCCGAACGGACCTCGCTGCCCGCTCTGAATGAGCTGCCCGCCATCCTGGCCCGGGCCCACGGCTGCGGGGCGCTCGCCACCACCGCCAAGGGGGCCATGACGGCGCTGCCCACCCGCACCCGGCTGGATGAATTTTTGCGATCGGGCGCAGACGGCTGTTGATCTGCGGCTAGAAGCCCGGGTCGACAGCCCCTACTCTCATGTGACAAGGGCCCGCCAGCGTGGCGGGTCATAAGAGGAAGATTATGAATATCAGTGCGATAGCCCAGGATCTGGTGCCCCTGCTCGGGGGCAGGGAGAACATCGTCAGCGCCGCCCACTGCGCCACCCGGCTGCGGCTGGTGCTGGCGGACGACAGCAAGGTGAACAAGGCCGCCATCGACAAGCTGGACGGGGTCAAGGGGTGCTTCAGCAACGCGGGCCAGATCCAGGTCATTTTCGGCACCGGCCTGGTCAACAAGGTCTATGCCGAGTTCGTCACCCTGACCGGGACCGGCACCGCCAGCAAGGCGGAGCTGACCGACATGGCGACGGCCAAGCTCAATGTGGCCCAGCGCCTGGCGCGGACCCTCTCCAACATCTTCGTCCCCATCATTCCGGCCATCGTCGCCTCCGGCCTGCTGATGGGGCTGCTCGGCATGGTGCGCACCTACGGCTGGGTCAATGCCGACAGCGCCCTGTTCGTCATGCTCGACATGTTCAGCTCGGCTGCCTTCATCATACTGCCGATCCTGATTGGCTTCACGGCGGCGCGGGAGTTTGGCGGCAACCCCTATCTGGGGGCGACCCTGGGCGGCATTCTGACCCACCCGGCCCTGACCAACGCCTGGGGCGTGGCGGGCGGCTTCAAGACCATGGACTTCTTCGGGCTGGACGTGGCCATGATCGGCTATCAGGGCACCGTCTTCCCTGTGCTCTTGGCGGTCTGGTTCATGTCCCATTTGGAGAAACAGCTGCGCAGGCGCATCCCGGATGCGCTGGATCTCATCCTCACCCCGTTTTTGACCGTCATCATCACCGGCTTCGTGGCGCTGCTCTTCATCGGCCCCGCCGGGCGGGTGCTGGGGGATGGCATCTCGTTCGGTCTGAGCGCCCTCTATGAGCAGGCGGGCTGGCTGGCGGGTCTGGTGTTTGGCGGCACCTATTCGCTCATCGTCATCACCGGCATCCACCACAGCTTCCACGCCATCGAGGCGGGCCTGCTGACCAACCCGCAAATTGGCGTCAACTTCCTGCTGCCCATCTGGGCCATGGCCAACGTGGCACAGGGCGGGGCCTGCCTGGCGGTCTACTTCAAGACCCGGGACCTGAAGATCAAGGCCATTACTGTGCCGGCGGCCATGTCCTGCCTGCTCGGCATCACGGAGGCGGCGATCTTTGGCGTCAACCTGCGCTACATCAAGCCCTTCCTGGCCGGTCTGTTCGGCGGGGCCTGCGGCGGCGCCTACGTGGTGGCGGCCAAGGTCGGCATGACGGCGGTGGGCCTGACCGGCATCCCGGGCATGGCCATCGTCCAGCCCATGAGCCTCATCCACTACGTCATCGGGCTGGTGATCGCCTTTGGCGCCGCCTTCGCCGCCTCTTACCTGCTCAAGTACAAGGTGGAGTGATGAAGGAAAGCCAATTCCTCAACCAGGTTGTCCGGTCCCTGCTGGCCGGACAGCTCAAGGCGGCGGCCGATCTCCATCGGCCCCGCTGGCATCTGGCAGCCCCGGTGGGGCTGCTCAACGACCCGAACGGCTTCATCGAGCACGACGGGCGTTACCACCTCTTCTACCAGTGGAATCCGCTCGGCTGCGAGCATAGCAACAAGGGCTGGGGCCACGTCACCGCCACCGATCTGCTGCACTGGCAGCACGAGCCGGTGGCGCTGCTGCCCACCGAGGACTATGAGAGCCACGGCTGCTACTCGGGCTCGGCGGTGAGCGACGAGCAGGGGCGCCTGACCCTTGTCTACACCGGCAACGTCAAATACCCGGATGGCAGCCGCACCGCCTACCAGTGTCTGGCCCGCGCCGACGGCATGGGGAGCTTTGCCAAGCTGGGGCCCGTGCTGGAATTGCCCGAAGGCTACAGCGGCCATGTGCGAGATCCCAAGGTGTGGCACGACGGCCAGCAGTGGCTCATGGTGCTGGGAGCCCGCACCCTGGATGACAAGGGTGAAGTGCTGCTCTATCGCGGTGAGACCCTGCAAAACTGGCAACTGGTGGGCCCCATCGCCGGCAGCGGGCGCGGGGGGCTGGGGGACTTTGGCTATATGTGGGAGTGCCCGGACCTCTTCCCCCTGGGGGATCGTCATGTGCTCATCAGCTGTCCCCAGGGGATTGCCCCGGTGGGGGACGATTATCGCAACCTCTATCAGTGCGGCTGGTTGGCGGGCAACTTCGACGGCGAGCGCTTCGAGCACGGGGCTTTCCACGAGCTGGACCGGGGCTTCGAGTTCTATGCGCCGCAAACCACCCAGGACCGCCAGGGGCGGCGCCTGCTGTTTGGCTGGCTGGGGTTGCCGGAGGAGAACGAGATGAGCCAGCCCACCATCCCCTATGGCTGGATCCACCAGATGAGCTGCCCGCGGGAGCTGTTCTGGCAGGACGACTGGCTCTGCCAGCGGCCGGTAGGGGAGCTGGCCGCCCTCAAGGGGGAGCAGACTCGCTTCGAGGGGGGGCTCGGTGAATTTCCGGGGCTGGCCATCGACTCGGCCTGGCTCGATCTGGCCTTGAGCGGGGAGGGGAGCCTCTGGTTCGGGGCCGTGGCCGAGCTGGTGTGGCAGCCGGGGCGCCTTGTCCTGCGGCGCCAGAACTGGCAGAGCGGGGAGTGGGAAGAGCGAAGCGCCCCCTGGCTTGGGGGCAAGATCACCGTCCTGTGCGATCGCTCCAGCCTGGAGTGCTTCGTCGATGGCGGGCGCCAGAGCCTGTCGACCCGCTACTTCCCCGGCGAAAAGCCTCAACTTTCATCGGGTAAGGGCGCTGATGGCAGCAAAATTTGCCTGGATCACTGGCCGCTGGCGACCTGCCTAGTACAATAGCCCGGTCTCAGTGTGCCGGGAGGTCAGGTGGAGAAGAAGAAACGGATCACGATTGCCCAGATAGCCGAGCTCGCGGGGGTCTCCAAGGCCACCGCCAGCCTGGTACTCAACGGCAAGAGTGCGGAATACCGCATCGCCGACGATACCCGCAAGCGGATCCAGGCGGTGGCGGACGAGTGCCACTATCAGCCCAGCATCCATGCCCGCTCCCTGCGCGAGAGCCGCAGCTACACCTGGGGGCTGGTGATCCCCGACCTCACGAACTTCGGCTTCGCCAGCATCGCCCGTGCCCTGGAGGCCCGCTGTCGGGAGGCGGGGATCCAGCTGCTCATCGCCTGTTCAGAAGATGACCCCACCCTGGAGCAGCGGGTGGTGGACAACCTCATCAGTCGTCAGGTGGATGGCCTCATCGTCGCCTCCAGCGGCCACAGCGACGACATCTATGCCCGCATCCACGACCGTCTGCCGGTGGTGCAGCTCGACCGCCACATCGGGGAGTCGCGCCTGCCCATGGTGATCTCGGACGCCTGCAAGGCCACCGCCGAGCTGGTGCAGGACATGGCCCGCGAGTGCGGCGAGGAGATCTACTACTTCGGCGGCCTGCTGGATCTCTCCCCCAGCCGCCACCGGCTGGCGGGTTACGAGCTCGGGCTGCACAGAGCCGGGCTGGAGGCGCCAGAGAGCCAGGTACGCCATCGCGACTATCAGCCAAGCTCCGGCTATCAGCTGATGGCCGAGCTGGTGGCCGAGCTCGGGGCGCCGCCGAAGGGGCTTTTTACCGCCTCTTTCACCCTGCTGGAGGGGGTGCTGCGCTACCTCAACGAGGCGGGGCTGATGGAGACCGGCATGCGCCTGTGTACCTTCGACGATCACGATCTGCTCGACTGCATCCCCATGCGCATCGATTCCGTGGCCCAGGATTGCCCGGCCCTGGCCCGGGCCGCCTTCGAGCTGATGCAGCAGCTCATTGCGGGCAATCCCCCTGCCCAGACCGCCCAGGTCATTAACCCCAGGGTGCGCTGGCGCAGCCGCCGCTAGGCACGCGGTTCCCTTTCCTGTGAAAAAGCCCCGCCGGATCCGGCGGG
>NZ_CDBT01000054.1:212684-213365 GCF_000819765.1 Aeromonas bivalvium
CGGTGATGCTGGCCCGCCAGAAGATCTGCTTGATGTGAGGGTGCTCCCCGAGCGTGTTCATCAGGGCATCGAGCTTGGTGCCATCGATGGCGCTGGCGAGCAGCGCCGCCGAGATCTCGAGATCCTGATCGCCGAAGGGGGTGATGTCGAGCTCGCTCAGGGGGTAGTGGGCCTGCTCCAGCATCTGCTCGAGCCAGGGCAGTACCTCCTTTTGGTGAGCGCGGCCGATGAGGGCGGTCACGTGATAGGTCACTTCGGTGTCCATGTTGTCCACCGGGTCACGGTTTATCTGGTTGACCAGGGGGCGCAGCAGGGTGTTGGCGGCCAGCACGAAGAGGGCGCCGAGGATGGCCTCCAGGGCGAACCCGGCGCCGCAGGCGGCCCCGACCGCGGCCACGCCCCACAGGGTGGCCGCTGTGTTGATGCCCCGGATGTTGCCGGATTCCCGCATGATGACGCCAGCGCCGAGAAAACCGATGCCGGAGACGATGTAGGCCACCACGTGGACCACGCCGTAACTGCCGCCGTGCAGCTCATAGATGCGCTGGGCCAGGTTGACGAACAGGGCCGCCCCCACCGCCACCAGCACGTTGGTGCGAAGGCCTGCGGTGCGCTGGCGGTACTGGCGCTCCAGCCCTACCAGACTGCCCAGCACGAAGGCGAGCAGCAGGCTGGCCAGGG
>NZ_CDBT01000054.1:213603-214077 GCF_000819765.1 Aeromonas bivalvium
AGCAGCAGGCTGGCCAGGGTGTCCGCCAGGGCGAGAAAATCGAGTTGTTGCCACATTCTCATGGGTGACTCCTTCTGGGGATGCCGGCCAGCCCTCGCCCCCGGCTTGCGTGAGAGACGGGACAAGGTCGGCATCCTGGTGAATGCAGGGGCGCGACCCGCCTCCTGACGGGACGGGACGGCGCAAACAGGGAGCAGGCCCTTCACGGTGGCCCGGGAAGGACCTCGCCTCGTTCGAGGGTCAATGGCTGGTGGCGTCGTCCCCGGCGCGGGGGCGCAGCTCCCAGCGTACCGGGCGCACAACCGCTACCAGGTGGATGAACTGCACCAGATAGCGGCGCTGGGGCGGCGTGCAGTAGAGGCTCAGTACCAGCACACGCCTTTCACCGCGCCCGGGCTTCATGGCCTGCATGGGGCTGAGTCCGGCCGGTTGCAGGGTGTGGCTCACCGCCGCCAGCACCTGCTCCATGTCGGC
>NZ_CDBT01000054.1:214249-215163 GCF_000819765.1 Aeromonas bivalvium
GCACCTGCTCCATGTCGGCTCTGTCCTCGCAGCGGATGTGCAGCCGATAGAGGTGCTGACGTCGTCTGCCGCCTTGCCAGAGCGGCCGCAGGCTCCGCCCCAGTCTGCTCAGCAGGGAAGGGGATTTGTCAGCGAAAGGGTTGTTTGAAATCAAGCGCATAGCAGCCTCCTTGTGGGAAGCAGAAACTATGCAGGCAAGGTGCCGGGGATGAGTCCGCGTCACCTGACGTCAAGTGTGAAAAGCGGGGAAGAAGAGGGATCCACTTCTCGCTGGGTGGCGAGTCGCGGCAGAAAACTAGCTGCGGCTAGCTCGCGACCTGGGTGCCGACGATGAGGGTCGGCGTGCGTCTGTCACTTGATGAGTTGCCCACCTATGGTCTCCGCTAGTGATAAAGAGGCGACATGGTAGCCGATGCGGCGATCGGGGTAAACCTTGGCGCCCTGATAGCAACATATTGAAACAATATGAGATTTTTCCAATATGCTGCCAATGCCCCCCCGTCTGATGAGCAGGCCTGGGCGATGCCGGGCCCATCCGCCCGAGCATGGCGGCGGGACAGACGCCGGTGAACGGATCCCGCCTCGCGTCGCGGCCACTGCGCTTCCCCATCTTTATTTAGATGTTGCTAATTTAATGTCATTTCATACAATGACGTTAATATCAGGAGTTGCTAATTTATCCCTGTATCGGGTCGACGGGACAAACCGCTGGGCCCTGGGGCTGCAAACCCATTTTTGTCACTCAGATGAGGAAATTCGATGATGGAAAGCCAATGGCTGCTCTCCCTCGGGGGCGGCATGCTGGTGGGGCTGTCGGCCCTGATCCTGATGCTGTTCAACGGCCGGGTGGCCGGGATCAGCGGCATTCTGGCCGGCGCCCTGCAACAGAAAGCGCCCTGGCGGCTGCTGTTTCT
>NZ_CDBT01000055.1 GCF_000819765.1 Aeromonas bivalvium
CATTATAGGGATGGCGCGCAGCCAGGCAAGAGATTTTTTGAAGAAAATCACATAAATGACAGTACATTCAATTAGAAACAGCTTACCCCAAACATATATACAGGTTTATCCACAGAAGCGTGATTTATGCCCCGTTTAGCGACCATTAAAGTAGGCAGGAGGCCGCGAGTGGCATCATACTTGAGTGGAAATATCTGTACCGAGTGGCCGTGGTGGCGTCATCCAGGAAAGCTGGTTACCATGGTGGTGAATATAGTGTTGCACCTTTTTTGCTTTCATTTACAAAAGGTCTTTAAAGATGAATTTATCCAAGTTTCCCGTTTATATGCAGGCTGCGGTGCTGGCCCTGCTATTGGCTTTGATTGGTTATCTGGTTGCCCAAGCGCTGCAGTTCTCTTTGAAAGCCGAGGTGATCTTCGCCGTCGGCTTGGCGATTGGTGGCTTCATAGTTCCCCTGTGCCTGAAAAAGGCCCCCGCAACCGCGGCGGCCAACGGCACCCCGCAAGAGACGTGCACCTTATATGTAGGCAACCTGCCTTATCGTGCCAACGAGATCGCCGTGCGCGAACTGTTTGCCGAGCAGGGTCAGGTGATCTCTGTGCGCTTGATGAAGGACAAGGCGACTGGCAAGCGCCGGGGATTTGGTTTTGTCGAGATGCCCGCCGCCGATGCGGCCAAGGCCATCGCCGCGCTCAATGACAAGGAGTATCAGCAGCGCACCCTCAAGGTCCGTGAGGCCAATGACAAGCGAGACAAGGAAGAGACCGAGACGAACGACGTCGATGCCTGATCTCTCAGTCCATCACTTCGGTTAAGGTAGACAGCCCCCAAGCTTGCAAGGGGGCTGTCAGTTTTTTGGCCTCATCATCCAGCCGGGTGCAGTAGGCATGGGCCTGGGGAGTCCCGACACTCTCTGTCATGTCATGACTGGCCAGCAGATGGGACACCCGCTTGGCGACCGCCGCCCCCGAGTCCACCAGCCGGCAGCCAGGCATGAGGCGTTGGATCTCGCTATCGAGCAGGGGAAAGTGGGTGCAACCCAGCACCAGGGTATCCGGACGCTCCTCCCCCGTCAGCCAATCCGCCAGCACAGTTTGCAGCAGCGCCATATCGACTGCCTTCCCCGCCAGTTTCTGTTCGGCCTCGATGACGAGTTCAGTGGTGCCCTTGAGCAGCACCCGCTTGCCGGGCGCAAACTGGGCGATCAGTTCATGGGTATAGGGACGGGCTACAGTGCCCGGTGTCGCCAGCAGGCCGATGCAGCCGTTGCGGGTCAGGGTGGCGGCGGGCTTGATGGCGGGTACCACCCCCACCACCGGAATGGAGAGCGCGCTGCGCAGCGCCGGCAGGGCCAGGGTACTGGCGGTGTTGCAGGCGATCACCACCAGATCGATGGCAAGTTGGGCCACCATGCGGCTTACCAGGCCGACACAGGCCTGGATCAGGGCAGGTTCGCTCAGCTCACCGTAGGGGAAATTGGCGTTGTCGAAGCAGTAATAGTAGTTGTGGTTCGGCAGTGACTGACGGATCTCGCGATAGACGCTCAGCCCCCCCATACCAGAATCGAACACCAGAATATTAGCCACCTGCACCCCCTCACGCTGCGAGGGGGGGATCATACTCCCGCCCCCCGCCAATAGAAAAGGCCCCGCTCATGGCAGGGCCTGTTTTTTGCGAGCGGTTGCCTCGGGATCAGAACTTGTAGTCTGCCGTCAGGCGGAACTCGGTGCCCAGACCCGGGTAGTCGACCGCGGACTCGTACTGCTTGTCGAGCAGGTTGTCGATGCGCCCACCCAGGGTCAGCTGAGGCGTCGCCGCATAGGTGGCTCCCAGATTCAGCAGGGTGTAAGAGCCCAGTTCGACCCGCTCGGCCGGCCAGCTGCTGAAATCCTTGTCGTCACGTTTGCCGGTATAGATGAGCTCGCTCGACCAGTTGACCGGGCCAGTCTGCACCTGTGCCAGCCAGCCGGCCTTGTGCTTGGCACGACGCACCAGCTGACGGTCGTCGTCGTTCTTGTCCTTGGCACGGGTATAGTCGTAGTTGAACTCGTGATGGACCGGGCCGGTTTCCAGCCCCAGCGCCACTTCCACGCCGCGGATATCGGCATCCGTGTTGTCCGGCTTGCAACTGGAGAAAGCGCTCTGACAGGCGATCAGGTTCTGGATCTGGTTGCGATACAGGTTCAGCGACCAGTCCCAGCCGGTGTAACGGCCGGAGAAGTCCAGCTCCAGGTTCTTGCTCTCCTCCGGCTTCAGGTCCGGATTCTCATAGCCTGGATAGTAGAGATCGAGGAAGGTCGGCGCCTTGAATGCGGTGCCATAGCTCAGTCGCACGTTGTGGCTGTCATCTATGTCCAGGCCGGTGGCCGCAGACCAGGTGTTGTGACGCCCGTACTGTTCGTTGTCATCGGTGCGACCGGACAGCTCCATCAGCAGGGCCTGCCAGCGATAGCTGCCGACGGCAAACAACCCCTTGTTGTCCCGATCCGGGGCATCATAGGCCTGGCCACTGGCCCGGGAGTCCGACTTCAGTTGTTCCTGCTGCCAGTCCGCACCACCGGTCAGGGTCAGCCCCTCGACGCCACTCCAGCTGCTCAGCCAGGAGAAGCGGGTCAGCCCGGTATGAATGGGGTTGGCAGAGGATTCGCCCTGGCTCTCCAGCCAGTTCTTCAGCTTGTTCTCGCCATAGCTGGCCTCGAGCCTGCTGTTGAAGTGCTCGCCCTGATACTTGACGGCGCCATCATACTGAAACGCCTGTACCCGGCTCTGATCCGCCCCCAGATAGGGATCGTCCATCTCGGTCTGGTTGTCGTAACCCTGGGCGTTGATGTCGGCGCTCCAGGCCTGGTTGAAGGCGTGGTTGAAGCCCAGCTGACCATTGAGGCTGTCGAAGCCGTCCCGATCCGGCTGGTCGGCCGCGGCCACCACGTCGTAACCGTCGGTGCGCTCGTAACCGATCATCATATTGGCGTCCGTGCCGGCCCCCAGTGCCTGCACGCTGCGCAGTTGGCCCTGGCCATAACCATGGCTGCCCACCCCACCCTTCAGGTGAGTCTCGCTGCCATGTTTGGCGGAGGTCTGGGTGATCAGGTTGATGACGCCACCGATGGCATCCGAGCCATACACGGCCGCGCGCGGGCCCCGTATGTATTCGATGCGCTCGATATTGCCAAGGGGGATCTGGCTGAGGTCCGGGGCGCCGGTCACCATGGCGGCGATGGGGCGGCCATTGACCAGCACCAGGGAGTGGTTGGAGTTGGTGCCGCGGATGAAGAGGCTGCTCTGATGGCCACGACCACCCAGGGTGGTGATCTGTACCCCCGGCAGGGTCTTGAGCAGATCCGGCAAGCTCTGCACCTGACGGGCCTCGATCTCGGCGCGCTCGATCACCACGACGGGCGCGAGTACGGCGCTGGCGGGCTGTTCGACCCGATTGGCGGTCACCACCATGGTGGGGTTGACGGGGATGGTGGTCTGGGCGAAGGCGGCCGTCGGCAACAGGGCGGCCACCCATAATTTCTTGGACATCACAGATCCTTAAGTTCGCGTAAGTATCTATTCCTTATGCCGGTTTCTCTCGGCGGGAATACGAACTTTGGCAGGTCTTCGGGCTCGGGGGCTGATGGCCTACGGCGACGGCTTCCCACCTGACGGCAGTGCCCTGATGTCGCTTCGCTCCCCCTTACCGCTGCGCGCCAGCTCCGGATTCTCACCGGATTCCCTTTTAAGCATGATGCGCCAAAGCGGGGGGGATTATAGGCAGAGCCAGATTGGATGTATAGCCATCTGGATTGCTGTTATCGTTTTTTCCCAACAGATGGTGCCGAGTGGCACAGATGTTGCCCCACCCCGCTGCCTCCCCCCTGTTGCCGACCATCAGACGGGGCCAGAAACAAGAAATGTTGAGCCAGATCCCACGGCTTTTTGGTAACATGCGGCAAACGTTTGACACCCCCGAGGAAGCCGTAATGACGACCCCCCCTTTGATCGGCCTGGTAATGGGCTCCGACTCTGACTGGCCCGTGATGCAGGCAGCCGCCCGTATCCTCAAGGAGCACGGCGTGCCCTACGAGGCGCGCGTCGTCTCCGCCCATCGCACCCCGGATCTCTTGTTCGAATATGCCGCCAGTGCCCGCGAGCGCGGCCTGCGCGCCATCATCGCCGGGGCCGGCGGCGCCGCCCACCTGCCGGGAATGCTGGCCGCCAAGACCACAATCCCGGTGCTGGGCGTACCCATCCCCACCCGTCAGCTCAAGGGGATGGACTCCCTGCTCTCCATCGTCCAGATGCCCAAGGGGGTACCGGTCGCCACCTTCGCCATCGGCGAGGCGGGGGCCGCCAACGCCGGTCTGTTTGCGGTCTCCCTGCTCTCCGTCGCGCAAGACGGCGATGCCCCCCGTTATCACCAGCAGCTCGAGGGCTTTCGCGCCAAGGAGCGCGATCGGGTGCTGGCCCTCACCCTGGAGGACCCGGCATGATACTGCCCCCCGCCACTTTGGGTATGCTGGGTGGCGGCCAACTCGGCCGCTACTTCGTGATGTCTGCCCACCGTCTCGGCTACCAGGTCATCGTGCTGGATCCGGATCCCGCCAGCATCGCCGGCGCGGCCGCCGACGAGCAGATAGTGGCCTCCTATGACGATGCCGAGGCCCTGCGCGATCTGGCCAGCCGCTGCGACGCCATCACCTGCGAGTTCGAGAACGTGCCCGCCGCCTCCCTGGCCCTATTGGAGCAACACAAGCCGGTGCGCCCGGCCGCCAGCGCCGTGCGTGTCTGCCAGGATCGCCGGGAAGAGAAAGCCTTCCTGACCCGCGCCGGCGTGCCGGTCGCCCCGAACCTGACCCTGCTGCCGGGCGAGCCGCTGCCCGCCCTGCCCAGCGACCTCTTCCCCGCCATCCTCAAGACCGCCCGCGAGGGCTACGATGGCAAGGGGCAGTGGACTATCCACAATGCGGGCGAATTGCCAGCGGCCCTGACCGCCAGCGGCGTCCCCTGCGTGCTGGAGAAGCGCCTGCCCCTGGAGGGGGAGTTTGCCCTCACCCTGGCCCGCAGTCCGAGCGGTGCCATCAGTGCCCTGCCTCTGGTGCAAAACTGGCACAGCGGCGGCATCCTGGATCAGACCCGCTCCCCGGCCAATGTGCCCGCCCTGGAGCGCGAGGCCCAGCGCATCGCCGAGCACATCATCGCCGCCCTCGACTACGTGGGTGTGCTGACGGTGGAGTTCTTCCTGGTCGGCGGTGAGCTGCTGGTCAACGAGATGGCCCCCCGCCCCCACAATTCGGGTCATCCCAGCATCGACAACGCCGGTTGCAGCCAGTTCGAGTTGCAGGTGCGCGCCCTGTGCGATCTGCCGCTGCCGGCGCAGGCTGAGGTTCAGCCCGCCATCCTGCTGAACCTGCTCGGGGATCTGTGGCAAGACGGCACGCCGGACTGGGCCGGCGCCCTGGCCCTGCCCGGGGTGCACCTGCACCTCTATGGCAAGGGCGAGGCCCGCCCCGGTCGCAAGATGGGCCACGTCACTGTCACCGGCCGCGACTGGCCAGCGGTCGAGGCCACCGCGCACCAGTTGCGCGCCCTGCTGGGCCTGCCGCCGCGCTAAGCGTCGCTGGTACCAACGAAAAGACCCGGGCCTTGGCCCGGGTCTTCCTATTCATGTCATTGACGTCAGCGCCGATCCGCCACCACGGCGACGTAGGCCAGGAGCAAGAGCGTCATCAGCGCCGCCCGTTCAAACACCGCCAGCAACATTGTCTGATCCTCGAGCATAGTGCCCGCTGGCCTCTGGCCACCGGCACGCACCATAGAAGGAATCTGGCATGGACGACGAACCCCGATCAAATCAGGGGGGATGGCACCATAACAGGATTGAAAAAGAGAGGATCGGGCTGCCATCTTCAGCCCGATTTAGCGTAGAGGCTGATATCAGGAAGAGAGCGTCGCCAGTCTCGCGGCGAAGCCCATGAAGAACAGGCCTATCAGTCCGTTACCCAGCTTGGCGAGGCGCACCTTGCGCGCAAAGAAGCGGGCCATCAGAGTGCCGCCGAAGATCAGCAGGGTCAGGTAGACGAAGCTCATGGCCTCCAGCATGCCGGCCAGCACCAGGTAGGAGATCCAGGTGTGGGCATAGCTGAAGTCGATGAACTGCACGAAGAAGGAGACGTAGAACAGGATCGCCTTGGGGTTGGTGAGGCTCAGGGTGAGGGCCTTGGAGAAATAGCGCTCCCCCAGTTCCACCGCAGACTCCTGCCCTTCGCGCCTGGCGATGAAGTTGGCATGGAGGATCTTCACCCCCAGATAGAGCAGGTAGATGGCGCCCAGATAACGCACCAGGGTAAACAGCAGGGGGGTGGTGCGAATGAGGGAGGCGATCCCCAGATAGGCGCAGAAGATGAGGATGGCATCGCCGACGAAGACCCCGAGGGCGGCGCGATAGCCAGGCCCAATGCCCCGCACCGCGGCGGTGCGCAGCACATAAATGGAGTTGGGACCCGGCGCTATGATGATGAAGAAGAGCCCCACCAGATAGGTCCAGACGTTGATGACTCCCAGGCTTTCGAACATGTTCCCTCCATGGCGGGCGATGGGCCGGATAGCGGCGGCAGGCTTTCTATACTAATCCGCCACGCGCCAAGCACAAGATCTGACCTGCCATCCCCACACCTTCAGCATGCACGGCTTGCACGCCGATCGAGAGCAGCCCCGGCGTTCGCCCACTTTGGTTATGTCAAGATGCACCTGGATAGGGCATGGTAGAGGGAGTGTGAAACCGCAGATACCTCACCCATGGACAAGACCCTGAGTACCGACACGCCGATCGCCGCTCCGCCCTCGGCCGACCCCCTGAACACCACCACTTATCCGGTGATTGCCGCCATCAGCTTCTCGCACCTGTTGAACGACATGATGCAATCGGTGCTGCTGGCCATCTATCCGCTGCTGAAGCTGGGGCTCGATCTGTCGTTCACCCAGATAGGGCTCATCACCCTCACCTACCAGTTCACGGGCTCGTTGTTGCAGCCGCTGATCGGCCTCTACACGGACCGCAGGCCCATGCCGTATTCTCTGCCCCTCGGCATGGGTTTCACCCTGATAGGCTTGCTCTCCCTGTCACAGGCGGGCAGCTTTGGCGCCGTGCTGCTGTCGGCCATGCTGATCGGCATGGGCTCCTCCGTCTTCCATCCGGAATCCTCCCGGGTCGCCCGCATGGCGGCCGGCAACCAGCCGGGCCTGGCCCAATCCCTGTTCCAGATCGGCGGCAACCTCGGCTCGGCCATAGGTCCGCTGCTCGCCGCGCTCATCATAATGCCGCAGGGACAGGGCAGCGCCGCCTGGTTCTCGCTGTTCGCCCTGGTGGGCGTCATGGTGCTCTGCCTGGTCGGGCGCTGGTCCAGCCATCACGGGACCAACTTCCACAAGCGGATGAAGGCCCATGCCGGCAGTGGCCTGAGCCGCCGCCAGATCGGCTGGTCGCTGGCCATCCTGGGCCTGCTGATGTTCTCCAAGTTCTTCTACATGACCAGCCTGAGCAGCTATTACACCTTCTATCTGATGGACAAGTTCAGCCTGTCCCTGGATAGCGCCCAGTTCCATCTGTTTGCCTTCCTGTTCGCCGTCGCGGCGGGTACCGTGCTCGGCGGGCCGGTCGGTGACCGCATCGGCCGTAAGCGGGTGATCTGGATCTCCATCCTGGGGGTCGCCCCCTTCACCCTGCTGCTGCCCCACGTCGACCTGTTCTGGACCTCGGTGCTCTCGGTGATCATCGGCCTCGTCCTGGCATCGGCCTTCTCCGCCATCCTGGTCTACGCCCAGGAGCTGGTGCCCGGCAAGGTCGGCACCATCTCGGGCCTATTCTTCGGCTTCGCCTTCGGCATGGGGGGCATAGGGGCCGCCCTGCTGGGTCAGCTGGCCGATGCCACCAGCATAGAAACCGTGTACCAGTTCTGCGCCTACTTGCCGCTCATCGGCTTGCTGACCGCCTTCTTGCCGACGATCCGCAAGGGCTAGCGGGTCGCCCCGCGAGGGATGCCACCCATAAAAAACGCGGCCTGAGAGGCCGCGTCGGACGTTGATGAGAACAAGGGTGCGTCAGCAGTACTGGCCAGCCACCCAGCCGGAGGGGATGACAGACCCATTGGAAGTTGTCACTACTGAGCCCGTGATCGTGGTCATCGACGACTCCGGGCTGCATCATCAGCAGTACTGACCAGCTACCCAGCCGGAGGGAGTTACAGACCCATTGGAAGTTGTCACTATTGAGCCCGTGATCGTGGTCATCGACGACACCGGGCTGCATCATCAGCAGTACTGGCCAGCTACCCAGCCAGATGACCAGGCCCACTGGAAGTTGTAGCCACCGAGCCAGCCGGTCACGTCCACCACCTCGCCGACGAAGTAGAGACCGGGCACCTTGCGCGCTTCCATGGTCTTGGAAGAGAGCTCCCTGGTATCCACCCCCCCCAGGGTCACCTCGGCGGTGCGATAGCCTTCGGTGCCGTTCGGCAGTATCTGCCAGTCCCCCAGCAGGGTGGCCACCGCCTCCAGCTCCCGCTCGTTGTACTGACGCATGGGCTTGCTGTTGAGCTGCCCCAGCTCCACCAGCTTGTCGACGAAGCGCTTGGGCAGCTCACGCCCCAGCACGGTTTTCAGCTCCTGGGCCGGATGGGCCAGCGCCCAGGCCTTGAGGGCCGCCGGTATATCCAGCTCGGGCAGCAGGTTGATGTGGATCTTCTCCCCCGCCAGCCAGAAGGAGGATATCTGCAGGATGGCGGGGCCGGAGAGGCCGCGGTGGGTGAACAGCATGGCCTCCTTGAAGCGGGTGCCATCCTCGGCGGTCACCGCCACCGGCAGGCTGACCCCGGCGAGATCGGCGAAGGCCTCTTTCTGCTCCTGATGCAGGGTGAAGGGCACCAGACCGGCGCGGGTGGGCAACACGTTGAGGCCGAACTGCTCCGCCAGCTTGAAGCCGTACGGAGTGGCGCCGAGTTTGGGCATGGAGAGGCCGCCGGTGGCCACCACCAGCGAGTGGCAGTTGACCTCCCCCTGACTGGTGGTCAGCACGAAGCCCTCTTCGCTCTTGCCGACGGAGAGGGTCTCGGTCTGGCACTGCAGGGTCACCCCGGCCCAGTCACACTCGGTGAGCAATACCTCGACGATATCCTTGGCGCTTTCGTCACAGAACAGCTGACCTAGCGTCTTCTCGTGATAGTTCACCCCGTGCCTGTCCACCAGATCGATGAAATCCTGCTGGGTGTAGCGCGCCAGCGCCGATTTGCAGAAGTGCGGATTGCCCGAGAGGAAGGCGTGGGGACCGGCCTGATGGTTGGTGAAGTTGCAGCGGCCGCCGCCGCTGATGAGGATCTTGCGGCCCGGTTTCTTGGCGTTGTCCAGCAGCAGCACGGAGCGCCCCCGGTAGCCAGCCTGGGCCGCACACATCAAGCCGGCCGCCCCGGCGCCGATCACCACCACATCAAACTGCTTCATCATCACACACCCATCAAAAGAAACACGGCCCCTGCTACGGGGGCCGTCATGGCCGCCAGCAGAAACCGCAGCGGCGGTTTCATGGCAGCAGCAAAAGAAAACGGCCCACAAGGGGGCCGTATTGTACTGGTTGAACACTAAGTGTCCACGACTATCAGGCGTTGCCATCCATGACGCTGGCGGGGGCCGCCTTGGCCAGCTCGGCCAGCTCCTTGTCGATGAAGTAGAGGCCCTTGCCGTCTTCGCCCACCAGGTTGAGGCGGTCCACTATGCTCTTGAACAGCTTCTCTTCCTCATGCTGCTCGGCCACATACCACTGCAGGAAGTTGAAGGTGGAATAGTCCTGAGTCGTGAAGGCGACATGAGCCAGACCGTTGATGCACTGGGTGATGTGGTGCTCGTGCTCCAACGTGGTGCGAAAGACGTCTCCCAGGGTGGTGAACTCGTGGGGAGGGGCGCTGATGGCACCCAGGATCGGCATGGCGCCGGTCTCGCTCACATAGGTGAACAGGCGCTCCATGTGCTGGCGCTCCTCCACCGCATGCTTGCGCAGGAAGGTGGCGGCCCCTTCGAAGCCCTTGTCCTCGCACCAGGCGCTCATCTGCAGATAGAGGTTGGAGGAATAGAACTCCAGATTTATCTGTTCGTTCAGCTTCTCGATCATGGCTTGGGCCAACATGTTGATTCTCCACTGTGATTTGGTTTCGATTGTCGCGACGAACCCTTCCCGGATCAACCCGTTGTCACAGGATTTGCTGCTGTTTCAATCCAGGGCTCATTCTACCCCCCATATGGGTATGGCAAGATGATGACGCATGCCGTGCCCAAGCGTAACCCTTATGATGGCGCCCATGATCCGGGACCCCCTCTGAAATGTACCGCTATCTTCTGCTGCTCCTGTGCTGGTTGGCCCAGGTCCAGGCCAGTCCATCCCTGTTGCAGGACGCCGAGTGGCGCGCGATGCGCGATCCCGCCAGCTATCTCGCCCAGCTCAACGCCGTCTCTGGTCAGGACATGGAGCTGTTCCATGCCCGCTCCCTGGCCAAGGCCGCCCAGGGGGATTACCGCAGCGCCCAGCTCGACAACGCCAGAGCCAGAACCCTGGCCGCCGCCCATCAGGAGTCGACCCGGCTGCGGGATTTCGAGCTGCAGCAGGTGGCTCTTTCCCTGGACACCTCAGCCCCGGATCAGGCCCTCACCCTGCTCGCCCGACTCAAGCCAGCCCTGCAGGACAATCCGGCACAGCTGGCTCAGTGGCATGCCCTGAACGGCCTGGCGCACTATCGCACCGACCAGTTGCAACTGGCGGTCGCCGAGCTCAGAAGCGCCTTCCTGCTCAAGCGTCAACTCAACCAGCAGAGCAAGCTGGCCCGGCTGCAGTGCGTGCAGCTGCTCATCACACTGGGCGATCTCTACGCCGACATAGGGCTGCACCAGCAGGCCGAGGATCACTACCTGGACGCCCTGCAGCGCAATCTGCGGCTGGATGAACCCAGCAGCCAGGCACTCATCAAGACGGGCATGGCACGACTCTATCTCGACATGGGCCGCCCGGCCCAGGCACGGCAGCTGCTCGACAGCCAGCTGGCCAACCCGGCCCTCTCCCCGGGACGGCGCGCCACCATGCTGGGTTATCTCGCCCAGGCCCTCAATGCCGAGGGCAATGGCTCGGCGGCGCTGCGCACTCTGGATCAGGCAGAAGCCCTCTATCGGCAGCTCGGCTACCCCTCCCCCCGGCATCTGCTCACCACCCGGGCCCAGGCCCTGAGTGGCCAGGGCGAGCAGGGTCAGGCCCTGGCGCTGCTGGGCCATGCCCAGACGCTGGACCTCGCCGGCCAGCGGCTGCGGGCCGATCTGCTGGCCAGACAGGGCAACTACCCCGCCGCCTATCGGGCGCTGCAGGAGCATCAGGCCGATTATCGCCGCCGCTTCAATCGCACCCTGAGTGAACACACGGCCGCCTTCCAGGCACAGATGGATCTTGCCCGCAGCGAGGGCGACAACCACAGGCTGGTGCTGGAAAACGAGCAGCGCCGCCAGCAGCTTGTCCACCAGCAGCGTACCCGCAACTATCAGCTGATCCTGGTGATGCTGCTGCTCAGCGCCTTGCTGCTGCTCGGCATCACCACCTACCGGCTGCACCGCAGCTCACGGCGCCTCTATCGGCTGGCCACCTTCGATCAGCTGACCGGGCTCGCCAACCGCCACGCCCTGCTGGAGCGGATCCAGCGCATCTGGTCCCGGCCCGGGCCCCTCTCGCTCATCATCATCGACATAGATCACTTCAAGCAGATCAATGACCAGCATGGTCACAGCGCCGGGGATGCCGCCATCGCCCGCCTGGGCAGGCTGCTCGGGGAATGGGCGCCGGACAGGGAGTTGATCGGGCGCTGGGGCGGCGAGGAATTTCTGGTGGCCATTCCCCTGCCGGCCACGGACTGCTGGCATCTGGCGGAAGCGCTGCGCAAACGGGTGGCCACTGAGCAGCAAGCGGGCCAGGCGGCCATGACCATCAGCCTGGGGATCGCCAGTCGGGAGAGCGAGGCCGAGGCGCTGATCCCCCTCATTCACAGGGCCGACATGGCCATGTATCAGGCCAAGCGCCAGGGGCGCAACCAGACGGTGATGGCCGCCGCCCCCCGCATCCTGGCCATCCGTAGCCTGGCCTAGGGCGCCAGCTCGCCGAGGGCGGCTATGGCGATGTCGGCTCCCGCCCTTGCACCATGGTCATCCGCAGCCTGGCTTAAGGTGCCCGCTGACCGAGGACGGCAAGGACGGTGCAGGCCGACCTAGGGCTCCAGCTCGCCGAGGGCGTCTATGTTGACCGGCGCCTCATAATCCACCCCGGGCAGCTCGAAGCCGTTGAGCTGCATGAAGTCCCGCCTCAATCCGGCGAAGTCCCCCATGCTGGTGAAGTTCTCGGGCGTGACCTTGGGCCAGAGCGCCGAGACCGCGGCCTGAATGGCCGGATCCAGCTCGTGGTCATCCATGCGGATCAGCCGGTTGCCATCGGCGATCACCCCCTCGGCCCCATACATCTTGTCGGCAAACAGGCGCCGCATCTGTTCGATGCAGCCCTCGTGCACCCCGCGCTCCTTCATCACCCCCATCAGCAGCCCCAGATAGACGGGCAGTACGGGAATATAGGCGCTCGCCTTGGTCACCAGCGCCTTGCAGACGCTGACCCAGGCATGGCCGCCAAGCTCGGCCAGCTGCAGGTTGATCGCCTCGGCGGTGCCGTGCAGGTGCTCCTTGGCGTAGCCTATGGTGCCGTCCCGATAAAGGGGATAGGTGGATGCGGGGCCTATGTAGGAGTAGGCCACCGTCTGCACCCCGGGGGCCAGACAGTCGGCATCCTGCAGGGCCTGCATCCATTGCTGCCAGTCCTCACCCCCCATCACTGTGACGGTATCGTGGATCTCCTCGGGGCTGGCCAGCGGCAGGGTCTGCTCCACCAGGGCATTGTGCTCCAGGCTGAGCCCCCAGCCGGTGAAGGGCTGCCCCGTGGCCTTGAGCACGGAGCGCACCCGGCGTCCGTCCGCCAGTACCCGTTGACCGCTGGCCAATGAGTAGATGACCAGATCCACCTCTCCCCACAGCTGGCGTATGGTGGCGATGGCCTGCTGGCGCATGGCGTCGGAGAAGGCGTCACCGATCAGGTTGATGGCCTGGTAGCCCTCCCGCTCGGCGGCCTGCTTGAACCAGATGTTGTTGTACCAGCCCGCGCTGCCGATGCCCTGATCGGATGGACCACGCTCAAACGAGACCCCGATGGTGTTCGCCCCGGCCCCGAAGGTGAGGGCGATGCGCGACGCCAACCCAAAGCCGGAGGAGGCCCCCAGGATCAGCACCCGCCTGGGCCCGTTGAAGGGGCCGGCGGCACGGATCTCGGCTATCTGTTGCTCCACGGCGGCGCGACAGCCGATGGGATGGCAATTGCGGGCGACGCAGCCCTGGATCTGGGGATGGATGATCATGGTACTTCTCCTGCGGGAACAGGCTTGATCATAGCCAGCCGGTGCGAAGATGGCCTTGATGTGGCGAAGGGTGGCCCGGAGAAAATGGGCCGGAAAAACAAAAGGGAGCCATCGGCTCCCAAAGCGGTATTCAGATGCTTCTTGTTATGGTGCTCGTTGCGAGACACGGCCACATCCTATGCCGAGCGCGGATGACGGGCAAGGCGAGCACAGTGACCCCCGTCATATTTCTGCTCGTTTTATCGCCATATTCTGTCCGCAAGGGGAGCTGGCTCACACAGGTGGCACGACAGGATGCCATCGCCGCGCCAGGCTGTGACGAGACTGACATTTTAGTTGCAACAGAGATTGGTATAGTGAAGGGAACACCTGTGAGGAGAATCCCATGAGCGGAACCCATTACCAACATGTGCTGGTCGCGATCGACCTGTCGGAGGACAACCGCAAGGTAATAGAGAAGGCGGTGGACAGGGCCATCTCCAACGGCGCCAAGCTGTCGGTGATCCATGTGGACGTCGACCTCAAGGATCTCTACACCGAGATGATCGATATCGACATCGACAACGTGCAGGATCAGGTGATCGCCGAGGCGAAAGAGAAGCTGGAGGCGTTCCTGGCGCCGGTGGAGTACCCCATCGAGAAGAAGCTGGTGATCTGCGGCGATCTCAGCGAGCGGGTCAACCAGGCGGTGCGCGATTACGACATCGATCTGCTGGTGTGCGGCCACCGCCAGAGCTTCTGGAGCCTGCTGACCTCCAGCGCCCGTCAGCTGATGAATACCGTGCCCTGTGACCTGCTGGTGGTGCCCTTGCAGAAGTGAGCAAACAGGCGTAGCTTGATATGCCATGAACATGACCGCATTCAACCACAAGCACTGGTGGTGCCGCTCCTAAACAGGCGGCACCGCGTTTCTATTCTTTTTTCCCAAAGAAAACACCGTGACCGCCGAGAGGCGGTCATTGTTTTCATCCCTTTGTCGCCTCCCGGCCCACCCTGACTGGAGAGAGTGACATGCAAGCACCCATCATACTGACCGGCGATCGTCCCACCGGCAAACTGCACATAGGCCACTACGTCGGCTCCTTGCGTCAGCGCGTCGAGGCCCAGCACCATTATCGCCAGTTCGTGATGATCGCCGATCTGCAGGCGCTGACCGACAACGGCCACGACCCGGCCAGGGTGAGCGGCAACGTGCTGGAGGTGATGGCCGACTACCTGGCCGCCGGTCTGGATCCGGCAAAGACCACCTTCTGCCTGCAGAGCGCCCTGCCCGCCCTCCCCGAGCTCACCAGCTACTACCTCAATCTGGTCAGCGTCGCCCGGCTGGAGCGCAACCCCACCGTCAAGGCGGAGATCCAGCAAAAAGGGTTCGAGCGCAGCCTTCCCGCCGGTTTTCTGGTCTATCCCGTCAGCCAGGCCGCCGACATCACCGCCTTTCGCGCCACTCACGTGCCGGTGGGGGAGGATCAGCTGCCCATGCTGGAGCAGGCCAACGAGATAGTACGCCGCTTCAATGCCCTGGTGGGCAGGGAGGTGCTGACCGAGTGCCAGCCCATCCTGAGCGACACCGGCCGCCTGCCCGGCATCGACGGCAAGGCCAAGATGTCCAAGTCCCTCGGCAATACCATAGAGCTCGGCATGTCGGAAGAGGCGATCCGGCAGGCGGTGTTCGCCATGTATACCGACCCCAACCATCTCAGGGTGAGCGACCCGGGTCAGGTGGAAGGCAATACGGTATTCGCCTATCTGGATGCCTTCCACCCGGACAAGGCCCTGGTGGCCGAGATGAAGGCCCACTATCGCCGTGGCGGCCTCGGCGACATGCGCTGCAAACAGGTGCTGAACGACTGCCTGCAGAGCCTGCTCGCGCCGATGCGGGCCCGCAGGCAACAGGCCCTGGCCGATCGCGGCGAGCTGCTCCGCCTGCTGCACCAGGGCACAGAGCAGGCCCGCGTCATCACGGCCGCCGTGCTGGCGGAGGTAAAGGGCGCCATGGGGCTCAACTACTTCCCCTGATCCGGCTCAGGCCGGGCCGAGCGGTGTCAGCCCGTAGCGCGCCAGGGCCAGGGCATGGAGCTCCCCCTTGAGCCAGCGGATCGCCTCGTCGTGGGCGCTCAGGGGATGGCCCGCCATCAGGTAGACGATGGGAATGGCGGGCTCGAGCTGGTGCAGCCGCAGCGGATAGTGCTGGCTGAAGTGGCGCCCTATCATCTCGGGCACCACCACCAGGTAGCGGCCGGTCGCCATCAGCTGGGGTACCGCCATGAAGCTCGGCAGCCGCACCCCCAGCTCCCGCTCCACCCCGAAGCGGGCCAGCCAGAGATCCACCATGGCCTGGCTGTGGCCCCAGCTGGAGGTGTGTATATGGGGTCGACCGATCAGCTCGGCCGGCCCCAGGGTATCGGGCAGCGCGCTGCCGAGGGGTGACAGACAGACCAGGGGGTTGCTGAACCAGTCTTCGCGCCACAGCCGGGGGGAGAGATGATCCGCACCGGCGAAGCCCACCACCAGATCCAGCTCTCCCTTCTCAAGCTCCCGCTCGTAGTCGCTGGCCGCCAGCTCGCACACCTCCAGCCGGCAATGGGGCGCCAGCTCATGGAGCCGCTCCACCATGGCTGGCACCAGGCCATGCTCCACCGAGCCGGGCAGGGCCATGCGAAACACCCGATGGGCGCTGGCGGGGTCGAACCCCTTGGCCTGGCGCAGTCCCTGCTCCAGCATGGCCAGCGCCTGGCGCACCGGCCCCGCCAGGGCCTTGGCCCGCTCGGTCGGCATCATCTCTCGCCGGCTCATGACGAACAGGGGATCATCCAGCGCCTGGCGCAAGCGCCCCAGGGCGTGGCTGACGGTGGATTGGGAGAGGTGCAGCCGTTCGGCGGCGCGGGTGACGTTGCGTTCCTGCATCAGCACATCGAACAGGGTGAGCAGGTTGAGGTCGAGACGGGCGAGGGAGAGTTCCATCGATATTCACCATGGCTTGATGCCAACAATTCATTTTCGACATAGTAGCAGACTCCCTAGAATGCGCTCATTGATTGCATCACCGACAACGAGACAAGACATGCGTAGTTATCTGTTACTGCTGGCCATCGGCCTGCTGTGGGGTTCCCAGTTCATCTTCATGCATCAGGCCGTGGCCGAGCTGCCCCCCATACTGGTGGCCGCCGGACGTGCCCTGTGCGGCAGCCTGACCCTGGGCCTGCTCTGCCTGTTCATGCGCCTCAAGAGCGAACATACCCCCTGGCGCACCTACATGCTGATCGCCCTGCTCGATGCCACCATCCCCTTCATCATGGTGGCCTGGGGTCAACAGTACGTGGATAGCGCCATCGCCGCCGTGGTGATGGGCTGCATCCCCTTCGTCACCATACTGATGGCGCCGCTGTTCATCTCGGGGGAGAAGATCACCAAGAGCGGCCTGCTTTCCGTGGTGATCGGTTTCGTCGGCGTGCTGGTGCTGTTCTGGCCCGAGCTGGCTGGCGGCATGAATGCCGGCCTGCTGGGCGCCATGGCCATACTGTTCGGTGCCAGCTGCTTCGCCATCGGCCTGCTGATGATCAAGCGTTTCGCCAAGGATCACCCGGTGGTGGTGGCACGCAACATCCTCATCTCCTCCGCCATCCAGCTGCTGATCGCCGCCCCCTTCCTGATCGACTTCGACCGACTCACCCTGCCGGGCCAGCGCGCCATCGGCGCCGTGGTCATGCTGGGCATCTTCTGTACCGGCCTGGTCTATTTCCTCTACATGGCGCTGATCCAGAAGGCGGGCCCCACCTTCGCCTCCTTCAGCAACTATCTGGTACCCCTGTTCGGGGTGGTGCTGGGCGCCCTCTTCCTCGGCGAGCAGATCCACTCCACCACCGGGGTGGCACTGGCCCTGATCCTGGGCTCGGTCGCCATGAACCAGTGGGCCCAGCAGAGACGCAGCCGTCAGGAGAACCTGTGTCAGGCATCCTGACCTCCCTGTGTGGCGGCCTGGTGCTGATCGCCGGCTGGCAGTACCGCCACAAGGTGACGGGCCTGCTCGGCCTGCTGATGGTGCTGCTGCCCTGGCTGTTCGACAGCAGGCTGCAGGCCATGCTGGGGCATGCCTTCCATGCCTGACGGCCACCCAGTGTGACTGGCGACCCCTCGCCTGCCCGGCGAGGTGCGCCAAGGAACCCGCACTCCCGCAACCGGTGCCCTGCACCGGTTTTTTTATGGCCGGGATCCGTCACCGGGCCCGATAGCGGTAACCCAGGTGTTCGTTCTTGCGCGGGCCCCTGATCTGCCAGGCGAGCAGAAAGCCGTCTTCCCTCAGGGTCAGCTCGGCGCTGTAGTGATCCTGACCACAGCGGTGGGGCTCCGCGGTCAGCCAGCGACCATCCCCTTGCGGCAACAGCTCGAACAGCTCGACCGGCTGCTCATGGCGCAGATGGGAAAGCATGATCCCCCGCGCGGTGCGCTGCCACCAGAAGCGGTTGTGCATGGCCAGCACCTTGCCATGGGGCGTGGTGTAGCGGCCCTGCTCGGTGAACAGCCAGCCCCCCTGATGATGGGTCACCCGCACCTCCCCCTCGCCGCGACCGCACCAGTCGGTTGCGGAACCCGCCCCGTTGCTCGCCTCGAAGGCAAAAGATCCGATCTGTGGCAATCGCTCCCATAAACGCTGGATCGCGCCTTCCAACTCGGCCATCATAGCCACCTCCAAATTGACAACTGACGATAAATCAAACACATGAACTACTTGATAGGGGTTACCCTGCTCTGGTCCTTCTCCTTCAGCCTGATCGGGGTCTATCTGGCCGGTCAGGTGGATGCCTACTTCTCCGTGCTGACCCGCATCGCCCTCGCCAGTCTGGTATTTCTGCCCTTCCTGCGCCGACGCTGGCTGCGCCCGGATCTGGCCCTCAAGCTGATGGCCCTCGGCGCCATCCAGCTCGGCATCATGTATCTGTTCTACTACCACTCCTTCCTGCTGCTGACGGTGCCGGAAGTGCTGGTGTTCACCATCTTCACCCCCCTCTACGTCACCCTGCTCCACGATCTGCTGGAGCGGCGCTTCAAGCCCGCCTATCTGTGGGCGGCGCTGCTGGCGGTGCTGGGGGCGGCCGTCATCCGCTTCGACGGCCTGACCGAAAGCTATGTGCTGGGATTCCTGGTGGTACAGGGGGCCAACCTCAGCTTCGCCCTGGGGCAGGTGGGCTACAAGGTGCTGCTGGCACGGGAGACAGAACAGCCCCCCCAGCATGCCGTGTTCGGCTGCTTCTATCTGGGAGCCCTGGCTGTCGCCCTGCCCGCCTGGTGGTTGCTCGGCAAGCCGCAATACCCAAGTACAGGTTTGCAGTGGGGCATACTGCTGTGGCTGGGGATCGGTGCGTCCGGTCTGGGTTACTTCCTGTGGAACAAGGGCGCGACCCTGGTCAGCAGCGGCGTGCTGGCCATCATGAACAACGCCCTGATCCCGGCGGGTCTGCTGGTAAACCTGATGCTGTGGGGGCGGGAGACGGATCTGCTGCGCCTCGCCGTCGGCGGCCTGCTGATGCTGGCCTCCCTCTGGCTGTGCAAGCCAGGGCGACCGGCCCGGGCCTGACCGACAGCTGTGCTCAGCCGACGACCTGGTTGTGCTCCTGGCGGGCCTGACCATGGCAGGAGGCGAGCCGGGCGAGCAGGTGATCGATCTGCTCCCCCGGTTGATGCTGCACCAGGCCGATGCTGATGGTGACCGGGCGCTCCGGCAGCAGGCTGGCATCGGCAATCTCGAGGCGCAGCCGCTCGGCTATCTCCAGCGCATCGAGCCGCTCTATGCCGGGCAGCATCAGGATGAAGGTGTCATCATCCCAACGGGCGAAGGGATCGTCCTTGCGCAGCTCGTGGCGCACGATGCGCGCCAGCTTGGCCAGCATGGCGTCGCAGTCCGCCTCGCCAAACAGCTGTAATATCTTGGCCCTGTGGTCCACGGTCAGCTGCAGCAGGCAGAAGGCCCCCCCCTGGCTCAGCCGCTCGCCGAGCCGCTGTTCGAAGTCGCGGCGGCTCTCGAGCCCGGTCAGGGGATCCGTGCCCTGCGGCTCCGCCGCCTGGGCGTGGCGACAGCGGCGCACCATGCCGAGCAGATCGCCGTTCGCCATGCGGCTGGCCCGCTCGTCGAGCCGGATGTAGTGGCCGTCATGGTGCAGGATGCGGTAGTCCAGCCGCAACGCGTCATGCCCATGCAGGCAGGCGGCGAACGCCTCGGCCACCCGCCCCATGTCATCCGGGTGAACCCGGGCCAGCCAGCTCATCTCATCCAGGGTCTCGGGGGTGAGACCCAGCAGCGCCAGGCAGGAGGGATCCCGCTGTATCGCCTGATGCTGTGGCCAGCGCCAGGCGCCGGCATCCATGATGGCCATGACATCCGCCATCAAGGAACAATCCAGTTCGGTCACCGTATCCGCCAGCGGAGCCTTCAGTACATCCATCAAACGCCTCGAAACTGTGAAAATTCGTCATGAACCCCAATAAGTAGCATCGAGGCAAGGGATCGGCAATCCGGGTACTGGCAAAAAACCGGGACCATGGCCGAAGGGCCGGGATCAGGCACCGCCGCTGCGAGCCCCATGATAACCCTCCATCAGGGTCTGCCAGTTCCCGGGCACGAAGTGGAAGCTGGTGTGCAGCTGCGCCTCCTTGTTGAAGGAGCGCAGCAGACGCTCCAGATTGGCTTGCTGCCAGCTGCCCGGGGCGCGGAGCTCCCCCTTGTCGAAATCGATCACCCAGACCTTCTGATCCTTGTCGAGCAGCAGGTTGTGGCTGTTGAGATCCGCATGATAGACGCCGGCATCGTGCAACTGGCGGATCGCCTGGCCGACCCGCAGCCAGATGTCGGCCGCAATGGGGCCTCGCTTGAGCAAGGCCACCAGATCCTTGGCGCCACGAATGCGCTCGATCAGGATATCGGCCCGATAGAAGGGCCCCTGCTTGACCATGCGGGCCGCAAACGGGCGCGGTACCGGCAGGCCCTGTTCGCTCAAGCGGGCCAGCAGGCTGTACTCGGCCATGGCCCGGCTCGACTCCACCCCCTCGAACCAGAAGCGATCCCGCACCACCTTGCCCACCATGCCGCCACGATAGTAGTGGCGCAACACCAGATGGCACGACTCCCCCTTCACGAACCAGGTCACACCGCGACCAATGGCGGACCCCACCACCTTGCCCTGATCCTGCCACCAGCCGGGATCGAACAGCCTGGGCGAGGGGTTGTGGAAGTGATCATCGGCAAACCAGCACACCTGGTTCTTGTCGGTTTGAATTTGCATCTGGCGGGTTCCGGGCAGTGATTGGCCGCAATTTTACAATCCACGAGGGAGTTTGCATAATGCCATTCATCGATTACCCACCCATTGCGCCACATCATGCTGCCGTTCCAAACGCCACCCTCTTCCATCTGCATCCTGCGGCTCTCCGCCATCGGGGATTGCTGCCATGCGCTGGCCCTGGTGCGCGTCATCCAGCGGGCGTGGCCAGAGACCCGCATCACCTGGGTCACCGGCAAGCTGGAGGCCGGGTTGTTTGCCGATCTGCCCGGCGTCGAGGTGATCCCGTTCGACAAGGGCCAGGGCTGGCGCGGTTATCGCGATCTGTGGCGTCGACTGGCAGGCCGCAGGTTCGATGCCCTGCTGCATCTGCAGGCGGCCCTGCGGGCCAGCATCGCCACCCTCGGCATCCGGGCCGGGGTCAAGCTCGGCTTCGACCGGGAGCGGGCCAACGATGGCCAATGGCTGTTCACCAATCACAAGGTACCCTCCCCCGCCTCTCCCCACGTGCTGGATGGCTTCCTCGCCTTCGCCAGGGAGCTGGGCATCCAGGATCTGACCCCGGACTGGCAACTGCCCATCAGCGCGGAACATCAGGCGTGGGCAAAGGAGAAGATTGGCGGCAAGCCCACCCTGCTCATCTGCGCGGCCGCCAGCAAGCCCTTCAAGAACTGGACCGCAGCCGGTTATGCCGCCCTGGCAGACCATGCCGCGGCCAGGGGGATGCAGGTCTACCTGTGCGGCGGACCGGCCCAACTGGAGCTGGATCTCGCCGCCGAGATCCGGCGCTTAAGCGAGAGCAAGCCGGTCGACCTGGTGGGACAGACCAGCCTCAAGCAGCTGCTGGCCCTGATCAAGGAGGCGAGCCTGGTGCTGGCTCCGGACACGGGGCCCACCCACATGGCGACCATGGTCGGGACCCCCGTCATCGGCCTTTATGCCCACCACAACCCGGCCCGCACCGGTCCCTACCTGGCACGGGATCGGGTCGTCAGCGTCTATCAGGAACTCATTGAAGCCGAGACCGGCAAGCCCCTCGATCAGTTGAGCTGGCGTACCCGGCTCAAGGATCCGGACGCCATGGCCAGGCTGCCGATCGCCCGGGTGATCGCCCGATTCGACGAATATTGGCAGCAAATGGCAGGATCCATCGAAAATCCCGAGTGATCAGCGAGAGATAACCTGATGGTCAGCCGACAGCTGGCTCGCCAGAATGACGGCCGTGTGGAGGCGACTCCCACAGCAAGCTACGAATCCTTTGATCGGCTGGAATATGATTCCGGCCGTTTTTTTATCTGCGGCCGTCTGCTACCATCTGCCGCCTTCATATGCCCCAGTGGCTTAATTTTCCGCGTTTTGTGCTTGGCTGTCGCCCCTTCGGGCACAAGACGGCAGCCTCTGCTACAACCAGAACACTATCATCGCTTAAAGGTACGGACATGGCGCAACAAGGCACCCTCTACATCATCTCCTCCCCGAGCGGAGCGGGTAAGTCCAGTCTGCTCAGTGCCCTGCTCAGCCAGCCGGAAGCCGCCGGCCGGATGCAGCTCTCCGTCTCCCACACCACCCGCGCCATGCGCCCGGGGGAAGAGAACGGGGTGCACTACCATTTCGTGCCGGTAGATGAGTTCAAGGCGCTGATCGAGCGCGGCGATTTTCTGGAGTGGGCAGAGGTGTTCGGCAACTACTATGGCACCTCCCGCGCCGCCATCGAGGCCTGCCTGGCCCAGGGCATCGATGTCTTTCTCGACATCGACTGGCAAGGCGCCCGCCAGATCCGCGCGCAGATGGAGACCCGCTCCATCTTCATACTGCCGCCGAGCCGCCCCGAACTGGAGCGCCGCCTGATCGGCCGCGGCCAGGACAGCGAAGAGGTGATCCGGGGTCGCATGGCGAAAGCCGTTGCCGAAATGGTGCACTACGACGAGTATGACTATGTCATCATCAACGAAGAGTTCGAGCTGGCCCTGTGCCAACTCAAGGCCATCATAGAGAGCCAGAGGTTGACGACGGGCCGCCAGCAGCAGGCACAACAAAACTTGCTACAACAGCTACTGGCGGAATAAGCTAAAACCAAGTAAACTTTTGCGTCATTTTTAAACACTGGAGTCCTGCATGGCACGCGTTACTGTAGAAGATGCTGTAAAACAGGTAGGTAACCGTTTTGACCTGGTGCTGGTCGCCGCGCGCCGCGCCCGTCAGATCGCGGTTCAAGGTAAAGATCCCCTGGTTGACGAAGAGAACGACAAGCCGACTGTGATCGCCCTGCGTGAGATCGAGCTGGGTCTGGTGAACAATCAAGTAATGGATACCCAGGACCGTTACGAGCAGCAGGAGCAGGAAGCCGCCGAGCTGGCTGCCGTTGCCGCTATCGCCGAAGGGCGCGGTTAAGTCCTCCAAGCCGGCACCCGCCCGGGTGCCGACTGTTCTCCCCCATTTACAACCGCTCGAAAACCTCGCAAACTCAGGGGTATACCCTCAATACCACGGATTGCTGAATTACCGCAGCGGGGCATGTCTTGTATCTATTTGAAAATCTTAAAGAAGTAGCTAGTTCTTATCTGCCAGCAGAGCAGGTTGAGAAACTCAAGCAAGCCTATGTGGTAGCCCGCGATGCTCACCAGGGCCAGATGCGATCCAGTGGTGAACCCTATATTACCCACCCGGTTGCGGTTGCCCGCATTCTGGGGGACATGCGCCTGGACCACGAGACCCTGATGGCCGCCGTGCTGCACGATGTCATCGAGGACACCCCTGTCACCAAGGCCGAGCTGGCAGAGCTGTTTGGCGATGCGGTCGCCGAGCTGGTCTCCGGCGTCTCCAAGCTCGACAAGCTGAAGTTTCGCGACCGCAAGGAAGCCCAGGTCGAGAACTTCCGCAAGATGATGATGGCCATGACCCAGGACATACGGGTCATCCTGATCAAGCTGGCCGACCGCACCCACAACATGCGCACCCTCGGCTCATTGCGGCCGGACAAGCGCCGCCGCATCGCCCGCGAGACCCTGGAGATCTTCGCCCCCATCGCCAACCGCCTCGGCATCCACACCATGAAGAACGAGCTGGAAGAGCTCGGCTTCGAGGCCCTCTACCCCATGCGCTCCCGGGTGCTGAAAGAGTCGGTGCGCCGTGCCCGTGGCAATCGCCGCGAGATCATCGAGTCCATCCAGAGCGAAATCCAGGGGAGACTGCAGGAGTCCGGCATCGAGGCCCAGGTGAGCGGCCGCGAGAAGAACATGTTCTCCATCTACAACAAGATGGAGAAAAAAGAGCTGCAATTTCATGAGGTAATGGATATCTATGCCTTTCGCGTCAAGGTGAAGGACATAGACACCTGTTACCGGGTGCTGGGGCAGATGCACAGCCTCTACAAGCCCCGTCCCGGCCGCTTTAAAGATTATATCGCCATCCCCAAGACCAACGGCTACCAGTCCCTGCACACCTCCCTGGTGGGGCCGCACGGGGTGCCGGTCGAGGTGCAGATCCGCACCGAGTACATGGATCAGATGGCCGACAAGGGGGTTGCCGCCCACTGGGCCTACAAGCAGGATGGCGACAGCTCGGGCACCACGGCCCAGATCCGCGCCCAGCGCTGGATGCAGAGCCTGCTCGAGCTGCAGCAGAGCGCCGGCAGCTCGTTCGAGTTCATCGAAGGGGTCAAGACCGATCTTTTCCCGGACGAGATCTATGTGTTCACCCCCGAGGGACGCATCATGGAATTGCCCACCGGCGCCACCCCGGTGGATTTCGCCTACACGGTGCACACGGACATCGGCCATGCCTGCGTGGGGGCCAGGGTCGACCGCCACCCCTACCCGCTGAGCAGCCAGCTGCAATCCGGTCAGACGGTGGAGATCATCACGGCGCCGGGGGCCCGCCCCAATGCGGCCTGGCTCAACTTCGTGGTGACCACCAAGGCTCGCTCCAAGATCCGCCAGTTCCTCAAGAACCTGCGCACCGAGGAGTCCGTGGTGCTCGGCCGTCGCCTGCTCAATCATGCCCTCGGCGCCAAGAACATAGAGGACATTCCGGAAGCCCGCATCAAGCAGGTACTGACCGATACCAAGCACGAGAACCTGCATGGCCTGCTGGCCGATATCGGTCTGGGCAATGCCATGAGCGTCATGGTCGCCCGCCGCATGCAGGCCGATGAGCTGCCCCAGGATGATCAGCCCAGGAGCAGCAAGAAGATGCCGATCAAGGGTGCCGACGGCATGCTGGTCACCTTCGCCAACTGCTGCCGCCCGATCCCGGGGGATGCCATCATCGCTCACATCAGCCCGGGCAAGGGGCTGGTGATCCACCAGGAGTCGTGCCGCAACATCAAGGGCTACAGCCGCGAACCGGACAAGTACCTGCCGGTACAGTGGGAAGTGGATCCGGATCAGGAACTGGAATTCAAGACCGGCATCCATATCGAGATCGTCAACCATCAGGGCGCCCTGGCGGAGCTGGCCAACGTGATCGCCGCCACCGGTGCCAACATCCACGGTATCAGTACCGAGGAGAAGGATGGTCGCGTCTATCTGGTCACCCTGCTTATCACCACCAAGGGCCGCATCCATCTGGCCAACATCATGCGCAAGATCCGCGTCATGCCCAATGTGCTCAGGGTGAGCCGACAGAAGAACTGATCCCACAGGCGGCGCAAGCCGCCTGTTGCTTTTTCAAGAGACAATCATGGCCTCACGCGCATCGGCGGCACACAACGTCCGAGCCGCGCACCAGCCTCATCACATAGATATCGATATGACACCTGAACGCTTTAAACGGATCTCCGACATGCTGGCCCAGCGCCAGCTCGATTTGACCGTCTGCATGGAAGAGGTCCACAAGCCTCACAACCTGGCCGCCATCGTCCGCACCGCCGACGCCATCGGTATCCATCGGGTCCACGCCGTCTGGCCAAAAACCTGGATCCACAAGCGCAAGGGCACGGCCCGCGGCAGCCAGAACTGGGTCGACGTCAAGCTACACCCGGACGTAGGCAGCGCAGTGGCCGAACTGAAAGCCTCTGGCATGCAGATACTTGCGACTCATCTATCTGAAAATTCAGTGGATTTTCGCGCCATCGATTACACCAGGCCGACCGCCATCCTGGTGGGCCAGGAGAAGCACGGCATCGGCGACGAGGCGCTGGCCCTGGCCGATCACCATATCGTCATTCCCATGGTGGGCATGGTGCAGTCCCTCAACGTCTCTGTGGCCGCCGCCGCCATCCTGTATGAAGCTCAGCGCCAGCGGGAGCTGGCTGGCTGCTATCGGCGAGGCTGCCCACTCGACCTGGAAGAGCAGAACAGCATACTGTTCGAGGGGGGCTACCCCGTCTATGCCCAGCTCTGCAAAGAGAAAGAGATGCCCTACCCCCAGCTGGGCCCGGCCGGCGAGATCCTGGCGGACGAGGCCTGGTGGCAACGGATGCAGCTGACCCGCAAGGGTTGGGCCAGCCTGGGGGACGAGGAAGAGGCATTCAGAGAGGAGTCATGAAGACCCCGAGATCGCCATGGCGAAGACAAACCGCTACTCTGACTGTCATCTTGACCTGCCACCCAGACACGATGGCATCCGACCCTATCTGGCAACAGGAGTGTGCCCGATGAAATCCCTCTCTCTTCCCCTGCTGGCCCTGACCCTGTTTTCTGCCGGAGCCCTTGCCGTGAGCAATCCTTACCAGCTGACCACTGAAGCCGACGTCCCCGCCCTCTATCAGCAGACCCTGCCCGAGTTCTGGCGCCAGCATGCCGTTGAGGGGGAGTTTGAAGGCAAGGACGGGGTCACCATCCGCTATGCCGCCCTGCGCCAGCCCAAGATCGATCGCGCCATCCTCATCGTCAACGGCCGGGTCGAGACCTATCTCAAGTACCAGGAGCTGGCGTGGGATTTGTGGCGCCAGGGCTACAGCCTCTACCTGATAGACCATCGCGGCCAGGGGATGTCGGATCGCCTGCTGGCGAATAGGGAGAAGGGCTATGTGGCCGACTTCGAGGACTATGTGGTGGATCTGAAGCAGTTTCACGACCAGGTGATCCTGGCAGACCAGCCCGCCAGCCTGTTCCTGCTGGCCCACTCCATGGGGGGCGCCATCTCGGCGCGCTATCTGGAACGCTGGCCCGATGACATCCGCGCCGCCGCCCTCTCCTCCCCCATGATGGGCATTCATCTCGGCGGCCTGCCCCACTGGCTTGCCAAGGGGCTCAGCGCCACCATAGCCAGGGTCGGTGGCTGGTTCGGCGAGCCCCCCTACGGCCCTGGCCAGGGCGCCTATCAGGACCAGGGATTCGCCGACAATGAGCTGACCCACAGCGAGGCGCGCTACGCCGCCTTCCGCCGACAATACGAGCAATCCCCCCGGCTCAAGCTGGGAGGCGCCACGGCGCACTGGATCCATCAGGGCATGACGGGGGCTGAGCGGGCCCTGGCAGAGGCGGGCAGCATCAAGACACCGCTGCTGCTGCTGCAGGCGGGGGACGACAGCGTGGTCGACAACCAGGCCCAGGCCGACTTCTGCCAGCGCGCCCCCTGCGAGGGCGGCAAGCCCCTGCGCATCGACGGCGCCTGGCATGAGCTCTTCATCGAGGCCGATGACAAGCGCCAACCCGCCCTCACCGCGGTCCTGGACTTCTTCGGCCGCTACTAGGTGCCGTTGACCCATGGTCAACGGCACCTAGACTGGTTATTTTTTGTAACCCTAAATAAATGGGGCGAGCCCAATGGCTGGAGTACACTGCCCCGGTATTTCTGCGAAACCGAGGTAACGATGTTCAAGGTAGTTGTATCCGATCTCGACGGTACCCTGCTCAACAAGCAGCACCAGATCTCCCCCCGCACCCGCGACACCCTGCACCGGCTGGTGGCCAAGGGCATCAAGTTCGTAGTAGCCACCGGACGCCATCACGTGGATGTGCGCACCATTCGCGATACCCTCGGGCTGGACATCTACCTCATCACCTCCAACGGTGCCATGGTTCATGACAAGCAGGACAAGCTGGTGTTCAACCAGTCCCTGCCGGCGGAGGTCGCCGCCGAACTGATCGCCCTGCCACGCGACCCCGACATCCACCTCAACATCTATCAGGGGGATGAGTGGCTGGTCGAGGAGGAGCTGCCCTGGCTGCTCAGCTTCCATGACGAATCCGGCTTCAACTATCGGCTGGTCGATCTCCAGACTCAGTCGAAAGAGGGGATCAGCAAGGTGTTCTACATCGGCGAGCACGAGAAGCTGCTGCCCATCGAAGCCCGACTCAACGCCCAATACGGTGACAGGCTCAATGTCACCTTCTCCCTGCCGGACTGTCTCGAGGTGATGCACGCCGGCGTGCACAAGGGCAATGCGGTGCAGGCTGTCTTGGCCCAGCATGGGCTGGAGATGTCTCAGGCGGTGGCCTTCGGCGATGGCATGAACGACTTCGAGATGCTCAACATGGTGGGTCGTGGCGTGGTGATGGACAATGCCCACGATCGGCTCAAGCTGGCCCTGCCCCGCCACGAGCGCACCCTGAGTTCGGACGAGGACGGGGTGGCCGTCTATCTGGAGCAGCTGTTCTCGCTGCCGACCTGACCCGCAGCCGCACCGGCATGCCCCCGCGTCGGGGCATGCCGTCGGCCATCCCCGACACTGGCTAGCGCCTGAACCTGTGCTCGCAGGCCTTGCAGAAAAACTCATCGGAGAGACGCCTGTCCAGTACCCGGCCAAGTAGCCAGCCTATGCCTCCTGCCCCCAGCCCTCCCAGCAACCCACCACAGATGGCTCCCAGCAGAGCCCCGAACGGCGTACCGGCACTGCCCAGGGTACCACCCCAAATGGCACCAACCTTGGCGAGGGTCGCCGCCCCCGCATAGCCCCCCGCCGCCCCGATCCCTAGAGCGCAGGCTCGACTCACCCGCTCATCCAGCACCTTGTCAACTCCTTCGCGCAAGCACCTTGGACACCTCATCGCCATTTCCTCACAGAGTCAGCTCACTGATTATTGGTCAGAAACGCCACCTGGGTTCAATCGATGAATAAATGACGAATTTGAGTTCCGACTAACCCAAATTCTGGCTACCGAGGCGACGATCCGTGAACGCGATCGATACCCAAACATGCCCTCCTCTCGATAATGAAGAGCCCCATCCCACGACGGTGAAGCCACATGTCTGTCTTGAACAACCTCTCGTTTAGCGCCAAGTTAAGGGTCCCCCTCCTGATTGTCCTGCTTACCATGTCCGCCGTCATGGCGGTGGCCTACCGCAGTTTCAGTGAACAGCAGCGAGTGAACCAGGCCCTGACCGAGCAGATATTACCCGTCCAGAATGCGCTGGAGGATGCCTACCGGGATCTCTACCAGATCGTCGCCGCCGGTCAGGGCTTGATTGTCGGTGGCCTCAACGAACGCAATCTCGCCTTTCAGCATCGGGAATTTGTCGACAACAGCAGCAAGGCCAGGGCCCGGCTAGCCAAGGTGCAGGGCTTGATCGCGGCGGGTCTGCTCGGTCCGGAACATCAAGCCAGCTTGGACCTGATGCTGGCGGAGTTCGATCGCTGGTTGCCACATTATGACGCCGTCTTTGCCCATCCCCAGGAGGCTCAAGCCTACCTGGCCAGCCATTTCGATGAGGCAGAACAACAATTCGCCTCCATCCGCAAACAACTCAATCTGCTCAAGGGAGGGATAGGGCTGAGCAGAGAAGCCTTGATCCAGCAGAGCCAGTCATCCAGCCAGCACGCCCAGAGGCTGATGAGTCTGGGTACACTGGCAGCCATCCTTTTTGCCATAGGCCTTACCTGGTTGCTGACCCGGCTCATGCTGCAGCCATTGCGCAACATGCAGCTGGCCCTGGCCAATATTGCCGAGGGCGAGGGCGATCTGAGCCAGCGGCTGACGATCCACAGCCAGGATGAAATAGGTTCACTCGGTACCACCTTTAACCGCTTCATCACCCAGATACACAGGATCATCGGCGATGTCAGTCTCACTGTGACCACAGTACAGACCGCCTCGGATCGACTGCGCGACCTGATGACGCAGATGGTCGGCAACGGGCAGGCACAACAACAGCAGAGTGACCAGATAGCGGCGGCGGTAGAAGAACAGAGTGCCACCAGTGCTCAGATGATGGTCCATGCGAGCCAGACGGCCAGCACCTCTGCCGTCGCCACCCAGCAGGTACACAGCGCCAGCGATGCGCTGCATCAGACGGTCACGGCGATGGAGGAACTGGCCCTGGATATTCAGGCATCGGAGCAGGGGGTCACCAGACTGGAACAGGATGTCGACCACATTACCTCAGTGCTGGCGGTGATCCGCAATATCGCCGAACAGACCAATCTACTGGCCCTCAATGCCGCCATCGAGGCCGCCCGCGCCGGTGAGCAGGGACGCGGCTTCGCCGTGGTAGCCGACGAAGTACGCAACCTGGCCAGCAAGACCCGGCACAGCACGGGGGAGATACAACAGATGATAGAGCGGCTGCAACAGGGCAGTCAGCAGGCGGTGCAGAAGATGAAAGCCAGCAGCCGACGCAGCCAGCAAGTGGTCGAGCAGGCCCATCAGACCCGTGCCAATCTTGAGCAGATGCGCCAGGCCATCACCATCATCAATGAGATGAATGACCAGATCCGGGGGGCGGCCCACGAACAGAGCGAGGTCAGTGGCGAGATCAACCGGCGTCTGCAAGAGGTTGCGGGCAATGGTCGTGCCATGCTGTCCGGGCTGGCGCAAGTGCGCCTCACCAGTGCGCAACTGGCGGAGCAGAGCCAGCAGCTGGCGGCCACAGTCCATCAGTTCAAGCTGTGAGGCCCCCATCATGGACCGGCACCAGGCATCTCAACTGCTGGGCTTGAACAACCCCTTGTCCAGCTGGTGCTTCTTCATCCGCAGATAGAGCTTCTTGCGCGGGATGCCGAGGTAGTTGGCGGCTTCGGTCACCCGACCCGAGAAGAGGAAGAGGGTGTCTTCGATGATCCGCTTCTCGTACTCCTCCACCAGGTCATCGAGCGGCTCCCTGGCATTGGCGGCTGGCATGGCACGCTCGACACCTGCCAGCTTGATGATGCCCACCGCATAGAGCTCGGCCACGTTGCGCAGCTCACGGATATTGCCAGGCCATTGATGGCGCTTGAGGGTCTCCAGATAGGCGCGATCCACCTGGGGAACGGCGCGGCCTATCCGTTTGCAGCCCTGGCGCAAGAAAGAGCGAAACAGGGGAATGATGTCGCAGCTACGCTCCGCCAACCTGGGCAACTTTATCCTCACCTGGGAAAGGTAGTAGTAGAGCTCTGGCATCAGCACCTGCTGCGCCACCAGTTGCTCCGGCGCCTCTTCAAACAGGGCTATGGTACGCTGAGCCTTGTTGCCTTTGCGCTCTTGCTCCAGCAGATACCCTCCCAGCCAGCGCTGACACTCAGGGGTCAATCTGGCCGGGCCCTGCAACACCAGGGTGCCACGATGGCTCAGGGCCAGACTCTCCTTCATCTGCTCTACCCCGGGCGCAGCCGCACAGTCATGGAGATGCAACGGCTGATCCTGACGCTCACCTATGCCATGGAGCAGGTGGGCCAGGGTATGTCGACCCGTGCCAGGCTCCCCTTCCAGCATCAGATCCTTGTCGGTCTGGGCCAGTTGATTGAGCTGATGGCGGATGGCGACGAGTTGCGGGCTGGTCCCGATCAACTGATGCTCGACCGCCGCCTGGATCTCGTTGCGATGGGCCAGCAGGGCGCGCCTGTGCTCCAGGGCGCGGGCCAACAGATCCAGCAGCGCTTCCGGATTGAGGGGTTTCTCCAGAAAGTCGAAGGCCCCCTGCTTGACGGCCTTGACCGCCAGAGGGATGTCCCCATGACCGGTGATCAGGATCACCGGGATATCCGGGTCTATCTGGCGTACTCGCGCCAGCAGATCCAGCCCATTCATCGCCGGCATATAGATGTCGGACACCAGTACCCCGGACCAGTCTGCACCGAGCAAAGCCAAGGCCTGCTCCGGGCTGGCAGTCCCCCTTGGCTGATAGCCGGACAGGTTCAACAGATGACAATAGGACTCCAATACGTCCTCATCGTCATCCACCAGCAGCACGTCGGTGCCACGAGTTCGCGTTAACCGCATGATAGTTACTCCCATGAGTCATGAGCGGCGTCGCTCGCCAGCGATCTCGCCTCATCGACGGTAAATTCCAGTACCACCATGGCCCCTCTCTCCAGGGTCGACCCTAGGCAGATCCCCCCGCCGCAGCGCGCCAGCAGGGAGCGGCAGATGGTCAGCCCCAGCCCGAGCCCCACTTCCTTGGAGCTGGTGAAGGGGGTAAACAGCCTGGGCAGCATCTCTTCCCCGAAGCCGGACCCAGAGTCACACAGCGCAATCCTGATCAGCCGCGGATCCCGTTCGAGCAGCAGCAGCCGGATCTGGCGCAGTTCCCGACCCGCGATGGCATCCAGGCCATTGACCAGAAGGTTGACCAGGACCTGCTCCACCAGGCCAGGGTCACCCTGGATCCAGAGATCTCTGGGGAGCTCGTTGTGCAACCGGCATCCATCGCGCCTGGCCCGGGTCTCCACCAGCAACAGGGCTTGTTCCGCCAGTTCATGCAGATCCAGCCGGATCAGAGGGCAGGCCTGGGGCGACTTGCGGGCAAAATTGCGCAGCGCCGTGATGATGCGCCCCATCCGCTGGCCGAGACGCTCTATCTTGTCCAGCTCCAGCCCCAGCTGCCGAGACTCGCCGGCCGCCAGTGCCATCCGGCTGGTATAGAGATAGGTCATCATGGCCGACAGGGGCTGATTGAGCTCATGGGCCAGGCTGGTCATGGCCTGACCGACCACCGCCATCTTGGCGGCCTGAATCAGCTCGTCCTGAGTCTGCAACAGGTTGCGTTGGGCCTGCTCCCGCCGGGCCACCTCCTCCGCCAACCGACGATTATTCTCGGTCAATGCCCGGGTGCGCTCCTCCACCAGCCGCCCCAGCTCTCGTGCAGTCAGCTCCTGGCGGGTCACGTCCGTGATGGTGATGATGAACTTGGATCGCCGCGCCTGCTCGAAGCGACGGAAATTGAAATGAAGGTAGCGGGCCTGCCCCGCCAACTCGGCGGCCAGGGTGCATTCGCTGCTGCCGAGCCGTTGCAGCGGTTGACCTGGCTGGAACTGGGCCGCCAGCACGGCCCCCCCCTCACCGGGGAAAACCTGCCACAGGGGCTGCTCCGGTTCTATGCTCGCTTGCCGGAACAGGGCCAATGCACTCGGGTTGACCGACTCTATGGTCCCGTCCGGGTGGCAGGTGATGAGGGAGGCCTGGGTGTTGTTGATGAGATTGAGGGCATTGGTTCGTTCCACTTGCTGCCATTGCTCGCAGAAGCCGCGCAGGCTCTCACCCAGTCGTCCAATCTCGTCTCGCCCCACCGTCTTGATCGGTTGCTCCAGCTGGCCGGCCGCGACCCGGGCCAGATCCTGGCTCAGGATATCAAGCCGCCGGATCAACCGTCGACCAATCAGCACCACCAGCACGAAGCCGCTGATCAGCACAGAAAGCCCCAACGCCACCAGGATCACCGTCTTGCCCGTCACCACCCTGCGATGGCTGTCATGACCCAGGGTACGCAGCGCCTGGTTGGCCTCGATCACCACCCGGCTGACCCTGGCGTGATAGCGGGAGACAGACTCATCCAGCTGGGGCCGCAGCGCTTCCAGCTGTTGATGGGTCCGCACGTCGGCAGCCAGCAGCCGTTGCAGCTGGCCGCCGGGTTTGACCAGAGTCACTATCTCCTTGAGGATCTGGCGATAGCTCACCGTCGAGGGGTAATCTGCCAGCCGGGCGGCCAGGGTCTCTATCTCTTCTATCTTGTAACCGATGAACAGGAAGGCACTCTCCAGATCCTGCTGATAACGTAGCGCCATCACTTCAGTCACCAGGCTCTGGAGCTCGTTCTCCTTGAAGGTGAGATCCTGCAGGGTGGAGAACTCCTTGATGACCTCCCCCAGGGAACCATGCTGTCCCCCGTCTTCGACCATGCCGGTCAGATGCCATTCCACCTCCTGCAGCAGAGGCGCCACCTCATCCACCAGATCCTGATGCAGCCAGGTACTGTGTTTCTGGATCTGTGCCAGGGCAGTCTGATGATCCAGCTGCCGACGCAGGTAGTCCCCATGACGTTCGACCAGCCCTTCCAAGGCGAGGAAGCTCTGCCGCTGATGCGGGGTTTCCCTGTTGTCCGGTGTGCTGGAGAGCGAGGCCTGTCGCATTTCCTGCATGGTCATCGACACTTGACGGGAGAGGCGCTGGTGTTGCCCCAGCTCCCGGCTGTCCCTGAGCTGCGCCAGTTGCAGGAGCAACCGCGAGCTGGCACGCTCCAATTGGTAGGCCCCCTCAATGGCCGGCAGGCTCTCCTCGACGATAGCCCCCACCTGGCGACCGAGTCTGTCCCACATCACATAGGCGGTCCCTCCCATGGCAAGCGCCAGGGTCGTGATGGCAATGAAAGACAACATCAGACGCCGCCCCAGAGTACTGGGCCAGCGCAGCCATTCCCCTCGGCCACTCATGGCTGCGCCACCAGTTCGACCAATGCCATGGCTGCCTTCAGATTGTCCTGGGTCATCTGTCGCCACCTCTGCTGCGCCCGTTCCGCCTGCGGGCTCGCCTTGCCCCCCTCGTAGACATCATCAAACAGCGCCAGCAGGGCAGGATCCTGTGTCTGTTGCTCGCTGAGGGGGGGCGTGCTGGCCAGTGTCCTTGCCTGCGCGATCAGGGCGGCTCGCCTGGGTTCCCCGTTCGCTCCAGCCTCGTCTATGCCCTGCCAGGTCAGCCGCAGGGCGGGCAATTGCTGGGTGATGGTCTGATCAAACAGCACCTTCAGCAAACTGGCACGGCGATAGAGCAGCTCCTTGTCGAGCACGAATTCGGTCTGCTGGGCCAACCCAGGTTCGGTCAGAGTGACTTTCGCCATCTCGGAAGTGCCGACGATGGCTTGCCCCTCGGCAGAGAGCAGGAAATCGATAAACCGGGCCGCCAGCGCAGACTGCTGGCTGGTTTGCATCACCGCCAGGTAGGTGGGCAGTATCACTCCCTGGTGCAAGGGGGTGAATCCTATGTAATCGAAGTGGGCCTGGCTGGTGCGGGCATAGCTCTCGATCACCAGCCCGGCCCCAGCCAGCCCGCGACTGATGCCGTCACTGACGCCGAAACTGCGGGCCGTGATGGCGGACAGGTTGCCACCTATCTGCATCAGGATCGCCCAGCCCTGTCGCCAGCCATATTGCTGCAGGATGCTCTCCACCATCATGTGGGTGGTACCGGACTGGGAGGGGGAGCTCATCATCACATGCCCCATGAAGGCGGGATCAGCCAGACTCTGCCAGTCGGTCGGTACCGGCAACCGGTGCTTGGCCAGATAGCGGCGGTTGTACAGGATGCCAATGCCGGAGTAACCGACCACGGCCACCTTGCCATCCAGGCCCAGAATGTGGGGGCTCAACCAGGTGGGAGGCTGGGTGCGCACGGGCAATCGGGCAAGCAGGCCTGCCTTGTCCAGCGAGTGGAAGAAGGTGGGCGACGAGGAGAGCACCACGTCCACCGGGGCCCCGTCGGCCTGGGTCAGCAGACGCTGGGCCGACAGGGTGCGCCGGTAGATCACCTCCAGCCTCACCTCGGGATGGCGCTGGCGAAACCCTTCCACCATGGCCTTGATCGGGCTCTCGGAGAAGGAGGTCAGTACCGTCAGCGAGGATGCCACAGCCGGCATGCTGAGTCCGCCGCAGACCAGAAGCAGGATGGAGGCGATTCGGCGATGGGTCTGCATGGGTACTGAGTCACTCCTGATGCCAACGAAATGTGTGCGAGCGGTCAAAGATTCGGGATCTGGCCGAAATACTCGAGCGGGGGCATGGGCTAATTCTGACCCATATCCGCCACCCCCAGACTCTTATTGTCATTGATCACCGCTGGTGGAACCAGGCAAAACAGGCCATTTCTGACTCGTAAAATGCGCCAACCGAGTCACAAATGACTCGAAAATCGCATTTTGCCGCCCGCAATTCCCCCTACCTAAGATGTGCCCGACAGGCAGAGCCCCTCTGCACTTTCGCTACCTACACGAACGGAGCACACACCATGTTCAACTTCTTCAAGACGCGAGCCGACCTGCCGGTCATGGACGCCTCGCCAGACAAGATAAGATCCATCTATCGCAAGTATCAGTGGCAGGTCTTCCTGGGCCTGGTGCTGGGTTACGCCATGTTCTACGTGGTTCGAATGAGCCTTAACGTGGTCAAGAAGCCTCTGCTGGATGCCGGTATCGTCACCCTGGACGAACTGGGTGTCATCGGCTCGGCCTTCCTGTTCACCTATGCGGTCGGCAAGTTCTCCAACGGCTTCCTGTCGGATTACGCCAACATAGGCCGCTTCATGTCGGTCGCCCTGGGCGCCTCCGCGGTCTGCACCATCTTCATGGGCATGAACACCGCCACCTTCTTCCTGGTGCTGATGTGGGGCCTGAACGGCTGGTTCCAGTCCATCGGCTCGGCCCCCTCCTGCGTCTCCATCTTCCAGTGGTTCTCCCCCAAGCAGCGCGGCTCCGTCTATTCCATCTGGGGCGGCTCGCGCAACATAGGTGAAGGCATCTCCTGGATCCTGACCGCCACCGTCGTCAGCTACTTCGGCTGGCAGGCCGGCTTCATCGGCGCCGGCATCGCCTCCGGTATCGCCGCCATCCTGATGTACCTGGTCCTGAAGGATCGCCCGCAGACCTACGCCCTGCCCGAGCCTGCCGTCGCCTTCGGCGAAGAGCCCGAGATCGCCAAGAAGGTCGAGCCGGCCGAGATCCGCCGCGCCCAGCTGTTCATTCTCAAACAGCCGGTGGTCTGGCTCATCGCCGCCGCCTGTGCCTGTATGTACATGTCCCGCTATGCCATGAGCTCCTGGGCTGTGCTCTATCTGCAAGAGCAGAAGGGTTACAGCCTGATCGATGCCGGTTTCGCCATGTCCGCCTACCCCATCGCCGGTTTCATCGGCGCCATCCTGGCCGGGGTCATCTCCGACAAGGTGTTCAATGCCAACCGCCATATCCCTACCCTGCTGTACGGCTTGGCCAACATCGCCGGCATGTGCCTGATGTTCTGGGGCCCCCAGAGCCGCATGATGGATGCCGTCGCCCTCTCCCTGATCGGCTACTCCATCGGGGGGCTGGTGGTGTTCCTGGCCGGTCTGACCGCCTGCGACCTGATGCCCAAGACGGCAGTGGGGGCGGTGAAGGGCTTCATCGGTCTGTGCTCCTACATCGCCGCCTCCGGCCAGGAGCTGGTCTCCGCCGCCCTGATCGAGACCAGCGTGGTCGACGGAGTCACCCACTATGACTTCAGCAGTGCCCAGTACTTCTGGCTCGGAGCCTCTGTGGTCTCCATGCTGCTCGCCATGACGGTGTGGAATGCCAAGAAAGTCGTCAACTACTGATGCCTGCTCACAAAAAAGGTGGTCGCTTGACCACCTTTTTTGTTTCCTGCACTACCCAAGAGAGTGACCCCATGCGCAAAACCAAGATTATCGCCACCCTGGGCCCGGCCAGCTCTTCCTGCGAGATGGTGGAGAAACTGATCCGAGCGGGCGCCAATGTCTTTCGCCTCAACTTCTCCCACGGCAGCCACGAGCAGCACAGGCAAGTCGCAGGGCGGATCCGCGAGGTCGCCAGCCGGCTCGGACTGCACATCGGCATACTGGCCGACCTGCAGGGCCCCAAGATCCGGATCGCCAGCTTCGCGGCAGGCGGCATCCGACTGCGGCCGGGAGAGACATTCATCCTCGATGCCAGCCTGGCCCCCGCCCAAGGCAACCAGGAGAGGGTCGGACTCGACTATCCCGAGCTGGTGAACGAAGTCAGTATCGGCAATATGCTGCTGCTCGATGATGGCCGCCTGCAGCTCAGGGTGGAGCACATAGCGGAGCAAGAGGTCCACACCCGGGTGGTGATCGGAGGCGAGCTCTCCAACCGCAAGGGGATCAATGTGCTGGGAGGGGGTCTGAGCGCACCGGCGCTGACCGAGAAAGACAGGGAGGACATTCTGCTTGCCCGGCAGATTGGCGCCGATTTCGTGGCCGTCTCCTTCCCTCGCTGCAAGACGGATTTGCTGGAAGCACGCCAGCTGATCTCCGCCACCGGCAGCAAGGCGGCCATCATCGCCAAGGTGGAGCGGGCCGAAGTGGTCGCCTCCATCGAGGCCATGGACGAAATCATTCGCGCCGCCGACATCATCATGGTGGCCAGGGGGGATCTCGGAGTCGAGATTGGGGATGCCAGGCTGCCTGGCGTGCAGAAGAGATTGATCCAGCGTTGTCGCCAGCTAGGACGCCCGGTGATCACGGCGACCCAGATGATGGAGTCCATGATCAGCAACCCCATGCCGACCCGGGCCGAGGTGCTGGATGTGGCCAACGCCGTGCTGGACGGGACAGATGCCGTCATGCTCTCGGCCGAGTCTGCCGCTGGCGACTATCCGGTCGAGGCGGTGGAGGCCATGGCTCGCATCGCCCAGGGGGCCGAGCAGGAACAACCGTCGCCTCCGTTCATCCGGCACTGCATCGACCGTGATCAGCCGGGTCGCTGCATGGCCCTGACCGCCATGACCGCGGTCTTCAGCCAGAACAGTGCCTGCGGCATTGCCGTGCTGACCCGGCAGGGCCATGCCGTCACGGCACTCTCCCGCTCCCACCTAGGCAATCCGCTCTGGGCCGTCTCCAGCGATAGACTGCTGCTCAACCAGATGGCCATACTGCGCGGCGTCAGCCCCCTCTTTTTCGAGCAAACCGCCACGGACAACCAGCATCACAGACTGATCGAGACCCTGCGCCAGGCCGGTCAACTGAACGGGATCGGCTCTCTGCTCATCAGCCAGCTCGATGCCATGGAAGGGGCCGGCCATGAGGATGTCTGTCGCCTGGTCCCCCTGCCGGCCCCGGAGACTCTTGCCGTCTAATGGGGGTGGGATACAGGCGGACTCGAGTCAGGGAGTCAGAATGCGAAAAACCCCGCCGAAGCGGGGTTTTTCTGAAGATGGTCGGTGATAAAGGATTCGAACCTTTGACCCTCTGGTCCCAAACCAGATGCGCTACCGGGCTGCGCTAATCACCGAAATAGTTGGTATTCAAAAACAAAAAATGACCTTGCCGGTCATCTCTCGCATTCAGTCGGTATGGTGCGAAGAGAGGGACTCGAACCCTCACACCCGGGGGGCACTAACACCTGAAGCTAGCGCGTCTACCAATTCCGCCACCTTCGCGTACCTAACCAACTGTCACTTCTTCAGCTTGAATGGGGTGGCTGATGGGGCTCGAACCCACGACAACCGGAATCACAATCCGGGACTCTACCAACTGAGCTACAGCCACCACAACTGTTTTTTTTCGTTCCACAACACGCCCGCTATTCGGCGCACGTTTGATGGTGCGCCCGACAGGATTCGAACCTGTGACCTCTGCCTCCGGAGGGCAGCGCTCTATCCAGCTGAGCTACGGGCGCTACGCTGTCGAACGGGGCGGATTATTCATTACCCGGGACAACTTGTCTACTCTTTTTTTATTTTATCGATTCAACTGCTTCTTTTTCAGTCACTTGGCATCCATTGCCATCACTAATCCGGTGTTAGGCCCAGATCGGCACCAAGATAGCTCGTTTATGCTGCTTCTGTTTCCTTGACTTGCTTCCACATGATCCTAGAATGAATGAACGTTCATTCATGCGATCACCACAAGAGCCATGGACAAGAAAGAACGCATCTTCGATGCGGCACACGACATTCTCGCCGAACAGGGCTTCCATGGCCTCTCTATCGCCATGGTCGCCAAGCAAGCAAGGGTAGCGACCGGAACCATTTATCGTTATTTTAGCGATAAGGAAGACCTGATACGCCTGCTTTATCGGCACACCATCCAACAATGTCATGATCTGATCATGAGTGACGTGGATATAGAAGAGACAACGTTCACGCAATATCGACAACTGTGGCTCAATGTTCATCAGATCTTTGCCTCCGACCCCAATGCCCTCACCTGCAAGTTGCAGTATGAGAGTTCGCCGCTAGCCTGTGAGCTGGAGAAGGACCCCGTCATACTGGCGCTGTGGGAACCCCTGGATCGCTTCTATGAGCGGGGACGGGCATCGGGACTGTTTATCGATCTGCCGATCCGTGTGTTGCAGACTCTCAGCCTGGAAAGCGCAGCCCAGCTGATGCAACAGTGCCGGGTGCATGAACTGGAACTGACGGACACCCAGCAGGAGGCGGTCATACACGCCAGCTGGCAAGCCATATTACAACCCTCAACCTCTCTACCAGGAATCTGTTCATGAAAAAGTGGATGGTCATAATGTTGTTGATCGCGCTCGCCCTCTTTGGCAGCGTCATCGGCTTCAACATGTTCAAGCAGAAGAAGATTGCCGAGTACATGGCCAACCGGCCCGAGCCTGAATTCCCGGTGACCGCCATGGTCGCCCAGGCGCAGGACTGGACCCCGACCATAGAGGCGATCGGCTTCATCGAGCCAAACCAGGGGGTCACGCTGTCGACCGAGCTGGCGGGCACCATAGACCAGATCGCCTTCGAATCCGGGATGGCCGTCAAGGCTGACCAGCTGCTGATCGGACTGGACTCCAGCGTCGAGAAGGCCAATCTGCGCTCCTCCACCGCCAGATTGCCCGCCGCCCGGGCCAAGTTCGAACGCTACCAGAACCTCTACCAGAAGAACTCCATCTCCCGGGATCAGCTCGATGACGCCGAAGCCAGCTACCGCTCCCTGGAGGCCGACATCGAGAGCCTGAGGGCGACTATAGCTCGCCGGGAAGTGCGTGCACCGTTCGCCGGTGTCGTCGGCCTGCGCAATGTCTTCCTCGGCCAGTACATGGAGCCGGGCACCGAGATAGTGCGCCTGGAAGACATCAGCGTGATGCGCCTGCGCTTCACCGTGCCCCAGACCGATATCTCCAAGATATCCCTGGGCCAGACCATCAAGATCGGCGTGGATGCCTATCCGCAGACCGAGTTCAACGGCAAGATCAGCGCCATCGAGCCCGCCGTCAACTACCAGAGCGGCCTGATCCAGGTGCAGGCCGACATCCCGAACAATGGCGGCAAACTGCGCTCCGGCATGTTCGCCCGTGCCAGCATCATTCTGCCGACCATCAAGGATCAGATAGTGCTGCCGCAAAATGCCATCACCTTCACCCTGTATGGCCAGAACGTCTATGTCATCAAGGAGAAGGACGGCGTCAAGCGTGCCACTCAGGTGGTGGTCAAGGTTGGCGAGCGTCGCGGCAATGACGCCCATATTCTGAGCGGCCTCAAGGCTGGCGATGAAGTGGTGCTGTCCGGGCAGGTGCGACTGAGTAACGACACCAAGGTCAAGGTCGAACAGAACGACGCCCTGGCCGTCCCGGCACAAACCCCGATGCTGTAAGCGCGGAGATCCGTAATGCGATTTACTGACATATTCATAAAGCGGCCCGTGCTGGCGATCTCGATCAGTTTCCTGATCGCCCTGCTCGGCTTCCAGGCCATCTTCAAGATGCAGGTGCGGGAGTATCCCGAGGTCATCAACACCGTCATCACGGTCAACACCAGCTACTATGGCGCCAGCTCCGACCTGATCCAGGGGTTCATCACCCAGCCCCTGGAACAAGCCATCGCCCAGGCAGACAACATCGACTTCATGACCTCCTCCAGTCAGCTTGGCAGCTCGACCGTGACGGCCTACATGAAGCTGAACACGGATCCCAACGCCGCCCTGTCCGACATACTGGCCAAGGTCAACTCGGTGCGATCCCAGCTGCCCAAGGAGTCTGAGGACCCGTCCGTCACCTCATCGACCGGCTCCACCACAGCGGTGCTCTACCTCGGCTTCACCAGCCCCGAGCTCAACTCGAGCCAGATCACCGACTACCTGGAGCGGGTCATCAAGCCCCAGCTGTTCACCGTGGGCGGCGTCTCCAAGGTGGATCTCTACGGGGGGACCGAGTTCGCCCTGCGAGTCTGGCTGGATCCGGCCAAGATGGCGGCGTTCGATCTGACCGCCAGCGACGTGATGACAGTGCTCAACAGCAACAACTATCAGTCGGCCACCGGTCAGTCCACCGGCTATTTCATGCTGTTCAACGGCGATGCCAAGACCCAGGTCACGGATACCGAGGAGCTCAAACGCCTGGTGGTCTCGACCCGGGAAGGCAAGGTGATCCGCCTGTCCGACATCGCCAAGGTCAGTCTGGAGAAGAGCCACGATATCTATCGCGCCACCGCCAACGGTCGTGAAGCCGTGGTCCTGGCCATCAACGCCTCCCCGACCGCCAACCCGATCAACATAGCCCACGACGTGCTGGCCATGCTGCCCAGCCTCAAGAGCAACATGCCGAGCACCATGGAGCTGAACATCCTCTATGACTCGACCGTGGCGATCAACGAATCCATCAACGAGGTCATCAAGACCATACTGGAGGCGGCCGCCATCGTACTGGTGGTGATCACCCTGTTCCTGGGCTCCTTCCGTGCCGTCATCATCCCCATCATCACCATTCCCTTGAGTCTGATCGGGGTAGTGATGGTGATGGACATGTTCGGTTTCTCCATCAACCTCATGACCCTGCTGGCCATGGTGCTCGCCATCGGTCTGGTGGTGGATGATGCCATCGTGGTACTGGAGAACGTCGACCGACACATCAAGGAGGGTGAAGAACCATTCCGGGCCGCCATCATAGGCACCCGGGAGATAGCCGTGCCCGTCATCGCCATGACCCTGACCCTGGCGGCCGTGTACGCCCCCATCGCCCTGATGGGTGGCATCACGGGCTCCCTGTTCAAGGAGTTCGCCCTGACCCTGGCGGGGGCCGTGTTCGTGTCGGGCATCATAGCCCTGACCCTCTCCCCCATGATGTGCTCCGTGATGCTCAAGGCCAATGCCAAGCCGGGCAAGTTCGAGAGCACTGTGCACCACCTGCTCGAACGCATGACGGAGCGCTACGATCGCATGCTGCACGCCGTGATGCACAAGCGCCCCGTGGTCATAGTGTTCGCCATCATAGTGTTCGGCAGCCTGCCGCTGCTGTTCAAGTTCATCCCGAGCGAACTGGCGCCGTCCGAAGACAAGGGCGTCATGGCGGTGCTGGGCACGGCGCCCTCGAACGCCAACCTGGACTACATAGAAAACACCATGAAGGACGTGAACAAGATCCTGGATGACCAGCCTGAGATCGCCTATTCACAAGTCTTCTCCGGTGTGTTCAACGCCAACCAGGCCTTCGGCATCGCCTCTCTCAAGCCCTGGAGCGAACGGGAAGCGAGCCAGAAAGAGGTGCTCGACAGGGTTGGCCAGCAGGTACAGCACATCCCCGGCATGTCCATCACCACCTTCCAGTTCCCCGAACTGCCGGGTGCCTCCAGTGGCTTGCCGATCCAGTTCGTCATCACCACCCCCAACAGCTTCGAGAGCCTCTTCATCGTGGCCAGCGAGATGTTGACCGCAGCCCAGGCCAGTGGCCAGTTCGTCTATTCGGATCTCGATCTGAACTATGACTCGGCCACCATGAAGATCAGCATCGACAAGGACAAGGCCGGTGCCTACGGCATCACCATGCAGGACATAGGCGTCACCATGGGCACCATGATGGCGGATGGCTACGTCAACCGTATCGATCTGGATGGCCGCTCCTACGAGGTGATCCCGCAGGTGGAACGCAAGTACCGCCTCAACCCCGAGTCCATGAAGGGCTACTATGTGCGTGCCGCCGATGGCCGTGCCGTGCCGCTCGGCAGCCTGATCTCCATCGAGGTAGTCGGCGAGCCCCGCGCCCTGCCCCACTTCAACCAGCTCAACTCGGCCACCATTGGCGCCGTGCCCACCCCGGGCGTCGCCATGGGGGATGCCATCGGCTGGTTCGAGACGGCCGCCGCCGACAAGCTGCCCCAGGGCTACCGTTACGACTTCATGGGCGAGGCACGCCAGTTCGTCACCGAGGGTAGTGCCCTCTACGCCACCTTCGCCCTGGCCCTGGCCATCATCTTCCTGGTGCTGGCCATCCAGTTCGAATCCGTGCGCGACCCCCTGGTGATCATGGTGTCGGTGCCGCTGGCCATCAGCGGTGCCCTGATCGCCCTGGCCTGGGGCATGGCCACCATGAACATCTACTCCCAGGTGGGCCTGATCACCCTCGTTGGCTTGATCACCAAGCACGGCATCCTGATCTGCGAGGTGGCCAAGGAGGAGCAGCTGCTGCACGGCATGAACCGGATGGAAGCCGTGATGCAGGCGGCCAAGGTGCGACTGCGCCCGATCCTGATGACCACGGCGGCCATGATAGCCGGCCTGATCCCGCTGCTGTACGCGACCGGCGCCGGCGCCGCCCAGCGCTTCAGCATCGGCATCGTCATCGTGGCGGGTCTGGCCATCGGCACCCTGTTCACCCTGTTCGTGCTGCCGGTCATCTACACCTTCCTGGCATCCGAGCATGAGCCGCTCAAGGAGTTCGACGAGTCGATCCCTCCCAAGGCGAAGGGGGGTCATTGATCCCCTGACGCAAGAGGCCCCGCGAGGGGCCTCTTTTCTATCCGCATCCAGGGCCCGGCGACGGGCCAATAAAAAGCGGCCACCCCGGGGTGGCCGCTCTCATGTCTGTCTCTTCTCTCGCAGGATCAGCCCAGACGCTTGACCGAGCGACGCACGATCAGTTCCGGCTGCACCGTCATGGACTCGACTTCGAGCTCCTTGTTGCGGATCCGGCTCACCAGCTGCTGCACCGCCAACAGGCCCAGCTCGGCCTTGGGGTGGCGAATGGTGGTGAGCGGCGGGCTGGAGAAACGCGCCATCTCAACGTCGTCATAGCCGATGACGGAGATGTCGTCCGGCACCTTGACCCCCGCCTCCCAGGCGGCGCAGATGGCACCGATCGCCATGGGATCGTCGAAGGCGAACACCGCGGTCGGCCGCGGCGTCAGGGCCAGGATGCGCTGCATCTGGTCGAACCCGCTCTGGCTCTCGTAATCCCCTTCGAAGATCTGCTCCTCTTTCAGGGTGAGGCCCTGCTCGGCCAGGGCATCGCGCACCCCGTCCAGGCGCTGCTGGGTAGTCGGCTTGTCGAGATGCCCCGTGATGCAGACGATCTCCCTGTGACCCTGCTCCAGCAGGTGGCTGACCGCCATGCCGGCACCGATGCGGGCGTTGTCGTTGATGACGTTGGCAAAGTCGCACTCTGTGCCCCAATCCAGCACCACCTGGGGCACGTTCTTGTGAATGCGCAACATGTCACGCAGCGGCGTGTCTATGTCGGTCCCCAGCACCAGCAGGCCATCGACCCGCTTCTCCATCAGCATCTTGAGGTAGTGCTGCTGGCGAGGTGGCTGGTTCTCGGTGTTGCACAGGATCAGGCTGTAACCCTGCTCGAAGCAGTAAGCCTCGACACCGCGCACCACTTCCGCGAAGAAGGGGTTGGCACTGGTGGTCACCAGCATGCCTATGGTCTTGGTCGAATTGATCTTGAGGCTGCGCGCCACCGAATTGGGTGCGTAGTTGAGCTCTGCCACCGCCTCAAGCACTTTCTGGGTCGCGTCTTCGCTGACCCGACGGGTGTGATTGAGTACATGTGAGACGGTGGAGATGGATACGCCCGCCCGTGAGGCGACATCTTTGATTGTGGCCATCTCTGTCTCCTGAATATCAAAAAGCGGAACCTTAGCAGATTTCCCGAATAAAGGCTTGAAATTCACGGGAACTGTCAAGCAATTACCGCTGCCGGCTAATCTAGGTGCTCCCCCTGATTTGCGCAAACGGATTTTGAACGAAATGGGAGCAGCATCAGAGTAAAAACTCCCCAGCTTTTTCCGCTATCAAATCAAACAGATTCAAATGTTAACTTGATGTTGCCGAGGCAATTCAGCAGGAAACACCAGCTAAATGTCTATACATAGCGATTAGCTTCATTCAAGCCCCTGCAAGTCCCCCCCCTGCCAGATCTTTAACAGCTTGTTATTACCGGGGCAGGAGTGATAGAACCTTAGCTATTGCCGGATAAGCGGGAAGTCTGTCCGGAGTGAAACAATCCACTGATTAAAGGGACGAATCTATGAATAACTGGAGCAAGGTAGCGGTCAGGGCAGCGGTTTCTATGGCGCTGTTTGGTTCTGTTTCCATGGCACATGCCGCCGACACCATCAAGATTGGCATCGCCGGACCCGTCACTGGACCGGTCGCCCAATATGGTGACATGCAGTTCACCGGCGGCAAGATGGCGGTCGAGATGATCAACAAGGCCGGCGGCATCAAGGGCAAGCAGATCGAAGCCGTCATCTATGACGATGCCTGCGATCCCAAGCAGGCGGTAGCCATCGCCAACAAGGTGATCAACGACGGCGTCAAGTTCGTGGTGGGCCACCTCTGCTCCGACAACACCCTGCCCGCCTCCGACATCTATGAAGATGAAGGGGTGCTGATGGTGACTCCCGCCTCCACCAACCCCAAGATCACCGAGCGTGGCTACCAGCTGACCCTGCGTACCATAGGTCTGGACAGCGACCAGGGCCCGACCGCCGCCAAGTACATCATCGAGCAGATCAAGCCCCAGCGCGTCGCCGTCATCCACGACAAGAAGCAGTACGGTGAAGGCATCGCCTCCAGCGTGAAGGCCGCACTGGACAAGGCCGGCGTCAAGGTGGTGGCATTTGAAGGCATCACGGCCGGGGACAAGGACTTCTCCGCCCTGATCGCCAAGTTGCAGAAAGAGAACGTCGACTTCGTCTACTACGGCGGCTATCACCCCGAGCTGGGTCTGATCCTGCGTCAGGCGAACGAGAAGGGCCTCAAGGCCAAGTTCATGGGTCCGGAAGGGGTGGGCAACAAGGATATCTCCGCCATCGGCGGCCAGGGTTCCGAGGGGCTGCTGGTGACCCTGCCGAACAAGTATGACCTGGTCCCGGCCAACGCCCCGATCGTGGCCGCCTTCAAGGCCAAGGGTCAGGACTCTTCCGGTCCCTTCGTCTGGACCACCTATGCTGCGGTCCAGACCCTGGCGGCCGGTATCGCGCAGGCGGGTGAAGACCCGATGGCCGTGGAAAAAGCCATCAAGGCCAGCACCATAGACACCGTCATGGGCCCCCTCAGCTGGGCGCCGAATGGCGATCTGAAAGGCTTCGAGTTCGGTGTGTTCGAGTGGCACGCCGACGGCACCTCTACCCAGCTCAAATAATAAATCTGCCGGAGGGGGTGAGCATGCTCACCCCCTCACGTCTTTGCGGGCAAGTACAGGGAACGCAGTATGTCCGAACACATTCTCTATTTTGTTCAGCAGTTGCTGAACGGATTGACCATAGGTAGCACCTATGCGTTGATCGCCATCGGCTACACCATGGTCTATGGCATCATCGGCATGATCAACTTCGCCCACGGCGAGGTCTACATGATCGGCTCTTATGTCGCCTTCATGGTCATGGCCGCCCTCATGATGATGGGCATAGACGCCACGACCGTCCTGCTGGGCGCCGCCTTCCTCATCAGTATCATAGTGACCGGCACCTATGGCTGGACCATAGAGCGGGTCGCCTACCGCCCCTTGCGCGGCGGCAACCGTCTCATCCCCCTGATCTCCGCCATCGGCATGTCGATCTTCCTGCAGAACATGATGCGCATGGCGCAGGGTTCGCGTGACATCGCCATGCCGACCCTGATCAGCGGTGGCTGGACCCTGGGTGGCGAGGATGGCTTCCAGGCCAGCCTCTCCTACATGCAGCTGGTCATCTTCGTGGTCACCTTCATCACCATGCTGGCGCTGACCCAGTTCATCAATCGCTCCCGCATGGGGCGTGCCTGCCGCGCCTGTTCGGAAGACATCAAGATGGCAAACCTGCTGGGGATAGACACCCATGTGGTCATCTCCATCACCTTCGTGCTGGGGGCCACCCTCGCCGCCGTTGCTGGGGTACTGCTCGGCATGTATTACGGTGTCATCAACCCCTACCTCGGTTTCATGGCCGGGCTGAAGGCGTTCACCGCCGCTGTCTTGGGCGGCATCGGCAGCATTCCGGGCGCCGTGCTCGGCGGCCTGCTGCTGGGGGTGGTCGAAGCCCTCACCGCCGGTTATCTCAGTACCGAATACAAGGATGTGATGGCCTTCGCCCTGCTCATCTTCGTGTTGCTGTTCATGCCGACAGGTATCCTGGGCCGCCCGGAGGTCGAGAAAGTATGATGAAACGCCAATTCATTCATGCCTGCGTCGCCAGCCTGGTGCTGATGGTGCTCTCCTTCTGGCTGCTGGGCTTCAAGCTCGAGACCGAAGGCACCCGCTTGCTGGTGGTGAGCCGCCTCGATGTGTCCCTCGCCTGGCTGCTGGGGGGCGCCGCCCTGGTATTCTGCTTCCAGCTGCTGCGCAGCCAGATCCTGGGGCTGTTCACGGGCTCCACCAGCGGCTTTGCCAAGCTGGTGCTGCCAAGCCCCGAGCAGGCGCCGCGCCTCTACAACAGCGCGGCCCTGATCGTGCTGCTGCTGGCGGTCAGCTGGCCCTTCGTCGCCTCCCGGGGCGCCGTGGACCTCGCCACCCTCACCCTGATCTACATCATGCTGGGGCTGGGGTTGAACGTGGTGGTCGGCCTCGCCGGCCTGCTGGATCTCGGTTATGTCGGCTTCTACGCGGTCGGCGCCTACAGCTATGCCCTGCTCAATACCTATTTCGGCCTGAGCTTCTGGGAGTGCCTGCCCATCGCCGGTGGCATGGCCGCCCTGTTCGGCTTCCTGCTCGGCTTCCCCGTGCTGCGGCTGAGGGGGGACTATCTGGCCATCGTCACCCTGGGCTTTGGCGAGATCATCCGCATCCTGCTCAACAATCTCACCTCTCTCACCGGTGGCCCGAACGGCATCTCCGGCATTCCCAAACCCACCCTGGGGGGGCTGGAGTTCAATCGTACCGTCAAGGATGACGGCTTTGGCACCTTCCACGACTTCTTCGGCATCGCCTACAACGCCAACCACAAGGTGATTTTCCTCTATCTGATGGCACTGGTGCTGGTGATTGCGACCCTGTTCGTCATCAATCGCCTGCTGCGCATGCCGCTCGGCCGCGCCTGGGAAGCGCTGCGGGAAGACGAGATCGCCTGCAAGTCGCTCGGGCTCAACCCCACCATCATCAAGCTGACCGCCTTCACCATAGGCGCCTGCTTCGCGGGCTTTGCCGGCAGCTTCTTCGCCTCGCGCCAGGGCTTCATCAGTCCGGAATCCTTCGTCTTCATCGAATCAGCCATCGTGCTCGCCATCGTGGTGCTGGGGGGCATGGGCTCCCAGATCGGGGTGGTGCTGGCCGCCATCGTGATGACGGTGCTGCCTGAGCTGGCCCGTGAATTCAACGAGTACCGCATGCTGATGTTCGGCCTCTTGATGGTGTTCATGATGATCTGGCGTCCCCAGGGACTGCTGCCGATGACCAGACCACACTTGGAGCTGCAAAAATGAATCAGACGTTGTTAGAAGTCTCTGATCTGTCGATGCGTTTCGGCGGCTTGCTCGCGGTCAACGGCGTCAAGCTGGATGTGAACAAGGGAGAGGTGATCTCCATCATAGGGCCCAATGGCGCGGGCAAGACCACCATCTTCAACTGCCTGACCGGCTTCTATCGCCCGAGTGGCGGCACCATCCGCTATCGCGGCGAGGAGATCCAGGGGCTGCCCGGCCACCTCATCGCCCGCAAAGGGGTGGTGCGCACCTTCCAGCACGTGCGGCTGTTCAAGGAAATGACGGCGGTGGAGAACCTGCTGGTGGCCCAGCACAGGCACCTCAACACCGGCTTCCTCGCCGGCCTGTTCAAGACGCCGGCCTTCCGCCGCGCCGAGCAGGAGGGGCTGGAGCAGGCGGCATACTGGCTGGAGAAGGTGGGCCTCAAGGATCTGGCCAACCGCCCCGCCGGCAACCTGGCCTACGGTCAGCAGCGTCGCCTCGAGATCGCCCGCTGCATGGCCACCAAGCCGGAGCTGCTGATGCTGGATGAACCCGCCGCCGGTCTCAACCCCAACGAGACCGACGATCTCAACGCCCTCATCGTCGGGTTGCGGGACGAATTCGAGGTCTCGGTGCTGCTCATCGAGCACGATATGAAGCTGGTCATGGATATCTCGGACCGCATCTTCGTGGTCAATCAGGGCACGCCGCTGGCCAACGGCAAGCCGGATGAGATCCGTAACAACCCGGCCGTGATCAAGGCCTATCTGGGCGAATCGTAGGGCCCAAGGAGTCAGGATGTTAGAACTTCGCAACGTATCGACCCACTACGGCAAGATCCAGGCGCTGCATAACGTCAGCGTCGAGGTAAAAGAGGGGGAAATCGTCACCCTGATCGGCGCCAATGGCGCCGGCAAGACCACACTGCTGATGACCCTGTGCGGCGAGCCCAAGCCCAGCAGCGGCAGCATCTGGTTCGAGGGAGAACAGATAGACTCCCTCAGCACGGCCCGCATCATGCGCAAGGACATCGCCGTGGTGCCGGAGGGGCGCCGCATCTTCGCCCGTCTGACGGTAGAGGAGAACCTGAGGATGGGGGCCTTCTTCGTCGACAAGGCCGAGCAGCACGGTCTGCTGGATCAGGTGTTCACCCTGTTCCCGCGCCTGCACGAGCGGCTGGAGCAGCGGGCAGGCACCATGTCCGGCGGCGAGCAGCAGATGCTGGCCATCGGTCGCGCCCTGATGAGCAAGCCGCGCCTGCTGCTGCTCGATGAGCCCTCCCTGGGGCTGGCCCCCATCATCATCCAGCAGATCTTCGACACCATAGAGCAGCTGCGCCAGAAGGGGATGACCATCTTCCTGGTGGAGCAGAACGCCAACCAGGCCCTCAAGCTGGCGGACAGGGGCTATGTGCTGGAGAACGGCCACGTGGTGCTGCAAGACTCGGGGGCGGCCCTGCTGGCCAACCCCGCCGTGCGCCAGGCCTATCTGGGTGGCTGACAAGGTGCGCCAGGCCAGGAGCTGTCTCCTGCTGGCGCCATCACCGCCGGGGGGCGTCACATCGACCCGGAGGAACAAACCATGAGCAGGGCCGGAACCACGCCGGATCGCCACCAGTTCTGGCGTGATCCGGCCCTGCCCTTCATCGAGGCGCGCGCCGTGCAGGATGGCCGCCGCGTCTGCTACGACAAGCACAGTCACCCCCACTTCTCCATCGGCGCCATCACCGGCGGCCACAGCCAGTATCTCAACCAGCGCAGCAGGCAGGAGGTCGGCGGCGGCAGCCTGGTGCTGATGAACCCGGAAGAGGTTCACGCCTGCAACCCCATCGCGGATCAGCCCTGGTCCTATCTGATGTTCTACCTCGACCTGGACTGGCTGGGTTGCCAACAGCAAGAGGCCGGCCTTGGCACCGAATTTCGCCCCTTCGACATGACCGCCAGCCGGGATCCCCTGCTGTATGTCGCCTTGCAGCGCCTCTATCGCACCCTGCAAGACGAGGGGCAAGACCTCCTCGCCAAGGAGGTCGCCTGCCACCAGTTCAGCCACCTGCTACTGGCCAGGCTGACCCCCGCCAACTGGGGCCAGCGCCCTCCCCCACACCTGAAACGCGCCGCCGAGCTTATCAAGGATGAATGCGCCTCCCCCCTCACCCTGGAGCGGCTGAGCGCCGTGGCCGGGCTGACCCCCTCCCACTTCGTGCGCGCCTTCAGCCGTCATTACGGCATGACCCCCCACGCCTACCTGCTCAACCGACGCATCGGCCATGCCCGTGGCCTGCTGGCGCGCGGCCAGCCCCTGGCAGAGGTGGCGTTGGCGACGGGCTTCTCGGATCAGGCCCACTTCCAGCGCCAGTTCAAGCGACTGGTCGCCGCCACCCCGGGACAGTATCGCGCCCTGCGCCTCCCTCAGGACGAGCGCACCAGATAGGCGGCACTGAACAGCAGCAGAAGCGCCATCACCCGGTTGAACCAGCGCAGCCGCCGCGCACAGAGCAGGGCCTGCTGCAGGAAACTACCGGCATAGGCCCAGCAGGCGATGGAACCCAGGCAGATCACCAGATAGAGACAGGTGAACAGGATCACCTGCCCAGCGCCGCCCGCCACCCCGTATGCTCCCATCCCCATGCTGGCCGCCAGCCAGGCCTTGGGATTGAGCCACTGCATCAGGGCCCCGTACCAGAAGGCAGGGGGCGCGCCTCTCTCGGCCTCGATTTCCCCCTTGTCCCGTATCAGCAGCCAGGCCATGTAGCAGAGAAACAGGATGCCGCCCCAGTGGATGGCGCCCAGTGCCATGGGCCACTGCGACAGGGCGCCCCCCAGACCCAGTCCCATCAACAGCAGCAACAGGATGAAGCCCAGGGTGGCCCCTACCACATGGCGCAGGCTGGCCCGAAAACCGTACTGCGCCCCGGCGCTGAGGGCGACCAGATTGACCGGGCCGGGGGAGATGGACATGGCCAGGGCAAAGCCGGCCATGGATAACAACAGACTCAGTTCCATGGGTGACACTCGTTGCGACAATCGAGGTACCACCCTAACCGCCAGCCTGACCGCGATATTGAAGAAAATTGCGATCTCTTCCCATCGGGCCATGAACACATTGCGGGCTTAGCGCAACCGCACGCTTGCGGTAAACTGGCCGTCAATCAACCTATTCACAGGACATGCCCATGGACCAGTTTGCCCATATCAGCGCCCATGATGCCCACCAGAAGCTCCTCGCCGGCGAGGCTCGCCTGGTGGATATTCGCGACCCTCAATCCTTCGAGGCCGCTCACCCGGTCGGCGCCTTCCACCTCACCAATGGCACCCTGGTGCGCTTCATGGACGAGGTGGACTTCGACACCCCCGTCATCGTGATCTGCTACCACGGCAACAGCAGCCAGGGGGCGGCCCAGTACCTGCTACAACAGGGCTATGACGAGGTTTACAGCCTGGATGGCGGCTTTGAAGCCTGGCGCAAGGAGTTCCCCATCCAGGCGGGGGAGGAATGAGCGGCGCCGATGGCGACACTCCCGCCGGCATGATCCAGCTGCTGGTGCTGGGGGATGCCCGCATGGCCCAGGCCCTGGTGGACTATCTCACCACCCTGGGCATTGCCTGCGAGCTGACCCAGTCCGAGCTCGGCGTCAGCGTCTGGCTTGCGGACGAGCAGCGCCTGGCCCAGGCCCAGCTGGAGGTGAAACGCTTCCTGAGCGAACCCAATCACCCCCGCTACCTGGAGGCTTCCTGGCAGTCGGGCCGGGCCGACGCCCGCATCGACTACAGCAAGGGGATGGCGGATCCCGTCACCGACTTCCTGCACCATGCCGGGCCCCTGACCCTGCTGGTCATCGTCGCCTGCCTCGCCATCTACGCCCTGCAAGCCATAGGGCTGCCCCTCTTCGATCTGCTGGCGTTCCACCCGACCCTGGCCCAGTTCGGCGACTGGCAGGCCTGGCGCTACGTCACCCCGGCCTTCATCCACTTCTCCGTGCTGCACCTGGTGTTCAACCTGCTGTGGTGGTGGTATCTCGGCGGCCAGATAGAGCAGCGCCTGGGCAGCGGCAAGCTGCTGATCCTGCTGCTGGTCGGTGCCGCCCTGCCCAACATCGCCGAGTTCCTGGTGAGCGGCCCGCGCTTTGGCGGCCTCTCCGGGGTGGTCTATGCCCTGCTCGGCTACTGCTGGGTGCGAGGCAGATTGCAGCCAGCGTCCGGCTTCACCCTGCCCCCGGCCCTGATGGGCTTCATGCTGTTCTGGCTGGCGCTGGGGTTCTTCGATCTGCTGGGGACCAGCGTGGCCAACATGGCCCACCTGATGGGTTTGCTGGTCGGTCTGCTGCAAGGCTGGCTTGACCGCCACCACAAGCCGGTTTGAGGTGCTGTTGCCTGCTGGTTTAGCCTGCTCGGCAACCCCCATGATGGCCAACATGGTTCATCTAATGGGTTTGCTGGTCGGTCTGCTGCAAGGCTGGCTGGACAGGCACCCCAGGCCAGCCTGAGCCGATTTGCCATAAAAAAAAACGCCGCCCCAAGGGGCGGCGTTTTTTTATCGGTCGGCCGGCTTACTGCTTGAGCAGGCTGGCGTCGCTCACCTTGACCGCAGTGCCGCCGCTCATGAAGAAGCTGGCGAACTGGGTCTGCATTTCGGTGGTGACCTTGCCTGTCGGATCGAAGTTCTCGTCCGGTGCCAGCAGCGAGCTGTGACCACCTGCCACGAAGCGGGTAGCGTGGTGGTTGGCTGCGCCGGTCGCGCTCAAGGCTTGCAGGCCCATCAGACTGAACAGCGGCTCTGTACCACCCAGCGGCGCGGTGGCGATGCTGTTCGGGATCACCTGATCCGGCAGACTGGTGGCGCCGTCGCCGACGATTTCGGTGGCAAACAGCGGGAAGTCCGCCTTGATGCCTGCCACCAGGTTGACCGGGTCTGCCGAATCCAGCACCGACTGGGCCGCGAAGCTGTAGCTCTGCAAGGTGCTGGCCGCCGTCGCCTGGCTGGCCGTATCCAGGCTAGGCAGGAACTCGTTGACGAAGCAGGTCGGCACCGCCGTCTTGCAGTTCGGGGCATAGGCGGTGAAGCCCGCCTTGAGGGCCGGGCTGCCCGCGGTCAGCACGCCCATCTTGATGGTCGGGCCGAAAGTGGGCGAGTTCAGCAGCAACGGCGCTATGCCGCCACCCGGCATGGCCAGGCCACCGGTGTCGAACTTGAACAGGGCATTCGCCTGGGCATTGCCGATATCCTGGTTGGAGACGGAGAGCAGATCGGCCCCCGAGATGGCCCCCAGGGAGTGACCCAGGAAGTGGACCTTGAGCCCGGCGCCGCCGAGCTGAACACCCAGCCCCTTGGCATTGGCCAGTCCCACCGCCAGGCGCAGGCCCAGCAAGTCGGCCACGCTCTGCTTGAGGTTGTCCCGCGCCACCGTCAGGTAGCTCAGGTTCAGGTAGGGGGTCGGGTTCTCATCCGTGGTCACCGAGTCCGTGCTGCCGGTCAGGGCATAGCCGCGCTCACCATGCAGCGGGTGATCGATCACCACCACGGCCACGTTCTTGGACGGGGAAGCCTGGGCACCGGCACCAATCTGGCTCAGGGCGATGGCGTAGGCGTTCTCCTTCACCGAGGTGACGCCATGCTGATAGATGATGACGTCGGTGACGGCGCCTAGGGGAGCTGCTGAGAAGATCCGCATCGGCACCGACTGCACCTCGGTCAGGGCAGGCAGCGGGTTGAAGCGGCCGATGTTCATCTCGGCATCCAGCGCCTTGCCGCCGGAGGTGAGGGTCACCCCGATCAGCTTGCTCGCCTCCGCCAGCAGCTCGGCCTGGCGGGTCGGATCGGCGATGAGCGCACCCAGCAGGGCCGGATCCACACCCGCGCCCACCAACCCGGCAATCACTTCACTGTCAGAGGCTTTCAGCGCATTGGCGATGGCATAGAGGCTGGGGATGGCGCCATGCCAGGACTGGGTTCTGGCCTTGTCCCAGGAACCCGCACTGGTCGGAGTCGCCAGGAAGTAAGGCAGCTTGACCGCCCCCGTGTAGACCTTGGTCTTCTGAGCGATGCCGTTCAGCTGTGGGTTGTTGGTGATGGTGCTCTCGAGCAGGGATTTCTGCTCGTCCGGCAGGAAGGGTTCCCCCGCCAACTGGGTCAGGAAGTCGACCCCGCCATTGAGGCCCGTCATGGTGTAGGTCAGCGGCAGGCTGTCATTACCTGCTGCATCCTGCTTCCACAGGGCGGCGGCGTCCAGGGTCGGGCTCTGGAGGATGGAGGCCGCAGCCCCTTTCACCGCCACCAGCACGTCGGCGCCGGACTGGGTACCGAACCAGTCAGAGAAGATGACGCGGTCGCTGCTCACCCCGGTCGCGGCCTTGAACAGGCCCTCCTGCAGGGTGATCAGGCCATGGATGGTCTGCTCCTGGGTGTTGCTGCCGGCGTTGCCCTTGAAGTTGCTGTAATCGCTGCCGGCCTGCAACGCCTTGCCGTCGCTGTCTTTGAGGCTGTCGGTGGCGACGATCATGTAGTAGGAGGAGGGGTTGAGCGGCTTGAGCGGCACCAGGTTGAGCTTGCCTCCCGCACTGGCGACCACGTAGTCGCTGCCGTAGGCCAGCACCTTCTTCACGCCGCTCGGGCGCAGGGCTTCGCTGTCGAATGTCAGCTCAAGCAGATAGAGGGGAGCCACGGAGGCACCGAACTCGGCGGCGGCGGGAGCCGGAACCTGGGTGCCCGAGCCGGTGACCGGCACTATCTGGATGGCCTGGGTGGTGGACCAGCCATCCAGGGTGGACAGGGCGGAGACGGGGTTGGAGAGATCGCTGGTCTCGGTGGAGAACTTGAGGGTGCCATCGCTGGCCCGCGCCGCCAGGGCACTGGGACGAACGGCATTGGAACCCGAGATCAGATAGTCCAGATAGCTGGAGGTGTCGTCATCCTTGCTGTCACTGCCACCGCAACCCGACAGCAGAGCGCTGAGCACGGCTGCGTAAACTAGCTTCTTTTTCATATCCATGTCTCTTTATTAGTTGTTATCCATATGAGTCGACGCTTCATCGTCGCCACCAGCATATTAACAGGCAGGCAACAATTATCACTCATCTGGTCGGTCATCTGATCTGCTTTTTTTGTGTACAAGGTCAAGGAATTGCATTCTGGTAAGACTCGATAGATTACCATTTGCCGGCGGTGAACCAGACCCGACCAGACCTCAGCCACGGGAGAGGTCGCAAAAATCGCCCCCCGGCATCGGCAACGAGGGCAAATAGTCGGTAGAATGGCGGCCATCAGATGAGGAGAAGCCGTGATGATCGACCCGAAGAAACTGGAAGATATTGCCAAACAGGTGCACAACGCCCTGCCCCCCGGCATTCGCACCATGGGTGAAGAGGTGGAGAAGAAGATCCGCCAGGTGCTGCAGGCCCAGCTCGGCAAGCTGGATCTGGTCAGTCGCGAGGAGTTCGACGTGCAGACCAAGGTGCTGCTGCGCACCCGGGAGAAGCTGACCGCACTGGAAGCCAAGCTGGAGCAACTCGAGCAGCAGCTCGGCCCCAAGGGGGAGTAAATCCGGGACAGCGCCCAGCGCTGCAGATGACAAACCCCAGCCAGGCTGGGGTTTGTCGTTTCTGCGACCTAGGGGAGGGCTGATGCCCCCGGGCGATCAGATGAACTCGTAGGCGTCGCCGAAGATGCGCTCGGGCTCGGCGCCCAGCAGCTTGAACTCTTCCCGCGCCGCCCCCGCCATCTCGAAGCGGCCCGCCACATAGATGTCGTAGTCATGCAGGCTGACGAAGTCGTCCATGATGGCCTTGTGCACCAGCCCCGTCTTTCCGGTCCAGTCCGCTTCCGGCTCCTGCACCACGGGAATGAAGGTGAGCGGCTCATAACTGGCGGCCCAGCGCTCCATCTCGGCCTGCTCGTAGAGCCAGTGCGCCTGACGCACCCCCCAATAGAGGAAGACGGGACGCTTGCTGCCGGTCGCCACCAGATATTCCAGGATGGAGCGGGCATAGGAAAAACCTGTGCCACCCGCCATCAGGATCAGGGGCCGGGGGGAGCTGTCACGCAGGAAGGCCTTGCCCGCCGCCAGCTCCACCTCGATTTCGCCCTGCTCGCGCATCCGCGCCAGCACCTGGCCGGCGTAGGCATTCTCCGGCGTGGCGCCGATCTGCAGCTCCAGTACCCCGGATCGGGTCGGTGAGTTGGCGATGGAGAAGGGTCGCTTGTCCGAATCGCTCATCACCACCAGCAGATACTGGCCTGGCTTGAAATTCACCTCTTGCAGCGGCGTCAGGGCCACGTGCCAGATGGTATCGACATATTCACGCAGTTCCTCTACGCGGCACTTGATACGTTGCATTCTTGTCCTTGCGACGGGCCAACCGGCCCGCTCCGTTCAGTGATTCAGACCCGGGACCCTGGGGTCGCGGCGTCGAGAATATTCAATTCAGCCCAGATGGCGTCAATCTTCTGCTTGACCGCCTCGTCCTGGACTATGGGTTGGCCCCACTCACGGTTGCTCTCCCCCGGCCACTTGTTGGTGGCATCCATCCCCATCTTGGAGCCCAGCCCCGACACAGGCGAGGCGAAGTCGAGATAGTCGATGGGGGTGTGTTCGATCAGGGTGGTATCCCGCGCGGGATCCATGCGGGTGGTGATGGCCCAGATCACATCCTGCCAGTTACGGGCATCGATGTCATCGTCGCAGACGATCACGAACTTGGTGTACATGAACTGGCGCAGGAAGGACCAGACCCCCAGCATCACCCGCTTGGCGTGCCCAGGATAGCGCTTCTTGATGGTCACCACCGCCATCCGGTAGGAGCAACCCTCCGGCGGCAGATAGAAGTCCACTATCTCCGGGAACTGCTTTTGCAGTATGGGGACGAATACCTCGTTGAGCGCCACGCCCAGCACGGCCGGCTCATCGGGCGGACGGCCCGTGTAGGTGCTGTGGTAGATGGCATCGCGACGCATGCTGATATGGGTAATGGTGAACACCGGGAACTCGTCCACCTCGTTGTAGTAGCCGGTGTGGTCGCCATAGGGCCCTTCCGGCGCCATCTCACCCGGCTCAAGGTACCCTTCCAGCACGATCTCGGCGCTGGCGGGCACCTCGAGATCGCAGCTCAGGGCCTTGGCTACTTCGGTGCGGCTGCCCCGCAGCAGGCCGGCGAAGGCATACTCGGAGAGCGAGTCAGGCACCGGGGTCACGGCGCCGAGTATGGTCGCCGGATCAGCGCCGAGCGCCACCACCACGGGGAAACGCTCACCCGGGTGGGCCTCCTGCCACTCGCGAAAATCGATGGCCCCACCCCTGTGATCCAGCCAGCGCATGATCAGCTTGTTCCTGCCGATCTTCTGCTGGCGGTAGATACCGAGGTTCTGGCGCTTCTTGTAGGGACCTCGGGTGATGGTCAGACCCCAGGTAACCAGGGGGGCCACGTCGCCGGGCCAGCAGTGCTGGATCGGCAGCTGGTCGAGATCCACCTCCTCCCCGCTCATCACCACCTGCTGGCAAGGGGGCGACGAGACCCGCTTGGTCGGCATGTTGAGCACCTGTTTGAAGATGGGCAGCTTCTCCATCAGCTCCTTGAGGCCCCGAGGGGGCTCGGGCTCCTTGAGGTAGGAGAGCCAGGTGCCGACCTGGCGCAGGGCGCCTACATCCTGCTGACCCATGCCCATGGCGACCCGATCCGGGGTGCCGAACAGGTTGGTCAGCACGGGCATGGCGTAACCCTTGGGATTCTCGAACAGCAGAGCCGGACCACCGGCACGCAGGGTGCGATCGCTGATCTCCGTCATCTCCAGATAGGGGTCTATCTCCTGGCTGATGCGCTTGAGTTGTCCTTGCCGTTCGAGCTGCGCGATAAAATCACGCAAGTCCTTGTATTTCATGCGGGTACCGACTGTGTTCAGGAGGTGGGGCATTATAACCCCGGTACGGCACCGGTTGTACCCGAATCGGGTGCCAGCAACAGGGAGATGTTAGGTCGCCGCTCCATCCGCGTCATCTCGTCGGCCAGACGCACCAGCAGCCTGGGCTCATCCACCTCGAGCAGCAGGCTGGCGACCAAGCTGCCGTACTGGCTGTTGCCCAGCTCGGCCAGCAGGAAGTCCTGGGCCTTGACGGGCAGGGGAGAGAGCTGGCTCAAGGCCTTGAGGGCCGGCCGTTTCAGCTTGGGGTTCTTGGTCGCACCGATAAGCAGGTCGCTTGCCGCCTCCCCCTTCAGCAGGGAAGGCAGCGCCTTGAGCGCCCTCAGGCTGTCATCGTCCACCGGTTGACGCCACAGCATGCGATACAGCGCCGGCTCCCCGGTGCGCAGCAGCAGCTGGGTCAGCAGGCGGTTGTCCGGCAGGAAGATGTTCAGCTGGCCCAGCACTCGCGCCTGCTGGTGCAGCAGGCTGGTGGGCAGCTGGGTCAATGCCTGCAGCAAGGCCTGCTGCTGCTGGGGCAAGTCCGGGTTGCGACTGTTATAGACCTGCTTCCAGTCGAAATGGCCCTGGCTCAGCTCCCGGCGATACTGGGCCTGCCAGTTCTGCTGTTGCCAGTGGGTCAGCAGCATTCGCGCCTCGGCCGGAAAGTCATAGGCGGGCAGCTGCATCAGGAAGCCATCCACCTCCCCTTCGACCAGCCACTGGGGTGCCTTGCCGGACTGGGCCTGCACCCAGGATTGCAGTGCCGCCGTGGCCGGAATGTGGCGCAGATCCCCCATCAGCTGATAGATCAGATACTCCCGCTGCCCCACGCTCAGGGAAGCGAGCAGGGTATCCACGGCATCGAACCGACCCGCCTTGAGCTGCTCGAGCAGATAATGCCTGCTCTCCCCCACCCCCTCGTCGGCCACCAGGGCGCTCTTGATGGGCGGCGCCTTGGCAGGGGGAACGGCCAGGGCGGCCTCCCCTGCCAGCAGGCCGGCCAGCAGTAACCACATCACTCCTCTCATGACGTCTCCATCCATGTGACATCGAAGCCTCATACTAAGGCAAATTCTCAAGCAAAAACCGCGATCCCGTACAGATTGCGGCATCTTCTGGCCAAGATCGCCACCAGGCAGGCCAGTCGGCGGACATGTCCGGCTCCCATTCTGGGCACAGTGGCGCCGATAAACAAAAACCGCGACCAGGGGCCGCGGTTTATACATGACTCGAACAGCGCTTATTTCTGCTGACGACGCATGGAGTCGAAGAACTCGTCGTTGGTCTTGGTGGCTGCCAGCTTGTCGATGAGGAACTCGATGCTGTCGATCTCGCCCATGGGGTGAATGATCTTGCGCAGGATCCACATCTTCTGCAGCTCGTCCGGTGCGGTCAGCAGCTCTTCCTTGCGGGTGCCGGAGCGGGTGATGTCGATGGCCGGATAGACGCGTTTCTCGGCAATCTTGCGCGAGAGGTGCAGTTCCATGTTGCCGGTACCCTTGAACTCTTCGTAGATGACTTCATCCATCTTGGAGCCGGTGTCAACCAGCGCGGTCGCAATGATGGTCAGGCTGCCGCCTTCCTCGACGTTACGGGCCGCGCCGAAGAAGCGCTTGGGCCTGTGCAGGGCGTTGGCATCCACACCACCGGTCAGCACCTTGCCGGATGAGGGGATGACGGTGTTGTAGGCGCGCGCCAGACGGGTGATGGAGTCCAGCAGGATCACCACGTCCTTCTTGTGCTCGACCAGGCGCTTGGCCTTCTCGATCACCATCTCGGCGACCTGGACGTGACGGGAGGCGGGCTCGTCGAAGGTGGAGGCGATCACCTCTCCCCTCACCATGCGCTGCATCTCGGTCACTTCTTCCGGGCGCTCGTCGATCAGCAGGACGATCAGTTCACAATCCGGATGGTTGTAGGCGATGCTCTGGGCGATGTTCTGCAGCAGCATGGTCTTACCGGCCTTGGGCGGCGCCACGATCAGGCCACGCTGACCCTTGCCGATGGGGGACGCCAGATCCAGCACACGTGCCGTGATGTCTTCGGTCGAACCGTTGCCACGCTCCATGCGCAGACGCTCGTTGGCGTGCAGAGGGGTCAGGTTTTCGAACAGGATCTTGTTGCGGGAGTTTTCCGGACGGTCGTAGTTGACGTCGTTGACCTTGAGCAGGGCAAAGTAGCGCTCGCCCTCTTTCGGCGGCCGGATCTTGCCGGAGATGGTATCGCCGGTACGCAGGTTGAAACGGCGGATCTGGCTGGGGGAGACATAGATGTCATCCGGGCCGGCCAGGTAGGAACCGTCTGCACTGCGCAGGAAGCCGAAGCCATCGGTCAGGATTTCCAGCACACCGTCGCCAAAGATATCCTCGCCACCCTTGGCGTGCGCCTTGAGGATCGCGAAAATAATGTCTTTCTTGTGGGCCCGAGCCAGATTTTCCAACCCCATGGTTTCGCCGAGCTTGACCAGCTCAGACACAGGAGTGTTCTTTAATTCAGTCAGATTCATAGTGGTGAAAGTCTGTAAGCAAGGATTGAATGGGGACGAGACAGTCTGCTGGATTGATGCCGAGTAGGATTGAATTTGCCAGGCTGTTGTGAAGCAAGGAGTCAGGCAAAAAGGTTAGCAAACGAGCGATAAACTAGCACCAATCGGGATGAGCGTCTAGGTGATAAAACACAAGGAGCGCATTATTGCAATGCGCTCCTTACTTGATAATTACAGGTTGCCGTCCAGAAACTCTTTGAGCTGAGTCTTGGACAGGGCGCCGACCTTGGTGGCTGCCACTTCGCCGTTCTTGAACAGCAGCAGGGTCGGAATACCACGGATGCCGTACTTGGGGGCGGTCTCGGCATTGTGGTCGATGTTCAGTTTGGCCACGGTTACGCGACCTTCATATTCTTGAGAGATTTCATCCAGGATCGGGGCAATCATCTTGCAGGGACCGCACCATTCTGCCCAAAAATCGACCAGAACGGGGCCACTTGCTTTAATCACATCGGTCTCGAAGCTGACATCGCTCAGCTGAACAATCTTGTCACTCATATCCAACTCCAGTCAGTCAATAAGCCCTTAATTGAGACGTCAACAAAGGCAATAGTTGCCCTATTTGAAATGATCCTGTTTATTATTGCAAGCCTAACCTGATAACCTACCGCCATGAGCAAAACACACTTAACGACCGATAAATTCGCCCAAATGGGCCTCGAACCCGAAGTTCTGGCTGGTCTGGAAGCAAAGGGATTTCACTATTGCACGCCCATCCAGGCACTGTCTCTGCCCCTGCTGGTTGAAGGTCACGACCTCGCCGGACAGGCCCAGACGGGTACCGGCAAGACCATTGCCTTTCTGGCCGCGACATTCAACTATCTGCTGACCCACCCCCTGACCAAGCCGCGCCTGGTCAACCAGCCCCGCGCCATCATAATGGCACCGACCCGGGAGCTGGCGGTCCAGATCTACAACGACGCCGACACCATGTCAGCCTCCACCGGGCTCAAGCTCGGCCTCGCCTATGGTGGCGAAGGGTATGACAAGCAGCTGGCCGTGCTGGAACAGGGTGTCGACATCCTGATCGGCACCACGGGCCGCATCATCGATTATTTCAAGTCCAACGTCATCGATCTGGGCAACATCCAGGTAGTGGTGCTGGACGAAGCGGATCGCATGTTCGATCTCGGCTTCATCAAGGACATACGTTTCCTGTTCCGCCGCATGCCGGAAGCCACCGAGCGGCTGAACATGCTGTTCTCCGCCACCCTCTCCCTGCGGGTGCAGGAGCTGGCCTACGAGCACATGAACCACCCGGAACACGTACAGGTGGAGCCGGAGCAGATGACGGGCGTGCGCATCAAGGAGGAGCTGTTCTATCCCTCCAACGAAGACAAGATGCTGCTGCTGCTCTCCCTGATGGAAGAGGAGTGGCCGGAGAAAGCCATCGTCTTCGCCAACACCAAGCATGTGTGCGAAGACGTGCAGGCCTGGCTGGAAAATGACGGCCACCGCGCCGGTCTGCTGACCGGTGACGTGCCCCAGAAGAAGCGGATGAAGATCTTGGACGACTTCACCAAGGGCAAGCTAGACATCCTGGTCGCCACCGACGTGGCCGCCCGTGGTCTGCATATCCCGGACGTGACCCACGTCTTCAACTATGACCTGCCCGACGATGCCGAAGACTATGTGCACCGCATCGGTCGTACCGGCCGCGCCGGCAAGAGCGGTCACTCCATCAGCCTGGCCTGTGAAGACTACGCCTTCAACCTGCCGGCCATCGAGGAGTACATCCACCACGCCATCCCGGTCAGCAAGTATGACAGAGATGCCCTGCTCGATGACGTGACGGCGCCCAAGCGCATCCATCGCAACCGTCAGCCGGTGAACCGCAACATGCGGGATCGCCAGGGTGGTGGCAACAGCAACAGCCGTCGTCGTCCGCCCCGCAAGAACTAAATGCACAACTCGCCGCTCTACGCCGCCATCGACCTCGGCTCCAACAGCTTTCACATGCTGGTGGTGCGCGAGGTCGCCGGTGCTCTGCGTACCGTCACCAAGGTCAAGCGCAAGGTCCGCCTCGCCGCCGGTCTGGATCCGGAATTTCGCCTGAGCCAGACCGCCATGGCCCGGGGCTGGGACTGCCTGCGGCTGTTCGCCGAACAGTTGCAGGACATCCCCGCCGACAATATCCGGGTGGTGGGCACCGCCACCCTGCGTCTGGCCACCAACGTCGACGAATTCATCAGCGAAGCGGAACGGGTGCTCAATCACAGCATCGAGATCATCTCGGGCGAGGAAGAGGCCAAGACCATCTACGAGGGGGTCTCCTGGACCTCGGCCGGGGAAGGCAACCGGCTGGTGATCGACATCGGCGGCGCCAGCACCGAGCTGGTGATAGGCGAGCACAGCGAAGCGAAACTGCTCAACAGCCTGCACATGGGCTGCGTCACCTGGCTCAACAACCACTTCGGTGACGGCGAGCTCTCCGAGACCCGTTTCCAGCAGGCCATTGCCGCCGCCAAGGCGGTGCTGGAGAAGGTGGCGGAGGATTATCGCGCCCTCGGCTGGCGTACCTGTGTCGGCGCCTCCGGCACAGTCCAGGCGCTGCAGGAGATCATGCTGGCGCAAGGGAAGAGCGAGCGGGTCACCCTGCCAAAATTGCAGGAGCTGATGGGTCAGGCCATCGCCTGCGGCAGGCTGGATCGACTGCAACTGGAGGGACTGGCGGCCGAGCGGCTCACCGTGTTCCCCTCCGGCCTCGCCATCCTGATCGCCATCTTCGAGACCCTGGGGGTCGAGAGCATGACCCTGGCGGGTGGCGCCCTGCGGGAAGGGCTGATCTACGGCCTGCTCGGCAACAATCACGACTGCGATGCCCGGGACAGAACCGCCGACAGCCTGATCAACCGCTACCAGCTGGATAAAGAGCATGCCGAGCGGGTGCGCGACACCGCCATCCAGGCCTTCAACCAGCTGCAACCGGCCTGGCGTCTCTCCAAGCGCTACGGTCGCCCCATACTGCGCTATGCGGCCCTGCTGCACGAGATAGGGCTGTGCATCGAGTACAAGAAGGCGCCGCAACACGCCGCCTACATCATCGACAACATCGACATGCCGGGTTTCACCCCGGCGCAGAAGAAGCTGTTGTCCGCCCTGCTGTTCAACCAGCGGGATGAATTCAAGCTGGAGCCGCTGGAGCGACAAGGCGCCGTCACCGGTCGCCAGGCGATCCGGCTGGCCCGCATCCTGCGCATCTCCCTGATCCTCTGCATGCGCCGCACCCAGGGCACTGTGCCCGGCTTCACCCTGCAGGCGGACGAGGATGCCCTCACCCTCACCCTGCCCAGGGGGTGGATGGAAGAACACTACCTGCGGGCCAGCGAGCTGCGCCTCGAGGTGGAGCGCCAGCAGAAGATGGGCTGGCCCACCCGGCTGCTGGAAGCCTGAACCCGACTCCCTCGAGCAAGCAGACCATGACGGATTACCAACCCATCAACTGTGACCTCTACGACTGGCTCGAGATCGCCGCCCGCTGGCAGCTGGCGGTCACCCTCACCAACCGGGATGGGCGGGCGTGGGCGGACAGGATCCGCACCATAGAGGCCAGAGACGGTGTCGAGTATCTGCTGCTGGAGAGCGGCGAGCGCCTCAGCCTCGCCGATCTGGCGACCCTGGATCTCGTCTGGCAGGGGGAAGCGAGGCAGATACGCTTCCCCGCCGTCCCCTGACCCCCACGAATAAGGAGGGCCAACATGATGTTGGCCCTCCTTTTTTGCATGCCGTCGGTATCCGCCGTGCTCAGCTCCCCGCCAGGGCCGCCATCACATAGACGTCGAAGCGGTTGTTCTTGGTCTCGATGGCCATGCTGGGTTTGTGCTCGTTGAGCCAGCCCGCGTAGGCAGGCCGCTTCACCACCACCCGCCGTTGCGCCATCTCGAGCGCCGCAGGCAACAGGGTATCCGCGTCGAGATCCGGCCCCACCAGGGACTGGAACACCCGCATCTCTTTTTTCACCAGCGCCGACTTCTGCTTGTGGGGGAACATGGGATCCAGGTACACCACCTCGGGCCGCTCGGCCAGGGCCAGCAGCTGCTCGGTGGCTGGCCCCTGGATCAGCTGCATCCGCTCCCTCACCCAGGGACCTATGTCGGGATCCTGGGCCGCGCGCGCCAGGCCATCCGCCAGCAGGGCCGCCACCACGGGGCTGCGCTCGATCAGGGTCACCTTGCAGCCCAGCGACGCCAGCACGAAGGCGTCTCGCCCCAGCCCGGCGGTGGCATCCACCACGGTCGGATTGGCCCCGGCCTTGAGGCCGACCGCCTTGGCGATGGATTGGCCACGACCGCCACCGAACTTGCGTCTGTGGGCCACGGCTCCTTCCACGAAATCGACATAGACGGCCCCCAGCTTGGCCTCATCCAGCTTGCGCAGCTCCAGCCGCGACTCGGTCAGCACCAGGGCAAAGGGGGCGGGAAACGCCACGTCGGCGAGGCGCTGGCGCAGGGCATCGAGCTCGCCATCGCGGGCGGGGGCTTCACAGGACACCTGAATAGGAAACATGGATGGACTCACGGCAACGAACAGGGCGGCCATGATAACAGAAGCCGGAGATCAGCTCACGATGGGCAGGCTCATGCCTGCCCGGTTGACCTCCAGATAGGCCACCAGATCCTCGAAGGCCAGCGGCCGGCTGAGCAGGTAACCCTGGGTGAAGGCGCACCCCTTCTGGCAGAGGAAGCTGAGCTGCTCCCGGGTCTCCACCCCCTCGATCACCACCTGCATGCCGAGGTTGTGCACTATGTTGATGATGCCGTCCAGCAGCAGCCTGTCCTGCTCGTTGAAGGGGATATGGCGCACGAAGCTGCGATCTATCTTCACCAGATCCACCGGGAAGGTGCGCAGGTAGGTGAGCGCCGAATAGCCGGTGCCGAAGTCGTCGATGGCCAGCTTGCAGCCCGCCTGACGCAGGGATTCGATACGGATCCTGTGCTGGTCGCTGCTCTCCATCAGCAGGGATTCGGTGATCTCTATGATGATGTCGCTCGGCTCCAGACCGAAGTGCTCTATCACCCTCAACCACTCCGAGGCCTGGGGATCTATGGTCTGGAACTCCAGGGTGGAGCGGTTGATGGACATCTGCAGCTCGGGGAAGCCGTTTTGTTGCAAGCGGGCGAGATCCCGGCACGACTGCCACAGCACCAGGGCCCCCAGGCTCTGGATCAGGCCCGCCTCCTCCGCCAGGGGAATGAAATCGGCCGGGGAGACCTGACCCCAGTGGGGGTGATACCAGCGCACCAGGGCCTCCAGCTTGGCGACCCGGCCGCTGCGGTTGTCCCAGATGGGCTGATAGGCCATGGTCAGCTGCTCCTGCTTGATCGCCTCCGCCAGATCCTGCTGCATCTGATGGCGCTGGCGCACTTCTTCGCGCATGGAGGCGCAGTAGCTCTCGAGGGGACGGCCGAGCCGCTTGGCGGCAAACAGCGCCTGCTCGGCATTGCGCAGCAGTTCATCGCTCTCGCTGCCATCGGCGGGACAGAGGGTGACGCCGACCGTGGCCGTGATGTAGAGCTGCTGATTGGCCAGCATGAAGGGACGGGCGAAGCTGCCCTGCACCTGCTTGGCAAATACCTCCGCCTGACGACGGCTGACGATGCCGGGCACCAGGAAGGCGAATTCGTCGCCGCCGATGCGGGCCACCAGATCCTCGGTACGCACCCGGCTCACCAATCGATCCGACACCTCCCGCAGCAGGGCATCGCCGACATGGTGATCCATGCTGTTGTTGACCGCCTTGAAGTTGTTGAGGTCGAGCACCATGAGGGCGAAACGCTCGCCCCGCTCGCAGAAGCGGGTCAGGCTGCGGCCAAACAGCCAGCGGTTCGGCAGGCCGGTGAGGTTGTCATAGTTCGCCTGGGTCGCAATCTTCTGCTCGGCGAGCTTGGTCTGGGAGATATCGCTGGAGATGGCGATGTACTGGGTGATTTTTCCCCCTTCGCGCAGGGCGCTGATCATCAGCTGCTGGGGGTAGAGCTTGCCGTTCTTGCGCTTGTTCCACACCTCGCCACGCCAGATGCCGACCCGGGAGAGGGTATGGTACATGTCGGCATAGAAGGCCTTGTCGTGCAGACCGGACTTGAGGATGCTGGGGGTCAGGCCGCACGCCTCCTCGCTGCTGTAGCCGGTGATGCGCTCGAAGGCCGGGTTGACCGAGATGATGCGGCTGTCGGCGTCGCACACCAGGATGGCTTCGGACAGGTTGTCATAGACCCGGTGGGAGAGCTTGAGCTGCTCGGCGTGGCGCCGGGCATCGTCTATGTTCTCCAGCAGCAGCATCAGGTGATCGGGCTCGTGACGTTCGTTGCGCACCAGGGTCACCGTCACCCTGCCCCACAACTCATGGCCCAGCTTGTGGCGATAGCGCTTCTCCAGGGTCACCACGCTGCGTTCGCCGCGTACCAGCTCGCCATAGCAGGCCAGGCTGCGCAGCCAGTCCTTGGGATGGTGCAACTCGGCGGCCGTCCGGTGCAGCAGCTCCTCCTCGCGGTAGCCCAGCATCTTCTCGATGGCCGGGTTGGCCCACAGCAGGCGCCCCTGCAGATCCAGCTTGCCGATGCCCACCGGGGCGTGGGCCAGCATGCTGTCCATGGCAGGCAGAGGCAGCTTGGCAGGAACGTCTGTCCGGCTCAGGCTCAGCGCCAGCTCGCGGCCCGCCAGCGGCGCCAGCAGGCGCAGCACGCTCATCACCCTGTCCATGCTGTCCATCCCCTGGCGAAACCAGAGGCTGCAGATGCCGATGGTCTGCCCCTGGGCATCCCGCAGGGCAATGCCGGCATAGCCACGGACCCGATGGGCAATGAACAGGGGTGCCTGGGGGAACAGCTGGGGCAGGCGATCGCAGAACCAGGCCTCTCCCTGCTGCAGCACTATCTCCCCCGGGGTGGCGGCGATGGGCACTCGCGAGCCCTGGATGCCCAGGGTCGCCGGGAAGGCGGAATGCAGCTCGAACGAGGCAGTGACCGGATCCCGCCCTGCCACCAGCACCACATCGGCATCAACCGCCGCCGCGAGCTCTGTGACGAAGCTGTCAAAGTACCCCAGCCCACTGGCGTGGGACAGGTTTGACATGATCCGATAGACAGACGTGAGTGCTCGCCTCATGGCAAGATGCATTCTCTCCTGTGGGTATGGACTGCGACTCTACTCAAGCACGCAGATCAGTGCAAATGGGCGCGAGGCAAGGCCTTCAAATTACGTGAAAAAAGGGACCAATGGTCCCTTTTTCTCGCAAAAATCAGGCAGAGATCCCGCTATGGCACCAAAGTGTACCTGCTTGACACTCCCGAGCCCGAAGGGCGGCCGCATCAGGCCGCGATCCCGCTGTGGCGCAACAGGGCGTCCACCTTGGGTTCCCGGCCCCGGAAGGCGCGAAACAGCTCCATGGGTTCTTTCGAGCCCCCCTTCTCCAGAATGTGCTTCAGGAAGGATTGGCCTGTGGCCTGGTTGAAGATCCCCTCCTCTTCGAAGCGGGAGAAGGCATCGGCGGAGAGCACCTCGGCCCACTTGTAGCTGTAGTAGCCCGCCCCGTAGCCGCCGGCGAAGATGTGGGTGAAGCTGTGCTGGAAGCGGTTGAACGCAGGTGGGCTCAACACCGCCACCTGGCTGCGCACCTCATCCAGCAGTGCCGGGATCTGTCCGGGGTTGGCCGGATCGAACTCCTGGTGCAGGCGGAAGTCGAACAGGGCGAACTCCAGCTGACGCAGCATCTGCATCGCCGCCTGGAAGTTGCGGGCGGTCAGCATCTTCTCCAGCAGATCCGCAGGCAGCGGCTCTCCCGTCTCATGGTGGCTGGAGATGAAGGCCAGCGCCTCGGACTCCCAGCACCAGTTTTCCAGGAACTGGCTCGGCAGCTCCACCGCATCCCAGGCCACACCGTTGATGCCCGCCACGCCGGCCACATCGATCTGGGTCAGCATGTGATGAATGCCATGGCCGAACTCGTGGAACAGGGTCACCACCTCGTTGTGGGTGAACAGGGCGGGCTTGCCATCCACAGGGCCGTTGAAGTTGCAGGTGAGATAGGCCACCGGGTTTTGCAGGGAGCCATCCTGGCGGTAGCGACGACCGAGGCAGACATCCATCCAGGCCCCGCCCTGCTTGTGCTCGCGGGCATAGAGGTCGAGATAGAAGCTGCCGCGCAGCTCGTCTTCACCATCGAAGATATCGAAGAAACGCACGTCCGGGTGCCAGGTCTCGATGCCGTAGCGCTCGCGCACCTTCATGCCGAACACCCGGCGCACCACCTCGAACAGGCCGTTGACCACCTTGCCCGCCGGGAAGTAGGGACGCAGCTGCTCGTCGGAGATGGAGAACTTGTGCTGCTTGAGCTTCTCGGCGTAGTAAGGGAGATCCCAGGCGGCCAGCTCGCTCTGGCCATATTGCTCGGCGGCGAAGGCACGGATCTCCGCCAGCTCGGCCTTGCCCTGGGGCAGGGAGCGCTCGGCCAGGTCGGTGAGAAAGCCCACCACCTGCTGCGGTTTCTCAGCCATCTTGGTGGCCAGCGACAACTCGGCGTAGTTGGCGAAGCCCAGCAGTTGGGCCAGCTCCCGGCGCAGGGTGAGCAGCTCGGTCATGATGGCGGAGTTGTCCCACTTGCCGGCGTTCGGGCCCTGATCCGAGGCGCGGGTGCAGTAGGCGCCGTAAAGCTCCTCGCGCAGCGCCCGGTTGTCGGCATACATCATCACCGGCAGGTAGGAGGGGATGTCCAGGGTGAACAGCCACCCCTCCTTGCCCTTCTGCTCGGCCATCTGGCGGGCGGCCGCCTGGGCGCTCGCGGGCAGACCGGCCAGCTCGGCCTCGTCGGTCACCAGCTTGCTCCAGCCCATGGTCGCATCCAGCACATTGTTGCTGAAGCGGGACGCCAGCTCGGAGAGACGAGCCTGGATCTCGCCATAACGCTGCTTCAGCTCCGCCGCCAGGCCTATGCCGGACAGGCGGAAATCCCGCAAGGTGTTTTCTATCTCCTTGCGCTGAGCGGCGCCGAGACGAGGGAAGTCATCGCTCTGGGCCAACTCGCAATAGGCTTCATACAAGCCCTCATGCTGGCCGACATAAGTCTGGAATTCCGACAGCAGCGGCAGGCAGGCATCATGGGCGGCGCGCAGCGCCTCGCTGTTCTGCACGGCGTTGAGATGGCTGACCGGTGACCAGATGCGGGCCAGCCTGTCATTGGCCTCTTCCAGCGGGGCGATCAGGCTGTCCCAGGTATGGGGACCGCTCTGGGCCAGCACATCCTGGATCTTCTGCTTGCTGTCGGCGATTGCCTGCGCCACGGCAGGCTGGACATGTTCAGGCTGAATGCGGCTGAAAAGCGGCAAGGAGTCCATTGTCAGCAAAGGGTTATTCATCCTGTCGTACCTCATTTCTCAGCCCCTGCTGTCCAGAAGCCTTATCATTTTGCTTGGACCACCTAAGATGTAGGCTCCGGGCGCATTAATCAAGCCTTTGCCTGCAACACTCTCGACTCAGCCACAGCTTGCGGCAAACCCCCACGACAGCGGTGAGTGAAGCGGTTAAACTGATGCCCTTCCCATCCAGACCGCAAGGACGCCATGTCAGGACTCTTCATCAGGACCGCAAAGGCCACAGGCTTCAACGGCCTCTCCTATCGTCTGCTCTCCTACATTCTCATCTGCAGCACGGCCCTGGCCCTCATCATCACGGCGCTGCAACTGGTCTGGGACTACCGCAAGGATGTGGCCCTCATCGAGGGCAGCATCGGCCAGATCGAAGCCTCCTTCCTGCAACCCATCTCCGCCAGCCTGTGGAACCTGGACGAGGAGCAGGTCAAGGTGCAGATAGAGGGCATCATGAACCTGCCCAACATGCAGTTCGTCATGGTCAAGGAGCTGCTGGGCAGTGCCGAGGTGCCCCTGCTGACCCAGGGGGTGGAGCGGGACAGGTACGACATCTCCCGCGAGTTCAAGCTGAGCTATCAGGGGGAGATGGTCGGCAAGCTGTTCGTGGCCGCGTCGCTGGAGCAGGTGTATCAACGCCTGATAGAGAAGTCCGTCCTCATCCTGATCAGCCAGACCATCAAGACCCTGGTGGTCTCCTTCTGCATACTGACCATCATCTACTATCTGGTGGTGCGCCACCTGCACCGCATCGCCCACTACGCCCAGCACTTCAACCTGGAGCGGCTGGACGTACCCCTCACCCTGGAGGGGCGCACGCTGCCCCGCAAGAGACCCGATGAACTGGATGCCCTGGTCGCCACCCTCAACGAGATGCGCAGCCGGCTGCAGGACGAGTTCATGGCCCGCCATCGTTCCGCCGAGCAGCTGCAACAGGAGCGCGACTTCTCCGCCACCCTGATCAACTCGGCCAACATGATCATCTGCTGCCTGGAGCCTGACCTCACCATCGCCAGCGTCAACCCGGCCGCCGTCCTGCTCACCGGCTATCACCAGCAGGAGATCCAGGGGCGCAACTGGCTGTCTCTGTTCGTGGAGGAGGCGCAGCGCGACCCCATTCAGGCCAGGATCGCGCGCCAGGAGAAGATAGAGGATGAAGAGCTGACCATGTTCGATCAGGACGGCGGCGAGCTCACCCTGCAGTGGACCTTCGCCCCCTTCTACGAGGGGGAGAACCTCAAGTATCTGATTGGCTTTGGCTATGACATCACCCGCCTCAAGCGGATAGAGCGGGAGATCACCGAATTCAGCGAACAGCTCGAAGGCAAGGTGCAGGAGCGCACCCGCAGCCTGAGCGAGGCCAACGATCAGCTGGGCAAGGCCTATCACGACCTGAAGCAGGCCCAGCAGACCCTGGTGGAGTCGGAGAAGATGGCGTCGCTGGGTTCCCTGGTCGCCGGGGTCGCCCACGAGATCAACACCCCCATCGGCATCAGCGTCACCGCCTCTTCCTATCTGCAAGAGCAGGTCGCCGACTTCAAGCAACACCTGGAGGCCAAGCAGCTCTCCCGCTCCTATCTCAATGAATTCACGGTCAATCTCGACGAATCCATGCAGCTGCTGCAGGGCAATCTGCGCCGCGCATCCGAGCTCATCGCCAGCTTCAAGCAGGTGGCGGTCGATCAATCCTCCGAGGCCCGCTACAGCTTCAACGTCGCCGAGAACCTGCATCAGGTGGTGGTCTCCCTCGGTCACAAGCTCAAGAAGGCCCAGTGCGAACTGGATATCCAGTGCGATCCCAAGCTCAGCCTCTTCTCCTTCCCGGGCAGCTTCACCCAGATCTATTCCAACCTGATCCTCAACTCCATCCATCACGGCTTCGACGAGTGGGACAGACCCAAGAAGATCAGCATCCGGGTCGAGCGCCAGGGGGAGGATCTGGTCATCGACTATGCCGACAATGGCCGGGGCATCCCTCCCCACATACTGCCGCGCATCTTCGATCCCTTCGTCACCTCCAAGCGAGGCCACGGAGGCAGCGGGCTCGGCACCCACATCATCTACAACCTGGTGGTGCAGCTGCTGCGCGGCCGCATCCATTGCAGCAGCGAACCCGGCCATGGCGCCCAGTTCCACATTCGCGTGCCCATGCAGGAGGGGTGAATCGGCCCCTCCCGGCACGGTTCAGGGCGCGCCCATGACCCCGCTGCCGGACACTGGCGCTTGTGAGCCGACCCTTTTGTCCCCATCATCGGGTATTGCACCCTCAACCAGTGGAGAGCCAACCCAATGGCACAGCATTTCGACTATATCGCCATCGGCGGCGGCAGTGGCGGCATCGCCTCCGCCAATCGCGCCGCCATGCACGGCAAAAAAGTTGCCCTGATTGAAGCCAAAGATCTGGGGGGAACCTGCGTCAACGTCGGCTGTGTCCCCAAGAAGGCCATGTGGTATGCCGGCCAGATCGCCGATGCCCTCAGATACGGACCCGACTACGGCTTCGACACCACCCTCAACCACTTCAGCTGGGCCAGGCTGGTGGAGTCCCGTCAGGCCTATATAGGTCGCATCCACCAGTCCTACGAAAATGTGCTGGGCAAGAACGGCATCACTGTCATCCGGGGCTTCGCCCGCTTTGTCGACAGCCACACCGTCGAGGTGAATGGCGAGCAATACAGTGCCGATCACATACTGATCGCCACCGGCGGCCGCCCCGAGGTACCTGCCATCCCGGGGGCCGAATACGGCATCGACTCCGACGGCTTCTTCGCCCTGGAGAGCCAGCCCAAACGGGTCGCCGTGGTCGGCGCCGGCTATATCGCGGTCGAGATCGCCGGGGTGATGCAGGCCCTCGGTTCGGAAACCCACCTGGTGGTGCGCAAGCAGGGCCCCCTGCGCAGCTTCGACCCCATGATCCAGGAGACACTGGTGGAGATCATGGCCGCCGAAGGGCCCAGGCTGCACAACCACGCCATCCCCAAGGCCGTGGTCAAGAACGCCGACGACAGCCTGACCCTGCAACTGGAAGATGGCCGCCACCTCACGGTGGACTGCCTGATCTGGGCCATTGGCCGCGCCCCCGCCACCGACGGCCTCAACCTGGCCGCCACCGGCATCACCCTGGACGAGAAGGGCTATATTCCGACCGACAAGTTCCAGAACACCGCCGTCGCCAACCTCTATGCGGTGGGTGACAACACCGGCCGCATCCAGCTCACTCCTGTGGCCGTCGCGGCAGGCCGTCGCCTCTCGGAGCGGCTGTTCAACAACAAACCCAGCGAGCACCTCAACTACGATCTGGTGCCGACCGTGGTGTTCAGCCATCCCCCCATCGGCACCATAGGCCTGACCGAACCGGAAGCCATCGCCGAATATGGCGAGGCGCAGGTGAAGGTCTATCGCAGCCAGTTCACCGCCATGTACTCGGCCCTGACCCAGCATCGCCAGCCCACCCGGATGAAACTGGTCTGCGTCGGCCCCGAGGAGAAGGTGGTCGGCCTGCACGGCATCGGCTTCGCCATGGACGAAATCCTGCAAGGCTTTGGCGTCGCCATGAAGATGGGCGCTACCAAGGCTGATTTTGACAACTGCGTGGCCATCCACCCGACCAGCGCGGAAGAGTTTGTCACCATGCGTTGAGGCTGGGGAACAGGGAGACAGAGGTCAAACCGACAACTGCGTTCCCCTTCCCACCCCACCAGCGCGGAAGAGTTTGTCACCATGCGCTGAGGCTGGGGAACAGGGAGACAGAGGTCAAACCGACAACTGCGTTCCCCTTCCCATCCCACCAGCGCGGAAGAGTTTGTCACCATGCGTTGAGAACCGCAGGCTTCGGCAACAGCATAACCCTTGCTCTCCAAACCCGGCCCAGGCCGGGTTTTTTGATATTCCCTCCCCCCAGGTCCTCGCAAAACCGGCGTTTTTTACGCCGATTTTACGCCTGTCCCCGGGCGCTTTATGGCGCCTTTACGCCGGTTTTACATACCCTTTTCAGCGTCAATGACACCTTCGGGATCGACACGGATTTGCATCGATCCCCGACGCTAACTACCTCAACGGAGTCGTTATGAATTGGCTATATCTGCTGCTGGTCCTCGCCCTGATGGGCTATCTGCTGCGCGCACTCACGCGCACCCATGAGTGAGGGACCTGAAAATGCAGCAAGTAATTATCCATCCGGTGGCCAGTGAGCAGCCGGGCCTCGCGGGCTATCCAATGCGTGCACTGATGCACTGCGACCACGAGCGAGGGATCTGACATGTGGCAAGAAATCCTCTATCCGGCAGCCTTCGTGTTGCTGGTGCTGCTGCCGGCGCCCCTGCTTGGCAACTACCTGTACCGGGTGTTTGAAGGGCAGACCCGCTGGCTGGCTCCCCTTGAGCGCGCCACCCTGGCCGGCTGCGGCACCGATGGTCGGGAGCAGGACTGGAAGTCCTACGCCCTCAGCCTGCTGGCCTTCAACGGCGCCGGCTTCGGCCTGCTGTTTCTGATCCTGATGGCTCAGGGCCTGCTGCCCCTCAACCCGCAGCAACTGCCCGGGCTGAACTGGCAACTGGCCCTCAACACCGCCGTCAGCTTCATGACCAACACCAACTGGCAGGCCTATTCCGGCGAGGCCAGCCTCTCCTATTTCAGCCAGATGGTGGGGCTCACCACCCAGAACTTCGTCTCCGCCGGGACGGGGGCGACCGTGGCCATCGCCCTGTTTCGCGGCCTATCCCGCCAGCAGACCCATCACATCGGCAACTTCTGGCGCGACCTGGTGCGATTCTGCCTCTATGTGCTGTTGCCCATGGCGCTGGTGATGGCTTTGCTGCTGGTATGGCAAGGGGTGCCCCAGAGCCTGTCTGCCTACCTGCCGTTCCAGGGCCTGGAAGGCCAGGCGCAGCTGCTGCCGCTGGGCCCTGCCGCGTCGCAGATCGCCATCAAACAGCTCGGCTCCAACGGCGGCGGCTTCTTCGGGGTCAACTCGGCCCATCCGTTCGAGAACCCGACCGCCTTCAGCAACTGGCTGGAGATGGTGGCCCTGCTGCTGCTGCCCGCCGCCCTGGTCTGCACCCTGGGTCGTTACGTCAAGGATGCGGGCCACGGCCGCGCCATCCTGGCGGCCATGACACTGCTGCTGGTGCTGGGGCTCGCCGTCTCCATCGGTCAGGAACTGAAGGCAGACCCGAACCTGGCCCAGCTCAGCGACCAGGCTGGCAACTGGGAGGGCAAGGAGAGCCGCTTCGGCCCCGTGCTGTCCGGCATCTGGGCGGTGGCGACCACGGCCGCCTCCAACGGCTCGGTCAACGCCATGCACGACAGCTTCACCCCGCTGGGAGGCATGGTGGCCATGGTCAACATGCTGCTGGGCGAGGTGGTGTTCGGCGGCGTCGGCGCCGGCATCTACGGCATGATGCTGTTCGTGCTGCTGACCGTGTTCCTGTGCGGCCTGATGGTGGGGCGCACCCCGACTTATCTCGGCAAGCGGCTCGGCATCACGGAGATGAAGTGGGTGGTCGCCAGCATGCTGGTCATGCCGGTCGGGGTATTGGTGATCGGTGGTCTCACCCTGCTGCTGCCCGGCTCGCACGCCGTGATCGGCCACGAGGGGCCCCACGGCCTGTCCCGGCTGATCTACGCCTATGCCTCGGCGGCGGGCAACAACGGTTCCGCCTTCGCCGGCTTCGGCGCCGGTGACAACTGGCAATGCATCGCCATCGCCCTGGCCATGCTGCTGGGCCGCTTCGGCTACATCATCCCCGTGCTCGCCATCGCCGGCCAGCTCGCCCGCGCGCCTCGACTGGACGCAGGAGAGAGCGCGTTTCCGATCCGCGGCCCGCTCTTCATCACCCTGCTGATCATCACAGTCCTGCTGATAGGGGGCCTCTCCTTCCTGCCTGCGCTGGCACTGGGTCCCATCGCCGAGCAGCTGAGCCTGACTCAGGGGGGCTTCTGATGATCGCCCTCTCGATCACCTTGCAGATGCCCATGGCCAACCTTTTGATACCGGGAGCTTTTCAATGAGCAAGTCCATCTCGATGACCACCCACACCGACAAGGTGAAGGGTAAGAAACCGGCCTCGCAGACAGTGCAGGCCATGGTGGAAGCCCTCTACCGCTTCAATCCCAGGGCACTGATCGGCAGCCCCATCCTGTTTACCCTCTGGCTGGCGGCCGTGATGGCCACCATCGAGTCCCTGCTGGGTCAACCCCTGTCCGGGGTCGCCCCTTCGCTGGCCTGGCAGCTGACCGCCTGGCTCTGGCTGACCCTCTGGTTTGCCAACTTCGCCGAGACCCTGGCCGAAGGCCGTGGCAAGGCACGAGCCGACAGCCTGAAGGCGGGCATGAGCCAGCTCAAGGCGCGTCGGGTTGCCGACAGCAGAGACGATCAGGGGGAATGGGTGCCAGCCACCCTTCTGCGCAAGGGGGATCTGGTGCTGGTACGCAGCGGCGAGATGATCCCCGCCGACGGCGAGGTGATCGCCGGCATCGCCTCGGTCAACGAGGCCGCCATCACGGGGGAATCCGCCCCCGTCATCCGCGAGTCCGGCACCGACCGCAGCGGCGTGACCGGCAATACCACTGTGGTCTCCGACGAGATCTGGGTGCGGGTGACCAGCAATCCCGGGGAGAGCACCCTCGACAGAATGATCGCGCTGGTGGAAGGGGCCAAGCGTCAGAAGACCCCCAACGAGATGGCGCTGGACGCCCTGCTGGTGGGACTGACCCTGATCTTCCTGCTGGTGGTGGCCACCCTGCCCTGGTTTCTCACCTACAACGGCAGCCAGGTACCCAGGCTCTATCTGATTGCGCTGTTCATCACCCTGATCCCGACCACCATAGGCGGCCTGCTCTCCGCCATCGGCATCGCCGGCATGGACCGGCTGGTCAAGCTCAACGTGATCGCCAAGTCGGGCCGTGCGGTGGAGGCCGCCGGCGACGTGCGCACCCTGCTGCTGGACAAGACAGGCACCATCACCTTCGGCAACCGCATGGCGGACGAGCTGATCCCGGCCCCCGGGGTCGATCCGACCATACTGGCCCAGGCCGCCATGCTGGCCTCGCTGGGCGACAACACCCCAGAGGGCAAGTCCATCCTGACCCTGGCCGGCAAGAGCCTGATCCAGCCGAGCCAGCTGGAGAGCGATGAGCTGATCCCCTTCAGCGCCGAGACCCGGCTGAGCGGCCTGAACCGCAACGGTCATCAATACCGCAAGGGGGCGGTGGATGCGGTGCTCGCCTATCTCGCCCTCGACGGCAAGGGGCTGCCCGAACCCATTCGCCAGGCGGTGGACAGGATAGCCCGCCAGGGCGGCACCCCGCTGCTGGTCTGTACCCAGGATCGGCTGCTGGGGGCCGTCTACCTCAAGGACATCATCAAGCCCGGTATCAAGGCCCGTTTCCAGGTGCTGCGCCACATGGGGATCCGCACCGTGATGATCACCGGGGACAACCCGCTGACCGCCGCCGCCATCGCCGCCGAGGCCGGGGTGGATGACTTCATCGCCGAGGCGACCCCGGAGAAGAAGCTGGCCTACATCCGCCAGGAGCAGGCGGACGGTCGCCTGGTCGCCATGTGCGGTGACGGCGCCAACGACGCCCCGGCCCTGGCCCAGGCGGACGTGGGCCTGGCCATGAACGAAGGCACCCAGGCCGCCAAGGAGGCGGGCAACCTGGTGGATCTGGACTCCAACCCCACCAAGCTGCTGGACGTGGTGCTGGTGGGCAAGCAGTTGCTGGTGACCCGGGGAGCCCTGACCACCTTCTCCATCGCCAACGATCTGGCCAAGTATTTCGCCATACTGCCGGCCCTGTTCGTCGCGGCCTATCCCCAGCTCGATGCCCTCAACCTGATGGACCTCGCCAGCCCACAGAGCGCCATACTGTCGGCCATCATCTTCAACGCCCTCATCATAGTGGCCCTGGTACCCCTGGCCCTGCGCGGGGTGGATGTGAAGGGCACGGCCGCCAGCCTGCTGCGCCGCAACCTGCTGGTCTACGGGGTCGGTGGCCTGCTGGTGCCCTTTGTCGGCATCAAGCTCATCGACCTCGCCATCACCGGCTTCGGCCTGGTGTGACGCCATGGCGTCGATGCAGGGGCGGGCTCGGCGCCAAAAAGAGCCGATCCCCCCTTGCATCCCTTCCCCTTCAACCGTAAGGAAATACCATGATTGCGATTAGAACCCTGCTGACCCTGACCCTGCTGCTCGGCGTCGGCTACCCCCTGGCGGTGACCGGGCTGGCCCAGCTGATCTTCCCCTGGCAGGCCAACGGCAGCCAGCTCGTCGACAAGGACAACCGGCCCATGGGCAGCGCCCTGCTGGCCCAGCAGTTCGAGCGGACGGACTACTTCCACTCCCGCCCCTCCGCCAGCGACTTCACCACGGTCGGCGGTGGCGGCAGCAACCTGGGGGTGAGTGCGCCCCAGCGTCACGACTTTGCCGGGCAGCAGGCCGGGACGGCCAGGGCGCTCTCCCCCAGCCTGCTGACCCGCTCCGGCTCCGGGCTGGATCCCCACTTGCCGCTGGATGCGGTGCTGAGCCAGGTGAACCGGGTCGCCCAGGCCAGGGCGCTGGATCCCGCCCGATTGACGGCTCTGGTCAAGTCCCGGGTGGAAGCTGGTATCCTAGGGCCGCAGGTGATCAATATTCTCGAGCTGAACCTGGCACTCGATAAGGAAAAGGATGCGTGATGAGCAGCGGGCCGACGCCCTGTTGGCCAGCCTGGCAGAAGGCAGCAAGGGCAGGCTGAAGGTCTTCCTCGGCGCGGCCCCCGGCGTAGGCAAGACCTACGCCATGTTGCAGGCGGTGCGGGAGCAGGCCAGGGAAGGGACAGACATCCTGATCGGCGTGGTGGAGACCCATGGCCGCCAGGAGACCCTGGCCCTGCTCGACAAGCTGGCCATACTGCCGCGCAAGACCCACCTGCATCGCCAGCAGCGGCTCGACGAGATGGATCTGGATGGCCTGCTCGCCCGCAGACCCGCCATCGCCGTGGTGGACGAGCTGGCCCACAGCAATGCCCCCGGCAGCCGGCACGAGAAGCGCTGGCAGGATGTGCGGGAGCTGCTCGATGCCGGTATCGATGTCTACACCACCCTCAACGTGCAGCACCTGGAGAGCCTCAACGACCTGGTGTGGCAGCTGACCGGGGTCAGGGTCAGGGAGACCCTGCCCGATCGGGTACTGCTGGAGGCGGACAGCCTGGTGCTGATAGATCTGCCCCCCAAAGAGCTGCTCGATCGCCTGCGCGAGGGCAAGGTCTATGTGCCGCAGCAGGCCATGGCCGCCCTGCACTCCTTCTTCTCCCTCAACAATCTGACCGCTCTGCGCGAGCTGGCGATGCAGACCGCCGCCAGCCATGTGGAGGGGGATCTGCAACTGCAGTGGCAGGCGGCGGGCAAGAGCACCCAGCCCCTGCGGGGCAAGCTGATGGTCTGCCTCGGCGAGCAGCATGGTTCGGCCCTGGTGCGCCACGGCCACCGCCTCGCCCAGCGCCGCCAGCTGCCCTGGCTGGTGGTCCATGTGGACAGCCGTGGCCAGCGATCCGCCGAACTGGAACAGGCCCTGGCCCTGGCCGCCCAGCTGGGGGCCAAGGTGCTGACCCTCTCCAGCCCGGCGGTGGCCGATACCCTGCTGGAGACCGCCGCCCAGCAGCAAGCCTCGCAGCTGCTGCTGGGCAAGCCCCACAAGGCACCCTGGCGCCGCTCCCTGGTGCAGCACCTGATGTCGCGTGCCCGGGGGCTGGAGATAAGCCTGGTGGACACGGGCCCCCGGCAGCCTGGTCCCCTGCTGCGCCCATCGCCCCGGGGTCAGCTCAGCCAGAGCCTGCTGGCGGTCGCCATCATGGCGGTCACCTCCGCCATCGCCTGGGGGCTTTCCCACTGGCTGCCCGCCGCTTCCCTGCCGTTGCTGTTCGTGCTCGGGGTGCTGGCCACGGCCCTCACCACCAGCCAGCTGCCGGCGATCCTGGCCGCCATCCTGGGCTTTCTCGCCCACAATCTGCTGTTCACCGTGCCCTACTTCTCCCTGACGGTACACAGCCACAGCGATCTCTTGACCCTGCTGGTGCTGCTCATCGTCGGCATGGCCGCCGGACGACTCGCCTCCCGCCAGCGCCAGCAGCTGATTGGGCTGCGCGAGACCCAGCAGCTCGGCACGGCCCTGCTCTCCCTGAGCCAGGAGCTGGCCAGCGCCAACAGCCCGGAGGAGGTGCTAAGGCAGGGGGCCCAGGCCATCTCCCTGGCCCTGGCCCAACCCGCCTTCGCCATCGACAGTCTCTATCAGGGGCGCGCCGGCCCGGCCCCCTCCCCGCCGGGTCAGACCGACAAGGCGGCCATCGACTGGAGCCTCTCCCGCCAGCAGAGTGCCGGGGCCCATACCGCCACCCTCAATGCCGCCCTGGCCCAGTATCACCCCCTGACCGACGAGCTGGCCCTCGGCATCCTGCTGGCCCAGCCCCTCAGCGCCTCGGCCGAGCACCAGTTGCAGGCTCTCCTCACCGACATCCGCGCCGCCCTGGCCCGCATCGAGCTGAACGAGCGGCTGGCCCAGAGCCAGTGGCAGGCGGAGACGGACAGGATGCGGGCCGCCCTGCTCTCGTCTGTCTCCCATGATCTCAAGACACCGCTGGCCGCCATCATGGGCGCGGGCAGCACACTGCTCGAATACGGGGATCGAATTGGTCGGGAGGACAGGGACGAGCTGCTCCACTCGGTACAGGAGGAAGCCCAGCGCCTGCACAGCTATGTGCAGAACCTGCTGGACATGACCCGCATCGGCTCCCCCGACTTCCAGCTGAAGCGGGAGTGGGTGGATCTGACCGAGCTGGTGGAGAGCGCCCGCCGCCGGCTGGATGCCTCCTGGCGCCAGCACAGCCTGCTGATCCACCTGGATCAGGCCCCGCCCCGCCTCTATGTCCACGGCGCCCTGCTCGAACAGGTACTGGTCAACATACTCGACAACGCCTCCCGCTATTCGCCCGCGGGCACGCCCATCGAATTTCGCGTCATGCTGGCCGAGCCGGACCTCATCATGGATGTGATCGACATAGGGGTCGGCATCGCCGCCGCGGACAGGGACAAGATCTTCAACCTCTTCTATACCCAACCGGTCGGGGATAGCGGCAGCCGTGGCACCGGCCTTGGCCTCGCCATCTCCCGCGCCATGGTGGAGGCCCACGGTGGCCGCATCTGGGCCTTCGCCGGCCCCAATGGCAACGGCACCTGCATGCGTATCTCCCTGCCGCTGGCCCTCAATGCACCGGGCCCGGAAGAAGAGACAGAAACGAGCGGCTCGGACCCGAGCCCCAGGAGGCCAGATGGCTCATATATTGGTCATTGATGACGAGATCCCGATCCGACGCTTCCTGCGCATCAGCCTGGTGGCCGAGGGGCATCAGGTGAGCGAGGCGGCCAGCGTACAGGAGGGGCTCAGCCAGTATCGCCACCTCAATCCGGATCTGGTCATCCTCGACCTCGGCCTGCCCGACGGCGATGGTCTTGCCGTGTTGCAGGCCATACGGGCCCACCACCCCCACCCTGTACTGATCCTGTCGGCGCGGGATTCCGAACAGGAGAAGGTGCGCCTGCTGGACGCCGGGGCCAACGACTACATGAGCAAGCCGTTCGGCATTCAGGAAATGATGGCCCGCATCCGGGTGCTCTTGCGCCAGCGGGCCGGGGTCAGCAGCGGCGACCGCCGCCACTTCCCCCACTGCGGCCTGACCCTGGAGATTGGCAGCCACAGGGTGAGTCTGGCGGGAGAGGATATCTCCCTGTCCCGCAAGGAGTTCGCCCTGTTGCAGGCCCTGGTGTGTCACCCGGGCAAGCTGGTGCTGCAGACCCAGCTGCTCACCGAGATCTGGGGCCCCAGTCACAAGGAAGATACCCACTACCTGCGCATCGTCATCGCCAGTCTGCGCAAGAAACTGGGGGATAATCCCCAGCAGCCCTTGCTGATAGAGACGGAGCCCGGCATAGGTTATCGCTTTATCGGCAACTGATGTTTCACGTGGAACGGCGCCGACTGCACCAGAGTGCCAGCAGGCCGCAGCCCGTGATCAGCAGACCGAGATCCTGCAAGCCGGCCGCCACGCCCAGCCCCAGGCCGAGCAGCAGATAATAGGCCAGCCCGAACAGGGCACCTGCGCTGCCCGCCACCTCCAGATAGGCCAGCAGGGCCTGGCTCAGCACATTGGGAATGGCGATGCCAAACGCCACGACCACCCCCATCATGGGCAGCAGGAACCAGAGCAAATCCTGGCTCGCCCAGACCAGCAGCCCGGCAACCAGTGCCAGAGTGCAGGCCAGCCTGATCAGGGATGACGGCTGCCACCCTCTTCCCAGCAGATGCTTGTTGAACAGGCTGCCGAGCAGGGTCGCCAGCGCCAGCAAGACCCCCGAGTAACCAAACTCGCCGGTGCTCAATCCCAGTCCGGCAAACAGGAAGGGGGCCAGACTGTAGTAGCCAAACAGCATGGTGTTGAACAGGGCGACCAGCAGGGCACTGCGCCAGAGCCCGCCATCTTTCATCATCCGGCACGCCAGCGGCCAGAGCGCAACCCGCAAAGTCATGGCTGGACGGGTTTCCGGCAGCCACCGACCGGCCACCAGCAGCAATACTGCCGCCAGCACCAGCAGGCCGCTGAAGACCCCGAGATAGCCAAGCCGCTCAGCCAGCAGGCCGCCGCTCACCAACCCCAGCACGGGGCTGAGGGAGAGCGCGATCCCCATCACCGAGAAGACCCGCGCCAGCTCGCCGCCCTGATAGCTGTCGCGCAGCATGGTCTGGGTCACCACGGAACCCACGGCGGCGCCGAAGGCCGAGATGACCCTGGCCAGTAGCAACACCTCGAACTCATTGGCCAACAGCGCCAGCAGGGTGCCGACACCATAGGTGAGCAGACCTGCCAGCATGGCGGGACGCCGCCCGACGAGATCGCAGAGCCTGCCCCAGCAGACCACACCCACCGCAAACGCCAGGAAATAGACCGACAGGGTCTGGGATGCCTGCCCCTCGCTCACCCGAAACTGGCTGGCGATCTGGGTCAGCACCGGGCTGTAGATGGTCTCCACCAGCTGGGGAAACATCATCAATCCCACCATCAGCCAACGGGATGGCAACTTGTTGTTCATGACCAACCTCCTTCACAAGAGGTCGTCATTCTAGAGAGATGGGTACTGTCTGATTACAATATGCAGGACTATAAATATCAGAAATCGGACATATGGCCTTTATCCTTCCCGATCACCCTTTCGACCCTGACCAGCAGTCGGGTCCCGTGATCGGCATCGCCTCAGCCCTGGGCTGGCACGACTCCGGCCTGCACAGGCACCAGCGCCATCAACTGCTGTTCGCCCAGGCCGGCTGCATGACGATCGAACTGGGCAACCGGGTCTGCCTGTTGCCGCCCAGCCGGGCGGCCTGGCTGCCGGCGGGCACCCCTCACAGAGTCTTGATGCGCGGGGTGGTGGCCTACCGCTCCCTCTATTTCAGGCCAACCCCCACACAGCCGGAGGGAATGCAGGTGATCGCGGTCAATTCGCTGTTGCGGGAGATCATAGAGCGGATGGCGCTCTGGCCCTGGGACAAGCCACAAGCGGAGCAGCGCCGCATGCTGGCGCTGTTCGAGGAGGAGCTGGCGCAAGCGCCGCAGGAATCCTGGCAACTGCCGCTGCCGACGGACGCGCGCCTGGGGGTCTGGTTACAGGAGTTGAAACGGGGTGAGGCCCTGCCCGATCGGCTCAACCGGCTGGCCGAGCGGGTGGGTGCCAGTGACAAGACCATAGGCCGCATCTTCATGAAGGAGACCGGCATGGGCTATCAGGCCTGGCGCCAGCAGTGGCGCCTGCTACGGGCCATGGAGCTGCTGGCAGAAGGGGAACCCATCAGCCGGGTCGCTTCTGCCCTGACGTTCTCCAGCGACAGCGCCTTCATCGCCTTCTTCAAGCAGCATACGGGGCAGACGCCCCTGCGCCACCTCAACTCTCGGGGTGAGTGGCCACCGCGGGACTGGCCTCCACCACCAGGGTATCCAGGGCCAATGGTCTGAGGTTGCTGATGGCCTCGCGCACCAGATCCTGGGACGCTTGCAACTGCTGCTCCCGGATCTCCTGGTGCAGGCTGGCCAGATCCAGTTCGGGTCGGCTGGTCTCATCGGCCATGGCGGTCAGACTCAGGGTGCTCAATATCAGGGTGGCGATCAGGTGCTTCATCTTGCATTCTCCGGTGGTTATCCCTATGACTCCCTGACTATTCCAATAGTCATGCCAAAATCACAACACACTGATATAAAACACATTTATTTAAAACCATGATGAAAATAGCCAAGCGAGACTAATCATGGGTGCTGCTTTACACCAACAAATGGTGAATTTAGCCATGGCATCCATGGGATGTTCGTTCCACGTGGAACAAGGGATATTTTTCATCGACACCCGCTTTTGAACTGAGCTAAGGTGCTACATCCCCGTTACATACTCTGGATGCATTACCGAATGGAATTTTCCTTGTTCGGCGAGAAGTTCACTCGCCACGCCGGCATTACCCAACTCATGGATGACCTCAATCAGGGGCTGCTCAATCCGGACGCCATCATGCTGGGCGGCGGCAACCCGGCCCCCATTCCTGCCATGCTTGAGCGCTTTCAGAGCGAGGCCAGGCAACTGCTCGACAACGGGGAACTGATCAAGGCCATGGCCAACTACGATGGCCCCCAGGGCAAGGACAGGTTCACCAGGGCCCTGGCCGCCCTGCTCAGCAAGGAGCTGGGCTGGGATATCACGGCTCGCAACATAGCCCTGACCAACGGCAGCCAGAATGCCTTCTTCTATCTGTTCAACCTGCTGGCGGGCGAGTTCGCCGACGGCCGCAAGAAGAAGGTGCTCTTCCCCCTGGCTCCCGAATACATCGGCTATGCCGACTCGGCCCTCTCGGACGATCACTTCGTCGCCTACAAGCCCACCATAGAGAAGCTGGCCGACGGCCAGTTCAAATACCATGTGGATTTCGAGAGCCTGGAGGTGGGTGACGACATAGGGGTGATCTGCGTCTCCCGCCCCACCAATCCCACAGGCAACGTACTCACCGATGAAGAGATAGAGCATCTGGATCAGATCGCCCGCGACAAGGGGATACCGCTGCTCATCGACAACGCCTATGGCGTGCCCTTCCCCGGCATCATCTTCAGCGAAGCCAAGCCGTTCTGGAACGCCAACACCATCCTCTGCATGAGCCTCTCCAAACTGGGACTGCCGGGCACTCGCTGCGGCATCGTCATCGCCGACGAGAAGATAGTCCAGGCCATCACCAACCTGAGCGGCATCATCAACCTGGCGCCGGGCAGCCTGGGGCCGGCCATCACCATCCCCATGATAGAGAGCGGCGACATCATCGCCCTGAGCGAACAGGTGGTGAAACCCTTCTACCAGCAGAAGGCCAACTTCGCCGTACAGCTGCTGCGGGAAGCCATTCCCGACCCGCGCTTCCACATCCACAAGCCGGAGGGTGCCCTCTTCCTCTGGCTCTGGTTCGAAGGCCTGCCGATCCACTGTCAGGCGCTCTACGAGCGGTTGAAGGCGAAGAACCTGCTGATAGTGCCGGGTCACTACTTCTTCCCCGGCATCGACGACCCCGAGTGGCGCCACAGCCAGGAGTGCATCCGCCTCAACTACGCCCAGAGCGAAGATCTGGTGCGGCGCGGTGTGGCCATACTGGCGGACGAGATCAACGCCCTCTACGCTGGCTGACCCAATCCGGCGATGCAAAAACAGAGAGGCCTGCGATGCAGGCCTCTCTTCTCTCTATGGACTATGGGGCTGTCGGCCGTCTGGCTTAGCCGGGCAGCGCCAGCTGATCGGGCTTGCCGATGGGGATGGCGCGGGGCTTGAGCGCCTCCGGCAGTTCCCGGGCCAGCTCTATGGTCAGCAGACCGTGCTCCAGTCTGGCCCCCTGCACTTCCACGTGCTGGCTCAGCTTGAAGGCGAGCTCGAAGTCGCGCTCGGCGATCCCCTGATGGAGGAACTGACGCTCACCGGCCGCAGCGTCCTTGCGCCCCTTCACCTTGAGGGTGCCGTTCTCGGTCTCCAGCTCCAGCTCGTCGCGCTCGAAGCCAGCCACGGCGACCGTGATGCGATAGCCATCCTGATCGCGCTTTTCGATGTTGTACGGGGGGTAAGCTGTGGTCTTCTGATCGAACAGACCTTCCAGCTCGCGGGCCATCCGCTCGAAGCCGACGGCATTGGAAGAGAGGTGAGAAAAATCGAGGTTACGCATGATCCTATCCTTCTAACAAGCAACAGGTTTGACTCTCCACAGGCCCGTCATCGGCACCTGGGAAACTTGAAAATCGCTGTGAGTTCAGGCTGTCAGCCGTTGATCTCGATCTTGCGGGGCTTCATCGCCTCGGGCACTTCACGGGCCAGATCGATGTGCAGCAGACCATTCTTGAGATCGGCCCCCTTCACCCGCACATAATCGGCCAGCTGGAAGCGACGCTCGAAACCGCGCTCGGCTATGCCTTGATAGAGATAGTGGCGCTCGGAGTCGGCCTGCTTGTTGCCCTTCACCGTCAGCAGATTTTCCTGGAAGCTCAGCTCCAGCTCTTCCTGGGTAAAGCCCGCCACCGCCATACTGATGCGGTAGTCGTTGTCACCCAGCTGCTCGATGTTGTAGGGGGGATAACCGGCATTGCCATTGCTGGCCGCAGATTCGATGAGATTGGCCAGACGATCGAAACCAATGGCAGAACGATAGAGCGGAGAAAAGTCGATAGAACGCATAGTATTACCCTCTTGTGAGCGATAACGGATTGTTTGCCCTCCATATGGACGGGCGCCTGGTCGAAACCTCTGTCGAGCGTTCCGGCCTTGTTACCTATATAGGGGCTCACTTTTTCCTTTCAAGGGAAAAAATGAAAGAAATTTTTGGTCGCCCGTCAGCGTCGAAAATGGCTCGATTAGCATGATATTCGGCCCGAGGGCCACTCATTCCTCGATCCGCTGCGCGCCATACTGGTTGTCCCCCAACCAGAGACCGGAGCACACCATGCAAGTAACCCAGGTTCGCAATGCCACCCTGCTCATCCACTACGCCGGCACCCGCTTCCTGATCGATCCCATGTTGTCTGCCAAGGGCAGCCTCCCGGGGTTTGAGGGAACGGCCAACAGCCAGCTGCGCAATCCCCTGGTCGAACTGCCCCTGCCCATGGCGGAGATCCTCGATGTGGATGCTGTGATAGTGACCCATGATCACCTCGACCACTGGGACCCGGCCGCTCAGCAGCAGGTCCCCAAACACCTCCCGCTGTTTGTGCAGCATCAGAAGGATGCCGACACCATCAGCGCCAGCGGCTTCATGGATGTGCGCCTGCTCAGAGAGCAGGCCGAGTTTGCCGGGATCCGGTTGCAACAGACCGAGGGGCAACACGGCAACGATCAGGTCATGGCGGTGCTGGCCGAACGGCTGGGTGAGGTATCCGGCGTGGTCTTCTCCCATCCCGCAGAGAAGACCCTCTATCTGGCGGGTGACACCGTCTGGAACGCCCAGGTTGAGCAAGCGCTGCAACAGCACCAGCCCGAGGTCGTCATCCTCAACTGTGGCGATGCCCAGGTGCCGGGGCTGGGTTCCATCATCATGGGCAAGGAGGATGTCGCCGCCGTCTATCAAGCTGCGCCACAGGCCACCCTGATCGCCAGCCACATGGAGGCGGTCAATCATGCCCTGCTGACAAGGCGCGAGCTGCGCGACTACCTCGGCAGCCAGGGGATGGCAACGCGGGTACTGGTGCCCGAGGATGGTGAGTCCATCACCCTCTGATCGAGCGGGCCATGTGATCACATGGCCCTTCGGCTTTCTGTTGCCGCCCCTTATCATGGGGAGCCGAGTGCAAAGGAGTTTGCCACCATGCCCAATCCCATCGTCGTCGCCGTCATCACCTTCGATCACTTCAGCCCCTTTCACTGCGCCGTGCCCTGCCTCATCTTCGGCGACACCATGATGCCTGGCGCCTCCCTGTTCGAACTCAGGCTCTGCGCCGGCGACGCCACCCGCCAGCCCGGTTCAGCCCAGGGTTTTCGCATCGACGCCAGCCACGGGCTGGAGGGATTGATCGGGGCGGACATCGTCATCATCCCCTTCTGGCGCGATCCGGCCGAGCAACCGGCCCAGCCGCTGCTCGATGCCCTGGTTGCCGCCCGAAGCAGGGGCGCCCAGATAGTGGGGCTCTGTCTGGGCACCTATGTGCTGACCTATGCCGGTCTGCTGGAGGGACGCAGGGCCTCGACCCACTGGGAGTTCGAGCAGGACTTCATGGGCCGCTTTCCCGCCGTGCGGCTCGATACCAATGCCCTCTACGTGGACGATGAGGGCCTGATCACCTCGGCCGGCACCGCCGCCGGGCTGGACTGCTGCCTCTACCTGGTGCGCGAACACCATGGCAGCCGGATCGCCAACAAGCTGGCCAGGCGGCTGGTGGTGCCGCCCCATAGAAACGGGGGCCAGGCCCAGTTCATCGAGCAGCCGGTGCCCGCCTCCACTCGGGACGCCAGGATCAACCAGCTGTTCGATCACCTGCGCATGCACCTGGCCGAGCCTCACAACCTGGACACACTGGCAGAGCACTGCCTGATGAGCCGGCGCACCTTCACCCGTCGCTTCCAGCAGGCGACCGGCCTCTCCGTCGGGGAGTGGCTGCTGGCCGAGCGCCTCAGGCGCAGCCAGGAGTTGCTGGAGACGAGCGGCCACTCCATGGATCGCATCGCCGAGCTGGTGGGGCTGAAGACGGCCGCCATACTGCGCCAGCATTTTCGCGCCCGTTTCGGGGTATCCCCGAGTGAATGGCGCCACTCTTTTCGTGGCCACAACGTCTGATGACGCCCCCTGTACCGGTTCAACCCGCTATGGCAGGCTAACCAGAAATACTCAGGAGTCATATCATGTCCCGTTCCGAACGCCTGCTGGCCCTGCTCCAGCTGCTGCGCGGCCACCGCTACGCCATCACGGGCTCTGAACTGGCCAGCCAGCTTGGCATCAGCCTGCGCACCCTCTATCGAGATATCGCCACCCTGCAAGGGTAAGGTGCCCATATCGAGGGAGAACCGGGTATCGGTTATGTGCTTCGCCCCGGCTTCACGTTGCCGCCACTGATGTTCAGCGAGGAGGAGCTGGATGCGCTGGTGCTGGGGTCCCGCTGGGTCGTCGCGCACGGTGACGGCGCCTTGAGTGCATCGGCCAGCAGCGCGCTGGCCAAGATAGAAGCCGTGCTGCCCGCCGACTATCGCCAGCAGCTCCAGAGCAATGCCCTGCTGATCGGCACCTCCCGCAGCGACAACCTCACCGATGAAGCGCCGCTGCGCAGCGCCATCCGCCGGCAGCGCAAGGTGACCCTCAGCTATCGGGATCTCAAGGAAGAGACGTCTGAGCGCACCGTCTGGCCCTTCGCTCTTGGCTACTTCGAGCAGGTACGAGTCCTGGTCACCTGGTGCGAGCTGCGTCAGGGTTTTCGCCACTTTCGGGTCGATCGCATCACCCGGATGCAGCCAGAGGAGAGCCGCTATCCCAAAAGCAGGGAGAGCCTGCTGAAAGCGTGGCGCACCACCCAGCAGATCCCGCAACCCAGATTCATTGCTGACAGAAACTGACAGCAGGTAGCGCCATGCTGACGGGGTCGGCGCCGATGCGCCCTCCCCAAATCAAGGAGCATCACCATGTTGTCAGTCCCACCGTTCACCATCCTCTATGTCACCGACCCGGCCAGCAGCGTCCACTTCTACCGCGAGCTGTTCGGTCGCCCGCCGGTGGAGGAGTCCCCTGCCTTCGCCATGTTCGTGTTCGAGTCGGGAGCAAAGCTGGCGATCTGGTCCAGTGCCACCGTCGAGCCCGCCGTGACCCAGGGTGCCGGCGCCATGGAGCTGGCCTTCCCCCTGCCCGACGAGGCCAGCGTCGATACGGGTCTGGCGAAGTGGCAGGCTCGCGGCCTGACCATAGTGCAGCAGCCGACCCGGATGGCGTTTGGCTACACCGCCATGGCGCTGGATCCCGATGGCCATCGCCTGCGTATCTACTGCCTGGCACCGGAACTGGGCTGAGTCGCTACCAGCAACATCAAGGCGGTTTCATGTTTCACGTGGAACATGCCATCTCCCCGCCCCTGACAATAAAAAAGCCGCTCACAAGGAGCGGCTTTCTGCTGTCTGACTGCGTCGATTAGACGTCGAGGTTGGCGACCCGCAGGGCGTTGGTCTCGATAAAGTCGCGACGTGGTTCTACGGCATCCCCCATCAGGGTGGAGAAGAGCTGGTCGGCACCGACGGCGTCTTCGATGGTGACCCGCAGCATGCGGCGGGCTTCCGGATCCATGGTGGTTTCCCACAGCTGATCCGGGTTCATCTCCCCCAGCCCTTTATAACGCTGGATGTAGATGCCGCGCTTGCCTTCGCCCATCAGCCAGTCGACCGCCTCGACGAAGCTGGCCACCGGCTTCACCTTCTCGCCACGCTTGATGTAGCCGCCTTCCTCGATCAGGTTGGCGATCTCCTTGCCCAGGGAGACCAGCTGGCGGTACTCGTTGGACTGCAGGAAGTCGTAGCTGATCGGATACTCGCGATCGACACCGTGCTGACGCACCACGGCGTGGGGCACAAACAGGCTGCGCTCCTCGTCGCGACGGATCTGGATCTGGTACTGGATGCCGTGATTGCTCTCGTTGAGCACGGCCTCCATGCCCTGGCACCAGGCCTGCAGTTCACTCTCGCTGGCCAGCAGGGTTTCGTTCAACTCGGGCTGATAGATCAGCTGGGTCAAGACGGCATCCGGGGCACGGCGAGACATGCGGGTGATCAGGTGAGACACGGCACGGTGCTGGTTGACCAGACGCTCCAGCGCCTCGCCACCGATGGCAGGAGCCGACTCGTTGACGTGCAGGGTGGCACCGTCCAGCGCCATGGCGGTCTGGTATTGCAGCAGCGCATCTTCGTCTTTCAGATACTGCTCCTGCTTGCCTTTCTTGACCTTGTAGAGCGGCGGCTGGGCGATGAAGACATAGCCACGCTCGATGATCTCGGGCATCTGACGGTAGAAGAAGGTCAGCAGCAGGGTACGGATGTGCGCACCATCCACGTCCGCATCCGTCATGATGATGATGTTGTGATAACGCAGCTTGTCCGGGTTGTACTCGTCACGACCGATGCCGCAACCCAGTGCCGTGATCAGGGTGCCCACCTCCTGGGAGGAGATCATCTTGTCGAAACGGGCCTTCTCCACGTTCAGGATCTTGCCCTTGAGCGGCAGTATGGCCTGGTTCTTGCGGTTGCGACCCTGCTTGGCGGAACCGCCAGCAGAGTCCCCTTCCACTATGTAGAGTTCGGACAGCGCCGGGTCTTTCTCCTGACAGTCCGCCAGCTTGCCGGGCAGACCGGCGATATCCAGCGCCCCCTTGCGACGGGTCAGTTCGCGCGCCTTGCGGGCTGCTTCGCGGGCACGGGCCGCATCGATGATCTTGTTGACCACTATCTTGGCGTCGCCCGGGTTCTCCAGCAGGAAATCCGCCAGCTTCTCGCCCATCGCCTGTTCCACGGCCGTCTTCACTTCGGAAGAGACCAGCTTGTCCTTGGTCTGGGAGGAGAACTTGGGGTCAGGGACCTTGACCGAGATAACGGCAATCAGACCTTCACGGACATCATCACCACTGGCGGCGGACTTGGCCTTCTTGCTGTAGTCCTCCTTGTCCATGTAGGTGTTGAGGGTGCGGGTCAGCGCGGTACGGAAGCCCACCAGGTGGGTGCCGCCATCCCGCTGGGGGATGTTGTTGGTGAAGCAGTAGACCCCTTCCTGGTAGGCGTCGTTCCACTGCATGGCGACTTCGACACCGATGCCGTCCTGCTCGGTGGTGAAGTGGAACACCTTGGGATGGATCGGCGTCTTGTTCTGGTTCAGGTATTCGACGAATGCCTTGATGCCGCCCTCGTAGCAGAAATGCACCTCGCGGCCATCCCGCTCGTCTTCGAGACGAATGGAGACGCCGGAGTTGAGGAAGGAGAGCTCGCGCAGGCGCTTGGCCAGGATATCGTAGTGAAACAGGGTGTCGCTGAAGATGGTCGAGCTCGGCCAGAAGCGCACTTCGGTACCCGTGCCGCTGCTGCTGTCGCCAATCTGCTTGAGGGGAGCCTGGGGTTCGCCCAGGTGATAGGTCTGCTCGTAGACATGGCCATTGCGACGAATGGTCAGCAGCAGCTTGTCGGACAGGGCGTTCACCACCGAGACGCCCACACCGTGCAGGCCGCCGGACACCTTGTAGGAGTTGTCGTCGAACTTGCCGCCGGCGTGCAGCACCGTCATGATGACTTCGGCGGCGGAACGGCCCTCTTCCGGGTGGATGTCGACCGGGATGCCCCGGCCGTTGTCACGTACCGAGACGGAGCCATCGGAATGGATCTTGACCTGGATATCGGAACAGTAGCCAGCCAGAGCCTCGTCAATGGAGTTATCGACGACCTCGAACACCATGTGGTGCAGACCCGAGCCATCATCCGTATCGCCGATATACATCCCCGGGCGCTTGCGGACCGCATCCAGCCCCTTCAGCACCTTGATATTCGAGGAGTCGTAACTATTTTCACTCATAGCTTACTCTCTGCCTTCTCTAGCGTTTCGGAGATCTTGCCTTGTTCCACGTGGAACAACTTGCAGTCATTCGCATCCATCATGTCTGCGAGCTGACCGGTATCGATGGCGGTGATAAACACCTGGGTCGCACATTGCTTCAGGCGGTTGGCCAACAGGCGACGCTTGTCGATATCCAGTTCAGAGGCAAAATCGTCAATTAAAAAAATACAGCCACGGCTGCTCTGTTGATTCAAATAGAGCCCTTGGGCCAGTCGCATGGCACAGACCAGCAACTTCAACTGACCCCGGGACAGAATATCCTGTGCCGGCACACCGTTCGCCTTGAGGCGCACATCGGCCTTCTGGGGGCCGACACCGGTATAACCCAGGTTCTGATCCCGTTCGAACCCCGCCTCCAGCAAATCGCCGAGAGGGGTGTCCTTCTCCCAGCCCCGATAGAAACCGAGACTGATGTCGAATTCCGGTAGAAAATCCGCCGTCATCTCCTGGATGAGTGGCGTAATGGCCTGACAATACTTGGCGCGAAAGTCTGCCAATTCACCACCCAGCCTTGCCAGCTCCTGATCCCAGAACGCCAGCTGACGATACTGGGTCGCCGTGCGTAGCAAGGCATTGCGCTGTTTCAGCAGCCGCCGCACCCGCCCCCACAGGGAGAAGAAGGTCGGCTCCTGATGAAACACGCCCCAGTCGAGCCAGGCGCGACGCGGTTGGGGACCACCGGTCAGCAGGTCGAAGCCATCGGGATGGATCAACTGCACCGGCAGCAGCTCGGCGAGATCCGCCAGACGCTGGGCCTGGGTCCCGGCAATCTTGAGCTGGGTGTCGCCATTCTTCTCCTTGGCGAGGCCGATGGGAACCGTACGCCCCTCGAGCTCGCACTGGGCGAACAGGACAAATCCCTTCTCGCCCTGGCGAACGACTCTCCCGGTAAGATGAGTGCGAAAGGAGCGGCCCAGGCCAAGGTAGTGAATGGCTTCCAGCACGCTGGTCTTGCCGCTGCCATTGCTGCCCACCAGGATGTTGAGGCCGGGCGACAGCTGCAGGCTGGCGTGCTGGATGTTGCGAAAGTCGTTGAGCTGGAGTTTGACCAGGGACACGACTAGATCCGCATCGGCATGACCACGTATTGAGCGTCCTGACTGTCAAAATCCTCAATAATGGCACTGCTGATGGAATCGCTCAGGCTGACCCGGATCTGGTCACATTTTAACGTATTCAGCACGTCGAGCACATACGAGACGTTGAACCCTATCTCCAGCTCGCTGGCGTCATATTGTACGTCAAGCAGCTCCTCGGCTTCTTCCTGTTCCGGGTTGTTGGCGGTGATCCGCAGTAAATTTTGCTGCAGATTGAGACGCACCCCACGGAATTTCTCGTTGGAGAGAATGGCGGCACGGGAGAACGCCTGACGCATGTCTTCCCGCCCGGCGATCAGGGCCTTGTCGCTACCACGGGGGATGACCCGGCGCCAATCGGGGAAGCGACCATCCACCAGCTTGGAGGTGAAGATGAAGCCATCGAGGGCGGCGCGCAGGTTGCTGCGGCCTACTTGCAGCCGTACCGGCTTGTCCTCCGCCTCCAGCAGGCGCACCAATTCCAGCACCCCTTTACGGGGCAGTATGACCTGATGATCGGGCAGCGATTCCTGCACCACCTCCCGGCGGCAGGTGGCCAGCCGGTGACCGTCGGTCGCCACGGTACGCAGGCCGTGACCTTCGCTCTCGAACAGCATGCCGTTCAGGTAATAACGCACATCCTGGCTCGCCATGGAGAACTGGGTCGCCTCGATGAGTTTTTTAAGCTCCAGCTGGCTGATGTCGAACTCGAGCACGGACTCCCAGTCTTCGATGTTCGGGTATTCGGTCGCCGGCAGGGTCGACAGGTTGAAGCGGGAGCGGCCGGAGCGAATGATCAGCCGCTCGCCTTCGGTGTTGAGACGGATGTCGGCCCCTTCCGGCAGACCACGGCAGATATCCAGCAGCTTGCGCGCCGGTACCGTGGTGCGTCCATCCTGGCTGGCGCCCTCGAGATGGACCTGGCCTATCATCTCCACTTCGAGATCGGTCCCGGTCAGCGACAGCAGACCATGGCTCACATCAAGCAGGACGTTGCCGAGGATGGGCAGTGTCGGTCGGCCACCCAGGGCGCCCGACACCAGTTGCAGGGGACGTAACAGGGCCTCGCGGCTAATTTCGAGCTGCATCTGTGCTCTCCGTTGCTAGTAGGAGGAAAGGGTTGGCATATTCGAGCTGCATCTGTGCACTCCGTTCCGTTATCAGGACGAAAGGGTACGGATCAGGTTGGAATAGTCTTCCTTGATGTCGTGACTCTCCTCCTTCAGCTGCTCTATCTTGCGGCAGGCATGAAGAACGGTCGTGTGGTCACGGCCACCGAAGGCATCCCCTATTTCCGGCAAACTGTGGTTGGTCAGCTCCTTGGCCAGGGCCATGGCGAGCTGACGCGGGCGGGCAACGGAACGTGAGCGCCGTTTGGACAGCAGATCCGCCAACTTGATCTTGTAGTACTCCGCCACCGTCTTCTGGATGTTGTCGATGGTGACCAGCTTCTCCTGCAAGGCCAGCAGATCTCGCAACGCCTCGCGCACGAAGTCGATGTTGATGGCACGGCCGGTGAAATTGGCGTTGGCGATGACCCGGTTGAGGGCGCCTTCCAGCTCACGGACGTTGGATCGCAGCCGCTTGGCGATGAAGAAGGCCACCTCGTCCGGCAGGTGGATCTGGTTCTCGTCCGCCTTGCGCATCAGGATCGCGACCCGGGTTTCCAGCTCCGGCGGCTCGATCGCCACCGTCAGGCCCCAGCCGAAGCGGGACTTGAGGCGATCCTCGACACCGTTGATCTCCTTCGGGTAACGGTCCGAGGTCAGGATGATCTGCTGGTTGCCTTCAAGCAGGGCGTTGAAGGTGTGGAAGAACTCCTCCTGGGAGCGCTCCTTGTTGGCGAAGAACTGGATGTCATCGATGAGCAGGGCATCGACGCTACGGTAATAACGCTTGAACTCTTCAATGGCGTTATTCTGCAGCGCCTTCACCATGTCTTGCACGAACCGCTCCGAGTGCATGTAGATGACCTTGGCGTCCTTCTTGCGATCCTTGATGGCATTGCCGACCGCATGGAGCAGGTGGGTCTTGCCCAGACCGGTACCACCATAGAGGAACAGGGGGTTGTAGGCACCACCCGGATTGTCGGCTACCTGACGGGCCGCCGCACGAGCCAACTGGTTGGACTTGCCCTCGACGAAATTCTCGAAGGTATAGTTCACGTTGGTGTTGCTCTTGTGGTTCGGCTCCGGCTTGGCTTCGTCCTTGCTTTCCCAGCTCTTCTGCAAGTTATTCACAGGCGCGGCGCCGCGCACCGGTGCTCTGGCAACGGCGACGGGGTGGGGACGATTTCCTATATCAAAACGCAAGGCGGGGCCATCAACGCCACAGATCTCGTTGATGATGCCATTGACCCTGAGCAGGTACTTGTCACGTACCCAGTCCAGGACGAAGCGATTCGGTGCATACAGGGTCAGAGTATTGTCACTCAACTCCGCTTGAAGCGGCCGGATCCACATGCTGAATTCTGCCGAGGGCAATTCATCTTGCAGCCGGTTAAGGCACTGCTGCCATAGCGAAGCAGTCACTCTAGACTCCCGTTTATTGATTAGCTAAAGACCGGCTATTCTACGTTTTTAACCGCTGGATCTCTAGCCGCCAGCTCGTGGATCCAGCAAATAAGATCCTTGACTTTCAAGGATCCAACGGCTCAGGATCCCATTTCATCCCCAAACTTACCCACAGCATGAACCAGGCTGGATCCGGGGTGATTCAGGGTTATTTGATATAACTAAATAAGATTTATTTTTCAGAGTTTATTCCAATAAAATTCACTCAACATCAGTCATTAAAACTAAAAGCACAGAACAACAGAGAGAGGTAACCCATGTATTCATCCATCAAGCTGGTGTCCGGCGCCGCCATACTGCTGGCCATGCTCAGTGGCCAGGCCGTCGCCCAGGAGACCATCAAGGTCGGTATGTCTGGCAAATATTTCCCGTTCACCTTCGTCAAGCAGGACAAGCTGCAGGGCTTTGAGGTGGACATGTGGAACCAGATTGGCGAGCGCACCGGTTACAAGGTCGAGTTCGTCACCGCCAGCTTCTCCGGCCTGTTCGGCATGCTGGAAACGGGCCGGGTCGATACCATCTCCAACCAGATCACCATCACAGACGAGCGCAAGGCCAAGTACGACTTCTCTCAGCCCTACGTCTATGACGGTGCCCAGATAGTGGTGCGCAAAGGCAACAGCACCATCCATGGCATCAAGGACCTGGAAGGCAAGAAGGTCGCGGTGAACCTGGGCTCCAACTTCGAGGAGCTGCTGCGCAAGAACGATCCGGACAACAAGATGGACATCCGCACCTATGACTCCGCCTTCGAGCAGGATGTCGCCCTGGGTCGCATCGATGCCTTCGTGATGGACCGCGTCTCCACCGCCCAGCTGATCAAGGAATCCAAGCTGCCGCTGCAACAGGCAGGCAAGCCGTTCGAGACCATAGAGAACGCCCTGCCCTTCCTGAAGACCCCCAAGCAGCAGGCGCTGCTGGCCAAGGTTGACGAGGCGCTGACCGCCATGCGCAAAGACGGCTCGCTCAAGCAGATCTCCGAGAAGTGGTTCGCGGCGGACATCACCAGCAAATAAATGATGGAATTCGATCTCGCGTACACGCTGGGGCTGTTTCCGATCCTGCTCAAATACCTGGGCACGACCATGGAAATGGCCCTGTGGGGTTTCGTACTGGCACTCGTGCTGTCGCTGATGTTGGCGATAGTGCGGGTGTTCCGCGTTCCCGTCATTCACTGGCTGGCGATCCTCTATATCTCGTTCTTTCGAGGTACTCCGCTGCTCGTCCAGCTGTTCCTGCTCTACTACGGCCTGCCGCAACTCTTCCCCATCTTCGTGGGAATGGATGCCTTTACCGCCGCCATCGTCGGTCTGACCCTGCACTTCGCCGCCTACATGGCGGAATCCATCCGCGCCGCCATCCTGGGCATCCACAAGAGCCAGATGGAAGCGGCCCTCAGCATCGGCATGACCAAGCTGCAGGCCATGCAGCGCATCATACTGCCCCAGGCAGCCCGCATCGCGACGCCGTCCCTGATGAACTACTTCATCGACATGATCAAGAGCACCTCCCTGGCATTTACCCTGGGGGTGGCCGAGATCATGGGCAAGGCGCAGATGGAGGCCTCCTCCTCCTTCAAGTTCTTCGAGAGCTTCATGGCGGTGGCCCTGGTCTACTGGGTGGTGGTCATCTTCTTCACCCGCTTGCAGCACCTGCTGGAAGTCCGTCTCAATCGTGCCTACTGAGGGACAACTCATGATCAAACTGAGCGGCCTCACCAAGGCATTCGATGACAATGTTGTGCTCAACAACATAGATCTGGAGATAAAGAAGGGGGAGATAGTCGTCATCATAGGGCCGTCCGGTACCGGAAAATCGACCCTGTTGCGCTGTCTCAACCTGCTGGAAACCCCGGATGCGGGTCGGCTGGCCATCGATGATATCCAGCTCGATCTGGCCAATGCCAGCGAACGGGAAGCCATAGAGCTGCGCAAGCGGGCCTCCTTCGTGTTCCAGAACTATGCCCTGTTCGCCAACAAGACGGCGCTGGACAACATAGCCGAGGGGCTGATCACCGTCTGGAAGCAACCCAAGGCGGAGGCCCGTGCCACGGCGCTCGGCATCCTCAAGGACATAGGTCTCGCCGAGAAGCAGGATGCCTACCCGGCCTCCCTGTCCGGCGGTCAGCAGCAGCGGGTCGGCATAGGCCGCGCCATGGCGGCCCACTCCAAGGTGATCCTGTTCGACGAGCCCACCTCGGCCCTCGACCCAGAGTGGGTGGACGAGGTGCTGGGGCTGATGAAACAACTCGCCCGCCAGCACCAGACCATGGTGGTGGTCACCCATGAGATCGAGTTCGCCCGCGACGTCGCGGATCGGGTGATCTTCATGGAGGGAGGCAGGATCGTGGAGCAGGGCCCGCCGGATCAGATACTGGTCAATCCGGTGGATCCTCGCACCCGGGAGTTCCTGCGCAAGGTGCTGAAATCCTGAGTTCTGGGCGGCCTGGCCGCCTTTTTTCATGGAGGATCCTTGTTAAACCCGGGCGGGCCAGTATAATCCGGAGCCCGCGATCCTCTGGATCCTGTGCCGGCCTTCGACTTATTTCACGGTCGATGACCGATACCGGCTTCGGCGGATTGACTAAAAGCCGAACTCTGTTTAGAATTCGGCCTCTTTTGCTAGTCGTCACACGCTATAGCTGGCGCGTCGGCTAAGTGTGACAATCAAAACTGTACAGTTATACGGAATCGAATCATGAAACGTACTTTTCAACCGTCCAACCTGAAGCGCAAGCGCTCTCACGGTTTCCGCGCCCGCATGGCTACCGCCAACGGTCGCAAAGTTCTGGCCGCTCGTCGTGCCAAGGGTCGTGCCCGCCTGGTAGTCTAATGCCTACCCAGCACACCTTCTCTCGGGAGTTACGTCTGTTAACTCCCGAACACTTCAAACGCGTTTTCGCCGAGCCTGTCCGGGCCGCTTCCCCGCAAATAACGCTTCTCGCCTGTCCCAATACTCTCGAACATCCCCGTCTTGGTCTCGCCGTGCCCAAAAAAGCACTCAAGCGTGCCGTCTGGCGTAATCGTGTCAAACGAGTGGTCCGGGAAAGTTTCCGCCTCAATCAAGCCAACCTGCCCGCTATCGACATCGTCGTGATCGCCAAGGCCGGCGTGAAGGAGATGGATAACGAGGAACTGTTCAAGTTACTGGAAAAGCTATGGCGCACTCTGTCACGCCGTTGCAATGGGTAGCTATCAAACTGATACGCCTGTATCAGCTAATCATTAGTCCCCTGCTCGGGCCGCGCTGCCGTTTCACCCCGACTTGTTCCCAATTTGCGATAGAAGCAATCCGACTTCACGGTTTCATAAAAGGCGTTTGGTTAGCCAGCAAACGTCTATTAAAATGCCATCCCTTATCCGAGGGTGGTTATGACCCGGTTCCGCAACCAAAGCGAAGAAACTGAAGACTATGCAATCACAACGCAATCTACTCCTGATCGGTTTGCTGTTCGTGAGCTTCCTGCTCTGGCAACAGTGGGAGTCCGACAAGGCTCCGAAGCCGGCCCCTGTGGCCCAAACCGAACATTTCGTGCCTGAAGCCGGTCAGACCGGTGATATTCCTCAGGTTTCCGAGCAAGCAACCACTGCCAATGCCGCCCGCAAGCTGGTCACTGTCTCCTCCGACGTGCTCAAGCTGACCCTGGACACCCAGGGTGGTGACATCGTCTCTGCCGAACTGCTGTCTCACAAGCTGGTAGAAGGCAAGGAGCAGCCGTTCGTACTGCTGACCAGCCAGCCCCAGCATATCTATGTCGCCCAGAGCGGTCTGGTGGGTCGTGATGGCCCGGACAGCCGTACCGAAGGCCGTCCCACCTATGAAGCCGCCCAGACCAGCTACCAGCTGGCCGACGGTCAGGATCAGATCGTGGTTCCCATGACCTGGACCGACAGCAAGGGCGTGGTCTTCACCAAGGAGTTCGTGCTCAAGCGCGGTGATTACGCCGTGGGCGTCGATTACAAGATCGACAACAAGTCTGCCGATCCGGTCCAGGTACAGTTCTACGGTCAGCTCAAGCAGACCATGACCACGCCCAAGGATCAGGAAGGTCATGCCATGGTGGCCAGTGCCTACCGCGGTGGCGCCTTCTCCAGCGAAGATACCCGCTACAAGAAGTACACCTTCGACGAGATGAAGGATGCCGACCTGAACAAGACCACCCAGGGTGGTTGGGTCGCCATGCTGCAACACTACTTCGTCTCCGCCTGGACCCCCAACGCCAACGAGGCCAACAGCTTCTACAGCCGCGTGATCCCGGGCAAGGACCAGGCCATCATCGGCTACAAGGCCCCCATGGTTGACGTGGCGGCCGGCCAGCAGGCCGAAGTGACCAGCAAGCTGTGGGTCGGTCCCAAGCTGCAGGATCAGATGGCCAAGGTGGCAAACCACCTGGATCTGACCGTCGACTACGGCTGGCTCTGGTTCATCGCCCAGCCCCTGCACTGGCTGCTGACCGTGTTCCACGGCTTCGTCGGCAACTGGGGTGTGGCCATCATCATGCTGACCCTGCTGGTACGCGGCATCATGTTCCCGCTGACCAAGGCCCAGTACACCTCCATGGCCAAGATGCGCATGCTCCAGCCCAAGCTGGCGGCGCTCAAGGAACGCTTCGGCGACGATCGCCAGAAGATGTCCCAGGGCATGATGGAGCTGTACAAGAAGGAGAAGGTCAACCCGCTCGGTGGCTGCCTGCCGATCCTGGTGCAGATGCCCATCTTCATCGCCCTGTACTGGGCACTGATGGAGTCCGTCGAGCTGCGTCACGCGCCGTTCGCCCTGTGGATCACCGACCTGTCGGTGAAGGACCCCTTCTTCGTGCTGCCGATCCTCATGGGTGCCTCCATGTGGTATCTGCAGAAGATGAGCCCGACCACCATCACGGACCCCATGCAGCAGAAGGTGATGCAGTTCATGCCGATCATCTTCACCTTCATGTTCCTCTGGTTCCCGGCAGGCCTGACCCTGTACTGGCTGGTGAGCAACGTCATCTCCATTACCCAGCAGACCATCATCTATCGTCAGCTGGAGAAGAAAGGGCTGCACACTCGCACCTGATCTTCCCCCTGATGACAAAAGAGGCGGCCTTCGGGCCGCCTTTTTTATTACAATGTCCGCAATTACCGAACAGACGAGTCAAGCAAGATGACAACAGAGACCATAGTGGCCCAGGCCACCGCCCCCGGCCGTGGCGGCGTCGGCATAGTCCGCGTCTCAGGCCCCGCCGCCGAGCGGGTCGCCGAGACCGTGCTCGGCAAGCTTCCCCGAGTACGCTATGCCGAATATCTGCCGTTCAAGGACGAGCAGGGCCAGCCGCTGGATCAGGGCATAGCCCTGCTGTTCAAGGCCCCCAACAGCTTCACCGGCGAGGATGTACTGGAGCTGCAGGGCCACGGCGGTCCCGTCATCCTGGACATGCTGATCCGCCGTATCCTCCAGATCGAGGGCATCCGCCCCGCCCGCCCCGGCGAGTTCAGCGAGCGCGCCTTCCTCAACGACAAGCTGGATCTGGCCCAGGCCGAGGCCATCGCCGATCTGATCGAAGCCTCCAGCGAGCAGGCCGCCCGCAGCGCCATGCACTCCCTGCAGGGCCAGTTCTCCGGCAAGATCCAGCAGCTGGTGGAGAGTCTCACCCGGCTGCGCATCTATGTGGAAGCCGCCATCGACTTCCCGGACGAGGAGATCGACTTCCTCTCAGACGGCAAGGTGGCAGGGGATCTCTACGCCATCATGGACGAGCTGGATGCGGTGCGCGGCGAGGCCAAGCAGGGCGCCCTGCTGCGGGAAGGGATGAAGGTGGTGATCGCCGGTCGTCCCAACGCCGGCAAGTCCAGCCTGCTCAACGCCCTGGCGGGCCGCGAATCAGCCATCGTCACCGAAATCGCCGGCACCACCCGCGACGTGCTGCGCGAGCACATCCACCTGGACGGCATGCCGCTGCACATCATAGACACCGCGGGCCTGCGCGATACCCAGGACAAGGTGGAGCAGATCGGCATCGAGCGCGCCTGGGCCGAAATAGAGCAGGCCGATCGGGTGCTCTTCATGGTGGATGGCACCACCACGGATGCGGTCGACCCGCGGGAGATCTGGCCGGAATTCGTCGATCGGTTGCCAAAAAACATCGGCCTCACCGTGGTGCGCAACAAGGCCGACCTGACCGGCGAAGATCTGGCGCCGAGCGAAGAGCTGGGCCACGCCGTCTACCGCATCTCCGCCAAGACGGAGCTGGGGCTGCCCGCCCTGCGCGAGCACCTGAAAGCCTGCATGGGCTTTCAGGGCAACACAGAGGGGGGCTTCATGGCTCGCCGCCGCCACCTGGACGCCCTGGAGCGCGCCGCCGAGCGCCTGCTGGTAGCCAGGGAGCAGCTCGAGGTCTATGTGGCCGGCGAGCTGGTGGCCGAGGAACTGCGTCTGGCGCAGGAGTCCCTCTCCGAGATCACCGGCGAGTTCAGCTCTGACGATCTGCTGGGGCGCATCTTCTCCAGCTTCTGCATCGGCAAGTAAACCTGCACGGCAGGCAATGAAAAGCCCGGGATGATCCCGGGCTTTTTTGTGCATTTTTTATCCACAAACCTAGAGGCGGCGCAAGCACCACATGAAGTAAGCGCCCCCTAACAGGGTGGAGACCAGCCCGACCGGCACCTCCTGCGGGAACAGGATCTGCTGGCCGACCCAGTCCGCCAACACCATCAGCAGGGCCCCGCATCCCGCCGCACCGAGCAGGTGCCAGCGGGCCCGCACCAACCCCATCAGCTTGGCCATGTGGGGGGCCAGCAAGCCGGCGAAGGAGAGCGGGCCTATGACCATGGTCGCACTGGCGGTGAGCACGGCCACCAGCAGCAGTATGATGAGCTGGGCGCGGTTGAGACGAATGCCGAGCGCCGTCGCCACCGCCGGCCCCATGGGCATCAGATCGAGCCAGCGGCTCACCAGCAGGCAGGCCGCCAGCATCAGCAGCGCCAACCCGGTCAGGCCATAGGCCACCGGCAGGGTGACGTAATAGGTGGAGCCGGACATCCAGGAGAGCAGCTGCTGCACCCGCAGATCGCCGTTGGCCAGGGCGATGGCCTGCAGCGGCTCGAACAGTGCCGTGATGGCGATGCCGGAGAGCAGGATCCGCTCAGGCTGGAAACCGTGCTTGCGGTTGACCAGCACCAGCAGCAGCAGGCAGCCGAAGGCACCGAGCAGGCCCCCCAGCAGCATCATGGGCAGCGGCAAAGCGGGCAGCAGCAAGGCCGTCGCTATCACTCCCATAAAGGTGCCGCCGCTCACCCCCAGCAGCTCCGGGCTCGCCATGGGGTTGTTGCTGACCCGCTGCAACAGGGTGCCCGCCAGGGCCAGCAGCACACCGGCAGCACCGGCAGCCAGGGTACGCGGCAGGCGCCACTCCAGCTGGGCCTGCCACCTGAGCCAGCTCGGCCAGCTCCAGCCATGCATCCCCTGCCCGACCAGCAGGGACGCAACCACCGCCAATAGCAGCCCCATCAACAGCAGGCCGATAAGGCGAGCGGGCGCCCCATGGCGCGCCACCGTCAGGCCGCTGGCGGCCTTGGGAGCGCCTGACTTGAAGGCAAGCCGAGGGATCAGCCAGAGCAGCAGAGGGGCCCCCAGCAGCGCCGTCATGGCCCCGGTCGGGATCAGCACAGGCCAGAAGCGGCTCAGGGATTGCAGCAGCAGATCCGTGGCCGCCAGCAGCAAGGCACCCAGTATGGGGGCCCACAGCAGGCGCTGGCCGAGCGGCCTCACCCCCAGCAGTCGCACCATGGCTGGCGCCGCCAGCCCGATGAAACCGATGAGCCCCACCACGCTCACCACGCAGGCGGTGACGAAGACCGCGAGCCCGAGGCCGGCAAAGCGCAGCTGCTTGAGGGAGACCCCCAGGCTGCGGGCGCTGGCATCATCCAGCTCCAGCACACCCAGGGGGCGGACCAGCAGGACGGCCAGGACCCCGGCCACCAGCAGCCGTGGCAGCAGGTAGAGGACGCCGCTCCAGCTGTTCTGGGCCAGGGAGCCGCTGCCCCACACCAGCAGGCCCTTGAGCTCCTCCTGGAAGAAGAGCAGCAGCCCCATGCTGATGGCCGCCAGATAGAGGTTGATCACCAGGCCGGCAAAGACGATGACCACAGGGTTGAGCTGGCGACGCCAGGCCAGGGCAAACACCAGCCCCATGGCGAGGCTCCCCCCCGCCATGGCGATCCACTCGCGCCCGATCAGCAGCCAGGAGGGGGCGAACAGGGTCACCATCATCAACGCCAGCTGGGCGCCGGAAGCCACCCCCAGCGTGGTGGGGGACGCGAGGGGATTGCGCAGCACCTGCTGCATCAGGGTGCCGGCCAGCCCGAGGGCGGCACCGGCCAGCAGGCAGACCAGCAGCCGCGGCAGCCAGCTGAAGTGAATGACCGCCTGGCGGGCATCGTCCAGCTCGGGGGAGAAGAGCGCCTGCCACCAGAGTGCGCCCGGCAGCTGGCGCGCCAGCTCACCACAGGCCAGCACCAGGGTCAGCGCCAGCAGGCAGAGGCCCGGGCGCAGCAAGGGAGAGGAGACGAAACGATTCATCGGGCTTCTCCCTTGAGGACCACGCCGCCCTGAGGCTGCAGGGCCTCGCCGAGCAGGGTGGCGAAGCGACGGGCGGCCAGCATGCCGCCGAAACTCCAGGTCGCGGGCAGATGCAGCACGGGCGTGTTCTGTACCAGCGGCAGGTGCTGCCAGAGCCCGGGCTCCTGCAGTTTTTCACTCACCCCCACGGGAATGGGATCCACCACCACCAGCCTGGCCTCGGGAATGGCCAAGAACTGCTCGAGACTGGCCACCGAGAAGCCCCAGGCATTGGTCTCCCCCTGCCAGGCATTGCGCAGGCCGAGCCGCTCCATCACCGCCTCGAACAGGCTGTGGCGGCCAAACACCCGTACATGGCGCTCGTCGATGAACTGCACCACCAGCAAGGGGGGCAGATCGGCGGGCAGCGTCTCCTTCATCTGCGCCAGATCCCGCTCCAGCGCGGCGAGCTGGCGCTCGGCCTCGGCGGTTCTGTTCACCAGCGCGGCTATGGTCAGGGTCGCCTCGCACAACCGCGGCCACAGCTCGGCATCGGGTTCATAGAGGGCGATGGACTGCACCGGCGCGATGCGGGACAGGGTCGGCGCCAGGGGGGCTGCCAGCGGGGAGATGAGGATGAGATCGGGCTTGAGCTCAGCCAGCAGTTCCCGGTTGGGCTGGGCCCGCAGGCCGATGTCGATCACCCCGGCGGGGAGCCTGGGTTCGCCGACCCAGGCGCGATAGGCGTTCACATCCCCCATGGCCAGCGGGGTCACGCCGAGGGCCAGCAGGGTTTCGGCTATGGTCCAGTCCACGGTGGCGATGCGCGGAACCGTGCCGTCGGCAGCAGGGGCTGCGGGCTGCGTCTCGGCCTGCGTCGCCAGCGGCAGCAGCAGGCTGACGAGGCAGGGGGCCATCTTCAATAAAAGGTTCAAGAGCTCCCCCGGTCAGACGATGGCGTGGTCATGAGCCGGGTGGCGAATGACCTCCATGGGGATGCCATGGTGCATGGAGTGCAGGGTCTCGCCAGTCTGCAGTGATATGGGTACAAATAAACGCATCGGGATAACAAACCTTGTCTAGACGATGGCGATGGCGATGGCGATGGCATGGTCATGAGCCGGATGGCGAATGACTTCCATCGATATGCCATGGTGCATGGAGTGCAGGGTCTCGCCAGTCTGCAGTGATATGGGTACAAATAAACGCATCGGGATAACAAACCTTGTCTAGACGATGGCGATGGCATGGTCATCAGCCGGATGGCGAATGACTTCCATGGGGATGCCATAGATGGCATGCAGGGTCTCACCTGTCATGATCTGTTCAGGCTCACCATGGGTCAGCAGACGACCACCGTGCAGCGCCACCAGCCGATCGCAGAAACGGGACGCCATGTTGATGTCGTGAATGACGATGATGACCCCGAGGTTGAGCTGGCGACTCAACTGTTTGACGAGGGTGAGCACCTCCACCTGATGGGCCACGTCCAGGGCGGCCAGGGGCTCGTCCAGCAGGATGAAGCGGCTCTCCTGGGCCAGCAGCATGGCCAGCCAGACCCGGCCCCGCTCGCCGCCGGAGAGGGTATCCACCAGCCTGTCGGCAAACCCCTCGGTATGGGTCAGCGCTATGGCCTTGTCGACCTGGCGGTGATCTTCCGCCCCCATGCGGCCCAGCAGGCCGCGCCAGGGATAGCGCCCCATCTCCACCAGCTCCCGGCCGAGCAGGTTCTCGGCGCTCGGCAGATGCTGGGGCAGATAGGCCACCTGACGGGCGAAGTCCCGGTTGCCCCACTCCTGCAGCGGCTTGTCATCGAACAGTATCTCCCCATCGCTCAGGGGCTGCTGGCGTGCCAGCAGCTTGAGCAGGGTGGATTTGCCCGAGCCGTTGTGGCCGATGAGGCCGTAGACCTGACCCTGCTCGAAACGCAGGCTGGTGGGTTGCAGCAGGGTGCGGTCGTTGACCGCGAAGCTGGCTGCTTTCATCTCAAACATGATCTGCTCCCGTGCCGGCTCTGTGCTCGACGCTCGGGTCGGTGAGCGCCATGGCTCGGCGAGCGTTCACCATAAAACCGGCAGATTTCCTCTCAAACATGATTCATTCCTGTACTGAAAGGGGTTGGCGCTCGCCTCCCCCTTGCGGCCGGTATCAGACCGGCACCTCGCTATCGAGATGGGCGACCGCATCCCGGCTCACCTGCTCGCGCCGCTCGCCGGTCAGCTCGGTGAGCTGGCCCTGACGCATCTCCAGCAGGCGATCCGCCAGGGAGAAATAGAGATCGTCGTGGCTGATGGCGATCACCGTCTTGCCCATCTCCTTGAGGCGCGGCAACAGCACCTGATAGAAGATGCGGCGGAACTGGGGATCCTGATCCGCCGCCCACTCGTCAAACAGCATCACCTCGCGCTGCTCCGCCAGTGCCAGCAGCAGGGCAACCCGCTTGCGCTGCCCCTGGGATAGATCGATGTTGGCGATGAAGCCCTCCTCGATGGCAAGCTTGCTGCCCATCTGCAGCCGCTCCAGCCACTCGGCCACCAGGGCCTCTTTCGGCTCAGGCCCCAGCAGGTGCTGGAACAGGTGGTAGTCGGTGAAGATGGCGGAGAAGAGCGCCAGGTAGGCGTTGCGATCGGCAATGGGTTCACCATCCAGCAGGATCCGGCCAGAGACCGGCTGATAGAGCCCTGTCAGCAGCATGGCCAGGGTCGACTTGCCGGAGCCGTTGCCGCCAATGATGAAGATCTGCTCCCCCCGCTCAATGGTCAGATTGATGGGGCCCACGGCGAAGCCGCCCTCCCCCTGATAGTGAAAGCTCACCTGCTCCAGCTCGATCCGTTGCCAGGCACTGGGGGCTGGCGGCAGCGGGAACCTGGGCTCGGGCTCTGCCAGATTCAGGGTCGCTATCTTGTCGAACGCCACCTGGGCCGAGATCAGGGTCGGCAGGGCGCCTATCCCTTGCAACAAGGGGGTGCGCAGGAACAGCAGGGTCAGGGCGAAGGTGGCGGCCACATTGGTGTTGGCCCAGCCGAGGCCGTTGGCCAGGAAGAAGACCAGGCCTATGGCCCCCAGCATCATGATGTTCGACCAGTTCACCGCGCTCAGGTGATAGGTATCGGCGCGGATGATCTCCCGGCGGTAGTCCCGGGCGTTCTGCTCATAGAGCTGGTGGTAGACGAAGTGGGCCCGCTCGCGGTTGAGGGCCAGCTCCTTGCTGCCGGCGATGATGGACTGGTAGTTCTGGTAGAGCCTGTCTTCGGCCTGACGCATGTGGGAGAGATGGCAATAGACCCGGTTCACCAGCAGCCAGCCCACCACCATGGTCACTGTGACCCAGAGGGCGGTGACACCGAGCAGGGCGGGAGAGAGCCAGCCGAGGTAGATGACGGAGCCCAGGGTGAGCACCAGCCCCTGCACCAGCTCCGGCAGGCGCACGAAGGCGATGGTGATCTGGCCTATGTCGCTGGAGAGGGAGGCCAGCAGCGGCCCCTGCCCTATCTGGCGAATGCGGGCGACGTCGGTGTCCAGCAGTTGCTTGAGCAGGCGGCCGCGCAGGTGATAGACGAAATGGTGACCCAGGGTGGTCAATGCCAGCTGGGATCCCAGCGTGATCACCAGCAGCAGCAAGATAAGGCCGATCAGCTGGCCAAGCACGGATAATGGCTCACCAACTGATTCGATAAGGGATTGATTGATAAAGGCAATAACACCTATCCCGCTCACTGCGCTGAGCAGGCTGAGCAGGGTAATGGCGATGAAGGGCCAACGATATTGGCGGTAAACCAGTGACAAGAGTTCCATGACAGGCCTGTATACAAAAAGAAGGAGGGCGGGAGCTTGAGGCTCCCGCCCGGCCTGTATCTTACCAGCGGTAGTTGACGGAGCCGACTATGCTGCGCGGCTCGCCGTAGTAGCAGTAGTAGTCACAGCTCGCCACATAGGTGTCGTTCAGCAGGTTGTTGACGTTGATCTGGGCACGCCAGTTCTTGGCAAAATCATACCCGATCATCGCATCCCACACCATCTGGGCCGGCACCTGGGCCGAACCGTAGATGGGGCTGTAGTCCGCATTCACGGCACCTATGCCGACGCTGGAGCCGATGTAGCGCACCCCGGTGCCCAGTTCCAGCCCGGAGACCGGCCCCTGCAGCACCTGGTAGTTGCCCCAGAAGGAGGCCTGATGACGGGGGATCAGGCTGGCACGACGATCACCATCGCCGGTGTCGTTGGTCTTGGCATCGGTATAGGTGTAGGCCGCTGTCAGGCGCAGCGCCTCTGTGGCCTGCACGCTCCCTTCCAGTTCCACGCCCCGGGAGGTCACTTCACCGGCCTGGGTCTGCTGGCCGGAACCGGTAGAGACAAGCGAGTTGGTCTGTTCCAGATCGAACAGCGCCAGGTTGATGTAGCCATCGAGGAAGCTGGGGGCGTACTTGATGCCGGTCTCGTACAGTTTGCCTTCCAGCGGCTTGTAGGAGTTCTTGGTGTTCGGGTCTATGCCAGGCAGCACTTCGAACGACTCCGCATAGGCGAAGTAAGGGGAGAGGCCGTTGTCGGCCAGGTACATCAGGCTGCCGGAGAGCGAGAGGTTGTCGTCATACTGCTTCTCGTTCTTGCTGGTGGCTTCGCTGATGTTGTGGGTCTCCACATAGTCGAAGCGACCACCCGCGGTCAGCAGCCAGCGATCGTCCCAGCGGATCTGGTGCTGGGCATAGAAGCCGCTCTGGCCCTTGGTGCTCTTCTGATGGGTGGTGGTGGACTCGTCGAAGCCGGGGAAGCCGCCGTGATCCGGGTGCAGGGTATCGATGGATCCCATGCCGTAGTTGTCGGCTTCCTGGCCTTCGTTCACGTGACGCTGCAGATCGATCCCCAGCAACAGGGTCTGTTCGGTGCGATCCGTGTTCCAGTAGCCCACCAGCTGGTTGTCCATGGTGCCGCTCTTGGTGTCGCCATCCCGGTAGACCAGGCCCCGGTAGGCGGTGGTGCCTTCATAGGTCGGGAAGATATAGGTCTGACGCAGCAGCAGATCGTTGTAGTTGAAGCGGACGTTCTGCTTGAACTCCCAGGTCTCGTTGATCTGGTGAGCCAGCTCGTAACCGGCGGAGATCTGGGTGTTGCGGTTGCGATCGTAATCCGGCTGGCTCAGGTTGGTGGCGGGATCAATCTGGCCACCGGAGGTATTCAGGGTGCCGTAAACCGGGAAGAAACCGTTGGTCGGCACTCCTTCATCGTGCAGGAAGCTGGCCAGCAGGGTCAGGCTGGTGCGATCCGAAAGATCGAAGGTGACGCTCGGCGCCAGGTAGGCACGCTCGTTGTAGGTCCCATCCAGCACGCCATCCCGCTCTTTATAGAGGGCCACCATGCGGTAGCGGCTATCGTCGGTCAGGGCATCGGAAACATCCACCCCGATCTGGCGGTGATCCCGGCTGCCGAGTTGCAGATCCAGCAGACCCTGGGGGGTGGCGGTCGGCTTCTTGCTGATGGCGTTGATCACGCCGCCGGGAGGCGCCTCGCCGTAGAGGATGGAGGCCGGGCCCTTGAGCAGCTCCACGCTTTCCAGACCAAATGGCTCCGGTGTCCAGACATAGTAGCCGGTGCCGAACAGGCGGTTACCATCCAGGTAGGAAGCCGCATCGAAGCCGCGCACCTTGAACCAGTCGGTGTTGTTGTCGGAGCCATAGAGGCCGGTGAGCACGCCGGAGCGGTAGCGCACGGCTTCATCAAGCTGCTGCACGGCATGCTGATCCAGCTCCTCGCGGTTGACCACGGAGACGGCGCGCGGGGTCTCGGCCATGGGCACTTCCACCTTCATGGCGGTGCCGGTGACCACCATGGTTTCGCTGGCCTTGGGCAGGACATTCTCCTCGGCCAGGGCAGGCAAGGTACCCAGCAGGCACGCCAGAGGCACCAGACGCCCCAGCAGGGAGAGGGCCGGGGCGAATGAATCTTCAGTTTGAACTGTCATTTTTTAAGTCTCAATTCTTCAATGAGTTGGTTTCATGTTTTTATGAGACGGGCCAGGCCCGCCCCGCCGAACGATGCGGCGAATAAAGCAGCGTCATGCTACTACAGGAGGTAATCTCAATCGATTTAATAATTGCCAATCATTCGCATCCGTATTGATGAAGAGCAAGGAGATCCCACTCAGCCGGCACAAGTGGATACGAAAGAGTCTTTTTGTCGGAGTGCCATATATAAGGAAGAGCAGAAGAGAAAAAAGAGTGAGGATCCGCGGCGGGATCTCGGCCATAGCAAAGAGGCCGAATATCCCCAAGGCTTATCCATATTTATCCACATGCTTTGGCGGTAGAATCCGGATCCTCATCGCATCAGGAATCATATCGTCATGGCCAAATTCAACCTCATCGTTGGCTCCATGCTGGGCGCCGCCGAGTATGTCGCCGACCACCTTGCTCAGCAGATCGAACAGGAGGGCCACCAGACAGAGATCCATAACCCTGCCCGCCTGGCGACCATCATGGCCGAGCCTGACGCCATAATGCTGATCGTCACCTCGACCCATGGCGCCGGGGACGTGCCGGACAATCTCCAGCCCTTCGCAAAAGATCTTTCCGAGCAAAAACCGGATCTTGCCGCGTTTCGTTACGGGGTAGTCGCCCTGGGAGACAGCAGCTACGACACCTTCTGCGCCGGCGGCAAGACCCTGGATCGCCTGTTGCACGAGTGCGGAGCCAGCCGGATCGGCGAGCGGCTGGAGATAGATGTCACCCGCTACGAGATCCCGGAAGATGCCGCCCAGGCCTGGATCCACCCCTGGCTCGCCTCGATCCCCTGATCAAAGAGGGAGATCCCCGGCCAGGAGACGATCTCCCCTCCTCCCCCCGGATTGACTATCCACCAGGTTATTCACATTCCGATCCGGCAGACTTGTTCTACATGCTTACCCACAGCAATCGGGGTGGATGTGGATAAGTATGGCTCAAACCTCTGTAAAACCTATAGTTATCCTATGTGCTAGTTATCTACAGATCCGGTGCTGTGTATAAATACCCTGGTTGTCCCCCGGTTCCCCGGGCCAGGATCCAAGCTTTTCCACAGGCTGGGATCGTCTTTAAGATAATGATCTTTATGATCAAAAAGTGCTTATCAACAGAAACCCCGGATCCTAATAAAAGATCCAGTAAAAGATCGATCTAAAGATCCTTAAGATCTACTAACGGATCCTGATCCCCCAAAGGCGATCAACTAGACGTTTCACTGAGCACGTGAAACAGATAGAATGTTTGCCCCCTTGATACGGGGTTTTAGACGGCAAACAAAACGATCTCAGGCGTGCAGATCAAGGTGATCCCAATGCAATACCATGAACAATTTGATGTGATCGTCGTCGGTGGCGGTCATGCAGGAACCGAGGCGGCGGCGGCTTCTGCCCGCATGGGCATGAATACCCTGCTGCTGACTCACAACATCGATACCCTGGGCCACATGTCGTGCAACCCGGCGATCGGTGGGATCGGTAAGGGACACCTGGTCAAGGAAATCGACGCCCTCGGCGGGATCATGGCCCGTGCCATCGATCTTGGCGGGATCCAGTTTCGCACCCTCAACTCCTCCAAGGGCCCGGCAGTGCGTGCCACTCGTGCCCAGGCGGATCGTCTGCTCTACAAGGCGGCGGTACGGGAGATGCTGGAGAATCAGCCGAACCTGAAGATCTTCCAGCAGGCCTGTGACGATCTCATCATGGACGGAGATCGTGTCGCCGGTGTCGTGACCCAGAGCGGGATCCGTTTTCACGGCAAGACGGTGGTACTGACCGTTGGCACCTTCCTCAACGGCTTGATCCACATCGGCATGGACAACTACAAGGGCGGCCGCGCCGGGGATCCTCCCTCGATCGCCCTCGCCCAGCGCCTGCGGGAACTGCCCCTGCGCATCGACCGCCTCAAGACGGGCACTCCGCCACGGATCGATGCCCGCAGTGTCGATTTCTCCGTGATGCAGGCCCAGGCGGGCGACACGCCGACCCCGGTATTCTCCTTCATCGGTGATGCCAGCCAGCATCCGCGCCAGATCTCCTGCTTCGTGACCCACACCAACGAGCAGACCCACGAGGTGATCCGCAACAACCTGGATCGCAGCCCCATGTACGCCGGGGTGATCGAGGGGATTGGCCCGCGCTACTGCCCGTCGATCGAGGACAAGATCACCCGTTTCGCCGACAAGACGGCGCACCAGATCTTCGTGGAGCCGGAAGGGCTGACCACTCACGAGCTTTACCCGAACGGGATCTCCACCAGCCTGCCGTTCGACGTGCAGGTACAGATCGTCCGTTCGATCCGCGGCTTCGAAAATGCCCACATCACCCGTCCCGGCTATGCCATCGAATATGACTTCTTCGATCCGCGGGATCTCAAGGCGAACATGGAGAGCAAGTGCATCCCCAATCTGTTCTTCGCCGGCCAGATCAACGGCACCACGGGTTACGAAGAGGCCGGAGCCCAGGGCCTGCTGGCGGGGCTGAACGCCGCCCTGCGCGCCCAGGACAAGGATCCCTGGCATCCCCGTCGGGATCAGGCCTACATGGGCGTGATGATGGACGACCTCTCCACCCTGGGGACCCGCGAGCCCTATCGCATGTTCACCAGCCGCGCCGAATACCGGCTGCTGCTGCGGGAAGACAACGCTGACTTGCGTCTGACCCCGGCCGGCCGCGAGCTGGGCCTGGTGGACGATGAGCGCTGGGCCAGGTTCAACAGCAAACTGGAGTCGGTGGAGCAGGAGCGTCAGCGTCTGCGCAGCACCTGGATCCATCCCCTGCATGTGGCCGTGCCTGGCATCAATGCCCTGGTCAACACCCCCATCAGCCGGGAACACAGCCTGGAAGAGCTGATGCGTCGCCCGGAAGTGACCTATGACGCCCTGATGGCGATCGAGGGGGTGGGCCCGGCCCTCGCGGATCCGGCCGCCGCCGATCAGGTGGAGATCCAGATCAAGTACGCCGGTTACATCGATCGTCAGCAGGACGAGGTGGAGAAGCAGCTGCGCAACGAAAGCACCCTGTTGCCGCTGGACATGGATTACCGCGACGTCAACGGTCTCTCCAACGAGGTGATCGCCAAGCTCAACGATGCCAAGCCCCAGACCATAGGTCAGGCGTCCCGCATCTCCGGCATCACACCGGCGGCCATCTCCATCCTGCTGGTACACCTGAAAAAACACGGTTTGCTGCGTAAAACCGCCTGAGGATCCTTGCCCTTGGAAAACATGCTGGAAAGATTGAACGGCCTGCTCGCGCAGGCCGATATCGTTATAACTGAGACTCAAAAGACCCAACTTATCAAGCTGGTCGAGTTGCTGCACAAGTGGAACAAGGCTTACAATCTCACCTCGGTGCGCGAGCCTGACGCCATGCTGGTCAAGCATATCCTCGACAGCCTGGTGGTGAGCCCTCACCTGCGCGGTGAACGCTTCATCGACGTGGGAACCGGCCCGGGTCTGCCGGGTCTGCCGCTCGCCATCATCAACCCGGACAAGCAGTTCGTGCTGCTCGACAGCCTGGGCAAGCGGATCAGCTTCATCCGCCAGGTGACTCAGGAGCTGGGACTCACCAACGTGACCCCCGTGCTGAGCCGGGTGGAAGCCTATCAGCCCGAACAGGGCTTCGATGGCGTGCTGAGCCGGGCCTTTGCTTCCCTGGAGGACATGCTGACCTGGTGTCACCACCTGCCGTCCGAGGAGGGCAGCTTCCTGGCGCTCAAGGGACAATACCCGGCGCAGGAGCTGGCCCAGTTGCCGGCCAATATCCGCCTGGTGGCCTCCCATCCCCTGGTGGTGCCCGAGCTGGAAGGCGAGCGTCACCTGCTGGAGTTTAAAACCATCTAGCCCGCTTGGGCTGCCGTTTCATTGAGGGGATAGTGTGGGAAAAGTCATCGCCATAGCCAACCAGAAGGGTGGGGTCGGAAAAACCACCACCTGCGTGAACCTGGCGGCCTCCATGGCGGCTACTCGCCGCAAGGTGCTGGTGATCGATCTGGATCCCCAGGGCAATGCCACCATGGGCAGCGGCGTCGACAAGTATGACGTCGAACGTACCGCCTACGAGCTGCTGATCGAAGATACCCCGGTGCGGGAAGTGATCGTCACCGACACCTCTGGCGGCTATCACCTGATCGCCGCCAACGCCGACGTGACCGCGGCCGAAATTCGCCTCATGGAGTTCTTCGCCCGGGAGATTCGGCTGCGCAACGCCATCGCCTCGGTGCGCGACAAGTACGATTACATCTTCATCGACTGTCCCCCCTCCCTCAACATGTTGACCGTCAACGCCATGGCCGCCGCCGACTCCGTGCTGGTGCCCATGCAGTGCGAATACTATGCCCTGGAGGGGCTGACCGCCCTGGTCGACACCATCAGCAAGCTGGCCGCCGTGGTCAATCCGGATCTCAAGATCGAGGGGGTGCTGCGCACCATGTTCGATCACCGCAACCGGCTGGCCAATGATGTGTCCGATCAGCTTAAACAGCACTTCGGGGACAAGGTCTATCGCACCATCATCCCCCGCAACGTGCGGCTGGCGGAGGCGCCGAGCTTCGGAGCCCCGGCCATGCACTATGACAAATCATCGGTGGGTGCCAAGGCCTATCTGGCTCTGGCTGGCGAGATACTGCGCCGCCAGGAGCAGGCGCCACAGGCGGCCATCGCAGATCGAGAGAGCATATGACCCCGAAAAAACGTGGGCTGGGCAAGGGGCTGGATGCCCTGCTCAGCACCAGCACGGCCGCGCGCCAGAAACAGGTGATGAGCGATCAGCGCACCGAAGAGGCCATGGCCCCCGCCCCCCAGGGCGAGCTGCGCAAGCTGCCGGTGGAGTGGCTGCGTTCGGGCAAGTATCAGCCGCGCAAGGACATGTCCCAGGACGCGCTGGACGATCTCGCCAACTCCATTCGCGCCCAGGGGGTGATCCAGCCCATAGTGGTGCGCCCCCTCGGCGAGCAGTCGTTCGAGATCATCGCCGGCGAGCGGCGCTGGCGCGCCTCCCAGCTCGCCCGGCTCGAGGTGGTGCCCTGCATCGTCAAGGACGTGCCCGACGAGGCCGCCGTGGCCATCGCCCTGATTGAGAACATCCAGCGCGAAGATCTCAACGCCATCGAGGAAGCCGTCGCCCTGCAGCGGCTGCTGACCGAGTTCGAGCTGACCCACCAGCAGGTGGCCGAGGCGGTGGGCAAGTCCCGCACCACGGTGACCAACCTGCTGCGCCTCAATCAGCTCAACGACGACGTGAAGCGGTTCGTGGAGCATGGCGACCTCGACATGGGTCATGCCCGTGCCCTGCTGGCCTTGAGCGGCCCGGCCCAGTCCGAGCTGGCCAAACTGGTGGCCCAGAAGGGGTTGACCGTGCGAGATACCGAGCGCTTGGTGCAAAAAACATTGGAACCGGCAAAAACCAGGGTTGAACCGGTTCGGGATCCGCAATTTGCTTACCTCGAGCGTCAGATTTCCGAAAAAATTGGTAATCAGGTGCAATTGCAGCAAGGCAAACAGGATAGTGGTAAGTTAGTAATAAGTTACGAGAACTTGGCCGATTTGGATCGGGTTTTGGGCTATTTTGGCCTGTCAGAATCGTGATTTTTACGCTTTGTGTAGTAATAAAACATCCATTCCTTTCGATATGAACATAACCTTAATTTTGTGCGGAAAGCCGCAAAATTTAAGGGTTTTTGCCATGTTGCAATAGCTGTCTTCAAGGGTATAATTTGACCGGCTTTTGGGGCTGTAAATTCGTGCATGCCAACATGTCGTTTTTTACAGTTCTGTAATGTTCAGGGGGCGTAGGTGAAGCAGAAATTGGCCTGGAAAGGTTTGACACTGGCCCTGGCGATGATGGCTTGCCAACTCACCCTGATCCTGGCTGTAAGTGCCGCTTGGGTTCACCTGAAGGGCATTTCGGCTGGATATGCGTCCCTCTATGGGGGAGGCATATACCTGATTCCACAACTCCTGTTCAGTCTGTTTACGTTGAACCGGAACCTCGGCCCCGGGAGTGCGGGCTGGGTATTGTGGGATTTTTATGTTGGAGCAGGGATCAAGCTGGTAAGTACCGTCGCACTCTTCGTGGCAGTGCTCTCGTACGTCGAGGTGGATCACCTTCCCCTCTATGTCACCTATTCGCTCTCCCTGTTTTTCCAATGGGTCATCACGATCGTTCTCAATAACCGCTACTAGGAAAACTCATGGCTGCAACCGGAGAAGCCCTGACTACTCAGGGATACATCTCCCACCACCTGCACCATCTGCAAGTGGGTTCGGGGTTCTGGACGGTAAATATCGACTCCATGATATTTTCCGTTATCCTCGGCGCTCTGTTTATCTGGATATTCCGCAAGGTGGCTGCTACGGCGACCAGCGGTGTACCGGGCAAGCTTCAGTGTTTTGTAGAAATGGTTGTCGAGTTTGTGGATGACACCGTCAAGGGTATCTTCCACGGTAAGAGCAAGCTGATCGCTCCGCTGGCACTGACCGTGTTCATCTGGGTTTTCCTGATGAACTTGATGGATCTCATCCCGGTTGACTACCTGCCCTACACAGCACAAGTGCTGGGCATCCCCTACTTGCGAGTAGTTCCTTCCGCCGATGTTAACATCACCATGTCCATGGCCCTGGGTGTCTTCGCCTTGATCATCATCTACAGCATCAAGATGAAGGGCGTCTCGGGTTTTGTGAAAGAGTTGACCCTCAACCCTTTCAATCACTGGGCAATGATCCCTGTTAACCTCGCGTTGGAGTTGGTTACCCTGCTGTCCAAGCCCATCTCTCTGGGTCTGCGTCTGTTTGGTAACATGTATGCCGGTGAACTGGTGTTTATCCTGATCGCTGGTCTGCTACCGTGGTGGTCCCAATGGCTCCTTAGTGTGCCCTGGGCGCTGTTCCACATTCTGGTAATTACTCTGCAAGCCTTTATCTTCATGGTATTGACCATTGTCTATTTGTCGATGGCCAGTGAAGACCATTAATCCTGTTACGTTTACTAGCTCTGTTTGGAGAATATAAAGATGGAAATGATTTACTTCGCCGCTGCAATCATGCTGGGTATGGCCGCTGTTGGTGCCGCTATCGGTATCTCTCTGCTGGGTGGCAAGTTCCTGGAAGGCGCCGCTCGTCAACCTGACCTGATGCCTATCCTGCGTACCAACTTCTTCATCGTAATGGGTCTGGTCGACGCTATCCCGATGATCGTGGTCGGTATGGCTCTGTACCTGATCTTCGGGGTTGCAGCCTGATAAGTGATGCGGTTGTTATCACTTTCTTTTTAAATTTCATATAGAGAGGTCTTGGTTGTGAGTATCAATGCCACCCTCCTCGGTCAGACACTTGCTTTCATCATTTTTGTCTGGTGCTGCATGAAGTTCGTATGGCCGCCGCTGATGGCTGCCATCGAAGCCCGTCAGAAAGCTATCTCTGACGGACTCTCTTCAGCAGAGCGTGCCAAAAAAGATCTGGACTTGGCCAAGGCCAACGCCAGCGATCAGCTGAAAGAAGCCAAGCGTCAGGCTGCCGAAATCATTGAACAGGCCAACAAACGCAAGGCCCAGATCATCGATGAGGCGGCAACCGGTGCCCAGGCTGAGCGGGAGAAAATCCTGGCTCAAGGCCGTGCCGAGATCGACGCTGAACGTCATCGTGCCAAAGAAGAACTGCGCAAGCAGGTTGCTGCTCTTGCCATTGCGGGCGCAGAGAAGATCCTGGCGCGCCACATCGACCAGGCTGCCAACAGCGACATCGTCGACAAACTGGTAGCAGAACTGTAACGGGAACGGGGCCATGTCTGAACTGACTACTATCGCTCGCCCCTACGCCAAGGCTGCTTTCGAGTTTGCCGTTGAGCACAAGGCGGTGGACCAATGGCTGGAGATGCTCGATTTCGCGGCGCAAGTCGTGGAGAACGAGACCATCCACTCCATGGTGCACGGCTCTGTGGCTGCCGAGTCCCTCGCAAACCTGTTTGTGAGTGTCTGCGGTGAACAACTCGACGCGCATGGCCAGAACCTGATCCGGGTGATGGCTGAGAATGGTCGCTTGGGTGTGCTGCCGGCGGTCGTGACCGAATATGTATTGCTCAAGGCTGAACTCGACAAAGAAGTTCAGGCTGACGTGATTTCGGCACACGAACTGACCGACCAGCAGAAGGCCGCTATTCAGGCTTCTCTGGAGCAACGTCTCGCACGCAAAGTGAAGCTGAATTGCAGCATGGATGCGTCCTTGATGGCCGGAGTGCTCATCAAGGCCGGAGATCTGGTTATCGACGGCACAGTCCGCGGTAAGCTGGATCGCATGGCCGACGCGCTGCAATCTTGATTGGGGTATTAGAGCATGCAACTGAATTCCACTGAAATCGCCGAGCTTATCAAGCAGCGCATCGCGCAGTTTGATGTCAAGAGCGAAGCGCGCAACGAAGGTACCATCGTCTCCGTAAGCGACGGTATCATTCGTATCCACGGTCTGGCCGATGCCATGCAGGGTGAAATGATCGAGCTGCCGGGCAACCGCTTCGCTCTGGCATTGAACCTGGAGCGTGACTCCGTTGGTGCCGTGGTCATGGGTCCCTACGCCGATCTGGCCGAAGGGATGAAAGTAAAAGGGACTGGCCGCATTCTGGAAGTGCCGGTCGGTCGTGGTCTGTTGGGCCGGGTGGTCAACACCCTGGGTCAGCCTATCGACGGTAAGGGCCCCATCGACAACGACGGCTTCTCGCCGATCGAAGTCATCGCACCGGGCGTTATCGAGCGTAAGTCTGTTGACCAGCCTGTCCAGACCGGCCTGAAAGCCATCGATGCCATGATCCCCATCGGTCGTGGCCAGCGTGAGCTGATCATCGGTGACCGTCAGGTGGGCAAGACCGCCATCGCCATCGACACCATCATCAACCAGAAAGACTCTGGTATTAAGTGTGTGTACGTCGCGATCGGCCAGAAGGCTTCCACCATCGCCAACGTGGTGCGCAAGCTGGAAGAGCACGGCGCCCTGGCCAACACCATAGTCGTGGTTGCCTCCGCGTCCGAAGCCGCTGCCCTGCAGTACCTGGCGCCCTATGCCGGTTGCTCCATGGGTGAGTACTTCCGTGACCGCGGCGAAGACGCGCTCATCATCTATGATGACCTGTCCAAGCAAGCCGTGGCCTACCGCCAGATCTCCCTGCTGCTGCGCCGTCCGCCAGGACGCGAAGCCTACCCGGGTGACGTCTTCTATCTGCACTCCCGTCTGCTCGAGCGCGCCTCCCGCGTCAACGTCGAGTACGTCGAGAAGTTCACCAAGGGTGCCGTGACTGGCAAGACGGGGTCTCTGACCGCGCTGCCGATCATCGAAACCCAGGCCGGTGACGTGTCTGCGTTCGTTCCGACCAACGTGATCTCCATCACCGATGGTCAGATCTTCCTGACCACTCAGCTGTTCAACTCCGGTATTCGTCCGGCGGTTGACCCGGGTATCTCCGTATCCCGGGTAGGTGGCGCGGCCCAGACCAAGATCGTCAAGAAGCTGTCCGGTGGTATCCGTACTGCACTGGCCCAGTATCGCGAGCTGGCGGCCTTTGCCCAGTTCTCTTCCGATCTGGACGAGGCGACCCGCAAGCAGCTGGACCACGGTCAGAAAGTGACCGAGCTGATGAAGCAGAAACAGTACTCTCCGATGAGCGTCGCCCAGCAGTCGCTGGTGCTGTTCGCCGCCGAGAAGGGTTACCTCTCCGATGTCGAAATCGCCAAGATCGTCGACTTCGAAGCCGCTCTGCTCTCTTACGCCAATACCCAGCATGGTGAGCTGATGGCTGAGATCAATGCCAAGGCCGACTACAACGATGACATCGTTGGCAAGCTGACTGCGTTGCTCGATACCTTCAAGGCAACCCAGACCTGGTAAGCGTGTGTGGCAGCGCAAGCTGCCACCTGATGGAGAGAAGAGATGGCCGGCGCAAAAGAGATACGTAACAAGATCGGGAGTGTGAAGAACACTCAGAAGATCACCGGCGCTATGGAAATGGTGGCAGCAAGCAAGATGCGCCGTGCGCAGGAACGCATGTCTGCCAGCCGTCCGTACGCTGAAACCATGCGCAAGGTGATCGGCCATATCGCCCAGGGGAACTTGGAATACAAGCACCCCTACCTCATGGAACGTGAGGTCAAGCGAGTGGGTTACATCGTCGTCTCCACCGACCGTGGCCTGTGTGGCGGCCTGAACATCAACCTGTTCAAGGCAGCCCTCAACGATATGAAGCAATGGAGCGCGAAAGGAGCCAAGGTTGACCTGGCTCTGATCGGCAACAAGGCCTCCGGCTTCTTTCAGCGGCACGGTGCCAAGGTGCAAGCCCATGTCTCCGGACTGGGTGACAACCCGAGCATCAATGACCTGATCGGTTCAGTGAAGGTCATGCTGAAGGCGTACGACAACGGTGAGATAGACAAGCTGTATCTGGTGTACAACAAGTTCGTGAACACCATGGTCCAGCAACCCCGAGTCGATCAATTGCTGCCTTTGCCCGTAACAGAAGACAGCAAGCTCGCCAAGAAGCACCACTGGGATTACCTCTATGAGCCGGATCCCAAGAAGCTGCTGGATACCCTGCTGATTCGCTATGTCGAGTCCCAGGTGTACCAGGGCGTGGTGGAAAACTTGGCCAGCGAACAGGCAGCCCGAATGGTTGCCATGCAAGCCGCGACTGACAACGCCGGCAACCTGATTAACGATCTGCAACTGGTATACAACAAGGCCCGTCAGGCCAGTATCACCCAGGAGCTGACAGAGATCGTTTCCGGTGCTGCTGCGGTGTAAGGCAAGGGTTATCAAAGGTTTAGAGGATTTGACATGAGTAATGGTTTCATCGTCCAAATCATCGGCGCTGTGGTGGACATCGAGTTCCCGCAGAATGCCGTGCCCAAGGTGTACGATGCTCTGAGCGTCGTCAGCGAAGGTCAAGGCCAGGGTCTGGTGCTGGAAGTGCAGCAGCAGATCGGTGGCGGTGTCGTACGCTGCATCACCATGGGTTCCTCCGACGGTCTGCGTCGTGGGTTGGAAGTAGTTAATACCGGCAAGGCAATCCAGGTACCGGTCGGTACCTCGACCCTGGGCCGCATCATGAACGTACTGGGCGACCCCATCGACGAGAAGGGTCCGATCGGCGAAGAAGAGCGTTGGTCCATCCACCGCGAAGCCCCCAGCTACGAAGATCAGTCCAACAGCAACGACCTGCTGGAGACCGGCATCAAGGTTATCGACCTGGTATGCCCGTTCGCCAAGGGTGGTAAGGTTGGTCTGTTCGGCGGCGCCGGTGTCGGCAAGACCGTCAACATGATGGAGCTGATCCGTAACATCGCCATCGAGCACAGCGGTTACTCCGTGTTCGCCGGTGTGGGCGAGCGTACCCGTGAGGGTAACGACTTCTACCACGAGATGATGGAGTCCAACGTACTGGACAAGGTATCTCTGGTTTACGGTCAGATGAACGAGCCGCCCGGAAACCGTCTGCGCGTGGCGCTGACCGGCCTGACCATGGCCGAGAAGTTCCGTGACGAGGGTCGTGACGTCTTGTTCTTCGTGGACAACATCTACCGTTACACCCTGGCCGGTACCGAGGTATCCGCACTGCTGGGCCGTATGCCTTCCGCAGTAGGTTACCAGCCGACCCTGGCCGAGGAGATGGGTGTTCTGCAAGAGCGCATCACCTCCACCAAGACAGGTTCCATCACTTCAGTCCAGGCCGTTTACGTGCCTGCGGATGACTTGACCGACCCGTCGCCGGCGACCACCTTCGCCCACCTGGATGCGACCGTGGTACTGTCCCGTCAGATCGCGGCGCTGGGTATCTACCCGGCCGTTGACCCGCTGGACTCCACCTCCCGTCAGCTGGATCCGCTGGTGGTTGGCAAGGAGCACTACGAGACTGCTCGTGGCGTTCAGACCGTACTGCAGCGCTACAAGGAGCTGAAGGACATCATCGCCATCCTGGGTATGGATGAACTGTCAGAAGAAGACAAACTGACCGTCGCCCGTGCCCGTAAGATCGAGCGTTTCCTGTCCCAGCCGTTCTTCGTGGCCGAAGTATTTACCGGTTCTCCGGGCAAATACGTGCCGCTGAAAGAGACCATCCGTGGTTTCCAGGGCATCCTGAAAGGCGAGTATGACGATCTGCCCGAGCAGGCGTTCTACATGGTTGGCGGTATCGACGAAGTCGTCGAGAAAGCCAAGAAACTGTAAGCCTCGATAGGAGGGCCCATGGCTGAGATATCCTTTCACCTGGACGTGGTGAGCGCCGAAGGAAAGCTGTTTTCCGGTCGCGTACAATCTGCTCAGGTATCAGGCTCCGAGGGTGAGCTGGGTCTCCGCCACGGTCATGCGCCGCTGCTGACTTCCATCAAGCCGGGCCTGGTCCGCTTGGTGAAGCAGAACGGTGATGAAGAGGTGATGTACATCTCCGGCGGCATGCTGGAAGTACAACCCGAAGCCGTGACTGTGCTGGCCGATACCGCGATTCGTGCCGATGACCTGGATGAGGCGAAAGCCCAGGAAGCCAAGCGTCGTGCCGAGGAGCGGATCCACAGCTCCCATGGTGACATCGATTACGCCCAGGCCGCCACCGAGCTGGCCAAGGCGATGGCCCAACTGCGGGTTATCGATATCGTCAAAAAGAATTACCGTTAATAGCGGTACTATCAAAAGCGACCTTCGGGTCGCTTTTTTTTTGCCCGTTCGATAGACTCCGCCGAGCATTTCCTCATGTTTCAAAGGCTGGCTATGTCTCTCAACGTCGTGATCCTGGCTGCGGGTAAAGGTACTCGCATGCGCTCCGTACTGCCCAAGGTGCTGCACCCTGTCGCCAACAAACCCATGGTGTCCCATGTGATCGACACCGCCCGCCAGATAGGTGCCGAGCAATTGCACCTGGTGTACGGCCACGGTGCCGAGCTGCTCAAGGAGCGGATCGCCGCGCCGGATCTCAACTGGGTGCTGCAGGCCCAGCAACTGGGTACCGGCCATGCCGTCGCCCAGGCGATCCCTTTCTGGCAGGATGACGACGACGTACTGGTGCTCTACGGCGACACCCCGCTGATCCAGCCCGAGACCCTGCAACGGCTGCTGGCCGCCAAGGCCGATGACGGCATGGCGCTGCTGACCGTGGTGCTGGACAACCCCACCGGCTACGGCCGCATCGTGCGGGAAAACGGCCAGGTGGTCGGCATCGTCGAGCAGAAGGATGCCAACGCCGAGCAGCTCGCCATCCGCGAGGTGAATACCGGTGTGCTGGTGGCCAGGGGCGCCGATTTGCGTGGCTGGCTGTCTCGCCTGGACAACAAGAACGCCCAGGGGGAGTTCTATCTGACCGACGTGATCGCCATGGCCCATGGGGATGGTTGCCCCATCGCCGCCGTCCACCCGGACAGCTCCATGGAGGTGGAAGGGGCCAACAACCGGGTCCAGCTGGCGGCCCTCGAGCGCAGCTATCAGCAGATGCAGGCCGAGAAGCTGATGATCGCCGGCGCCACCCTGATCGATCCGGCCCGCTTCGATCTGCGCGGCACCCTGGAGATCGGGGAGGAGGTGGTGATCGACGTCAATGTCATCATCGAGGGCAGGGTCAAGCTCGGCAACCATGTGCGCATAGGCGCCGGTGCCGTGTTGAAGGATTGCGAGATTGGCGATCACAGCGAGGTGAAACCCTACTCCGTCATCGAGGGTGCCCAGGTGGCCGATCAATGCTCGGTCGGCCCCTTCGCCCGTCTGCGCCCCGGCGCCGTGCTGGAGCAGGATGCCCATGTCGGCAACTTCGTCGAGATGAAGAAATCCCGGCTCGGTGTGGGCTCCAAGTGCGGTCATCTGACCTACCTGGGGGATGCGGACATCGGCGCCAAGGTGAATATCGGCGCCGGTACCATTACTTGTAATTACGATGGGGTGAACAAGTTCCAGACCATCATAGAGGATGACGTCTTCGTCGGCTCCGATACCCAGCTGGTGGCGCCGGTGCGCATCGGCAAGGGGGCGACCCTGGGGGCGGGTTCCACCATCACCAAGGATGTGGCCGAACACGAGCTGGTGATCACCCGGGTGCCCCAGCGCCACATCAAGCACTGGGCCCGCCCGGTCAAGAAGAAGTGATGCCCGATCAATGAAATGCAAACCGGCGCCCTCAGGGCGCCGGTTTTGTTTTCAGCTCTCTTGGTCCGGGGCTGGGGAAGGGGGCTGGTTGCCCATCACCCCATACCAGTCCAGCTTGCGGGTCAGCCCCATGACAAGCGCCAGTATGGCGAACAGCAGCAGGGCACCGAGCAGCAGGGCTGTCTCCTCGGCTTGCAGCAGCCCGAACAGGATGGCGTAGACCAGCCCGAGCAGGGCCGCGAAGCCGAGTCCCTGACGCGGCCCCCCCAGCACATGGCTCAGGTAGAAGCCGTTGAGCAGCACGCTGGCGAGGCTGGCGACCAGATAGGCCCAGGCAAAGCCGAGATGCTCGGTCAGCGCCAGCAGCACCAGATAGAAGATGGCCAGCCCCATGCCCACCAGGGCGTACTGGATAGGGTGTACCCGCAGCCCCTTGAGCAGCTCGAACATGAAGAAGCTGAGGAAGGTGAGGCCGATGAACAGCAGGGCGTACTTGGCGGCCCGCTCGTTTTGCTGATAGTGATCCACCGGCTGCACCAGGCTGACGCTGAAACTGGGCAGCGACTCGCCCCCGCCCCGCATCATGCGGTTGAAGCGGCTCTCCATGTCGGTGGCGAACCAGCTGCTCTGCCAGCTGGCGTCGAAACCGCTGGCGGTGAGGGTGCGGCTGCCGGGCAGAAAGTCGCCGAGGAAGTTGGGATGGGGCCAGTTGCCGGCGAGGTTGAGCTTGCTGTCCTGGCCGAGGGGTACCACTTCCAGCTGATCCATCCCCTGCAGATCCAGCTCGATGTGAAAGCGGCCATCTTCATTTGGCAGGGCGGCGAGCGGAGCATGGATGCCGGCCAGATCGTCACCCAGCAGGGCGCCGGGGGCGAACGGAATGCGTTGCTCCCCCAGCTGCAGTTCGGGCACGCTGCTGATGCCGCGGGCATCGGACAGCACCAGGCTGAGATAGGGTCTGCCCGGGACCAGGGCGGGATCGGCCCCATCGACGGTCAGATCAGGTTCGCCGCTTACCAGCGTCTTGCCGTCGAGGTCGGCCGGCAACCGGCCGGAGAGGGAGAGCCGGGTGTGATAGACCTGGGCCTGATAGATGCCGAGCTTGCGAGGGGTCACCTCCATGCTGGCCTGCACATCCAGCTGTTCCGGCAGCAGGTAGCGATAGAGCTGCAGCTTGCGCTCGAAGCGCTTGCCATCCTGCTCGACGGTGACGGCCCGGGTATAGGGTTGCACCAGCACGGGCCCCAGTAGCCGCTGCGGACCGCTGCTGCTTGCCATGATGCTGTTAATGGCCTGGCTGCGATAGGCCTGGCGCTCCCGGTTCAGCTCCATGATGGCGTGAACCGGGATCATCAGCAGCAGGCTGAGCAACAGCAGCAGAACTATCTTGTGGCTGAATATCTGTTTGAACATGACGCCTCTCCTTGTGGTTGAGGGGGAGTGTGCCGGGGGCGGGTGAAGGGAAGATGAGGCCCTGTGAAGTCAGGGTGAAGGGAGATAAAAAAACCGGCGCTGGGCACCGGTTCTTGCTGGTATTACAGCTTGTTGAGCTCGGCCGGCAGGGCGGCGAACACCTGGTCTCTGGCCTTGAGGGAGGCAAACTGCTTGCCCGGTTTCTGGATGACGGTGTGCACGAAGATGAGCGTCTTGTCCTGCTTGCTGGCCCAGCCGACGAACCAGCCGATCTGCTGATCCCGGTTGAGGCTGCCATCCAGCAGCTTGGGGTGGCCCATGCCGGTCTTGCCGTGGATCTGCCAGCCATCGATGTCGGGCTGACGCATCAGGCTGGCGGTGTGGCGCAGGGTCTGGGAGGAGACCGGCAGCTTGCCGCCCACCAGCTTGCCGAGGAAGCGGGCCTGCTCCTGGGGGCTGATGGCGAGGCTGGAGCTGAGCCAGGCCTGGGTCAGACCGTCGTGCTTGCCCGGGTTGCCCGATAGATCCCGGTTGCCGTAGTCGAAGCGGTCCACATAGTGCTGGAGGCGCGCCTCTCCCAGCCACTCGGTCAGGCGTTGGGAGTACCAGATCACCGAGAATTTCATCCAGCTGCTCGGGGTGGTGGTCTGTTTCCACTGCGGCAGGAAGTCAGGGTCACCGGCCTTGAATGGCAGGGCCGGCAGTTGTTCATCCACCAGAAAGCCGCTGTCATAGCCCATCAGGGCCAGCGGGATCTTGAAGGTGGAGGCGGGCGTCAGCTGGCTGGCGCAGTCACCCTGGGCGCTGACGGGTTTGCCGCTGCCATCGGCAAACAGCATGCAGCCGGAGGCAGCGCTGGCAGGCAGGGCACAGAAGAGGCCGGTGGCAAGCAGGCCGGACAACAGAATGCGGGGCATGAACATCTCCTTGATTCATCAGAATGCGGGTGATCGGGTCCGGGTGGGACCCTATCCGAGGAGGCGCAGCTTAACCCGGCTCTGTGTGTTCAGTGTGAAGTTCCCTAGCCGGCAGGCAGCCAGAGTTCGGCCAGCACGCCGCCGTCAGGCTGGTTGGCCAGGGTCAGCCGGCCGCCGTGCTGGCGCGCCACCTCCATGGCAAAACTGAGCCCGAGGCCGCTGCTCTTGCCCTTGTCGGGTCTGGGCAGGGAGTAGAAGCGCTCGAAAATCCTGGGCAACGCAAAGCCGGGAATGCCCGGTCCCCGATCCCGCACCCGGAAGCAGTACCCCCCGTCTTCCATGGCGCCGCTCAGAGCCAGGGTACTGCCGATGGGTGAGAAGTCGAGGGCGTTGTCCAGCAGGTTGCCAAGCGCCTGCTCCACCAGCAGGGGATCCCACTTATGTTTTGAGGCGTCGGCCAGCTCAGCCACCAGGGTCACCTGACGACGGGCAGCGACTATCTGGCGGGCATCGAGCACCCGCCTGCCCAGCCGGGCCGGCTCGACGGATTGCCTGTCCAGCCCCTGCCCCGATTCGAGGCGCGCCAGTTGCAGCATCCGCTCGATCAGCTGCTGCATGCGGGCCGTCTCCAGATTGATGTTGCCGATAAAGCGTGCGGCCACCTCCGGCGGCGGCACCTCGGCCAGGAGCTCCCCCGCCCCGCGAATGGCGGCCAGCGGGCTCTTGAGCTCGTGGGTCAGGCTGTGGACGTAGGCTTCGATATAGGCCTTGCCGTCCAGTTGGCGGCGCATGGTTTCCAGAGAGCGGCCGAGCCGATCCAGCTCCGGGCTGTGGAGCCTCGGCAGGCTGGCGGGCTGACCCTGGCTGATTGCATCCGCATAGTGCACCAGCTTGCCGATGGCGCGGTTGAGCCACCACACCAGCAGGGCGCCGATGAGCAGCGAGATGAACAGCAGCAGGGCCGCCCCTTTCAGCAACTGATGTTCGCTGCGCTCTATCATGGGCAGCAGGGTGCGGTTGGGTTTGGCGACGGTGAGGGAGCCCAGGATCTCCTTCCCTTCCCGCAGTGGGGCGGCCACGTGCATCACTGAGCTGGCGGGATCGTCCGGGTCGCTGCGGGTGCTGCGGGCGCCATATTCGCCGCGCAGGGTGAGGTAGACGTCGTTCCAGCGGGAGTAGTCCTTGCCAAGATCCACCCCGTCCGAGTCGTAGACCACCCTGCCTTTGACGTCGACCACATAGATGCGGTACTCCGCCTGCTGTTTGAGATGACCGTCGATGAGGGCGTTGATGGGGCTCTGGTTGAGGCGGGCGAAGGCGCTGGCCAGCCGGCCATCCGCCATCCTCCCTTCCTGCAGATCGTCCAGAGCCAAGGGGGCCAGCATCTGGGCCATGTCCACCAGGGTATCTTCGGTGGCGCTGCGTACCCCGGGTTTGATCTCCTCGACGAAGATCTCCAGCACGAACCAGGCGGCCAGCGCAAAGATCAGCACCAGGCCGCACAGCAGTTGCAATCCGATCCTCATCTCATCTCCCGGCCGGTGCCCGGCAACCCTCTGTTCATGCCAGCTCCAGGCTGTAGCCCAGCCCGCGGTGGGTCAGGATCAGGTTGGCGTCAGGGTCACGCTCCCGCAGCTTGGCCCGCAGGGTCTTGATGTGAGTGTCGACGGTGCGATCCAGGCTCTCTTCCGCATCCTGCCACACCAGCTCCATCAGTTGCTGGCGGGAGTAGACCCGGCCCGGCGCCAGCATGAGCGTCTTGAGCAGCAGGTACTCGTAGCGGGTGAGGGTCATGGGCTGACCGTGGAAGCAGATGCGGGCCCGCTCCTCGTCCAGGGTGAGAACCTGGCTCGGCTGAGGGGCGGCAGACTGGCTGCGGCGCAGTATCACCCGCACCCGGGCGCACACCTCCCGGGGCGAGAAGGGTTTGGCCACATAGTCGTCGGCCCCTATCTCCAGCCCGATCAGCCTGTCTATCTCCTCGCTGCGGGCGGTGAGAAACATCAGGGGAGTGTCGGTCAGGGCCCGCACCTGCTTGCACAGTTCGAAACCGCCGATGTCCGGCAGCCCCACATCCAGGATCAGAAAATCCGGTCGCGTCTGTTCCAGTCGCGCCAGCAACGGCTGACCGAGGGGAAACCATTCCACCTCGAAGCCGTCGGTCTGCAGGGCATAGATCAGGGTATCGGCAATGCTGGCTTCATCCTCCACCAGCCAGATGAGTCGTTTTTGCATGGCGTCCTCGTCGCAAATCGGCTCCTCATTCTGGCATCGAACCAAATCGGATCCTATTTGCCGTTTGATTTTTCCCAAAAAGGTATTAATATTTCGCCATTCTTTCGAATCGAAACTTTAAGATGACCAAACGCAACACTCAACAGCGCCGTCACACCATAGTGACCCTGGTGCAGGAACAGGGCGAAGTCAGCGTCGATGCCCTGGCCAAGCACTTCTCCACCTCGGAAGTGACCATCCGCAAGGATCTGGCTGTGCTGGAGACCGGCGGCCTGCTGCTGCGCCGTTACGGTGGTGCCGTGCCCCTGCCGAGCGAGATGGTGGTGGACAGCAACCCGGATCAAGTTTCGAAACGAAAGCTGGCCATCGCCCGTGCCGCCGCCGAGCGCATCCGCGATCACAACCGCGTCATCATCGACAGTGGCAGCACCACCAGCGCCATGATCCCCATGCTGGGCAGCAAGCGCGGTCTCATCGTGATGACCAACTCCCTCAACGTGGCCGGTGCCCTGCGCGAGCTGGAGAACGAGCCAACCTTGCTGATGACCGGCGGCACCTGGGATCCCCACTCCGAATCCTTCCAGGGACAGGTGGCGGAGCAGGTGTTGCGTTCCTATGACTTCGACCAGCTGTTCATCGGCGCCGACGGCATAGACCCGGAGCGCGGCACCACCACCTTCAACGAGCTGGTGGGCCTCTCTCGGGTAATGGCCGAGGTGTCTCGCGAGGTCATCGTCATGGTGGAGTCGGAGAAGATAGGCCGCAAGATCCCCAATCTCGAGCTGCCCTGGTCCAGCATCCATACCCTGGTGACCGACGAGGGGCTGGATAGCGAGGCCAGAGCACAGATCCAGGCCAGGGGGATCCAGCTGATTTGCGCCCCCGTTGCCGTGTGACCCAAACATCCATTATCCAATCGAATTAACGTCTTACATTTCAAGGAGAAGTCTATGTGTGGCATCGTCGGGGCTGTGGCCCAACGTGATGTGGCTGAAATCCTGGTAGAAGGCCTGCGCCGTCTGGAATACCGTGGCTATGACTCCGCCGGTGTGGCCGTGTTCAGCGCCAGCCAGCCCCTGCAGCGGGTGCGTCGCCTCGGCAAGGTAGCCGAGCTGGCCAAGGCACTGGAGGAGCAGTCCGTCCATGGCGGTACCGGCATAGCCCACACCCGCTGGGCGACCCACGGCGAGCCGTCCGAACGCAATGCCCACCCCCATGTCTCCGAGCATATCGTGGTGGTGCACAACGGCATCATAGAGAACCACGAAGAGCTGCGCAGCCAGCTGCAGGGCATGGGCTACGAGTTCAGCTCGGACACCGACACCGAGGTGATCGCCCACCTGGTGCACCACGAGCTGAAATCCGCCCCCAGCCTGCTGGCGGCCATGCAGGTGGCGGTGAAGCAGCTGCGTGGTGCCTACGGTACCGTAGTGATGGACAGCCGTGACGACAGCCGCGTGGTGGTGGCCCGCTCAGGCTCCCCCCTGGTGATCGGCCGCGGCATCGGCGAGAACTTCATTGCCTCCGACCAGATGGCCCTGCTGCCGGTCACCCGCCGCTTCATCTTCCTGGAAGAGGGTGACGTGGCCGAAGTGACCCGTCGCGACGTGCACATCTTCGACACCGACGGCAACGCAGTGGTGCGCGAAGAGCTGGAGTCCGAGCTCTCCCACGATGCCGGTGACAAGGGTGAATACCGTCACTACATGCTCAAAGAGATCTACGAGCAGCCCAAGGCCATCACCAACACCCTGGAAGGGCGTCTGGGCAGCGATCACGTGGTGGTCGAGTCGTTCGGCAACGGCGCCCGTGCCATCTTCGACAAGGTGGAGCACGTCCAGATCGTCGCCTGCGGCACCTCCTACAACTCCGGCATGGTGGCCCGCTACTGGTTCGAGGAAATCGCCGGCGTCTCCTGCGACGTGGAGATCGCCTCCGAGTTCCGCTATCGCAAGTCCGTGGTGCGCCCCAACAGCCTGCTGGTGACCCTGTCCCAGAGTGGCGAGACCGCCGATACCCTGGCCGCCCTGCGTCTGGCCAAGGCGTCCGGCTACATGAGTTCCCTGGCCATCTGCAACGTACCGGGCTCCTCCCTGGTGCGCGAATCCGACCTGGCCTTCATGACCCGTGCGGGGGCAGAAATCGGGGTGGCCTCTACCAAGGCCTTCACCACCCAGCTGGCCGGCCTGCTGATGCTGGTGGCCTCCGTCGGTCACTGCCGTGGCAACCTGAGCGCCGAGGCCGAGGCCGAACTGGTCAAGGCGCTGCAGGCCCTGCCTGTGCGCATCAAGGAGAGCCTGGCCCTGGCCAAGCAGATCGAGACCCTGGCCGAAGAGTTTGCCGACAAGCACCACAGCCTGTTCCTCGGTCGTGGCAGCCAGTACCCCATCGCCATGGAAGGGGCGCTCAAGCTGAAAGAGATCTCCTATATCCACGCCGAAGCCTATGCCGCCGGTGAGCTCAAGCACGGCCCGCTGGCGCTGATCGATGCCGAGATGCCCATCATAGTGGTGGCGCCGAACAACGATCTGCTGGAGAAGCTCAAGTCCAACGTGGAAGAGGTGCGTGCCCGCGGCGGCATCCTGTACGTGTTCGCCGATGCGGACGCCGGCTTCAAGAGCGACGAGACCATGCGGGTGATGAGCCTGAATCACGTGGAAGAGATGATAGCCCCCATCGTCTATACGGTGCCGTTGCAGCTGCTCTCCTACCATGTCGCCCTCATCAAGGGCACCGACGTGGATCAGCCGCGCAACCTGGCGAAATCCGTGACCGTGGAATAAGCCGTCGTCAGACATGAAAAAGAGCCGCTGTTGCGGCTCTTTTTGTTTTGGCTAATCGGGCTATGACAGCCGCAGGTTGGTGATGGTCACGTCGGTCAGGGAGGGCACTATGATGCCGCTGGAGATCCCCTTGGCGATGGCCTGGCTGCGATTCTTGGAATCCGTCTTGTTGGTCACCTGGTTGAGGTGGAAGTTCACTGTGCGCTCGCTGATGCCGAGAATGGTGGCTATCTCCCAGGAGGTCTTGCCCTCGCTGGCCCAGAACAGACACTCCTTTTCCCTGTCCGACAGCTCGGTCAGGTACTTCATCAGGTCGGGTCTGGCCTTGATCAGGGTCAGGGCCGAATTGAAGATGTAGCTGGCGCAGAACGACAGCAGGGGAACGTTTTCAAACATCAGTTCGGAGTCGGAACGCTCCTTGGTGATGAAGGAGAGGATGCCGTGTTCCCCCTGCGGGGTGTGCAGCGGGAAGGAGACGCCATTGCGCACGCCGAAATCGGCGGCCAGGTTCATTACCTCCTGGCTGGCGCTGGGCAGCCAGGGGGAGGTGCAGTCGAGCTGGTTCCAGAAGATGGGCTGGGTCTGTTTCAGGCCCAGATGCACCACGGGATCCTGAGTAAGGAACTGCTTCTCCGAATAGGCGTTGAACCAGCTGGTGGGGCAGTTGTTGAACAGGGCAACGTGGGATTTCTGCATGCTGATGGGAAAAATAATCAGCAAACGAAAGTAATCGAACCCCATCTGGTGGCTGAAACGCTCCAGAAGCTGCTGAATGTCGCTGGTTTTCTTGGCCCTGGCAAACCTGTCTATGTGTTCCCATATGGCGTCGTTAAACATTCTATTCTCCCGTTTCGACCGCTATCTCGCTGATCGAAAAGATATTTTTTAGTTATAAATTTGGTGTTGCTTATATCAACGCCAGTAAATCCCGTGTTTGTCTAAAAATTATCCTGCTTTTTTCCTCTCAGGCCAAGGGGGGATGTCGATTGATACTAGCGCCATCATTTGAAATAATGAGAATAGTTATCATTGTTAAGATTCATACTATGAGCAAGTTATGGTGTCTGGCCCTGTTGCCATTATCGATCTCCCTCTCGGTTTGTGCCGACGATCTGGTCAAGCCCAGCCTCAAGGCGAGCATTGCCGCCGGTCAGGCGTCTCAGCAGCGGGTTGAGAAGGCGGCAGATGCCGCCATGGCTGCTCGGCAGGAGCTGCAAAATGCCGAGCTGCAGCTGCGTGACCTCGAGGCCTACAACAGCTACATGCACTCCCTGGTCGAGGATCAGCGCGGCGAACTGGCTCGCCTCGAGAGTCAGCTCGGGGCGGTGGAGGAGACCCGTCAGGGCCTGATCCCCCTGATGTTGCAGATGCAGAGCGAACTGGCCGAACTGGTGCAGCAAGACGTGCCACTGCGCAAAGAGGAGCGGCTGGCCCGGGTCGAAGGGTTGAAAGCGACCCTTTCCCGAGCGGACGTGAGCGAGGCGGAGAAGTTTCGTCAGTTGCTGCAGGCCTATCAGATAGAGGCCGAATACGGCAATCGGCTCGATGCCTACTCGGCCGAGCTGACCCTGGATGGCGCGCCGCGCCGGGTAGAGGTGCTGGCCGTGGGCCGGGTGGCCCTGCTGGCCATGACGGCGGATCACAGCCTGGCCTGGCGCTGGTCGGCACAGGAAAAAACCTGGCAGCCGCTGGATAGCCAATGGCTCAGCCCGCTCTCCGACGCCTTTGCCATGGCAAAAGACAAGGGGGTTCCCCAGTTGTTGCAACTGCCGCTCTCCGTGGCCCTGCAGGAGACCCAGTCATGAAACAGCTCCCCCTCATCATCGCCCTGATGCTGGCGCAACCCGCCCTGGCCAACGAGAACTGGCAGGCCCAGGAACAACTCAGGGAACAAGAAGCCAGCCAGGAGCTTGGCGAGGTCAGCAAGAGCCTGGCCAGTGCCCGCGCCAGGCTCAATGCCGCCCAGCAGCAGAGCAAGCAGCTGGCGAGCGAATTTGCCGACAACGAGAAACGGCTGGGTGAACTGAAAGCCCAGTGGCAACAGGCGGCCAGCGACATGGATCAGGTGTTTGCCGTCGCGCGTCAGGGGGCCGGCGATGCGGTCAAGCTGCTCGGTAGCTCGGCCATGCAGGGGCAGTTTGCCGATCGCCTGCTGCCGCTGCAGCAGATGAGCAGAGAGCAGGATGTGCCGGATCGCGCCGCCCTGGCTCAATTGCCCGCCCTGCTGATGCAGGAGATAGCGGGATCTGCCCAGGTAATCCGTTTCGAGGCGGAGGTGCTCGATGGCCAGGGGGCGAGTGCCACCCAGCAGGTGACCCGCATCGGCAGTTTCATGCTGGTGGGGCAGGATGGTTTGCTGCAAGCCGGGGCCGATGGCCTAGCCCCTGTGCTCGGCCTGCCGGCCAGCCTGAACGGTGCCGCCCTCTCTTATGGCGGCGCAGAGGGAGAGGCCGCCGTGATCGATCCCTCCCATGGGGTCCTGCTCGCCATGCAGACCCAGGCCCCCAGTCTCTGGCAGCAGATCCAGCAGGGTGGCAAGGTGGGCGCCATCATAGTGCTGCTGGCCGTGATTGGCCTTGGCATCGCTGCGGTGCGACTCTGGAGCCTCTCTCGCGAGCTGGGCAGGGTGCGTCGCCAGCTTGCCAGCGGTGACTATCATGCCGACAACGCCCTCGGGCGAGTGCTGCTGGTGGCGGACAAGCACCCAGAGATCCCCATGGAGACCCTGGAGCTGAGGCTGGACGAGGCCATCCTGCAAGAGACGCCACGGCTCGAGCGAGGCCTTGGCATGGTCAAGGTGATCGCCGCCCTGGCGCCCATGCTGGGGCTGCTCGGCACAGTGACCGGCATGATAGGCACCTTCCAGTCCATCACCCTGTTCGGTACGGGCGATCCCAAGATCATGGCCGGCGGCATCTCTATGGCGCTGATCACCACCGTGATGGGACTGGTGGCGGCGATCCCGCTCATCCTCTCCCATAGCCTGTTGCAGTCGCGCTTCGTCGAGCTCTCCAACGTGCTGGAGCAGCAGGTGGCCGGCATTCTGGCGGAGCGTGCGGAAGGCAAGGTGCGCACGGAGCGGGCGGCATGATGCTGGATGTCTGGCACCAGGTGCAGAGCTTCATGGGGCGAGGCGGCCCCGTGCTCTGGGTCATCCTGGCCATGCTGGCGCTGATGTGGATCCTGATCATTGAACGTTTGCTCTATCTCAACCTGGGTTATGGCGCCCTGCGCCGCCGGCTGCAGGCGGACTGGCAGGCCAGGGAAGAGCACGGCAGCTGGCATGCCCGCGCCATTCGCGGTCGCTGGCTGGCCCAGGCCGAGCTGGAACTGGGTCGCCACCTGATCCTGATCCGCACCCTGGTGGTGCTCTGCCCCATGCTGGGGCTGCTGGGCACGGTGACCGGCATGATAGGGGTGTTCGACACCCTGGCTGCGGCCAATCGCTTTAATCCCGAGAGCATGGCGGGGGGGATCTCCCGCGCCACCATTCCCACCATGGCGGGCATGGTGGTCGCCCTGCTCGGCGTATTGTTACTCAGTCGTCTCGACAGCCAGGCCAAACGCGCCCTGGCTGGTACCCGGGACGGGCTGCGCGAAGAGAAGGTATTACCATGAGACGCCAACCCAAGCGCGTGCGTGATGAAGTGCAGATCGACATGACCCCCATGCTCGACATCGTCTTCATCATGTTGATCTTCTTTATTGTGACCACCTCCTTCGTGCGCGAGGCCGGGCTCGAGGTCAACAGACCCCAGGCGAGCCAGGCCAAGGCGCAGAAGTCCTCCAGCATCATGCTGGCCATCGGCGAGCAGGGGCAGATCTTCCTCGATCGCAAACAGATCGACATCGAGCGGGTGCAGGCCAGTCTGGCACGCATGCTGGCGGAACAACCCGAATCCAGTCTGGTGATCCAGGCCGACGAGCGGGTTCCCCATGGCAAGGTGGTGCGGGTGATGGACGAGGCCAAGGCCGCCGGCATCGCCAACATAGCGGTGGCGGTATCCGCGCCATGAAGTGGAAGCTGATGAGCCTGGCCCTGGGCCTGCTGTTGAGCCTGGGCATACTGCTGTTCATGGCCGCGCTGGTCGAACCGCCCAAGGAGCGGGCCAGGAGCAGCGAGCAGGACCCCATCGTCATCCGGATGCAGGCCGAACAGAGCGAGGTGGCGCAGCGCGAGCGCCCCATCCCGCCCAAGCCTGAGCCTCTGCCCGAGCCTCCGGCTGCCCTCTCCCTGAGCCCCATGCCGACGCCGCCGACCCCTGTGCTGCCCTCGGTGCAGCCCAGCCTGGACCTGGTCGCCGATCTGAGTCCGGTGCAGGTGGCGGCGCCCGGGGTGATGGCCGCGCCAGCCCCGGCCCCCGTCGCCGCGGGCAACCCCCATGGTCAGCTAGGTGGGGTCGGCAGCAGCGACATCCTGACCCCGCTGCAACGGATAGAGCCCAGTTACCCCTATCGGGCGCAGCAGGCGGGCATCGAAGGATTCGTCACCCTGAGCTTCAGCGTGGATGCCGAAGGACGGGTGCGGGATGTGACCGTGGTCGACGCCAAGCCAAGACGCCAGTTCGAGCGCGCCGCCATTCAGGCGGTGAGCAAGTGGCGCTACCAACCCAGGCCGGGGGCGAGCGACAAGCTGCCCCAGGTGATCACCCTCAAGTTCAAGTTGGAGTCATGATTATGTTGCGGATCTGGATCTGCCTGCTGGCCCTGATGAGCGCGAGCAGCTGGGCCATGGAGGTGAGCCCGCTCTTCTCTCGTCAGCTGGCCCCCGTGCTCAAACTCTATCAGTCCGGCCAGTTCCAGCAGGCCCAGAGCCGGGCCCGCGAACTCAAACCGGGTTCCGAGCCGGAACGCGCCTGGCTGGCGCAGCTCAATGCCTCCCTGGCCGCCAACTTGCAACAGACGGCCCAGGCGAGCCGATATGTGGACCAGGCACTCTCCTATAAAGCGTGGCCAGAGGCGCAACTGCTTCAGCTGCTGCGCCTGAAGGGAGATATCCAGGCCCAGCAGTCGGACTGGCGTGGCGCCATCAACAGCTATCGCGCCGTGTTGGCCAAGCAGCCTGGCAACGAGCTCAGACTGCGTCTGGCGGGCCTCTACTACCATGACAAGCAGTACGACGAAGCCATTCGCCAGAGCGATCAGCTGCTCAAGCAGGGTTGGCAGAAGCCGGTGGCGCTGATCCGCCTCTCGGCCCTGACCTCCCTGCGGCGCTATGCCCAGGCCGCCGATCAGGCGGGCGAGCTGATCCGCCGTGAACCGAACGAGAGTCGCTGGTGGCAGCAGGCCGTCGCATTGAACATCTCGGCCAAGCGGGGCGATCAGGCCCTGGCTCTGCTGCAGAGTGCCCTCGATCGCGGTCTGATGGACGAAGCGTCGACCCGTACACAGCTCATTCGCCTCTATGGCTGGCAAGGCTTGCCATATCGCGGAGCCCGCCTGTTGGAAAATGCCATGGCGAACGGACAACTGAAGCAGAATGTGGAAAACCAGCGTCTGCTGGCTCAACTGTGGGAAGGGGCGAGGGAGTGGCCCAAGGCCATCGCCAGCTGGCAGACCCTGGCCAGGCAGACTGCCCAGACCGATGCCGGATTGCGGGCGGCCGAACTGCTGCTGCTGCGAGGGGAAACCGAGGCGGCCATGACGCAATTGGCGGCGATGGGACAACACCGCAGTGAGCAGGGGCGCAGGGTCAAGGGCCAGCTGGTGCAAGCCCTGCTCAACCAGCAGCAATATCAGAAAGCCATGGTGCTGGCCCGTGAACTGAAAGCGGAAGGGGGAAGCGCCTGGCAGGAGCGCGCAGACCGCTGGCTCAGCTATATAGATGCGCGCCAGCAGGAATCGAACAAAAAGTCGGCGTAACAGGCACTAATGAGGTTGTTTTGATGGTTTGAGGGTAAAAAATGAGCGGTCGCACCGTTTTGGCTAAAAATCCCTTGTCATCGTGATCTGGCTCCCTATAATGCGCCCCTACCAGCACGGCGGAACACGCCGGACTGATGAGCCAGCTTCCTTGCGAAGCCGGCGCCGAAAGAAAAGCGAAAACAACCGCTTGACTTTCGAAGTGAGGAGCGTAAGATGCGCCTCCTCAACGCGATAAGCG
>NZ_CDBT01000056.1 GCF_000819765.1 Aeromonas bivalvium
ATCTGGCTTTTGCGAACGGAATGAGGAAACAAGAGACAACCGCCAGGACTGCGACTCGCCACTGGCAACTCGCTCCCTGCCTGTGGCTCCTTGTGCATGAGGCGGACTCTGTCCGTCTCTCCGTCCGCTGTACCACTAATAAGAAGCCCAGTCGAAAGGCTGGGCTTCTTTTCGTTTCAAACCCCTGAAACTCCACCGTTATCATCACTAATGATCCAAGGGTATCAGTGGCTTGCCACTTGTTCCTCGGTCCCATGCCACACGCCTTCCCTAGGTTCGCCGCCATTCATTTGAGAGGTGGGAAGGTCTGAAGGCCTTTTTGCTTGCCAGGGTATTTCTTGCCCGATGATGGTTCCTCCTCTGATGCTCTGGTAGAGCCATAAGGGAGGCATTGTGCTGCGTGAGCGTGTCACCAGCAGGATGAGAACAGGCTCTCGCTGAAAGAGGCTGTGCTGATGAGGGGGAGCTTGTGGTGGCTATACCAATATCCTTGGCGGGTCTGGCCAGAGTCTGATGGTCATAAACCCCTATAAACATAATGAGCCGACATCCCGCCGTGAGCTCAGCCAACGGTCAGTACAGTGGTGCATTGATGGCTAAGGAGTGGTTCGGTGCAATGCAGATAAGAAAAGGGGACGGCTGTGCCGTCCCCTTAAGTCGTGTCGTCCAGTCCATGAACTGCAAATGCTCCCTGCATTCCCTGACTGTATCCAAATCCGTTGGATTTCCTCTTCTCGATCCTTCGAGGTGTCCTTGAGTCTTCCTGACCAGGCAACCGATCCTGATTGCCGCACTCTCTCCATCCTGGAGGTGTCCGTTACCACATCCAGTGGTGTCCTTGCGTCATCCTGACAGATAGCCATCCTGACTACCTCGTCTTCATCCTGAAGCTCGTCCTAGCCACATCCAGTGGCGCTTCCAAGTCGTCCAGACCTATAACCATCCGGGTTATGCCTCTCCGTCCTGGAGGTGTCCATAACCACATCCTGTGGTGATCCTTGCCGTCCTGGTGGATAACCTCCTGGTCATCCAACCTCATCCCGAGGTGTCCTTTGGCTAGTCCTTTATTCTTCTGGGCATGCATCCGTAGATGCCCACGCCGTCCTTGTGAAATAGATAATAAGGGAACCAGGCAGGCTAACAAGAGGGTAATGGGAGCGTCAGAATGCGAAAACGGTTTTATAAAATGATGATTCTCCTATTTTATCGATTTGAATCAGCATGTTAGTTGGTTTCCATTGAAACTTGGCCACTCGATGAGTGGCTTGGCGTACGGCATGAAGTAGCCGAATCCTACAGGGGGTATGGACGATCTCTCACAAGGGAAAAGAAGGGCATTTTTGGTTTCAAGAGGAACTTAACACTGCATATAGATATTAAAATATTATTGAATCCGGCTGAGCGTTATTTCAGCAGATGATATGACTATGGCCAGGATGATCAGCAGGCCGAGATAGCCATTGGCAGGCACAGGTAACCGTCTCGAGATCTTTGCTGCTCACTATGGCGAAAGCGCCGATGCCAGTCACCAAACACCCCGGCAAGCGGGCCTGCCGGGGTGTGGGATGATGGTCTGGCTGATGTGCCGGCTGACCATGCGCTGTCAGGGCTGGCGTCCGGGCTTCACTGCCTTGCCATTAGTTGGCCCTGGTGGTCGGGTAGGCCTTGCGCAGGGACTCCGGCGCCAGTACTTCCAGGTTGCCTTCCATGTTGTTGAGCCAGTTGCGGAACTCCGGAGTGTCCTGTACTTCGGTCTCCACCACCACGCTGCGCTTGTCGTAGCGGGTCATGCGCGGGTTATGCCCTGGTATCTGGCCATCTGCCAGGGTGGCACTGTTGGCATCGATGCGTCCGACGAAGCGGATGGGGCCGCTGACACCCTGGTAGGATTGCTCGCGGATCAACCGTTGGATATTGAAATCCTTTGGCTGGGTGGCGCTGAAGTTGGTCAGCTCCACATCCTTGATATGGTCGAACGGTATGCCGTACACCTTGGGATCCAGCTCGGACAGGGTGCAGAGCAGGGTCGGACCATCGGCCTGGTTCAGGATGCCGAGCGGGTTGATGCGGTCGTAGCAGAGCCACACTGTGCGCTCTTTGATGACACGCTGGATCTCGGCGCTGAACTTGCGGCCACGCCACAGGGCATCGCGGATAAGGGTACTGCGGCGGATCTCCGGGTTACCGGCGAAGGGGCGTGGAGATTGGTGCACGCTCTCGAGCCAGCGTTCTGCCAGTTCGCTCTGGCTGTCGCGGATCACCTGGCTGGCCTTGTCCACCAGAGGATTGAGTTCGGTCAGTACGCTCGCCGGCAGCAACTGGCTGGCCTGATCGCTCCAGGTCTTGAGGGCGACCGCGAGGGAGAGCGGCATGATATTGGCAAAGTCGTTGAGGCCATGGCGTTCAAAACACCAGCCGTGAGGCTTGCTGCGTTCGTCCGAGGTGAGGTCGAACAGGCCCATGCCGGACATCTCTTCCAGGTCCCGTTGCACGGTCCGCAGACTGACATGTATGCCTTCTTCTTCCAACTTAACCTGCAGTTGGCTGGCGGTCAGTTTATAGGGGCGGTGCGGGATGCAACGCGCCAAGGTCAGTTGTCGTAACAGCTTCTTGCTCATGGTGCTTGCCTTCACTGGATTAGTGTTGAGTGTATCCTAGACACCAGTTGCGACAGTCTATGTCGCAAGTTTTGCTGCGACAAGTGTCGCCATTTTCATACAGCTCCAGTTAAGATGATGATTTAAATCTATTTATTAGTGATTTATCGCGCGATAGGTACTGAAAATTAGTGCGCGTTCCCCCCTGAACCGGGGACGGGCGCGGCTGTTTTCGAAACGAGGAGGACGGCAGGAGGCGCGATGTCGAGCACTGGAGGAAAGGGGAGGCGGGCAGGTTGCCAGGGTGGAGGGGGGGCCAGGCCCCCCTTGCCGTCAGGAGAGCCAGGCCCAGGGGGATTTGCTGATGGCGACGCCCATGATGTAGTTGAACACCAGCAGGGCGGCGATCCCGGCGATCACTTTCTGTTTGCGGTCGGGGCGTTTGAGCGCCATGGCTCCGAGGCCGATGTAGACCACCAGGGCGATGATCTTGGCCATCAGCCAGGGTTGGGAGCCTGGGCTCATCTGCAGGGTGATCGCCAGCAGGATCCCGGCCAGCAGCAACAGGGTGTCGTTGACATGGGGCAGTATCTTGAGCCAGCGGCGCTGCAGCAGGGGATGCTCGTTGATGGCGAGGGCCCAGCGGTAGATGAACAGCAGTATGCTGATGACGGCTAGGGTCATGTGGAGATGTTTGAGCAGGGGGTAATAGGCAATCATCTTGCTTCCTTGTCTTGGTTGGGGAGGCCGCTATTCCAGTTGTGAGCATGGACATGCTCCGGCCCGAGCTGATCGTCTCGCAGCAGGTCGGAGAGAATGTCCCGGTACTGCAGGCTCTTGTTGATATAAGTGTGTTCGTCATCCAGGTAATTCACCTGCTCGCGCAACAACCGGTTGTCATGGCGCTTGAACATCTGCCCGGCACGCCAGGCCTGATTGGCCCGAAAACCCAGGTTGGTGAGGGCTTCCACCCCCAGATCCACCGCCGAGCCCAGGGTCTCGCGGAACACATTGTCGACCCCGGTGCGCAGGATATTGTGGGCATGGGGTCTGTCCTGGGCCCGCGCCAGTATCTTAAGGTGCGGGAAGTGTTTCTTCACCATCTCGATGACGGCGAGGGAGGTGACGGGATCATTGATGGAGAGTACCAGCAGTCTGGCCTTGTGGGCACCGGCGGCGTGCAGCAGGTCGAGCCGGCTCGCATCCCCATAGAACACCTGGTAACCGAACTTGCGCAGCGTCTCTATCTGGCTGGCATCCTGCTCCAGTATGGTGGTGCCTATGCCGTGGCCGTGCAGCAGGCGGCCCACTATCTGACCGAAGCGACCGAAACCGGCAATGATCACCGGATTGTCCAGGGCCTGGGGCTGCTCGTGCTCGGGCGCGTCCGGCTGGCTGCGATAGTCGAACCAGGGCTGGATCACCCTGTCATTGAGGATCAGCAGCAGAGGCGTCAGCGCCATGGAGAGCGCCACCACCAGGGTCAGCAGGGCGATCATCTCCTGGGGGAGTACCCGGTTCTGGCTGGCGAAGGAGAAGAGCACGAAGGCAAACTCCCCTCCCTGGGCCAGGGCGAGGGAGAAGGTCCAGCGCTGGCTCGGCGAGACCCTCAGCAGCAGGCCTATCACCATCAGCACCAGCCACTTGAGGGCCATCAGCCCTATCACCAGGGTCGGGATCAGGATGGGGTGTTCGGCAAATAGACCGAAGTTGATGCCGGCACCCACCGACATGAAGAAGAGGCCAAGCAGCAAGCCCTTGAAGGGGTCAATGTCTGCCTCCAGCTCGTGGCGATACTCACTGTCGGCGAGCACCACCCCGGCCAGGAAGGAGCCGAGGGCGGGAGAGAGCCCCACCGACTCCATCAGGACGGCGATGCCGATCACCAGCAGCAGGGCGGCGGCCACGAAGATCTCCCTCATGTGGGACTGGGCGATGGCGCGAAACACGGGGCGCATCAGGTAGCGGCCGCCAAACACTATGCCGGCGATGGCGGCGGCCACCAGCAGGCCGTGTTGCCAGCCCGTCAGCCCGCTCTCATCGCTCTGGGTGATCGGCGCCATGGCGAGCAGGGGCAGCAGCGCCAGTATGGGGATGACGGCGATGTCCTGGAACAGGAGCACGGCGAAGGCGGAGCGGCCACTTTCGCTCTGCATCTGCTTACGCTCCTGCAGACTCTGCAGCACGATGGCGGTGGAGGAGAGCGCCAGGATGAGGCCGATGGCTACCCCCTGCTGCCAGGGCAGACCGACGAGAACGGCGACCCCGGCCAGGGCGGCGGTCGACAGTATGACCTGCAGGCCCCCGGTTCCCAGTATGGGTCCCTTGAGCTGCCAGAGCAGGGCGGGCTTGAGCTCCAGACCGACCAGGAACAGCATCAGCACCACGCCGAATTCGGCGAAGTGCATCACGTCCTGCCGCTCCCCCACCAGGCCGAGCAGGAAGGGCCCTATCACTATGCCCGCCAGCAGATAGCCGAGCACGGACCCCAGACCCCAGCGTTTGGCCAGGGGCACGGCGATGACGGCGGCGGAGAGGTAGATGAAGGCGTCAAACAGTATGCCGTGTCCCATCAGATGGCCTCCAGCAGATCGCGCAGGTAGTCGACCCCGGCCAGCTGGGCCGGGCTGAGCCGCTCGTCGCGCAGGGCCAGCAGCAGCTGGCGGTAGTCCTGGCCGCAGCGGCGCAGCGCCTCGGGATCCTTGAGCTTGTGAAAGGAGTGGAGCACGAAGGGTGGCAGCCAGTGCATGCCGCACAGCCGCGCCGTCTGGCTGAAGGGGCGCAGGAAATCGAGCAGCGGGCTGCTGTTGTAACCCGCCTCGCAATAGGATTCGGGGGCCCCTCCCGTGGTGATGGCGGAGAGCCACTGCTTGCCCGCCAGGCCATTGGCCTCTGGGCCATAGGCGTAACCGTACTCCAGCACCAGGTCCAGCCACTCCTTCATGATGGCGGGACAGGAGTACCAGTAGAGGGGGTGCTGGAAGACGATGATGTCATGCTCGGCGAGCAGGGCCTGCTCGCGCTTGACGTCGATCAGCAGGTCGGGATAGTGCTGGTAGAGGTCGTGGACCCGTATCCCCTCCAGGTTCGAGATGGCCAGCAGCAGCTCGCGATTGGCCCTGGATCGCTGCAGGGCGGGGTGAGAGAAGATCACCAGAATGCGTTTCATAGGGTCATGACCTGGGGCATGGAGTTGGGTGGAAACTTATCAAGAAGCCGGCGGCGCGGCTAGTTCGGGGATCAGGGCGGCCAGGGCCGGGCTCAGGGTCTGGCGGGCCGGATAGCAGAGCCCGATACGACGAAACATCCGCGGCCCGTGCAGGGGGACGCAGCGCAAGGCGGGCTCCTCTTCGATCAGGCCGTCTGGCAAAAAACTGATGCCGACCCCCGCCAGGACCAGGGCCAGTACCAGTCCCTTGCTCTGGGCCCTGGCCACCAGGTTGAGGGTGAGCCGGTCGCAGGCGAGCAAGCCCAGGGTCTGCTGGTGCGCCTCGCAGGGAGGGCACTCGATGAAATCCTGATCCTGCAGCTCGTGAAGCTCGACCCGATCGCGCCGGGCGAAGGGGTGAGCTGCGGGCACGCACAAGACATAGTCCTCCTCCCACAGGGGCAGGAAGATCTCGTCTTCCCGTCGCAGCACATCCAGGGTCAGCCGGGCGTCGGCCGGGGTCTCCTGGTCGGACAGGGTCAGATCCAGGGAGGGGAGGTGGCCCCGGATCCGACGCAGCAGGTCGGCGAGGCGACGCTTGCTCAAGTCCGGCATCACGGCGAGGTTGAGGCGGGCCAGGCTCGCCTTCTGGCGAAACAGCTCCGGCAGGCGACGCGCCTCCTCCACCAGTTTGACTGCATGGGGATAGAGGTAGTGGGCGGGGGGCAGGGCCTCCACCCCTCTCTTGCCGCGCAGGAACAGGCTATCCCCCAGGCTCTCCTCCAGCTGGCGCAGACCGGCGGAGAGAGAGGGTTGGCTGACGTGGCAGCACTGGGCGGCGGCAGTGATGTTCTTCTGCTCGTAGATGGCGATGAAAAAGCGCAGCAGTCTCAGGTCAAGCATGGGTTGCCATAGGTATTTCGTATGATAGTTAGCGGAAATCTATATTTTTCGCCGATGGATGGCGCGACTATAGTGAATGGACTCAGCGCTGACCAGCCCTTTCATCTCATCTGAAACATAAGGAAGACCCCATGTCCCAGCCCCTCGTCGTCGTGACCGGCGCCTCCTCAGGCATTGGTGCCGCGATAGCCCGCGCCTTCTCGGACGCTGGCCACCCCCTGCTGCTGCTGGCGCGTCGTGTCGCTCCCATGGAGGCCCTCGCCCTGCCAGACAGCCTCTGCCTGTCACTCGATGTGACGGATACAGCAGCCTTTCGCGCGGCCATCGAGCAGGCAGAGGCGCGTTTCGGCCCGGTTGGCTGCCTGGTGAACAATGCCGGCGTCATGCTGCTCGGTCAGGCGGACACCCAGGATCCGGCCCAGTGGCAGCAGATGCTCAACATCAATGTGATGGGGGTGCTCAACGGCGTCCATGCTGTGCTGGCAGGGATGAAGGCAAGGCGCAGCGGCACCATCATCAACATCAGCTCCATCGCCGGACGCAAGACCTTCGCCAATCACGCCGCCTATTGTGCCACCAAGTTCGCGGTCCATGCCCTGACCGAGAACATCCGGGAGGAGGTGGCCGATTTGGGGGTGCGCATGGTGACCATAGCGCCGGGCGCGGCGGAGACGGAATTGCTCAGCCATACCACGGACGAGGAGATCAAGGCCGGTTACCACGGCTGGAAGGAGAGCATGGGTGGCGTCATCGCCCCCGAGGTGATCGCCGAGGCCGCGCTCTACGCCTGGCGCCAGCCAGCCAGCGTCTGCGTGCGCGAGATAGTGCTGGCCGCAACCCGCCAGCAGCCCTGACGCCCTGGATGGCAGGGGCGTGGCACCAACTTGCCTGCGACCTGATCCCGATCAAGGGTTGCCCCGTCGGCGCCCTTGACCTTACCCCGGGGGGGCGGGTTAGCATGAGCCATCTTCTGCCTCAGAGCCGCCCATGTTGCTGACCCCCCGCCAATTCGACCACGCCCGCCGCTGGCTGCCCCTCTGGGGTCTGCTGCTGGTGCTGATGTCGTTTGGCAGCCGGGCCGCCGCGGATCTCTGTACCCTGACTCCCCATTGCAGCGAGTCCGAACGCAGCCTGGAAAAGGCCATGCCCTGCGGCAGCTTCACGACCGTGCTGGCCATGAGCCTGGTGAGCAGCGATAGCCTGATCCTGGCCGCGCTGGCTCCGGCCGCCCCCGATTTTCTCTCCCCCTCCCTCTATGTGCCCCAGCCGCCGCTGGAGCGACTCGAGCGCCCACCCCGTTCTCTCTGATGTGATCCTGACCCCTGCCGGGGTCCCGGGTTTCCAGTTCGAATCGACACAACATCAGACGAGGTCCCTATGTCCAGAGAGAAGATCCCAGCCCTCTGGCTGGCGCTGATGGTGGCGGGCACCAGCCTGTCCGCCCTGGCCGCCGAGCCGATGACGGTTTACAAATCCCAGTATTGCGGCTGCTGCGAGCAGTGGGTCAAGCACATGCAGGACAATGGTTTCGAGCTCAAGGTGGTCAACACAGAGCAGCTCGAACCCATCAAGGTACAGCATGGCGTGACACCGCAACTGGCCTCCTGCCATACCGCCCTGGTGGACGGATATGTGGTGGAAGGCCACGTGCCCGCCGCCGACGTGCGGCGCATGCTGGAGCAGAAACCGGCCATCCGCGGGTTGACGATCCCGGGCATGCCCCAGAGCGCCCCCGGCATGGATATCCCGGGTCAAGCCTACCAGGTGCTGGCCATAGACGAGGCGGGTCAGACCGCGGTCTGGGCCAGCTACCCGGGCTGATCCCGGGGGAGACCGGGTGAGGATTTCCCCCATGTGAGGCACACCTGAGTGAATCTTGCCTCATCCGGGCTCCCGATCAGGGCCGTTCTCGCCAGAGAGCGGCCTTTTTCATGACCGCCCCTTGCAACCTGGCGTGACAAGGGGCAGATTGTTGACCGATCAAGGGGGCGACAGTTCCCCGGATAACCCCTTAAATCGCCAAGGATGCGACATGTTCAGCTTTTCCCGCTGCCTCCTGCTGCTGGCTGCGCTCGGCGCAGGCGCGGCTTCCCACGCCAATGATGAGTCCCTCATGCCCATGACAGATGTGTCGATGACAGATACCGCCCCCCAGCCGCCCAAGGCGGCCAAGCATCCCAAGAGCCTGAAGAAGCATGGGGATACCCGGGTCGACAACTATTACTGGCTGCGGGACGACGAACGCAAGAACCCCGAGGTGCTGGCCTATCTCGAGGCCGAGAATGCCTACACGGCGGCCCGGCTCGCCCCGAGCGCCCCGCTGCGGGCCCGGCTCTATCAGGAGATGGTGGCGCGCATTCCCCAGCAGGATGCCTCCGTCCCCTACGTCAAGAACGGCTATCGCTACCAGACCCGCTTCGAGCCGGGCAAGGAGTACGGCATCCATACCCGCCAGGCGGTGGCGGGCGAGCAGGTGCAGACCCTGCTCGACGGCAACCAGCGCGCCGAGGGGCATGACTTCTACGAGCTGGGCGCCCTGGAAGTGAGCCGGGACAATCGCTGGCTGGCGGTGGCGGAGGATTACCTCTCCCGGCGTCAGTACCGGGTGCAGTTCCTGGATCTGCAAAGCGGCCAGTGGGCCGACGACACCCTGGAGAACACCTCGGGCAACATCGTCTGGGCCGCGGACAACAAGACCCTGTTCTACGTGCGCAAGCACCCGCAGACCCTGCTGCCCTATCAGGTCTACCGCCATGTGCTCGGCACGGATCCCGCCAGGGATCAGCTGGTCTATGAGGAGAAGGATGACACCTTCTACGTCGGCATCGGCGAGACCACCTCGGAAGATTTCATCGTCATTTCCCTTTCCAGCACCACCTCGGACGAGGCCTGGCTCATCGATGCCGCCAATCCGCAGCAGGCGCCGCGGCTGTTCCTCAAGCGCCAGCCGGATCACGAATACAGCCTGGATCATTATCGGGGCCGCTTCTATGTGCGCTCCAACAAGGACGGCAAGAACTTCGGCCTCTACGAGACCAGGGAGAGCCCGGTCGATCGCTGGCAGCCGGTGGTGGCGCCCCAGGCCGACGTGCTGCTGGAAGGCTATGCCCTGTTCAAGCAGTGGCTGGTGGTCGAGGAGCGCAGCCAGGGGCTGACCCGGCTGCGGCAGATCAACTGGCAGAGCGGCGAGCAGAAAGAGATTGCCTTCGACGACCCCGCCTATGTCACCGGCCTGGCCTACAACCCGGAGCCGGATACCGAGCTGTTGCGCTACGGCTACAGCTCCATGACCACGCCCACCTCCACCTTCGAGCTGAACATGGCCAGCGGCAAGCGTACCCTGCTCAAGCAGCAGGCGGTGGCAGGCTTCAAGGCGGAGCGCTACAAGAGCGAGCGACTCTGGGTCGAGGCCAGGGACGGGGTCAAGGTGCCCGTCTCCCTGGTCTATCGCCAGGATCTGTTCAAGGCGGGCAAGGCCCCCTTGCTGGTCTATGGCTACGGCTCCTATGGCGCCAGCATGGATCCCGACTTCAGCTCGGCGCGCCTCTCCCTGCTCGATCGCGGCTTCGTCTATGCCATCGCCCATGTGCGCGGCGGCGAGGAGCTGGGTCGCCAGTGGTACGAGGATGGCAAGCTGCTGCACAAGCAGAACAGCTTCCATGACTTCATCGACGTGACCCAGGCCCTGGTAGCCCAGGGCTATGGCGCCCGGGATCAGGTCTATGCCATGGGGGGCAGCGCCGGCGGCCTGCTGATGGGGGCCGTCATCAATCAGGCCCCCGAGCTCTATCGCGGCGTGGTGGCCCAGGTGCCCTTCGTCGACGTGGTGACCACCATGCTCGACGAGTCCATCCCCCTCACCACCGGGGAGTACGACGAGTGGGGCAACCCGAACAAGAAGGTCTATTACGACTACATGCTCGGCTACAGCCCCTATGACCAGGTCAAGGCCCAGGCTTACCCCAACCTGCTGGTCACCACGGGTCTGCACGACTCCCAGGTTCAGTACTGGGAGCCGGCCAAGTGGGTCGCCAAGCTGCGGGATCTGAAGACGGATGACAACGAGCTGCTGCTCCACACCGACATGGAGGCGGGCCATGGCGGAAAATCCGGCCGCTTCAAGGCCTATGAGGATATCGCCCTGGAGTTCGCCTTCGTGCTGCAACTGGCCCAACCGGAGACGGCCGGGCAGGGCTGAATGCCAGTCAGTCGCGGCCCGATCGGATCGGGCCGCACCATTTGTTAACGTTTATGACTCATGAGAATCCCGCTTTCCCCGGCGAGGGGGAGAATAGGATGACTCATGTCATAAATTACGCTATTTCTATAGGCGTTTTTGCACTGCTGTTTGATTTATGTTGACGGTGTGTGGTTAAAATCTGAGTGCGTTATTTTTGATTTGCTTGATAAATCAGGTAAATCTTCTTCGGTCGGCAGGATGCTGGCGTCTGGTCGCAGGACGAGTGACAACCTTGGTGCCGCCACCTCTGGTGGACACCATTTCCATATCGGAGTCGAGACGGACCAGCCTGGTGCTGAGGGCCGCCCCTTTGATTTCACCCGGGAGTCGGGTGATGTAAAAACCAATGAAAAAAGGATGGAAAACATGAAAGGATTATCCTTGGCGTGCGCCATGTCTGCCGTGCTGGCCGCTACCTCCTTCGGTGGTGCCGTGCAGGCGCAAGAGCGTTTCGTGACCATAGGCACCGGCGGTCAGACCGGCGTTTACTATGTCGCGGGTCAGTCAATCTGCCGTTTCCTCAACCGGGGTAGCGCCGATCACCAGATCAAGTGCAACGCGCCGGCCAGCGGTGGCGGCGTCGCCAACGTCAACGGTATCCGCAGCGGTGAGTTCAACTTCGGCATCATGCAGTCCGACCATCAGTTCAAGGCGATGAAAGGTCTGCCCCCCTTCCAGGCCGAGGGTGCCATGGATGATATCCGTGCCGTCTTCTCCCTGCAGAGCGAGGTGTTCACCATACTGGCTCGCCGCGATGCCAAGATCGCCGGCTTCGACGATCTGAAAGGCAAGCGCGTCAACATCGGCAACCCGGGCTCGGGCCAGCGCGACACCATGGAAGAGATCATGGCGGTCAAGGGCTGGGACAAGTCGGCGTTCAGCCTGGTCTCCGAACTGAAACCGGCCGAGCAGGCGTCCGCCCTCGGTGACAACAACATCGACGCCATGAGCTACTTCGTGGGCCACCCGAACGGTGCCATCCAGGAAGCGACCACCACCACGGACGCCGTGCTGGTGCCCGTGACCGGCACCGAGATCGACAAGCTGCTGGCCGAGAAGAGCTACTACACCAAGGCCGAGATCCCGGGTGGTCTCTACAAGGGCAACGACCAGCCGACCCCGTCCATCGGTGGCAAGGCCGTGCTCTCCACCAGTGCCAAGGCCGATCCGGAAGTGGTCTACCAGCTGGTGAAGTCGGTGTTCGACAACCTGGATCGCTTCAAGCGTCTGCACCCGGCCTTCGCGGATCTGAAAGAAGCCGACATGATCAAGGTCGGTCTCTCCGCTCCGCTGCATGAAGGCGCGGCCCGCTACTATAAAGAGCGCGGCTGGCTGTAATCAGGGACCCTGCCGGGTCACGTTAGCGGTATCTCGACACTCGTCAGCGCCTGGTCTCCCAGCGGGCTGGCGAGTGTTGTTCTTGTTGTAACCCTTGGCAAAAGTTCACCCTATGCAAGACAAAGCACTCTCGACAGAAGAACTCATCGCACAGGACGTGGGGGCTCGCCTGCCCGTCGGCGCCATGGGCTGGATCATCACGGTACTGGCCCTCGGCTGGTCGCTGTTCCAGCTGTGGATTGCCTCCCCTCTGCCGTTTCTGGTCGGTTTTGGCGTCCTCAATGACACCGAAACCCGGGCCATTCACCTCACCTTCGCCCTGCTGCTGGCTTATCTGGTGTTTCCGGCCTTTCGCCGCTCGCCCAGGGACAGGGTGCCGGTTGCCGACATAGTCCTCGGCCTGGTCGCCGCCTGCGCCGCCTCCTACCTGTTCGTCATGTATCAGGATCTGGCCCAGCGCCCCGGCAACCTCACCACCGCCGACCTGGTCACCGCCTGCATCGGCATTCCGCTGTTGCTGGAAGCCGCCCGTCGTGCCCTGGGCCCGGCCCTGGCCGTGATCGCCCTGATTTTCCTCATCTACAGCCTGGCGGGCCCCTGGATGCCGGGTCTGCTGGCCCATCGCGGGGTCAGTTTCACCGCCCTGGCCAATCACCAGTGGATCACCACCGAAGGGGTGTTCGGCATCGCCCTCGGGGTCTCCACCAGTTTCGTGTTCCTGTTCGTGCTGTTCGGTGCCCTGCTGGAGCGGGCCGGCGCCGGCCACTATTTCATCCAGCTCGCCTTCAGCATGCTGGGTCACCTGCGTGGCGGTCCCGCCAAGGCGGCCGTGGTGGCCTCCGGCCTGACCGGCCTCATCTCCGGCTCCTCCATCGCCAACGTGGTCACCACGGGCACCTTCACCATCCCCATGATGAAGAAGGTCGGTTTCAGTTCGGAGAAGGCGGGGGCGGTCGAGGTGGCCTCCTCGGTCAACGGCCAGATCATGCCTCCCGTGATGGGGGCCGCGGCCTTCCTGATGGTGGAGTACGTGGGCATCCCTTATGTGGAGATCATCAAGCACGCCTTCCTGCCGGCGGCCATCTCCTACATAGCCCTGCTCTACATAGTCCACCTGGAGGCGCTGAAACTCGGCATGCAGCCCATCGGCGGCCATGTGCCCAGGCCCTGGCTGCGTCGCCTGACCGGTTTCGCCTTCGGTGCCTTCCTCATCAGCGGCTTGTCGCTCGCGGTCTACTATGGCCTGGGCTGGCTCAAACCCGCCCTGGGCGACTATGCCCTGGAGGGGATTGGTCTGCTGCTGGTGCTGGTCTATGTGGGTCTGCTCAAGATCGCCGCCAGCAACGAGCCGCTGCCGACGGAAGATCCGGACAAGCCGCTGACCGAGCTGCCAAAGACCCGCTCCGTGCTGCTCTCCGGTCTGCACTTCCTGCTGCCGGTGGTGGTGCTGGTGTGGTGCCTGATGATAGAGCGCCTCTCCCCCGGGCTGTCCGCCTTCTGGGGTACCGTCATGCTGGTGGTGATACTGCTCACCCAGCGGCCGCTGCTCAACTGGCTGCGCACCGATGGCAAGCATGACTACGGTGCCTTCAGCGATGGCGTGGTGGACCTGAGGGAGGGACTGATCGCCGGTGCCCGCAACATGATCGGCATCGGCATCGCCACCGCCACCGCCGGCATCATAGTGGGCGCCGTCTCCCAGACCGGGGTGGGCCTGGTGCTGGCGGATCTGGTGGAGGTGCTCTCCATGGGCAACCTGCTGCTGATGCTGATGCTGACTGCCCTGCTGAGCCTGATCCTCGGCATGGGGCTGCCGACCACCGCCAACTACATAGTGGTCTCCAGCCTGCTGGCCCCCGTGGTGGTGACCCTCGGCCAGCAGAACGGCCTGATCGTCCCCCTCATCGCCGTCCACCTGTTCGTGTTCTACTTCGGCATCATGGCGGACGTGACCCCGCCGGTGGGGCTGGCGTCGTTCGCGGCGGCGGCCGTCTCCAAGGGCGACCCCATCAAGACCGGGATCACGGCGTTCTACTACAGCCTGCGTACCGCGGCACTGCCCTTCCTGTTCATCTTCAACACGGATCTGCTGCTGATCGACGTCGACTTCGCCCACGGGGTGCTGATCTTCGTTGTGGCGACCATCGCCATGCTGATCTTCGCGGCGGCGACCCAGGGCTTCTTCCTGGTGAAGAGCCGCTGGTACGAGAGCCTGGCCTTGCTGCTGGTGGCCTTCACCCTGTTCCGCCCCGGTTTCTGGATGGACATGGTGCACAACCCCTACCGCGATACGCCGCCGGCCCAGCTGGCCCAGACGCTGGGGGACGTGGCGGCCGAGAGTACCCTGCGCCTGCGGGTGGCCGGGGAAGATGCGGTTGGCAAGCACAGGGAGTACAGCCTGCTGCTGGCGGTGCCTCAGGGGGCCACCGGCGAGGAACGCCTGGCGGCCCTGGGGCTGACCCTGTACGAGCAGGATGGCAAGACGCTGATCGACAACGTGGCGTTCGGCAGCCCGGCGGCGGATGCCAACCTGCAGTTTGATCAGCAGATAGTTGCGGTGAGAGCCCCGACCGACGGCTGGCGCAAGGAGCTGATGTGGCTGCCTGGCTTCCTGCTGTTCGGCCTGATCGTGTTGCTGCAACGCAGGCGGCAGCAGGCGCTCTGAGCGCACTGCTCCATGGTCATGACAACGGCGCTTCGGCGCCGTTTTTTATGGCGGCCGGGGGAGGCGGGCAAAGAGAAGGCGCCCGCAGGCGCCTCGTCGAATGCGTGTCCCGGCGGACCGGGCGGCAGGGTTCAGTCCTGCAACTCCTGGCGCTGTATCGCACTCAGGGTCTGTTGTTCGCTCAGACTCAGGCCGAGCTGCTCACAGGCTTGCTCGAAGCTGATGCCGAGGTGGCACATCATGATGTCGATGGCGGGCAGGTAGTTTTTCATTGGCTCTTCCATGGGTGTTCCTCCAGAAGCCCCCTTATGCCCCATGGGGGTGGGGATGACAATTAGACTTTAGGCTTATCCTGCTCATTCGCGTCTCGCCCTCTGCCCCCGAGGGGGGGAATTTGCTACCCTAGCGCGGCGCTGGGCCTGAGGATCGCCGGGCCATTGTCTTTACGGGGAAGAGGTATTCCGGCATGTGGTTGAGTGTGATGATCATCGCGTCTGCCTGGTGGCATATCAAGGCCGCTTACGGCGCGGATCCCCGCCAGTTTTACCTGAGCAAGCCCCTGACCATGCTGCTGATCGTGGCCCTGGCGTTCGGCTATCACGGCGACGACCACAACGGTTCCCATGCCTGGATCCTGCTCGGCCTCTGCCTCTCCCTGCTGGGGGACATCATGCTGATGCTGCCGGTCGACCGATTCCTGCAAGGGCTGGCGGCATTTCTTGTCGCACATCTGTGCTACATCGTCGGGCTGGCCCAGGGGCCCTTGGTGCTCAACCTGGTGGATGGCCTGCTGCTGATCCTGGTGGCCTGCGTCTACTTCGGGGTGCTGCGTCCGCATCTGGGGTCGATGCGCTGGCCCCTGCTCTGTTACACCCTGATGATGATAGCGCTGGTCTGGGTCGCCGCGGCGGCCTGGCGCGCCTCCCTCACCGCCGGCAGCGCCGCCGCCCTGGTGGGCGCCCTCCTGTTTCTCTGCTCCGATGCCTTGCTGGCCATCAACCGCTTCCGCCGCCCCTTCCCCCATGCCACCGCCTGGGTGATGAGCAGCTACTTCGCGGCGCAGTTTCTGATTGCCGCCTCCCTGGCGAGCTAGATGACCCTGCTGGGTCAATGGGCTTCCACGGGGGCAGCGTCTGCCGCCTGGGGGGCGGGGGATCTGAGGAACAGCACCAGGGCGCTGGCGACCAGCAAGAAGATCCCCATCACGTAGAACACTTGATTGTAGGCCATGATGGCGGCATCCCTCAGTATGGTGCCGCTCAGCACGGCGTTGGCCTGCTGCCTGGCGATGGCGGGGTCACTGCCCTGGGCCAGCATGCTGTTGGTCAGGTTCAGCAGGTAGGCCTGCCCCTCTATGCTGCTGGCCGCCAGGGTGCTGGCGATCTGGCTGGCATGGATGCGGGTATCGTTGTCGAGCAGGGTGGCGATGATGGCGATGCCGAAGGCCCCTCCCAGATTGCGCAGCACGTTGAGCAGGGTGGAGGAGGAGGGGATCTCCTCCTGGGTCAGGCTGGCGGTGGCGATCAGGGATAGGGGCACCATGACGAAGGGCTGTCCCAGGGCCCGCACAATCAGGGACTGGATCAGCTGGGGGCCGGCGTAGTCGGCGCTCATGTTGACGTTCATGAAGCAGCTCACCCCGAAGATGAGAAAGCCGAAGCTCACCAGGTAGCGGGGATCCACCTTGTGGACCAGCCGGGGTACCAGGGGCAGCACCAGCAGCTGGGGCAGCCCCATCCACATCAGCACCTCTCCTATCTCGAGGGCGTTGTAGTTGTGGATCTGGGTCATGTAGAGGGGCAGCACATAGATGGAGCCCATCAAGGCCATGCCGAGCACCAGATAGGCGAAGCAGGCCAGGGCGAAACGCGGGTTGTGCAGCAGCCGCAGGTTGACCAGGGGATGGCGCCTGAGCAGCTGGCTGATGACGAAGAACACCAGGGCCACCACCGAGATGAGGGTGAGCCGCACGATGAAGCTGGAGCCGAACCAGTCCTCCCTGTTGCCCTCTTCCAGTACCACCTCCAGCAGCCCCAGTCCCACCGCCATGGTGAGTATGCCCACCAGATCCACCTGGCGCATGATGGCCCAGTCCACCGGCTTCTTGTCCAGACCATGGGCCAGCATGGCCATCACCAGCAAACCGGGCGGCACGTTCAGGTAGAAGATGTAGTGCCAGGAGAGCTGTTCGGTGAGCCAGCCGCCCAGGGTCGGACCGATGGCGGGGGCGAAGGTGGCGCACAGGCCGAACAGCGCCATGCCGGTGGCCCGCTTGTGCAGGGGCAGCAGGCTGATGATGAGGGAGAAGGCCATGGGGATGAGGGCGCCGCCGGTGAAGCCCTGCATGGCGCGAAACACTATCATGCTGGTCAGGTTCCAGCTGAACGAGCAGAGCACGGAGGAGACGATGAAGGCTCCCGTGGTCCACAGCAGGTAGCGGCGCACGCTCAGGCCCCGGCTGAGCCAGCCGCTCAGGGGGATGGCGATCATCTCCGCCACCAGATAGGAGGTGGAGATCCAGGAGCTCTCGCTCAGGGTGGCCGACAGGGCCCCCTGAATATCCTTCAGGGAGGCATTGGTGATCTGGATGTCCAGAATGGCCATGAAGGCGCCGATGAGCCCCCCCATGACGGCGATCCAGTTGCGACGCGGTATGGCTTCCATCAGTTGGCCGCCAGTCTGGGCTCAGGGTCGTCCCCGCCGGTGCGGGTATCCACTATCACCTCGGTGGAGAGGCCGGGTCTGAGCTTGCCCGCCAGGGCGCCCGGCGCCGGGATGCGGATCTTGACCGGCACCCGCTGCACTATCTTGGTGAAGTTGCCGGTGGCGTTCTCCGGCGGCAGCAGGGCGAACTTGGCGCCGGTGGCCGGGGCCAGGCTGTCGATCACCCCTTCGATCGGCTGATCCGGGTAGGCATCGAGCACCAGCTCCACCCGCTGACCCGGCATCATATGGTCCAGTTGGGTCTCCTTGAAGTTGGCCTCGACCCAGACCCCGTCCAGGGGTACCAGGCTGGCCACCTGCATGCCGGACTGGACATAGAGGCCTTCCCGCAGGCTGCGCTTGCCGATGACGCCGTCGGCCGGTGCCCGCAGCTCGGTGTCATCGAGATCCAGCCTGGCCTGGGCCAGCTGGGCCTGGCTCAAGTCGATCTGGGCCTGCTTCTGCTGGCGCTCCGAAATGATCACGGCCAGGTGATCCCGGGCCGATTGCAGGCCGGCTTCGGCATCCTGCTGCCTGGCCTGGCTGACCTGCAGGTTGGCCTTCACCTCATCCAGGCTGTCCTGGGAGCTGTAGTGGGCCGTGTTGAGCCTGCCAATCCGGCTGACCTGCTGCCGGGCGCGTATCACGTCGGCGCTCGCCTCCTTCACCTTGGCTTCGGCCTGACGGATCAGACTCAGCTGCTGGACCCGGGTCGCCTCCAGGTTGACCGCCTCGGCCCGGCTCAGGGCCAGGTTGGCCTGCGCCTCGGCCAGCCGGGTGCGGTACTCACGATCGTCGATGCGGGCGATCAGCTGACCCGCCTTGACGGTCTGGTTGTCGGTCACCAGCACCTCGGCGATGTAGCCGGGCAGCTTGGTGGCGATGCCGGTCACTTCGCTCTGCAGGTAGGCATTGTCGGTGCGCTCGAAGTGGCGGCCATAACCATACCAGTAGGCGGCGAACAGCAGGGCCAGCACCAGCAAGATCAGGGCGGCCAGCAGGGGGATCTTCTTTTGTTGACTCATGATGTGGATTCCTGAACTGAAGGTGAACAGGCTAACATCGGGTCACTGTTTCGATTAGTATCGTTTCATGAGAAATACAGTTTCACTGGTGCAACAATGGACTTGAACGCGGCACTCATCCTGGTGCGGATCGTCGACAAGGGATCCTTCACCGCGGCCGCCCAGGAGCTGGGCATGACCAAGGCGACGGTGAGCCGGCGCATCGCCGAGCTGGAGCAGCGACTCGGGGTGCGACTGCTCTATCGTTCCACCCGGCAGCTGACCCTGACCGAGGAGGGGGAAGCCTACTATCAGCGTTGCAGCAAGGCGGTCAACGAGCTGGCCGAGGCCGAGCTGATGCTCAGTGCCAGCCAGCAGGAGGTGACCGGCCTGCTCAAGCTGGCGGTGCCCATCGAGACGGGGCAGCTGGTGGTCGCCCGCATGATAGCGTGCTTTCTGCAAGCCTATCCTGCCCTCAGGGTGGAGCTGGATCTGACCAACCGTGTGGTGGATCCCATCAGCGAGGGGCTGGATGCCGTGGTGCGGGTCGGTGACATGCTGGACTCCAACCTGGCGGCGCGCCGCCTGTGGAGCACGGAGCGGATCCTCTGCGCCAGCCCCGATTACCTGGCCGGTCATGGCCCCATCGAGGGGCCCCTGGATCTGGCGAACCATGAGCGGATCCGGGTCAGCAGCGGCTTTCTCGCCCACCAATGGCGCTTCGAGCGTGGCGAGGAGGAGGTGCTGGTGGATCCGCCCTCGCGCTTTGTGGTCAACAATATTACCTGTGCCAGAGAGGCGGCCAAGGCGGGGCTGGGGCTGGCCTCCCTGCCCGCCATGCTCTGTCACGACGAGTTGGCGGCGGGAACCCTGGTCACCCTGTTGCCCGAGTGGCGTCAACCCAGGGTTTCTCTCTACCTGCTGTTCCCGGAGCGGCGACTGATGCCGCGCAAGCTGCGTGCCTTTATCGATTTCATGGTGCAGCATGGGGAAGAGTTCGGCATCGACAAGTTGCTATGAAGGAGCAAGATGGATAACTGGTTCAATCTGTATCGCGCCTCTCACACCCTGGAGGCGCATGCCCTCAAGGGGGCGTTGGAGGTGGAAGGGATCCCGGTCCGGCTGAGCGGCGAGGGATTGGGAGGGGCCATCGGCGAATTGCCGATCGACCTGTTGCAGGTGACCCTGAAGGTGCGTGAACAGGATCGCAGCCGGGCCGGACGGGTGATAGAGCGCTATCAGCAGCGCCAGGGCAACGGCTGGCTCTGCGGCCAGTGTGGCGAGGAGAACGAGGCCAACTTCGAGATCTGCTGGCGCTGCCACCATGATCCCCACGACGAGTGAACCCCCTCGCCTGAGGCGCGGGCGTGGTCATCAGACCTGGCTCCCGTGACAACAGAGGGCGCCAGGGATCAGCGGGCGCTGAAGTCTATCTCCTCTCCTGCCCTGGGATCCTGATAGACAGCCAGATCCAGCTCGCCCTCGCGCCGACCGATCAGCACCGAGACCAGCAGATCCCCTGAGACGTTGACTGTGGTGCGGGCCATGTCGAGGATGCGGTCTATGCCGGCAATGAGGGCCACCCCTTCCAGGGGCAGGCCCACCGCCGTCAGGGTCAGGGTCAGCAGCATCAAGCCTGTGCCCGGGGTGCCGGCAGTCCCTATGCTGGCCAGGGTGACGATGCTGATGATGATCAGGTAGTCGAACAGGTGCAGGTCCACCCCGAAGGCCTGGGCCACGAACAGGGCCGTGACCCCCTGATAGAGGGCGGTGCCATCCATGTTGATGGTGGCACCGATGGGTAGCACCTTGGCGGCGATGGGGGGGGATACCCCCAGTCTGTGTTCGGCACAGCTCTGGCTGACGGGCAGGGTGACCTCGCTCGAGCTGCTGGTGAAGGCCACCGCCTGGGCATCCAGTATGCTCTTGAAGTAGTGCAGGGGGTTGAGGCGAGCCAGCAGCAGCAGCAGGCCGCTGTAGACGCCGAGCAGGTGCAGCAGGCAGCCGAGGTAGACGGCGCCGATCACCTTGAGCAGGGGCAGCATGATGGCGGCGCCATAGCGCCCCGTCATCCAGGCCATCAGGGCGCAGACCCCGTAAGGGGCGAGGGACATCACCATCTGGGTCAGGGTGAACATGCCGTCGGCCAGGGAGGTAAAGGCGCGGATGGCCGGCCGGCCACGGCGACCGCTGGCATTGAGTGCCAGGGCCAGAGCCACCGCGAACACGATCACCTGGAGTATCTTGCCATCGACGATGGCCTGGATGGGGTTGCGTGGCACCAGCTGGGCCAGCGCCGTGGCCAGGGTCAGATCCTGGAGCGTCTCGGGCCTCTGGTAGGGACCCATATCGGCGCCGACCCCGGGCTCGAGCAGCCAGCCCATCATCAGGCCGATGCAGATGGCCAGGGCGGTGGAGCAGAGGTAGTAGCCGATGGCCCTGAGGCCGATCCTGTCCAGGACCCTGCCCCGCAGCAGGCCGGTCAGCCCGGCGATGATGGAGCAGAAGATGAGGGGCACCATCAGCATCTGTATGGTGTTGACGAACAGGGTGCCGACGGGTTTGAGCAGCAGTGCCTGCTCACTCCACCCCATGCCGAGGCCGATGCCGAGCAGCATGCCGATCAGGGTCTTGAGCCAGAGAGGGCGACGGGTCCAGATCCGCCAGGGCTTGCGGGCCCGTCCATGGAGCAGCATGACGCCAATGTCCTTATCTTCAGTCGTGGTGGCGAAAAGGGCGCCAGTGTAGCGATCCCCTCGTCCGGTTGCCACATTATCGACAAAGTCGGCGGCGGAGCCAGCCTGGCGGATGATTAATTGGGCTTTTCTTGGCGCACATCAAGGAGTGGCACCCCGAGGCCGGCTGTAATGGACATCCGATATATTCATTCAGAGGTGAGAGATGTCCGACTCGATTCATGGTCATGAGGTGATGGAGATGATGCTGGCCAGGGGAGGCCAGTTCAGCGAGGAGAGCCTCAAGTCTGCGATGGCGGCGCGATTTGGCGCCCAGGCCCGCTACCACACCTGCAGCGCTAGGGACCTGGATGCCGACGGGCTGATCGCCCTGCTGCGCGCCCGGGGCAAGTTCGTCGAGGATGAACAGGGGTTCCAGACCCGGGCCGACAGGATCTGCCACCACGGTTGAGACGGCTGCTAGCAAGGGGAGAGGGCGCGGGCTCGCCGCGGCTTCTCCCCTTTGCTATATTCCCTCCTCTTTTCCCCACGCCCCGGAAGTGCCATGGATACCTTCTCCGCCGCCGTCATGCTGTTTCTCATCATGGATCCCCTCGGCAATCTGCCGGTGTTTCTGTCGATCCTGCGTCACATAGACCCCAAGCGCCGGCGCAAGGTGATGATGCGCGAGCTATTGTTCTCCCTGGCCATCATGATGGGTTTCCTGTTTGCCGGTCAGCAGATCCTGAGCTTTCTCAACCTGCGTCAGGAGGCGGTGAGCATCGCCGGTGGCATCATCCTCTTTCTCATCGCCATCAAGATGATCTTCCCCGGGCCCGGCGGCGTGACCGGCCTGGCCGCGGGGGAGGAGCCTTTCCTGGTGCCCATGGCGATCCCCATGATCGCGGGCCCCTCCATCCTGGCTTCCCTGCTGCTGCTGGCCAACCAGGCGCCGACGCGCATGACGGACTGGTCGCTGGCGCTCTTGATGGCCTGGGGGGCGAGCGCCGTCATCCTGATGTTCTACGAGGTGTTCAACAAGCTGCTGGGTGAGCGAGGACTCACGGCGGTGGAGCGGCTGATGGGGATGCTGCTGGTGATGATCTCGGTGCAGATGCTGCTCGATGGGGTGCATCACTACCTGCAGGTGACGGGCTGAGCCCCATGGCGACAGACGATGACGACAAGGAGCCCGGCCCAGTGCCGGGCTCCTGCTGTTCGGGCTCTCCCTGGATCCGGCGGCCGTGTTTGATCGTTATGTCGCTTCCGGCTTGTCGAGCTTGTCGAGGATCAGGGTGAGCAGGGTCTCCCGCAGCCAGCGATGGTCAGGCGGCCGTGTTCGATCTTCATGCCGCTTCCGGCTTGTCGAGCTTGTCGAGGATCAGGGTGAGCAGGGTCTCCCGCAGCCAGCGATGGCCGGGGTCGGCCTCATGGCTCTGATGCCAGATCAGGAGGTGGGAGATGCTGTCCAGGGCGATGGGCAGCGCCAGCTGCACCAGGGGGTAGACCTGGGTGGCATGGCGGGCATAGAGCCGTGACAGGGTCACTATCATGTCAGAGTGCATGCTCATGCGCAGGGCCGCCTCGAACGAGGGCACGGTCGCCTCGATGCGCCGTTGCAGATCCTGCTCCGCCAGCTTGTGATCCAGCATCCAGCGATCCCGCCCCTCGCAGTAGGTCTGCACGTGGGGATAGGCGAGGTAGCGGGCCAGATCCCAGCGGGGTTCGGTCAGGGCGCTGTGGCCCTGGCGTACCAGGCAGGTGAGGTTGTCGATGGCGAGCAGCCGCTGGCAGATGGTGCCCGGCAGCGTGTCCTGGCGAAAGTCCGAGGTGAGGCAGTTCTCCCGCACCGTGATGGCGATATCCACCTGGCCCTGGCCCATCTCGGTCAGGCTGTGCTCGGTCCACTCCTCGTAGCGCAGCCGTATCCTGGGAGCGCGGCGCTTGAGTTCATTGAGGTAGAGGGGGGCGAACAGGGTGAAGGCGCTGTCCATGCTGGCGATGACGAACTCCCGCTCCGAACTCTCAGGGTTGAAGGCCGGGGGCTGCAGCAGGGTGTCGAGGCAGAGCAGGACGGGCTGCAGCTGCTGTTGCAGTGCCAGGGCGCGGGGAGTGGGATCCAGGCCATAGGCGGAGCGGATGAAGAGGGGATCGTCGAAGGTCTCCCGCAGCCGTCCCAGGGCCTTGCTGACCGCGGACTGGCTCAGATGCAGGCGGCGGGCGGCCCGGCTGCCGTTGCGCTCCTCCAGCAGCACTTGCAATATGATGAGCAGGTTGAGATCGGTGCGGGCCAGCTGTTCCAGAAACATGGGTTATGAATCTCCTTCAATTCTAAGATGAATTTATACCATTTGTTTTCATATCTCCAGGCTCCTATCCTGACTGCAGTCTCTGGCCTTGTGCCGGCTGTCACAGGAGGTGACGGTTGAGGGACGAGTAGCACCAACTTGCGACGGCGACCCTGGGTCGCCGTATTTTTTTATGGTGCCCATGCCCTAATTGCGCCACTCTTGATTTCGCCCAAGTCGGGTCATCGTCTCATTTGTTACAACTGTCATCCGCTGGCCTTGGGCCATGAATCATCCATGTGAAGTAGGAGTGTCATCATGTCGGTAGAAGATAAAGTGCAAGAGACCTGCGACAGCTGCGGCTGTTTCGCCGAGATAGGCACCATCATTGGCGAAGGCGATGATGTGCTGGATCTGGTGATAGCGGCGCCGACCGAGGCGGCGGCCCTCGCCAAGCTGGCCGGCTACGAGACCCTCGCCCGGCAGGTGTGCGCCGAGGTCGAGCTGAGTCATACCCTGGCTCAGGGGGCGGATGGAGTCGAGCTCAAGGCGAGACTGCAGTTTACCTGCACCGCCGAGAAGCTGATCTTCGAGATGCGCTCCCGCTCGCTCTGAGACGCCCAGCCCCAGGCCCTTCCGGGGGCCGAGTCGACCAGTTTGCCGTCGGTCGCGTCCTATAGTTAGTCATCACGAACGGCCGGAGCGGGCCGATGACAAGAAGGCGGATCGATGCGGCTATGGTATTGGGCCCTGCTGGCCCTGTGGGTATTTCCTCTGCTGGGTGCGGATCTCAAGCCGCACCTGCTTCCCCAGCCCGGTGATCTCGACAGCATATTGCAGCGCAAGGAGCTGAGGGCCCTGGTGGTCTATGAGCGCGGCTTCTTCTTCTTCGACAAGGGGTCGGAGCGCGGCGTGCTGGTCAATCAGCTGCAGGGGTTCGAGCGTTGGCTCAATCAGACCTATCTGGCCAGGGATCCCATCAAGCTCAAGGTGGTCTATGTGCCGGTGCGCCAGGACAAGTTGCTCGACTATCTGGCCGAGGGGCGCGGCGATCTGGTGGCGGCCAACCTGACCGTGACCCAGGCCAGGGGCGAGCAGGTGAGCTTCACCCAGCCGGTGATCACCCCCATCGAGGAGTGGGTGGTGAGCCAGAACAGCCTGCCAGGCTTCAATCGCATCACCCAGCTCTCCGGCCGCCGCATCTGGGTGCGGGAGAGCTCCAGTTACCACGAGAGTCTGGGCCAGCTCAATCGCCTGCTGCGGGAGCTCGGCCTGCCCCCCGTCTACATCGAAACCGTACCCGAATACCTGCAGGATGGCGATCTGCTGGAGATGGTGTCCGCCGGCCTGATCCCGCTGACGGTGACCGACAGCTTCAAGGGACGGATCTGGCTCGATCTGCTGCCCGGCCTCAAGGCGCACAAGCTGGTGCCCCTGCGGGACAACGGCAAGAGTGCCTGGGCCCTGCCCAAATACAGCACAGGCCTGCTCGACGCGGCCAACCGCTATCTGGCCCAGACCGACAGTCGCCGCCTCTACAGCGACCTCATGCTGCGCCGCCTGCTGAGCCAGGTCGATCCCATGAGCAACCTGCTCGCCACCGAACGGCTGGCCCGCCTGACCCGGATCCGCACCGTGCTGGAGCAGTATGCCCGCCAGTATCAGCTGGACTGGCTGATGCTGGCGGCCCTGGCCTACAAGGAGTCCGGGCTGGATCCGGCGGCCCGTTCCCCGGGCGGGGCGATTGGCCTGATGCAGCTCAGGCCGGTGGCCGGTGCCGAGGTGGGGATACGGGGCGCCAGACTGGCGTCCCTGGAGGGCAATGTGGAGGCGGCCTGCCGCTATCTGCGCTTCCTGCTCGATACCTACTTCCAGGATCCGAAGATCGACGTGCTCAACCGTCACCTGCTGGCGCTGGCGGCCTACAACGCCGGGCCCAACCGGTTGCAGAGCCTGAGGGAGAAGGCCGCAGGTCAGGGGCTGGATCCCGATATCTGGTTCGGCAACGTGGAGCAGCTGGTGGCCAAGGAGGTGGGCCAGGGGCCGATCAACTATGTGGGCACCATCTACAAGTACTATGTGGCCTACCGCTTCAGCCTGCCCCAGATAGAGGGCAAGGCCGCCGCCATCGAGGCCACCACGGCCAGGCGTTGAGTCGCCGCTGGCGTCACTGGCCTCCGGGTTGATCCCGATGCAGCAGGAACCAGGGAGGCAGCGACCACAGCGGCTGATGGCGGGGTGGGCTGTATGGGGGGCGTGACGGCCGCTGACTGAGGTCCATAAGAAGCTCCTTGTTGCTGTCGTGCTGCCACTATATGAACGAGCCGTGTGACAGGGCGATGACGGCGGGGGAAGACAGGCAGGGAGGGGCGCTTTATGCTCTGCCTGACCCAACATGCAAGAGGAGGCGCGGTGAAGGAGGGGGAGTTTGCATTGATCGCCGAGCCGGCCCAGGCCCTGAGGCAGCGGCTTGCCCTGATCCGCGGCGCGCGCAGCCGGATCCAGGCCCAGTATTACAGCTGGGCCGAGGATGGCAGCGGCAAGCTGCTGCTGGCCGAGCTGCTGAGCGCCGCCCGGCGCGGCGTGCGCGTGCAGCTGCTCATCGATGATCTCTACGCCGGCGACAACCGTTTCCTGGAGATGCTGGCGTTCGAACCCGGGATCGAGGTGCGGCTGTTCAATCCGTTCTGGCTACGGGGCTGGCGCCCCCTGGCGCTGGCGCTGGAGGCCTGCCTCAGTTTTCGGCGCCTCAACCACAGGATGCACAACAAGCTGCTGCTGGTCGATGGCAGCCGGGGGATCCTGGGGGGGCGCAACATTGGGGATGCCTACTTCGGTCTGGGGGGCGGATCCCAGTTCCTCGATCTGGATCTGGGCTGTCGCGGCGCCCTCTGCCAGCAGCTGGAGCAAGGGTTCGTCCAGTTCTGGGGCAGCCGCTGGAGCCAGCCCATCCGCCATCTGCTGCGCCGTCGCATCGGGACCACGGAGGCGACCGTGGTCAACGAGTTCCTGCTCACCCTCTGCGACCCCGCCACGGCCGCCATCTATGACCTGCCCGCCTCGTTGTTTGAGCCTGCCCCTGAGCCGGCGTGGCATCCTGGGCGTGCCGAGGTGCTGTTCGATCGACCCGGCAAGGGGCTGGTCTCCCGGCCGGGCACTGCCCGCTATCTGTGGCGCCGGCTCGCCGAGTCCCGGGGCGGATTGCAGCTGGTGAGCCCCTACCTGATCCTGACCCGGGGCCTGCGCCGTGAGCTGCAGCGACTGCGGGCCCAGGGGATCGCCATCGGCCTGCTCACCAACTCCCTGGCCAGCACGGACGTGCCCCTGGTGCATGGTGCCTATCATCGCTTCAAGCCCTGGTTGCTGCGCCAGGGGATCGCCCTGGCCGAACTGCCCGCCAGCAGCGGGTTCAGCCTGCACGCCAAGCTGATCCTGCTGGGGGAGCGGGAGGCCCTGCTCGGCAGTTTCAACCTGGATCCGCGCTCCCTGCACCTCAACACCGAGCTGATGCTGCGCCTGCACTGTCCGCCCCTCTGCGCCGAGTTGCACGATTGGCTGGAGCACTGGCGGCGTGCCGCCAGCCAGCCGGATCCCGTCTCCCCCTGGTGGCGCCGCCTGGTTGCCCGTCTGAGCCACTGGCTGCCGCTGCGCCCCTGGCTGTAGCGCTTTCATCCCCCCCTTGTGCGAGATCTCGCAAAACCTTGTAAGCCATTGGGGGAGTGCGGCGGCAAAACTGCCAATGAGTGAAAACCAACCATATGTTTTTAAAAAGAAAATTGAGATGTGACACCAGGATTTCAGGCCCGTTGGCTGAATCCGGCCAAGGTTAAACGTTTTTCTCACGATGAACTGGGTAAGATTTCAGTTGCAAGGACAACCAATCCGGCTTGCCGGGTTGGGGAAGAGGAAGCGTCGGCCCACCCCGTGCGAACGCATGGCGGCTCGTCTCTCTGGGAGCGGAAACCCGGAGAGGGGAGGCAGGTCGATGAGTCTGATTCCAAATGGAACATGCTATTTGCGAGGGGGTGACATCCAGATGTCGCCCCATTTTTTTATGTCCGCCGCCGGACCTGCCCTGGCGACACAAAGAGAGAAGGCCTCGCGATGAGGCCTTCTGGTGCTGGGGTCATGGGTCAGCTCAGGTTGGCGAGCAGGCGATGCCAGTTGCGGCGACTGACCCGAAAACCGCCCTTGAGGCTGCGGTACTCGAGCTGCAGCTTGAGGGCGTCGTAGCGGGCCAGCGCCTTGCGCTTGCGCTGCTCCAGCAGGCGCTTGCGGCTGGCGTAGTAGTGCTGCAGCTGCTGGCTCAGCTTGTCGTACTCCTCCTGCAGCAGCGCCTGCCACATCTCCATGTCTTCGCGTTTTTGCAACCTGGCATGGGCCCGCTTGAGCTGCATCTGCAACCGCGCCTGCTCGATGCGCTCCTCGGGACAGGTGCGCAGATCCCTGGCCAATCCCAGCCAGGCGGCGCCGCGGATGAGCCACTTGGTCGGATCGAACTGCCACCAGTGAATACCGTTGCGATAATCGTTCTCGAACAGATGGTGGTAGTTGTGATAGCCCTCGCCGAAGGTGAAAAAGGCCAGGATGCCATTGTCCCGGGCGCTGTTGCGATCCGTGAACGGCTGGCTGCCCCAGATATGGGCCAGGGAGTTGATGAAGAAGGTGGTGTGATGGGTCATCACCATGCGCAGCACCCCCGCCAGCAGCAGCATGCCGAGCAGATCGCCGTGCATCAGCCCCAGCAGCAGCGGGATGCCGATGTTGGTGGCCAGGGTCAGCGCCAGGTAGTGCCTGTGCTGGAAGGCGACGACGGGGTTGTTCTGCAGATCCCGCACGTTGCTGTAGTCGTGGTAGGTATCGCGCTGGTATTCCCGCAGCATCCAGCCGATGTGGGAGTACCAGAAACCGCGGCTGGCGGAGTAGGGATCCTGCTGGTCGTGGTCCACATGGCGGTGATGGCGACGGTGGTCCGAGGACCAGTGCAGCGCCGAGTTTTGCAAGGCGAGGGCGCCACCGATGGCGAACAGCCATTGCAGCGCCGGATGCGCCTTGTAAGCCTTGTGGGACCAGAGCCTGTGGTAGCCGGCGGTGATGGAGATACCGCAATAGCAGAACAGCAGGAGGAAGCTGGCCCATTGCCAGGCATCGAAGCCGTGGGTCAGACCGTACCAGGGTACGGCGATCAGTGCCGTCAGCCCGGAGAGGGCAAACAGCAGGGTGTTGGTGATGATGATAGGTGGGCGTTCCATCCTGAAGGGGTCCTTTTCAGCTAACAGCTGTTAGCTATTCTCTGTGCAACCCGGCGGCGGGTCAATGGTAAAAAAGTCGCAGACAAACCTGATCCGCGCCCGCCTTCGGGTTATCATTTGGCCTCGACAAGTGGAAGGTGATTGTTTTCGTGGGTATTCGCGCACAACAGAAAGAAAAGACCCGGCGTACGCTGATCGAGGCGGCATTTAGCCAGCTGTGTGCCAATCGCAGCTTTTCCAACCTGAGCCTGCGGGAAGTGGCGCGGGAGGCCGGTATAGCGCCCACCTCCTTCTATCGTCACTTTCGCGACATGGAAGAGCTGGGGCTGACCCTGGTGGATGAGGGGGGCCTGACCCTGCGTCAGCTGATGCGTCAGGCGCGCCAGCGCATCGCCGGTGGCGGCGGCGTCATCAGCACCTCCGTCATGACCTTCATGGAGTTCGTCGAGAACAATCCCAATATCTTTCGGCTGCTGCTGCGGGAGCGCTCCGGCACCTCGGCCGCCTTTCGCCAGGCGGTGGCCCGAGAGATCCAGCACTTCATCGCCGAGCTGACCGACTATCTGGAGGCCACCTCGGGGGCGCCGAGGGAAGAGGCCTACATCCAGGCCGAAGCCATGGTGACCATCGTCTTTAGCGCCGGTGCCGATGCCCTCGACTTGAGCCGTGAGGAGTGCAAGGCCCTGGCCGAGCGTACCGTGCGCCAGTTGCGGATGATTGCCATCGGGGCCGAGGTGCAGAACCAGCGGCGCCGCGATGGCCTGGTCTGAGTCATATTCCCGGAATCAACAGGAGTTTCCCCATGCATGACGTCAACACCATCCCCAAGCAGCCGCTCTTGCTGGCCCTGCTGGTGGGCATCTGTGGCGATGCCAGCCTCTCCGTGCTGGTTTCCGACCCCGTGCCCTTCTCCTTCTTTCCCATCATCGCCTTCCTGCTGGCAGCCCATCAGCTCTATCGCTGCTATGTGAGCGAGCCCATGGAGGACAACACCCCGGTCTGCGTCCTGCTCTGCTTCCTGATAGGGGTGTTCGGTCATTCGGCGCTGGAGAAGGTGCAGCACCCGGAGCTGGGCAGCAACTTCTTCTCGCTCATCATGATGTTGCTGCTGCTGGCCGCGCTCTCCATCAAGCTGGGGATCAGCGTCGGCAAAAAAGAGAAGGCCTGACGAGCAGGCCTTGCAGACAGACTGGAGGGGAGCAAGCCTGTGGCTATGACTGCGGCTTGTCCCCCGCGGCTATGATGGCCTTGAGGCGGGCACGGATCTCTCCCATGGCAAACACCCCGAACACCAGCACCAGTACCAGCTCGGTCCGGGTCACGGTGAAGTAGGGCTTGCACGCGGAGCGGATCATCCCGGCCTGGAGCCAGTGCATCAGGGCGACGACGACGCCGCAGAGGGGCAGGATCTGGTTGAGCTGGCCGGGCAAGGGGGCCAGCAGGCTGAGGAAGACTCCGCACCAGAAGCTGAGAGTGAGTCCCATGGCCAATAGCGTCAGCAGGCGTTTCATACTTGGTTCCCCTCTCGCTGATAGAGCTGATAACAGACTTGGCCGGCCTGCTTGTCCTTGAGGCACTGCCAGGTGCCGGGCAGCGGCAGATCCTGCATCTCCTTCTCCCGCTCCAGATAGATGAGGGCGTCCGGCGCCAACCAGCCGCGGGCCTCCAGCAGATCGCACACCTGGGGCAGCAGTTCGCGGCGAAACGGCGGATCGAGAAACACCAGATCGAACGGGGTGGTCGGGCCTTGCAGCCAGCTCACGGCATCGGCCTGGATCACCTGGCCCTGGCTTGACCCCAGGGTGAGCAGGTTTTTCTTGATCTGCTCGGCGGCGCCCCTGTCCATCTCGACCAGGGTCACCTGCTCGGCGTAGCGGGACAGTGCCTCCAGCCCCAGTCCGCCGCTGCCGGCGAACAGGTCGAGGCAGCGGCTGCCGCGCACATGGGGAGCCAGCCAGTTGAAGATGGTCTCCTTGACTCGGTCCGTGGTGGGCCTGAGTCCCTCCACATCCTGCACCGGCAGTTTTCGACCGCGCCATTGGCCGCTGATGATGCGGACAAAGCCGGATTTACCCTGGGTTCCCGGGCGTTTGCTGCTGGATTTCACTCTGGGCATCGCGTTTCGTCGTCAGAAAATAAAGTGATAGTATAAGGCGGTTCATTTTTATGCCGACCCGCCGAGGGACGGCTATCTTAGCAGTCAGCCAACGAAGTGAGTATTTTTAGATGGCAAAAGGTTTGTTTTCCTGGCTGGGGTTCGGCCGCAAGAAAGAAGAGGCCGAGGTTGTCCAACCGGAGACACCCCAATCCGAGACTGTCAGCGACGGCGCCAGCGACGTCCCCTCCCAATCGAGTGACACCCCCGTCTCCCCGGCGCCGGATGCGACGCCCGTTGGCGAGGAGGAGAGCGCCGGCCCCCTGGTGATCGAGGAGTGCGCCAGCGATCTGGAGCCCGTCATCGTCAACCCTGACCTGCTGGCCCGTGACGAGGCGGCCGAGGCTGCCCGCGCTGCCGCCGAGCAGGAGGCTGCCCGTGTTGCCGCCGAGCAGGAGGCTGCCCGTGTTGCCGCCGAGCAGGAGGCTGCCCGTGCTGCCGCCGAGCAGGAGGCCGCCCGCGCTGCTGCCGAGCAGGAGGCTGCTCGCCTTGCCGCCGAGCAGGAGGCTGCCCGCGCTGCCGCCGAGCAGGAGGCCGCTCGCCTTGCTGCCGAACAGGAGGCTGCCCGCGCTGCCGTCGAACTGGCTACGTTGCCCCTGGCCGCGGAAGTGGACGATGACACCCAGGTCAAGCCGCAGCGTGAGGGTTTCTTCGCCCGCCTCAAGCGCAGTCTGGTCCGCACCAAGGATAATATCGGCTCAGGCTTCTTCGGCCTGTTCAGCGGCAAGCAGATCGACGATGAGCTGTTTGAAGAGCTGGAGACCCAGCTGCTGACGGCGGATCTCGGCGTGGACACCACCACCCGTATCATCAACAACCTGACCCAGCACGCCAGTCGCAAGCAGCTCAAGGATGGCGAAGCCCTCTACGGCCTGCTCAAGCAGGACATGGGCGAGATGCTGGCGAAAGTCGAACAGCCCCTGGTGATCGATTCCGGCAAGAAGCCCTATGTGATCCTCATGGTGGGCGTGAACGGGGTGGGCAAGACCACCACCATCGGCAAGATGGCCAAGCAGCTGCAAGCCGAGGGCAAGAGCGTCATGCTGGCCGCCGGTGATACCTTCCGCGCCGCCGCCGTCGAGCAGCTGCAGGTGTGGGGTCAGCGCAACAATATCCCGGTGATCGCCCAGCACACGGGGGCCGATTCCGCCTCCGTCATCTATGATGCCATCGAGGCCGCCCGCTCCCGCGGGGCTGACGTGCTGATCGCCGACACCGCCGGCCGCCTGCAAAACAAGAGCAACCTGATGGAAGAGCTCAAGAAGGTGGTGCGGGTGATGAAGAAGCTCGACGAGGAGGCGCCCCACGAGATCATGCTGACCCTGGATGCGGGCACAGGCCAGAATGCCCTGAGCCAGGCCAAGCTGTTCAGTGAGGCGGTGGGTCTGACCGGCATCACCCTCACCAAGCTGGACGGCACCGCCAAGGGGGGGGTCATCTTCGCGGTGGCGGACAAGTTCCAGATCCCGATCCGCTTCATCGGGGTGGGCGAGGGGATCGACGATCTGCGCCCCTTCGTCGCCAATGACTTTATCGAGGCGTTGTTTAGCCGCGACGAATAAGCCGAAGGGCCGTCCATGGGCGGCCCTTGCTCTCTCCAGCGCCCCCTAGCCGGGGCCAGCTCAAGCTTCAGGGACCAGAGATGATTCGTTTTGATCAGGTCAGCAAGGTATACAGCGGCGGCCATCAGGCGCTGCAGAAGGTGAGTTTTCACCTGCGCAAGGGGGAGATGGGCTTCCTGACCGGTCATTCCGGGGCGGGCAAGAGCACCCTTCTCAAGCTGATCAGCGTGATGGAGCGGCCCACCGATGGCCGCGTCTTCTTTCACGGGGAGGATGTGAGCCGGATCCAGCGGCGCCAGATCCCCTATGTACGCCGTCAGATCGGCATGATCTTCCAGGATCACCGCCTGCTGATGGACAGAACCGTGTTCGACAACGTGGCCCTGCCCCTGGTGATCGACGGTTACAGCCATGGAGACATCAACAAGCGGGTCGCCGCAGCCCTGGACAAGGTGGGTCTGCTTGGCAAGGAGCGCTACCAGCCGCGCATGCTCTCCGGTGGCGAGCAGCAGCGGGTCGGCATCGCCCGCGCCATCGTCAACAAGCCGCCCCTGCTGCTGGCGGATGAGCCGACCGGCAACCTGGATCCCCAGCTCTCCATGGATATCATGCGATTGTTCGAGGAGTTCAACAGCTTCGGCGTCTCCGTGCTCATCGCCACCCATGACCTTGGCCTCATCGCCCGCATGCGCTATCGCACCTTCACCCTCAAGGCGGGACGGATGCACTCCCCGCAGGAGGAAAACTGATGGCTATCGTGCGTCACAAGCAGCCACTGCTGCGTCGCTTCGTCATGTATTGGGTCGATCATCTGCGTCAGGCCTTCGCCAGCCTGGGGGAGCTGTGGCGCAATCCGCTCGCCTCCCTGATGACCCTGGCCGTGCTCGGGGTCAGCCTGGCACTGCCTTCCTGTTTCCATGTGCTGCTCAAGAACGCCGAGCTGGTGGAGGGCAACTGGCAGAACAGTTCCCAGATCTCCCTCTATCTGCGCAAGGATCTGCCGGAGCAGAACATCCAGGAGCTCAGGCAGCGGATCCAGCTCTACCCCGAGGTGGCCTCGGTGACCTACATGAGCCGGGATCAGGCCCTCAAGGAATTTCGCGAGATCTCGGGTTTTGGCGATGCGCTCGATTACCTGGACAGCAACCCGCTGCCCCCCGTGCTGAGCGTGATCCCGGATCCCCGCTGGCAGAATCCGGAAGGGGCTGCCGAGCTGCTGGCCAAGCTGGAGAACGAGCCCGGCATAGAGCAGGGCAAGCTGGACCTGCAATGGCTGACCCGGTTGCAGGGCATCATGAACCTGCTGCGCCACACCATCACGGGGATCGCCGCCCTGCTGCTGTGCGCCGTGCTGCTCATCGTCGGCAACACCCTCAGACTCAACATCCTGAACCAGCGCTCCGAGATTGAGGTGCTCAAGCTGGTGGGGGCGACCGATGCCTTCATCCACAGGCCCTTCCTCTATACCGGCATCTGGTACGGGGTGATCGGCGGCATGCTGGCCTGGTGGCTGACCGAGGTGATGGTGATCTGGAGCGAGGGGGTGGTCAAGGAGCTGGCCGGCCTCTACAACAGCCATTTCCGGCTGGTGGGCATGGGGGCGGTCGACGGGATCAACCTGATCCTGCTGGGCGCCCTGCTGGGCTTGATCGCCTCCTGGTTCTCCGTGCATCGCCATATCCGCGACATAGAGCCTTCCTGAGCAAGGAATCGACAAATATTCACTGGATTTTGCGAGCTGGATCAAGTAAAAAAATGACCCTTTCTGGCACAGCTCGCGTTCAGGGAGTAATCTGGACGTCAATGATCGCCAGGATCTTCCCGAGATCCATTGAACCTTATCGAAATAACACAGTCTTAAAATCGAACTTATACGGGTGTGGCGTAAGACCCCCGCTCGTCAGACTTGGCAAGCATGTGAAGGTTGCGAGCTCCGCAACAATGGACTTAGCATGCTACTTTTCGGGGGTCCTTCACTGTGACCCCTTTTTTTTGACTGTTCATTGATGATTCATCCCGTGATCCTAAGATGAGCCGGGTTCTGACCTGGTTCAGTTGTTGACTCAGGCCGCAGAATGGTCGCCCCCGCCTGGACAGCCCGACTGAGGGTGCTAGACTGGCGCGACGCAAGAGTAAGAGGTAAAAGATGGGAACTTCATTGCAACGCACTATGGCCCTTATCCCCCAAGGCAGTCTGGAAGGTTATGTCCAGGCCGTCAACGCGATCCCCGTGCTCAGCGCGGAAGAGGAGCGTGAGCTGGCGATGCGGTTGCAGCAGGATGGCGATCTCGAGGCTGCCCGTCAGCTGGTCATGTCGCACCTGCGCTTTGTCGTTCACGTTGCCAAGAGTTATGCCGGCTACGGCCTGCCCCAGGCTGATCTGGTACAGGAAGGCAATATCGGCCTGATGAAGGCGGTCAAGCGCTTCGACCCCAGTGTGGGGGTGCGTCTGGTCTCCTTCGCCGTGCACTGGATCAAGGCCGAAATTCACGAATACGTGCTGCGTAACTGGCGCATGGTCAAGGTGGCGACCACCAAGGCCCAGCGCAAGCTCTTCTTCAACCTGCGCAAATCCAAGAAACGTCTGGGCTGGTTCAGCCACGACGAGGCCCGTGCCGTGGCCGACGAACTCGGTGTCTCGGTCAGCGATGTGACCGAGATGGAAGCGCGCATGAGCAATTACGATCAGGCGTTCGATCTGGTGGGTGACGAGGATGACGAAGCCGGCTTCGCCCCCGTCCACTACCTGGAAGACAAGTCGTCCGATCTCGCCGCCACCATAGAGAACGACAACTGGGACAGCCATGCCACCCGCCGTCTGGGCTCGGCCCTGGCGACCCTGGATGAGCGCAGCCAGCACATCATCCGTGCCCGCTGGCTGGATGATGACAACAAGACCACGCTGCAGGAGCTGGCCGACAGCTACGGCGTCTCCGCCGAGCGAATTCGCCAGCTTGAGAAAAATGCCCTCAAGAAGCTGAAAGACGCCATGGTGGCGTGATGCTTCATCGACAAGACAGGGCCTGATGGCCCTGTTTTTGTTTCGAGAGCATCTGGTCGGCCTTGCCTTGGTTACCCTTGTGTATGTTATGTTGCCGCCACTGCCACAGTAGGGAGAGCAGATAGTGAAACTGTTGAACGACCTGTTTACCAACAACCGCGAGTGGGCGGAGCGGATCAAGGCCGAGGACCCGAATTTCTTCGCTACCCTCTCCGCCCAGCAGGCCCCCGAATACCTCTGGATCGGTTGCTCCGACAGCCGGGTACCCGCCAACCAGCTGATGGGACTGCTGCCGGGAGACGTCTTCGTCCACCGCAACGTCGCCAACCTGGTGGTGCACACCGACTTCAACTGCCTCTCGGTGCTGCAATATGCGGTCGAGGTGCTCAAGGTGAAGCACATCATCATCTGCGGTCACTACGGCTGCGGTGGCGTCAAGGCGGCGATGCAGAACCAGGAGCTGGGCCTCATCGACAACTGGCTGCGCAACATCAAGGACGTCTACCACAAGTACGGTGAAGAGCTCGAGGCCATCGAGGATGAACACGAGCGGTTCGACTACCTGTGCGAGCTGAACGTGGCCGAGCAGGTTGCCAACGTCTGCTACACCACCATCATCCAGAACGCCTGGCGCAAGGGTCAGGAGCTGGCGGTGCACGGCTGGATCTACGGCATCAAGGATGGTCTGCTGCACGATCTGGATCTCTGCATCAGCGGACCGGATCAGATCCCCGATGTCTATCGCGCCTGGCCGGACAAGCGTCCGCCCCATCGCCGTCGCTGAGGACGCTGCCGTTGGCCCCTGCGCTCTATTTGCAGATCAAGCAACACGTGCTCGACGGCATCCGCTCCCGCCACTATGAGGCGGGAGACAGGATCCCGACCGAGGCCGCCCTGTGCGAGCAGTTTGCCGTGAGCCGGATGACGGTCAACAAGGCCCTGCGCGAACTGGTGGCCGAAGGCTGGCTCAACCGCACCGCCGGCTCCGGCAGCTTCGTGGCGGACAGGCGCACCGAGTCAACCCTGCTTGCCATTCGCAACATAGCGGACGAGATAGCGGAGCAGGGGGCCGAGTACAGCGCCCGGGTGATCCGGCTCGAACGTCAGGCCGCCGATGAGAAGGTGGCGGTGCAGCTTGGCCTGCGGGTCGGTGCCCCCATCTTCCACAGCCTGATCGTCCATCAGGCCGATGGGGAGCCGCTGCAGCTGGAGGAGCGCTTCGTCGATGCCAGGCAGCTGCCCGGCTACGGCGAGCAGGACTTCACCCGCCAGACCCCGAACCGCTATCTGATGGAGGCGTGTCCCCTCTCCGAGATGGAACACGTGGTCGAGGCCGTGTTGCCGAGCGCCGGTGAGGCGGGCCTGTTGCAGGTGCGGGTCGATACCCCCTGCCTGCTGCTCCATCGTCGTACCTGGTCCGACGGGGCCCTGGTCTCCTATGCCAGGCTGCTGTCGCCGGGATCCCGCTACAAGCTGAGGTCCCAGACCCGCATGTCCTGAGCCAGGAATCACAGCCCAAGGCCCCTCGCGGGCCTTTTTCGTTTCCCGATTGCGAGATCCCGTCGGGATCCGTCATGGTTCCCCATGTTTAATCCTTGTTAATTTTTTGTTTTGTCCTCCCCGGCAATCTGGTGTAGATATGTATATACATTTGCGGCAACCCTCCCGGGTGACCGCATGGGTGAGTCAAAAAAACAGGGAGAGACAAGATGGAAAGGGAACAGGTCATGGCGCCCAGCACGGGGGCCGGTGCGGCCTTCAAGCTGATCCTTACCGCGATCCTGGGGATCGGCAGCTTCTTCGTGCCCTTCGAGTGGGGGGACAAGAGCACCATACTGGTGGATCATCTGGCGAGCCAGCTGGTGGCCCAGCGCACCCTGGCGGTGAGTCTGGTGATGGGGCTCATCATTTATGGCGCCTGCGCGCCCCTGTGGAACGGCCGCTGGCGAGCCCGTCCCATCGACAGGGTGCTGACCCTGTTCAAGTTGCTCGGCCTGGGGCTGGCCCTGGTCTATCTGAGCGGTGTCGGGCCTGCCTGGCTGATGGCGCCGGGCAGTCTTCCCTTCCTGTTCGACAAGCTGGCCATGACGGTGGGCCTGATCGTCCCCATCGGTGCCCTGGCGCTCACCTTCCTGCTGGGATTCGGTCTGCTGGAGCTGATCGGCGTCCTGATGCAGCCCATCATGCGTCCCCTCTGGCGCACCCCGGGTCACTCGGCCATCGATGCGGTGGCCTCCTTCGTCGGCAGCTACTCGGTGGGCCTGCTCATCACCAACCGGGTCTATCTGGCGGGCAAGTACAGCCTGCGCGAAGCCGCCATCATAGCAACCGGCTTCTCCACAGTGTCGGCGGCCTTCATGATCATCGTCGCCAAGACCCTCGACCTGATGCCTCACTGGAACTTCTACTTCTGGTCGACCCTGGTCATTACCTTCCTGATCACCGCCATCACGGCCCGGATCCCGCCCATTTCCCGGCTCGATGATGAGGGGGGCGAGGACGAGCCTCTGCCCGCCGGCATGAATCGCTGGCAGGCGGCCATGGCGGCGGGCCTGAGTCAGTCGCGCCAGGCACCGGCGATCTGGCGCCAGCTGCTGGACAACCTGCGTGACGGGGTACAGATGGCGGCGGCCGTGGTGCCCTCCATCCTCTCGGTGGGCCTGATGGGGCTGCTGCTGGCCAACCACACGCCGTTGTTCGACGTCATCGGCTGGATCTTCCTGCCCTTCACCTGGCTGATGGATATGAATGAGCCCATGGTGGCGGCCAGCTCCCTGGCGGCCGGTCTGGCGGAGATGTTCCTGCCCGCCATCCTGCTCAAGGATGCGGATCTGCTGGTGCGCTTCGTGGCGGCCGTGGTGTCGGTCAGTTCCGTGCTCTTTCTGTCCGCCTCCATCCCCTGCATCCTGGCCACCCGTATTCCCCTCGGGGTGGGTCAGCTGCTGGTTATCTGGCTGATCCGCACTCTGCTTGGCCTGCTGCTGGCCGGGGGACTGGGCAAGGTCGCCATCGCCCTGGGTTGGCTTGCCTGAATTGAATTGTATATACATATAGGCGTGAATATTTGCCCACCGTCAGGTGGGCTTTTTCATGGCTATACTCAAGTAAATCCAGTGTTGCCAAGATGTGATCTCGCTACTGTATTTTTGGTTCGAGATAGGCTATAACGTATTGTATATACATTTGTGGGGGCGATATGAACAAGGAACTGTTGAACTGCGAGCGGGTCTGGCTCAATGTGCTGCCGGCGACCATGAGGCCGGATCTGGCCGATTATGGCCTGCTGGAGCCCCACGCCATCGGCGTGCGCGACGGCCTGATCCATGGGCTGGTCCCCATGCATGAGCTCAAGGGCAGTTTCCCCGCCCACTGGCAGGACATGAAGGGCAAGCTGGTGACTCCGGGTCTCATCGACTGCCACACCCACCTCGTCTTCGCCGGCAGCCGGGCCGAGGAGTTCGAATTGCGCCAGAAGGGGGTGCCCTATGCCGAGATCGCCAGGCGCGGTGGCGGCATCCTCTCCACCGTCAAGGCGACTCGGGCCGCGAGCGAAGAAAGTCTCTACGATCTCGCCCTGCCAAGGGTGAAGGCGCTGATGCGGGAAGGGGTCACCACCCTGGAGATCAAGTCCGGTTACGGCCTCACCCTGGCGGACGAACTCAAGATGCTGCGGGTCGCCCGTCGCCTCGGCCAGTCCCTGCCCATTCGGGTCAAGACCACACTGCTGGCCGCCCACGCCGTGCCGCCGGAATACAGGGACGATCCCGACTCCTGGGTCGAGACCATTTGCCAGGAGATCATTCCGGCCGCCGCCGAGGCGGGACTGGCCGACGCAGTGGATGTGTTCTGCGAGCACATCGGTTTCTCCCTGGCCCAGACCGAGCAGGTCTACCTGGCCGCGGCCCAGTACGGCCTGCCGGTGAAGGGGCACATGGATCAGCTCTCCAATCTGGGGGGCAGCACCATGGCCGCCAACTTCGGCGCCCTCTCGGTGGATCACCTCGAGTATCTGGATGGGGACGGCATCCATGCCCTGGCCCATCGCGGCGTGGTCGCCACCCTGCTGCCCACTGCCTTCTACTTCCTCAAGGAGACCAGGTTGCCGCCGGTCGAGGCCCTGCGCCGCGCCCATGTGCCCATGGCGGTCTCCTCCGACATCAATCCGGGTACGGCTCCGATCGTTTCCCTGCGCATGGCCATGAACATGGCCTGCACCCTGTTTGGCCTGACCCCGCCAGAGGCCCTGGCCGGGGTGACCCGTCACGCCGCCCGCGCCCTGGGGGAACAGGAGCGGCTGGGACAGCTGCGGGTCGGCATGGCGGCGGATTTCGTGGTGTGGAGCTGTGCCCATCCCGCCGAGCTCAGCTATCTGGTCGGTGTCGAGCAGCCGGTCTGCCGCGTGGTCAATGGCGAGGAGACGATCCATGGTTGATATGAGCGTCTGGCAGGGTCGTTGCGATCCGGAAGATGGCGAACTCGCCCTGCGCTGGCACGACAAGGTGCAGCCCTGGCAGCCGGGCTCGGCCAAGGGCATCGCCCTGCTGGGCTTTGCCTGTGACGAAGGGGTGCGTCGCAACAAGGGGCGCGTCGGCGCCGTCGAGGGGCCCCTGCATATCCGCAAGGCCCTGGCCAATACCGCCTGGCATGGTCGCCTCCCTGCCTGGGATGCGGGGGATGTCCGCTGCCAGGACGGGGATCTGGAATCCGCCCATGAGCGGCTGGCCGAGGGGGTTGCCGCCCTCCTGGCCGATGGCCAGTTCCCCCTGGTGCTGGGGGGAGGCCATGAGGTGGCCTTCGGCAGCTGGAGCGGCCTCAATCGTCATCTGGCTGGCCGTGGCCGCATCGGCATCATCAACTTCGATGCGCACCTGGACCTGCGCCGCAAGGCGCCCCAGGCGAGTTCGGGCACCCCCTTCTTCCAGATTGCCGAGCAGTGCCAGTTGCAGGGCACGGCGTTTCGCTACGCCTGCCTCGGGGTGGCCGAGACCGCCAACACCCAGGCGTTGTTTGCCCGCGCCGAGGATCTGAATGTGTGGATCGTCAAGGACGAGGAGATGACGGCGCGGGCGTTGCCGAGCCTGATCCTGGGTCTGGACGCCTTCATGGCGGAGGTGGATCACCTCTACCTCACCATCGATCTCGACGTGCTGCCCGCGGGCCAGATGCCCGGGGTGAGCGCTCCCGCCGCCCATGGGGTGGCCCTGAGTCTGATAGTACCCCTGATCGCCGAGATCCGTGCCAGCGGCAAGCTGCGCCTTGCCGATCTGGCTGAATTGAACCCGAGTCTGGATCGGGACGGCATCAGTGCCCGCGTGGCCGCCCGTCTGATCCACCAATTGACCAAGTAAGCGGGCGAGAGCCCCAGAGCGCACAAGGAGCGTCACATGTCCGAGCATCATCAGAAACAGGATCCCCGCCATGACCCGAGCCGGGTCATCCGCGCCCCCCACGGCACCCAGCTGACTGCCAAGAGCTGGCTCACCGAAGCGCCACTGCGGATGCTGATGAACAACCTGGATCCGGATGTTGCCGAGCATCCCCAGTCCCTGGTGGTGTACGGCGGCATCGGCCGCGCCGCCCGCAACTGGGCCTGCTATGACAAGATCGTCGAGGTGCTGACCCGTCTCGAGGACGATCAGACCCTGCTGGTGCAATCCGGCAAGCCGGTCGGGGTGTTCCAGACCCACAAGGACGCGCCGCGGGTGCTCATCGCCAACTCCAACCTGGTGCCCCACTGGGCCAACTGGGAGCACTTCAACGAGCTCGACAAGAAGGGTTTGATGATGTACGGCCAGATGACCGCCGGCTCCTGGATCTACATAGGTACCCAGGGGATAGTGCAGGGCACCTACGAGACCTTCTTCGCGGTGGCGAACCAGCACTTCAACGGTGAACCCAAAGGGCGCTGGATCCTGACCGGGGGCCTGGGTGGCATGGGCGGTGCCCAGCCCCTGGCCGCCACCATGGCCGGTTTCTCCATGATCGCCGTGGAGTGCGACGAGACCCGTATCGATTTTCGTCTGCGTACCCGCTACGTCGACAAGAAGGCCCACAGCCTGGATGAGGCGCTGGCCATGGTCGAGGAGGCCAAACGCAGCGGCACCGCCGTCTCCGTCGGCCTGCTCGGCAACGCCGCCGACGTCTTCGCCGAGCTGGTGGCTCGCGGCATCACGCCGGACGTGGTGACCGACCAGACCTCCGCCCATGACCCGGTGCATGGCTACCTGCCCCAGGGCTGGAGCGTGGCTCAATGGCGCGACCTGCAAAAGAGCGCACCGGACGAGGTCAACGTGGCGGCTCGCCGCTCCATGGCCCGTCAGGTCGAAGCCATGCTGACCCTGCAATCCCGCGGCGCCGCCACGCTGGATTATGGCAACAACATCCGCCAGATGGCGCTGGAGGAGGGGGTCAAGAATGCCTTCGACTTCCCGGGCTTCGTGCCGGCCTACATACGCCCGCTGTTCTGCGAGGGCATTGGCCCCTTCCGCTGGGTGGCGCTCTCCGGCGACCCGGAAGACATCTACAAGACCGACCAGAAGGTGAAGGAGCTGATCCCGGACGATCCCCACCTGCACAACTGGCTCGACATGGCCCGCGAGCGCATCGCCTTCCAGGGCCTGCCGGCGCGGATCTGCTGGGTCGGGGTCAAGGATCGGGTACGCCTGGGCCTGGCCTTCAACGAGATGGTGAAAAATGGCGAGCTGAAAGCCCCCGTTGTCATCGGCCGTGACCACCTGGATTCGGGCTCGGTGGCGAGCCCGAACCGCGAGACCGAATCCATGATGGATGGCTCCGACGCCGTCTCCGACTGGCCGCTGCTCAACGCCCTGCTCAACACCGCCGGCGGTGCGACCTGGGTCTCCCTGCACCACGGTGGCGGTGTCGGCATGGGCTTCTCCCAGCACTCCGGCGTGGTGATCGTCTGTGACGGTACCGACGATGCCGCCAAGCGGGTCGGCCGCGTGCTGCGCAACGACCCGGCCACCGGGGTGATGCGTCACGCCGACGCCGGCTACGAGATTGCCATCAACTGTGCCCATGAGGCGAAACTGGATCTGCCGATGATCGACGCGACCGGCAAAGGGGTGAAATAAGATGTTCGAACTCAATCTGCAACCGGGCAAGCTCTGCCTCGCCACCCTGCGCCGCGTCAGCCGCGAGCCTGTGCATGTCAACCTGGATCCGGCCGCTCTGGCGGGGATCCACGCCTCCGCCGCCGTGGTCACCAAGGTGATAGAGCAAAACCGCGTGGTCTACGGCATCAACACCGGCTTTGGCCTGCTGGCCAACACCCGGATCCCGGTGGAGCAGCTGGACGAGCTGCAACGCTCCATCGTGCTCTCCCATGCCGCCGGCATCGGTGAGTACATGGATGACGCCACAGTGCGGCTGATGATGGTGCTCAAGGTCAACTCCCTGGCCCGCGGCTTCTCCGGCATTCGGCTGACGGTGCTCGAGGCCCTGATGCGCCTCATCAACACCGAAGTCTATCCGGTGGTGCCGAAGAAGGGCTCCGTCGGCGCCTCCGGCGATCTGGCGCCCCTGGCCCACATGAGCTGCCTGCTGATAGGTGAAGGCAAGGCCCGCCACAAGGGCGAGCTGATCGACGCCGCCACTGCGCTCAAGATTGCGGGCCTGGAGCCTATCGCCCTGGCACCCAAAGAGGGGCTGGCCCTGCTCAACGGCACCCAGGCGAGCACGGCGTTCGCGCTGGAAGGCTTGTTCCATGCCGAGGATCTGTTCGCTGGTGCCATCACCATCGGTGCCATGAGCGTGGAGGCGGCGCTTGGCAGCCGCCGGCCGTTCGATGCCCGCATCCACGAGGTGCGCGGTCAGCGCGGCCAGATCGACGCCGCCGCCTGCTATCGCCACCTGCTGGTGGATGGCAGCGAGATCGGCATGTCCCACCACAACTGCGAGAAGGTGCAGGATCCTTACTCCTTGCGCTGCCAGCCCCAGGTGATGGGCGCCTGCCTGACCCAGATCCGTCAGGCCGCCGAGGTATTGGCGAGCGAGGCGAACGCGGTCTCCGACAACCCCTTGGTGTTTGCCGACGACGAGGAGATCCTCTCCGGCGGCAACTTCCACGCAGAGCCGGTGGCCTTCGCCGCCGACAACCTGGCCCTGGCCATCGCCGAAATCGGGTCGCTGTCCGAGCGGCGCATGGCGCTGCTCATCGATTCCCGCATGTCCGGCCTGCCCGCCTTCCTGGTGAACAACGGCGGGGTGAATTCGGGCTTCATGATCGCCCAGGTCACCTCGGCGGCACTGGCCTCCGAGAACAAGACTCTGGCCCACCCGGCCTCGGTGGACAGCCTGCCCACCTCCGCCAACCAGGAGGACCACGTCTCCATGGCCACCTTCGCCGGTCGCCGTCTGGCGGACATGGCGGAGAATACCCGCGGCATACTGGCGGTCGAGCTGCTGGCCGCCGCCCAGGGCCTGGACTTCCGCGCGCCCCTGCGCAGCACCGAGCTCATCGAGCTGGCCAAGGGCCGCCTGCGGGAAGAGGTCAGCTTCTACGACAAGGACAGGTACTTCTCGCCGGACATCGAGGCTGCCGCCGCCCTGCTGGGCGCTGCCAGCTACAACGATCTGATCCCGGCCGGGACCCTGCCCAGCCTCTGAACCTGAGTCTGAGCAAGCCATAAAAAAGACCGCCCATGGGGCGGTCTTTTCATTTCCGTCTCCCGCGCCTCGCGTCGGGGCCATCGGAAGCGGGCAGCGCGGAGTGGCAGCAGGCAGGGGGAGGCGGCTCTATCCGTGTTCAAACATCCGGAACAGATAAACCACGAACAGCACCGGGGTGAGTGCTGGCAGCCTTATCCGTGTTCAAACATCAGGAACAGGTAAACCACAAACAGCACCGGGGTGAGTGCTGGCGGCCTTATCCGTGTTCAAACATCAGGAACAGGTAAACCACAAACAGCACAAGATGGGTGGCGCCGTGCAGGGCGTGGGTGCGGCCGCTGCTGAAGGTCACCTTGCACACCATGAGCGTGGTGACGAGCAGCACCATGTCGGCAGGGGAGAGGCCCAGGCGCACTTCCTGCCCCATCAGGGCGCCGATGAAGAGCACGGAGGGCACAGTCAGGGCTATGGTGGCCAGCACGGAGCCGAAGTAGAGATTCATGGCGCGCTGCAACTGGTTGTTGAAGGCGGCCTTGATGGCGCCGACCGCCTCTGGGGCCAGCACGATACAGGCCACGATGAAGCCGCCCAGGGCCGCCGGGGCCTCCATCACATGCACCCCGTAGTTGATGGGGATGGCCAGGGTCTTGGCCAGCAGGATCACCACCACCAGGTAGGCGAGCAGCAAGAGGGTGTGATAGACGTTGCTGCGCAGCGGGCCGTGGTGATCCTCGAGATCCTCGTGGTCGCTGTCGACGAAGAAGTGGCTGTGGCTGCGGGTCTGGATCAGCAGGAAGACGCCATAGAGCAGGATGGAGATGATGATCAGCATCCAGGACATGGCCTTGGAGAGGCTGCCCAGGGTGCCGCCCTGGGTGAAGTTCGGCAACACCAGGCAGAGCAGCGCCAGGGGAATGATGGCCACCAGATAGGATTTGACCCCATCAAGATTGAAGTTCTGGGTGTGGTAGCGCCAGCCGCCAAACAGCAGGGTGAAGCCCACCAGACCGTTGGTGACCAGCATCACCACCGCGAACATGGTGTCCCGGGCCATGGTGGGGTTGGGCTCGCCGGTCAGCATCACGGAGGAGATCATTACCACTTCAAGGGAGATGACCGACAGGGTCAGGATCAGGGTACCGAAAGGCTCGCCAAGCTTGATGGCAAGAGCGTCGGAGTGACGCACGACGGAGAAGATGGCCCAGGTCACGATGGCAAGCAGGAGCAGCGACACCGGCAGGTAGACCGCGAGAGGGGTTGCCTCCGCCAGCAGGTCGCTGCCCAGGGTCTTGAAGAAGAGCAGGGTCAGCAGACCGACAGGCAGAGCAATCTCTTGCCGGATAAATGACTTCATAGGCGAGGATCCTTATCTTGATGCGGCATCAGCCGCTTCGGGGGTGATGAGAGGACATGATAAGGGGCGCCGTCAGTTTCCGGGTACGTTATTTGTTGCTGTTATTCATCCGAGAGTCTAGACCCGTGTCAGGTGATAACTAGAACTGTACAGAAATAATTTAGCTCAGTCTGATTTATGCGCATCTGGTGGGCATTAAATAGTACGAACCGCTCAATTACTCTCTTACCCAGAACAACATATCGTCTTTGCTGACATGGGTTTGCGAAGGTAACTTCTGCCCTTTGCGCAGTTGCCATTGCTCATCGGTCAGGTTGCACCGCCAGTTACCGTCTTGCTCCACCACTGAGCCCGGCATGGCAATGGGGTGTTGAGCTACTTGCTGTGCCTGCCATTTTTCTGCAATGCCATTGGCTCTGGCGTAATCGACCAGATCCTTGGGGTAATAGCGCATCTCCCGATAACTGCTGTCATCCAATTCATATAGGACGGTGACAAGCGCCGTTTCAAATGCCCAATAGCCAAAATAGATAGCATGCTTTGCCTTGTGCCTGTCGTGCCAATAACACTGTGTGCACCCCTTGTACCATCCCTTGAGATATTGTTTGAGGCTTGCTTCTCGTTCGGCTTTGGTGGGAGTTACCCCATCACCTTTGATAGCATCGAACAAAGGGCGATAGACCTCGGGGATATAGGACTCCGGACCACGGGGAAAACCGGGATAGCCTAAGCGGGCCAACAAGATGCTCCACAGCGGATCATCGTCCCCCTCTGGATTTTTGCTGATATAGCGCACCAGCTCGGGCATCATCTCATCTTGGCCATAGAGGATGCTTAATGAGAACATCCAGAGCAGATATTGATAGGAATCTTGTTCCCAATAATAAAAAACACTATCTGAAAACTCTTTCTTATGACGCAACAGCTCTTTTTTTACTATCGATAGGCATGCATTTATATCTTCGTGTGACTTACCCCCAGAATAAAGAAGAATGGCATGTTCCAAGTTGTCCATAAACATACTTTCACTGGCCATGGAACGTGTAGGACGTCTATGTGGATCACTCCAGCGCTCATGTAAAGGATCGTTTATTTTAGCCCACCAACTTGGGTCAAAATATGATGATTCTTTATAATCCTCTATCTGCTCTAAAAAAAATGGCTCAGATAGTAGTGGATCTCTGCGCTGTTCAATAAATGAACTCATACTCTACTCCTACTTGATAGAAATCGTACCTACAGCATTGGCTGACTTATCCAGCTTGGTTATCTGTATCACTTTACCAGACTCATCAACAATCATTAACCAAGCATCATAACCTTCGTTTTTAAGGTCTTTTAATATTTTTTTGTCTGTTATTTCATCGGGTAATCGCTTATCGATCCACTGGCCGCTCATCTGCTTGCCAGAGCCCTTGGTCATCGACAACAGCTTGGTACTCTTGGTGCCATCCCCATCGATATATTCCCCCCCAGCCGTCCGAAACTTGGTTTCGGTCACCACATAGGGGGGCGGGGGTTCGGTGTTCTTGTAGATGCCATCGATACCCCGCCCTCTGGGCTTGTCGTTCAGGCTGCGAAGTTGGCGATGTTCTGGCAACAGATTCTCAAACTTGTGATTTGCCATCCAGTTGTCGCTGATGATCTCGCCATAAATCCCTTTCTTGGTGCGGCTCAGAATTTTGAGATCTACTTTTACGACATCATCCGGTAGTGGGTGGATCACAGTGCCACCGGGCACGGCCTTGTAGCTAGGGGCATGCTTGACTGCCTCTTTCTCCAATCCTTCGGCAATTTCGTCCAGGGATTTGAGGACGGGCCCCATGGCTGCAGGCAGCATCTGACCAGCTTGTGACTGCATCTGCAACACCATGCGCTGGGATTGCTCAAGCCAGATCCTGACTGAACCAGGAGCCAATCCCTTTATCTTGCCGCTCAGGCTGGTAAGCGAGCTGACGGCATCATCCAGATAGCCCAGCAGCGAATTTATTGCAATCTGCCCCTTCAGCCCTCGGATCTGAGCGGCAAACCCCTTTAGCACGGTATCTATGCGTGAGATACCCAGTATTTTCTTGACTTGGGGATCACTGAGAAACGTCAGCACAGGTGCCATCGCGGGTCTGATCGCCTTAGTGGCATCCCCACCTGCCTTGCGGACAAACAGGAAGATGATTTTCAACACACCTTTGAGCGCAGAGCCCAGCGACGGGATCAAGCCTATCAGGGTAAAGCAAAGGAAAATCCATTTCTCAGGCTGTTTGGGATCACGGGAAATATCCCGGGCATTGGCAATAAGATCCCGACAATCCAGCACTTGGTCGACCACGGGGATCAGACCCAGCACCGCATTGGCGGCAATTTGCCCCGCGCTTTGGTTGGGATTGAAATCCCCCTGAAGGGCTTCCCAAATCCATTGCAGGCTTGAGGCGACCCCCTTCTTTACGGCTTCGGCGCTTTGCCTGACATAGGCAGCTCCCCCGGAAACAGCTTGGTCCAGGTGGTCATAAAGCCACTCAAACAGATCGTTACCAAACATATCAGACCTCGTCGCTCAGACTATCGAGATGGCTAGCGAGGGCCGAGATGGGTTCACGAGGCAGATCGACAAAGTTGTCCTCCATGTCATAGGTCACGGATGCCGTACCGGCAGGCACCTCTTCGAGCAGTGCCATGCCTTCACCATCCAAGGTACCTTCCCGCACCGAGCCATCACTCAATATGGCTTTGTAGGGAGCGCCAGCCATCGGCATCAACTCGGAGTCGAGGTGATAAAACTTCATCCAGCGTTTGTGAGGGTGATCCAACATGCCCTCAATGCACTTGGGCATCTTGCCCGCCCAGCCCGAACCTGATCCGGGGCTGCCGCCAGCGTTGAGCTTGATGCCTGGGCCTGAGAGGGTGACGGCGCTGGGATCCACCTTGATGAAGCTGCCGCCTCCCTTGAGGGTGATTTCCGAGCCTGCCTCCAGCACCAGCTTGTCGCCCACCTTGATATGCACCTCGCTGCCCGCTTCCACCAGCAGCGACTGCCCCAGCTTCTGATGCAGGGAGCTATCCACGGTGAGGGAATAGTCCCCCTTGATCTGGTCCCGCTTCTCGCCATCGACGCTCAGGTGGTCGTTGGCCTTGATGCGGGTCACCCGCTCATTGTCGATATCCCGATGCTCGTCGTGCTTGATGTGCCAGGCCGCGTCGTTTTCGATGAGCAGGTTCAGGTCTTTCTGACCGTGGATGTAGATCTCCTCCTGGCCCGCCTGATCCTCGAAGCGCAGCTCGTTGAAGCCCTCCCCCTGGTGGGTCTCGGTACGCAGCACGGTGCGGGTCTTGTGGGCAGGCAGCTCGTAGGGCGGCCGGTTGGTGGCGTGATAGGTGCGGCCGGTGACGATGGGCTGAGCCGGGTCCCCTTCCAGGAAGCTGACGATCACCTCGTGACCGATGCGGGGGATGGCCATGATGCCGTACTGGCCGCCGGCCCAGCCCTGGCTCACCCGCACCCAGCAGGAGCTTTGGTCGTTGCTCGAGCCATAGCGGTCCCAGGGGAATTGCAGCTTGACCCGGCCGTGCTCGTCGCAATAGATCTCCTCCCCCTCGGGCCCCACCACGAAGGCGACCTGGGGGCCGTCCACCATGGGTTTGTGGGGAATGGCGGGGCGCCAGCTCTGCTGGGCCTTGACCACAGAGAAGTCGTTGCCAAGGGTGGTGGCGCCATCGCCCCCTTCCTCTTCCAGGGCCTGGGGCTGCTTGCCGATGTGGCGGACATGGACAATCTGCCAGTCGGTGTTGAGGCTGTCGTTGGGGTGCTCGCTCAGGGAGAAGCGCTGCCCCGGCAACAGGGCGGCGCAGTTGGACTGGCCCTGGCTCGTCATGGCGTCCTGGCGCAGGGCGTCGAGCCGGTACTGGCTGAAGGCTTTGCCGCTCGGGTCGGCTTTGAAGCGGCCCGGGTAGTCAAAATGCTGATAGCCATCCCTTTGATGGTCGAGGGCGCTGCCGACGGCATGATGGGAGAGGCCATAGGCCGGGGTCTTGAAGCTGTAGTCTTTCAGCTCCACATCGCTGGTGCGCACCGATTCGCGGTAGTGGAACTGGCGCACATAAGGGCCCTGCTCGAGAGAGCGGTTGCCGAGATTGAAGAAGAGCTCGGGGCCCGGGGTCAGGGCGGCGGCATCGTCGGCAAAGACGATGCGGTGCTTGCCCGCCTCGAACTCGTGAAAATAGAAGAGCCCCTCCTCGGCGGCGAGGCGCTCGACGAACTCGAGGTCGCTCTCCCGGTACTGGACGCAGTATTCCCGCTGGGGGTGGTCGTGTTTCAGGGCGAAGGCATAGTCGGTGATGCCGGCCTCTTGTAGCAATATGCTGATGATTTCTTCAGGTTTTTGCGCCTGGAAGATGCGGGCGTTGCGACGCAGGGAGAGGCGCCAGAGGGCGGGCCTGACGACGACCTGGTAGCGGGTGCGGCGAAAGCCGCTGTCCCCTTGCACCATGTCGCTGACCACGCCGCAGACCCGGCGCTGCAACTCGCCGTGGTACCAGACCAGCAGCTCGCAGGGCTGGTCGAGCACCTCGGCGAAGGGGATGTCGGCCTGGTGGCTGGCGAGGTCAATGGTCAGCGTGAAGGGGCCGCTCAGGCGCTCATCCAGGCTGAACCCGGCCACGGCGAAGGTGGTCTCGGGCAGGGTGCCCACCCGGGCGGTGAACTGTAATCCGGTCTGATTGGCCATCGGAACTTAGACTCCCGTTGTGTTTTCTAGTCGGGCCTGTGGCCAGGCCGGATGAGAAAACACAAAAGCCCCGGTGGACTCCCTTGCGGGAATGACCGGGGTAAATGCACAGATTTCAACATGAAATCCAACGCCTGTTGCCACGCAGGCAGAAAGGAAAGGCGGCCGACGAGATCAAGCCTCGATCGGTGCGCGCCAGTCGTCGGAACCGGAAGTCCCCGCCACAGTGTGCTCCCAGTCGATCTTGCGATAGGCCAGGGAGACCTGGATCAGCTGGGTGAAGTCAGCCTTGGCCGGATCCTGGCAGTGGGGCATCTGGCAGTCGATGTCGACGATGGTGGCGTCGGTCAGCACGGTGGAGAAGAAGTGCTCCTGCTTGCCTTCGACCGAGGTGCGGTACCACTTCAGGGTCACTTTCGGCAGCATCTCGCCGGAGGCGAGGGAGTTGTACATCAGCGGCACGGCCTTGTTCAGGGCCACGGTGAACTTGAACGGCTTGTGGACACGCTGGCCAGCGGGCTGACCGGATTGCGGATCGGTCGGCACGGTCACGATGTGCTGGAACTCTTGTACCAGCATCTCGTCTTCGTGACCCTGCACGAAGATGTTGCCGACGGAGTCGGAAGTGAAGGCACCGGCGGTGATGTTGCCCTGGGTTTTACCTTCGATGCTGATATAACACGGAGTTGGCATGAAAATGCTCCTTAACTGGGATGGTGATGATGTTCGCCATGAGATAGCAGGGAGCGTGCCAGAAATTAAATGCCATATTTTTCAGTTGGTTATATCAAGTAAGTATCAAGACTAGAGGTGAGTGAGCAATAAGTTGCGCGAGGCTGCGCCATTGTTCTGCGATAGACTGCATTCCTGGCATTTATTGCTATGTCATTGCGCAAGGACTTGCCTGGTTTGGAGGTATCTGCTGCCCTGATGCCGGGCGCAATAAAAACAGGCGATGAGTCGCTCATCGCCTGTCGGGAGTCTGGCCGGGCCTGACTTAGAAGTCGTAGCGGGCGGCCAGCTGGAAGTCGTCCTGGTTGGCGACGGCCTTGTTCGGCTGGCTGTCCAGGTTGTTGATGCGGTATTCGCCGATCACCCGGAAGTTGCTGTTGAACTTGTACTGGGCGCCCAGGGTGTAGTAGTCGATGGAGTCGACATCATCCTTGCCCTTCTGTTCGATCTCCTGCTTGTTCCACAGGGCCATCAGGCCGATGCCGTTGCTGAAGTTGTAGCCCAGGGCGGCTTCCCAACCCGTGTGATCCTTGTCGGTCCCCAGGAAGTCGCTGCCGTCGGCATAGCTCAGGGCGGCGTAGATGGCCTTGTCGTCATACTTGGCGGAGATGAGCCACAGCTTGGCGTCCTTCTCGCCATCCTGCTGACGCAGGCCGACGTTGTAGGCGGTACCGAGAGAGAGATTGAACGGGAAGGTGTAGGCGACGGCGGCGCCATAGGCCGGATCGCTGTCCTTGCTGCCCTCGTCTTCGGTGTCGCCACCATCGAACTTGTAGCTGGTATCGATCTGGAAGCCGTTGAACAGGCCCGAGTATTTCAGCACGGAACCGGCGCGGTTGGTGGCGAAGGTGTCGGTCTTGGCGCCCAGCGCCTCGTTGCCGTAGCCATCGGAGAGGGAGACATCGGTCCAGTCAGCCAGGAAGCCCGGGGCCCCTTTCTGGCGGCCGAAGGTGACATTGCCCCAGTCGGCGCCCACCCCGGCGAAGGCCAGGCGGGTACGCATGTTGTCCGAGTTGTCGCTGATGGTCTTCTCGCTGTCGTTGACGTACAGCTGCAGCTCGTACTGGGCCAGTGCCTTGAGGTTGCTGTTGATCTGGCTGTCGACCTTGGCACCGAAGCGGACGAACTGGTTCGCCCCCTGCTTGCCGCTGTAGTCGTTCTTGATGTCACCGTTGTCATCCAGCTCCTTCTTGTCACCGAAGAAGTGGCCGGCATAGATGCGGCCGTAGAGGTCGAGCTTGGTGGTGTCATTCTTGAAAACTTCGACGGCCTGGGCCTGGAAGGCGGCGGTCATTGCCAGCGCTACTACTGTCAGCTTTTTCATCTTAATCCCTTGTGTTGCAAGCTTTTGCTGTAAAAGACGGGGGCTATGCTAGGGAGGCTGGATGACGGCTGCGTGACTGAAAAATGAAGTCTAAATGGTGGTTGCGTGTCGGTTTCGTGACAAGGAAAAGGGGCGGTTATGGCGGGTCGGGCGGTAAAAATACGGCAACCGCGCAGTTTTGCGCGCAAAGGTTTGCCCTTGTGGTAGAATGCCGCCCGTTTTTCGAGCTCCAATAGGTTGGATTAGCGATGAGACGTGAACTGGCAATCGAATTTTCCCGAGTGACGGAAGCGGCTGCACTGGCTGGCTACAAGTGGCTCGGACGTGGTGACAAGAATATCGCCGATGGTGCGGCCGTGGCGGCCATGCGTCATATCCTCAACCAGATCGATATCAATGGCGAGATAGTGATCGGCGAGGGTGAGATCGACGAAGCTCCCATGCTCTACATCGGCGAGCAGGTGGGCACAGGCCAAGGGGATGCGGTAGACATCGCCGTCGACCCCATCGAGGGAACCCGCATGACGGCCATGGGCCAGTCCAATGCCCTGGCCGTGCTGGCCGTCGGCGACAAGGGTTCCTTCCTCAAGGCCCCCGACATGTACATGGAAAAGCTGATCGTGGGTCCCAAGGCCAAGGGCGTGATCGACCTGAGCCTGGGGCTGGAGCTGAACCTCAAGGCCGTGGCCAAGGCGCTGGGCAAACCGCTCTCCCGCCTGACCGTCATCACCCTGGCCAAGCCGCGTCACGACAAGGCAATCAAGGAGATGCAGGGGCTGGGGGTGCGGGTGTTCGCCATTCCCGACGGTGACGTCGCCGCCTCCATCCTCACCTGTCTGCCGGACAGCGAAGTCGACATGCTCTATGGCATCGGCGGCGCACCGGAAGGGGTCATCTCGGCGGCGGTGATCCGCGCCCTGGACGGCGACATGCAGGCTCGCCTCATGCCCCGTCATCAGGTCAAGGGCGACGATGCCAATGCCCGCGCCCTGGGGGAGCAGGAGATAGCCCGTTGCACCGAGCTGGGTATCGATGTCACCAAGGTGCTCAAGCTGGAAGACTTGGCCAAGAACGACAACGTCATCTTCTCGGCGACCGGCATCACCAAGGGGGATCTGCTGGAAGGCATCAGCAGCGATGGCGTCATGGCGACCACAGAGACCCTGCTGATCCGCGGCAAGTCCCGTACCATTCGTCGCATCAAGTCCATCCATTACCTGGATCGCAAGGACGAGGTCATTCGCGACATCATCCTCTGAGTCCCTGATTGACGCGTACGAGAGACAAGCCCGGCCCTGTGCCGGGCTTGTTGTTGTCAGGGGACTCTGCTGGGGTCATCCAGGCTCCGGTGCGCGAGGTCAGGCCATGGCTGGCTTCATATGGGGGCGGCTGCGCGTGATAATTTGCCTGGTGACGAGGGCGCCGCCGAGATAGTGGTAAGCCGTTGCCGGGCGCTGGGGTAGACTGGGCCTCCCCCTTGAATGGACCTCGTCATGGAATGTCGTTCCGGCTGCGCAGCCTGCTGCATCGCCCCCAGTATCAGCAGTGCCATCCCCGGCATGCCCCAGGGCAAGCCCGCCGGTGTGCCCTGTGTTCAACTCGACGAGCGGCTGGGCTGTCGCCTGTTCGGCCTGCCGGAGCGCCCGGCCGTGTGCAGCGGTTTTCGCCCCATGGTGGATGTGTGCGGTAGCCACAGAGGGGAGGCCATCTGGCTGCTCGGCGAGTGGGAGCGACTGACCTCCTGAGGGCGCCATTGCCCCGCCTCTGCACCGACTCCCTACAAAAGAGGCCGCAATCGCGGCCTCTTTTGGTGTTGACTGGTAACTAGATACCGGCGAGTTGCAGTGCCTGGCGATAGTACTCGTTGGCCTTGTTGGTGAGGCGGCGTTTGTCCATCAGCTGGCCCATGGCGTGGCAGAGGGCGGCGCTCGGCGCCTTGGCGAGCTCCAGTTCCAGCAGCTGCTGGGCCTGATCCAGCTGGCCGGCCAGCAGGCAAATCCGGGCGAGGGCCGCCTGGGCGCCGGGTTTGTCCTGCATCTTGCCAAGCAGGGTCAGCAGGGGCTGATAGTCATCCAGGCGCAGTCGGGGCAGCTCGGCCAGCAGCTCGGGGTGAGCCTCCTTGCGCAGGGCGTCGAGCCAGAGCTGGGCGGCGGCCTGATCCCCTTGCAGGGCCTGCAATTGGCGACCATAGCCGAGCAGCAGCTCGGGATCCTGACGCAGCTTCTTGGGCATGGCCTGCCAGATGGCGGCCAGCTTGTCGGCGTCGCCCGCACCTTGTTGCAGGCGGCCGATCCAGGCCTGACGGGTCAGCGCTTCCTCCTCCTTGGGAGTGAGCCTGCCGACCTTGTGCAGTATGGGGATCAGCTCCAGCAGGGCCGGCCAGTCCTGGCGGGCGAGCTGCACCTGGCGCAGCTGATCCAGCACCATGGGGTGGCGGGGATTGAGGGCTCGCAGGGATTCCAGGGTGGCGAGGGCGCTCTCGTACTGGCCCTGCTCTATCTGCAGCTGGGTCTGGGTCAGGGTCAGGGCCAGCTCGGCCTTGGGGTGTTCCTCCTGGGCCTGTTGCAGGTAGTGATCCCGGCGACTCTCATCCCCCCTGGCCTGGGCCGCCTTGGCGGCGGAGAGGTAGTTGAGCAGGGGTGTTTCACTGTTGCGTGCCCCCTTTACCATGAGCTTCTCCGCCTGGCCATACTGGCCCTCGGCGAAGGCCAGGGTCGCGGCCACCGTCTGCTGGTTGGCCTTGCGGCGTCGACGGGAGCCATACCAGCCGAGGGTTCTGCGGCGCAGCCCGAATACCCGCGCCAGCAGCCACTCCACGGCCAGCAGCAGGCCGTAAAACAGGATGGCGAGGATGACGGCGCTGGTCACGGAGGATTCCACCGTGTAGTTGCCAAGGGAGATCATCACATAACCCTTGTTGCCCGACGCCTCGGGGCCGAAGGCCAGGCCCGCCACCATGACGGCAACCAGAATAATCAAACGGATCATGGGGCTCTCCTCAGTTACCGGTCGCGATGCGTTGCAGGCGCTCGGTCAGGACCTGCTCGAGCAGGGCCTGGGAGCTGAACTTGTCCGGGTAGTCGAACTGGATCTGCTCGCCCTTGAGCTTGTCGAGCTCGCCCAGCAGGTAGCGGGTCGCGCTGTTGTCGGTGTCGAAGTACTGGCCGAGCCAGCGCTGCGCCTTGTCGATGCTGTCTTCATAGAGCCCCTGCTGCTCGCGGTAGACGGCGAGCTGGGCCTGCAGCAGCTTGGTCTTGAGGTTCTCGCGCAGGTAGATCTCCTGCTGGGGCGAGATGAGCGCCTCGACCGCGCCATCCCGGCGGCGAATGGTGATGAAGTTCTCGGTGAATTTGACCCAGTTCTTCTTCAGGTTGCTCTCCCACTCGTCCGGATTGCTGCTGACCGCCTGACTCTGCTGCTCCTGGGCGGCGGGCATGGTGACGTTGGAGAGGGGCAGGAGTTCGATCTGGTCTTCGAGGGCGGCCAGCTTGAGGGTCAGCCCTTCACGATCGATGCGCGGCATCGCCTTGAGCCGGGTAATGTCCTCGGCCAGGGACTTGCGAATGGGCATCAGGCTGGGATCATTGAGGGCCTTGATACGCTCGTCGGCGTTGCCGAGCAGAGTGATGGCGGAGACGAGATCGTGCTCCAGCCAGAGCTTGCGGCCCGCCATGCGCACCAGATACTCGGATTCGGCCAGCATCCAGTCATTGGGACGCTTGTCGTTGAGGTCCAGCACCCGGTTCTGCAAGCCCTTGAACTCCTCTTGCAGGGTCTGCTGCTGCTTGCCTAGTTCACCGAGCAGGGCGCGCTCTTCGCCACCATTGTCGGCGAGGCGATCGCTGACCTGGGTCAGTTGCTGCTTGAGCTGGGCAAGCTCGGCCTGCTGCGCCAGGGCGCCCTGATGGCCGTGATAGTAGAGCCCCCCGGTCAGCCCCAGGGCGATCAGGATGGCAAGCCCCCCCATGAGCACACCGGCGCGGCCTTTGCTCTGGGCCGGTTGCTGTGGCTGAGCTGCGGCCTGGCTGGCGTGAGTGGTCTGGCTGGTGGCCTCCTGGCCTGGCGCGGTGCTCGTTTGCACGTCTTGTTGTTCTGTCATCGCATCTTCCTCTGTTCCAGGGCGGCCAGCAGGGCCGGATTGGCTGCCCCCTGGGCAATCGTGATATGGAGAAAACCCAACCCTTCGGCCATCTCGGCTACTCGGGAACTGGGGACCACCAACTGGCAGCCGTGCAGCCAGGGGTGGCGATCATCCGGTACCAGCGTCTGTAGACGCTGCAACAACTCCCCGCTGGTGACGAGCAGGCTGTCGACCCCGGCCTGTTGCCATTCCCTGGCCAAGGCCGCGCCATCCTGTTCGGGGTAGTGGCGTTCATAGGTGCAACAATAGTGCACCAGAGCCCCCCTCGAGGCCAGCGTTTGGGCGATGAGGTCCCGGCCGCCGTTGCCGCGTAAGATGAGCACGTTTTTGCCTGCCACCCCTTGCAGGGCGGGCAGGGCCAGCAGGCCTTCGCTGCGGGGATCGGCCGGGCAGAGGGCCTTGATGCCGCGTTCGGCGAAGGCCGCCGCGCTGGCGTCTCCCACCGCAAGGTAGTCAATACTTGGCCAGGTCTGACCAGTTTGCAACAGAAAATGATCAGCAAAAATAACGGCATGGACGCTGACGGCGATGACGATATCCGCCTGCGCCAGCAGGGAGGGCAGCCGTTCTAGCTCGCTGCCCGGGGCCAGGGTGAGCAGGGTACAGGGGTGGGGGTCGTGGCCGTGGCGGCGCAGCAAGCGTACCAGCTCCACGCCTTGCCCGGCGGGCCTGACCACCAGGGGCTTCACCGGGAGATCCCCCCCTTGCAGAGGCCGCCCGGCGCCATCATGACTGATAGACCTCGGCGAGTATCTGGTCGGCACCGGCGGCGAGCAGGCGTTCGGCCAGCTGCAGGCCCAGGGCCTCGCCCTGGGCGAGGGGGCCGCGGATCTCGTCGCGCAGCACCCGGCTGCCATCCGGCTGACCCACCAGGCCACGCAGCCAGATCTCGTCCCCTTGCACCAGGGCGTAGGCACCGATCGGTACCTGACATCCCCCTTGCAGGGCGCGGTTCATGGCGCGCTCGGTCAACACCCTGGCCCGGGTCTCGGCGTGTTCCAGCGGCGCCAGCAGGGCGTGCAGCTCGTGGTCGTCGTCGCGACACTCGATGCCGATCGCCCCCTGGCCATTGGCGGGCAGGCTCTGCTCGGGCTCGATGAAGGCGCGGATCCGCTCCGCCATCTCCAGGCGCAGCAGGCCGGCCGCCGCCAGTATGATGGCGTCATAATTGCCGGCATCGAGCTTGGCGAGGCGGGTGTTTACGTTGCCACGCAGGTCGCGTATCACCAGATCCGGGCGGGCGGCGCGCAACTGGCACTGGCGGCGCAGGCTGGAGGTGCCGACCACGGCCCCCTGGGGCAGGTCGGCCACGTTGGCGAAGCGGTTGGAGACGAAGGCATCGCGGGGGTCTTCCCGTTCGCAGATGGTTCTCAGCCCCAATCCAGCCGGAAACTCAACCGGCACGTCTTTCATGGAGTGAACGGCGATATCTGCCCGTCCTTCCAGCATGGCGGTTTCCAACTCTTTGACGAACAACCCTTTTCCGCCGACTTTGGCCAGAGGTGTATCCAAAATCTTGTCACCCTGGGTGCTCATGGGCAGCAGCTCGACGACGAGCTGTGGGTGCAGGGCCTCGAGCCGCTCTTTGACGAAGTTGGCCTGCCACAGGGCCAGTGGGCTCTTGCGTGTGGCGATTCTCAGGGTTCGGGCTGCCATATCAATCAGTTGTTTCATATTTAGAAGGGAAATGATCTTACCACCCTTTACAGGGGCTTTCATGGCATGGGCCGCAAAACCGGGATCCTGGCGAAAAATGAAGGGAAGAAAAGGATTTTCATTCCGCGAAAGTTGAATGTTAACTGAATGATTTAAAACATATTATTTGTTTTCTTCTGATACTGTTAAGCCGACTGTCACAAATAATCCTGCTATTCGCTGTGGGCTTGTTTACCACCGCAGTTTGCATTGTTAACATGATCACACTTTTTTGACGTTTCACCGTTTTGGTGCGTCAATTGCAACCCCCATATAGGCAGGTCATTGCTGGCACAACTCGATGTGCTCGTGTCGCGTTATGACGAGATCAATCGTCTCAAGACGCAGCGGGCGCTAGGTCTCATGAGTCGCTACGGGCAGCAGGTATTCCAACTGCTGCCCGTCATGCTGCACTTCAATCATCCCCTCCTGCCCGGGTATGTGGCCGGGGATGTGCCCCATGGGATCTGGAGTTTCAAGGCCGATGAGGTGCAGCAGGCCTTCATCGAAGATCTGTGTCAGAACGCCAATTGTCAGGGGGGGCTGGCAACCACGGATCGGGCTATTCAGGGGCTCTACTCCATGGGGAGCACCTCCTCCATCGGTCAGTGCTGCCACTCGGATCTCGACATCTGGGTCTGCCATGTGGCCGGTCTCTCGCCGGAGCGGCTGGCCCTGCTGGATCAGAAGTGCCAGCAGCTCTCGAAGTGGGCCGAGCAGCGGGGGGTGGACCTCAACTTCTTCCTCATTCCCGAAGACAAGTTCCGCCAGCACAACGATGCCCAGATGCAGGGGGAGAGCTGCGGCAGTGCCCAGCACCTGCTGCTGCTCGACGAGTTCTACCGCAGTGCCATGCACATCGCGGGCAAGCGGCTGCTGTGGTACCTGGTGCCCCGCGCATACGATGACCATTACGACGACTATGTGGCCAGCCTGTTTGCGAGCGGCCAGCTCAGTCAGGATGACTGGCTCGATCTGGGCAGCTTCAACCGCATTCCGGCGGAAGAGTATTTCGGCTCTGCCCTCTGGCAGCTCTACAAGGGCATCGACTCCCCCTACAAGGCGGTGCTCAAATCTGTGCTGATGGAGGCCTACTCCCACGAGTACCCCAACACCCGGCTGCTTTCCTTCATCAGCCGTGACTGGTTCCAGCAGCATGAGGGCATGAGCTTTCGCCAGGACAACTACTGTCTGATGCTGGACAAGGTGACCAACTACCTCAAGTCCATCGGCGACATGGCGCGGCTGGATCTGGTGCGCCGCTGTTTCTACCTCAAGGTGTGCGATGGCCTGAGTCACCCCAACCAGGAGGGGTCGCCCCGGTGGCGGCGGGAACAGCTGGAGCAGCTGGTCGCCTACTGGGGCTGGAGCCCGGCGCGGCTCCATCATCTGGATCATCGACTGGAGTGGAAGGTGGAGCAGGTCAAGGTGGCCTATGCGGAGCTGCTCGAGGCCCTGATGCAGAGCTATCGCAACCTGATCCAGTTCGCCCGGCGCAACAACATCAGCGAGTCCATCAACCCGGAAGACATCGGCATACTGTCGCGCAAGCTCTATGCCGCATTCGAGAGCCTGCCGGGCAAGGTGCAGCGCATCAACCTCAAGATTGCGCCGGATCTGAGCGAGCCGGATCTCAGCCTGGTGCAGGTGCCTCACGGGCGGCTCAATCGCGCCGGCTGGTACCTCTACAAGCAGTCCCTGGAGCCGGCGGACATCATAGGGCGGGCGCCGCTCGAACATAACAGTTACATCAGCAAGCTGGTGGCCTGGGCCTATTTCAACGATCTGCTCACGGCCCAGTCCCGGGTGCACCTGTTCAACCAGGGTTCGGATCTGCATATCGACAACCTGCATCAGTTCTGTCGCGATCTGGCCGGCTGCTTCCCGGTCAAGTATCCCCGCGCCACCAATCTGGCCCTGAGCCGCCCCTGCGAGATCCGCCAGCTCTCCATTTACCTCAACCTGGAGGTGGATCCCACCAGTCACTGGGTCGGTCAGGTGATCGAGTTCGATGCCAACAGCGCGGACGTCTTCTCGTTTGGTCGCAATCTGGAGTGTCTGGTGGGGTCGGTGGATCTGGTCTACCGCAACTCCTGGAGCGAGATCCGCACCCTGCATTTTCGCGGTGACGAGGCCGTGGTCGATGCCCTCACCACCATACTCGGCAAGATGCACCAGGATGCGGCGGCCCCCGAGACCATCGCCGTCTTCTGCTACAGCCAGCATTTCCGCTCCCTGGTGCGCTCCCGCTTCCAGCAGCTGGTGGCCGAGTGCATCGAGCTGCGTCTGGCCCGGGACAAGCAGCAGCTGGTCAAGACGCTGGTCCTCGGCAAGGAGAAGTACGGCATCTTCTTCGAGCGGCGCGGGGTCTCGGTCAAGAAGCTGGAGAACGCCATCGACTTCTACCGGCACATCTCCCACAACAAGCTGGATCACCTGCCGCTGCGCCTCGACAAGACCCACAGCCAGCACCTGCCCGGCATCGTCGATGCCTATGCCAGCGAGGGGTTGGTGCAGTTCTTCTTCGATACCCGCAATGCGGGCACCAATATCTATATCCTGGACGAGGCGAACCGGGTGGAGATCTACCAGCACTTCGCCGGCAACAAGGATGAGCTGGTGACCGGGGTCAACCGCTTCTACACCTCGAGCCACGAGCGATTCGGTGACGATGGTCAGCCCGTCAACTTCAACCTGCCCCAGTACTACGAGATAGTGGAGAAGGGGGAGGCGCTGGAGGTGATCCCCTATCGCAGCCAGGGGCTGGGCCGCGAGCCCCAGAGCCCGGCGCGGGAAGTGGGCTGAGCCAGCCGCCATGATATGAAGAGGGCCTGCAATGCAGGCCCTCTCATTTTTGCGGGTGTCCTGGTTTAGGGCTGGAGGCGCGCCAGCAGCCAGGTGCGGATATCCCCCAGCTGGGGCCGGCAGATCTCGTGGCGCATCGGGTATTCGTGCCACGCGAGGGTCAGGCCTGCCGCCTCCAGCCGCTGCCTGGCATCCCACCCCATGGAGAGGGGCACCACGTCGTCATAGATGCCGTGCATGTAGCAGATGGGCAGGGCGCGGGCGGCCTCGCTCATCTCCTCGACCAGTTGCTCGGGTGCCGCCAGATAGGTGGACATGCAGAGCAGGCCCGCCAGTGGCGCCGGATGGCGCAGGGCGGTGAACGAGGCGATCACGCCCCCCTGGGAGAAGCCGGCCAGGACTATGTTGCCCGGGGCAAAGCCTTCGGCCACCAGCTGACTCAGCAGGGTGGCGATACGATCGGCGGACTCGCGGACATGGGCTTCCACGGCGCGATCCGCCGGGTCGTCGAAGCTTCTGATGTCGTACCAGCCGCGCATCTTGTAGCCCATGTTGATGGTGATGGGGCGCTCGGGGGCATCGGGCAGCAGGTGGCGGACGGGCAGGTCGGCGGGCAAGGCCAGCGCTTCCACCAGGGGCGCCAGCCCGGCGCCGGAATCTCCCAGGCCATGGAGCCAGATCACGGCATGGCGGGCGCCAGCGGGATGGATGTCAATCATGGAAAGCGCACGTCCTCGCCGGACTGCTGGGTGCAGGCGCGCGCGAGCAGGGCCTTGAGCTCGTGGCCGAAGCGGTTGTCTATCCAGGTGTCTCCCTGCAGCTCGAAGTGGAAGCCGTTCTCCCGGGTGGCGACCCAGATCTGGTGCAGGGGTTCCTGCTTGTTGAGGATGACCTTGGTCTTGTTCTCGAACACCAGGGTCAGCACGCCGCCCGCCCGCTCACAATCGATATCCGGGTAGTTCGCGTCGATGCGGTCTTCCACAGACTGGAAAAAGGTGTCTACCAGGGCGTGATACTCGTGATCCTTCATCGGTTTATCCTGTTGCTTTTAACAATGTGAGTGCGATTATAGAGGGCCAAAAAATTTTTCGCAGCGAACCATTATGATTACTCAACTCGTCCGGTGCCTGTCTGCCGCGCTTCTCGCTCTCGCCCTGGTCGCCTGTGGCCTGAAAGGTCCTCTCTATATGCCGCCTGCCGAGCAGCCGCAGAATCAAGAGGCCCAGCCAGCCCAGGCGCCGACCGACCCATCGGATGGCCAGCAGAGTGCTCCCCAGACCCCGGCCGAGTCGACCCCAGAGGCTGCGCCGCACTCGTCATAATTTGGAAGGAACCGCCCCTTGGATCACTTTAACTACAATGCCGCCGGTCAGCTGCAGGCCGAACAGACCTCGTTGCAGCAACTGGCCGAGCAGCACGGCACCCCGCTCTACGTCTACTCCCGCGCGACTCTGGAGCGCCACTGGCATGCCTTCGATCAGGCGGCGGGGGACATACCCCACCTGGTCTGCTATGCGGTCAAGGCCAACTCCAACATCGCCATCCTGAATCTGCTGGCTCGCCTGGGCTCGGGCTTTGACATCGTCTCTGGCGGCGAGCTGTCGCGGGTACTGGCGGCGGGCGGGGATCCGGCCAAGGTGGTCTTCTCCGGCGTGGCCAAGAGCGAGGCCGAGATGCGCCTCGCGCTGGAGAAAGAGATCCTCTGCTTCAACCTGGAGTCCGAAGCCGAGCTGGAGCGCCTCAACCGGGTCGCTGCCAGCATGGGCAAGGTGGCCCCCATCTCGGTGCGGGTCAACCCGGACATAGATGCCGGTACCCACCCCTACATCTCAACCGGCCTCAAACAGAACAAATTCGGCATCCCCATCGAGCAGGCTCCCGCCATCTATCGCAAGGCGGCCGCCATGGCCAACATCGCCATCAAGGGGGTGGATTGCCATATCGGTTCTCAACTGACTGAATTGAATCCCTTTATGGAGGCGGCGGACAAGCTGCTGCGGCTCATCGACGAGCTGGCCGGTGAAGGCATCCATATCCATCACCTGGACGTGGGCGGTGGTCTCGGGGTCAACTATGGCGCCGAGCAGCCGCCGCACCCGACCGAATACGCCGAGGCGCTCAAGGCCAAGCTGGCGGGTCGCGATCTGACCCTGCTGTTCGAGCCGGGGCGTGCCATCGTCGCCAACGCCGGCGTGCTGCTGACCCGGGTCGAATACCTCAAGCCTGGCGAGACCCGCAACTTCGCGCTGATCGACGCCGGCATGAACGACCTGCTGCGCCCCTCCCTCTATGGCGCCTGGATGAACATCATAGAGGTGGACAGCCAGACCGATCATGCGCCGGCGCTGTACGACGTGGTGGGCCCGGTGTGCGAGACCGGCGACTTCCTCGGCAAGGAGCGCACCCTGGCGATTGCCGAGGGCTCATTGCTGGCGGTGCGTTCCGCCGGTGCCTACGGCTTTACCATGGCATCGAACTACAACACCCGTCCCCGCGCTGCCGAGGTGCTGGTGGACGGCGACCAGGGGTTCCTCATTCGCGAGCGTGAGCCGCTGGCCTCGCTCTGGCAGGGTGAACACCTGCTGCCGTGATCCGGGCAGGGGCGCGCGGGAGGGCGACTCCGGCGCCCCCTGCATTGCACGCGCGATCAAGGTACTGGCACGCGGGATCTTGATTGATTTTTCCAGGATGAATGGGGCCTCGAATAGCGCCTTCATGGTGGTGAACGACCTTTATTGCGGCCTGAACAGCGCAGGGAAAAAAGATGTTGATTGAATTTTCCAAGATGCATGGCCTGGGAAACGACTTCATGGTGGTGGATGGCGTCACCCAGAAGGTGTTCTTCAGCAACGACGTCATCAAGAAGCTGGCGGATCGCCATTTCGGGATAGGTTTCGACCAGCTGCTGCTGGTGGAGCCGCCCTATGATCCCGAGCTCGATTTTCATTACCGTATCTTCAATGCCGATGGCAGCGAGGTGGAGCAGTGCGGCAATGGCGCCCGCTGTTTCGCCCGCTTCGTGCGGCTCAAGGGGCTGGTCAACCGGGATCGCATCGCGGTGAGCACGGCGCGCGGTCGCATCGTGCTGCAGCTGGAGGGGGAGAACCAGGTCACGGTCAACATGGGAGTGCCCCAGTTCGAACCGGGCAAGATCCCGTTTCGCGCCCAGAAGGCGGAGAAAACCTACCTGTTGCGGGCTCAGGAGCACACCGTCATGTGCGGCGCCGTCTCCATGGGCAATCCCCACTGCGTCATCGAGGTGCCCTCGGTGGATGATGCCCCGGTCGAGACCCTTGGCCCCATCATGGAGCGCCACGAGCGTTTCCCCGAGCGGGTCAACGTCGGTTTCATGGAGTTGGTCGATGCCACCCAGATCCGGCTGAGGGTGTTCGAGCGCGGGGTGGGCGAGACCCTGGCCTGCGGCACCGGGGCCTGCGCCGCCGCGGTGATCGGCATGAGCCAGGGCAAGCTCAAGGAACGGGTGACCGTCTCCCTGCCCGGCGGCAAGCTGACCATCGCCTGGAAGGGTCCCGGTCAGCCGGTCTACATGACGGGCCCCGCCGAGCATGTGTTCGACGGCCAGATAGAGCTGTGAGGATCGGCGGCCCGGGCCGCCGTTCTTCTGCCCGGTGGGGGAGCCTGTGCCCCCATCTGCAAACGCGACTGTATTTGACGCCCCGATAGGGTTCTAATAGGGGGCCTGGACCACAGGGTCCCCTGTGTCGGCACATCTGGCGCCCACAGGACCATCAAGACGGGATTGAACAAGCATGAGTGAAGCGAAACGGCAGGAGCATGAGGTCGATGAGGCCGAGGTGCTGGCGTACCTGGCCCGTTACCCCGAATTTTTCCAACAACACGCGAGCCTGCTGGATCGGGTGCGCATCCCCCATGAGCGCAGGGGCAGCGTCTCCCTGGTCGAGCGCCAGCTCGAGCGCCAGCGTGACCGCATCGAGCGGCTGGAGCTGGAGATCACCGAGCTGATGAGCCTGGCCAGCGAGAACGAGAGGATCTTTCGCGTCTACGCGGATCTCTATGGCGACATCCATGGTTGCCAGACCCTGAGCGAGCTGGTGAACGCCATGCAGCAGGCCTTCGTCGAGCGGCTGCGGCTGTCCGGGCTGCGGCTCTGGCTCAATCCCAGGCAGTGTCAGCCGGGGGAGGAGGGGGCGCGTTTCCTTGCGACGGGCAAGGGGATGGAGCAGCTGATGGGCCAGCGTCTGCCCGGCCAGGGCTTCTACTTCGGTCGCCTCAATCAGAGCGAACAGCAGCTGCTGTTCGGCCAGGGAGTGCTGGTGGGCTCGGTGGCGCTGATGCGTCTGGGCGATCTGGGCCTGCTGGCCTTCGCCAGCCCGGATCCCGGTCACTTCACCCCCCACAACGACCCTCTGCTGCTCGGCCAGCTCGGCCGCCTGCTGCAGCTGCGGTTGCCGGCCTTGATCCGTGACGGCCAGCGCTGACGGGCTCGCCGGCCTGCCTCCCGCGTTGGCGCAGGATCTCGGCGATTTCATCGAATACCTGAGGGTGGAGCGCCAGCTGAGCGCCCATACCCGCAACCACTATCTGGCCCACCTCATCGCCATGACGGGTCAGCTGGTGGCGCTGGGACTGAGCCACTGGCCCGGGCTCGAGGCGAGCCAGGTGCGCAGCCTGATGAGCCGGATGCACAAGGGAGGACTGGCGCCCCGTTCGCTCGCCACCAAGCTTTCAGCCCTGCGCAGCTTCTGTGATTGGCAGGTGCGCCAGGGGCGACTGGTGGCGAACCCGGCGCGGGGCATCAGCACCCCCAAGCAGGGGCGCCCCCTGCCCAAGAATCTGGATGTGGACGAGATGTATCAGCTGCTCAACATCAGCGACGAGCAGGATCCGCTGGCGGTGCGGGATCGCGCCATCATGGAGCTGATGTACTCCTCCGGTCTGCGCCTCGCCGAGCTGGTGGGGCTGGATCTGACCGATCTGCGGCTGGACGATCGCCAGCTGAGGGTGGTGGGCAAGGGCTCGCGGGAGCGGGTGCTCCCCATAGGACGCATGGCGCTGGAGTGGCTGCACAAGTGGCTGGCCCTGCGCCCGGCCCTGGCCCCGGCCGAGGAGCCTGCCCTCTTCGTCTCCAGGCAGAGGCGGCGTCTCTCGGCCCGTTCGGTGCAGATGCGCCTCGATGGCTGGGGCGGCAAGCAGGCCCTCAACGCCCATGTGCATCCCCACAAGCTCAGACACAGCTTCGCGACCCATATGCTGGAGTCGTCGGGGGATCTGCGGGCGGTGCAGGAGCTGCTCGGCCACGCCAATCTCTCCACCACCCAGATCTACACCCACCTCGACTTTCAGCACCTTGCCAAGGTCTATGATGGGGCCCACCCCAGGGCCAGGCGCCATGGTGGCGACAAGGACGACGAACAGGAGTGAGCATGGTTTTTTTCCGCCGCTGGCAGCCGGTCAAGGCGCTTTCCTTCGATCTCGATGACACCCTCTATGACAACGGTCCCCACATAGCGCGCGCCGAGGCCTGGATGCTGGCCCATCTGCGCAGCGAATACCTGGCGGGGGCCATGCTGGATGCCGAGCGCTGGCACGCCTGCAAGCGCCAGGTGCTGCTGGAGGATCCCGCCCTGCATCATGATGTCAGCCTGGCTCGCAGGGTCAGCCTGGGGCGGGCACTGCGGGAAGGCGGCATGGATGGCGCCTCGGCCGAGCGTGCCGCCGCCGAGGTGTTTGCCGGCTTCCTGGCCGAGCGTTCCGCCATAGCGGTACCCGCCGGCACCCATACCCTGCTGGCGGCCCTGGCCCGGCGCTACCCTCTGGTGGCCATCACCAATGGCAACCTGGATCTGGCCCGGGCCGGGCTCGACGGCTATTTTCACGCCGTGTACAAGGCGGGCGCCGGCACCCTGATGAAGCCGGCCCCCGACATGTTCGTGGCGGCGGCCCGGGATCTCGGGCTGGCTCCCGCCGAGATATTGCACGTGGGAGACCATGAGCGCAGCGACGTGCTGGGGGCCCGCCGGCAGGGCTATCGCGTCGCCTGGCTCAATGACGGCCAGGGTGACTGGCGCCGCCTCAGCCAGCTGCCGGATCTCATGTTGAGCAGGCTTGAAGAGCTGGGCCCCCTGCTGCTTGGCCATGAGTGGGCGCCATCATGAGGCCGCAGATGCGCCGCGGCGGTGCCGCCACCTTGCTGCCCCGGCCGGACAGGAGGGAGAGATGCCGCGCCTGAGTCGTTACTGTCTGTTGGGATGCCTGGGTCTGCTGGCAGGCTGCGATCTGCTGACCGACCACTATCGGGTCGAATTCGGGGATGGATCCTGGCGCGAAATAGCCATCACCCCCTTCTCCGATGAGGCTCGCTGGCGTGAGGGCTGCGCCACGGGGGAGATACTGACCGACCTCGTCCTGCCCCTCAAGCGCGGCAAGGAGGAGGAGGGCAGGCGGCCCCTGCTCATTGGCGGCGAGCGGTTCGAGCTCGACGACAACAACCTCTATCGCAGCAACGGCATGGTCTTTGGCCACTCTCCCGACCATATCCAGCGGGGGCTCAAGGGGCTGGATGCCTGCCGCGGCCTGCGACCGGTGCGCGGCGGCCTGCCCAAGCTCAAGGCCAGGGGCTTTGGCGAGTGAGACCAGGGCCCATGAGGCAACAGCCAGACAGACACAGAGGGGCCCGCGGGCCCCTCTGTGGATCTTGCCGCCGGTTTAGCGTTGGGCGGCTTGTCTGCGACAGGCCTCGCCGAAGGCGGTGAAGATCTTGACCGAGTGGGGGTTCTCGCTGGCGTGCCACTCAGGGTGCCACTGTACCGCCAGGGTGAACTGGGGCAGGCCCGGGGCATGGATCGCCTCGATCACCCCGTCCTCGGCATGGGCCAGGGGAGCGAGCCCCCTGCCCAGGCGCCTGATGGCCTGGCCATGGAGCGAGTTGACCGGGATGCGGCGAGTGCCCATCAGGTCGGCGAACCAGCTCCCCTCCACCAGCTCGACCATGTGGCTCTCGCCATACTGCAGCTCAGGCGGATCCTCGGGATCCTCGCGATGGTCATCGAAGCCGGGTTCGCTGTAGACCTTCTGATGTATGTCCCCTCCCAGGGCGACGTTGATCTCCTGCATGCCGCGACAGATGCCGAGGATGGGCACCCCCTTGTCGATGGCGGCCCGTACCAGGGCGATGTCGAACAGATCCCGCTCCCTGTCCTGGGCCTTGTCCGGGGTCAGGTTCTGCTGGCCATAGAGGGCGGGATCTATGTTGGATCCGGCGCCGCTCAGATAGATGCCATCGGCCAGGGAGAGGTAGTGCTCGAGGGCCTCTGTACCGCAGCAGGTGGGCACCAGCAGCGGGGTGCAGTCGCTGATCTCCACCAGGGGTTTGATGTATTTGTGGGTCATGACCTGATAGTCATGGCCGTTGCGGGCCTGGCTGCCCATGGTCATCAGAACCAGGGGCTTGCGGGGTGGGGCGGATGGGGTATGTGCAGACATAAATCACCTTGGCATTCCTTTGCGGTCCCGAGGGACCCTGGCGCCTTGGGCTCGCCCTGACCGATATCAGGGCCTGCCTCAAGGCAAGTTTAGGAGATCCCGGGCTCGCATCGGCTGGTGTCAGGAGAAGGCGCGCAGCGGCGAGAGCCTGGATCCTGATTTCAGTCTGCCAAGGCCGTTAAATATGTCAAACAAAATGAGTGGTTTATGTTAAGCCGCATGAGGCAGATATGGTGTCATCCTCCGCTTTACAGGGAAGCAGAGGGAACGTTCGGGGCTGGGGCTGGCTGGATGGGTGGATATATTAAACATCCGGCAGGGGGCCTGCCGGATGGACGTGGCCGTGGGGATCAGGCCAGCACGAAGGTTTCGATGACCCGGGCGACCCCGTCCTCATCGTTGCGGCTGGTGATGTGCTGGGCCAGGGCCTTGAGGGGGTCGGTGGCGTTGCCCATGGCGACGCCGAGGCCGGCGTATTCGATCATGTGGCTGTCGTTGCCCGCATCCCCCACGGCGATCACCTGGCTGGCATCCAGGCCCAGGTGCTCGGCCAGGGCGGCCACTCCGCTCCCCTTGTGGCTCTGCTTGTTCATGATCTCGAGGAAGTAGGGGGCGCTTTGCACCACTGTGTAGTCCTGATAGAGCTGCGCCGGCAGGGCGGCGATGGCCCGGCTCAGCAGCGCGGGCTCGTCGATCATCATCACCTTGAGGATCGCCTCGTCCGGGGGCAGGGTGGCGAAGTCGACCAGGTTGACCGGCATGCCGGTCAGGCGGGATTCGTGCTCGGTATAGTGGCTCAGGCGGGGGCTGATGAGGCCCTGGCGCACCGAGAAGCCGTGGACATTGACCCCCTGCTGCTCGGCCAGACGCGCCACCAGGCTGGCATCGGCCCCGGTCAGCAGCTGGCTGCGGATCCGGGCGCCGTCGGCAACCCGCTGCACCATGGCGCCGTTGTAGCTGATCACATAATCTTCCGGCCCCGTCATCCCCAGTTCTTCCAGGTAGCGGGTCATGCCCTCCAGGGGGCGGCCGGAGGCCAGCACCACTGTCACGCCCCTGGCGCGGGCGGCGGTGATGGCGGCATGGGTGCGCGGGGAGATGGTGCCCTGGGGGGTGAGCAGAGTGCCATCCATATCCAATGCGATCAGTTTGTACATCGACTGTTACCTGCTTTGTGTGGCGTGCAAGGCTGGCAGTGTACCCAAGTTCGGGTCAGGGATCACGGCATGGCCGACTCTGCCCGGCACAGGGACTGGGGCTGGCTGGCCCCAGGTGGCCAGGGGACACGGGCTCTCGGTCTGACTTATTTACGTCCTTCCAGAGGCTGCAACACTATCTGTTCCTGCTTGAAGGCGATACGAATGGGGCCATGGTCGATATCGACCCGGTAGCTGCTGTTGGCCAGCTCAACCTCGACACCGGCATAGAGGCGCTGGGTGGCGGTGATCTCCATCTCGCCGAGCAGCTGCTGCAGGGCCTGCTGGGCCTCGTCCAGCTTGGCGTCCAGTCCCTTGCTCTGGCCCAGGTATTGCTGGCGCAGGGTCTTGATCTTGTCCAGGGTCTCGGGGTTGCGCTTCTCCCGCGGCAGCTGCAGCAGCTTGAGCAGCAGATCCTGCACCTTGAGCAGCTGGTCGCGGCAGCTTTGCTTGCGCTGCTTGAGCTCTTGTTCCTGCTGCTTGTGGCTGAAGTAACCGCCAAGGATCTGCAACCGGGTATGGTTGGCGGCACTGGCCCCTATGCTGGGGGCCTGGATCTGGCGATTGGCGATGCTGATGCCGCCGAGCAGGGTGCCCTTGCGCATGGCGTTGTCGCCAACCCGCAGATCCTGGCCACTGCGGGTGTGGCAGTGGGTGAGCTGGGTCTGGATATGAATATTGCCCCCCGCCTCCAGCCTGGCGTACTGGGCATAGGCGGCGTGTATCTCCCCCTGGGCGCTGAGCCGGCAGAGGGGGTCGTCATCCTCCGTCTTGCGGCCGATGACCCCGTGACGCACCGTGATGGCGCCGCCGGATTCGATGTCGGCACCCTCCACGAAGCCACCTATCACCACGTCGCCACTGGCCCGGATCCGCATGCCGGCGAACACGTCGCCGCTGATGATGAGGGCTCCCTCGAACGTCACATGACCGCTGCGGGCATCCACCTGCTTGAGGCTGAGCACATCATCGACCCGCATGCCCTGCTTCTCTAGGCAGGGGAGGCCGGGGCGGCTGGCGAGCAGCAGGTTGGGGTCATCACTGGCTATCTCGGTGCCGACCCCGGGGACCATGGCCAGCTCCTTGCCCGGTTTGACCGGCAGGGTCTGGCCCGTGACCGTCAGACCGGGGGAGCCCTGGGTCGCCGGGTGGCGGCGCATCAGCGGCTCCCCCGCCCGGACCGTCACCAGGGTACCAAGGTCGCGCAGATCCACCTTGCCGTTCTCCGTCTCCTGAGGCTTGAGGATGCGATCGGACGGGGTATCGACCAGACGCTCGAAACGGGTGTCCTGGCCGGCAATGGGGGCGATGCCGTAGGCGATGGCGGGCTGGATCAGACTGCCGGGGGCCCCCTCCCTGGCGAGCTTGACGGCCTGCTCGAGCAGTATGCCCTGCACGCCGCTGTTCACTTCGCTCTCGCCGAGGGTCTGCTGCAAGGCATCCAGGGTGAGCGGCTTGCCGCCCCAGTCGCAGGTGATCTGGGCCCGGGCCGTCATCTTGTCGCTGTCGACCAGTATCATCAGCCGGGCGTCCTGGCGCCTGGCGATGGGGACGGGATTGGGAGGTATGGGGGCGTCCGGTTTGGCCTGCAGGGTATTGAGCAGGCTGACCACCTGTTTGATCCCCTCGTGCAGGGGCTGATAGCGGCGACAGTTGGAGGAGAGCAGCAGGGTGAGCACATCGGCTTCGCGCACCGGTTCGTCCAGCCCGGGCAGGATGCGCAGGCAGGCCAGTTCCATATCCGCCGACAACTGTAACCACTCTTTGTTTAACACTCTGGCTCCTGCTCAGTCCATCTGACTGATTTCTTTATCAATTCCATGATGCCCCCATGCTGGTTCCCCCGACTCGGCGGCAAGGAGGCCCCAGTATCCTGATCATTCTTCTTATTGGTCAATGATCTATGTCCAAATGGGTGAAGGCGGTTGAAGAAATCGCCATGGGGACACGGTCAGGCAGCGCCGCCCTGAGGGAGACGAGGGGAGGGCGAGCCAGCGAGTCAGCACTGGCTCGCTGGCCGGGGCGACTCAGCCCAGGGTCTGGGTGCGGGTCAGGGTGAGGTAGTCGGCGATCACCGGCAGCCCCGCCAGGTGACGGCGCAGCATGTCGAGGGCGGCGAAGGCGAGGATGGCACGGGCGCTCTCGGGATCCGGGTGGCTGACCTTCACCGTCTGGCCGACGCACTTGCCATCGATGCAGAGCCGCAATGGAACCCCCTGGGGCCCCGCCATCCCTATGGTCAGGCTGGCCCCTCGCCCGTCCCCCAGGGGCTGGGCCGGTTCGCCGGCAGGCTGCTGGCTGAAGTGGGCCGTGAGGCCGGGATGCTGATGACAGAGGGTCAGCAAGGCGCCCCGGCTCTCCCCCTCGAACAGGGTCAGGGGCCTGTCCCCCAGCTGGGCGAGGATCTGCCGCGCCGGTTCCTCGTCACCCTGACCGACCAGCCAGGGGGAGATCTGCTCGAGCAGGCGCGCCTGTGCCGCCTCCATGTCCCGGGTCGTGGCGCCCTGGCCGATCAGCTTGAGTTCGATGAGGGGCATGGCGGAGCGGTAGCCGAGGGTGATCCCGACGGGCCAGGGGGCAGCGTCGAGCCGATCGCTCAGGGCGGATTCCGAGATGCCGAAGCTGTAGCAGCGGCGCAGCGCCGTCTCCCCGCTGGCTTGCTCGTTGTGCAGGCGGGGCAGGATCTGCTCCGTCACCATCTGCTTGAATTCGAACGGTACCCCTGGTGTGAAGGCGATGCGGCAGCGTCCCCACTGCAACAGGAAACCGCAGGCGGTGCCGACCGGGTTGTCGAGGATCTCGCAGCCCGCGGGCAGCCAGGCCTGCTTGGCGTTGCTGGCGGGCATGGGGCGACCCCGGCTGGCGTAGCGGGCCGCTATGGTATCGAGCCAGCCGGGATGCAGGGTCAGGGGGGCGTTGAAGGCATCGGCCGCGGCCTGGGCGGTGAGATCGTCCGCCGTCGGACCCAGGCCGCCGCACACCAGCACCAGGTCGGCGCGCGCGGCGCACTCGCGCAGCAGGGCGGTCAGATCGGCGAGATCATCCCCCACCGTATGGCGGCGGCGCACCTGCCAGCCCTGATCCAGCAAGCGGGCGCTGAGCCAGGCGGCATTGGTATCGACCACCAGGCCGGTCACTATCTCGTCGCCGGTGCTGACAATTTCTATGTGCATGAAGACTCCTGCAGGGTCACTTGGTCTTGGGTTCGAAGTAGTAGCTGATGCGGGTGCGCGGATTCAGGTACTCGAACACGGCGGGGGGCAGACGCCTGGGGTGGATCACCTTGGCGATGGTGAGTCCGGCCCGATCCAGCGCGATGACGGCCGCCTCCTGGCGCGGGATGGCGGGATCGTAGACCAGCACGCTGGGGTGGAGCAGGCTGCTCCCCTTGACGGACATCACCAGGCCCAGCTGGCCGCTGGAGAGTTGTACCACGCTGCCGGGGGGATAGATGCCGAGCAGGCGGATCAGCAGGGCCATGTTGTCCGGGTTGAACTGACCCTTGCGCAGCTTGTAGAGGCTGGAGAGGGCGGAGTAGGGCACCTTGCCGTGGCGGTGGCAGAGGTTGTCATATTCGTTGATGAGGGAGACCAGCTGGGTCATGGGGTCGAGCTGCCCAGCCTTGAGTCCCTCCGGGCCGCTGCCGTCCAGATATTCGTGATGGTGCAGCACTATGCCCTTGGCCTCGGAGGGGAAGGATGCCGCCAGGTTGATGAGGTCCAGCCCGTAGCGGGGATGCTGGGCCAGCAGGTTCTGCTCCGGCCTGGTCAGGGGTGCGCTCTTGCGCAGGATCTGGCTCGGGATCTTCAGCTTGCCGATGTCGTGAAACAGGGCCCCCATGCCGACCAGGCGGATCTGCTCCGCATTCATCTCGCACTCCTTGGCCAGCATCATGCTCAGCACGCTGACGTTGAGGGAGTGATAGTAGAGGGGATCCCCCTCCTCGCCGTCCCCCATCAGGTGCAGCACCAGCTCGTCCGCCGCCAGCAGCTGGCTGGCGATGGCATCGATCAGATCCTTGGCGTCATCAATGGCGTTGAGGGGGCGGGCCTGCACCTTGCTCATCAGGCTGCGCACCTGGCTCAAGGAGTGCTGGAACTGTTTCTCGCACTGCTGCAGGTCCCGGCGGTATTGCTGCAAGCGGGCGATGCGCTGCGCCTTGTCCTGCTCCATCTCCCTCTGCTGAGCCGGATCCGGCACGACCTCACGGCTTGGTGCATCGGGGGGCAGGGGCGGGCAGTCGCTCTTCTCCGGGATGATGGTGACCCTGGCCAGGCCCAGGTGGCGGATCAGGGCGATCTCTTCTTCGTTCTTGATCTTGAAGCTGGAAAACAGGAAGGGGTGAGCGCGCCAGCCCAGAGGCAGGGAGACATAGTTGCCGACTTGCAGCCTGTCTACTGAAATGGTGATACCGGCCATGGGGTTCGCAGTGAGGGGCACGTGAGCCGTATGCTAGTCAATGGCGAGAGTGAATACAAAGGTATCGGATGACAGTCCGGATGCTTTATTATAGGCTTCTAGATGTCCAGACATTTTTACTGATGCAGTACAGGGAGTCAGCATGCCCATCAAGATCCCGGATCAGTTACCCGCCGCCGAAGTGCTGGGGCAGGAGAACATCTTCGTCATGACGGAATCCCGGGCCGTCACCCAGAACATACGCCCGCTGCGGGTGCTCATCCTCAATCTGATGCCCAAGAAGATAGAGACCGAGATCCAGCTGATGCGGATGCTCTCCAATTCGCCGCTGCAGGTGGACGTGGATCTGCTGCGTATCGACGATCGGGAGTCCAAGAACACGCCCCAGGCCCATCTCGAGAACTTCTATCACGACTTCGAACAGGTGCGGGGCAACAACTACGACGGCATGATCATCACGGGGGCGCCCCTGGGCCGGGTGGAGTTCGAGGAGGTCGTCTACTGGGACAGGGTGGTCGAGATCATCGAGTGGTCCCACGAGCATGTCACCTCCACCCTGTTCCTGTGCTGGGCGGTGCAGGCGGCGCTCAAGGCGCTGTATGGCATGGACAAGCAGACCCATGGCGAGAAGCTGTCCGGCATCTATCGCCACCACAGGCTCGATGAACACGAGCCCCTGCTGCGCGGCTTCGACGACGAATTCGTGGCCCCCCATTCCCGCTATGCGGCCTTCGATGGCGATCTCATTCGTGCCCACACGGATCTGCAGATCTTCGCCGAGTCCGAGGAGGCCGGGGTCTATCTGGCCGCTACCAAGGATTGCCGCCAGGTGTTTGTCACCGGTCACCCCGAATACGATGTGCTGACCCTGGATGGCGAATACAAGCGCGACCTCGAGGCCGGGCTCGCCCCCGCCATTCCGGTCAACTACTACCCGGGCAACGACCCGGACCAGCCGCCAAGGGCCAGCTGGCGCAGCCATGGCCACCTGCTGTTTGCCAACTGGCTCAACTACTATGTCTACCAGCTCACCAGCTACCGGCTGGAGGACATCGGCAAGGTGTTCACCTACGAAAAACCCAGGAGCTGAGGCTCCCCTTCGGGATCGCCTGCGAAAAAGCCGCCAGAGAGGCGGCTTTTTCGTTATTCAGGGCGACGGATCAGATGTCGCCGCTGGCCTTCTTGGCTCTCTCTATCATGGGGGTGATGGTCATCCCCTGCACCACGATGGAGAACATCACCACCGAGTAGGTCATCACCAGTATGACCTGGCGCAGATCGACATCACTGCCCGGGATCATCATGACTCCGGACGGCAGGGCCAGTGCCATGGCCATGGCCAGGCCACCGCGCAGGCCGCCCCAGGTGAGGATGCGCACCGAGAAGGTGTTGTAGCTGCGGAACTTGCGGAAGGCCACATAGGGCAGGGAGACGCTGATGAAGCGGGCGGCGAGGCACAGAGGCACCGCGATGACCAGCAGGATCCAGTCTTGCCAGGCGAGATCCAGCAGCACCAGGGCCAGGCCGATCAGCAGGAACAAGAGGGCGTTGAGGAACTGATCCATCAACTCCCAGAAGTGATCCAGGTGGTGGCTGCTCTGCTCGGAGAAACCCGAGTGACGGGTCCAGTTGCCGATCATGATGCCGCATACCACCATGGCCAGGGCGCCTGAGACCCCCAGCATGTTGGCCAGGGCGAAGCCGGCGGTCGGAATGCACAGGGTCAGCAGCAGCTCCAGGGAGCCATCGTCGGTGGCGCTGATCATCACGTGGGCGATGAGGCCGAGCACGGCGCCAAACAGGATGCCGCCGAGGGCCTCATGCAGGAACAGGCCGGCCACGCTGGTGAAGGTGGGCTCGACGCCGCCGAAGGCCACGGCGAACACGGTGGCGAAGATCACCAGACCGACGCCGTCGTTGAACAGGGACTCTCCCTCGATCTGGATGGCGATCTGGGGGGGCGCCTTCATCTTCTTGACGATGGCGAGCACGGCAATGGGGTCGGTGGGGGAGATCAGGGCACCGAACAGCATGCAGTAGACCAGGGGCAGTTCCCAGCCCAGCAGCTTGGCGATGAACCAGAAGCCGTAGCCGATGATGAAGGTGGAGAGCAGGGTGGCGAGGATGGCCAGAATGGTGATCTCCCACTTCTGGCTGCGCAAGGCCTTGAGGTTGATGCCAAGGCCCCCTGCGAACAGCAGGAAGCCCAGGATCCCCTTGAGCAGGAAGTTCTGGAAGTCGATGCTCTCCATGGTCTCGACGGCCAGGGGCTCGAGGTTGAACCAGCCCAGTTTGCCGAACAGCACCATGAGTGCGGAGATCAGCATGGAGCCGGCGGTGATGGCGATGGTGGTCTGGATCTTGATGACATACTGGTTGGCGAATGCGATAAAAATCGCCAACGCCGCCAAGAAGCAGAGTGTGTAATAGACGCTCATGATTATTTTTCTCGTTGGAGTGACAGCAAGCACGAGTCCGTAAAGGACGGGCATAGGGTACTCCGTGGTGATAGTTTACTCACTACCTACTTTTGGGTATCGCTGGTTAATTTAGACAGATAGACGGCTAGATTTCCATTTTTTTTCTTTGCTGTTAGGATAAAGCCACGCAGTTGCATGGATGTAAGAGGTAAGAGCGGTGTCGACAACAAACAAGAGTCTGCAGGCCTGTCTGCTGGAGCGGATCCTGATCATCGACGGTGCCATGGGCACCATGATCCAGGGCTACAAGCTCGGTGAATCGGATTATCGTGGCGAGCGGTTCGCCGACTGGCATACGGATATCAAGGGCAACAATGACCTGCTGGTGCTGAGCCAGCCCGAGATCATCCGCGAGATCCACGATCAATACTGCGCCGCCGGGGCTGACATCCTCGAGACCAACACCTTCAACGCCACCCGTATCGCCATGGCCGATTACGAGATGGAGGATCTCTCCGCCGAGATCAACCGGGAGGCGGCCCGTCTGGCCCGTGCCGTGGCGGACAAATGGACGGCAAAAGACCCGGCCAGGCCGCGCTTCGTGGCAGGGGTGCTTGGGCCCACCAACCGTACCTGTTCCATCTCGCCGGACGTGAACGACCCCGGCAAGCGCAACGTCACCTATGACGAGCTGGTGGCCGCCTACACCGAATCGACCCATGCCCTGATCGAGGGGGGCGCCGACCTCATCCTGATCGAGACCATCTTCGATACCCTGAACGCCAAGGCCGCCGCCTTCGCGGTGGAAGGAGTATTCGAAGCCCTGGGTTACAGCCTGCCTGTGATGATCTCCGGCACCATCACGGATGCCTCCGGCCGCACCCTCTCGGGCCAGACCACGGAAGCCTTCTACCATTCCCTTCGCCACGTCAAACCCGTGTCGTTCGGCCTCAACTGCGCGCTGGGCCCCGACGAGCTGCGCCAGTACGTGGCAGAGTTGTCCCGCATCAGCGAGACCTTTGTCAGTGCCCACCCCAACGCCGGCCTGCCCAATGCGTTTGGCGAATACGATCTGGACGCGGGCGAGATGGCGGAGCATATCCGCGAGTGGGCACAGAGCGGCTTCCTCAACCTGGTGGGGGGGTGCTGCGGCACCACCCCGACCCATATTCGCGCCATGGCGGACGCCGTGGCGGGCATAGCGCCCCGCGCCCTGCCGGAGATCCCGGTGGCCTGCCGGTTGTCGGGCCTGGAGCCCCTCATCATCACCCCAGAGTCCATGTTCGTGAACGTGGGGGAGCGCACCAACGTCACCGGCTCGGCCAAGTTCAAGCGCCTCATCAAGGAGGGGCTCTACGACGAGGCCCTGGACGTGGCCAAGCAGCAGGTGGAGAGCGGCGCCCAGATCATCGACATCAACATGGACGAGGGGATGCTGGACGCCGAGGCAGCCATGGTGCGCTTCTTGAACCTCATCGCCGGCGAGCCGGACATCGCCCGGGTGCCGGTGATGATCGACTCCTCCAAGTGGGAGGTGCTGGAGGCCGGACTCAAGTGCGTGCAGGGCAAGCCTGTGGTCAACTCCATCTCCATGAAGGAGGGGGAGGCCAAGTTCATCGAGCAGGCCAGGCTGCTGCGCCGCTACGGCGCTGCCGTCATAGTGATGGCGTTCGACGAGGTGGGCCAGGCCGATACTCGTGCCCGCAAGTTCGAGATCTGCCAGCGCGCCTACCGGATCCTGGTGGACCAGGTCGGCTTCCCGCCGGAAGACATCATCTTCGACCCCAACATCTTCGCGGTGGCGACCGGCATCGACGAGCACAACAACTACGCGGTGGACTTCATCGAGGCGGTGAAGGACATCAAGACCCATCTGCCCCACGCCATGATCTCCGGCGGCGTCTCCAACGTCTCCTTCTCCTTCCGTGGCAACGAGCCGGTGCGCGAAGCCATCCACGCCGTCTTCCTCTACCACGCCATCCGCAGCGGCATGGACATGGGCATCGTCAACGCCGGTCAGCTCGCCATCTACGAAGACATTCCGGCGGAGCTGAAGGCGAAGGTCGAGGCGGTGGTGCTCAACCTCAATGACAACGCCACCGAGGATCTGCTCGCCATCGCCGAGAAGTATCGCGGCGCCGGCGCCCAGGCCGAGGATCCCCGGGATCAGGAGTGGCGCAGCTGGCCGGTGGGCAAGCGGCTGGAGCACGCCCTGGTCAAGGGCATCACCGATTTCATCGAGGAGGACACCGAGGAGGCGCGGGCCGGGGCCGAGAAGCCGCTGCACGTGATCGAGGGGCCGCTGATGGACGGCATGAACGTGGTGGGTGACCTGTTCGGCGCCGGCAAGATGTTCCTGCCCCAGGTGGTGAAGTCGGCGCGGGTGATGAAGCGGGCGGTCGCCTACCTGCAACCCTACATAGAGGCGGAGAAGTCCGGCGGCTCCAGCAACGGCAAAATCGTGATGGCCACCGTCAAGGGGGACGTGCACGACATCGGCAAGAACATCGTCGGCGTGGTGCTGCAGTGCAACAACTACGAGATCGTCGATCTCGGGGTCATGGTCTCCTGCGAGACCATCCTCAAGACGGCGCGGGAAGTGGGGGCCGACATCATAGGCCTGTCCGGCCTCATCACCCCCTCCCTGGACGAGATGGTGCACGTGGCGAAAGAGATGGAGCGCCAGGGCTTCAAGCTGCCCCTGCTCATCGGTGGTGCCACCACCTCCAAGGCCCACACCGCGGTGAAGATAGAGCAGAACTACTCCGAACCCGTGGTCTATGTGTCGAACGCGTCGCGCGCCGTTGGGGTGGCCCAGAGCCTGCTGAGCCCGGAGCTCAAGCCCGCCTTCGTTGCCCGTATCGACAAGGAGTACGAGATAGCGCGGGAGCAGCATGCCCGCAAGCAGCCGCGCTCCAAGCCGGTCTCTCTGGCCCATGCCCGCGCCAACCGTCATCAGCTGGACTGGGTGAACTATCAGCCCCCAGCACCCCGCGAGCCCGGCGTGCAGACCTTCGAGAACGTGCCCGTCTCTGTGCTGCGCCCCTACATCGACTGGACGCCGTTTTTCCTGAGCTGGGAGCTGGCGGGCAAGTATCCGCGCATCCTGGAAGACGAGATCATCGGCGAAGAGGCGACCAAGCTGTTTGCCGATGCCAACGCCATGCTGGATCGGCTGGAGAAGGATGAGAGCGTGCGCTGCGCCGGTATCATAGGCCTGTTCCCCGCCAACGGGGTGGGGGACAGCATAGAGGTCTACAGGGACGAGTCCCGCACCGAGGTCATCAAGGTGCTGCACCATTTGCGCCAGCAGAGCGAGAAGCAGGGCTTCCCCAACTACTGTCTGGCGGACTATGTTGCGCCGAAGGAGAGCGGCAAGCCGGACTGGATCGGTGCCTTTGCGGTGACCGGCGGCATCGGCGAGGAGGCCATAGCGCAAGCCTACAAGGCGGATCACGACGACTACAACGCCATCCTGATCCAGGCTGTGTGCGACCGTCTCGCCGAGGCCTTCGCCGAATACCTGCACGAACAGGTGCGCAAGGTGCACTGGGGCTATGCCCCGGACGAGGCGCTCAGCAACGAGGAGCTGATCCGCGAGAACTATCAGGGCATACGCCCGGCGCCGGGTTATCCGGCCTGCCCTGAGCACACCGAGAAGGGGAGCATCTGGGAGTTGCTTGATGTCGAGCAGGCCATCGGCATGCAGCTCACCGAGTCCTACGCCATGTGGCCGGGGGCGGCGGTGTCCGGCTGGTACTTCTCCCACCCCGACAGCAAATACTTCGCGGTGGCGCAGATCCAGCAAGATCAGGTGGAAGACTACGCCATGCGCAAGGGCATGACCCTGGCAGAAGCAGAACGCTGGCTGGGGCCTAACCTGGGTTGAGACGCGCGTCAGCCAGGCTGACCCTCAGTCCCATGAAAACGGCGGCCCCAGTATGGGGCCGCCGTTTTACATCCGGATGACAGTCGTCGGCTTTATCCGGGTTTTGTGTGGTTTGTCTTGTTGTCAGGATAAACAATTGGCGTTGTCATGGCGCTGTGGCACCTTATACTCTCCCGCCCCATCCTGCCCAGGCGCTGCCTCCTAGCGGAATTGTCATGAAGATTGCTGTTTTATCCCGTGAGCCCAGAAACTACTCTACCCGTCGTCTGGTCGAGGTGGCGCGTGCCCGTGGTCATGAGGTCGAGGTGCTCGACACCCTGCGCTGTTACATGAACATCGCCTCCCACAATCCTTCCATTCATTACGAGGGGGTGGAGCTCGGGGACTATGACGCCGTGATCCCCCGTATCGGCGCCAGCATCACCTTCTATGGCACCGCCGTGCTGCGCCAGTTCGAGATGATGAGCACCATGGCCCTCAACAGCTCTGTGGCCATCAGTCGCTCCCGGGACAAGCTGAGGGCCATGCAGCTGCTCTCCCGTCACGGCATAGGCCTGCCCATCACAGGTTATGCCCACAGCACCCACGACGTACCGGATCTCATCAAGATGGTGGGCGGGGCCCCCCTGGTGGTGAAGCTGCTGGAAGGAACCCAGGGGATAGGGGTGGTGCTGTGCGAGACCCACAAAGCCGCCGAGAGCGTGATCGAGGCCTTCATCCAGACCAACAACAACATACTGGTGCAGGAGTACATCCGCGAGGCCAACGGTGCCGACATCCGTTGCCTGGTGGTCAACGGCAAGGTGGTGGCGGCCATGCGTCGTCAGGCCCAGCCCGGGGAGTTTCGCTCCAATCTGCATCGGGGGGGAACCGCCGAAGCCATCAAGATCACCCCGGAAGAGCGGGCCACCGCGGTGCAGGCCGCCAAGATCATGGGGCTGGACGTGGCCGGGGTGGACATATTGCGCAGCGCCCGCGGCCCCCTGGTGCTGGAGGTGAACTCCTCCCCCGGCCTGCAAGGGGTGGAAGCGGCCTCCGGCAAGGATGTGGCGGGCAAGATCATCGAGTTTCTCGAGCTCAAGGCGAGCCGCAAGCACAAGCCGGCGGAGTGAGCCGGATCTGAGCGCCGTCATGGCGCCAGATGCAACAAGGGGAGCCCAGGCTCCCCTTGTTGGTTTGTGGGCGACAGGATCCCGCCCTAGGAGAGGGCATGCTGCCCCCTGTCCTCGAGCCGTTGGCGAAAGGCGCGGGCCAGCCTGTCGTAGAGATCCGGACTCTCCCTGTCCTCCATGTCGCCCCGGATCCAGGGGTTGTCGATGATCTCGAGCAGCACGCAGCCCTGTCCCTGCTGGCGCAGGTCCACCCCGAACAGGCCGTTGCCGAGCTGATGCACGGCGCGGCGCGCCGTCTGCAACACCCGCTCCGGCACCTCGGTCAGTGGCAGGGCCTCGATCCGGCTCAGATCGAGGGGGTGCTTGCGGCGGCGGATGCGACTGCCGGGCTCGGGGCGATAGCGGCGGCAGGCAAACAGCGGCGAGCCGTCGAGCAGGGCGATGCGCCAGTCGAACTCGGCCGGGATCCGGCTTTGCACCAGCAGCAGGGCGGAGCGACCCAGCCCCTCGTCCAGCAGGCGGGCGAGCTGGGTTTCGTCGCTCGCCATGGCCAGATCCCGCCCCTGGGCACCGTCCGGGATCTTCACCATCAGCGGCAGGCCGAGGCGCTGCACCAGATCGGCCACCTGGTGGCGCCCGCTGCGGGTCACCACCATGGTGGGCGGCATGGGCACCCCGCTGCGCACCATCAGCTCGTAGAGGTAGAGCTTGTTGCTGCAGGCGAGGATGGCGCGGGCGCTGTCGATCAGCGGCATCTGGAGCTGCTCGGCGCGGCGGGCAAACTCGAAGGTGTAGTGGCCCACCGCCGTCTCCGACCTCAGCCAGAGGGCATCGAACTCCGGCAGCCGCTCGATGGCGGCGGGGGAGAGGATCTCGGTGCGGATCCCCTGGGCCGCCGCGGCCCGGGTGAAGCGGGTCAGGGCCAGGGCATCGCTGCTGGCGCGGCCATCCTCCAGATCCGCCAGAATGGCGAGCTGATAGCGGGGCGCGGCGGGGTCCGCTTCGTCCCCGATCAGGGTGCGGACATGGTTCAGCATCAGGGTGCGCTCTCCCTCGCCGAGGGCCAGGGGGGAGAGGCTCTGCTGCTGGCGCACCGACCAGCCGTGGCGGCCGCGCTTGAGGGTCAGCTCCTGAAGCGGCAATTGGCTCAGGCCGTAGTAGTAGCGGGCCAGTCCCGCCAGCTCGCTCTGCTCGCACTGGCCGAAGATGGCGCGCACCCGGATCCTGTCTTCGCTCTGCTGGGCCAGCCAGCCTTGCAGCTTGCGCCACAGCTTGGCTGGCGGCTGCTGGGGCTGCAGCACGCTGATGGCCTGCAAGCCGGGCAGGCAGTGGTGTCCCCTGGCCTGGGCCAGCAGGGAGCAGTAGTAGCCCGCGCTCAGGTGATCCAGGCTGCGGCAGAGGTTGATGATGCGACCGCGCCCCCCTGTGGTGGGCAGGCCATGCTGCAGATAGGTGCGGGCGGTCAGCAGATAATCGCCCTGGCAAGGCCAGTCCCCCGGCTCTTCGACGATGACATAGGTACTCATATTTTCGGGCTCCACAGAAAGGACTGCCAAAACGGCAGGATCCCCAGTGGGCTTCGATGCACCGGCAAGCACGACAATGGCGCGAGGGGAGACAAGAGGTTACAGTGCCTAATATTCTGCCTTGGTAACTTGTGATACAAGTCTCATTGCTGATGCTGAAGATAAATAACTCAAGCGAGGACTCTCCTGTGCTGACCGTGCGTGCCGCCCGTCTCGATGATCTGGGGGTCATCGTAAAACTGGAGCGATACTGCTTTCCCCCCGAGGTCGCCTTCGGCCGCCAGCGCTGGCACTATCTGCTCTCCCATGCCAAGGGGCGGACCCTGCTGCTGCACGACGACAGGGAGCAGCTGATGGGCTATCTCTGCCTGCTGGAGCACAAGGGTTGGGATCGCCTGGTGATCCAGACCCTGGCCATCCATTGGCGGGTGCGCCGGCAGGGCTGGGCCCGTCGCCTGCTCGAGCAGGTGATCGCCCATGGCCGGGAGCAGGGGTGGGGCGCCGTCCGGCTCGAGGTGGCCGACGGCAACGAGGAGGCATTGCCCCTCTATCGTCGGCTCGGTTTTCGAGCCCAGCAGCGGCTGCCCGACTACTATGGCCGGGGCCAGCACGCCCATCGGCTGGTGCTGGCCCTGCGGGAGCCCGCCGCCAGCGTGCGCGCGAGGAAAGCGGTATGAGCCATGATGCCTGCCTCGCCAGCGTGATCCGGGGTCAGCATGAGTGGCGCTGCCCGCTCTCGGGGGTGCGGCATGAGTTGTGATGCCTGCCTCGCCAGTGTGATCCGGGCCAAGCTCGGGCGCTGCCCGCTCTGCGCCTGCCAGTGTCTGCTCATCGCTCTGGGGGGCTGGGGGCTCTGGTGGTGGTTTGGGGCAGACAGTTCGGTCAATGCCCTGACGGCCCTGCTGTTCGGCCTCGCCGGCTCCGGCCTGCTCGCCCTGCATTTGCTGGTCTTTGTCTGGCGCAAGAGCACGGGACGGGAGCTGCAATGACGGCATCGCCGTGAAATGAATTCAATCGACAACCTGATGACAGCCAAGGAGGCTCAGATGATTGCAATGGTAACGGGCGCATCGTCCGGATTTGGTGAGGCGATCAGCCGCGCCCTGGTCGCCGCCGGGCACAGGGTCATAGGCACGGGTCGCCGCGCCGAGCGGCTGGCCGGTCTGGCCGATGAGCTGGGAGAGAGCTTCCTGCCCCTGGTGTTCGACGTGCAGGACAAAGCCGTCACCCGGGCCGCCATCGATGGCCTGCCCAGCGGCTGGAGCGAAGTGGACTTGCTGGTCAACAACGCCGGTCTGGCCCTGGGCCTGGCCCCGGCTCACCAGTCCGAGCTGGAAGACTGGGAGCAGATGATCGCCACCAACATCAGCGGCCTGACCCTGGTGACCCGATTGCTGCTGCCGGGCATGGTGGCGCGCAACCGCGGCCATGTGATCAACATAGGCTCCATCGCCGGTACCTATCCTTATCCGGGTGGCAACGTCTATGGCGCCACCAAGGCGTTCGTGAAGCAGTTCAGCCTCAATCTGCGCGCCGATCTGGCGGGCACGGCGGTGCGGGTCACCAATGTGGAGCCGGGCCTGTGCGGCGGCACCGAGTTCTCCAACGTGCGCTTCCACGGTGACGATGCCAAGGCGGCCTCCGTCTATCAGGGGGTGCAGGCCATCTCGCCGCAAGACATCGCCAATACCGTGCTCTGGATTGGCGAGCAGCCCGCCCACGTCAACATCAACAGCATAGAGATCATGCCGGTGGCCCAGACCTTCGGCCCGCTGCATATCAGCCGCGGCTGACTGCCGGTCTCGGCACAATGAAAAGAGGCACCTTGAGAGGTGCCTCCTGCTTTGCCGGATGGATGGGGTGGTCGCCCCGCTTACGGCTTGGGCTCTATCCCTATGGCGATGGCCGTGGTCTGGACGGCCTTGATCTGATCTCCCTTGGCGATCAGGGCGAACTGGGCCGGATCATTGACCTTGAGGGTGAGGGTCTTGTCCACTCCCTTGACCCGTATGGTCTGCTGCGCCTTGTCCACATCGATGACGTCCGCATAGAGGGTCACCTGCATACCCGCTTCGGCCCCAGGTTGTTCACCGGCGGCCGCCTTGCTGCCATCCACCTCGACCAGCCGTTTTCTCACCCCGGCGCTGCCCTTGAGCAGTTCCAGATCCAGCATCTGCAGGTATCGCAGCGTCACCATGTCCCCCACCTTGAGCCGATCGAGATTGGTGACCCCCTCCCCGGCGACCAGGTCGAACACCTTGCCTTCGGCGTTTGTCAGGCTGACCTTGCGGCTGGCCATGTCGATGGCGGTGACAGTCGCTTCCGCCTTCACCTCTTCCGCCAGGCTGACCTGACCCGGGGCGATGGCCACATTGGCGGTCGCTTCGGCGGCCTGTATCAGAGGGCTGGTGCAGAGGGTGAGCAAACCGGCGATCCATGCGTGTTTCAGTTTCATGATTGAGACCCTGTGGCTAGAGAGCGGCGCCCGGCGAGAGCGCCCAGATGACGAAACCCTGGTGGCGTCATTGTGATGGGAAGCGTTCGGTCACCCCTCCCAGTCACACCATAGCAAAGGGACAACCGAGTACCTCATGCCAGGTGACGGCCTTGCACCGTTTTGATGGCTGGCTCCCGTTTTTGGCTACCGGGACTCAGGCGTCCTTGTCCAGCTCGCGCTCCAGGGCTGCCGCCTTCTGTCGGGCCGGATGGGTGTTGAGGTGCTGCCAGTAGGCCTCAAGGTGCGGGAACCGGGCCAGCTGGCCGTTTTGCGCCAGCAGATCCACCAGGAAGGAGTTCATGATGTCGGCGCCGGAGAGGCGATCCCCCACCAGATAGCGGCGGCTTGCCAGCACCTCGTTGAGGTAGCCCAGCACCTTGGCGCACTCGGCTCTGGCGTAGTCCGGCAGGAAGCGCATCGGGCTGCCGTCCTTGCGCACGAAGATGTCGAGCAGCAGCGGCAATATGCCTGAGCTCTCGGCGAAGTGGAGCCATTGCAGGTATTCGGGGTAGTCGGGACTGTCCGTGGCAGGCGCCAGCCGCTCGGGGGCGTGACGGGCTATCAGGTATTCGGTGATGGCGCCGGATTCCGCCAGCACGCGGCCGTCGAGCTCGATGACGGGCGACTTGCCGAGGGGGTGGATGGCCTTGAGCTCGGGGGGCGCCAAAAAGGTGGTGGCGTCGCGCTGGTAGGCCTTGATCTCGTAGGGCAGGCCCAGCTCCTCGAGCAGCCAGATGATGCGCTGGGAGCGGGACTTGTTCAGGTGGTGCAGAACTATCATGGGAAACCTCGATTCGGTGGCGGGATGGAGTGTACGAACGGGCGAGGCAAGTGGTTCACCGATGGACAAAAAAGAGCGGGCAGATGCCCGCTCCGTGCCGACTCAGGCCTCCAGCGCCTGATCCAGATCCGCCAGTATGTCCTCGATGGCTTCTATCCCGACCGACAGCCGGATCATCTCCGGCTTGACCCCGGCCTTGGCCTGCTCCTCCTCGCTCAGCTGGCGATGGGTGGTGGAGGCGGGGTGGCAGGCCAGAGACTTGGCATCGCCGATGTTGACCAGCCGCTTGAAGATCTTCAGGGCATCGTAGAAGCGCACCCCCGCCTCATACCCTTCCTTCAGACCGAAGGAGAGGATGGCCGAGGGGCGGCCGGCCATGTACTTCTCCGCCAGCGGATAGTGGGGGTGGCTCGGCAGACCGGCGTAGCTGACCCAGGCCACCTTGGGGTGAGCGTCAAGGTGGTGGGCCACCCGCAGGGCGTTGTCCACGTGGCGCTCCATGCGCAGGCTCAGGGTCTCCAGCCCCTGCAGCAGTAGGAAGGCGTTCATGGGGGCCAGCGCCGCCCCCGTGTTGCGCAGGGGCACGGTGCGCACCCGGCCGATGAAGGCGGCCGGGCCGAAGGCCTCCGTATAGACCACCCCGTGATAGGAGGGCTCGGGCTGGGTGAGCTGGGGGAAGCGCTCAGGGTGATCCCCCCAGGGGAACTTGCCCGAGTCGACGATGACGCCGCCGAGCGAGTTGCCATGACCGCCCACGTACTTGGTCAGGCTGTGCACCACTATGTCGGCGCCGTGCTCGATGGGCTTGCACAAGACAGGGGTGGCGACCGTGTTGTCGACGATGAGCGGCACGCCACGGGCGTGGGCCACCCAGGCAAACGCCGCCAGATCGACGATGTTGCCCGCCGGGTTGCCGATGCTCTCGCAGTAGACCGCCTTGGTCCTGTCGTCGATGAGGGCGGCGATGGCCTCGGCGCTGTCGTCCTTGGCGAAGCGCACCTCGACCCCGAAGCTCGGCAGCATGTGGGCGAACAGGGTATAGGTGCCGCCGTAGAGCTGGGGGGTGGAGACTATGTTGTCACCGGCGGCGGTCAGCGCCTGGATGGCGTAGGTGATGGCGGCGGAACCCGCCGAGACCACCAGCCCGGCTATGCCCCCTTCCAGGGCGGCCATCCGCTGTTCCAGCACGTCGTTGGTGGGGTTCATGATGCGGGTGTAGATGTTGCCCGGCACCGCCAGATTGAACAGGTCCGCCCCGTGCTGGGCGCTGTCGAACTCGTAGGCCACCGTCTGATAGATGGGCACGGCCACCGCCTTGGTGGTGGGGTCGTTGGCAAAGCCGTGGTGCAGGGCCAGGGTCGCATCTTTCATCACACACTCCTTGTTGGACGTCGTCGCCATTATGGATGGATAGACGTCCAATCTAGCAGGCCCGGCGCCGATGTAAACCTCCGAGTCCGGCCAAGTGCCGCTGGCTGATGGCGGCGATCCCTCTTCTCTCTTGCCTCACAAGGGGTTCATTCAGAGACGACGGCGATACTCCCTGTCATCTATCTGATCCATGTCCCACTGCATCAGGCGGTTGAGCTGGGCCATGGGATCCTCGATGAGCGGCAGCGGGCGGGGCAGGATCCGGCGGAAGTAGCGGCGCATTCCTTGCTGGATCCGGTTCGGTTTGAGGGGGCTGGTCTGGTGCATGATGGTGCTCCTGTGCTGTGGCTCTCATGTTCGTCATCAGTATTGAGCTAAAATACGGAAGTAAAAACTGATGACTTATAGCAACAGGATTTCCCCTTTTATGCCCAGCAGCCGTCTCTATCAACAATTTCAACGACTCGCCCAGCAGCTTGGCTGTGATGAGCGGGAGGCAAGCCTCGCCGAGGTGGCGGACCTGCTCTGCTGCACCCCGCGCAACGCCCGCCTGCTGCTGCGCCGCATGCAGGATCAGGGCTGGCTCAGCTGGTCGGCGGAGGCAGGACGGGGGCGACGATCCCGCCTCACCCTGCTGGACAATCAGGAGAGCCTGACCCGGCGCCGCTTGAGGGAGCTGCTGCGTCAGGGCCAGCTGGCCCAGGCCATGACCCTGGCGGGGGAGCGGCTGGACCTGCTCACCCCCCTGCTCTACGAGCAGCTCGGCCAGGCGACCCGGGAGGGGCGCCAGATCCTGAGGGTGCCTTACTACCGCCCCTTGCCCAGCCTGCTGCCCAGCGGGCCCCTGCGCCGATCCGAGGTACATCTGGCCCGCCAGATCTTCAATGGCCTCACCCGGCGAAATGAGGAAAATGGGGAAATCGAGGGAGATCTGGCCCACCACTGGGAGGCGCTCTCCCCCTGTCACTGGCGCTTCTATCTGCGCCCTGCGGTGCGCTTTCACCATGGCCGCGAGCTGGGGGTGGAGGATGTGATGGAGAGCCTAGCGGCCCTGGGGACGCGGCCGCTGTTTCGCCACCTGGCGGGGTTTGACAGCCCCTGGCCCCGCACCCTGGATATCCGGCTCGCCAGTCCGGATCCCTGGCTGCCCCACCTGCTGGCGGAGCCGGTGGCCGCCATCCTGCCCCGGGAGCTGGCGGGGGAGGCGGGCTTCGCCCTGCGGCCGGTGGGGACTGGGCCCTACCAGGTGAGCGCCAACGATCCCCTGCAACTGCGGCTGACCGCCTTCGACGACTACTTCGGGCTGCGGGCCCTGCTCGACGAGATCGACATCTGGATGCTGCCGGAGCTGGCGGAGCGACTGGAGAGTCACCTGAGGATCGGCAGCGACACCCCTGAGCTTGGCACCATGCGCGGCGAGTCCGAACTGGAATCGGGTTGCTACTTCCTGCTGCAGGACGACAGATCCCCCCGCTTGCAGGATCCGGCCCTGCGCCAGTGGCTGACCCGGCTGCTCAATCCCATCGCCCTGATGGCGCGGGTCGCCCCCGAGCTGCAACGGGGCCTGACCGGCGCCGTCGGTCTGTTGCCCCATTGGCGCGAGCCGCCACTCCCGCACGGCCCCGAGCCAGCCACCCTGCCGACGCGCCTGGTGCTGGCCTGCTTCAACCAGCATCTGGAGTTTGAGGAGTGCGCCAATGCCATGGCCAGTCTGCTGGCAGAGCAGAGGATCCGGCTCGAGGTGCGCACCCTGGATTACCGCCGCTGGGTGAGCGGCGCCGACGAAGACGTGGATCTCTGGCTGGGCACCCTCAACCTGGAACATGAGGGGCCGTTTGCCCCCTATGCCTGGCTGCAGGGCACTCCCTTGCTGCAGCAGGCATGGGGCGGGCAGCAGGCGCTCTGGCAGGGGCTGGCACAGTGGCGCGCCAGCGGCGCCGAGCCCGGCCCGCGCGCCCTGCTGGCCGAGGTGCAGCGCCAGGGCTGGTTCGTGCCCCTGTTTCACCATTGGCTGGAGCTGGAGAGCCGGGTCGGGGTGCACGGGGTGCGGATGACGGCCCTAGGCTGGTTCGATTTTCGCAGCGCCTGGCTAAGGCCCGAGTGGGAGAACCCGGCGGCTTGATGACCGGGAGCAGGGGCACAGCGACACCCAATGACGCCCTCGGCTATTGTGCGGGGCATCAAAAGCGGTGAATAGACTCAGGGATCACAGATGGTGTCATCGTCCTGTGCCATGCTGATTCTGGTTATGGAAAGCAGAGCAAGTGAGGAAAACAATGAGCAACAATTCAGAACGTTCCCAAGGAAAATGCCCTGTCATGCACGGAGGGACCACGGCCGCCGAGATGGCGAACATGGAGTGGTGGCCCAAGAGCCTGAATTTCGACATTCTCCACCAGCATGACACCAAGACCAATCCCCTGGGGCAGGACTTCAACTATCGCGAAGCACTCAAGAGCCTGGACGTGGATGCCCTCAAGCAGGATCTGCTGGCCCTGATGACCGACAGCCAGGATTGGTGGCCGGCAGACTGGGGTCACTACGGCGGCCTGATGATCCGCATGGCCTGGCATGCCGCCGGTACCTATCGCATCGCCGATGGCCGTGGCGGTGGCGGCACCGGCAACCAGCGTTTCGCACCGCTCAACTCCTGGCCCGACAACGCCAACCTGGACAAGGCCCGTCGCCTGCTGTGGCCCATCAAGCAGAAATACGGCAACAAGATCAGCTGGGCCGATCTCATCTTGCTGGCCGGTACCCTGGCCTATGAGTCCATGGGGCTCAAGACCTTCGGCTTCGCCTTTGGCCGCGAGGATATCTGGCACCCGGAGAAGGATATCTACTGGGGTGCTGAGAAGGAGTGGCTGGCGCCTACCAACAACCCCAACAGCCGCTACTCCGGGGAACGGGATCTCGACAATCCGCTGGCGGCGGTGATGATGGGGCTCATCTACGTCAACCCGGAAGGGGTGGACGGCAATCCGGATCCCCTCAAGACCGCCCAGGATATCCGGGTCACCTTCGCCCGCATGGCGATGAACGATGAGGAGACGGTGGCCCTGACCGCTGGCGGCCATACCGTGGGCAAGACCCATGGCAACGGCGATGCCAAGCTGCTGGGCCCCGAACCCGAGGGGGCCGAGATCGAGGATCAGGGGCTCGGCTGGCTCAACAAGACCGGCCGCGGGATTGGCCGCAATACGGTCACCAGCGGCATAGAGGGGGCCTGGACCAGCCATCCGACCCGCTGGGACAACGGCTACTTCGACATGCTGTTCGGCCATGAGTGGACCCTGACCAAGAGCCCGGCCGGGGCCTGGCAGTGGGTTCCCATCGACATCAAGGAGGAGGACAAGCCGGTCGACGTGGAAGACCCGTCGCTCCGCTGCACCCCCATCATGACGGACGCCGACATGGCCATGAAGGTGGACCCCGAGTACCGCAAGATAGCCGAGCGTTTTCGCGACGACCCGGCCTACTTCTCCGATACCTTCGCCCGCGCCTGGTTCAAGTTGACCCACAGGGACATGGGACCCAAGAGCCGCTACCTGGGGCCCTATGTGCCGGCCGAGGATCTGATCTGGCAGGATCCCGTGCCCGCCGGTCGGCGGGACTATGACGTGCAGGCACTCAAGGCGCAGATCCGCGGCTCTGGCCTCTCCATCGGGGAGATGGTCGCCACCGCCTGGGACAGTGCCCGCACCTTCCGTGGCTCGGACATGCGCGGCGGCGCCAACGGCGCCCGCATCCGTCTGGCGCCGCAAAAGGATTGGGAAGGCAATGAGCCGGCCCGGCTGGCCAAGGTGCTCAAGGTGCTCGAGCCCCTGGCTGCCGCCAGTCAGGCCAGCCTGGCGGACGTGATCGTGCTGGCGGGCAACGTGGGCATCGAGCTGGCGGCCAAGGCGGCCGGCGTCGAGCTGACGGTGCCCTTCAGCCCGGGCCGAGGGGATGCCAGCCAGCAGCAGACCGATATCGACTCCTTCGAACCTCTCGAGCCCCTGCACGACGGTTACCGCAACTGGCTCAAAAAGGACTATGTGGTCAGTGCGGAAGAGCTGATGCTGGATCGTACCCAGCTGATGGGGCTGACCGCCCATGAGATGACGGTGCTGGTGGGCGGGATGCGGGTGCTGGGCACCAACCATGGCGGCACCCGGCACGGGGTCTTCACCGACAGGGAAGGGGTCCTGACCAACGACTACTTCGTCAACCTGACCGACATGGGCAACGTCTGGCAGCCCAGCGGCAAGCAGAGCTACGAGGTGCGGGATCGCAAGAGCGGCGCCCTGAAGTGGACGGCGACCCGGATCGATCTGGTGTTCGGATCCAACTCTGTGTTGCGGGCCTACGCCGAGGTCTATGCCCAGCAGGACGGCCAGGAGAAGTTCGTGGCTGACTTCGTTTGCGCCTGGACCAAGGTGATGAACGCGGATCGCTTCGATCTCATCGGCTAAGGTCGTACCCGACGCCCCGCACAGGGTCTGTGCGGGGCGTCTTCTTGTCCGGGCATGGCCCTGGCATGCCTGGCTTGGTCCCTGTCCTTTGGCCCCGCAGATGGGGTAACATCCTGATCCTCTGAAGAGGGTCACGGGCCCCTCACCCACCGACAAGGAGTCAGCCATGCTGGAGATGCAGATCCACCCCCGCTTTCAGGAGACGGATGCCTTGGGGCACATCAACAACACCGTGCCGGCGGTCTGGTTCGAGTCGGCCCGGGATCCCCTGTTTCGTCTCTTCTCCCCGGATCTCGACGTGGGGGACTGGCACCTGATCATCGCGGGCTACGCAGTGCAGTTCAAACGGGAACTCTTCTATGGTCAGCCGGTCACCATCAGGACCTGGGTGAGCCGCATCGGCACCAGCTCCTTCACCCTCTGGCAGGAGGCCTGGCAGGGGGGCGAGCTGGCGGTGACCGGAGAGACCACCCTGATCCATTTCGATTATCAGACCCGTCAGTCCGTTCCCCTTGACGAAGGGCAGCGGGATGGACTGCGGGCCTGGTTGCTCGAGCGTTAATTCAAGGCCCGAGGGCCAATCACAGGATACGTATGCGCAAGATCCTTCTCGCCGGAGCCCTGGGGCTCTGCTCTCTCTCTGCCCTGGCCACACCCCTGGCACAGCAATTCACCCTGATGGAGAAGGGGGCCGAATATGGCCTCGACACCCGGCTGATGAGCCATGACGGGGTGGATATCCAGGCCTGGGTCGACGGTGTGCCCGTCATCATAGCCGTGCCCATCCGCGACGAGGGGGGCAGGCTGGTCGGCGAGAGCCGTTACTACTTCAAGGGGGGCAAGCTGTTCGGGGTCAAGGAGCCCGCCGCCCAGTTCGCCTTTGACGACAGTGGCAAGCTGACCCAGTGGCTCGACGAGCAGGGCCGGCCGGCGGAGTTCGTCAGCAAGATGAGCATGGCGCAGCGGGAGACCTGGCTTACCCGGCGCGCCGCCGAGCTGAGTGCCTTGTTTGCCCCCAGCCCGGCGGAGCAGAAAGCCGAGCGGGGCGGCGTCAAGCTGAAGGGGGCCGAGCTTGCCCACTGGCTCTGCAACGACAAGCTGATGGCCCTGACCGGCGGCGACAAGGTGACCTTCGAGCAGGACAGGCTCAAGACGGGCGCTGAGGGCATGAAGGGGGAGGTCTCCCTGCGCCGGGAGGCGGGGTGGCAGGATCTGAGCCTCAGGTGCGAGGTGCAGGGCTCCCGGGTCACTCGCCTCACCTGGCAACCCTTGCCGGGGGCCAACAAGCCGCGCTGAGAGGGAAGACATCATCGACACACACGGGGCCTCAGGGCCCCGTGCTTGTTGCGGCTCTGGCTGCATGGGGCGGCGTCTGATCCGGTGCCACTAGGGAGGCGCCATGACCCGGCGTCGGCGGCCGGGCCTGGGGGCTATTGCGGCTCTGATTGCCCCTGGCGCAGCCGGGTCAGGGCCGCCACCCGGCGCCACTGGCTCTCGGGAAACCAGGCCGCCAGCAGTTGCCGATCCGCCTCGGGGGCAGGATCCCCCTGGGCGGCGAGGGCCGTCAGGTAACCGGCTAGCCGCTGCTCGAACGCCTGCTGGTCCTGAGCCAGCTGCTGCAGACGCCCCTGGGCCTCCGGCCCGACCCGTTCCAGCAGGGCGAGCCGCTGCGCTTCCGGGGGCAGGGCGTCGATCCGTTGCAGATCTCCTATCAGGCGACCGTTGCTCTCCGCCTCCTGGAACCAGTCCGGCTGCTCGGCGAGCCAGAGTGCCAGCGCCTCGCCAAGCTGGGCCTGCTCGGCGGGGGGCGCCTCGGCCAGGGCCTTGCGCCTCAGGGTCCACTGCTCCATCAGCCGCTCCTCGGCAAACAGCCTGGCCTGCTCCTCCGGGGTGAAGGTGAGGCGACGCAGCTGGTCGCGGGCCTCGAACAGCCGGGTCAGGCTGGCGAGATCCGGTGCCCGGGGCAGGGGCAGCCTGGCCTCCTGCTCGAGGAAGTCCCGGTAGCGCGCCAGCAGGGGATCCTTGATGGGCTGGCCGCTGGCGAGGCGCTCCACCAGCTGCTGGCGCAGGGTGGCGCCTTCGGGTTGGGCGTCGGCTGGGTCGCGATCCTGTGGGTACAGGGTGTGACCGAGCAGGGCGAACAGCAGGCCCAGGGCCGCCAGGGCCAGGCCCCTCACAGCCCCATCTCCTTGAGGCGGTTCGCGTGCTGGCGGTAGAGGCTGACCGGATCCGTCTCGAACAGGTGATGGATGCCGAAGGACTGGTTCACCTCGTCCAGATGGTTCATGCGGTAGTGGGTGCCGAGCACCTTGCCGAGGTGGCTGCTGCACACCCCCACCAGGCCGTCATTGGCCTCGCCGAAGAAGGTCCCCGTGAGCACCAGGGCCGGATCCACAGGATCCAGGATGTTGGTCAGGTTGCCGCGCCCGCTCCAGGAGAAGTAGTAGACGCCGTTCTCGGCCTGGAGGGGCCCCTCGCCGCAATGGCGGCTCGGCAGCCCTTCCGGGTAAGCGGCGTTGAAGTTGACGGCCCCCGCGCTGGTGAGGGCGTCCAGGGCGGCGATGGGATCCTGGGGCAGGTCGCCGCCCCCCGAGAGCAGGGAGATGACCCCGGACAGGGCCGAGGCGGCCGCCGCCGCAAGGGCCTCCTCGGCCGAGCCGGGGGTGACCCGCATCCGTACCCTGTCCGCTATCTCAGAGCCGAAGTGAACGCCGCCGACGCTGGTGGCCGAGGCCACCATGTCGGGGGCGACCGAGGCCACGTAGCGAATGGTGGGGCCGCCGTGGGAGTGGCCGATGAGGTTCACCTTGTCGGCTCCTGTCACCGCCAGCACCTGCTGCACCTGGGCCAGCAGCTGCTCGCCGCGCAGCTCCGAGCTCTGGGTGGCGGAGACCTGGGCCACATAGACGCGGGCGCCATCCCGGCTCAGGGCCTGGGGGATCCCGTAGAAGTAATCCACCCCCAGCAATCTGTCGAAGCCAAACAGGCCATGGACCAGCACTATGGGGTAGCGGGTCTGGGTATAGCCGCTCGCCTGGCCCAGCAGGGGCAGGGTGCAGAGCAGCAGCAACCACCATCTCTTCATATCAGCATCCTTGTTGATAGGGTCATGGGTCACGGCCGGCATCATGCCAGCCTGCACAGCATGGCTGGCGAAGGGGAGCCGGGTTGTGTCTGGGATCACTAAATGACGAGGCGCGCTCGCCGTTCCCCCATATGGGGTTGCCCGGGTCTGCTTGTCTGGGGCGAATTAGTATGAAATGATAATCACTATCATTCAATGTTGGGACGGGCGAGACGATGGCAAGACAGGATCCCATGGCGCAATGGCGGCACCATACCCGGCTGGCGAATCACCACTTCGCCGAGGGGAACCATCTGGCTGCCCTGCCAGGTTATCGCCAGGCCCTGTTGCTGGCCGAGCAGCAGCTGCTCGACTGGCAGGATGCGGACGAAGTGGTCGCCGCCCTGGTGGTCGCCAGTCACAACCTGGCCGACCTGTTGCTGGCCATGGGGGAGACGGACGATGCCTGCACCCTGCTCTGCCAGGCCCATCAGCAACTGCTGCACCTCTCCGGCTCTCCTCACTGTCGCAGCGAGCTCAGGGCGGCCGCCCGCAACCACAGTCGTCACACCCAGATGGAGTTGCTCGCCTTCCTGCGCAAGCGGGGGCCCAATGCCGCCATCCAGGCCTGCCTCGGACAGTGCGCCTGTCAGGAGCGTGCCGCTCACACCCTTCATTGAATATCCATACATCGCAAGGAGTTGCCTATGAATCATGTCCTGCCCGCCCTGCCCTATGGCTACGATGCACTCGAACCCCATCTGGATGCCCTCACCATGGAGATCCACCACAGCCGCCACCATCAGACCTATGTCAACGGCCTCAACGCCGCCCTGGCGACCGCCCCCGAGTGGGCCGACACGCCCCTGGATCAGCTGCTTGGCCAGATAGAGAGTCTGCCCGCCAGCCTGCAGGGGGCGGTACGCAACCACGGCGGCGGCCACGCCAATCACTCCCTGTTCTGGCAGGTGATGAGCCCGCAGGGGGGCGGTCAGCCCCAGGGGGAACTGCTGGCGGCCATGGAGCGGGATCTGGGGGGCGTCGAGGCCTTCACCCAGCTGTTCACCCAGGCGGCCCTGACCCGTTTTGGCAGCGGCTGGGCCTGGCTGGTGGTGA
>NZ_CDBT01000057.1:0-41562 GCF_000819765.1 Aeromonas bivalvium
GAGACGGCCCGCCTCGCCCGGGATCTCGCCGCCCTGAGCCATCAGGAGGCATGATGTCCGCCACCACCCAAGACAGTACCCAGCTTCGCAAGGATAACGAGATGTCAGAGCTCATTGCCCCTCACCCCTTTCTGAACATGGCCTCCCTCAGCCAGACCATTCTCGGCAAGATCGTGGCCGCCAAGCAGGCGTGGGTGGCGGCCCGCAAGCTGGCCCAGCCCCTCGCAAGCTTCCAGAGTGCGCTCACCCCAAGCGATCGGGATTTCGAGGGGGAGCTGCGGGCAGGCTCCACCCGCTTCATTCTCGAATGCAAGAAAGCCTCTCCCTCCAAGGGCTTGATCCGGGACGACTTCAGCCCGGAGGCCATCGCCGACGTCTATGGCCACTACGCCACCGCCATCTCTGTGCTGACCGACGAGCCGTTCTTTCAGGGGGATTTCGCCTTTTTGCCGCGGGTGCGCAGCCGGGTCCGGCAGCCGGTGCTGTGCAAGGACTTCATGATTGACCCCTATCAGGTCTATCTGGCCCGCCACTATCAGGCGGACGCCATCCTGCTGATGCTCTCCGTGCTCACCGACGAGGGCTATCGCGCCCTGTTCAAGGTGGCCAAAGAGCTGGGTCTAGGGGTGCTCACCGAGGTGAGCAACGAAGAGGAGCGGGATCGCGCCATTGCGCTCGGCGCCCCCGTGATTGGCATCAACAACCGGGATCTGCGGGATTTGAGCGTCGATCTCGCTCGCACCAGACAGCTGGCGGCCGACATTCCCGCCGATCGGGTGGTGATCAGCGAGTCCGGCATCAAGCACCGTGCCCAGGTCGCCGAACTGCGCCAGCATGCCAAGGGCTTCCTGGTGGGCTCCTCCCTCATGGGTGAGCCGGATCTGGAGGCCGCAGTGCGCAAGCTTGTGCTGGGCCAGAACAAGGTATGCGGCCTGACCCGGGCCGAGGATGCCGCCGCCGCGCACCACGCCGGCGCCGTGTACGGCGGCCTCATCTTCGTGGCGAAGAGCCCGCGCTACGTGGATATCCCGAGTGCCCGCGCCCTGATGGCGGGGGCGCCGCTCTCCTATGTCGGGGTGTTTCGCAACGCTCAGCCCCAGACCATCGCCAAGACGGTGGCGGCGCTCGGCCTTGCCGCCGTGCAGCTGCACGGGGAGGAGGACGCCGCCTATATCGAGACCCTGCGCCCCCTGCTGCCGGCGAGCTGCCACGTCTGGAAGGCGGTCGGCATGACGCTCGGCGAGCCCCTGCCCTCTCTCGACTACCCGGCGGATCGCCTGCTGCTGGATACGAAAGTGGGCAGCCAGAGCGGCGGCACCGGCCAGGCGTTCGACTGGGCCCTGCTGGCCGGGCTCGACAAGTCCCGCCTGATGCTGGCCGGGGGCCTCAATCCCGACAACGCCTTGCAGGCCGCCCGGGTCGGTTGCCTCGGCCTTGATTTCAATTCAGGGGTGGAAAGCGCCCCGGGCCAGAAAGATGCCCACAAGCTGGCGGCCGCCTTTGGCGCCCTGCGCCAACTGTGAGAGTGCCCTGTGCAACCCGCAACACCGCACCTATTTGATGTTTCGCTTTAGCAAATACAAGGAAGAGACCATGACCCTGCTCAACCCGTTTATTGGTGAATTTCGTCGATGACATGTATGTGCCCCAGCCATACGCCTCAGCCCGCCAAGGCTCATACCTGAACTCAATTGCAGAATGTAAAGGAAGATAACCATGACCCTGCTCAACCCGTTTTTTGGTGAATTTGGCGGCATGTATGTGCCCCAGATCCTGATGCCCGCCCTGCTCCAGCTGGAGAAGGCCTTCGTCGATGCCAGGGAGGATGCCTCCTTCGTAGCCGAGTTCCAGACCCTGCTGACCGAGTATGCGGGCCGCCCCACCCCGCTCACCCTGACCCGCAATCTGACCAAGGGCACCAGGACCCGGCTCTATCTCAAGCGTGAAGACCTGCTGCACGGCGGCGCCCACAAGACCAACCAGGTGCTGGGCCAGGCCCTGCTCGCCAAGCGCATGGGCAAGCACGAGATCATCGCCGAGACCGGCGCCGGTCAGCACGGCGTGGCCACGGCGCTGGCCTGCGCCCTGCTCGGTCTCAAGTGCCGGGTCTACATGGGCGCCAAGGATTGCGAGCGCCAGAAGCCCAACGTGTTTCGCATGAAGCTGATGGGCGCCGAGGTGATACCGGTGCATTCCGGCTCCAGCACCCTGAAAGATGCCTGCAACGAGGCGCTGCGCGACTGGGCCGCCAACTACGAGACCGCCCACTACCTGCTCGGCACCGCCGCCGGCCCCCACCCCTTCCCCACTATCGTGCGGGAGTTCCAGAAGATGATCGGGGAAGAGGCCAAGGTGCAGTGCTTCGAAAAGGAAGAGCGCCTGCCGGATGCGGTGATCGCCTGCGTCGGCGGCGGCTCGAACGCCATCGGCATGTTTGCCGACTTTATCGACAACCCTGAAGTACGTCTGATCGGCGTCGAGCCCGGTGGCCACGGCATCGAGAGTGGCGAGCACGGTGCGCCGCTCGGTCACGGCAGCAAGGGGGTCTTCTTTGGCATGCACTCCTACCTGATGCAGGACAAGCAGGGGCAAATTCAGGAGTCCTACTCCGTCTCGGCGGGTCTGGACTTCCCCTCCGTCGGCCCCCAGCACGCCCACTTAGCCGCCATCGGCCGCGCCGAGTATGTCTCCATCACCGACAAGGAGGCCCTGGACGCGTTCCAGGAGCTGGCCAGAAGCGAGGGCATCATACCAGCGCTGGAATCCTCCCACGCCCTGGCTCACGCCCTCAAGATGGCCCGCAGCGAGCCGGAAAAGGAGCAGGTGCTGATCGTCAACCTCTCCGGCCGTGGCGACAAGGACATCTTCACCGTTGCCGATATTTTGGAAACAGAGAGCTTCGAAAAAGAAGGAACCCGCAAATGAATCGCTACGCACAACTGTTTTCCCGTCTGGAACACGCCAAGCAGGGCGCCTTCGTCCCCTTCGTGATGCTGGGTGACCCCACTCCCGAGTTGTCGCTCGCCATCGTCGATGCCCTGGTCGAGGGGGGCGCCGATGCCCTGGAGCTCGGCATTCCCTTCTCCGACCCGGTCGCCGACGGTCCCACCATTCAGGGGGCCGCGCTGCGGGCCTTTGCCAGCGGCACCACCCCGGATGGCTGCTTCCAGCTGCTGACCCGCATTCGGGCCAAGTATCCCCAGATGCCCATTGGCCTGCTGGTCTACGCCAACCTGGTCTATGTGCGCCACATCGACGGCTTTTATGAAAAATGCCAGCAGGCCGGGGTGGACTCGGTGCTGGTGGCGGACGTGCCGGTGCAGATGTGCGCTCCCTACAAGGCGGCCGCCGACAAGTTCGGCATCGACAGCATCTTCATCGCCCCGCCCAATGGTGACGCCGAGACCCTCAAAGCCGTGGCCGAGCTGGGCTCTGGCTACACCTACCTGGTGAGCCGCGCAGGGGTGACCGGCGCCGAGACCAAGGCGGGCATGCCGGTGGAGGGATTGATCAATACCCTCAACGAGTTCAAGGCCCCCCCTGCCCTGCTCGGCTTTGGCATCAGCGATCCCCAGCAGGTGAAGGAGGCCATCAAGGCGGGCGCCGCCGGCGCCATCTCCGGCTCCGCCGTGGTCAAGATCATCGAGACCCATCAGCAGGATCCCGACCGCATGCTCATTCGCCTGAAGGAGTTTGTGCAAGGGATGAAGGCGGCGACCAATAAGTAGAGGCAGGTATAGGGTCATATGCCGTTGGCCCTGACCAGCCAGCCAGCCAGCCAGCCAGCATAAAGGGAGCCCACTTGGGCTCCCTTTTCTATTTATCTCTTTTGCTTCCTATATCTTTATCCCCTCTCCCTTCGGGAGAGGGCCAGGGTGAGGGGAGTTTTCGCACTCTCTATCAGCCCTGAGCCCACTAAAAGCAGCGGTTGCTCACTAATTGGTTGAACCCGCTCAGGTTTTTATCATCCTCCTCTTCCCATGCCTCAATCAGGCCCCTTATGATAGCCAAACGACAATCAACCTCTGGGGAGAGCGTCATGGCAGCGATGGATGCAATCTCGCGGGTGAAAAGCAGCGAACTGGGGGCTGTAACTCAGGGGCGGTAGCCATGCTGCGATTTACCGTAACCGGCTCCTGAACTGTTTCTTTATAAAGGGGCAATGGAAGTATTAAACAAGGAGGTCACGCTAATACATTCAAGTATCAGAGGCATACTGGTAATGCTTTGATTTTATTTAATTTTTATGGCAACTCTCAGGGCAGAGCGGAGTTATATGGAAAGCTCTGCTATCGGATTGGGGCCGCCTTCTATCTATTCACTGTTATACCGAACTAGGAGTCAGTCGTGGCCGGACGCCCAACAAAAGAATTCCATGAGTACCTGATTCCTGCGCCAGGTAATACACACGTCAATCACTCTGAATACATCCAAGAACCAGCAACAGCATTTCTTAGATACGTAGTTGAGGCTAAGTCCTCCGTAGACATGTGCTTGAGAAAATTCAAATCAAATGGTAACTATGCACCCGATGCAAATGACAGCATAAGGCACATAATAATCGCAATGCTTCCAGCGATTATGGGGCACTATGAAACATACCAACGATACTTGTTTGCCGGTGTTTTTGAATACAGCGTTTATCTCAATAACTTTAAGCCAGATTCCTTCTTCAAGAAAATCAGCGAATGTGCAAGCTTGGAAGTTGATCTTGTTCGTCTTGCATCTTACAGAAGTTCAGCTGGCTTCTCAGCAGGCTTCATAGTTGCAGACTCACTGCCTGGATGGCACAGCCCTGAGAAAGTAAATAAATACTTTTCAGCATTTGGTTTGAATCGTCAGTTCTATGGCGGCGCCGAAATAAGGCGGCTAAAAACTTTATGGCAACTCAGGCACTCAATTGTTCATACCGGCGGCACAATCACCGTACCCGACGCACAAAAAGTTCCTGAGCTAGCAGCTTCAAGCGGAAAAACTATCGCCTTTGAAAATAATTTCATCTATGAAGTCGCTAGAAAAATACATCCATTAATCAAAACGTCTACTGAGGGAATGGGGGGCGCCTTCAAGGCTCAGCTGAAACAAGGGATAGAACCCTCAATCGTCAGCAAAATCGATGATTTATTTAGAGTAAGATCCTCCGTCAATGTCTGGCTTCGGTAAGTATAACAACTGGTTCAAACCGCTCGCTCCGCTCACTGGGACGGGCTAAAGCCCGCCCCTTAGCTTAATCGTTATATTTTTGAGGTACAGACTGAATTGGAAAATTACATGTGGTTTATAGAAAAATTTATTTATCCTCTAGTCGGTGGTGCAACTGGGGCTATTCTTGTAGCTAAATATTTGGCTAAGCAGCTTATTGAACAGCGATTTAGGAAGGACATGGCTAATTACCAAACCACGCTTACTGAGAAGACTGAGAGCTTGAAAAACTCTTTATCAATATTTGCTCACGAGCGTAATATACAAAACTCAAGAGTTGATGCTCAGACTGCAAAGGCTATACAGGCCGTCTATAGTGCATTGTCTGTACTTCTGAAACATGCGAGAGAGTTTGCCAATGGGAAACCTTACCCTGTTTCAGCTTTAGAAGAATACGAAGATGTTGATAGTCAAGATGCGAGGGATTTTCGCTTTTATAAAGAGAAAGCTGAGCTGACGAGTAATTCAGCCAGGCAGCTAGAATCAATTCTTCTAGACAATGCAATTTTCATAGAATCTAGTCTTTATGAAAAAATAGAGAACTTGAGCAATAGGTTTTATGAGTTATCGGGAAATTACGTTCGGATTATAATCAAAGAAGAGTGCAGCAGAGATGATGTTGAAGAAATCCTAGACGATCTAAATGATATGCATGCTGAATTGAAAAACTATTACAACGGTGAATTAACAAAACTCGTTGATGATATTGTGAGAGTATTTAGGGATAAGCTCGGAATAGAAAAAATATAAAAAAACGCCTCAAGAGGGACTGTCAACGCATGGCGTTTCCAGCCCCTTAGGTTGGCATTTTGGCGCATTCCAATTATAATTTTCCGGAGTGATTTATGAAACGTCGAGATTTCTTAATAGAACATATTATGGGAAAAACATTTATCGAAGATGTAATGAAGTCTGTCGCATGGACCACATTATGTGGTGCAGTATTTGCCTTAAGTTTGTCAACTATGCGCACAGGGGAACTTTATCAAGGCCTCCTCATACTTGCCTTGTTTTTGATTCTTTCAACGCTTGCTGTTTGCTATTTCGCTTTGCACATAGTTATTCCTCTTGATGATGCTATGTACCCAAATGACCATTACTGGGATAATAAGAAAAAAGATGCTAGAGGTGTAGCTAAGGGTGTTGAAGTCATCAAATTAATTTTTACTCGGTGGAAGATTTTCTACTTGTCATTGACAGTGAGTTACTTTTTGTACGTAAATGAGGTATGTAACTACCTGCTATCGAAAGTATAATTGAGGCAAAGATACGCGTTTTTGCGCCATAACAAAGCATTTAAGAATGATTCCCAACGTTTGGAATTTATCATTCCATCGTCGGGTTTTGTATTTAAGGTGGTATGATTATGGTTTGGCGGTAGAGTTGCTCACACCTTAATTCGGCGTTACTCAGCAAGGAGGGATATTATGCAAGAAACCATTTTCACCGTCACACTCTTGGCGTGTTCATTTTATTTCGCGGCAAATGAAGTATATCGTGTTCCATTATCTGGTGACAGCGGCACTTATTTCATTATCAGCAGTGAAAAAGGCAATGATGGAATACTCACCGTCCTTTCAAGCCGTATAGGTAAGGACAATGCATATACCGACTTCACAAAACTCAACGTAAATTTTCAAACCAAGCAATACTTTTAATTAGATGGCAGCAGCGAAGATGGTGCAAAAAATCTCCATCAAAACCTCTCAAAGACTGATCTAACTCCAAATGGACAATATTGATGCCTGGTTCCAGCAAGTCTGATCTTGTTCGGTATGTTTGCAAGTAAAATGCATAACAAAGTAAAGCATTTCGCGACTGTCGCCGCTGGACTCGCTAACGTTCGCCGCTGTTTACGGTGTTATGCCTTATGATGAGGAAAGAGCGCCTATGTTCAAATTAGAAACCGAGCATTTGATCCTGCGTGATATGAGACTCAGTGATGAAAACGTTTTTGTGGCCATGTCCCAAGATAATAAGTATCAGCGTTTTTACAGTGAGTCAGACTGTGACTCTGATAAGTATCGTCAATTAACAAAGCTGTTTGTAGAGCAAGCAAATGAAGTTCCGCGCAAGTCTTATCAGTTGGCAATAGAAAATAAATTGACGGGTGATTTTATCGGTACCGTTTGTCTGCGACTTGAACCTGATAATCAAGCATCGATGGGCTGTGGCATTGAACGGAAATCTCAAGGTCAAGGCTTGATAGAGGAAGCGGTTAGAGAACTAGCGGATTTTGGCTTTAATGAACTGGATGTGCATCGCATCTATTCCGAAACCATAAGCAAAAACCTGGCAGCAATAAAACTTTGCAAGTCGTTGGGAATGCGGCAAGAAGGGTATTTTCGTGAACATCGTTTTTTTAAAGGGCAATGGTGGGATACGGTCGTCTTGGCTATTCTGCGCAGTGAATGGGCACGGGCATAACAAGCGCCTCAGAGGGGCTGTCAACCCGTGGCGTTTCCCGTCCCATTGAGTCGTAATGGTTACGGTTGTGTTGGTTTAGCTTTGTGTTAATACGCTGCCAGCCCCTTGGGCGGGCTTTAGACATAAGAATGGAGGATGCGTGTCGAAAGAGTTATTTTCCCCGGTCATTGAAACCGAGCGGCTAACCATCAGAGCCTTGATGGCCCATGATGCTGAGAGCCTGCTAGAGATATTTTCTGATCCTGAGGTCATGCGTTACTGGAATACGGCGCCGTGGACTTCCATTGAAGACGCCCTGGACTTCATTGCACAGAGCAGCGGTGCGATGCAACGTCAAGAAGCCATCATCCTCGGCATGTATCTGAAGTCGACGGGTGAACTGGCTGGAAAATGTATGCTCTTTAGCTACGACAGCGCATCCAGGCGTGCCGAGATCGGCTTTGGTTTGAGTCGCGCTTACTGGGGAAAGGGTTATATCAATGAGGCAGGGGAGGCCTTGATCCAGTACGGCTTCAATGTACTGGGATTGAGACGAATCGAAGCAGAGATAGACCCAGACAACCAGTCGTCAGCGAAAGCATTAGAGAAACTCGGATTTTCCCGAGAGGGACTGCTAAGGCAGCGTTGGGAAGTGAATGGCACTGTCTCCGATTCAGCCATGTATGGACGACTGGTCAGTGACCATCCAGCGCAGCATGGCCAGCACCCAGAAAGCTGAGCCTAATGCCTGAGAGTAAGGTAATGGTATATAGACGCTTTGAAGAAACCGATTTTGAGTGGTACTCAGATTGGTATAAGCATGCTGCCATCAGCAAATGGCTTGGCCCTGTGTTAGACCCGAATTGGTTGACCTGTGTACTGAGTGATGATTCTCCAGCATATGTGTTGCACAGTGAAGGCACGCCTATTTGTGTCATTGGCATTCAACTTGATGATGGCATCCATGGTTTTAATGTGATCACCGACATCGCCGTGAATCCACACCATCAAAAGATGGGTCATGGGAGAAGAGTCATCTATGACGTCGTATCAGGGAATTTCCCTATCAAAAGGGCCAAATGGGCTGTGTTTGTCGACAATGAAAACGACATGGCCAAGGCTTTGTTTTCTCATTATGCAACCAGCATATCAAGCAATAGCGACAACATGACCGAGTACCATATTGACTCAATCATGTAAACACCTGGTGCCGAGGTGGTATTCAATCACTTGCGAGCATACAAAATTTGGTGCGATGGATGAGCTGTAAATTCAGCCCCCACCTTGCTGATCTCATCTGCATCATCAATAGATAAAGGCAGATACCTCTGTGTATACACACTTGCCCCATCAAAAAACAATCCATGGAGAAAGAATGCTATTTCACAAGGCGTTTCAATATAAGAAATGGGCAAACAATGAGCTGCTTGATTTGGGAGAATGGCAGCTTTCACAACTACCCGAAAGCGATGCCACCTTTTTCATTCGGATTTTAAATCACACCACGGTAGTTGACAGTCTTTTCATTAGCCGTATTTCAGGTCAGCCGGAGAAATACAGTGGGGACAATACCCTTGACACGCCGTCATTATCGGCGTTACGCCAGACGATGGAACAGCACGACGCCTGGCTTGTTGATTTCACGCAAGCCGTGACCGCTGACGAGCTACAGCGTAATGTGACGTTTCGATTTATCGATGGTGGTATTGGGCAGTTGAGCGTAGAGGAGATTTTGCTGCACTTGCTGACCCATGGCAGCAATCATCGTGGCATGGCCTCAAGAGTGCTGGCAGAGCATGGTCTTGAACGCCCGAAAGACACGTTTACCCGTTACTTACACGAAACAGAGCCGACAAGAAGAGAGAACATCGGCATCTGACCATCGGTTAAAGAGATATTGTGAATTATTAGTGGAGCAGAAAATCCTCCGCTATGAGATTGTCTCTGTTTTCACATTACCACTTATTTAACCAGGCACAATGTCATTGAATCGCATCATTTGGATGGATATATGAATATCAGAAAAGCCATGCCCGAAGAATCTGAAACAATAACCCAGCTTGCTTTGCGCTCAAAAGCCCATTGGGGTTACGATGAAACATTCATAGCCCAATGCAAACATGCTTTAACCGTTACCCCAAGAGACCTTGAAAACAAGTCAATGTACTTTGAAGTATGCGAATTGAATGGTGTAGTGGCTGGATTCTATGGGCTGGAATTTATCAATGCTGTGACGGCCGAGTTGACTTACCTGTTTGTTGAACCAACAAATATAGGGCTAGGTATTGGCGGCAAGCTGTTTGATGCTGCAATAAAAAACGTAAAAGAAAGAGGGGTTGCGTCTTTAGACATACTCAGTGATCCAGAGGCCAAGGGGTTCTACCTGGCAAAAGGAGCAAGGTTTGTTGAATACAGGCAATCCGATGCGATTGAAAATAGACAAATTCCTTTTTTGACATACTCGATTAACACCACCACATTGGCATAGCGATGAAAGGATCATGACAGAAATTAGGACACCCAGTTTTCTGAGCAAGACGCTGCACAGCCAGCGCACCAAAGGTGGGTATCCCAGTGTTGGATTTTTCACTCGCGGGAATGGGCTAAAGCCCTGCCCCATCACCAAACGTCATGCACATACAAGGAATTTTTCGTGATCACAAAATACTTATACATCGCAGGCAGTATACCATTCCTTGTACTTGGTATTCTGCATACGGTCTACACAATCACCGACACATTCAACCCCAAGAAATTAATACCATATCAATCTGATGTGATGGGGCTTATGAAATCGTCATCCCTGGCCATCACAAAAGAAACAAATATGTGGCGTGCATGGGTTGGATTTAACATCAGTCACGGTATTGGCATGCTGTTTTTCTCCGTCACTTATTTATACTTATCCACTTTCTATATACCCTTCCTGGAAGCTTCTGTCTTTTTCATGAGTGCGGCGCCAATCATTGCATTGATCTATCTTGCATTGTCTAAAAAATATTGGTTTAGCATTCCCATCATAGGGTCAACGATCGGTCTGCTGTGTTTCGTTGCAGGGGCATTGGCACAGATATATACATAGCAAGTGGTTCAGGCCGTTCGCTTCGTTCACTCGTAACAGGCTAAACCCGCCTCTTAACCAGACGTTATCATGCAAGCCAGAAACAGGAACGCCTCATATATGGAAGTCAGCTGTAGCTCACTGAATGAAGTCCGCGAGCATATCGACAAGATAGATAGTGAAATCGTGGCATTGCTTGCAAGGCGCGGCGCCTTTGTCGCCAAGGCCGCGTCCTTCAAGAAGACGACAGAGGAAGTAAAAGCCCCCAACCGGGTAGAGCAGGTCATCGCCAAAGTCATCTCCCTTGCACAAGAACAAGGCGCCAATCCAGAGGTGGTGGAAAGGGTTTATCGCGCCATGATTGCTGCCTTCATCGACGCTGAACTTAACGAGCATTCACGGCTTAAGGAAAATAGCGTAAAGCCCTGACAACTAGTTCAAATCGCTCGCTCTACTTATTGGGACTGACTAAAGCCAGCCCCTTAATCCGAACGGCATATCCAGTCGTCAGCGCGGGACGCAGCCCAGCCTTGAGCCCATGGCGGGCATTGCCTACAATGACCCACTTTTTATCACACTCAGGTAAATAAAATGAGCGACAACAAACCGGCACTGCCCGACCGTCTGGCGGCCAACCCGCGCAGCCCGCACCATGTGGCGGAGTGCTTCGAGCACGAGATCGGCATTCGCGTGAACGGCAAGGAACGCACCAATGTCGAGGAGTACTGCATCAGCGAAGGTTGGGTGAAGATCCCCTCCCCCAAGGCCAAGGATCGCTACGGCAACCCCATGCTGATCACCGTCAAGGGCACCGTCGAAGCCTTCTACGCCTAAGCAGCGTATGGCTGCGATGCCCCGAGCAGGGGCGCGACCCTGTTAATTCAAAGCACCGGCCTTGCGCCGGTGTTCTGCTTTTGAGGGCGACCCAGGATGACAGGCGGCCTCTCTTTCTTTGTTCTCCTTTGCCTTCCTTTTTCTTCCTTTCCCTTCCTTTCTTTCGCCTTTCCCTTCCGCCAGGGCCCTGATCTGGCTGGCCCTTCCTTTGCCGTCAAGGCAAGGCAAGGGCGGCGCGCTTGTCACCCGCCTCTGGGTGTCGCCACGCCAGTGCCCCTCATGGCGTGGGGCGCGCCTTGCCGGCCTGCCAGCGTTGCAGCGCGGCACCCGCCAGCACCAGCAGGATGCCGAGCAGATCGCTCGCGGCCAGCCGTCCGGCCAGGGCATCGAGCAGCGCGCCTCCCGCCAGCTGGCCCGTGACGATGAGCAGGGCGCAGGCCAGAGCACCGACCCGGCCGATGGCCCAGCTGCTGATGGCAACGAAGAGCGCCCCCAGCACGCCGCCGAGCAGCAACCAGGGATCGAGCCCGGCGAGCCGCTCCCAGGGGGCCCCCTTGAGGATGAGCAGGGCACCGAGCAGCGCGAAGCCAAGCAGGTGGTTGGCGAGCGACGCCGTCATGGCGCCACGGGCGCTGGCGAGGCGGCCATTGAGGGTGCGCGACAGGCTCACCGCCACGCCGTTGAGCAGTCCCAGCAGGATCAATAGGGTCATGGTGTTTCTCCTAACCGAGCACAATAAGCATGGCGCCGGCCAGCACCAGCAGGGCGGCGAGCTGTCCCAGCAGGATCAATATGGTCATGGTGTTTCTCCCAACCGAGCACGATAAGCAGGGCGCCGGCCAGCACCAGCAGGGCGGCGAGCTGTCCCAGCAGGATCAATATGGTCATGGTGTTTCTCCCAACCGAGCACGATAAGCAGGGCGTCGGCCAGCACCAGCAAGGCGGCGAGCAGTCCCAGCAGGATCAATAGGGTCATGGTGTATCTCCTAATGCAGCACGATAAGCAGGGCGCCGGCCAGTACCAGCAAGGCGGCGAGCGCGTCCATGCCCGAGGGGCGGCGGCGGGCCAGTCCGAGCCAGCCGAGGCCGTCGCACAGGGCACCAAACAGCAGCTGGCCGAGCAGCAGCAGGGCCAGGGTGCCCGCCATGCCCAGGGGGGAGTTGAGGCACAGGGCCGCCAGCACCACGGTGAGCGCCCCCGGCAGGCCGCCAAGCCAGGCCCATCGCGGGGCTGCCTCCGGTGTCGGGGCACGGGGGGTCAGCCACCACAGAAGCCCGGCCACCAGGCTGCCGACCCCGTGGGCCAGCCAGCTCCCGAGCCAGGGGTCGGTGGCGCGGGCCAGGGCGCCGTTCTGGGCGATCATCAGCGCCAGCAACAGTCCGGCGGCGAAGGCGGCCAGGGCGCCCAGGGTCTGGCCAAGTGTCTGGCCGAGGGCGAGGCGGCCGGGGCCGCGGTCAACAAGAGGGGGGATCATGGCTTGCTCCTTGGTGTCACTGACGAGCAGGGTAAATTGTTTTTGATTTGGGGATAATCTACCCTTCCTGAACAACATTGTTTCCACATTAAGAACAGCATGAACCAGGATGCCTTCGCCCTGCTCCCCGCCTTCGTCGCCGTGGTGGAGTCGGGCAGTTTCTCCGGTGCCGCCCGCCAGCTCGGCCTCAGCAAGTCGGTGCTGAGCAAGAAGGTGAGCCAGCTCGAGCAGGCCCTCAGCTGCCAGCTCCTCTATCGCACCACCCGCTCCCTCACCCTCACCGAGGCGGGGGAGCGCTACTTCGAGACGGTGCGCCATGCGGTGCGCCTGGCCTGCGACGGGGAAGATGCCATCGGCGCCCTGCAATCGGCGCCGCGCGGCCTGCTGCGGGTGACTGTGCCCATGGTCTATGGCCGGCGCCACATCGCCCCCCTCATCCCCGAGTTTCTCGCCCGCCACCCGGAGGTGCAGTTGCAGCTCGAGATGAGCGACGCCCAGCAGGATCTGGTGGCCGAGGGGTTCGACGTGGCGCTGCGCATCGGCGAGCTGGAGGACTCGAGCCTGGTGGCCCGCCGCCTCGCCCCCTGTCACAGCACATTGTGCGCCGCCCCCGCCTATCTGGCGCGGGCCGGTACGCCCCGCACCCCGGCCGATCTCGAGCACCACAACTGTCTCTTCTACTCCCTGTTTCGCGGCGGCACCCGGTGGCGGCTGCACGGGCCCGAGGGGGAGGTGGCCATCACCCCCAGGGGCAATTTCGAGGTCAACAACAGCGACGCCATCCACACCGCCCTGCTGGCGGGGCTCGGCATCGGCAACATGCCGGACTTCATCGTGGGCGAGGATCTCGCCGCAGGCCGCCTGGTACCCCTGCTGCCGGGCCATGCCCTGCCCGAGCACGGCGTCTGGTGCGTCTATCCCCGCCGACGCCACCTGCCCGCCAAGGTGCAGGCCTGGCTGGCGTTTCTTGACGAGCGCCTGGGCCAGGCCGGAGGCGAGCCATCCCGATAGTCGAAACGGTTCACGTTTTTCCAGCGGGAAGGGGAAGAGTCAGGACAAACCAGGCATCCGCTTTTAATGAAAACGCGCTCTGATGACCTGCCATGACGGGTGCCCCTCACCCCAGGTGGAACGCCATGATGATGAAGAAAACCGCGATTGCCCCGACCCTCACCAGCCTGCTGGCGCTGCCAGCCTGCACTGCCCGATCGTCTGGCGGCCAACCCGCGCAGCCTGCACCCTGTGGCCGAGAGCTTCGAGCACGAGAGCGGCATTGGCGTGAACGGCAAGGCGCGCACCAATGTCGAGGAGCACTGCATCCGCGAAGGCTGGGTGACGATCCCCTCCCCCAAGGCCAGGGAGTGCTACGGCAACCCCATGCAGATCGCCGTCAAGGGCACGGTCGAGGCGTTTTACGCCTGAGACCCAGGGCCGCCGCCCCCGATCCGGGGTGGAGCCTGGGGACAGCTCTCGTTATGCCAAGACACCGGCCTCGCGCCGGTGTCTCTGTTTTTCGGCTGGCAAACGCCCGGGCGCTGCGCCGCCCTCTGCGCATTTTCTCCCTGATTTGCTCTCCTGCTCGACTCCCCCGAGGGGCTTGCCATTGGTTCCCGGGCTCGGCATGATCGCTGCATTTGGCGTCGTTTGAACACAGGGATACCATGAAAACACGGATCTGGCTCCTCGCCTTGCTGCTACCTGGCGTGCTGCCTGGGCATGCACTCGCACAAGCGGCCAGGGCCGCCGCGCAGGACCCCCTCGATTTCATTCCTGAAGGCTATGTGCTCTTTGAGAAGATCGAGGGGGATCTCAATCGGGATGGTCAGGCGGATACTGTCCTCATCATCAAGGGCACGGATCCGGGCAAGCGGCTGGTGGACGAATACCGTGGCGCGCTGGATCGCAACCGGCGGGGGCTCATCATTGCGTTCAAGCAGGGGGATCACTACGCCTTGGCGCTGGAAAATCTGGCCTGCTTCTCCTCGGAGCAGGAGGATGGCGGCGTCTATTTTGCCCCCGAGCTCTGGCTGTCCATCGACAAGGGGATATTGCACATTCACTACGGTCACGGGCGCTATGGTGACTGGTCCTACAAATTCAGATATCAGGACGCCGGCTTCACCCTGATTGGGTACGACGACAGTGATAACCGGGGCCCCCTGATCGAGCGGATGACCAGCATCAACTTCTCGACCCGCAAGGTGCTGATCCGGGAAAACATCAACCGGGATGCGCAGGGAAATGGCGATGAAGTCTTCAGGGAGACCTGGCAAGGCTTCACTCTGCCGGCCCCCTTGCGGCTCGATGCCATCGCGGATTTTGATGGTTTCTATCACGACAAGCTGTATCCGCTGATCCAGTAACAATGGAGGCTGTGGATGACGATACGCGTAAAGCCTGTGCCGAGGCAGACGGTGTGCTTGCCGACCATGCTGACCGAGTGCATCACCGCGCGGCCTCCCCTCTCGATCAAGGGCGCTCGACAACAAGATTCCCTGACCGAAAATGGCCAGCATCGGCGCGCGCAATGGCTATCATGGCGCTTTCACTCGACAGGATGTTGCCATGAATACCGACTTCATCATCCAGGCTCTCGACAAGGGTCTGTTTGCCCGCTTCATGAACATGGAGGAGAAGGCGCTCGACGCCGTCAATGGCCGCTGGCTCGTCGCCGACGCCAGCCCGGGCTATCCCTGCCGGGTCTCCCTGCGAGAAGCCAGTGTGGGGGAAAGGGTACTGCTCATCCCCTTCCCCTATCACGACGTCGACTCCCCCTATCGCGCTTGTGGCCCCGTGTTCGTGCGCCAGCAGGCCGATACCGCCGAGCTGGGCGTCAATGAGATACCCGACATCTTGCCGGGACGGCTGCTCTCTGTCCGGGCCTATGACTGTGCGCACATGATGATCCATGCACAGACCATCCAGGGTACCCAGTTCGAGCAGGCGGTGCGCAGCCAGTTTTCAAGCGAGGCGGTGAGCTACCTGCAGATCCACAATGCCAACCCCGGCTGTTTCAGCTGCTCCGTCCACCGCGCCAATGCCCGCACCTGAAAGAAGAGAGGCCCACCAGATGGCGGGCCTCTCTTTTATTCAAGGGTGCGTCAATCAGCCATTGAGTTCGAGCACAGGGCTGAAGCCGCCGAAGATCATGCGGGCACCATCGAAGGGCATGACCTGATTGGCCGGGTTGCCCGGATCCATCCTGGGATCTTCCATCATCCTGGCCATGGCCTGATCCCGGGTGGCCTTGTCCGGCCACTCCACCCAGGAGAAGACCACGGTTTCATCCTCCTTCGCCGCCACCGCCCGGTAAAAGTCGGTCTGCTTGCCGTGGGGCACGTCGTCCCCCCAGCACTCCAGCACCCGGGTGGCGCCATATTCGAGAAAGATGGGATCGAACTGGCGGGCATGTTCGATCAGGGCCTGCTTGTTGGCCGTGGGCACGGCGAGCACGAATCCGTCCACATATGACATGAGACTCTCCTCCTTGGTTGAGGAGTTCAGCATAGCAAACCCGTGTCGATGGCTCCGTCATGCCAACCCAGCAGGTCAGCTGGCCACCAGCTGCTCCAGATCGCTGCGCTTGATGCGCCGGGAGTCCACCTTGACGTAGAGGGAGCGCTCGGCGCCGTCCAGCAGCACATCGCTCACCCCCTCCCGGGCCCGTACTTTTTGCTCAAGGGCCGGGGTGGCCTCCACCCCTGCCGGCAGCAGGATGCGCAGGCTGCTGACATAGGGCGGCTCTTTCATGGTGAGGCTGAGCCCGAGCCAGAGCAGCGCCAGCAGGGCGCAGCTGCCAAACACCAGAGCCGCCCCCCCCTCGCCATAGAGGAAGCCCCCCAGGCTGCCGCCGATGGCCACGCCGAGGAACTGGCTGGTGGAGTAGACCCCCATGGCGGTGCCCTTGTAACCCGGCGGCGACTCCTTGCTGATGAGGGACGGCAGCAGTGCCTCCATCAGGTTGAAGCCGATGAAGAACAGCTGTAACCCGGCCAGTATGCCCCACAGCTGCAAGCCGGATTGCCACAGCACCACCTCGGCCCCCAGCATGGCCAGCACGCAGAGCTGGAACACCCGCTTCATGCGCCTGCGCTTCTCGGCATAGATGATGACGGGCACCACGCTCACGAAGGCGATCAGCATGGTGTAGAGGAACGCCTGCCACTGCTGGTCCCGGGGCAGACCCGCTTGTTCCAGCAAGGGGGGCAGCGCCACGAAGCTCGACATCAGCAGGGTGTGGACACAGAAGATGCCGACGTTGAGCTTGAGCAGACGGGGGTTGCCCAGCACCCGCTTGAAGCCCCCCTTCACCATGCCGGATTCGCGATTGAGCAGGTGCGCCTCGGGCGCCGGCACCCACCACAGCAGGATGGCGATGCCCCCGAGCGCCAGCAGGGCGATGAGCCAGAACAGGCCTGAGAGGCCGATGGCCTGGGTGATCAGGGGGCCGGTCACCATGGCGATGGCGAAGGTGATGCCAAAGCTGATGCCGATGAAGGCCATCGCCTTGGTGCGGTTCTGCTCCCGGGTGAGATCCGACAGGAGCGCCATGATGGCGGCCGAGATGGCGCCGCTGCCTTGCAGGGCGCGCCCCAGGATCACTCCCCAGATGGAATGGGTCAGGGCCGCAATCCCGCTGCCCAGGGCAAACAGCAGCAGGCCGCCGACGATGAGGGGCTTTCTGCCGATGCGATCCGAGAGCAGGCCGAACGGGATCTGCAGCAGGGCCTGGGTCAGGCCATAGATGCCGATGGCAAGGCCGATGAGCGCCTCGGTGGCGCCGGCCAGGGACATGCCGTAGGTGGTCAATACCGGCAGCACCATGAACATGCCGAGCATGCGCAGGGAGAAGAGGGAACCGAGCGCCCAGGTGGCGCGCAGCTCGCCCCGGGTCATCTTGTAATCATGCATGACGGCCTCAGTGCGATAGAAACGGAGTGAAAAGAGTGGGGCACGAAGAGCCCTGGCAGGCGAAGCGCCCGAGTGACATCCGGAAAACCTCTTCGGCGCACCGGCTAAGATGGCAACAGAGCCGGGACTGTGCCCGGCTCTGGATTTTACGCATTTTCGGGGCGAGATGAAGCCGCCGAGTCCCAAACCCTGAGCCAGCCCCCATCTTGGCGGGCCGGGCTCGGGCAATAGGGCCATCAGGGCAACATGCTGACCAGCACAGCGGAATCCACATCCGGCTGCCCATCCACCGACATCATCACGCTCAGACAGGTGATGGTGACAATCGAGAACATGAACAGCTTGCGGGCCCAGAGGGAGTCATCCACCGCCTGCTTGTAACCGGACAACGCCATCCCCAGCCACCAGACGCTGACCGCCGTGGCCACCACCAGGTACTTGTAACCGGCGTAGCCGCCGAGAAACAGCATCAGGGTCGGCACCATGAAGGCCAGGATGTAGAGGGTGATGTGGTGCTTGGCCACCGAAATCCCCTTCACCACCGGCAGCACGGGAATGCCCGCCGCCTGGTAGTCCTTGAAGCGGAAGATGGCGATCGCATAGGAGTGCGGCATCTGCCACAGGCTGAAGATCGCCAGCAGGATAAGCGCGCCCGAGTCGAACTGACCGCTCACCGCGCAGTAGCCGATGACCGGCGGCGCGGCGCCGGAGAGGCTGCCTATCAGGGTGCCGTAGACCGAGTGGCGCTTCATGTAGAGGCTGTAGACCCCCACGTACACGATGAAGCCGAGCACCGCCAGCAGCGCCGCCAGGGGGTTGGCGGCAAAGTAGAGCAGCGCCACCCCGGCAAGGCCCAGGGCCGTCGCATACCAGAGGGAGACGCCGGGGGCGATGAGCCCCCTCACCAGGGCGCGGTGCTTGGTGCGTTCCATGATGCAGTCGATGTCCCGGTCGATGTAGTTGTTGAACACGCAACCGGACGCCACCACCAGGGAGACCCCCACCATGGTCAGGATGAAGAGGGGCAGATCCAGGTTCCCCTTGGCGGCCAGCAGAAAACCGCCGATCACCGAGATGAGGTTGCCGAAGATGATGCCCGGCTTGGTCACTTGCAGGTATTGCTTCATCATCACGCCGCTCAACTTGGCATCATGTTGATGTTGAGGTTGTACATGATCCACAGGGATCCCCCCACCACGATGGCGATGATGAGCACGGTAAACACCAGGGCCACCAGGTTCCAGCGCTCCTCGGACGAGGTGTTCATGTGCAGGAAGTAGGCCAGGTGTACGAAGATCTGCACCACGGCAGTGGCGACCACGGCCCCCAGGATGACGCCATGGGAGGCGGTGCCCTCCATCACCAGCCAGAACGGGATGGCGGTCAGGATCACCGACAGCACGAAGCCAATCAGATAGCTCTTGGCGCTGCCGTGGCTGGCACCGTGATTGTCAACGGAATGAGTGCTCATTTACATGACCCCCTTCAGATAGGCTCTGACACTGTCGTGGCTGGCACAGTCAATATTGTCAACAGAATGACTCATTTACATGACCCCCATCAGATAGACCACGGTAAACACACAGATCCAGACCACGTCCAGGAAGTGCCAGAACAGGCTCAGGCACATCAGGCGGGTACGGTTGCGCTCGTTGAGCCCCTTCTTGGATATCAGCACCATCATGACGATGATCCAGATAAGACCACTGGTGACGTGGATCCCGTGGGTGCCGACCAGGGTGAAGAAGGCGGAGAGGAAACCGCTGCGCTGGGGACCGAAGCCTTCGGCAATCAGGTGATGGAACTCGTAGATCTCCATGGCGATGAAGCCGGCGCCCAGCAGGAAGGTCACCAGCAGCCAGGTGTTGACCGACGCCACCTTGTGCTTGTTCATGGCCAGCATGGCAAAGCCGAAGGTGATGCTGCTAAAGAGCAGCAGCATGGTCTCGGCAAACACGAACGGCAGTTCGAAAATGTCCTTGCCGGTGGGGCCGCCCGCGGTGCCGGTCACCAGTACCGCATAGGTGGCAAACAGGCAGGCGAACAGGATGCAGTCACTCATCAGGTAGATCCAGAAGCCGAACACCTTGTTGGCGCCGGCATCATGGTGCCCGTCGTGGGCACCCTGATGGTGGGAGTGTTGCAGAATATCAGTAGCCATATCGGTTCTCATGCCACCTTGCTGATGTTGTCGAAATGCTGACCTTCGATGCGCTCGATCTCGTCGACCTGCACGTAGTAGTCCACATCATCGTTGAAACTGTGAATGATCCAGGTCCCTATCATGCCGACGAAGCCGACCAGGGCCATCCACCAGATGTGCCAGATCATGGCAAAGCCAAACACCACGCTGAAGGCGGCAATGATGACGCCGGCCCCCGAGTTCTTGGGCATGTGGATGGGGGCATACTTGGCCGGCTGCTTGTAAGCACTGCCGTCAGCCTTGGCTTCCCAGAACGCATCCAGACTCTTGATCTTCGGCTCGATGGCAAAGTTGTAGAAGGGCGGCGGCGAGGAGGTGGCCCACTCCAGGGTACGGCCACCCCAGGGGTCGCCGGTCAGATCCCGGTTCTTCTCCCGATCGCGAATGCTCACTACCACCTGGACGAGCTGGCACAGCACCCCCAGGGCGATGAGGCCGGCACCGACCGCCGCCACCACCAGCCAGGGGTGGAAGGCGGGATCAATCTGCTGGCTGACGCGACGGGTCATGCCCATGAAGCCCAGCACGTAGAGCGGCATGAAGGCGACGAAGAAGCCGACGATCCAGCACCAGAAGGCACGCTTGCCCCAGGTCTCGTCCAGGGTGAAGCCAAACGCCTTCGGGAACCAGTAGGTGATGCCGGCGAAGCAGCCGAACACCACGCCGCCGATGATGACGTTGTGGAAGTGGGCGATGAGGAACAGGCTGTTGTGCAGCACGAAGTTCGCCGCCGGCACCGAGAGCAGCACCCCTGTCATGCCCCCTATGGTGAAGGTGATGATGAAACCGACGGTCCACAGCATGGGCGAGGTGAACGCGATGCGACCCCGGTACATGGTGAACAGCCAGTTGAAGATCTTCACCCCGGTCGGGATCGAGATGATCATGGTGGTGATGCCGAAGAAGGCATTGACGTTGGCACCCGAGCCCATGGTGAAGAAGTGGTGCAGCCAGACGATGAAGGAGAGCACGGTAATGGCCACGGTCGCCCACACCAGGGAGGTGTAGCCAAACAGCTTCTTCTTGCTGAAGGTGGCGACCACCTCGGAGAAGATGCCAAACACCGGCAGCACCAGGATATACACCTCGGGGTGACCCCAGGCCCAGATCAGGTTGATGTACATCATCATGTTGCCACCCATGTCATTGGTAAAGAAATGGGTACCCAGGTAGCGGTCTGCGGTGAGCAGGGCGATGGTGACGGTCAGGATCGGGAAGGAGGCGATGATCAGGATGTTGGCGCACAGGGCGGTCCAGGTGAACACCGGCAGGCGCATCATGGTCATGCCAGGGGCCCGCATCTTGATGATGGTGGCGAAGAAGTTCACCCCGGTCAGCAGGGTGCCCAGCCCCGATATCTGCAGGCTCCAGATCCAGTAATCCACCCCGACGCCCGGGCTGTACTCCAGACCCGACAGGGGCGGATAGGCCAGCCAGCCGGTCTGGGCGAACTCACCCACGGCGAGGGAGACGTTGATCAGCACCACGGCAGCGGCGGTAAACCAGAAGCTCAGGTTGTTCAAGAAGGGGAAGGCCACATCACGGGCACCGATTTGCAGCGGCACCACTATGTTCATCAGGCCGATCACCAGGGGCATGGCCACGAAGAAGATCATGATGACGCCGTGGGCGGTGAAGATCTGATCGTAGTGATGGGGCGGCAGCACCCCTTCCCCACCGGCCGAGGCCATCACCTGCTGGGTCCGCATCATGACCGCATCGGCGAAGCCGCGCAGCAGCATCACCATCCCCAGGATGAGATACATGATCCCGAGGCGCTTGTGATCCACCGAGGTGAACCACTCCTGCCACAGGTATTGCCACTTGCCGTAGTAGGTGATGAGGGCGGCGATCGCAAGCCCGCCCAGAATGATGGCCGCCACCGTCACCATGATGATCGGCTCATGGTATGGGATGGCGTCGAGCGTTAATTTTCCAAACATCAGTTATTCCTCGGATCCCGCGTTCACAGAGTGGTCACCCATCGGCATATGCCCGGCATGATCCCCTTGGCTGTCATGGGCCATGGCGGCATGGTTCATGGCCTGGTGCTCTCCCTCCTGGCGAGGGGTCGCGCCGTGCGCCATCCCTGCATGACTCCCGTGGTTCATGTCACCCATGAACTTGTTGATCACCTTGGTGAACAGCACGGGGTCGGCCGCGGAGAAATACTCCACCGGATGGTATTGGGTCGGCTTGGCCAAGGCGTCGAACTCTGCCATGGTGGTCAGCACCTTGGGCGCGGCTTTCACCTTGGCAACCCAGGCGTCGAAACCGGCTTGATCCTGGGTCGCGATGGCCTTGAATTTCATGCCCGAGAAACCGGCGCCGCTGTAGCTGCTGGAGATACCGTCATACTGCCCCGCCTCATTGGCGATGAGGTGCAGCTTGGTCTGCATCCCGGCCATGGCATAGATCTGTCCACCCAGACGCGGAATGAAGAAGGAGTTCATGACCGAATCCGAGGTGATGCGGAAATTGACCGGTGTATGGGCAGGGAAGGCCAATTCATTGACCGAGGCGATGCCCAGCTCGGGATAGACAAACAGCCATTTCCAGTCGAGCGAAATCACATCGACCTGGATCGGTTTGACATCGGAGGTGAGCGGCTTGTAGGGATCAAGCTCGTGGGAGGTCTTCCAGGTGATCACGGCCAGAATGGCGATGATAATCACCGGCACTGTCCAGACCACGACTTCAATCTTGTTGGAGTGGGCCCAATCCGGTGCATAGGTCGCACTGGTATTGGAGGCTCGATATTTACGGGCAAATACCACGGCCATGATAATGACCGGGATCACCACGATTAACATTAAATAAAGCGCAGTTAATATCAGCGACTTCTCTTCCAGACCAATCTGGCCCTTGGGATTCATTAATGCCATATCGCAGCCACTCAACAAGCCAGTGACGGCGATTAATAACAAAGCTCCCAAGCCCCTCTTATAGTCAAAAGGTCTCATGCTACTTCCTTTCTCTTGCAAGGCGTAAAGCTATAAATAAAACGCATCATTCTGGGCAAGAGACACCCGGCTAAACAACATGAAAAATTAATCCCGGCAGAGGGTTGGGTGTTGGGGGTAGGACCGGGGGCTCACACTAATCAATCCCGGTCTGATACCAATTAATTAACAGCCTCATACAAGACCAATAAAAAGCCGTCATCAAGTATAATGAACAATTCCTGAACGCATAACATTAATAAATAGAGGGGTAATGGCATGGGGTCGTCGGGCGGGAAATAAGGGCAAGGCCGCGGCCAGCGGGCATTTCTCGATGTGATTAATTATATTTTATACACTCAGGTACCTGAATAAATTCCAATGGCGCCATACATTAACAATTCATTTGCATTATTTAAAAATAAATAACCAGAACAGCCAGCCAAGGCAACAAATAAGGGCAGTGGCCTGGCCCCTGCCCTGACAACACCGCTTTCTAGCCTGCCGCGGCATCCCCTCGGGGGTCAGGAGCGCCGATGCTCCATCCGGGTGGCGACCGCGATCCGGTTCCAGGCATTGATGGTGACTATCTGCATCAGGCATTGGGCCAGCAAGGTCTCGCCCAGCAGCCCCAAGGCCCGCTGATAGGTCTCCTCGCTGAGCCCTTGCTCGTCGATCCGCGTCACCTCGTCGGTGAGGGCCAGCACGGCGCGCTCCCGTTCATCAAACAGCGGGGATTCACGCCAGGCGGCCAGGGCCAGCAGACGCTGGGGACTCTCCTGCTCGGCCATGGCGGCCTCGGCGTGCATCTCGATGCAGTAGGCACAGCCATTGATCATGGAGGCTCGCAACTTGATGAGCTCCTTGAGGATGAAGGGGATGTCCGTGCCACCGAGATAGGACTCGAGGCCCATCATGGCCTTGACGGCGGTGGGAACCAGGTTGGCCAGTTGGATACGTGCTGACATGGGATGCTCCTGTGCAAGAAACGCCCGGCTTGGGCAAGAACCTCATTGTTCATCTTCGCAACCGAAAATAGAATACCGCCGTAAACTGCAACAGTTTTGCATTTATCGCAAAGGAGTATCCATGCTGGATCGCATTCGTATCCTGGCCCAGGTGGTGGAGTCGGGCAGCTTCTCCCGCGCCGCCCGCGCCCTCAGCCTGGCCCCCTCCTCGGTGACCCGCACCATCGACAGCCTGGAGGCCCAGCTGGGGGTGCCCCTGTTCAAGCGCAGTACCCGTCAGCTGGTGCTCACCGAACAGGGGGACTATTTTCTCGCCCGCTCGGTGCGCCTGCTGGAGGAGGCCGATCAGCTGGTGCAATCCCTCCAGCCACTCCATGAGGCGCCAAGCGGCCCGCTGCGCGTATCGGTCTTCGAGAGCTTCGGCGCCGCCTGCCTCTCGCCCCTGCTGCCCGAGTTCCTGGCCCGCTACCCGGGGATACGGCTCGAGATAGGGTTCGACAACCACCTGGTCGATCTCGATGCCGACAACGTGGATGTGGCGATCCGCATCGGACGCCCGACCGACAGCGGTCTTCATGCCCGCACCCTGCTGACCAACCGCTCCCTGCTGGTCGCCTCCCCCGCCTATCTGGCCCGCCATGGCGTGCCCGGGACGCCGGAGGAGATCGCCGGCCACAACTGCCTCATCCGCGGCCAGGGTCGTCAGCGCCAGCACTGGTACTTTCGGCAAGGGGCGCAGCAGCGCGTCCGGGTTCCGGTGCAGGGCAATCTCACCTCCATTGGCGGCACCCCGCTGCTGGAGGCGGCCCGGGCCGGTTGCGGCCTGCTGCTGCTCTCGAGCTGGATGGTGCAGTCCAGTCTGGATGAGGGGAGCCTGCTGCCCGTGCTGCCCCTGTGGCGAGCCTCCCCCTACGAGCACAGCGACGACCAGATCCTGGCGGTGTTTCGCGGCGGCCGTTTCCTGAAGCCCCAGAGCCGCGCCTTCATCGACTTCCTGGTCGAGCGGATCCCGCCCCTGCAAACCCGGGGACCCGGCTGGCCAGAATAGGGGCGACGCCCGCAACAAAAGCCAGTATCAGCAAGGCCCGCCGGGGGCGGGCCTTGTCATGTCAGCTGGCCTTGGGATCTTCCCCGAAGCGGTTGGGGCCCGCCTGTCCCTCGCACACCATGAAGTAGAGGAAGACCAGGGTGCCGACGATGGGGATCAGGTTGATGAGCAGCCACCAGCCGCTGCGATCCGTGTCGTGCAGGCGCCGGGCCCCCACCGCCAGGCTCGGCAGCAAGACCAGCAGGGAGTAGAGGTTGGCGATCTGCTCCTTGAGCCCGATCAACTGGCCAAGCAGACCCAGCAGCAGGGCTATCCCCAGATTGCAGAGCACGAACATCCAGTATTCCTTGCGCCTCGCCCGCCCGGCAAAGACGGCATATTTCCTCATCACGGCCAGATACCACTCCATATCGACTCCTTATCAACAATGAAATAAATGAGATGAATCCAGGATCCCCGCGCTAGTCGCGCCCCTTGCCCCAGGCCACCAGGGTGTCCCGATAGAGGGCCAGCAGGGCCTGATCCCGCACCGCCACCCCGACCCGCTGCGCCGGGCAGCCTGCCCACCCGTCATGGGGATGGCGCCTGTCGTCAAACTTCTGCAGGGTGTGGCCGATGGCGGGGCCGTCCGTGACGACCCGCACCGGCCCCTCTCTCAGGGTAAACAGGGTCGGATCGATCACATAGGCGATGGCGGAGGGATCGTGCACATGGCAGCCATCCAGGCCGATACGCTCGGAATAGAACCTCAGATAGAAGCGGCTGACATCCCACAGGAAGCGGCCGGGCTCTCCCGCCTCGTCTCGCAGGGCATCGAGGTAGGCGCCGCTGAAGAAGCTCTGCTGGGTCACGTCCAGCCCGATGATCACCAGAGGCCAGGGGGCGGTGAAGACCCTGTCCGCCGCCTCGGGATCGTCGTGAATGTTGGCCTCGGCATAGGGGGTCACGTTGCCGCGATGGCCGTTGACGCCAAAGGCGCCTCCCATCACCACCACCTGCTTGACCTGGGTGACTATCTCGGGGGCCTTTTCAAGAGCCAGGGCCAGGTTGGTGAGCGGCCCTATGGTCACCAGGGTGATCTCGCCGGGGTTGGCCTGCACCGTCTCGACCAGGTATTGCCAGACCGGACGGGGATCCGGCGCCAGGGTCACCTCCCCCGCCGCCACATCGCCCAGCCCGCTAGGGCCGTGTACCACTGTGGTCGGCCCCACGGGCTCGCGCACCAGGGGCGCGGCGGCCCCCATGGCCACGTCGGCCCTCATGCCATATTTTTGCTTGAGCCAGAGGGCATTGCGGGTGCCGTTCTCTATGGTGGCATTGCCAAAGACGGTGGTGATCCCCACCAGATCGATGTCGGGGTGTGCCTCGGCGAAGAGGATGGCCATGGCATCGTCGATGCCGGGATCCGTGTCCAGGATGATCTTGCTGGTCATGATAAGGTTCCAATGAGAACGAAAAGCCAGTGTAGCGCGTTGCCGCCCCTGCGTCAGGATCCCCTTCACAGGATGAGTCCGGGGAGGCATTTCCAGACCCGATCCCGTTTTTATCGCCCCCGGCCTGTTATAGTCGACAGGGCGTGGCGCCGGTTTGATGACGGGCCGCCCCAGGCTAAAGCCGACTCTCTTTCTCCCAATCAGGTGAACAGCTTATGGATACCAGACTCTCCCTCGCCGCCCTGCTCACCCTCTCCCTGCTCTGTCCGGTCCAGAGCTGGGCCGTGCCGGTGCGCAGCCTGCAATCTGAATCGGATTACGGCCAGCTCATCAGCAAGCGCCAGGTGGTGGATCAGCTGCTCGGTGAAGCCAGGCAGATCTATGACTCCCCCGCCCGCGTCTCGGATGCCGGCTTCACCGCCAAGATGCCGAGCAACATGGAGCTCGTCACCTCCCGGCTGCTGGAGGCCTATCAGCTCGAGCCCTATCGCACCGATCTGCTCATCTCGGCCGCCAACGCCCAGATCTACAACGGCAAGCTGGACAGGGCCATCGCCCTGCTCAACCAGGCCCTGACCGCCGCCCCCGATGATGTGGATCTGCTCTCCTATCTGGCGGTCTGGCTGCGCGTCAAGGGCGACGAGGGGGGGTCGAGCCAGTATCTCGACCGGGTCAAGGCCCGCAACCCGGGGCGAGAGGCCGATCTGCGCCGCCTCTTTGCCACCATAGACAGGGTGGTCACAACGCCGCTCAAGGAGCGGGCAGGGCGGGATCAGGACAAGACGGGGCGGCGCGCCATCGTCACCCTGGGCTATGCCCTGAACCCCGACGGTTCCATGAGCGACATACTGCTGGGGCGACTCGACACCACCCGAGCCCTGGCCAAGGCCGATCCCCAGGCCCTCATCATAGTGAGCGGCGGCGTGCCCCAGAATCGCAAGACAGAAGCCAGTGTCATGGCCGACTGGCTGGTGAGCAAGGGGATCAGCCGATCGCGGATCATAGAGGACAACTATGCCACCAGCACGGTGGAAAACGCCCTCAACACCGCCTGGGTGCTGGCCCGTCACCAGATAGACAAGGCCACCCTGGTCAGCTCGGCCAGCCATGTGCGCCGTGGTCAGACCCTGCTCGAGATTGCCTGCTGGCAAACCGGTCCGGCCAACATTCGCATCGACAGCGTCAGCTACCCGGACAAGCCCGTCTCCAGCCTGGCCCGGGTCGAGGCGGGCGAGCTGCTCGGCATCTATCGCGATGCCCTGCGCACCTATGGCATGTGGAGCTATCGCTCCCCTCCCCTGCTGGCACGCTGATGCTCCACCCATCAAGGAGGCGTCCCCGGCAGCGGGGGCGCCTCCTTGTCATGGGGCGGGATCAGCGGCGCCTGTGGCCCGAAGGCGGGCCAGGCTGCTGGCCGCGATAGTCGGCGTAAGGGAAGACGTTGCGCACCCGCTGGGCGATGGGCTCTGGGATGGAGCGGGAGAAGACCAGGCGCACCCCCTTGCCATCCCGCAGCCCCTGGATGCGGCCGCGCACCGGCTCGTGCTTGAGGATCTGCCGCACCTGTTCGATGAAGGCGGGGGGCAGGCTGCCCCTTTGCACCACCAGCTTGCCCGGGGCAAGTCGGATCTCGAACAGGGGGCCGCGCCCCAGCTTCAGCAACCACCAGATGAGGGCCACCCCCACCAGCAAGGATATCCAGGCCATCGTCGCTCTCCTTGACGTCATTGATGCCTTTGAGCATCACTCCGGCAGCATAGCGCCATCCGGGATGCTTGCCACACGCCAGTAGGCAACACTTTATTTTAGAAGAGAATCAAATCATTCGATTCATCACCAAAACCATGATGCGTGTCTCATACAGCACCAAAAAACGCAAAAAAGATCTCACTCGGAACCCACTTATGAAAATGACGGCTACTCTTTGTTCGCTTTGATAATTAACCAACGACAAGGAGAAGTGAAGCATGACCCACAAGCTGTCTCTGCTGGCGAGCGCCCTCGCCCTGGCGCTGAGCACGCCCGCTCTGGCCATGACCCAGTCCCAGCTCGATGCCCTGGGAGCCGGCATCGCGCTCGGCTACCAGGTGGTCGACAACAGTCAGGACGAGTGGCGCACCTTTCGCGGCCAGATAAGCCTCACCAACCAGGGAGCCGTACCCTTGCCCGCCACCGGCTGGGCCATCTGGTTCAGCCATATCCGGGACATCAAGGCGCTGGATACGCCCCAGTTCAAGGTGACCCACGTCAATGGCGACATCTTCAAGCTCGAACCCACCGCCAGCTTCGTGCCCCTCAATCCGGGGGAGAGTCTCAGCTTCCAGTTTGACGGGGATGCCTGGCAAGTCGCCAAGAGCGACGTGATGCCGAACTGGTATTTCGCCTCGACCCATCAGGGCCAGCCCATCTCGGCGCTGATCCAGAGCACCAGCAACCGGATCCAGGGTGCCGTGCCGACCGCCCCCTCGGACGAGTTGCCGTTTGTGGCTGACTTCACCTCCCCTTCCCAGTGGAAACGCTATGACAGCCCGGCCCTGACCGATCACTATGACCCCTTCACGGCAGCGGATCGCTACGCCCGCAATCAGGGCCTGGCCCCCCTGCCTCACCCCGTCGGCGTGATCCCGACTCCGGCCGAACAGACCCTGGGGCAAGGCAGCGTCCAGCTTGGCAGCGACTGGACCGTGGTCTATGACAATGGCTATCAGGAGCAGGCCCAATACCTCGCCGCCCAGCTCGACCTGACCGCCGCGCCCTGGAGCCCCAGTACCAGCAAGGTGATCAAGGTCGGCTGGGGACCGGTCAGCCTGGATGGACAGTCAAAATGGCAGGAGGCCTATCGCCTCAAGGTCGATCCGGCCCTCGACCTCATCACCCTGGCCGCCGTCGACCAGGCCGGGGCCTTCTATGGCGCTCAATCCCTGCTGCAACTGCGCCAAGGCAGCCAGGTACCCGCCATCGAGATCACCGATGCCCCCCGTTTCGCCTATCGCGGTTTCTCCCTCGATGCGGTGCGCAACTTTCGCAGCAAGGATGCCGTGCTGGCCCTGCTCGACCAGATGGCTCGCCTCAAGTTGAACAAGCTGCACTTGCGGCTGGCCGACGATGAGGGCTGGCGCATCGAGATTGCCGCTCTGCCGGAGCTGACCGAAGTTGGCGCCAGACGCTGCCATGATCCCGACGAACGCAGCTGTCTGCTGCCCTTCCTGGGGGCGGGCCCCGATGGCACCCCGGAATCGGACGGTTATTACACTGCCAGCGACTATGGCGCCATCCTGGCCCACGCCCAGCGGCTCAATATCGAGGTGATCCCCGAGATAGACATGCCGGGCCATGCGCACGCCGCCATCAAGGCGATGGAGGCCCGATATCACAAGCTGATGGCGGCAGGCCAGCCGCAGCAGGCCCAGGAGTACCTGTTGTCGGATCTGGCGGATCAGAGCGATTACCTGTCGGTGCAGATGTTCAAGGACAATGCCATCAACGTCTGCATGGCATCGAGCTTCCACTTCATCGACACCGTCATCGCCTCCCTGGTCGACCTGCACGCCGCGACCCAGCCCCTCACCCGTTTCCATTTCGGCGGTGACGAGGTGGCGGGGGCCTGGCGCGATTCACCCGCTTGCCAGCAATTTTTTGCCAGCAATACCCAGGGCATCACGGACCCATCCCAGCTCAGCCAGTATTTCGTGGAGCGGGTGGCCAGCCTGAGCTCGGCCCGCGGTCTCAACCTGGGGGGCTGGGAAGATGGCCTGATGCACAACAACCTGGTCTACCCCAGGGCCAACCTGGCCAACGCCAGCGTCTCGGGCAACGCCTGGCAGAATATCTGGGAGTGGGGAGTGGCGGATCGGGCCTACAACCTGGCCAACAGCGGGTATCAGGTGATCTACAACCAGGCGACCCACCTCTATTTCGATCATCCGTATGAACCAGACCCGAACGAGCGCGGCTACTACTGGGCGCCGCGCTTCACCGATACCCGCAAGACCTTCGGCTTCATGCCCGATGATCTGTTCGCCAATGCCGATTACACCCGGGCGGGGGCCCCCATCAGCAAGGAGCAGGTGCTGGCCGGTGCCGGGGTCAAATCCCTGGAGCGGCCGGAGAATGTGCTGGGGCTGCAGGGATCCCTCTGGTCAGAAACCGTGCGTACCGACGATCAGTTCGAGGGCATGGTCTTCCCCCGGGTGATAGCCCTGGCGGAGCGCGCATGGCACAAAGCGGGCTGGGAGGCCGACGACGCCAGTGCCAAGCCCCTGGATGAGGCGGCGCGCACCCAGGATTACAACCGCTTCGCCAACCTGCTCGGCCAGCGCCTGCTCCCGGCACTGGAGCAAGATGGCATCGCCTTCAACCTGCCGGTACCGGGCGCCATGCTGGAGGCGGGGGTATTGCGCGCCAACATCAGCCTGCCAGGGCTCACCATCCAGTATTCGCAGGATGGCGGCGCCAGCTGGCAAACCTATGATGACGCCAACCCGCCCTCGGTCTCGGGCCAGGCACTGGTGCGCAGCGTCTCGGGCCTGCGCGCCAGTCGCAGTGCCAGCGTGCAGTGACCACATCACCAGGACCGCAGCGCTCGCCATGAGTCTGCGGGTCTGGTGAAACCAGGAGGCCTGATCTGGCTCCATTCGCCCCAGGCCCTGGCCTGGGGCACTCTTTTGCGGCCAGGGGCCAGGCCCGCCCCCTGGCAACAAGCGCTGGAAAAAGCCGCTCTCGCACCAGGCGGGCTTGTCCTCGGGGCGGGGGGAGTGGTATCTCTGGGGCCAGACTCACCATGAGGGAACCCAGTGTACCAACTCATCACAGTGGCCCAGCAGCGCCAGATGCCCTGGAAAAATGGCAAGGGCAGCACCGCCGAGATAGTGATTGCCCCGGCGGGCAGCACCCTGGCCAGGCTCGATTTCGACTACCGCCTGAGCTCTGCCCCCATCAAGGAGGCGGGCCCCTTCTCCCGCTTCCCCGGCTATGACCGCATCCTGCTCCCCATCGGCGGGGCCGGTTTCGTGCTCAACGGCCACCCCTACGCCACCTTCGAGGCGGCCCATTTCAAGGGGGACGACGAGACCCACTGCGAACTGCTCAAGAGAGAGGTGACGGACCTTGGCCTCATCTATGACCCCGACAGGCTGAGTGCCAACGTGCGGGTGCTGACCCTGCCCTTCTCCCTCTCCCTCACCCTCATCCCGGCCCACACCTATCTCGTCACCCTGCTCGAGGGCAGCCTGACGGTGGCGCAGCATGAACTCGCCCGGGGAGATACCCTGGTGGTCACGGCCGAGGAGGACATCCGATTCGAATGCAGCAAGAAGGCCAGCATCGCCTTCTTTACCCTGCAATCCAGATAGGCACCAGGCGCACGGGCCCGATCCGGTTCAGCGCTTCGGGGCGAGGCAGGCCTGCATGGTGTCGTAGGGGATGTAGTGCTTGGTGCGACTGTAGTAGGTACCGCCCTTGGGATGGCAGATGCCGTTGCGGCTCTTCTTCACCGGGGGTTCTGCCGCCAGTGCGACGGCGCACATCAGCAGCAGGCAGACAGTGACTCCCCATTTCACTATGTTCATCACGGCGTTTCATTCCTCTCGTCCGAGGCAGAAAGGTTCAAAGGACGCCCATTCTATTGTCTCGTCACACCGCTCGCCCGGCGTTGGATCATGAAACGAGGGGATCCCTTGCCGCCCCATGACTGCGGGCCACAAAAAAGCCGGGCATGCCCGGCTTTTTCATCTTTTGAGCGTCGAGATCAACCGACCTTGAAGCTGCCCTTCATCATGGCCCAGTGGCCGGGGAAGGAGCAGAAGAAGGTGAGATCCTTGCCCGCCAGCCCCTCGGTCGGGAAGCTGATGCTGGTGGTTTCACCGCCGCCGATGAGCTTGGTATGCGCCAGTACCCGGGCATCATCCTTGGGCAGATAGTTGTTGTCCGGGCCCGCCCCCATGCCGGCGGTCGCCACGTCCTGGAAATCGGCCGTGCTGGTCAGCACCCAGTTGTGGCCCATGGCAGCGACCGGCAGCTTGCCGGTGTGGGTCAGGGTGAGGGTCACCTCCTTGCAGGTCGCGGGCACGCTCAACGCCTTGGTGTTGAACTGCATGGCATCGTTCGCCTCGACCGTCAGGGTGCACTCATCGGCGAAGGCGGGGGCCGCCAGGGCGCTCAGAAACAACAGGGACATTACCTTTTTCATCATCCTCTCCTATGGGTTGCCAGGGTTGGCGACAGGATTGTCTGGCCCGCAGCCGCGAGCCAGACAAAGGTGCTATTCGAATCGACCTTATTGTACTCATATGCGCTCGGTCAACCAGGGTTTACGGCCAAGCCTGCGGGCCAGATCACTCCCTTTCCGATGCCAGCCCCCCTGGGGCCGGCCTGGCGCCCCCCTTTGCCAATTGCCTGATCCCGAACTTTGGTGGCACACTGGCGCATCGATGCCCCAAGACCCAGAGCCATGCCGACCCAGGATCCTGCCCTCCCCTCTGCCGCTGGCGATGCCGCCCCCAAGCCTGCCCCCGTCAAGCCGCTGCGCCTGCTGCTGGTCGATGATCAGCGCGCCTTTCAAGTGATGATGAAGGCCATGCTGCAAAACATCGGCATCAACCGCATCAGCTTTGCCAACAGTGCCGAGGAGGCCCGTCGCCGCTGCCAGAAGGAGAGCTTCGATGTCTATCTGTTCGATTACGATCTGGGCGGAGGGGAGAACGGCCGCCAGCTGCTGGAGAGCCTGAGGGACAAGGGGCTGATCCCGCCCCTGAGCGTGGTGATCATGGTCAGCAGCGACAACTCCCGCGCCATGGTATTGAGCGCCCTGGAAGTAGAGCCGGACGAATACCTGATGAAGCCCTTCTCCCAGGAGCAGTTCAAGTTTCGGCTGCGCCGGGCCCTGGCTCGCCGCCGGGCCCTGGAGAGCGTGTTCCGGGCCCTGGCCGAGGACAAGCCCGAGCAGCTGATCCACGCCTGCGCCGAGCGGGCCGACGCCATCCCGCGCTTTGCCAACTTCTGCCGCTGTCTGCAGGCCGACACCCAGCTCAAGCTGGGTCAGGCCAAGGAGGCCCGCAGCCTGATGCGCCAGCTGCTGGCGGGCCAGGAGAACGGCTGGGCCCGGCTCACCCTGGGCAAGGCATGCCATACCCTGGGACTGAACGAGGAGGCGGTGAGCCACCTGCAGGCGACCCTCAAGCACAACCCCCTGATGGTGGAGGCCCACCGCTGGCTGGCCGAAGCCCAGCTGGCCCTGGGGGAAGAGGAGACGGCCCAGCGCGAGCTCAAGCGGGCGGTGGAGATCTCTCCCCAGTCGGTGCTGCTGTCGCGCCGCCTGGCGGAGGTGTGCCTGCAGCGCCACGACTATGCCCAGGCCAGGGATGTGCTCCTCTCCCTCATCGAGCTGGCGCGCAACTCCATCCACCGGACTCCCCACTACCTGGGGGCCTATATCCAGTGTCTCACTCTCTACGCCCTCAACAGCAATGACGGTTATCACATCGCCAACCTGCAAAAACAGGTCAACTCGGCCCTGTCGCGCATTCGCGACTCCCTGATGGTGAGCGAGTTCAATTACCCCGTGTTCGAGCAGATCTGCCAGGCCAGGGTGCAGATCGCCCTGGGCCAGCTGCTCAAGGGCAAGAAGATGCTCTATCGCGCCAACCAGCCCTGGCTGGATCAGCCGGCCAGCATGCCGGGCACCCTGCTCGGCGAGACGGTGCTGGCCCTCTACCAGCTCGGGGAGTTCGAGTATGCCGAGAGCCTGCAGGAGCACCTGACCGAGGATGGGGACAGGCTGCTCACCATCTGCATCCAGGCGACCCGCAACGACAAGACGGTGCAGGAGCGGCGCCAGCGCTATCAGCAGCTCAACGAGCTCGGCATCAAGGCCTATGAGGGGGGCCAGCTCGAGCAGGCCCTCACCCACTTTCGCGAGGCCCTGCGCCGCGCCCCCGCCAACACGGGGGCGGCGCTCAACAAGATCCAGGTGCTGCTCAAGCTCATCGAGAAGCATCGCAAGAACCCGGACTTTCCGAGCGAATGCAAGGAGACCCTGGCCATACTGGAGGGGATTCCCCTCAATCCGGCCCAGCAGGAGCGCTTTCGCAAGCTGCGCCAGGAGTTCAGCCAGAGCCAATGAGCCCGCGGCTTGCATCGACCCGGGATTCCTAGTCCAATAGCCACCTATAAAAACGACATGAGCACATCGACATGAAGATCATCTCTTTCAATATCAACGGCCTGCGCGCCCGTCTTCATCAGTTGCAAGCCATCATCGACAAGCACCAGCCGGACGTGATCGGTCTGCAGGAGATCAAGGTCCACGACGAAGCCTTCCCCCTGGCGGACGTGGAGGCCATGGGCTATCACGTCGAGTTCCACGGTCAGAAGGCCCACTACGGGGTGGCCATCATGAGCAAGAACAAGCCCCTCGAGGTGCAAAAGGGCTTCCCCACGGATCCCGAGGACGCCCAGCGCCGCATGATCATGGCCAGCTTCCAGCGCGAAGACGGCTCCGTCATCAAGGTGATGAACGGCTACTTCCCGCAAGGGGAAAACCAGGATCACGAGACCAAGTTCCCGGCCAAGCAGAAGTTTTACGAGGACTTGCAGCACTACCTCGAGACCCATCACAGCCCGGACGACCAGATTGCGCTGATCGGGGACATGAACATCTCCCCCACGGATCTCGACATCGGCATCGGCGAGGCGAACCGCAAGCGCTGGCTGCGGGATGGCAAGTGCTCCTTCCTGCCCATCGAACGGGAATGGATGGCCCGTCTGGAAGGGTTTGGCCTGACCGACACCTTCCGCGCCGCCAACCCCACCGAGTGCGAGCGCTTCTCCTGGTTCGACTACCGCTCCAGGGGCTTTGACGAGAACCGGGGTCTGCGCATCGACCTCATCATGGCGTCCAATGCTCTCAAGGACAAGGTGACCGAGACCGGCATCGACTACGAGCTGCGCGGCATCGACAAGCCCTCGGATCACGCCCCCATCTGGACCTGCTTCGCCTGATCCCGGCGCCAGGCTCGCCCTCGCCAAAAGACTCGGCCCCCGCCCATGCGGGGGCTTTTTTTGTTCACTGCCCCGCCCTTTCTTAATCCATGTCAATTCGCCAGCAGACGGCCCTTGCCAGGCCTTGACCTTCTCCTTTCGGCAAGGTTTACATTCGGCCTATCCGTCACAGAGAAACCGCCCATGCTCTCATCGAGATTGCCCACAGTGCTCATCGCCCGGCTGTTGCTGGCACTGCTGCTCGCCTGCAATCTCAGCCTCTGCCTCGGCTGGCTGGGCAGTCATGCCATGGCATCCCCCCAGGCCGCTGACCATGGCGCAACCGCAATGGGTCATGGAGAGATGGATGCCGCCGCCATGCAGGTGCTCTCCTGCCACGATGGTGGTGGCAGTGCTGCCGCCGACCTCCATCAGGACGAGTGCCAGATGCACGGCGGTCTCACCTCGTCAACCGGCGCCGGTCTGCCGCTGCTGGCTGCCCTGCTGACCCTGCTCGCCCTGCCCCTGTTGCTGCTGCCCCCAGGGACGACCGGCAGCACACTGGACAACTGGCTGCGGGACCCCTTCCTGCGATCCCGCGGTGCTCACCCTCCCTCCTGGCCACGCCGACACCTGATGCTGTCGGTGCTGCGCCACTAGAAAGCCCTTCTCTCGCGGCGGCGGCAAGCCTTGGCTTGCCCGTTTCCTGCCGCCTTGCCTGACCCTGCGTCCTGGCCAAACCGGTCCGCTCGCAGGGAGCCGTACGCACGCTGACCATTCAGCCGCGCCCCGTTTGCCGCCCGCCCGTGATGCCCTGCCCATCACCCGCCCGGCGGCCTGCACAAGAGAAGACGTACCATGTCACTTGCCCATTTTTCTCCCGCCAGGGTTGCCGCCTTCGCGGGCGCCCTGTCCTCCAGCCCTGCCCGCGCCGGAGGCTTGTCATGAACAAGACGCTGCTGATGTCCGCCCTGCTGCTGGCCCTCGGCGCCGGTGGCGGCTACTGGGCCGCCAAACAGACTGGCGACGGTGCAACCGCCAAAGAGAAGACGCCCCTCTACTGGGTCAACCCCATGGATCCTCGCGACAAGCGCGATGGCCCCGCCAAGGACAACATGGGGATGGACTTCATTCCCGTCTATGAGGAAAAACAGGGGGGTTCGCCGGGTACCGTCACCATCAGCCCCGAGATCCAGCAGAACCTGGGAGTGCGCCTTGCCAAGGTAGAGAAACTCCCTGTCCACCAGCAGCTCGAGACGGTGGGCTATGTCGGCTATGACGAGGACAGGCTGGAGGCGGTCAACGCCCGCATGGCGGGCTGGATCCGCACCCTCGCCATCAAGAGCGAGGGGCAGCAGGTGGCCAAAGGCGCCCTGCTCTACGAGCTCTACGCCCCGGATCTCGTCAACGCCCAGCACGAATACCTGCTGGCGCTCAATACGACCAATCCCCTGCTGCTGCGCGCCGCCGAGGGCAAGCTCAAGTCCTTGCAGGTGCCATCAGATCAGATTGCCGCCCTCAAACGCAGCCGTCAGGTGCGCGAAACCATTGGCATCTACGCCCCCAGCAGCGGTTATGTGTCAGAGCTGAAAGTGCGCGAGGGCCAGTATGTTGAGCCCGCCGCCGCCCTGTTCAACATCGGCACCCTCAAGCAGGTGTGGGTGAGTGCCGAGGTGTTCGAGCGCCAGGCCGCCCAGCTGAAGGTGGGGGATCCGGTCACCATGACCCTGGACTACGCCCCCGGCCGCAGTTGGCAAGGTAAGGTGGATTACCTCTACCCGACCCTGGATGCCGCCACCCGCACGCTCAAGGTGCGGCTGCGCTTTGCCAACCCGGACGAGTTTTTGAAACCCAATATGTTCGCCAAGGTGAGCATTCGCACCGGACAGGGGGAACCCCGGCTGGTGGTGCCGAGCGAAGCGGTGATCCGCACCGGCAGCCAGGATCGGCTGGTGCTGGCGCTGGGGGAAGGCAGCTTCAAGTCGGTGGCCGTCACCCTGGGTCCCCAGTTTGGCGACAAGGTGGCTATCAGGGAGGGTGTTGAAGCGGGGGACAGCATAGTCAGCTCGGCCCAGTTCCTGCTCGATTCGGAATCGGCCATCGATTCGGACTTCCAGCGCATGACGGCGGTGCGCCCGGCCGAGGTGTGGACCCAGGGCGAGGTTGACAGCATGGATCTGGCCAACCGTACCCTGATGGTCTCCCACCAGCCCATCCCAGAGTGGCAGTGGCCCGCCATGGAGATGGAGTTCACCGTGGCGGACGGGGTGGACATGAGCAAGCTGACGGAGGGGAAGACCCTGCACCTGCAGGTGATGCAGGAGGGGGACGAGTACCGCATCACCAACATCCATCAGGAGAAGGCACCCGCTACTGACGGCGACGTCAAGCCTGCGGCGGATGAGATGGAAGGCATGGACCCTAGCCAGCACGAGATGGGAGCCAAGCCATGATCCCTTCCATCATTCGCGGCGTGGCTGACAACCAGGCTCAACTCTCTGCACTGCATGAGCAAGGAGCCAGATCATGATCCCGTCTATTATTCGCTGGTCCGTCGGCAACCGCTTTCTGGTGCTGCTGTTGACCCTCATGCTCACCGCCTGGGGCCTCTGGTCGGTCAAACAGACCCCGGTGGACGCCCTGCCGGATCTCTCCGACGTCCAGGTGATCATCAAGACGGCCTATCCGGGCCAGGCACCCCAGGTGGTGGAGGATCAGGTGACCTACCCCCTCACCACCGCCATGCTGGCGGTGCCGGGGGCCACCACGGTGCGCGGCTACTCCTTCTTCGGCGACTCCTTCGTCTATGTGCTGTTTGACGACAGCACGGATCTTTACTGGGCCCGCGCCCGGGTGCTGGAGTATTTGAGCCAGGTGACCCCCAACCTGCCCGCCTCTGCCCGCCCCCAGCTCGGCCCCGATGCCACCGGGGTGGGCTGGGTCTACCAGTACGCCCTGGTGGACAGAAGCGGCAAGCATGACTTGAGCGAGCTCACCTCCCTGCAGAACTGGTTCCTCAAGTACGAGTTGCAGACGGTAGAGGGGGTCTCCGAGGTCGCCACCGTCGGCGGCATGGTGCGCCAGTATCAGGTACGGGTCGATCCGGACAAGCTGCGCGCCTACGGCATCCCGCTCTCCCTCATCGAGACCGCCATTCAGCAGGGCAATCAGGAGACCGGCGCCTCCGTCATCGAGATGGCGGAAGCGGAGTACATGGTGCGATCCAATGGCTATTTGAAAAGCGTGGAGGACTTAAAACAGATCCCGCTTGGCACCAATGTGCGCGGCGCGCCCCTGTTGCTGGGGGATGTGGCGGATGTGGTCACAGGCCCCCAGAGTCGGCGCGGCGTCGCCGAGCTCAACGGCGAAGGGGAAGTGGTGGGCGGCATCATAGTCCAGCGCTACGGCGAGAATGCCCAGCACACCATAGACGGGGTCAAGGCGCGGCTGGCGGAGCTCAAAAGCAGCCTGCCGGAGGGGGTGGAGATCGTCACCGTCTACGATCGATCCGATCTTATCGCCCGCGCCATCGACAACCTCTCCGGCAAGCTGGTGGAGGAGTTCGCGGTGGTGGTGCTGGTCTGCCTCGCCTTCCTGTTCCACCTGCGCTCGTCCCTGGTGGTGGTCATCACCCTGCCCATCGCCATCCTGACCGCCTTTATCGTCATGCACCTGCAGGGGATCAACGCCAACATCATGTCGCTCGGCGGCATCGCCATCGCCATCGGCGCCATGGTGGATGGCGCCATCGTGATGATCGAGAATGTCCACAAGCATATGGAGCGGGAGGCGCTCACCGACAAGAACCGCTGGCGCATCATCACAGAGGCGAGCATAGAAGTGGGGCCCGCCATCTTCTTCTCCCTGCTCATCATCACCATGAGCTTTTTGCCGGTGTTCGCCCTGGAGGCGCAGGAGGGGCGGATGTTCCACCCCCTCGCCTACACCAAGACCTACGCCATGGCCGCCGCGGCCGCGCTCGCCATCACGCTCGTTCCAGTAATGATGGGGTACTTTATCCGTGGCAAGGTGCTGGCCGAACAGGCCAACCCGCTGAACCGTGGCTTAAGCCAGGGCTATGTGCCGTTGCTCAAGGCCGTCTTGGCCCGTCCGAAAACCACGCTCGCCGCCGCACTACTGGTGACGGTGGCGGGCTTCTGGCCGCTGAAATATCTGGGCTCCGAGTTCATACCGCCGCTCGATGAAGGGGACATCATGTACATGCCCACCACGGCGGCCAACATCTCGGTGGGCAAGGCGCGGGAGATCTTGCAGCAGACCGACAAGCTCATTCGCACCGTGCCCGAGGTGCAGAACGTGTTCGGCAAGGCGGGGCGCGCCGACACCGCCACCGATCCCGCCGATCTGGTGATGATGGAGACCAGCATACAGCTCAAGCCCCGGGATCAGTGGCGCCCCGGCATGACCCCGGAGAAGCTCAAAGAAGAGCTGGATTCCCTCATCCGCTTCCCCGGCCTCACCAACGCCTGGGTGCCCCCCATCAAGACCCGCATCGACATGTTGGCCACCGGCATCAAGACCCCGGTCGGCATCAAGATAGCGGGGCCCGATCTCAAGGTCATTCAACAACTTGGCCAGCAGCTGGAGCAGATCATCGGCAAGGTGGAGGGGGCCTCATCGGTCTATGCCGAACGGGTGGCCGGTGGCCGCTACGTCAAGGTGGACATCGACCGGCTCAAGGCGGCCCGCTACGGCCTCAATATCGCCGACGTGCAAGGGGTGCTCGCCACCGCGGTGGGCGGCATGGAGGTGGGCCAGACCATAGAGGGGCGCGAGCGCTACCCCATCAACCTGCGCTATCCCCAGAGCTATCGCGATTCTGTGGCGAGCCTCGAGCTGCTGCCCCTGGTCACCCCAGGCGGTGCGCGCATCGCCCTGGCGGACGTGGCCCGGGTCTACATCAGCGACGAGGCCCCCATGCTCAGAAGCGAGAACGCGCGGCTCAATGGCCTGGTCTACGTCGACATTCGCGATCGGGACATCGGCTCTTTTGTGGCGCAGGCCAAGGCCGAGGTGGCCAAGCAGCTGGTGCTGCCGCCGGGCTATGCCCTCAGCTGGTCCGGTCAGTTCGAATACATGGAGCGGGCCAAGGCGCGTCTGGCCTACGTGGTGCCATTGACCGTCGCCATTATCGTGCTGCTGCTCTATCTGGCGTTTCGCCGCTTCCAGGAGGTGTTGCTCATCCTCACCACTCTGCCGCTCGCGGTAGTGGGGGGGATCTGGACCCTCTGGTTGCTCGATTTCAACCTCTCGGTGGCGGTGGGGGTGGGCTTTATCGCCCTGGCCGGGGTGGCGGTGGAGACAGGCGTCCTGATGCTGGTCTACCTCAACCACGCCTGGGATGACCTGGTGGCCAGCGGCAAGCCGGACCAGGCGGGCCTGCACCGGGCGGTCATTCAGGGCGCCGCCCTGCGCCTGCGCCCCAAGATGATGACGGTGGTGACCATCATCGCGGGCCTGCTGCCCATCATGTGGAGCCAGGGCACAGGATCCGAGGTGATGCAGCGCATCGCCGCCCCCATGATTGGCGGCATGGTCAGTGCCTTGGGTCTGACCCTGCTGGTACTGCCCGCCGCCTTCTATCTGTGGAAAAGCCGTACCCTGAAGACCCTCGACCACACGACTGCGCAGACGGATATCCCAACTGCACCCTGATCAACCGGACAACCCAAACAAGGAAACCAAGATGAACTACAAGACACTCACTTTGACCCTGCTGCTGGGCCTTGCCACCCACACCAACCTGCAAGCTGAAGAGATGATGAGCCATGAAGGCCATGACATGAGCCAGATGGGTGACATGCAGCAGATGGAGGGGATGAAGGAGGGGGTGATGACCAAGGGGATTATCACCCGCCTCGACGAGGCCAACGGCAAGGTCGGCATCAAGCACGAGGCCATCGCCAACCTCAAGATGCCCCCCATGACCATGGTGTTTCGGGTGGCCGACCCGGCCCTGCTCAAGGATCTGAAGGTGGGGGATGCGGTACGCTTTCACGCCGAGAACCCGGCTGGCAAGCTCACAGTGACCGCCATCCAGCGGGGATAAGGGGCTCAGGCGGCAAGAAAACGGCGGGACAAT
>NZ_CDBT01000057.1:41794-42470 GCF_000819765.1 Aeromonas bivalvium
CCCGCCGTTTCACATTCGGCGCCGTCGGGCACCATGCGCAAGCAGGCCGCCCGCATCATCCCATCAGCGCAGCGCCCCCTGCAACCAACAGGAGAGCTCATCGAGCTCGGCGTGCCGGGCCGGGAAGTCACCCTTCAACTGCCCCAGCAGCGCGGCGATGGCGTCACTGCGATAGGCCACGCCCACCAGCCGCTGGGCCAGGATATCCAGGGGCGCCGGATCCAGGCTGTCGCTGAAGATCTGCGCCCGCCCTATCACGCCCTTCTCCACATCGAAGTGCAGCTCCACCCCGCCCCAGCCGAAACGCTCGTCCAGCTGATGGCTGAACGCAGGGGCATGGCCGAAGTTCCACTCCCAGCTGCGCTGGCGGGCGAAGGTCTCGGCAAAGCCCGGCAGGGCGGGCAATTGGGCCGGCGAGATATGCTCGGGGGAGACGCGCGCGCCGTAGTGGGCAAAGAAGGCCTCCATGAGGGCGTCATTCACCTGCTGATGATCTATCCCCGGCAGCAGCTCGCACAGGTTCGCGACCCGGCTGCGTACCGAGCTGATCCCCTTGGCCGCCAGCTTCTTGGGATCGGGGTTTAGGTAGTGAGCTAGGCGACCAAGGTCGGCGTCCAGCAGCAGGGTGCCATGATGAAAACCGCGATCCTGGGTCTCCCGATAGGCCGAGCCCGAC
>NZ_CDBT01000057.1:42759-43331 GCF_000819765.1 Aeromonas bivalvium
GCATCGAGCACGATGGCGGTGGAGACGCTCTTGTCATAGCCGGGCTTGCCCGCCATGAAGGTGAAGCAGCTGTTGCCAAGGTCGTGAAACACGGCGCCGCCTCCGCTGCTGCGCCGGGCGAGCGTCACCCCGTCCTCTTCCATGCGGCGGGTGTTGCACTCCTTCCAGGGATTCTGGGCCCGGCCTATCACCACCGTATTGGCGTTTCGCCACAGAAACAGCACCCGCTGGGTCGGGTCCATCTGGCGGAAGATGCACTCCTCCACCGCCAGGTTGAACAGGGGATCGTGGGAGTCGGAGACGAGCAGGCGCAAGGGAGACATGGCAGGACCTCATGGTGGACGCAAGAGAGCACAATACCATTCCTGGGACCGAGTCTCATGAGGGGACTCAAAAAAGAGCAACCATGAGCAGGAGGCAGAGGCACAAGGGCGGGGATCGTGGCGGGAGGAGGAGCCCACCCTGACGGTCAGCCCCGGGCCGCGCCCCTCCCGGGCTCAGGCGGCATGAGGGGAGCGAATCTTGTCCCGCCACCGGACCCAGACCCTGTCCACCAGCAGGATCCCGGCCAC
>NZ_CDBT01000058.1:0-273 GCF_000819765.1 Aeromonas bivalvium
GCCATAAAGTCGCGCACCCTGGCCGCCGGCGTTTTTCAAGATAGTTGTCGCGCAAAGCTGTTTTAAGCAGCCTCTTTTTGCTCCGGCTCGGGTTTCTCGGGCCGCTCCGGATTTAGCATCACGGCACCGATAGGTGTCCAGTCTCGCGTCTTGCCACTCCACCTCGCTGGGTGTTGTGCTCGGGCGGCCTGGTACACAGCATCCCGTTTCGCCAGCAGGGCTTTATCGTCACCCCGATGCCGCTCGTTGGGTGTGACGAAGCGGATACGGCTA
>NZ_CDBT01000058.1:584-2634 GCF_000819765.1 Aeromonas bivalvium
GCCATAAAGTCGCGCACCCACTCCCTGGCCGCTTCCAGACTGGCAAAGCCGTCTGATGGCCACTGCGGACAGTACTTCAGCGTCCTGAACAATGACTCCGAGTACGGATTATCGTTGCTGACCCGAGGCCGTCCCCGCGAGGGCGTGACACCCAGGTGTCCGAGTTATTTTAGTAAGGCTAGCTAGGGTTTCAAGGCTTCAACTGTTGCAACAAGCTCGCTGATACTCGCATTTACACTCTCGATAGCTTTTTCGACATGCTCGATAGATTCATGACCTTTTTTCGCTATCACATTGATTTCTTTTAAACCGGTGTCAATTTTATCAATGAGTCCCGCGTTCTCTTTTACGACCTCCGCAATGTCGGAGGTTGCGGAGGCCGATCTGGCGGCAAGCTTTCTTACTTCGTCTGCAACAACTGCGAACCCTCTGCCGGAATCTCCGGCTCTTGCAGCTTCAATCGCCGCATTAAGTGCCAATAAGTTTGTCTGATCGGCAATGGAACGTATAGTAGTAACTATTTCCTGAATATTTTTTGACTTCAGATTTAGCTCTTGACCAACTTGTGCAGTATTTTCAACCTGTGATGCGATTTGAACACTGGTATTCACGCTGTTATCCAGCTCTCGCATTGCCGTTGTTGTTAACGCCGATGTCTTTTCGGATGTTTGCGCCGCGAGGTTCACTGTATTAATGGCGTTATTGACGCGCTCAGAAATATCTGACGCAAATTTTATCACTTTATAGACTTTACCTTGCCCATCAAGAATGGGGTTGTAAGTTGCTTCAAGCCAGACGCTCCTGCCAGACAGACTTCTTCTTAGAAATCGACCTGCCTGATAGTTACCGTTAGCCAAGTTGCGCCAGAAATTTGGGTTATCACGATAAAAGTTTTCATCACAGAAGATTTTGTGGTGTTTACCCTTTATCTGTTCCAGTTTGCAATCCATTGCATTAAGAAAATTCTGGTTAGCATTGGTGATTATGCCATCCGGGGTGAATTCAATTACAGCCTGAGAGCGGTTAAGTGCAGTAAAAACGGCATTCTGCGATGAAGATTCATTATGCTGCGCGGTGACATCAAAAGCCAATTTAACAACACGATACACCTTACCTTGTGCATCCTTAATTGGCACATAACGTGCGCCGACAAAGATAGTTTCTCTATTCTTCTTTATATATTTAAAGATATCTCGCAGCGGTTTGTCCTCAAGGAGATTTCGCCAGAAGGTTGTATACTCGGGCCTCGATGTATAGGCAGTCTCAAACAAAATGCGGTGATGCTGGCCCAGAAGTTCCTGTTTACTGTACCCCATAAAGTCAGCAAACTTCTGACTCACTTCAAGTATTTCGCCTGAATGATTAAAAATCACCATCGCGGTAGCGTTTAACATGGCATTAAAGAGGAGTTTTTCATCAGAAACTTTTAGTGGTTCTGTTAAAGTGGGTGTTTTCTTTAGAAAGTCGAACATAATCAGTATTCTCTTTTATAGCTCAAAAGTAATTTTTCAAACTGCTCAACAGAGAGAGGTTTATCGAAGTAGTAACCTTGCCCCCAATCACAACCCAGTTCTGCCAGTAGCGTCGCAATTTCTTGAGTTTCAATTCCCTCAGCAAGAGTTTTCAAGCCAAAAATCTTTGCTGTTGAAATAATGGTTTTAACAATGGCGAGGTTTTTCTCATCTTCACGTATTGACTTGATAAAGTGCATATCAATTTTCAGCACATCCGCATTGATGTTTTTTAGATAACTTAATGAAGAATGCCCCATACCAAAGTCATCAATGGCAATCGAAAAACCTTTACTTCGTATCATATTTAAAGTTGATATTGCTTTATCGGGATCACGCATAAGCCCTGTTTCGGTAAGCTCAAGCTCAAAATCATTTGGCTCTAACCCTGCGAGCTCTATCAAAGTTAAAAAACCATAAATTGCAGACTCATCATCAAAGCTTTTCGCTGAAATATTAAGGGCGAGCTTGAAACGCAAATTTTCTTGCGAGAACACTTCTTTTTTCTGCCAACTGCGTTTCAGTTCAATAACACGTTC
>NZ_CDBT01000058.1:2787-3753 GCF_000819765.1 Aeromonas bivalvium
TCAGTTCAATAACACGTTCTAATACGAGATGCGTCAACTTATTGATTAACCCTCGCTCTTCAGCAATTGGAATAAAGGATCCTGGCGAAACTTCGCCAAGCTCTTCGTCTCTCCAGCGCACCAGAACCTCAGCACCGACTAACTTATATGTTTTTAAACAAACTTGAGGTTGAAGGACGATTCGCAGATTTTCAGGATAGGAGAGTAAGGTTCTCTCAAGTTGCTTTGAGATAATTGATTTTTTCTGAATCCTTTCACCCACTTCAATATTAAAATAGCAACTGGGTAAACCGGACTCTTTGGCCATATTAAGTGCTATATTGGCACCTCGTGTTATTGCATCAAAGGTATCCGCATCCTGAGGATATAAAGCAATTCCAGCTCTTGCATTGATACTGACTTCACCCTCTAGAATTTCGAGCGGCTCAGCGATAGCTTGTTGTAACCTGTTGACCATTATTGATGCCGCATCGGGATTAGATAGAACGGCTGCAAGCGCAAAAACATCAGAATTTAAACGGGCTAAGGAGTCAAACTCTCGATCTATGTCATTGACGATAGGTAAAGTCTGGCAGTCCTCGTTCTCAAAGATACAACGCACTAAAGTATCTGCACCGCGGATGGTTTTTGCTAATCTGCGACCGACCGCTTGGATGACTGCATCACCCGCTTCGTATCCCATTGTTTCGTTAATGTCTTCAAGATTAACCAGGTCGATATATACAATCGCGATGGTATATTGATGTCTCTGTGCAATTTTAAGTAGGTATTTAACTCGGTCAGAGAATAAATTTTTATTAGCCAGTCCCGTTAGCTCATCAAAAAATGCCAATTGCTTGATGCGATGCTCTTTGGCTTTAATGTCACTTAAATCACGCCAAATTACCAGGATAGCGTTTTTTCCAAGGTAGATGACTGGAATGAGCGTTACCTCTATCGGTAGATGGTGACCTTGTTTAGTGATAT
>NZ_CDBT01000058.1:3878-8813 GCF_000819765.1 Aeromonas bivalvium
AAGCCATTCAAAACGCTGGTAGCCCTCTGTTGAGGCTTTATTTAAAAGAACTTTGGCGAGCTCTTCGCTGTTGTTTTTACCCTGGCTCAATGGTGAAAATTGAATAGGCGACAAGCCAATCAGCGCTTTGCGGTCAGACAAGCAAAAAAGTTTAGCGGCTGCATCATTACAATCGGTAATCACAAAATCTGGGCTGATTATGCCCATCGCATCCTCTGATTTATGCAGCAACTTCACCAAGCGCTTTTCGTTTTCACTTTTGAGTCTTTCATAATCAAGCTGCGCCGAGATGTCTCGAATTATATTGACGACGACTTTTTGGTTAAACGCGGTTTGTACAATCTGCATACTAATTTCTGCAGGATAGATGTTGCCATCCCCTTTGTGATGTTGGGTAACAAAATGCAGCAGCTCCACCTCACCCATTTTGAGTGGCTTCAAAAGCCGATCGAACGATTGTGAATCGTAGCTCAGCTTAAATTCGTAGGGCTTCATAATTTGTAGCATCGCCCAACTCCGCCCAAGTTGACGCTGTGCAGCAAGGTTGGCATATAAAATGTCCAACGTTTCGGCATCAAAAAATAGGACGGCATCAGCGATTTGATCCACAACGCTTTTAAAGCTGGTCAGTTCGTCCTGCCTCAAGCGCTCTTGAGTTATATCCAGCTCAACCGAAATATACCCCGAGTGCTCTCCAAGCTCATTAAACGTAGGGTTGCAACTAATGCGACTCCAGAAGGTCTCTCCACTCTTTCGATATTTAAGTAATTCAATTTCAATAGACTTTCTCTTTGCGACAGCTTTTTGTAACTTCAAAAGGTCAAAGCTGTTAGTCTGTGGCCCAGTTAATGTTGCCCACGGCGATTGACCCGCAAGCTCCTCCAAAGAATAACCAAAGATTCGTTCGAAGCCAGCATTACACCAAGTGATGTTGTAATCACAATCTAAGATCATTACTCCGTTCACAGTCTGTGTAGCAACTAATGCAAGGCGGGCGTTCTCTTCCAGTATCAGAGCAAGTTTATTTTTAATCTCTCTTGCTTCAGACAGCGATTCCAAGGTTTCGAGGATGGGGTTCAGTTTCTCAACGTCAGATTGTTCATAGCCGTTGGCTGCGTTAGCCAGACCGACCATGCCAATCAACTTACCATTATGTTTAATTGGTAATCCAAGGAAGGAGGAGAGCTTGGGATGACCATGTGGTGTGCCACCAGCACGAGAATCATCCTGAGGATTGTTTGAGATAACAGCTTGGCCGGTTGTTAATACTTCACCCAGTAAATTGTGATGATTATGGAACTCTAAGTCATCCGCCTTACTTTTTTCATATAGCTCACGGGTTTGATGATCCCAGCTGCTATTTGTCAAGACGCTGACTTTCAGATATGGTCGTAGTTGCGAGTCTTCCCGCACCTCACCAATCAAACCGAACTGACTATCTGTCAGAGCGATGAGCTCATTAAGTAAAAGGCTAAGTGCACTGCCATACGACTCATTCAGTATAAAAGCGCGCTGAATCTTAGCGATGGCATTGCTAGTGCGAATTTGAAAATCGTATTTGTCAGAAATCTGCTGCCTGGACTGCTCAAGTGTCTGGTGGCTAGCGTACATGTAGGCGTCAAAGGCGAGGGTGATATCCAGCAGCGCGACTTTGTAGAGCGCAGTTAACGTTGGCTCGATACGCTCCTTATCGCTATTCAATATCACACTGACGAATTTACAAACGAGATCTAAGTAAACACCGTAAGCCCCAATATACCATTGTGGCGTCAAACCAACTCTTTGGTGCGCAATGCCCACTCTAATACGATCTTGGGCGTAGTCGAATCCATAATCGCCGGCAGTTAATTTCCTAAAGTACAGTTTTTGTGTCTCTTGAAGTTTTCCCATTAGGTTAACGTCATGCAGCATTTTCGATGCATGGTCAAACTTTAAAAGATGCTGATAAAAAGCATGAATAAGCTCATTCTCATAGGCATAAAGTGGTTTATGAATGGCTTCGAGCAATTGAATCTCGGTAGTTGAAAGATTAATAAGAGCTTTACGCTCATCAAAAGAGACCGGGTTGATGTTTAATCGCTTCAGTACTTCTTCCACTCTCATAGCGCACCTGTCTTTACTTCATTAACAACCAGTGATTGATTGCTTGTAATAATTCATCGGGATGAAACTTAGCGATAAATTGGTCTGCGCCGACTTTCTTAACCATAGACTCGTTAAACACACCACTTAATGAAGAGTGCAAAACGACGTGAATATCTTTTAGAAGTGGTTCAGATTTAATCGCGGATGTCAGTGTAGAGCCATCCATTATTGGCATCACAATATCAGAAATGACCAAAGGTATTCTCTATGCAATTACTGCTTTATTTTTTGCCGCAAAGTCTTGTAAATATTGAAGTGCAGATTGGCCATCATGAACCACTTTAGACGGGATATTTACACTGTCTAACACGCGTTTGATCTGATTTCTGGCCACTGCTGAATCATTCACAACCAATACTTCAATCTCAGAGGTGTTGAACCCTTTAAGCTATTGCGCCGTTTCAGCTTCAATTTCATGGTCGTTGGGCATGATCTCCGAGAACACTTTTTCAACATCTATGACTTGAATGAGCTTGCCTTCAATCTCTGTCACTGCAGTTAGGTAATGACTTTGCCCTGATCCTTGAGGTGGAGGTTGAATTTGACTCCAGTTAAGATTAACGATGCTATCAACTGCCGAAACCAGAAAGCCTTGGATATGGCGGTTGTATTCCGTCACAATCACAAAAGCCTGTTCGGGATAACGTATCGGCTTACCTGTCGTAGCTTCACTCAGGTCGATAACGATAACTGGATTGCCACGAAGCTGCGCAATGCCCTTTATAAAAGAATGGGCTCCTGGCATTTCAAAGCGATTTTGACCTGCCAGATTTGTCCTTTGGTCAATAGACTTCATTAACATATTCATTTAAAACGCACCACCAGCTCGTGTAGCTCTTCAGATATTTTCTTAAGGTGCTCTAGAGAGCTTGCTGCTTTATCAGCAGAATTGGCGCTTTCATCGGCCAATGTTGAAATACTTACAACCTGGCGATTGATATCTTCAGCCACATGAGCTTGCTCCTCTACAGCTGCTGCCATCTGTGTCGTCATATCGGATATATGCCCGACTGAGGCAACGATTCCTTGCAGCATATCTCCACTCTCAATGACTTTTGACAGCCCCTCGTCAGCGTCAGAAGCACCTGATTCAGCTACTTTAACGGCCTCGCTGGATTTTAGTGAGAGAGCTCTGACAATCCCGTATATTTCTTTCGTAGAATCTTGGGTACGTTTTGCAAGATTACGCACCTCTTCAGCAACCACGGCAAAACCTCGGCCTTGCTCGCCGGCACGCGCTGCCTCGATAGCAGCATTTAGCGCAAGTAAGTTGGTCTGTTCAGCAATCTGTTCAATTACTTGAGCTGCTTGGGCAATTTTCGTCGTTTGTAGCTCTACATCAACAACGGATTTCGAAATGGTCTGGACAGTTGCTCTAAGTTTTTCAATAGAGGCGCTTGTTGTTTTGGATAGTCCTCCACCGGTTTCGGCCAGATTAAATGCTTTATCAGCTTGTGAAGCGGTATTGGAAACATGATGCGATACCTCTGAAATAGTTGTCGTCATCTCATTCATCGCTGTAGCAACCTGAATCGTTTCAGATTGCTGGTGATCAATAACCTGCTTAGATTGTTTAACCAAGTCAAATGAGGAAAGTGTTTCGCGCGATACTCTTTTCGCGGCATCATCAATGCGGTTGATAATAGTTGTCAGATGAGCTTGCTGGCTCAATACAGAGACTTCTAATGCGCCAGTAAGTCCGGACTTATTGGTGTAGGTGAGAACTGCGAGTTCATGCGAGAAAGAACGGCTTAGTAATTTCTTTAAGTCAGACGCTCTGGCGTGGTCTTTCACATTGACCCAAATTGCATAGATCGCAATGACGGCGAGCAACAAACTCTCTGATAACTCTTTGTAACCAAGAAAGAATGTCGCAAGCGCGATAGCGACAGACACCATTAAAAAAATGTTAGGCAGCGATATAGGTAACGGTTTAGGTAAATTACTTCCCGCACTCAAGCGGCGGTATAATCTGTCTGCTCTTTGTACATCTTCTGCTCTTGGGCTTGATCGAACAGATTCGTACCCAATAACTTGTCCATTAGCTGTCACGGGTGTCACATAAGCGTCTACCCAGTAAAAGTCACCATTCTTACAACGGTTCTTAACCAACCCCATCCATGCTTTACCCTCTTTTAGATGTGACCACATCACTTTGAAAGCCATCGCTGGCATATCGGGGTGTCGAACAATATTATGTGGCTGGCCAATTAACTCCGACCTGGAAAATCCGCTTACCTCAACGAAAGCGTCATTACAATCAACAATATTGCCGTTTTTATCCGTAACTGAAATCAGCTTCACAGACGATGGGAAAGTTTTTTCGTTAGATGTAACAGGGAGGTTTTTACGCATAGATAGCATCGGTGTGTATTTTTAGCTTACTAAATACATCTTACATCATGTAGGTGTATCAACCTAGATCTATTAGTAAATATTTATATGCACCGAATTTGTGCAAACTGATTGAACTATCCTTATTTCCTATGCTAGGCGGGGTGTGTTTAAACGTTTACATTACCGATTAAGTTTTTGATTTATCAACTTCGCATTTGCTACGAGTTCATTGATGTCAAATGTTGTACGACCTAACCCCATCAGTGGTACAGGGCGGGATCGCACTTTGTTAATGAAATTTGAACAGGCAGATCGTCTGTGATCTAATCGCGTCTCCATGCAGGAGGCACGCGCTATGACGTTGATTGAACACCTTACCCTTGTCGAAGAAACTCGCTCTGAGATCAATCGTAAACATAACCTGTACAGATCTAGGGAAGGTGCGAATAAGCG
>NZ_CDBT01000059.1:0-155 GCF_000819765.1 Aeromonas bivalvium
CCACGGTCGGCGCCGCGGTCGCCTGGGTATCCACCGCCGCGCTGTCGCGCTCGCCGCTGCCCTGGTTGCCCGCCACATCGGTATAGCTGTTGTCCTTGACGGTGACGCTGGCGGTCCCTTCAAAGTCCGGGGTCGGGGTGAAGGTGGCGCTCCAG
>NZ_CDBT01000059.1:420-3806 GCF_000819765.1 Aeromonas bivalvium
GTGAAGGTGGCGCTCCAGGTCTTGCCATCGTCGGACGTGGTCAGCCCAGTCACGCTGCCGCCCACCACGGTCAGATCAGCCAGCTCGAAGTCTTGCACCGGCTCGCTGAAGGTGAAGGTGACGACGCTGGTGTCATCCGCCTTGAGATCGGTGGCGACGATATCGACCACCACGCTCGGGCCCTGGGTATCCACGCGGTAGCCTTCACTGCCAGTCGCTGTGGAGCTGTTGCCGGCCGCATCCGTGGTGGTCACGCTGACATCAATCACCTTGTCACCATCCGCCACCAGATCCGCGCCAGGCACTGTGATGCTGAAGGTCTTGTCGACAAGCACCTGACCGGTAAACGTCTTGCCGTTCACCGTCAGGGTGACGGTGTCGCCCACCTGCACGTCCCCGCCTACGCGACCGGTGACAGGGATCTGCTGGCTGGCTTCGGCTGCATTGATGATGTCATCCGCCGTGATATCGACATCCAGGGTGATACGGGCATCCGGCACCGTGGTGTCGAGCAAACTGGTGTCATCACTGGCATCAGCGCGGTTGCCCGCTGCATCTGTGACGCTGGCCTCGACAGTCAGATTGCCATCCGCCAGCCCGCTCAGGTCCGCGGTGGTGCGGTAGTTGCCATCGGCGTCGGTGAGAGCGGTGACGGTCACCTTGTCACCTTTGATGTCCGTGATGACCAGAGTCACGGTACGGCCCGGGCCGACATCGGAGGTGCCTGTGATGGGAGCATTGGCAACATTGCTGCCGTTCACGTCATCCAGAGTCACAGTAATGCCGGCAATGGTGTCTACGCTGCCATTGTCGGTGGCGCTGCCGGTATTGCCGGCAGGATCGGTCACGCTGGCGGTTACCTCATAGCCGCCATCGGGCAGAGGTGTCGTCACATCCACACTGAAGCTGCCATCCGGCTGCACCGTGGCCGTCAGGCTCTGCTGGTTGCCATTGGCGTCGGTCACCACCAGGGTCACAGTGCTGCCAGGCGCGGCATTGGTGCTGCCCGTGATGGTCGGGGTGCTGTCGTTGCCGTTGTCCGGGGCAGATATCGAGATAAGGGGGACGGTCACATCCGGCAGTGACTCATCATCGCGGCCATCGAGGGGCACTCGCCGCTCGGTTGTGGTCACGGGCTCCGTCGTATCAAAGCCGCCCTGGGCCAGGGTCGCATCCCCGCTGCGATCGACGACGATGAAACCGCCGTTGCCGCTGCCACCCGCCACGCCGCCCCCTGTCGCGGGGGCACCACCGGCCGCCGACGCTTCGAATGCCTGGGTCGGGTCGATGCCATCGAGGATCGCCCTTTGCAGCGCCGCAATATCGTCTTGCCCCCCGCTTGCCGGGTCGTTCAGGGTCAGGAGTGCATTCTGCTCATCAGGGGCCATCTCCGCCATGGGGATCGGGATCTGCCGTCCATCTGCGGCCACCATGGCGCCGGTGGGCGAGGTCAAGCGAGCCCCCTTGGCCACCACGTCCCCCTCGGCCAGCTGCCGCAGGCTGCCATCCTCCCCGACCAGGTAAACCGGGTTGGTCAGACGGGTCACGACTATGTCCTGTTCCAGGGTGACGATATTGGCGCTCATGTATTCTCCTGATGAGTGAACCCTGCGATGGGCGTGCAATTTTCCACCGTCCAATCTATTCGAGTGAGTCACCAGTAACCAGTGAGAAATTTAGAAAGAATGGCGACTTTCCTGACAGCTTTTCACGGGGAAATTGAAGGGTTGGCACTTACTATGCTTGTTGATAAATAACTATTTATTTCAATCGCTTGATATTGGCTGGCGCCATGGTGAGGCGCCAGCCAGAATCAGGCTCCCACCCAGAGCAGAATGGCCAGCAGCTGTGGCGACACTATGCGCAGGAACATCACCAGGGGATAGACGGTGGCATAGGCGAGCGCGCTGGCGCCACTGCTTGGATGCATGGCGTTGGCGAACGCCAGGGCGGGAGGGTCGGTCATGGAGCCGGCGAGCAGGCCGCACAGGGTCAGGTAGTTGAGCTTGCCATAATGGCGCGCCAGCACACCGACAACCAGCAGTGGGATCAGGGTCAGCGCCATCCCATACAGCACCCAGGTCGGTCCATCGCCATGGAGTAGGGTATCGACGAAACCGGCCCCCGATTTGAATCCTACCACGGCCAGAAACAGGACTATTCCTATCTCCCGTAGGGCCAGGTTGGCGCTGGGCGGCATGAACCAGTACAGCTTGCCTATGCTGCCGACCCGGGCCAGGATGAGCGCCACCACCAGGGGGCCTCCCGCCAGACCCAGCTTGAGAGCCGCCGGAAACCCCGGCAGATAGAAGGGGATGGAACCGAGCAGGACGCCGAGCCCGATACCGATGAACACCGGCAGCATCTGCACCTGTTGCAGCTTCTGCTGCACGTTGCCCACCACGCTGGTGACCGCCTCGATGGCATCGAGCCGCCCCACCAGGTTGAGGATGTCCCCGAACTGCAGGCTGGTCTGGCTGGTCGGCACCAGCTCTATCCCGGCCCGGTTGAGTCGCGAGATCACCACGTCATATCGCTGTTTTATCTCCAGATCGCGGATCTTCTTGCCCAATACCTGCTCATTGGTCACCACCACCCGCTCGACTCTCAGCTCGGTACCCCGGGTCGAGAGAGAGGTGTCCACCTCCTCCCCCAGCACCAGCAGCACTTTGCGCAAGGCATGGCGCTCACCCACCAGGTGCAGCAGGTCGCCGGTTTCGATGCAGGTCTCCGGGCGCGGCACCATCAGCTCTTCGCCCCGCTTGAGGCGCGAGCAGATGACATCCGCCTCGTCGAGGCTGGGGATCTCCTTGAGCATGAGCCCGTGCATGTTCGGGTTGCGCACCGCGATGTTCATGGTCTGGAGCGTCTCGCGCACCGTGCCGGACTCTTGCTCGAATCGGGCCGCTTCCTCGTCGATCTTGATGCGAAAGAACAGGCGAACCAGCCACATGGTGAGCAAGATGCCGCAGATCCCGAACGGATAGGCGACCGCATAGCCCATCCCCATCAGCGCCGTCGAGCCAGGCTCGGCGCCCAGCTCCGCCAGGATCTGCTGTCCCGCCCCCAGGGAGGGGGTGTTGGTCACGGCGCCGGAGAAGACCCCCAGGATCACCGGCAGGGGCACATCAAACAGCTGGTGCAACACCAGGGCCACCACGCCCCCCAGCACCACCAGCAGGGCGGCGAAACCGTTGAGCTTGAGCCCTGTGCTGCGCAGGGAGGAGAAGAAGCCGGGGCCGACCTGGATGCCTATGGTATAGACAAACAGGATCAGCCCGAACTCCTGGATAAAGTGCAGGGTATGGTCGTCAAAACTCAGCTGGAACAGGCCGGCGAAATGGCCGACCAGGATGCCGCCGAACAGCACTCCCCCTATCCCCAGC
>NZ_CDBT01000060.1 GCF_000819765.1 Aeromonas bivalvium
TAGATTGGCCCCTTGAAGATCCAGACACTTCGCCCCTCTTAACTTAAGAGGTAGTCTTGGAGCTATGTTCAGTACTAGTCACAACGAGAAGATGGTCGAAGTGTTAACAGGGGCCGAGCGCCGTCGACGCCGGACTCCACAAGAAAAGATCGCCATCGTGCAGCAGACCTTTGAGCCCGGGATGACCGTCTCTCATGTTGCTCGCTTGCACGACGTCAACGCAAACCAGCTTTTCAAATGGCGTAAGCAATTCCAAGAAGGGTCTCTCACGGCGATCACCGCCGGTGAGGATGTTGTTCCTGCTTCCGAGTTGGCTGCTGCCATCAAGCAGATCCGAGAGCTACAACGTCTGCTCGGGAAGAAGACCATGGAGAACGAGATCCTCAAAGAAGCCGTGGAGTATGGTCGAGCAAAAAAATGGATTGCGCATGCGCCCTTGTTGCCGGGGGACGACGATTAAGTGCTGTGAGCCAGGCTCTTAATGTATCGCGTGCGCAGCTATCCGTTCGTGTTCATCGAAAACCGGGTTGGCAAGATGGTCGTCATCATCGCCAGCGTGATGATGCAGCCTTACTTGGCCGTATCATGGAGGCGATGGCAGAGCTTCCCTCCTATGGCTATCGCCGGGTCTGGGCGCTGTTACGGCG
>NZ_CDBT01000061.1:0-3808 GCF_000819765.1 Aeromonas bivalvium
AACGTGCAGATCTACACCGCCACCCACGATATGGACTATCTGGCTCGCCGCAACTGGACCGCCTACAACAAGCCGGTACGCATCGGCGATGACTGCTGGATTGGCGGCGGTGCCATCATCTGTCCCGGCGTCACCATAGGGCCGCGATCCATCATCGGGGCCGGCGCCGTGGTGACCCGGGACATACCGGCGGACTCGGTCGCCGTGGGCAATCCGGCCCGGGTCATCCGCACCCTCAGCCCGGATGAGCACCGGGATCAGGCGCTGCTGTCATGATGGCCCTGGCCCTGCTGCCGCTGGGGTGGGCCACCTGGCTTGGCGTCCAGAGCGGCCTCTGGTGGCCGCTGGCCCTGATCCTACTGATGAGCCTGCTGACCCTGGCCGCCTATGCCTGGGACAAGCGCCAGGCCATCCGTGGCGGCTGGCGCATCCCGGAAGCCCGCCTGCACCTGCTGGAGCTGATCGGCGGCTGGCCCGGCGCCCTGGTAGCCCGCCACTGGCTGCGCCACAAGACCCAGAAGGGGAGCTACCGGCTGCGGTTCTGGGCCATCGTCTGGGGCCAGTTGCTGCTGCTCGGGATCTGGGTGGGCCGGCCGCTCTGGCAGGCCTGAGCCCCTTTCCCCGCACGACAAGTACAAAGAGGGCCCCACCATGGAAGGGGGCCCTCTCGTCATTGCCTATGTCTCAATACCCGCCGAGCGCCCGGCCATCTCGGCCCAGACAGGCTCGGTGCGGCTACCGCCTTCACACCGCCAGGGCCGCCGACATCTCTGTCTTGATGTTGTCGGATCGGGTGCCGAAGATGGCCTGCAGGTTGTTGCCCACCACCAGCACGTCGATGGCGCCGAGGGCCTTGATGCGCGGGATATCCGCCAGCTTGATGTCATGCAGGCTGACCCGCAGCCGGGTGATGCAGGCATCCAGATGCACTATGTTCGCCGCCCCGCCCATGGCCTCGACCAGATCCAGCGCCAACTCGTCTTTCTCCTTGATGTCCACCGCCTGCAGCGGCTGGCGCTCCCGCCCCGGGGTCTTGAGGTCGAATTTACGGATGAGGAAGCTGAACAGGCTGAAATAGAGCAGCGCCCAGAGCGGCCCTATGATCAGGAACCACCAGGTATTGTGGGTCTGGGGCAGGTTCAGGTAGAGGAAGAACTGCAAGGCGCCGTGGGCGAAGTCGGTGCTGTGCACTATCCCCAGATAGTTGGTCAGGGCGAAGGCCACCCCGGTCAGCAGGGTGTGGATCACATAGAGCATGGGCGCCACGAACAGGAAGGCGAACTCCACCGGCTCGGTGATCCCGGTCAGCCAGGAGGTAAAGGCCGCCGACAGCATCAGGCCCCCCACCAGCTTGCGTTTTTCCGGGCTGGCGCAGCGATAGATGGCCAAAGCCGCGGCAGGCAGGGCCCACATGGAATACATGTAGCCACCGGCCAGCCCACCGGCACTGGGGTCCCCCTTGAAGAAGCGCACCAGCTCCCCGGTCACCACCTCCCCGGTCTGGGGATTGGTCCAGCTGCCCAGCTCGTTGAAGAAGAAGGCGTTCCAGATATGGTGCAGGCCGGTCGGGATCAGGGCCCGTTCCACCAGGCCATAGATGCCGAAGGTCACGGACTTGTTCAAGGTGCCCAGGTAGGCGGTGAACTCGAAGATGGCGCTGCCCACCACGGGCCAGATGAAGCCGAGCATCACCCCGAGGAAGATGCCGCTAAAGCCGGTGATGATGGGCACGAAACGCTTGCCGGCGAAGAAGCCCAGGTATTCGGGCAACTTGAGGGTGTGGAAGCGATTGAAGAAGTAGGCCGCCAGGGATCCCATCAGGATGCTGCCAAGGATCCCCATGTTGAGGGTAGGAATGCTCAGCACCTCTGTGTTGGTCTCAAGGCCCCGCAGCACCACCGTCTTGCCGAGGGCCGCATTCATGGTGATGAAGCCCACCACGGCGGCCAGGGCGGCGGTGCCGTCGTTGTTGCGGGCAAGGCCGATGGCGATGCCGATCAGAAACAGCAGCGGCATGTTGCCGAAGATCCAGTCCCCCGACACCATGAGCACGCTCCAGAAGGAGGGGGGCAGGAAGAGGTGCCCCTGGGCACCGAAGTTGCCTATCCCCAGCATCAGGCCGGCGGCAGGCAGGGTCGCCACCGGAAGCATCAGGCTGCGCCCGACCCGCTGCGCCTGGGAAAAAAATGATCCGGACATGTCTCAATTCCTCTTTGATGGTTGTCCAGATCAGGGTATAGGGTCGGCGCCAGCCCTGAGTATCAATAGGCTATGGGATTGTAATCAAACACTTACAAAAGGGATGTCTCATCCCTTGCTGGAGGCGCTGCGCGCCACTGCGCCGAGGCGACGGATCACCCCCTCCCGGTCGAGTTCGGGCTGATTGAAGAAGCGATAGAGCTCGCTCTCCACCGCCTTCTGGTAGAGGGGATGCAGGGCCATGGAGTCCGCCACGCTCGGCATCAGGTTGCCCGCGGCTTCCGCCCTGTCATAGTCGAGGCGCGACAGCCGGGCGCAGGGATTGAAGTCGGCCAGGGAGAGATCCCGGCGCACCGGGATAGAGCCCTTGGCCCGGTTGAAGGCGAGCTGAAAATCCGGGCTCGCCAGGGCCCGGGCAATGGTCAGATGATCTTTGGGCAGGTTGGCGTTGAACATCACGAAGCTGTCCATGTTGTAGACATAGAGCCCCTGGGTGCCAGGGGCTGGCAGGCACTGCACCTGCTCGGGCACGGCCACGCCACGGGCCAGCAGATCCCCCAGCACCCAGTCCCCCATCAACTGGAAGGCCGCCCTGCCCTCGGCGAGATCGGCGCTGGCCTGATCCCAGCTCTGGCCGCTCAGGGTGGGCAGCACCAGATCGCTCAGCTCGCGAAAGCGGTCCAGGATCTGGCGACTGGTGTCGCTGCCGAGCGCCACCGGGTCCAGCTCGACGAAGGCCTTCTGGTAATACTCCTTGCCTCCCATCCCCAGCGCCAGGCTCTCGAACAGCAGGGCAACCTGCCAGGGGTCGTTGCCGAGCGCCAAGGGCTTGATGCCCTTGGCCTTGAGGGCGCGCACCGCATCGAGAAAGCCGGGCCAGTCGGTGGGGGGGGCCATGTCGAGGCGGGCCAGCAGGGCGCGGTTGACCCACATCCAGTTGAGGCGATGCACGTTGACCGGGATCCCCATGTAGTGACCCCCTATCTTGTTGACCCTGGGGGCCACCCCCAGCAGCTGCCTGTCCCACTCCTGCTCCCCCGCCACCTCGTCCTGGGGCTGGATGAAGCCAAGCAGGGCCCAGGAGGCGATGGCCTGCCCCTCCAGCTGGGCCAGAGCCGGGGGATTGCCCGCGATGGCCCGGGCCTGCAGCACCTCCATGGCGCTGTTGCCCCCGCCGCCGAGGATGGCGGCATTTTTGAGTTCCACTCCGGCCCCTTGTAACTGCGCCGTCACCACGGCGAAGGCGGCCTGCTCCCCAGGGGAAGTCCACCAGTGCAACATCTCCACCTCGCCGGCCAGGGCGTCATGGAGCGGCAGGGCCAGCAACCAGGCCAGGGCGCGCAGGAAATCAGTCAAGGTTGAGCTCCAGCACCAGGGTCAGCCCCTGGGGTTGATGATTGTGAAGATGAATGTCGCCGCCGTGGATGCGGGCGAGGCGATGGAGAGCTACCGGCCAGGACGCGCAGGAAATCAGTCAAGGTTGAGCTCCAGCACCAGGGTCAGCCCCTGGGGTTGATGATTGTGAAGATGAATGTCGCCGCTGTGGATACGGGCGAGGCGATGGAGAGCTGCCGGGCAGGGCGCGCAGGGAATCAGTCAAGGTTGAGCT
>NZ_CDBT01000061.1:4169-123546 GCF_000819765.1 Aeromonas bivalvium
CCGCCGTGGATGCGGGCGATGTGGCGGGCTATGGTGAGGCCGAGCCCGCTGCCGGGCAGATCCCGGGTCGACGCGACCCGAAAGTAGGGGTCAAATACCCGCTCCATCAGCGCCGGACTGATACCCGGCCCCTGGTCGCTGAATGCGATCCTCACCTTGTCCCCCCGGTGCGTCACCTGCACCCGCAGGCGCTCTCCGTACTTGATGCCGTTGTCTATGATGTTTTGCAGGCAGCGCTTGATGGCCAGCGGCTTGCCCACCAGCATCAGGCTGGCCGGCCCTTGCAGCGTCATCCTGGCTTCATCATGGTTATAGAGCTCGCCGCAGCGGCGCAGCATCTCCATCAGATCCAGCGCCTCTATCTCCTCGTGAATGTGGGTCTCCTTCATGTACTGCAAGGCCCCCTTTATCATCAGCTCCATCTCGTCCAGGTGAGCGGCAAACTTGCTCTGCTCCTCTGGGTCCGCCAGCATCTCGGTGCGCAGCTTGAGACAGGCCAGCGGGGTCTTGAGATCATGGGACATGGCGCTGAACAGCAGATCCCGCTCGTGCAGGTGGCTGCGAATGCGGCGCTGCATCTTGTTGAAGGCATGGATGGCGGCCCGGGTCTCGCTGCTCCCCTCCTCCTGTACCTCGGGGACCTCCCGCTTGCTGTCGAGCAGGGTGGCGGCCCGGGCCAGGTTGCGGATGGGCCTTATCTCCTTGCGTACCACCCACCAGGTGGCGATCAGGATGATCAATGCCGACCCCAGCATGAAACCGAGCTGGCTCGGGGTGAAGAAACGGGGATCCAGGCTCTCGTACGGGGCGGGCAGGGCCGCCGCCAGATAGAACCAGGCGCCGGGGGCGACGGCAATCTGGATCACCAGAATAGGCGGATTGAGCTCCCCCAGTGCCAGGCTGTAGTGGGCCCAGTTCAGGGGCAGATCGTCGATGGGGATTTCTGTGTTGAATACCCGCAGGTCGGCGCGGCTGGTGAAGTCGACCCGGCTGGTCACCTCGCGGCCCAGCTCCTGTTGCAGCACCCGCTCCACCTCTCCCACCATCTGGACCCGGCGCTGCGATCCCGAGATGGGGGTCACCGGCAGCGGGTGGTTGTTGAGGGAGACGAAGAAGCGGGTCCCCCCCATGTTGCGCAGCTGCTCCAGCACCAGATGACGGTAATCCTGGGGCAGCTTGCGAAAGAAGGCGATGGTGGAGGAGGCGCTCAGGGCCATGCTGCGCACCGTGCTGATCAAGCCCTGCTCCTGTGCCTGATTGCTGTGGCGATACCAGAAGAAACCGGCGCACAGTTCGGCCGCCAGGATGACGCACAGCAGAAACAGGCTGGTACGGCTGGCCAGGGAGCGGGGCCCCCAGCCCCGGTTAGGCCTCATAGACGGTCTCGGTCGCCAGCATGTAACCCTTGTTGCGCACCGTCATGATCAGGGTGCGCTCCTTGTCATCCAGGGCCTGACGCAGCCGGGAGACCTGCACGTCTATGCCTCGCTCGAAAGGGTCGCTCTCCCGTCCCCAGATCTCCTGGGAGATGAGATCCCGGCTGAGCAGCTCGTTGGGATGGCGGATGAAGAGACCGAGCAGGGTGTAGTCGGCCCCCGACAGCTGGCGTGGCGCCTCCCCCGCCCGGGAGAGCTGGCGGGTCACGCTGTCCAGGGTCCAGGGGCCGAAGCTGATGCGCCTGGCACTCGCCGCCTGCTGGGTGAGACGGCTGCGCCGCAGCAGCGCCTTGATGCGGGCCAGCAGCTCGCGGGGATTGAAACTCTTGGTGAGGTAATCATCCGCCCCTATCTCGAGCCCGGCGATGCGATCGGCATCCTCGGTCACGGCGGTCAGCATCATGATGGGCACGTTGGAGAGGCGGCGCAGCTGGGAGCAGAGGGTGAAGCCGTCATCCCCTGGCAGCATCACATCCAGGATCACCAGATCCGGCATGCCCTGGCGCACCTGCTGCCACATGGCCTCGCCATCACAGGCGGTGCGTACCTCGAAACCGGCGCGGCCCAGATACTCGGTGAGGGTATCGGTCAGCGCCTGGCTGTCATCGACGATGAGAATGACTTTACTGTCCATGGCATTATCAATCTGGCTACGAAGATCGGCCTAACTTACCAGCACTGGCGCGCCAGGGTCGAGGCAATTGGCAGGCTTTTTGTAACCAAACTCTTACAAATCAGCCAAGATGGGATCCCCCGCTGGGCAAGACGGGGTGGGGCTGTCAAAATGGCCGGACTGACCCAGACCGGGGTCCTGCTGCCAGGGAGGCAAACATGAGTCTGTGGACCGCCATCGTCCTTATTGTCCTGATCAGCATGCTGTTCGGCTATCTCGGCAAGCGCGCCCGCTACCAGCTGGGGGATGCCCGCATCACCGACCGCCTCGGCAAGCAGGATCTCGTCATCAAGGAGTTGCAGGAGCGAGTCGCCAACCTGGAGGCCATCGTCATCGAGGAAGAGAAGCGCCGGCCATTCAGAGATCTCTGAGCCGGGCACCCAGTCTCCGTTATCCAGAGAGGAAACAATGAACATTCGACGATTCAACATCGGGGATGAAGCCGCGTTATTTAAGGTTTTTTTATCGGCAGTGCATGAAGTTGCATCGGCAGAGTACACAGCGGAGCAGATTCAGGCATGGGCGCCCGAGGATATTTCCCCGACGTTGTGGGCTGACCATATCAGGACATTACGCCCCTTTGTCGCCGACATTGATGGTGACATCGCCGGGTATGCTGACGTTCAGCCCAATGGCTATATCGACCACTTTTTCGTGTCGGGCTCTCATGCACGACAAGGGGTCGGCACCCGCTTGATGATGCGCCTTCATGAAGAGGCCAGGTTATTGGGTATTGGCGAACTGACGGCCGATGTGAGCAAGACGGCGGAACCCTTCTTTGCACTACATGGCTTTCATGTGGAGGAGCGAAGGTATCCCGTCCGCCGTGGCGTCATGATCCCCAATGCATTGATGCGCAAGGCATTGTAGTCCAGGCAGCCACTCGAAATAGACGCTATGACGCCAGCCGCCTGGCCAATGATGCTCTGAACGGACGCACCATCAACAACGGCAACCCATGGGTTGCCGTTTTGCTATCTCTCCACATGGTGGAATTTATCGCTATCGCGGCGAGAGTGGTGACTGTTGCATCGCCGCTGCCAGCGCGGTCTGGCCCTTGGCCTGCAAAGCATCGACAGCCCCCAGCCGGTCCCCCTCCTCCTTGTTCTGACTCAGCTTGAACTTGCCCACCAACCCGGTTATCTCGATTTCGATGCCCACCACGGCCTGCACCATGGCTTCGAGATAGTCTCTCGGCGCATCAGCCATCTTCCAGGGCGCGGGCTCTTCCGCCTCCTGGGTGCGGGTCAGGGTGGCGAGCAGGCGGCGCACGAAGCGGGCATCGTCCCGCACCCGGATACGGCCATGGGCATGCACCACGGCATAGTTCCAGGTGGGCACCTGTTTGTGGTGCGCCTGCTTGCTCGGATACCAGTTGGGGGAGATGTAGCCCTCGACGGCCCTGAAGATCACCAGCACCTCCTGCCCTTCCTTCACCTCCTGCCAGAGCGGGTTGTTGCGCGCCACATGGGCCCGCAAGATCCCATGCTCCCCCTCATCGGCATCGAACTCGAACGGCAGGTGATTGGCATCCAGCCCCTGCTCGCCAGAGGTGACCAGGGCCCCCAGAGGATGGGCCCGGATCAGCCGATGCAAAGCGGCGGGGTCGGCAGCTTCGAAATGGGGTGGCAGGTACATGCAGGCTCCTTTATCCGTGATGGTGTGTCCGTACTAAACCCGTCGAGATGATCCCATGGCGGGAGAACATCATCTCGAGTTTGCCTGCCGAGCGCCACCGAAGAAAGCCTTGGCCGCCAACGGAGAACAGCGGCCACCCGTTCAGGATAAAGGGCTCCCTTTGGCCAGGTAGCCGATGTGATAGGCATCGGCCCCTGCCGGCGTCGCCTGTGGGAGCGATGGCAAGAGATCCACCTCCAGCCACTGCCAGCGGGAAAGATCCCAGCCGCTCACCATGGCCTCGGTGTGCAGCTCGGCCAGGCAGGCATGGGGGGCAATGGCAGTGCGCCGCAAGATGGCCACCCTGGCCTGCTCGAGATCCTCCCTCTGCGGGGCAGATAGCAGATGCCAGGTCTCGATATGGGGCCAGCCGAAGTGCCTGGTGAGCGCCGCAAAGCCTTCGCTTGCCAGGAATCGGTGCATCGCCTCGGCGCTTTGCCACACATAGAAGGGGGCATAGCGATTCTCCCGGCATGGCAGGGCGGCCTCGTCATGGCGGCCATAGAGATAGGCCTTGAACAACAAGCCGGGGAAGCCGTCGAGTCTGGCCCCATTGCTGGCAATCCGCGCCTCGATGAGCCCCATGTCGTAGTCTGCGGGCAGGGTGAATCTGTAGTGCATGGCGATCATGAGGCCACCCCCAGCTGGAACATCAGACCCCGTCCGAAGCTCCACTCCTCGCTGCCGTTTTGCTGGATCACCACCATGAGGTTGTCGGGATGGATGCCCAAGTCGGCATGCAGGTGCTCGGCGAGCCGCCCATAGAGCCGCTCCTTGACCTCAGTGCTGCGCGGCTTCCCCGCCAGGATCTGGAAGAGGATGAAGTCGCCGTCCCGGCGGCCGGTCTGGTAGTGGGGGTGATAGACGAGCGCCTTGGCCGGCAGGATCTCCAGGATCTGGAACTTGTCCTCCGGCGGCACCTCGAACACCTCCACCAGGGTCTGATGATAGAGCGCGGAGAGCTGCTGCAGGCGCGCGTCGCTCATCCCCTCGCGCACTGTGATGCGGGTCAGCGGCATGGGGTCGCCTCCTCGCGGGCGGGCAGCAGGCTCACTGCGGTGACAGCGGCGGGCAAGCCGGCGTAGAAGGCGAGATGGGTGAACAGCTCTTCCAGCTGATCCCGTGTCAGGCCGTTTTGCTGGGCGAACGTGATGTGCCACGGCAGTTGTTGCACCCGCCCCAGCGACGCCAGTATGGCCAGGGTGATCAGGCTGCGCTCGCGGGCTGACAGGGCGGGTCGCTGCCAGATATCGCCAAACAGCGTGTCTTCCGCCAGTTGGGACAGTCTCGGCGCCACCAGCGCCAGGTCGTCACGATCAAGAACAGGATGGGTCATGGCAATCTCCTTGGATGGTGAAGCCACTCTCTCCCACTGCTACAATTTAGAAAATCGAAATATAAAAGACCATCAATCCCGATTATCAGGACAATTATGCAACCCCTTCCCCTGAACCTGGATCTCGATGCCCTGCGCAGCTATGTCGTCGGCATGGAGTGCGGCAACTTTGCGCTGGCGGCGCAGCGGCTGTGTCGCTCCACCTCGGCGGTCAGCGCCCAGCTGAAAAAACTCGAGCAGCAATGCGGTACGGCGCTGGTCGCTCGCAGCGGGCGCCACCTGGTCCCGACCCCCCAGGGCGAGCTGCTGCTGGGCTATGGGAAACGGCTGCTGGATCTCAATGACGAGGCCGTGCGCGCCCTCAAGGGGGAGCTGCTGCAAGGGGAGATCAGGCTGGGGGTACAGGAGGACTTTGGCGAATCTTTGCTGCCTGCTGTGCTGGGGCCCTTCTGTCGCCTGCATCCCGGGCTTCGCATGACGACCCGCATCGATCGCAATGGGCCGCTGACAAAGGGGATCAAGGAGGGCAGCCTCGACATGGCCCTGACCTGGCAGCCACAGGATGAGGGCATGGATGCCCGGCTCATCGCTCTGGTGTCACTGCAGTGGATAGCGCACCCGGACTGGGAGCTCGCCCCTCTGCTGGCACGGGGGGAGCCTTTGCCCCTGGTGCTCTTCGATGCCCCCTGCCTGATGCGATCACGGGCTACCCGGGCCCTCGACGAGGCCGGGATCCCCTGGCGCATCGCCTTCAGCAGCCAGAGTCTAGGGGGGATCTGGGCGGCCTTGCAGGCCGGGCTCGGGCTCACGGTGCGCTCCACCATCGGCATGCCGGCCAGTCTGGTGACCCTCGGCAGCGTGCTGCCGTCAGTGGGCACCTTGGGGGTCGCCCTGCTCAGCGCCAACCACCCATCCAGCGAGGCCGAGCGCCAGTTGCATGCACTGCTTGCCGACGCAGTGCATCGGGCCAGTGCCAGCAAGGGCTGAGAAGACTGGCTGCCATAACCGCAGACCTGCCCGCACAATGGGGGACATAAAAAACGGCAACCCCGAGGTTGCCGTTTTGCTTTCTTAGTCCCATGACAAGCCGGTTGGTTTAACCCGCCCGCTTGGCCAGCCAGGCTTCGGCGACGGTAAGGGCCGCTTCTACCTGCTCACGGGCGACGCCCCCCTTGGCGACCCGCTTGGCCAGGGTGGCTTCCAGCTCCAGGTTCGGATAGACATCCTCCCCCACCACCGGGCTGAAGCGCTGAAACTCAGGCAAAGAGAGCTCTTCCAGCGGCTTCTTCACCTGGATCGCATAGACCACGGTCTCGCCGACGATGTGGTGCGCCTCGCGGAACGGAATGCCCTTGGCCACCAGGTAGTCCGCCAGTTCGGTGGCGTTGGCGTAACCGCCCTGGGCCGCCGCCTTGGTGCGCTCGCCATTGACCTTCAGATCGATCAGCACCAGGGCCGCCATGTCGAGGCAGTCATGCCAGGTGTCGAGGGCGTCGAACAGCCCCTCTTTGTCTTCCTGCATGTCCTTGTTGTAGGCCAGCGGCAATGCTTTCAGGCTCATCAGCATGGCCATCTGGGCGCCCACTACCCGGCCTGTCTTGCCACGAATGAGCTCCAGCGCGTCCGGGTTCTTCTTCTGGGGCATCAGCGACGATCCCGAAGTGACCGCATCGGAGAGCTCCACGAAGCCCGCCTCGCCTGTGTTGTAGAAGATGAGATCTTCGGCAAATCGCGACAGGTGCGCCATGGACAGCGACGCCACGTGCATCAGCTCCACCACGTGATCCCTGTCCGACACAGAATCCAGGCTGTTGCGGGTCGCGCCGGCAAAGCCCATGTCGAGCGCCAACGCCTCCCGGTCGATGGCGTACGCCGTGCCCGCCAGGGCGCCGCAGCCGAGGGGGCTGGTGTCGAGGCGCTTGAGGGCATCCTGCAGGCGGGAGTGATCCCGCTCCAGCATCTCCACATAGGCCAGGGCCCAGTGGGCGAAGGTGACCGGCTGGGCCCGCTGCAGGTGGGTGTAACCGGGCAGCACGGCGGCCTGATTGGCACGGGCACAGGCCACCAGCCCCTGTTGCAGGGCGCTGATGGAGCCGAGCAGCAGCTCACCCTGGGCCTTGCACCAGAGTTTGAGGTCGGTGGCGACCTGATCGTTGCGCGAGCGGCCGGTGTGCAGCTTCTTGCCGAGATCGCCGACGGCATCGATAAGCTTGCCCTCGACCCAGGAGTGGATGTCTTCGGCATCCGAGCTCAGGATCTGCCGGGGATCCTGCTGCACCGAGGCGAGCAGCACCTCCATCGCATGTTGCAGCCTGCCCTGCTCATCGGCGGTCAAGACGCCGACCGTGACCAGGGCGCGAGCCCAGGCCATGGAGCCTTGAATGTCCTGCTCCGCCAGACGGTAATCGAACCGCAGCGAGTCGTTGAACTGCTTGAACCGGCTATCGGCCCCCTGACTGAAGCGTCCACCCCAAAGTGCCATACTGCTCTCCTTGAATGCGTTGTCGGCGGCGCCTTGCACCTGCCGCGAATTGTCTCGATGAAGGGTTATCTCATGAAAGGGGCGCCTGCGCCCCCTTCATCACGCCTGAGGGTCGCCCTGCCGACCCTCCCACCCCGATGGCTAAGGCCCCTGATCCTTAGCCATCGCGGCGCCTTGATAAACGAGGGGGCCAGGCCCCCTCGTCTGGCTCATCAGTGACGATCAACCGTGGGTATGGTCACCGCCTACCGCCAGATTCTGCTCTTTCAGGGCACGAATGCGGCTGGCCAGGGTGTAGAGGCGGATGAAGCCTTCGGCATGGCTCTGGTCGTACACCTCGTCGGCGCCGAAGGTGGCGAAGTCTTCGGAGTAGAGGCTGTTGCCGGAACGCTTCTGGGTCGCGCTCACCTGGCCCTTGTACATCTTCAGCACCACTTCACCGTCCAGATCCTCGGCGATGGCATTGGCGGAGGCCAGCACCGCCTTGCACAGCGGGGTGAACCAGCGGCCGTCATAGACCAGATGGGAGAACTCGGCCCCCAGCTTCTCGCGCCAGGCGCGGGTCGGCTTGTCCAGCACCAGCTCTTCGATGGCGCGCAGGGCCGCCATCATGACGGTGCCACCCGGGGTCTCGTAGCAGCCGCGGGACTTCATGCCCACCAGACGGTTCTCTGTGATGTCGATGCGGCCGACGCCGTGCTTGCCGGCGCGCTCGTTCAGGGTCACCAGCACCTGATAGGGGCTCAGGGGCTGGTCGTCCACGGCCACGATTTCGCCCTGCTTGACGGTCAGCTTGACGTATTCCGGCTCGTTCGGTGCCTGCTCCGGGGAGACGGTCCACTGCCAGACCGCTTCCGACGGCTCGTTCCAGGTGCTCTCCAGCTCGCCACCCTCGGTGGAGATGTGCCAGGCGTTGGCATCGCGGCTGTAGATCTTCTTCAGGGTCGCCTTGCAGGGGATGTTGCGCGCTTCCAGATAGGCGAGCAGCTCTTCACGGGAGCGCATGTCCCAGATCCGCCAGGGAGCGATCACTTTCAGCTGGGGTGCCAGGGAGGCCACGGCCCCTTCGAAACGCACCTGGTCGTTGCCCTTGCCGGTGCAACCGTGGGCGATGGCGTCGGCCCCTTCGGCCTTGGCCACTTCCACCATGGCCTTGGCGATCACGGGACGGGCCATGGAGGTACCCAGCAGGTAGGTGCCTTCATAGATGGCGCCGGTCTTCAGGGTCGGATAGACGTAATCCTTGACGAACTCTTCCTTCAGGTCATAGACCACACACTTGGCCGCGCCGGAGGCCAGGGCCTTCTCTTCCACCCCTTCCAGATCGTCTTCACCCTGACCGACGTCGGCGACGAAGGCGATGATTTCGGCGTTGTAGTGCTCTTTGAGCCAGGGAATGATGGCCGAGGTATCCAGTCCGCCCGAGTAAGCCAATACTATCTTGTTGATTCCGCTCATTTACTTCTCTCCATGATCAATCTTGAAAACATTAAAAACAGGGTCGGTCGCTCATTTGTGACCCAGCAGGGTCAGCAGCACGGCGTTCTGGATATGCATCCGGTTCTCTGCCTCGTCCAGAATGAGGGAGGCGGGGCCATCCATCACTTCCGAGGTGATCTCCAGTTCCCGGTGGGCCGGCTGGCAGTGCAGCACGTGCTGGATGCCGGTCCGGTCGAGCAGGGCCTGGTTGATCTGGTAAGGCATGAAGATCTCTTTTACCTGCTCCATTGGTGTGTTGTCACCCATGGAGACCCAGGTGTCGGTATAAACCACGTCGAAGCCTTCGATATCGGCGACGTCATCGCTGATATGGATGTTGGCCCCCGACTCGGCCGCCAGGGCCTGAGCCTCGAGGAAGATCTGGGTATCCGGACCGTGACCCTTGGGACAGATCAGGGTGACGTCTGTGCCCAGGGTCGCCCCCAGCAGCAGCAGGGAGTGGCTGACGTTGTTGCCATCGCCGAGATAGGCCAGCTTGACCTTGGACAGATCGTCGTAGTGTTCGGCGATGGTCATGAAGTCCGCCAGCCCCTGGCAGGGGTGGTAGAGATTGCACAGGCTGTTGACCACGGGCACGGTCGCGTACCGCTGCAGATCCACGAGCGTCTGGTGATCGAACACCCGGGCGACGATGGCGTCACACCAGCGGGACAGGTTGGCGGCGAAATCCTGCACGGACTCCCGCTTGCCCAGGGCCCCGTTCTGCTGATCCAGGTAGACGCTGTGGCCACCCAGCTTGGCGATGCCGATGTCGAAGGTGACCCGGGTGCGCAGGGAAGGCTTCTCGAACAGGGTGACCACCGCCTTGCCCGCCAGGGCATGGGCATACTTCTTGGGATCGGCCTTGACCTGTTTGCCCAGGGCTATCAACGCCAGGATCTGGGCCTTGCTGAGGTCGCTGTCTTTGAGCAGGTGTTGCATCGAATCGTCCTTTTGTCGTGCCTTAGAGGGTAATCTGGGTGCCGATGGCGGCGCCGCCAAGCAGCTGGAGCAGCTGATCCGGGTAGCGCCAGCTGGCGACACAGACCGGCTTGCCCAGGGTCTCTGCGGCATGGAGCGCCGCCTTCACCTTGACCGCCATGCCATCGGTGATGACCCCTTTCTCCATCAGATCCAGCGCCGTCTGTTTATCAAGCTGCGGCACCAGCTTGCCCTTGCCATCCAGGATGCCGCTCACATCCGACAGCATCACCAGGTCGGCGCCCAGGGCTTCGGCAATGGCCGTGGCCGCCTGATCCGCATTGACGTTCATCAGCTGACCCTCCGCCGTGATGCCGATGGAGCTGATGACCGGCAGGAACTGCTGGGAGAGCACGCCCTGCACCAGGGCCGGGTTGCCCGGGGAGCAGTCACCGACCGCGCCGAGCTGCGGATCCAGCTGCACCACCTGACACAGGCCGCCATCGGCCAGGCACAGGCCCACGGCCGGAATGCCGCAGGCGATGGCCTTGGCCATCATCTGCTTGTTGGCAGTGCCGGCCAGGGCACCGGCGATGAAGGGGATCTGCTCGAACGGGGTCACCCGCAGGCCATTCTTCTTGCTGGAGGTCATCCCCAGCCCCTTGAGCAGATCATCCACCAGGCAGCCACCGCCGTGCACCAGCACCAGGGGTCTGTGCTGATCGTCGAGGAAGGTTTTCAGGGTGGCGAACAGGGCGGTCAGGGCCTCGTCGTTCTCGATGAGGGCACCACCCAACTTGATTACCAGTGTCTGTTTGTCCATTTTCTTTACCCTTCCTTAAATCAGGCCCGTGGCCGGTTCAAAACCAAACTTGATGTTCACGCACTGGATGGCCTGGGAGGCCGCCCCCTTGAGCAGATTGTCGATGGCGGACACCACCACCAGCATGTTGCCCTGCTGCTGCCAGGCCAGATCGCAATAGGGCGTGCTGGCCACGCCACGGATGGAGGGCATCTGGCCGGTGAGCCGCACCAGGGGCTTGCCTTCGTAGGCGGCGAGATAGGCTTGATCCACCTGCTCCGGGGTCACGTCGTCCGCCAGCTGTACATAGATGGTGGCCAGGATGCCGCGCACATAGTTGCCAAGGTGAGGCTGGAACAGCACCCCCTTGCCCAGGTGGTGGCTGATCTCCGGCTGATGTCTGTGATTGAAGGTGCCGTAGGGGCTCAGGCTCACCTCGCAGAAGCTGGTGTTGACCGATGCCTTGCGCCCGGCCCCCGAGACGCCGGAGACCGCATTGATGATGGGCTGCCACTCCGCCTTGATGAGACCCGCCTGCTGCAGCGGCTTGAGGGCGCACAGGGAGGCGGTGGGGTAGCAGCCAGGCACAGCAATCAGCTGGGCGGCGTGGATCCCATCGGCATTCCACTCCGCCAGACCGTAGGCAGCCTGGGCGAGCCACTGCTCGCTCTCATGGGTGAAGCCGTAGTAATCCTGGTAGAACTGCTGATCCTGCACCCTAAAGGCGCCGGAGAGATCGAACACCGGCAGCCCCTTGGCCAGGAACTTGGGAGCCAGCTCGGCGCTCACCTCGTGGGCGGTGGCCAGCAGCACCAGATCGGCCTGGGTCAGGATCCGGGTCATGCCGTCTTCGTCCAGGGGCAGCAGCGGCTGATCCAGCTCGCCCATCCACTGGGGATGGAGGGAGGAGAAGCGCTTGTGGGCGTCCTGGCTGCCGGCGGAGACATAGAGGCCGAACAGCTTGAGTTGGGGGTGGTTCTGCACCAGGGCGGCCAGCTCTGCTCCCGCGTAGCCACTGGCACCGACGATAACGGTGTTAAGCATTGATCGATTCCAAAATCTGAGGTCTGGGTTCACAGCATGATGCTGCATAAAGATTAAGAGGCAGTGAATCGCCTCTTCTGCCTTGCCAGGCAAGGGGCGACGAGCTGGCTAGCTCACGCGGAGACAATTCAGGCGGGGTTGCGTCGTCGGTGATAGATCAGGTGACAGAACATTGACTTTCCCTTACAACTAGAGCCTTATCGGTGAGCGCAAGAACAGAATATTCATTCACTCAGTTTGCATTTGTATTTTCTAACAGAAACCTTCCGAGGGTGCAAGGAGGAGCTAGTGGCCAATCAGGATTTTTTTTCACTTTATAAGAATATTATTGCAATACCCTCCATCAGCAGCACGGATCCCAAGTGGGATCAGAGCAACGAGGGGGTGATCCGGCTGCTGGCGGACTGGTTCGACCAACTCGGCTTTCGGTGCGAAGTGACGGCCCTGCCGGAATTGCCCGGCAAGTTCAACCTGGTGGCGACCTATGGCCAGGGAGAAGGGGGTCTGCTGCTGGCGGGCCATACCGATACGGTGCCGTTCGATCAGGGTGCCTGGCGCAAGGATCCCTTCAAGGTGACCGAGGAGGGCAACCGCCTGTATGGCCTGGGTACCATCGACATGAAGGGTTTCTTCGCCTTCATCGTGGAGGCGCTCAAGGATATCGATCTCAAGACCCTCACCAAACCGTTGCGCATCCTGGCTACCGCCGACGAGGAGACCACCATGGCCGGGGCCCGCGCCATTGCCGCGGCGGCCGAACTCAAACCCGACTATGCGGTGATCGGCGAACCCACCGGCCTGGTGCCCGTGGTGGCCCACAAGGGCCACATGTCGGAGGCCATACGCATCACGGGCAGGAGCGGTCACAGCTCGGATCCCGCCAACGGCGTCAACGCCCTGGAGATCATGCACCAGGCCATGGGGCAGGTATTGGCGCTACAGCGCAGCCTCAAAAATAAATATGCAGATCACCGCTTCAAGGTGCCCCAACCGACCCTGAATCTGGGTTACATCCAGGGGGGGGACAGCCCGAACCGCATCTGTGGCTGCTGCGAGCTGCACATCGACATGCGGCCCACTCCCCAGGTGGGTCCGGACGAGCTGATGGGCCTGCTCAAGGAGGCGCTCTCCCCCATCGAAATCCACCAGCCGGGCTGCCTGCACCTGCAACACCTGCACGAACCCATCCCCGCCTATGCCTGCGACGATGCCTCCTTGCTGGTGCGTGAAGCCGAACAGGCGAGCGGCAAGCGCGCCGAATCAGTCAACTACTGCACCGAGGCCCCCTTCATCCAGCAGCTGGGCTGCCAGACCATAGTGATGGGCCCGGGCCACATCGCCCAGGCACACCAGCCGGACGAGTACCTGGATCTGTCGTTCGTCGAGCCGACCAAGTCGGTGCTGCAGCACCTGATCCGCCGCTTCTGCTGCTAGGTCGGCCGGGCACGGGTCATCCACACGACCCACCTGGCGACGCCTTCATCAGGGCCAGGCGGGAGAGAGCCACCGAGCGCAGGGAGGCGCAATCGGATATGTAGGAAAGTTACATGACAGAAGGCGGGGCAAGCGGACTCGGTCAAGTGCCAGGATCATCGAAAATACATGTTCTTAATCGGCCTGTTATTTGACCTTGCGCAGACATTCTGGGTAGATTGTCCCCCTAAGATGACGGAGCATATGTTGTAATCGCACAACAATAAGTGAGGCTGTCTCTCACCTTGGAAGGAGAGGGACACCAACCAGAATAAGGATGTGGAATGAACGAAAAGTACGCCGCTCTACGGGCCAACGTAGGCATGCTGGGCCAGCTGCTGGGTAAATCCATCAAGGATCATCAGGGACAGGCTTTCCTCGACAAGATCGAAACCATTCGTCAACTGGCCAAGTCTTCCCGCAAGGGCAACGAGGCCGACAGGGAGCGCCTGCTCGACACCCTGCGCACCCTCTCCGATGACGAACTGTTGCCGGTGGCCCGCGCCTTCAGCCAGTTCCTCAACCTGGCCAACGTGGCCGAACAGTTCCACACCATCTCCCGCCGCTGCGAAGAGCAGGTCTGCACCCCGGACCCGCTGGAGCAGATGTTCGACAAGCTCAAGGCGTCCAACCTGTCGCAAGAGGCCATCATCCAGGCCGTGCGCGAGCTGGATATCGATCTGGTGCTGACCGCCCACCCGACCGAGGTGACCCGTCGCACCCTGATCCACAAGCATGTGCAGCTCAACGACTGCCTGGAGGCCCTCGAGCTCTCCGACCTGCTGCCCCGTGAGCGGGACAAGATCCTCAATCGTATCGAACAGCTGGTCAATCAGGCCTGGCACACCAACGAGATCCGGGTACAGCGTCCCACCCCGGTGGACGAGGCCAAGTGGGGCTTCGCCGTGGTGGAAAACAGCCTCTGGCCCGCGATCCCCGAATTCATGCGCAACCTGGACGAACGGTTGCAGCAACACCTGGGGGTACGCCTGCCCCTGGACGCCGCCCCGGTCAAGTTCACCTCCTGGATGGGGGGCGACCGTGACGGCAACCCCTTCGTCACCGCCAAGGTGACCGCTGAGGTGCTGGAGCTGGGCCGCTGGATGGCGGTGAGCCTGTTCTACAAGGACATCAAGGAGCTCACCTCGGAGCTCTCCATGTCCGACTGCACCCAGGCGGTGCGCGATCGCGTCGGCGACAGTGCCGAACCCTATCGCGCCCTGGTGCGCGAGCTGCGCGAACAGCTGCGCGAGACCCAGGAATACCTCACCGCCAAGGTGCAGGGTCAGGTGAGCGAGAGCCGGGACCTGGTCAAGGCCACGGCCCAGCTGCGCGAGCCCCTGGAACTCTGCTACCACTCCCTGCACGCCTGCGGCATGGGCAACATCGCCGACGGCATGCTGCTGGACGTGCTGCGCAAGCTGGCCTGTTTCGGCATCCATCTGGTCAAGCTGGACATCCGTCAGGACGGCGAGCGCCACGGTCAGGTCTTCTCCGAGCTGACCCGTTATCTGGGCATGGGGGACTACGCCGAGTGGAGCGAGGACGACAAGCAGGCCTTCCTGCTGAACGAGCTGAACTCGCGCCGCCCCCTGCTGCCGAGCGACTGGACACCGAGCGACGAGACCCAGGAGACCATAGACACCTGCAAGGTGATCGCCGCCCATGATCCGGATGCGTTCGGCATCTACATCATCTCCATGGCCGGCGCCCCGTCCGACGTGCTGGCGGTGCAGCTGTTGCTCAAAGAGGCTGGCTGCAAGTTCCGCATGCCGGTCGCCCCGCTGTTCGAGACCCAGGAAGACCTGATGGCGGGTACCGCCGTCATGGATCGCCTGCTGTCGGTGGACTGGTATCGCGGCTACATCCAGGGCCGCCAATACGTGATGATCGGCTACTCGGATTCGGCCAAGGATGCGGGCATGATGGCCGCCGGCTGGGCCCAGTACGCCGCCATGGAGTCCCTGGTGGCCCTGGCAGAGACCAACAAGGTGCGCCTGACCCTGTTCCATGGCCGCGGCGGCACCGTCGGTCGCGGCGGCGCCCCCGCCCATCAGGCGATCCTGTCCCAACCGCCGGGATCCCTGCGCGGCGGCCTGCGGGTCACCGAGCAAGGGGAGATGATCCGCTTCAAGTTCGGCCTGCCAAAAGTGGCCATCAACAGCCTGAACCTCTACACCAGCGCCGTGCTGGAGGGCAACCTGCTGCCGCCGCCCAAGCCCAAAGAGAGCTGGCGCACCGTGATCGAGCAGGTGGCCGAGGCCTCCTGCGAACACTATCGCAGCATAGTGCGCGGCCACCCGGACTTCGTGCCCTATTTTCGCGCCGCCACCCCGGAGATGGAGCTCGGCAAGCTGCCGCTCGGCTCCCGCCCTGCCAAGCGCAAGCCCAATGGCGGCGTCGAGAGCCTGCGCGCCATCCCCTGGATCTTCGCCTGGACCCAGAACCGGCTGATGCTGCCGGCCTGGCTCGGCGCCCACCAGGGGCTGCAACAGGCCATCGACAACGGTCACCAGGCCGTGCTGGAAGAGATGAGCCGCCAGTGGCCCTTCTTCCGCACCCGCCTCGAGATGCTGGAGATGGTGTTCCTCAAGGCCGACAGCTGGCTGGCTGAGTACTATGACACCCGTCTGGTGCCGGAGAACCTCTGGCCGCTCGGCAAACAGCTGCGCCAGGAGCTCGCCGACGCCGCCGATGTGGTGCTGGCCCTGCGCCCGCAAGGGGACCTGCTGGACGACCAACCCTGGATCAAGGAGTCCATCAAGCTGCGCAACCCCTACACGGATCCCCTCAACGTGCTGCAGGCCGAGCTGCTCAACCGCTCGCGCCGCGACCCTGAGTCCCTGCACGAGGAGATAGATCAGGCGCTGATGGTCACCATCGCCGGTATCGCCGCAGGCATGCGCAACACGGGTTGATGGCCGGCAAGCTGGAAATCACATAGTCAAAGGGCGCCATTGTGGCGCCCTTTCTCTTTCTGCTGTCTGGCCAGACTAGGCTATCCGGTTGCGCCCCCGGCGCTTGGCCTCGTAGAGGCGCTGATCCACACATTGCAGCCAGTCGTCCATGCAGCGATACCGCATCTGGTAGGGGGTGATGCCCGCGCTGATGGTGACGGCAATCTCCTGACGCCGATGCAAGAAGGGGTGGTTCGCTATCTGCAGGCGGGTTCGCTCCATGATGCCGTGGGCTTCCTCCAGACTGGTGCCGCGCAGCAGCAGGATGAACTCCTCACCGCCAAAGCGCGCCACCAGATCCTGGCTGCGCACCGTCTTCATCAGCAGGCCGGCCAGCTCCTCGAGCACGGTATCCCCGGCGAGATGGCCGTGTTCATCATTGATCTGCTTGAAGAAATCGATGTCAATCAACACCAGGCAGCAGGCCTCCCCCTCGGCAGGGTGGTGCTGAATACGCTCGAGCAGGCGGTTGGCCTGACGAAAGAAGCAACTGCGGTTGGGCAGCCTGGTGAGGAAGTCGTGTTCGGCGTTGAAGCGCAGCTCCCGCTCCATGCGGTTGCGCTCGTCCTCCAGATTGCGGGCATGGATCAGGGTGCCCAGGGCCGTGGTCAGGGGCTCGATCAGGGTGACCAGGGTTTCATCGAAGCCGCCGGGGCGGTTGGCCAGGGCTATCATGCCGATGGCTGCCCCCTTGTGGCGGATTGGAATGCCGAGAAAGCTCTCCAGGTGAGGGTGGCCGGGGGGCGACACGCCGCGGCTGGCCGGATGGCTCGGCAGGTCGTTGCAGCACACCAGGGTGTTGTGGGTGACCACATGGCCGAACAGATTGTCGAGCTTGCTGAAGATGAGGCCCCCCCTCTCCTGGCGCTGCTGCTCGTACCAGGCATGGGTCCTCTCGTCCCAGGAGACATTGGAGATGGAGGGTACATAGAGGCATAACCGCCCCTCCTCGAACCGGGTGATGCCGATGAAGCCATAGTCGCTCTCGCTCACGCTCAGCAGCCGCTCGAACACGGTGTCGCAGGCGGTGGCGAGGTTGCGATCGAGCAGAAAGCCTTGATGGGCGGCGACTATGATGTCAAACAGCTGGCTCTGCTGCTTCACCCTCAGCTCGGCCTGCACCTCTGGCGTGATGTCGTGGGCCAGCTTGAGCACCCCGAGCAGGGTACCCGCCTCGTCCCTGATGGGGGTGTAGACAGCCTGGAGCCAGACGCTCCCACCGCCACGGACGATGCGACGAAACGAGCCGGAATGGATCTCGCCGCCGAGCACCCCCTGCCAGAAGCCGTCATGTTCCCCCTGTTGCTCGGGGGGAAACAGTAGGCGATGGGACTGGCCGATCAGATCCTCGGGGGCGTAACCCAGGAGGGCGCAGAACCTGGGATTGACTGCCACCATGTGGCCCTGGAGATCGAACTCGACGATGCCATAGGCGCGATCGAGCGCACTCAGTCGCGCCAGGATGTCATAGCGACCGAAGGCGTCTGGGTCCATGTCGCCGTTGAGGGAACGGATCGCTGGGGTATTCATGACTACGATTCCTTTCGATAGTCCATCCATCATGACCATCAGCATAGCGGCATGCGGGGCCAGGACCCCAGAGCATAGATGGGGATCGCCCCCTGCGCCCATGTCCTCCCCGCCAACCCGCAGGGGCCATCTCCACGACCACTTGCCAGGCCAGGCCCCTGAGCGCACACTCCTTGTCCTTGCCGCGATTCAAGGAATCCCTATGACCCCCGCAATCAACTTGCTGAAAAAGCTCAAGATCCCCCACAGGCTCTACCCCTACGAGTGCGATGCCCACGACGACTTCGGCAAACATGCCGCGGCCCAGCTCGGCCTGCCAGAGGCCCAGGTGTTCAAGACCCTGCTCGCCCATCACGACAAGCAGGCGGTGGTGGCCATAGTGCCCTCCTCCGGCATGTGCAGCCTCAAGCAGCTCGCCAGGGCCACCGGGCTCAAGAAGGTGGAGATGATGAAACCGGCCGATGCCGAGAAGCTGACCGGCTACAAGGTGGGGGGCATCAGCCCCCTGGCCCAGAAGAAGCCACTGCCGACCGTGCTGGACGACTCCGCCCTGCAATTTGACGAGATCCTGGTGAGCGGCGGCAAACGCGGCCTCTCGGTCGGGGTGGCACCGGCAGACATGGTACGCCTGATGAACTGGATTGCTGCCCCCATAGGCGAGCCCCACGAATAGAGGCCATGAAAGAGGCCCCGCATCCGGGGCCTCTTTCGCTGGCATGGCGATAAACAGAGCCAGGCTGTGCCTTACCCCTCCCTACAGGCTGCGGTCAGATCCGAGAGCCGCAGCCGCTGACGCCCGGCCTGGTCGAAGTTCTCATCCGCCAGCCAGCGCTCGAAGCACGCCTTCAAGGCGGGCCACTCGCCGTCAAGCACGGAGAACCAGGCGGTATCCCGGTTGCGCCCCTTGTCCACCCTGGCCTGACGGAAGGTTCCCTCATAGCTGAACCCCAGCCGCAGCGCCGCCTGACGGGATGGCTGGTTGAGCGCGTTGCACTTCCACTCGTAGCGGCGATACCCCAGGGCGAAAGCCCGCGCCATCATCAGCGCCATGGCCGCCGTGGAGAGGCGGGTGCGCTGCATGGCGGGAGAAAAGTGCAGCCAGCCCACCTCCATGCTGCCCGCCTGGGGGTCGATGCGCAGATAGCTGGCCAGCCCCAGCGCCCGGCCGCTTGCCTCATCGACGATCGTGTAGAACTGGGGATCCCCCTTGGCGGCGCACTGCTGCAACCAGACCAGCATGGCTGGCTCGTCCGCGAAGGGGCCGCTGGTGAGATAGGTCCACATGGCGCCATCATCGGCGGCAAAGGCCTGCCAGAGCGAGGGAGTGTGGCGCGCGGGATCGAGGGGCTCCAGGCGGCAGCCCCAACCACTCATGACCTGATGGGGGGGGAATTCGGCCCCCGCCCAATGTGCCAGCTTGGCGCCTATCGCCTGACCGAAGCCGTTTATCTCCACCTCAGCAGCCACAGTCGCTCCCCCCTGTCAGCAGGCGACCCGGGGCCTCCCCGGTGGCGACGGCAAAGCCATCCTGGCGCCACCAGTGCAACCCGCCGATCAGCTCCTTCACCTTGAAGCCCAGGGCCGCCAGTTTCAGGGCGCCTCGGGTCGAGCCGTTGCAGCCGATGCCATCGCAGTAGCAGACATAGACAAGTTCCCGATCCAGGGAGGCCGTGCTGGCCGCGTCCATGGTGCGGTGAGGAAAGGAGAGGGCGCCGGGAATATGGGCCTCCCTGTAGTGCGCCGGGGAGCGGGTGTCGATGACGACGATGGCGGTCTCCCCCGCCAGCAGGTCGGCGGCGAGGTCGGCCGGGTCGGTGCGATAGGCGAGCTGGTCGGTAAAAAAGCTGACGGCAGCCTGGGGGCTGGCCAATCCGGTGGCAAGAACGGCACTCATGGTTATCTCCTTCTGCATGATGCGGGTGGTCAATGACCCTAATCTAGCGCCATAATGGCCCTGCCAAGATAGCCAATTATGGCAATCAGGCCAGACCAATTCATCACCCGGAGTCCGCCATGCCCGCCCTGCCGACCCTGTTCGCCGACCTGCAACAGGGGGATCTGCCGCTGCACGAGCAGCTGGTACGCGCCCTGCGCACCGCCATCCTGGCCGGCCAACTGCCCCAGCACAGCCGCTTGCCCGCCAGCCGGGCCCTGGCGCGGGATCTCGCCCTGTCCCGCAGCACAGTGGAACTGGCCTACGCCAGGCTCGAGGCCGAGGGCTATCTGGTGCGCAAGGTGGGGGCCGGCAGCTTCGTCGCCATAGCGCCGCGCCAGACCCCCCCCAGGGCCGCCCCGCTCAGGGCGGCGCGCGCACTCTCCCGGCGCGGCGAGGCCATGCAGGCCAGCGGCAGCTGCCGCGAGGAGGTCAACCCCGGGCCCAATTTCGGTGCGGGTCAGGCCGATGCTCTCGCCTTCCCCGGCGAGCTGTGGGGCAAGCTGTTGCAGCAGCGCTGGCGCCGGGAGGGGGAGCGGCTGATGCGCTACGGCGATCCCCAGGGACTGCCGGCCCTGCGCGAGGCCATCGCCGGTTATCTGATGCAGTCGCGAGGGGTCAACTGCGATCCGGAACAGATCCTGATCCTCACCAGCTCCCAGCAGGGGATACAGCTCGCCGCCCAGCTGCTGACGGATCCGGGAGACTGTGTCTGGCTGGAGGAACCTGGCTACCCCGGGGCCCGCAGCGCCATGGTGAGCGCCGGGGCCAAAGTGCATCCCGTGCCCGTGGACGAGGAGGGGCTCAATCCGGTCGGATCCTTGCCCGCCCCCAGACTCATCTACTGCACCCCTTCCCACCAGTATCCCCTCGGCATGGCCATGAGCCTGCAAAGGCGGATGACGCTGCTGGCCGAGGCGGCGCGCCACAACGCCTGGATCATAGAGGACGACTATGACGGCGAGTTCCAGTATGACCAGCGTCCGCTCCCCGCCCTGCAGGGGCTGGACAGCCAGGGGCGGGTGCTCTACGTAGGCACCTTCAGCAAGGTGCTTTTCGGCTCTCTTCGCCTCGCCTACCTGGTGCTGCCCCATGCCCTGATGACGCCCTTCTGCCAGGCCCGCGCCGCCGTCGACGGCCACAGCAACCAGCTGTTGCAGGGGGTGACGGCCGACTTCATCCAGGGGGGACACTTCGCCGCCCACCTGCGCCAGATGCGCCCCCTCTATCGCAGCCGCCGCGACCTGCTGGTGGAGACCCTGGCCAGTCAGTGTCCGACCCTCACCCCCATCCATACCGGCGCCGGCTTGCAGCTGTGCGCCCTGCTCCCCCCGGGGGAGGAGGCGCGCTGGACGGCGCCGGCCAATCGCCAGGGGCTGGGGCTGCGCCCCTTGAGCGACTTCTACCTGACCCCGCCAGACGCGGCGCCGCCATGTTCCCGCCACGAAGGCTGGCTGCTCGGCTATGGGGCGCTCGACAACGCCAGCCTGCGCCAGCTATGCCGCGCCCTGGGCAGGCTGATGGCCCAGGCGCCGGATGACAGGGCTCAGCCCGGAGGCGCGGTCGGGGCCGTCTCCTGACGCGCGCGGCAAAGGGCCAGCCAGGCCTCGGCACTGCGGGAGAGGTAGCGACCCTTCGGCCAGATCACCCCGAGCCGCCAGCTCATCTCAGGTAACAGGGGACGCAGGATCAGGCCATCCTGGGCCAGGCGGCGACAGACGGGCTCGGGCAGGAAGGCGACCCCCATGCCGCTGCGCACCATGGCGGTGAGAAAATCCCACTGGCTGCTGCGCGCCGCCACCTGGGGGGTGAAGCCCTCGGCGAGGCAGGCCTGTTCGATACGCTCGCTCAGGGTGAAGGCCTGGGTGTAGAGCAGCAAGGGCTCGTCCCGCAGATCCGAGAGGCGCACGCAGGCCCGTTCGCGCCAGCGGGGCTCGGCGGGCAGCACCAGCTGGATCGGGTAGCAGTCGAGATCCAGGCTCTCCAGCTCGGCCATCTCCCGGGCCGGCAGCATGGTGATGGCGAGATCCAGCTCCCCCTCCAGCACCGCCTGCTCGATGCGCCGACCGCCATATTCGACGATGGAGAGCTCGATGGCGGGGTAGCGACTGCGATAGCGGCGAATGAGATCCGCATAGACATGGCCCACCATGGGGGGCATGCCCAGGGCCAGCCGCCCTCCCTTGAGGCTCTGCAAGTCCGTCAGCTCCGTCTCCAGCTGCTGCATCTGGGCCAGTATCTCCTGGCCCCGGGCGAACAGCACCCGCCCCCCGTCGGTCAGGGTGAAGCGGCGACCCGCCCGGCTGAGCAGGGGCTGGCCCAGCTCCTCTTCCAGGTTGCGGATCATCTTGCTGATGGTGGGCTGGGTGACGAACAGCTTCTCGGAGGCGCGGGTGAAACTCTGCTCGCGCACCAGCTCGACGAAGTAACGCAGGGCTCGGATATCCATGGACTCTCTCCGCTGATGGGGGTCATATCATGCCAATTTGGCATGATTTTGATAATTTAAATTCATTTTTTGCAGGTTTTTCCCGGCGCTACACTGGTGCCAGTCTCAGCAACCGGCCTGCCTCCATGTCACTGCCCTCCTGGTTTCTCACCCCCTTGCAGGTCGCCCTGCTGGCCGCCATCTGGTGGCTGGCCGATGGCGCCGTGCGCCTGTTCCACCTGCCCCTGCCCGCCAACCTCACCGGCATGCTGGCCCTGCTCGCCCTGATCCTGCTCGGGGTGGTCAAGACCCGCTGGTTCAGCGCGGGATCCCGCTGGCTGCTGGCGGAGATGCTGCTGTTCTTCGTGCCCGCCGTGGTGGCCGTGGTCAACTATCAGGACCTGATGCTCCATCAGGGGGTGCGGATCCTGCTGGTGATCGGGCTCAGTACCGTGCTGGTGCTCGCCACCACGGCCCTGGTGGTGGACAGGGTCTACCGGCTCGAGCTCAGACTGGCCCGCAGGCATCGCCGCCATGACTAGCCAAGCCTTGAGCCTGCTCTGCCTGGCGCTCACCCTGCTGTTCTACTACCTCAGCAAGTGGCTCTATCGCCGGGTGCAGATACTGCCGCTGATGCCGCTGCTGCTGGCCCCGGCCCTGCTGGTCGCCCTGGTGCTGCTCTGCCACATCCCCTACGAGGCCTACATGGCCGACAGTCACTGGCTGCTCTGGCTGCTGGGCCCGGCCACGGTCGCCTTCGCCATCCCCGTCTACGAGAACCGGGCCCTGATGCGCAAGCACTGGCTGTCCCTCTCCCTCGGGGTGCTCGCCTCCGTGGTCATGGCGGTGGGCAGTTCGGTGCTGCTGGCCCGCTGGTTCGGCCTGTCGGATCTGCTGCAACGCAGCCTCGCCATGCGCTCCATCACCACGCCGTTCGCGGTGGAGGCGAGCAGGAGCGTCGGGGGCCAGAGCGATCTGACCGCCCTGTTCGTGGTGCTGACCGGGGTGATCGGCATGGCGGTGGGGGAGCGCGTGCTGCGCCGCCTCGCCATCCGCAGCCGGCTCGGCAAGGGTGCGGGCTTTGGCGCCTCGGCCCACGGGGCAGGCACGGCCCGGGCCTATCAGATGGGCAAGGAGGAAGGTGTGGTCGCCAGCATGGTGATGATGATCGCCGGTATGGTGACTGTGCTGCTCGCCCCCCTGCTCGGCCAGCTGCTGTGGTGAACATGCCCTGATCCCGCCAGCTGATCCCTGCCTCCTGTCCGGTTACACTGGGATCATGCGAACGGCTCAGGAAGCGATATGACCTCAATCAACAGGCGGGCAGAGTATCTGGCACTGCTGTGCACCCTCTGGCTGGCCACCCCCCGGGCCGGAGCCGCCACTCTCTTCACCCATGTCAGCCCCGAGAGCCCCCAGGATCAGCGCACCCGCTACGAGCAGGATCTGCTGCGCCTGGCGCTGGAGGAGACCCGGGCCGACTTCGGGGAGTACCAGCTGGCGCTGGCGCCCCCCATGAACCGGGTCCGGCTGCTCCAGCAGCTGGCGCAGAACAGCTACCCCAACCTGATCGCTTCCCACGCCTGGCTAAGCCCAGGCAAACGCCCCCGCCTCGGCCACGTTCGCTTCCCCATCACCCTGGGCATGCTCAGTTACCGGGTCTGCTTCGTCAACGAGGATCGCCAGGCCGACCTCGCCCAGGTTCGCACTCTGGCGGCGCTGCGTCCCTTTCGCCAGGTGCAGGGGCGAGGCTGGCAGGATGCCCAGGTGCTCAAGCACGCCGGCATGCAGGTGCAGGAGGTGGACGACTACGAGCGCCTGTTCAAGCTGGTGGCCAGGGGGCGGGCCGACCTCTTCTGCCGGGGGGCGGGAGAGGTGTATCAGGAGTGGCAACGGCGCCAGGCCATGCCGGGTCTGGCCCTAGACAGCCAGATCGCCCTCTCCTACCCCAATCCCCACCTCTTCTACAGCCACGAGGCCAACGGCGCCGCCCTCACCCGGGTACAGACAGGGCTGGAGCGTGCCTGGCGCAAGGGCTCCTTGCAGCGCCTCTGGCGCCAGCACTTCCAGCCCGCCCTGGATCTGGTGCAGCCCCAGCGGCGCCATGTCCTGGTGCTCGACAACCCCTATCTCGAGGGGATCGACTTCGACTATCAGGCCTACTTCCATCGGCGGATCGGGGAGGAGGCAGCCTCGCCTCCCGGAGATCAGGAACAAAAAAAGGCGCCATAAGGCGCCCTTTTTGTTTGCCCGGCCTCACAGCGCGGCGCAGATCTGCCACAGATCGTACTGGATGGCCCCGGCGGTCACCTCACGTCCCGCTCCCGGCCCCTGGATGACCAGGGGATTGGTGCGGTAATTGTCGCTCTCGATGGCGAACACATTGTCGCAGGGCAAGAGGTTCGCGAAGGGGTGGTGAGGCTCCAGCGCCTCCAGGCCGACGCGGGCCTTGCCCCCCCGCTCGATACGGGCCACGTAGCGCAGCACCTTGCCGACCCGGCGCGCGCCCTCGAAAGCGGACTGGATGGGGCCGTCGAGCTCGCCCAGCTTGTCCATGAAGCCCTCCACCGACAGCGGACGCAGGGCATGGGGCACCAGGTTCTCCAGCTCTATGTCGGCGGAGTCCAGCTCGAAGCCCGCTTCCCGCGCCAGGATCAGCAGCTTCCTGCGCACGTCCTGGCCGGAGAGATCCTCCCGGGGATCCGGTTCGGTCAATCCCTGCTGCCAGGCTGCGTCCACCAGCTCGGAGAAGGGGCGGCTGCCGTCATACTGCTGGAACAGCCAGGAGAGGGTACCGGAGAAGATCCCCGAGACCCCCTGGACGGGGTCGCCGCTCTGGCGCAGCATCTGGATGCTGGACTGGATCGGCAGGCCTGCCCCTACCGTGGCGTTGTAGCGCCACTGCACCTGATGGTCGCGGCACGCCTGCTTGATGCGCTGGTAGAACTCGCTCTCGGCGGCGCCGGCGAACTTGTTGGCGGCGATGATGTGGCAGCCGAGCTGGGCGAAATCGGGGTAGTAGCGGCTCACCGTCTCGCTGGCGGTCAGATCGAGCGCGATCAGGGAGTCAAAACTGTGCTGCTCCAGCTGGGTCAGCAACTCGGGCCAGATGAGGGGGCTGGGCTCGAAGTGCTTCTGCACCTTGATGGGATCCAGCCCCTCCTCGTCCAGCAGGCCCCCCTGGGAGTTGAACACCCCGTACAGGGTAAGCGCCACGTTCAGCTCGCGCTCGAGGCGGGCCTGCTCGCGGCCATAGAGAGCGAGCCACTGGCTGCCGATGTTGCCCTTGCCAAACAGCACCAGACCGACCCGGGTCGGGCGGCTGAACAGGGCGCTGTGCAGGGCGATGAGCAGGGGCTCGAGCACCACCTGACGCAGCACGGCCACCAGGCTCAGGCCGTCTCTGGCCACCTGGACGAACTCCTGGGGCTGATCCGAGAGCAGCTGGTAGAAACGGTGACACTGTTCGGCGTTGTCGGTCACCCCGGCCCCCACCAGGGCCACCAGGCTGTAACCCTCCTTCTGGATCAGGCCGGTGAAGTTGCCTTGCAGCTGGAAATCCCGCAGCAGATCATAGGCGCCGACCGCCACCTCCAGGGTGTAAGCGAGGCGCAGCACCCGCCGGTCCGGCTGACGTTGCAGGGTGAGGGGGCTCAGGCGATGGCGTGCCAGGTGAGCCTCTATGGTCTTGACCGCCTGGTCGAAGTCCCCCTGGGCCAGCACCTTGAGTTCGATCAGGGCTATCTGATCCACGGAGCTGACGATGCGGGCCCCGTTGCTGCGGGGCGCACGGCGCAGGATATGGGTGCAGCCCTCGTCCGGGTTGTAGCTGCAACGCAGGGTGAGGCGCTGGCGGCTGTCGGCCACCGGTTGCAGGGTGCGGGAATGGAGCACGGAGGAGCCCAGGCGGGCCAGCTCGTTGGCCTCGGCCAGGCTCAGACGCTCCAGCAGGCGCGCCTCCTTCACCCGGCGCGGATCCGCGCTGTAGACCCCGGCCACGTCGCTCCAGATGGTGGTGGACTCGCCGTCTGCCAGCAGGGCCAGGAGGCTGGCGCTGTAGTCGGAGCCGTTGCGCCCGAGCAGCAGGGAGCGTCCCTCCATGTCGGCGGCGATGAAGCCGGTCACCACGATGCGACCGTCATGCTCGGCCAGACGGGCCTTGAGCAGCTCGCTGGAGAGGGCCTCGTCCACCTTGACCAGGGCGCCATCCTCGGCGCGCAGGAAGCTGCGGGCATCGAGCCAGATGGCGGGCTCGCCCCGGCTGGTGAGCAGGGCGGCCAGCAGGCGCGCCGACCAGACTTCCCCGAAGGCGAGCAGGCCGTTGCGCTCGAAGCGATCGAACCGCCCCTCCAGGGTCTGGCCCAGGCGACCGAGATCCCCGTTGAGCTGGGCGGTCAGGCTCTGGTGCAGCTCCCCCTCCAGCAGGCCGTCGATCAAGCCCTGCTGATAGGCGCGCAGGGCATTAAGGGCCTCACCGGCCGCCTCGTCCCCCGCCTCCGCCAGCTCCACCAGCTGGATCAGCCGGTTGGTGGTCTTGCCCGCCGCCGACACCACGATCAGCTCGCTGCCATCCCCCTGCTGTTCGACGATGGCCGCCACCCGGCGATAACAGACGGGGTCGGCCAGGCTGCTGCCGCCAAATTTGTGTACCTGTCTATGCTTCACCCCTGCCGTCACGGCAACCTCCTTCACGCTGTCTCGCTGGTTGTTCACTGCTGCCTGCCCACTCAAGGGGACGTTCTGCTCGGCCTGACTCATTTCGCCGCCTCTCGCTCTGCCGCCGCCAGGGCCTGGGCCAGATCCGCCACCAGATCCTCACCGTGCTCTATGCCCACCGAGATCCGCAGCAACTGGGGACTGATGCCCGCCGCCTGCTGGGCCTCGGCGCTCATGGCCCTGTGGGTCATGCTGGCCGGATGGGCCACCAGGCTCTCCACCCCACCCAGGGACTCGGCCACCGAGAAGTAGTTGAGGGCGCCGAGGAAGGCCCGCAGCCCCGCCTCGTCGCAGTCGAGCTCGAAGCTCAGCATGGCGCCGAAGCCGGACTGCTGGCGACGGGCTATCTCGTGGCCGGGGTGACTGGGCAGGCTGGGGTGATAGATGGTTTTCACCAGGGGCTGGGTCTGCAGGAAGGCCAGAATGTGCTGGGTGTTCTCCTGATGGGTGCGCAGACGCGGCCCCAGGGTGCGCAGGCCGCGCAGGGTGAGGTAGGAATCGAAGGCCCCGCTGGTCAGTCCCAGGCAGTTGGCCCACCACAGCAGGCTGTCGGCCAGCTCGGCGTCCTTGGCGATCGCCACCCCGCCCACCACGTCGGAGTGACCATTGATGTACTTGGTGGTGGAGTGGACCACCAGATCGGCCCCCAGGGCCAGGGGTTGCTGCAAGAGCGGCGAGAGGAAGGTGTTGTCCACCGCCACCAGGGCGCCCACGGCGTGGGAAGCCTCGCAGATGGCCGCCACATCCACCACCCGCAGCAACGGGTTGGAGGGGGTCTCCACCCACACCAGCCTGGGCCCCTCGGCCAGGGCGGTGGCCAGGGCCTGCTCGTCCCCCTGATCGACGAACTTGACGCGATAATTGCCCTTGGCGGCCAGAAATTCGAACAGGCGCCAGGTACCGCCGTAACAGTCGTGGGGGGCGATCAGCAGATCCCCCGCCTGCAGCAGGGCCTGGGTCACCAGGTGGATGGCCCCCATGCCGGTGCCGGTCACCACGGCGCCCGCCCCTCCTTCCAGGGCGGCCAGCGCGTCCGCCAGATTGCCACGGGTCGGATTGCCGGAGCGGGCATAATCGTATTGACGGGGCACGCCGAAGTCGGCAAAGGTGTAGTTGCTGGAGAGATAGATGGGGGGCACCACGGCGCCATGCTGGGTATCTGTCTCTATGCCGGTGCGCACCGCCAGGGTTGCCTTGTGGGTCATCTCTCTCTCCTCATCCTTGCGCGAGTCCACTCTCGCCATTGTTCGAGACATTACGCCACCCCAAGAAGGCCGTCAACACTTCTAGACGTCTAAATGGCTTTGCTGTTGGATTGCCATTGATTTCCTTAAGGGTTAAAATCCGCGCTCAAGGCCAAATGAGAACAGGTGAATCATGGGTACAGAGTGGAACGGCGACTACGTCAGCCCCTATGCGGAACACGGTAAGAAGAGTGAACAGGTCAAGAAGATTACCGTCTCGATCCCGCTCAAGGTGCTGAAGGTGTTGACCGACGAGCGCACCCGTCGCCAGGTGAACAACCTGCGTCATGCGACCAACAGCGAACTGCTCTGCGAGGCCTTTCTCCATGCGTTCACCGGTCAGCCGCTGCCCTGCGACGACGATCTTCGCAAGGATCATCCGGACAGCGTCCCGGCAGAGGCCCGCGCCATCATGGAGGCCCTGGGCAAAGAGATCGAAGACTACGACGCCGAGTGAGCCGGCGCCCATGGCACATGACACTTCCCCTTCGATGACGCGGCCCGGTGCCGCGTCATCTCTGTCTGCCTCCCCCTTCAGCCTGCGCCGCTACCAGAACGACATCCAGAGCCACAGTCACGACCATGCCCAGCTGGTGAGCCCCCTGGACGGCCCCATCGAGATCGAGGTGCAGGGCCAGGGACGCCGCCTCGCCCCCGGCTCTGCCTGCGTCATAGCGCCGGGCCTTCGCCACGACTACGCCGCCGATCCTGCGCTCTCGTTTCTGGTGCAGGAGAGCCTCTGGCTGCCTGCGGCGCTGGGGGATACCCCCTTCATCTCCCTGGACGAGCCCCAGCGCCACTACCTCGCCTTCCTCCATCAGATGGTGCGCCAGGGTCGTTATCTGACGGGCATGGATCAGATCTGGCTGAGCCTGCTGGCCGAGGGCCAGGGCATGGCTCCTCCCCTGGCCCCGCGCATGACAAGAGTGCAGCGCCACATCGAGGCCCACCTCGCCGAGCCCCTTGGCAACGCGCGGCTCGCCGCCATCGCCTGCCTCGGCCAGAGCCAGTTCAAGCACGCCTTTCGCCAGCAGTTCGGCATGAGCGTCTCCCACTACATTCGGGGGCGACGCATGGCGTTGGCACGCACCCTGCTGGCGCAAACCGCCCTGCCCATCGGCGTCGTGGCCAGCCGCTGCGGCTATCAGGATCAGGGGGCCTTCGCCGAGCGCTTCCTGGCCGAGACCGGGCTCACCCCCAGCCGCTGGCGCCAACAAAGCGGCCCGCGGCCATAACCATCCGGCTCCTTGCCGAAGACAGGGGCTGTCGTTTCGAGGCATGCTGGGGCCAATGCAAGGTGTGACAGGAGAAGCCAAGATGCAGACCATAAGCTGGCAGCAATTCGAGATGGTGGAGCTCCGGGTGGGCACCCTGGTGCGGGTCGAACCCTTCCCCGAGGCGCGCAGGCCCGCCTACAAGGTGTGGGCGGATTTTGGCCCCGAACTGGGCGTGCGCAAGAGCAGCGCCCAGATCACGGATCTCTATCGCCCCGAGGATCTGGTGGGGCGCCAGATAGTCGCCGTGGTGAACTTTCCGGCCAAGCAGATAGGACCGTTTCAGTCGGAGTTTCTGCTGACCGGCTTCTACCGCCCGGACGGCGCCGTGGTGATGGCCATCCCGGAGCAGGCGGTGGAGAACGGCGCCAAGCTGGGTTGAAGCCCTGTGCCCCATGAAAGAGAAGAGGCGACCCCCGGGGTCGCCTCTTCTCTTTCTGGCCGCAGCGCCGCTGTTACTTCAGCAGGCTGAAGAGCAGGGCAGAGACCGCCAGCGAACCGGTCAACAGGATGAAGCCGTTGGCCCAGCCCTTGCGAAAACGGGCCAGCGCCTCCACCCGATAGATGGCCACCACCGGCATGATGAAGAGGATCATGGCGATGACGGGGCCGGAGAGGGTCTCCATCAGCCCCAGAATGCCGGGGTTGACCACAGCCGCCCCCCAGATGGCGAAGAACATGATGGCAATGCCGAGCTTGTCCGCCTTGGCGAGCGACAGGCCGGTGGGCTTGGCGATCAGGCTTTTCAGGCTCTCCCGGGCGCCGAGGAAGTGGCCGAGGAAGGAGGAGCTGATGGCGATGAAGGCGATGAGCGGCCCCAGGGTCACGATCACAGGGTTGTCTGTGATGTTGGCAAGATAGGAGAGCACGGAGACGTTCTGGGCCTTGGCCTCGGCCAGCTGGGCCGGGGAGAGGCTGAGCACGCAGGAGAAGACGAAAAAGAGCACGAAGCCCACCAGCATGACGGTGGTGTTGCGCAGAATAAGGCCGCTCCTGGCCTCCGCCTGCTCGCCATATTCCCGCCGCTGCACGTTGGCAAAGCCGGAAATGGCGGCGGCGTGGCTGAAGGCAAACACGGTCACCGGCAGCGCCAGCCAGACGGTGTTGAGAAAGCTGGCCCCCTCGAACATGGCCACTTCCGGCCAGTGCCACTGGGGAATGAGATAGACGGAGAGGGCCGCCAGAATGACTGCCAGCGGATAGACCATGAAGGCGAACGCCCGCAGCATGGCCCTCTCGCCGGCCAGCATCACCGCTATCATGGCAAACACCAGCATGCCCGAGAGCATGACCCGGTTCGGGGCTGCTATGGCGAGCTGGTTGACCATGAAGCTCTCCACCGTGTTGGTCAGGCCGACCCCGTAGATAAGCAGGATAGGGAAGATGGAGAGGAAATAGAGCACAGAGATGAGGCGACCGGCCATCTTGCCGAAGTGCTCCTCCGCCACCTCGGTGAAATCGGCGTGGGGGCGGGACGACGAGAGCACGAAGCGCGCCAGCCCGCGATGGGCCAGGAAGGTCATGGGGCCGGCCAGCACGGCAACGATGACCAGGGGCCAGATGCCCCCCAGGCCCAGGTTGATGGGCAAAAACAGGATGCCGGCGCCGACGGCGGTGCCAAACAGGCTGATGACCCAGTGGGTGTCGTGACGGCGCCAGCCGGTGCGAGTGATGGATGGGGAAGCGGACAGCTCCCGGGAGATCTCTGCAGATGAACTCATTAATAAACCACTTATAGCCAGTATTAAAATCTGGAAGAATTGTGCTCCTTTAGCATTTAATTCTCAAAAATCGGCATTGGCAGATCCCACTGGCAAAGCGCGCCTCAACCAGCAAGATTGGGCAGGGGATGGGAGAGGGATAATTCAGTTGAACCAAATAAAGGCGAAAATGCCAAATATAAAACCAAAATATAAATAATTTTCAAATTTATATTTCAAGGAAATCGAGGTTGCCGGTATTACATGAAAAACATGCCGGCAGCACGCGGCAATGTGTGATGATCCACTGCCATCACAGTGCCTAGCCAGCGAATACCCCTGAATATGCCGCTTTAAAGCAGCGGATCACGCCATGCAATCAGGCAGCCGCCAGGCTGCCTGATGAGATCGAATCATGGCATTTCAACCGCCTCAATGGGCCAGGATCTTGTGCCAGGCGAGATCCGGATCCCCCATCACGATGAAGTCGGGGTTCTCCAGCGATTCGGTTTCGTTGTAGCTGAGCGGCTGCAGCGCCAGGCTGAGGATGCGCCCCCCGGCCGCCTCGACGATGCACTGGGCGGCGGCGGTGTCCCACTCCCCGGTGGGGCCGAGGCGCACATAGCAGTCTGCCGCCCCCTCCGCCACCAGGCAGGACTTGAGGGAACTGGAGCCGAGCGGGACCAGCTCGTAGTGAATGGCCGGGTTGAGGCGGCGGGTCAGGTTCTCCAGCTTCTGGCGACGGCTGATGGCCACCACCAGGGAGTCGGGCTGGTCATGCTCGTGGTGCACGGCGCTGATGGGCTGCACCTCGCCATTCACCTCCTTGAAGGCGCCATGTCCGCGCACCGCCCAGTAAAGCAGGTCGGATTCGGGGGCATAGATGACCCCGAGCACGGGCACATTGTCCCGCACCAGGGCAATCAGGGTAGCGAAATCGCCGCTGCCGGCGATGAACTCGCCTGTGCCGTCGAGGGGGTCCACCAGCCAGTATTGCCGCCAGTTGGCACGCTGGCTGAAGGGCACATCGGCCGCCTCTTCGGTCAGCACGGGCACATGGGGGGTGAGCGCCGACAGCGCCTGCTTGAGGTAGGCATCGGCCGCGAGATCGGCACTGGTGACCGGGGAGTCATCCGCCTTGAGTTCTCGCTCGAACTGGCCCCCCCGATAGATCTCATGGAGTATTCTTCCGGCCTCGCGGGCGATCTCCTTGACCCCGGGCACCCAGCTCAATAATTCCTGCATCGTCTCATCCTCCATGGCACCGCTCGTTATTTTTCCTGCCGGGACAACCACTTCTGGGTCAACAGCAGGGCACTGATACTGCGTGATTCGGTGAAGTCGTCCCGCTCGAGCAGTTCATCGAAGCGAGAGAGGGGCCAGGGGATCACCTCGAGGGGCTCGGGCTCGTCGCCGACCCGCCACTCGGGGAAGAGATCCAGCGCCAGCAGTATGTCCATCTTGCTGGCGAAGTAGCCCGGTGCCAAGGAGACCTGTTTGAGCGGGATCAAGGTGTTCGCCCCGAACCCCGCCTCCTCCATCAGCTCCCGGTTGCCCGCCTCGAAGGCATCTTCCCCCGGATCGATCAGCCCCTTGGGAAAACCCAGCTCGTAGGAGTGAGTCCCGGCGGCATATTCGCGCACCAGCAACAGGGTGTCGGCGTCCAGCATGGGCACCACCATGACGGCGCCCCGGTTGCCGCCACGCATCCGCTCATAGACCCGCTCCTCGCCATTGGAGAACTTGAGATGCAGGGATTCCACCTTGAACAGGCGGCTTTCGGCCACGATTTCGGCCTTGATGATGTCGGGTTTGCGCTTGTTGGGATCCATAGCCGGGCCACTGGCGAGAGTCATGACTCAAGAGTAAACGAGTCGCAGGACGAACACCACGGGCAAAGGGGCGCAGGCCCGGCACCGTCCGCCCTTTTCCAGGGCAGGTGCTGTCGCATCAGGTCAGCAGCCAGTAGCCGGCGACCCCCATCATCAGCAGGGAGGAGATCCGCCCCAGCAGCTCCCCGCGTCCCTGCCCTTCCAGCAGCCGGTTCGCCCGCTGACCCCCGTAGGCGTAGAGCAGCAGGTTGATGCACTCGATCAGGATCACCAGGGCGACGAACAGCAGGGTCTGCAATCCCGCCGAGAGGGACGGGCTGATGAAGGGTGGCAGCAGGGTCATCATAAAGAGCCAGGACTTGGGGTTGGAGATGGCGACGGTAAAGCCGCGCAACACCAACGCCAGGCGTCCGCTGTTCTCCTGGCGGCTCGTCCCCTGCTGCCCGCCACCGCGCCAGCTCGCCACCCCCATCCAGAGCAGATAGAGGGCGCCGAGGTATTTGAAGCCCTGCATCAGCACGGGCTGCTCGGCCAGCACCCGGGTGTAACCGAGCAGGGCGGTGAGGGCTATCAACCCCACCCCGGCCAGCTCGCCGCCGATGACCCACAAGGTGCGGCGCACCCCCAGGCTGGCGCCAAAGCTCATGGCCAGCATCATGCAAAGACCGGGGGAGACAGAGATGAGAAAGAAGGTCGGGATAAACATCAACAGCAGGGTCCACTCGCTCATGATGTCCCCTCAGGCCGCATCGCACGGAGCAAGCACGCCCATGCCGGCCAGGTAGTCGAGGGCGCTTGGGGTGAAGCCGACCTCCGTGAGGTGCTCAGCCGTGAAGGGAGCCGCATGCAGGGGCAGGCCGCGGCTCACCCGCGCCATCCAGTCCGGATTGCCGAGGGCCGCCGTGCCCACCGCCACCAGATCGGCGCCGCCGCAAAGCGCCCGCCCGGCCGTGGCGCCGTCGCGGATCTTGCCCGCCACCATGAGCGGCACCCGCCCCCCCAGCCCGGCCCGCACCGCCTCCAGCAGGGCGCCACCATGGGGATCCCCTGCCACCGCCTTGAAGCTGTCTCCCATGGAGAAGTGCAGGTAGTCGATCCCCTCGTCCGCCAGCAGGCGTGCCACCGCCAGCTGATGGGGCAGCTCTATGCCCTGGATATGGGCATAGCTCTCGGGGGAGAGGCGCACCCCGACCAGAAACTCCCGGGGCAGGCGGCCACGGATGCCGCGCACTATCTCCACCAGGATCCGCGCCCGGTTGGCGATGCTGCCTCCCCAGCGGTCGGTACGCCGGTTGTGTTGGGGGTTGAGGAAGTTGCAGAGCAGGAAGTTGTGGGCCCCGTGCAGCTCGACCCCGTGCAGGCCGGCGCCATGGGCCCGCTCGGCGGCGCGCACGAAAGCCTCGATCAGCGTCAGTATCTCATCCTCGCTCAGCCCCTTGACCCCGAGGGGGTAGCGCCCGCCCGGCGCCAGCGCGCACGGGCCGACCGGCGCCCCGTCGTTCAGTTCGGGCAGGGCACGCATCCCGCCGTGATGCAGTTGCACCACCGCCAGCGCCCCGGCCTGCCGCGCACTGTCGGCCAGGGCCGTGAAGGCCTGCTGTTGGGTGTCTGTCATCAGGGCCGGCTGCCCGGCCCAGCAGCGCCCGCCGGGCTGCACCTGGGTGGCGGCGGCGATGAGCAGACCGAAGCCGCCGCGGGCGCAGCGCGCCAGCCAGTCGAACTCGGCCTGGCCGGGATCGCCGCCTGCGCCGCTCATGTTGTGGGTCAAAGGGGCCAGCACGGCCCGGTTCTTGAGCCGCAGACCGGCCCGCTCGAAGTGAAAGCTGTCGCCAAGTGCCTTGTTCATCACCCTCTCCCGGGATCGCAGTGGAATGGTGGCCACTATAATCCCGGGAAGATGGGATATAATCAGGCGAATAAGCAAGGCATTCATTCCCAACAAGACATAATCAGCGGAGCTTTATGAGCCACCACAAGTTCGACACCCTCTATCTGATGCGCCTGCTGGTCGCCATCGTCCGCTGTGGCTCCTTCGCCGCGGCGGCGGCCCAGCTCGGCATCACCCCGAGCAAGGCGTCAAAAGATCTGCGCCACCTGGAGCAGAGCCTCGGCAGTGCGCTCCTGAGCCGCACCACCCGCCGGGTACAGCTGACCGACGCGGGGGAACTCGCCTACCGCCAGGCCGACCAGATGATCGCCCTGCACGAGCAGTTGCTCGACGGCCTGCAACGCCGCCGCTCGGCCCTGTGCGGGGAGCTGCGCATCACTGCGCCGGATCTGTGGGGCGAGGTGGTGCTGACCCCGGTGCTGCTGCGCTTTCGCGCCGACCACCCGGAGGTGCGCCTCATCGCCGACTTCAGCAACCGCCCCGCCGACCTGCTGCGCGACAACCTGCACGTGGCCTTTCGCAGCACCGAACTCTGCGCCGAGCCCTATCTGGCGCGCCCAATCGGCCCGGACGAGCTGGTGCTCTGTGCCAGCGCCCCCTACCTGGAGGCCCACCCGCCCCTGGCCACCCCGCAGGATCTGCACCAGCACAGCCTCATTACCCGCAGTCAGGAATACGGCCGTCACGAGCGCTGGACCCTGCTGGATCAGGGGCGCGAGATCCCCCTCGAGGTAGCGGGCGAGCTGGCTTTCAGCAGCAAGAAGGCTGTCCACCAGGCGATGCGCCAGGGGCTGGGGATAGCCCGCCTGCCACGCTACCTGGTGGCGGCCGAGCTGGCCGAGGGAGTGGTGCGCGAGGTGCTGCCGGACTATCGCCCCAAGGGGGCCCACTTCTACGCCCTCTACACCCAGCGCAGGGCCGAGTCGGCCCTGGTCGGCCACTTCCTCGACTACGTCATCGAGGCGCTCACCGCCTCATGAGCGGATCACCAGGTGGTACTGCTTCTTGCCCCGGCGCAGCATCAGGTAGCGGCCGAACAGCCAGTCGCCGTCGGTCACTTGCTCATCCTGGCGGATCCCACCGTTGAGACTGATGGCGCCCGCCGCCAGCAGCTCCCGGGCAACCCGCTTCGAGTTCGCCAGACCGCTCTCCACCAGCAGGGTCACCAGATCCGTTTCACCTTCGATGGGGCTGCTCGGCATGCCATCCTGGGCCAGCTGGGCGAGATCGCCCTCCCCGAGCCGGGCCACGTCGCCGCGAAACAGCAGCTCGCCGATGCGCCGCGCCGCCGCCAGCGCCCCCTTGCCGTGCACCAGCTCGGTCAGCTCGTCCGCCAGCACCTGCTGGGCCTGCTTGCGCCCCTGCCGCTGGGCGTCCTCCGCCTCCAGCTCGGCGATGGCGGAGAGCGGCATAAAGCTGTAGTAGCGCAGGAAGCGGTAGACATCCTCGTCTGCGGTGCCGAGCCAGAACTGATGGAAGGCGTAGGGCGAGGTGAGCGCCGGGTCGAGCCAGATGGCGCCCCCCTCCGTCTTGCCGAACTTGGTGCCATCCGCCTTGGTGATGAGCGGCAGCGTCATGCCATAAACCTGGGCCTGATGCAGTCGCCGGGTGAGATCCATGCCGCTGGTGATGTTGCCCCACTGGTCGTTGCCGCCGATCTGCAGGGTGCAGCCGAGGCGCTGGCTGAGCACGGCGAAGTCCTGGGATTGCAGCAGGGCATAGGAGAACTCGGTAAAGGAGATCCCCTGGTCCGGGCGAGCCAGCCGCTGACGCACCGATTCCCGCGCCAGCATGGCGTTGACCGAGAAGTGCTTGCCGATGTCCCGCAGAAAATCGAGGGCGGACATCTGCCCCATCCAGTCGGCGTTGTTGACCAGCAACGGGGCCGCCAGCCCGTCGCTCGCTGGCAGCAGCGCTTTTATCTGGGCCGACAGGCTGGCCACCCAGCCCTGAACGGTATCGGCGCTGTTGAGGCTGCGCTCGGTCGCCTTGAAGCTGGGATCGCCGATGAGGCCGGTGGCGCCCCCCACCAGGGCCACCGGGGTGTGGCCCGCCAGCTGGAAGCGGCGCAATATCAGGAGCGGCACCAGATGGCCTATGTGCAGGCTGCCGGCGGTGGGGTCGAAGCCGCAGTAGAGGGTGCGTGCCGTGGCGAGGTGATCGCGCAGCGCCGCCGGGTCGGACATCTGGGCCACCAGGCCGCGTTGGGTCAGCTCATCGAGCAGGTGAAGATTTGTCATGGAGGGCTCCAACAGCAAGAGAAAGAGAAAGAGGGTCATCCTCGCCGTTTGAGCGCCTGGTCGATATGTCCCCTAGGGGACAGTTTTGCCACTCCCGTGCTAGCATCCAGCCATAGCACGACCATCGCGGGGAGCCAGCCCGCCACCCGGAACCCACCATCATGACCCAGCCCCTCGCCACAGACTCGCTGACCCCAAGCCTGACCGCCGCCGTCGATGCCCTGCACGGCAGCGGCTTTCCGGCGGCCCTGGTGCGCCTCATCCAGCAGCAGGTGGCGTTCGACTGCGCCCTGCTGCTCGGGGTGGGGCAGCGTCCCGTCTACCTCTATGACAACCTGCATCACCAGCGGGCCCTGCTGTTTGATCGCTACCTCACCCGCCACTTCAGCCAGGATCCCTTTATGCAGGCGCTCAAGGACGGCCTCCCCGCCGGGGTCTGGACCCTGGCGCAGGTGTCGAAGGGGCGGCTCGACCCCGAATATCGCCACCACTTCTATCAGGCCACCGGCTGGCAGGAGGAGGTGGGGCTGATCCTGCCGGTGCGCAGTGGCCTCACCCTGATGCTGTTTCTCGGGCGGCTCGACAAGCGCAGCACCCTCGGTCAGGACGAGCAAGCCCGGCTGGAGGCGCTGTTTCCTCTGGTGCATTCACTGTGTCGCCAGCACTGGCGGGAAGAGACGCCCCGCCTGGCCCAGAGCCCGGCCAGGCCTGGTGGCAGCGACCTGAGAGTCGAAGTGGAGCAGGCCATCGCCAGCCTGGGGAGCGAGAGCCTCACCCGCCGCGAGCGACAGGTGGCGGGATTGCTGTTGCAGGGGCTGGATACCGAGGCCATAGCCCAGACGCTCGGCATTGGCGCAGGCACGGTGAAGAATCACCGCAAGCACCTCTACGGCAAGCTGCACCTGCGCTCCCGGGCCGAGCTGTTCCACCTCTTCCTCAACCACCTCATCACCACATCGACCAGCTAGCGCCCCACCATAGGCCTGGCCCCATCACGGTACAGTCCTGCCACCTTGGTGATTCAAGATGGCTGCCACCCCTGGTAACTGGTGAGGCAATAGCCTCTCGCCGCGATCAACTCAGGCAAGGCCGGATCGGTGAGGATGGCAAGCTCGGTGAGCCTGGACAGGTTGTAAGAGCTGCGCTGCACCTCGAGATCGATAAAGGCGGGGTGACACATGATCTCAAGGGAGCTGACCCCCTGTTCATCGGCGTCATCGAGTAGTTGCAGCAACCGCTCCCGGGTGAGTGACTCACCATAGAAGCGGCTGTCAAAACGCTGGCAACTGAGCTCATGGTTGACGATCAGGCCGTGACGGCGCACCTCCTCCCGATCGATGCGCATAGGGATGCCCTGCTGGCGGGCGAAGGCTTCCACCAGCGGATAGAGGCTCGGCAGCATATGCACATGGTGATGGCTGTCGATGTGGGTAGGAGAGCGGCCAAACAGGGTGACGAAACGATCGAACTGCTGCCTGAGCTCTTCCATGATTTCCCTTGCGACCAGCAGGCCCTGCTCGCTTTTTTGCCAGATGCTTTTGTCCAGCTCCCCCTGGGCATTGACCAGGCAGGAGAGAGGAGAGAGCGGCTTGCCCCAACTGAGCACGAAGTGCAGCCCGATGGGCAAGTCCGGGAAGCGCCTGGCCAACCAGGCCGCATGCGCTATGGCCGGGGAATTGACCATGGCGGTGGTCGAACTGACCACCCCATGCTCGAAGGCTTCGACTATGCCGTAGCTCTGGGCAGGACAGAAACCAAAGTCGTCGGCGTTGATAATCAATCGTTTATGCATCTCTATCTCCTGTATTGCCCCGCCGACGATCAACGGGACCCGGTGTGCTCAGGCGAGATCCGCAATGGCGGCGGCAAACTTGGGCAGGTGCTCGCGGTGCGCCAGCAGCAGTTCCCGGGCAACGGTTTTTGCCTCGTTGTCCGAGTGGATCAACGGATTGAGGTTCATGGCCAGCAGCAAGTCATCGAAGGAGCCGCTCAAGGCTGCCTGTGAGGCGGCAATCTCGAAGCTCTTGATGAGGTGAATGAGCCCGTTGGTCTTGTCGTCGAAGCGGGTGAGGCGCGGGTGAGGAATGGCACCATCACGACCCACCAGGCAGGTCATCTCCACGGTCCAGTCGGCCGGAATGTTGGTGACATGGCCATGGTGGGGGACTATCACATACTGTTCGCTGCGCTTGTCGTTATGGATGGCGCTGATCACCTCGCAGGCCGCATCCGAGTAGTAGGCGCCGCCGCGCAGCTCCAGCTCCTTGGGCTTCTCGTCGAGTTCCGGGTTCTGATAGAGCTCAAAAAGCGTTTTCTCGACTTGTCTCACCACCTGGGCCCGGGCGCCGCCCTTGTAGAACTCGCCCATCTCGATCCCCAGCATCTCTTTCTCTTTGAAGTAGTAACGCAGGTAGGAGCAGGGCAACAGGCGCAGTCCGCGCATCAGGTTCGCATCGAAGGGCAAATCGAAGATGTTCTTGACCGAGCTGGAACTGGTGAGGCTGCCGTCTATCACCCCCTCGAGCAGTTCATCGAAGCGCGATACCCCATTGACCAACACATCGCCGATGAACACCAGGTGATTGAGGCCGAAAATGTCGATGGAGAGGGCGTCTTCTGCGCGGACCTTGAGGGCGTCGCGCACAAACATCTGCATGCCGACCGGAATGTTGCACACCCCGATGAAGCGGCGAAACTGGGTGTGGCGATGCACGGCTTCGGTCACCATGCCGGCCGGATTGGTGAAGTTGATGAGCCAGGCATCCGGGCAGATCTCCTCTACGTCCCTGATGATGTCGAAAATGACGGGGATGGTGCGCAGCCCCTTGAACAGGCCGCCCGCGCCATTGGTCTCCTGACCCAACAGGCCGTGGCTGAGGGGAATGCGCTCGTCTTTTTCCCGGGCCTGCAGCTGGCCGACCCGCAGCTGGGTGGTGACGAAGCTGGCCCCTTGCAGGGCGGCGCGGCGATCCAACGTCTTGTGCAGCGTCATGGGGATGCCGGCTTTCTGGATCATGCGCTGACAGAGGTCGAAAATAATGTCCAGTTTCCCCTGACCTTCGGGGACATCGACCAGCCACAGCTCGTCGATGGGCAATTCGGCGTAGCGTTTGATGAAGCCATCGACCAGCTCCGGGGTGTAGCTGCTTCCGCCACCTATGGTGACCACTTTAAGCGTCTTGTTCATAAACACCTCTTTCATCATTCTCGAATAGGTTGAATAAGGGGCCGCAGCCACCTGTGGCAGGGGCCGGTCAATCTGGGTCAGATTTTTTGCAATGCTATGTTTTTAAATGAAAATACGGTTAGCCCATATCAGACTGGGGTCTCAAATTTCGGATAGAGATGTTTGCGGTAACTGCCCGGGGTAAAGGAGGTCAGCTTCTTGAAGTTTTTGATAAAAAGGCTGACATCGTTGTAGCCGGTCTCGAAGGCGATGTCGGCCACGGAGTCGTTGGTGACTTCCAGCTGCATCTTGGCGTAGTTGACCCGGATCTCGTTGATGATCTGCATCGGCGTTTTGTTGTAGTAACGCCGGGTGGCACGGGTCAGGTATTCCTGACTCTTGCCGGAGAGATGGATCAGATTGGCCAGGGCATCGTCGGCAAACAACGGGCGATCGTGCATGCGCTCCACCGCCTCATGGAGCCAGAGCGGGAGATCTTCGCTGGCCGAAGCATCCTTGTAGTGACGCAGACGGTTCATCACCGAGTAGGTCACCCCTTCGAGAAATTCGGTCAGCGCCTCTTCCCGAAAGCCGGGGGAGACCAGTACCGACTCGATATAACTCAGGAATTCATGCTTGAGCGGATAGGCCTGGGACGCCACGAAGTGTTCCGGCAGCAGGTACTTGAAGTGCTCGTCAAAGTAGCTGCGGCTGATCCCGACGTTGAAGATCCGGGTGGTGCCGAACTCGTAGAAGCTCTGATGGGACGAACCCAGCGGAATGAACACCAGATCGCCGCGCTCGAGCAGCACCCGCTTGCCGTTGACCTCCTGGTAGTAGCGGCCGGTCAACACCAGGGTGAACTCGTAATAGTCGTGCTGATGCAACCCGGTACCGCTCACCTGCTTGTTGTAGATGAACATGTGGAAGGGTCTGTTGTTGAACAGCTCGTTTTCCCGGATGGTCTTGACGTTCATTATTCGCCCCTTGTGACTGGCCGATGCCGTTGTTACTTGGCGAGCAGTTTTTCGTGCACGTCGATGAGCTCGTTGATGAGCTCCCGCGCCAGCATGGAGGTCATCAGGTGATCCTGGGCATGCACCAGTACCAGAGTCACCGGGATCTTGCCCTCCCCCTGGTCGCTCTCAATCAGCTGGGTCTGCACCAGGTGGGCGGCGTTGAGGGCCTCGCGGGATTGGTTCATCAGCAGGCGGGCGGCGGTTATGTCGCCCTCCTTGGCCTTCTTCAGGGCACTGTAGGCCAGGCTGCGTGCCTGCCCCGAGTTGATGATGAGTCCCATCACCACCTCCTCCATGTCATCGCACGTCGTGGTCTCTGCCTCTATGTTGTCCATATCGAACATCTCTTTATCCCCTTGATTACAGCTGGTTGATTGAAAGCGGTTTACTGGCATCTCACTTAATTGAAACCATGGTTGCGTGCCACCTCGGCGAACCAATAGCCGCTCTTCTTGATGGTGCGGGTCTGGCTGTCAAGATCCAGCCGGACCAGGCCATAGCGATTCTTGTAGGCATTGAGCCAGGACCAGTTGTCGATGAAGGTCCAGAGGTGATAACCGCAGCAGGCGCTACCCTCTTGCAGGCCGCGATGCAGCCACTCGAGGTGACCACGAATGAAGTCGATGCGGTAGTCATCCTCGACTCGCCCTTCGGGCCCGATGAAGCGCTCTTCCCCCTCGACCCCCATGCCATTTTCCGAGATGTAGCAGCGGGGGTTGCCATAGCCCAGGCGCAGCTCGGTGAGGATGTCGTAGATCCCTTTCTCATAGATCTCCCAGCCCCGGTGCGGGTTCATCTTGCGACCCGGCATCTCATAGAAATCGAACAGATCTTCGGGGGTGCGCGGCACCCCCGAGCAGGCTTGATCCTTGGCCTTGACTCGCCGTGGCTGGTAGTAGTTGATCCCCAGCCAATCCACCCGTCCGACACTGAGTAGCGCCTTGTCACCGGCTTCCACCGCAGGCAGTAGATCATGCTGGCGCAGCAAGGCGACCAGCTCGGGGTCATAGCTCCCCTTCAGGGCCGGATCGAGGAAACTCTTGTTGAGCAGCAAGTCGGCCCAGCGCGCCGCCTGGCGATCTGCCGCCGAATCGGAGCGGGGGTAGGTGGGGCTCAGGTTGAGGATGATGCCAATCTCGCCACTGGCATGGGTATCGCGAAAGGCCTTGACCGCACCGGCATGGGCCAGGGCGGTGTGATAGGCGACAGTGACGGCGCGGCGAAAATCCACCACACAGGGATAGTGGAAGTGGCCGAGATAGCCGCACTCGACTGGCACTATGGGTTCGTTGAAGGTAAACCAGTGCTGGATGCGCGAACCAAACAGCTCGAAGCACAGGCTGGCGTAACGCACATAGGCCGCCACCACGTCCCGGCTCTCCCAACCGCCCTGCTCCTGCATGCACAGCGGCATGTCGAAGTGGTAGAGATTGATGAAGGGGGTGATCCCCTCGGCCAGCAAGCGGTCAAAGACGGCATGGTAGAAAGCGACGGCCTGCTGATTGATCTCGCCCGTCCCGTCCGGGATCAGTCGGGACCAGGAGATGGAGGTACGAAAACTGTTGTGATTGAGCTGCTTGAGCAGGGCGATGTCACTCTCGAAACGATCATAGAAGGTCGAGGCTTGCGCCGGGCCTATGTCCTGATGGAAGCGCGTCGGCTCAATGGCGTGCCAGTAGTCAAAGATGTTGTCGGACTTGCCATCTCGGCTGGAGGCTCCCTCCGTCTGGGGCGCCGAGCTGGCGCTGCCCCACCAAAAATCGTCCGCAAAGCGATACATCATCTTCTTCTCCTTCGGCTTGAAGAGGGAGGAGCCAGGCTCCTCCCGGGAGTGTCATCAGAATTTCAGGGCCAGCGCGATATCCTCTTCGCTCTCCTGTTCTTCCTCGATAACGGCCTGGGCCTTGTTGGCAATCAGCACGAAGGGGACATACATCAGAGTGGCTATCCCCAGGTTGAATACCGCCAGCAGGGCTGCGGCTATGCTGCCGTTGGTGTTGAAGAAGGCCCCCAATCCGGCCGGCATGGTCCAGGGCGCCATGTTGGTGATGGGCGGGATAACGCCGGTGTTGTAGGCAAACAGGGTGATGGTCGCCAGCACCGGCTGCACCATCACGAAGGGGATGAGCAGCACAGGGTTCATGATGACCGGCAGACCAAACAGGATGGGTTCGTTGATCTGGAAGATGCCGGCGGGCATGCCCAGTTTGGCCACCTGACGGTAGTCATCGCGACGGGACACCATGAACACCGCGAGGATGAGGCCCAACGTGGCCCCCGTACCACCGAGGAAGATGTAGGAGTCGAGCATCGGCTTGGTCCAGACGTGGAAGGTCTTGCCGGCGGCGATGGCGGCTTCAACGGAGCCGTATTGGGTATAGAGGGCGACGTTTTCCTGGGTGAAGGGCACCAGAATGCCGTTCTCCAGTGCCGACAGGGCCAAAGAACCATGAACCCCGAAGAACCAGAGCAGCGGGGAGAAGAGCACATAGACCCAGCCGACCAGGCCACCCATGTTGGACAGGGGGGTGGAGATGGTGTCCATGATGATCTGGTGGAAGTGGGTACCCTCTGTCTGGAGCAGGTAAGCGACTATCCCCATGATGGAGAGGATGATGAAACCGGGGATCAGCGCCGAGAAGGAGCGTGCTACCGAGGTCGGTACGCTGTCAGGCAGGCGTATCACCCAGTTGCGACGAATGACGAAGGCAAACATCTCGGCCGAGACGAGACCGATGATCATGCCGGAGATGATGTTGGCGCCCCCCAGCCAGTTGGCGCCGACCGCATAGGCCTCGCCGACGCTGAAGGGGGTGACCGTCATGAAGGCGGCGACCGAGAGCAGACCGGCCGAGAGGGGATCAACCTTGCGCTCTTCTGCCATGGCATGACCGATGAAGAAGGGCGCCATCAGGGACATGATCCCCAGGGTGCCGTTGTAGACGCTGCCACCAATGCTCTTGAAGCCGTCCAGGGTCGCTATGGTGGCGGGATCGAGTCGCACCCCCATGGAGTAGAAGAAGGATCCCTCCCCAAAACTCAGGAAGACGTTGTTGATCAGGACGAACATGGCCCCGGCCAGGGTCAGGGGCATCAGTTTGATGAAACCATTCTTGATGGCGTTGACATGAGGCTGCTTACCCAGCTTGATGGCGATGGGCAATATGGCCTTTTCCAGCGATGCGATGATGGTGCTCACGGTGCTCTCCTTACTGAGTGAGGCTCTTCTTGATGGATGCGACGGCGGCCTTGAGGACCCCTAACCCATCGACCTTGCCATAGAGCAGGGAGTCGATGACTTCGACCGGCTTGCCCGGCAACAGGGCCTGGATCTCAGCCAGCATGTAGGCAATCTGCGGGCCCAACAGCACCAGATCGGCATCCTGACCCTTCTCGGCTGCCAGGGTTTCCGGGTAGGCATCTATCTCCACGGGCACATCATATTTCTCAGCCTGCGCCTTCATCTTCGAGACCAGCAGTGACGTCGACATTCCGGCAGAGCAAAACAGGTAAATACGCTTCTTTCCCATAACCATTTCCCTCAACACTTGAAACCAGATGAATAGATCGACCGAGATGACGGCTTGTCGTGCCCTCAAGACAAATAAAGCATCTCTGATTGACATCATTCTAGCGGCGCTGAGGTTAACTCGGTATTTCGACAAGTTATCGGATCGTCTTAAATTGACCACTCATTTCGCCAACGCTCACATTTTTTATGTGATATGAGCCGAGAAAATGCTGAGCCATGTGATAAGAAAACAAAGTTATTTTATTTTTTATAATATTTTCAATTGGTTGCAATCACACCCAGACATAACCACTAATTCCACATTAAAAACATCAATAATCAGCCCCAGCTCACACAATTAAATATCAATGAAACATTATTGATATTCACCTTCCATGGAAGCAGGATCCGCACACCCACCAATATAGGGTTTAATTGACCATATACGGTGGAGAGTGACGAAGTGGATTCCGCTGTGGCAGCGCATCTGATTGGTCGGGAAAAAGAGGGAGGTGATTCTAGATGCCACCAGGATGTGGCGGTCATCGACGCAGGGCGACGAATGAGCGGGGAAGATGGAGCCGACCCCGGGATAAACCGGAGTCGGCGAAAGCCGGATTAAATCCGGCCCTGATAGCGCAGCGGGAAGCGGCCCTGACCATCGGGCTGGCCGAGGAAGGGCAGCCCCTGCTTCATCTGATCCGGCAGCTCGGGCCCGGGCTTGAGGGTGCCCTGGAACAGGTACTGGCGATTGGCCTTGAGCTCAAGCTGCCCCGCCACCTGCACCGCCTCCGAGCCCTGCTTGAGATCCACCTTCAGGGTCGAGTCCAGGCAGGTGAGCCTCGCCTCGGGATCCCCCAGCAGCAGCTTGCCTGCCGGCGTCTGGGCCTCGGCGCCGTACCAGAAGAGGTTGCCATACAGGCTGTCGCACCAGGGCTGGCCCTGGGCGAACTGATCCACCTTGAGTTGCAGCTGGCCCGCCGCCGTCAGGGGGAAGGGCGGGCGCAAGGGCAACCGCGCCAGCACCCAGGGGGCGGGGGCGTTGAGGGTGAGGTCGCGGCCGAAGGCGGCGCCATTCCAGCCGATCATGCCCTGACCATTGAGACCGCTGCGCTCGCCGAAGCGCACCGCCACCTCGGGGGCCAACCGCAGCAGGGACCAGCCATCGAGATCCCAGCGCAGCCGGGTCAGGGACTCGCTGGCGTATTGCAGTCGGGCAATTTCCCCCTGCCAGAGGGTGCCGCTCACCCCTTCCAGCTTGACCATGGGGGGCAGGGGCAGATGGCGCGCCACCAGGCTGGCGGGCACGCTGATCAGCAGGAAGCCGAGCCAGGCCAGCAGGAAGACGACCAGTATCCAGATCTTGCGTTTCATTGCGGGCGACTCACCTGTAAGCGTCTTACCTTGACCATGCCGGCGGGCAGTTGCTCGCGGGCCACCTCTATCACCTGTACCCTGACCCCGTACTTGTCCGTCAGCTCGGCCAGCCACATCAGCAGATCGTCGAAGGCAACCTGGTCTATCCAGACTTGCAGCTCCTGACCCTGGGGTTGCAGCCGGGCGATCTTGATCTTGTGGTTGAAGGCGGTGCGATTGACCACGCCATCCAGGGTTCCCCCCAGATCCATGTTGCGGCCGCTGCCCGCCTGGGCCGCCAGCACCTGCTCTCCCTTCTCCTTGAGCCAGATCAGGGTCTGCTGCTGGCTCTTCACCTGGCGCTCCCGCTCCTCGATGCGATTGCCGAGGGGCTGCCACACCAGCCAGTAGAAGAGACCGACCAGCAGCACGCTGCCCCCCACCGCCACCAGCCGCTGTTCCCGGGCGCTGAGACCGCGCCACCAGAGTTCAAACCTTGCCATCATGATGATTTATCCTTGAGCACCAGCGCCCCTTCTACCTTGCCCTCATGGCTTCGCACCTCACCCTGCTGCACCTCGAAGCGCTTGCCCGCCAGCTCGCGGAAACGCTCGATCTCGGTGAAGCCGGGGGCCGTCACCTGCAACCTGAGCTCGCCCCGGGTGGCGTCGAAGCGCAGCACCTCGGGTTTGAGCCCGGGCACCTCGGCAAACACAGGGGCCAGCTCGGTCAACAGCAGCAGCACGCCGCTCTGGGGCGCCGCCCCCAGCAGCCGCAGGTGCTGCTCCATCTGGCTGCGCACGTTCACTATCCGGCTCTCCCCGGGGAAGATGCGGGTGTAGACCTGACGGATCTCCCCCTTGAGGGCCTTGTCCTGCCCCTCCAGCTGATACAGGGCCAGCCCCCGTTGGCCCAGGGTGACCAGCAGCAGGGCAGCCGCCACACCCAGCACCTTGCGCCACTGCAACCAGTGGCGGCCGTATTCGGTCTGGGGCCGGAAGGGGCCCTGCAACAGATTGATCTTGCCGCGCAGCGCCTCCCGCGCCAGCAACAGCATGGGCAGTTCCGGATCCGCCGCCTGCCAGTCGGCCCCTGCCAGGGGCGGTGGCGGCGTGTGGCTGTGCAGGGTGACGGGCTCGGCCTGGGCCGCCAGCAACAGGCCGAGCAGGGCCTCGTCGGCCACCAGCCCCTGATGGGGCCCTTGCCGTATCAGCCAGTGCCTGCCCAGTTGCAGGGCGGACCAGCCGTCCACCGCCTGAGGCAGTGCCAGCACATCTGGCAGCATCTGCACGCAGCCGAGCCCGGCCGCCTCCAGCCAGCCGAGCCAGCGGCGCATCTGCTGGCTGTCCACCGCCATCAGATCCACCTCGTGCCCCTCGTGACCCAGCACCACCAGATGCAGGGACTCCACGTCCGAGGCGATCTGCTCCTCCAGCAGGTAGGGCAGGGCCGCCGCCGACTGGCGGTTGTATTTGCCCGGCAGGCGAACCCGCCGGAAGATGACGGCGCTGCCGGGCACCAGGGTCACCACGGGGCGCCCTCCGGCCCGCTCGCGCAGTTCATGCAGCCCATGGGCCGAGGCCAGGGTGCCGGAGGCGATGATCTCCCCCTCCCGCGCCGACCAGACCAGCCAGTCGACCGGCTCTTCCTGGGCTGTGCCCAGACGGATGACCAGACTCTCGTTCAACACTCTCTCCTTGGTCTGCCCCGACGGTGCGGCGACTGACGCTTGCTATTGGCTGCGGGGGGCCGCGCCGGGCCGGAGCCGCTCACTCGGCGCCCCCATTGACCCGGCGCAGCACCACCGGCTTGTTCTCTTTGCTGCGCTGGAAGTAGGTCTCCAGCCTGGCCCGGGTATCGGCCACCTCGGCCAGCAGGTAGGCCGCAAAATAGTCGCTCTTGACGCCGAGCGCCTCGTTCAATCCGGTCAGCCCGGCGCCGGCCGCCAGGGCGGGCAGGGATGTCATCTCCTGCTTGTCCTGCCACCCCTTCCTGGGACGATCGCTGAGCACGGCCCTGGCCTCGTCCACCCCTATCTTGCCGAGGTAGAGGGCCGCCAGCAGCTCGGCCTGCTCCGGGGCTATGGTGTTGATGTTGACCAGCAGCTTGTCGTTGGGCAGGGCGCAGACATAGGGCGCCAGCCTGGCATACAGCTTGCCGCTGACCCCACGCACCGCCCGCAGTTCATCCACCCCCAGCATCTTCTGGTTGGCGGGCAGATAGGGCTGACTCAACCCTTCATAATATGCATCTTCGGCGCCATAGCTGGAGACCAGCACCGTATCGCTGTCGGTCCAGTCACGCACCGCGTCCGTCAGCTGCACCGCCTCATACTCATCCACCTCGAGCAGGGTCAGCAGGGTGCGAAACACCTTGACCGGATAGGGCGGATTCGCCTCATCCTCCGTGCCGTCCCCCTTACGCGCCACGCTCAGGCTGTTGAGGTTGAAGCACCCCTGCAGATCCCGCACCTCCCCCTTGAGGGTGCCGTCCTCCACCGGGAAGACCCCGTCCTTGCGGGCCCAATACTGGCCCAGGCTCACCACCTTGGGGTCATCCTTGAAGTCCTGGGCCAGGATCTTGCTGACCAGGGCCTCGGCGGACAGGGCATACCACCAGGCCTGCTTGCCCGTGGTGAGGTTGCTGGTGCGACGCAGCTCCAGCTGCAATCGTCCGCTCATGTTGCTGGCGATGATGACCATCACGGAGAGGATGAGCAGCACCACCAGCAGCGCCATGCCCCGGTTTCGTCCAGGCCCGCGCCCCTCAGGATTGCGTCGGTGCATCTTCGATCCTCGCCCCTGGGGCGCCTATCAGGAATTGACGGCGCAGGGTGCCGTAATCTTCCAGATCCAGCTCCACCGCCAGCCCCTCGGGCAGGCGCTCCCGGGTTGTCCATTCCGAGCGCCAGCTCCCCTCGGCATAGAAGAAGATCCGCAGTCCGCTCACCTTGCCGAGCAGGGGCTGCACCCTGGGTTCAGTGCCGATCACCGGATCCGGATAGAGGTAGCTCAGCCGCTCCAGGGTCTGCCCCTTGAGGCGCCAACCCACCCGCTGCAAGCCGGAGCGCGGCAAGATGCCGTCCGGGTTGAGCCAGCCGCCGCGGATGAAGGCCATGCCCCAGTCGTCGCTCTCCTGACCGAAGCGGGACGCCGCCAGCAGCACACGGTTGCTCTCCCCCTCGGTGCGACCGGTACGCGGCACCATCTGGCCCACATCCCGCTCCAGCAGGTCGAAGGCCCGTTGCAGCTCGGCCAGCCGCTGCTCCTTCTGCCTGGCCACCTCGTCGCTGGTAAGCACCCCCTGCAACACCTGATAGGCCCCCAGGCTCAGGCCGGCGAAGATGGCGATGGCCACCAGCATCTCCAGCAGGGTAAAACCGGCGTGACGGGGGCGAGAAGGAAGGTGCATCATCGGCTGATATAGGTCCGCATCATGGCGACAGGATTGTCGGCCTTGGGGGCGGTGCGCACCTCCAGATCCAGGGCCTTGAAGTTGGCATCGCTGGTGGCGACGCCGCGATAGCGCCAGTACCAGATCTGGCCTGCCATCTCCTCCTCCCCCTCGACCCAGCTGTCGCCAGGCCATTTGTTCTCCAGCTTCTGCTGCACCAGCTGGTTCTGGGCGACCCAGGTGGCCAGGGTCTTCTGCTCCAGATGGCTGAGACCAGAGAGGTGCTCGCTGGCGGTCTTCATCACGGCGAGCCCGGCGATGGCGAACACCACCAAGGCCACCATCACCTCGAGCAGCGTCATGCCCCTCGCCCGGCGAGGCCCACCATGGCGCAAAGCCGCGCGCGGGGTCCTCATTGCTCCTCCTCGGGCCGATCGCTATCCAGGGTAAGGTTGCCAAACTCATCGGCCCACACCACACGGAAATAACTCTCCTCATCGACCAGCTGACTGAAGGTCAGCACGAAGGGGGTCAACTCGTCACCGGGAAAGATAAACACCTGGGGGCTGGCCATCTTGTCGCCCTCCCCTCGCTCATCTTCATCCGGCTGCCAGGCCAACCCGCCCAGTTCGACGCCGAGCTGGATATCCTCAGGCAGCTGCACCGGCCCCAGCACCTTGTCATCATTCAGGGCCTTCCAGCTGCGATCTTTCCCTTGGCGCACCATGAATTGCCAGCCGTGATCGTCGAGCCGCAACCCCAGCAGGCGACCATCCATCACCGCCTGCTCCTGGGCCTGTTGCAATACGGCCATGAAGCGACGCGCCTGCTTGTCCAGCTCCCTGTCCCCCCTGGCGCCCCCCATGCTGAGGGTGACGGCGGTCGCCACCAGTCCCATCAACATGGCGACCAGCAAGACCTCCAGCAAAGTAAAACCCGCTTGGCGGCTATGTTTCATGAGGTCGGCCTTAACTGCATGGCGGTGGCCCCTGGCCATCCCATCAACATGGCGGCCAGCAAGACCTCCAGCAGAGCAAAACCAGCTTGGCGGCTATGTTTCATGACGAGACGATGCAACCCTCATTCAGGCTGCTCCAGCAAGGTGGAACCAAGGGGGCGGCCAATCACTTATTGGAAATCCTTCAGATTCCAGTTGCCGATGTCGTCATCGCTGCCCGCTTCCCCGTCTAGTCCCATGGAGAAAATGTCGATCTTGCCGAACTGGCCCGGGCTCAGCAGCTGGTACGGATTGCCCCAGGGATCCTGCGGCAGGCGCTTGATGTAGCCGCCGTCACGGTAGCTGCGCGGCTCGGGAGCGGCACTCGGCTTGTTGACCAGGGCGTCCAGCCCCTGCTCTGTGGTCGGGTAGCGGTTGTTGTCCAACTTGTACATGTCGAGGGCATTTTCCAGCGCCACTATGTCGGAAACCGCCTTCTGCTGATCCGCCTTCTCCTTGTTGCCCATCAGGTTGGGCACCACCAGGCTGGCCAGGATCCCCAGGATCACGATGACCACCATGACTTCCAGCAGGGTGAAACCCGATTGACGACGCTTTTGCATGACTGACTCCCTAACGAAATGAGATGGCATGAACCATCGACGATTGATTGTTGACCCGCGATCGTCCGATGACGCCGCCGTGCGGCTGATCGAACCCGCGAGGTCGACTGGCTTTGCAGGTTCGAACAGGGCCGCGTATTCGCACGTCCGAACCTCACTCACAAATTGACCATGTTGTTCAGTTCGAGCGAGTTGACCGCAGGATCGACCGAAGCCACCCGCACGCCAGCATCATAAATTCACCATATTGTTGAGCTCGAGGATAGGCTGCAGGATCGACATGACGATAAACAGCACCACCCCGGCCATGGAGACCACCAGCATGGGTTCGAACACCCCGAGGGCGATGTTGACCTGACTCTCGAACTCCCTGTCCTGGTTGTCCGCCGCCCGCTCCAGCATGCTGTCGAGCTCGCCGCTCTGCTCGCCGGAGGCGATCATGTGCAGCATCATGGGCGGGAAAATCTTGGTCTCATCCAGCGACTTGCGCAGGCTGGTCCCCTCCCGCACCCGCTCGCTCGCCGCCAGGATGCGGGCGCGGGCAAAGTCATTGGAGAGCACCTCCCCCGAGATCTTCATCCCCTCCAGCAGGGGCACGGCGCTGGCATTGAGGATGCTCAGGGTGCGGGCGAAGCGGGCGGTATTGAGGCCGCGGCTGACTCTGCCTATCACAGGCAGGCGCAGCAAGACCCCGTGCCAGCGCTGGCGGCGAACCGGATCCGTCAGCCACCAGCGCCAGATCAGGCCGCCGATGCCGAGCAGCAGCAGGAACCAGAGGCCGTAGTGCTGCATCAGCTCGCTGGTGCCGATGAGAAAGCGGGTCGTCATCGGCAGCTGCTGGCCCATGTGTTCGAACTGGGCCACCACCTTGGGCACCACGGCGGTGAGCAATATGGAGATGACGCCGATGGCCACCAGGGTCAGCACCATGGGGTAGATCATCGCCTGCAACAACTTGGTGCGCATGTGCTGGCGCTGCTCCGTGTAATCGGCAAGACGGTTGAGCACCTTCTCCAGATGGCCCGACTTTTCGCCGGCCGCCACCATGGAGCGAAACAGCTGGTCGAACACATGGGGGAAGGCCCCCAGCGAGTCGGCCAGGGTGTAGCCCTCGACCACCCGACCACGCACCGTGGCCACCAGGCTGCGCAGGTGCGCCTTCTCGCACTGCTGGGAGACGGCCTTGAGCGCCTCCTCGATGGTGAGACCGGCGCCCACCAGGGTCGCCAGCTGGCGGGTGATCAGCGCCAGTTCCGCCGTGCTGGCGCCGCGACGAAACAGCACGAAGCGATTCGCCTCCCGCTTCGCCTTCTCCGTGGTCTCGCTCACCTCCAGCGGGGTCAGCCCCTGCTCGCGCAGCTGCTGGCGCACCTGGCGCGCCGAGTCCCCTTCGGCCACCCCTTGTTTCTGGCGGCCCTTGTCGTCGAGGGCCTTATATTCGAATGCAGCCAAGTCCTGTCCTCAATCTTCCCGGGTCACCCGCAGCACTTCTTCCAGGCTGGTCTGGCCCTGGAGCACCTTGTCGATGCCGTCGCGGCGTATGCTGGGGGTATGGCCCCGGATCAGGCGCTCGATGGCCAGCTCGCCGCTGGCGCCATGGATGGCTTCGCGCACCGCCTCGTCGATCACCACCAGCTCGTGGATGCCGGTCCGGCCACGATAACCCGTGTGGTTGCACTGCTCGCAGCCCACCGGGTGCCAGATCTGGCGGGCGGCATCCTGGCCCTCGATGCGCATCAGTTCGCGCTCCTGCGGGCTGGCAGGACGCGCCTCCTTGCAGTCGGGGCAGAGGGTGCGCACCAGCCGCTGGGCCAGCACCGCCAGCAGGGACGAGGAGAGCAGGAAGGGCTCGATCCCCATGTCCCGCATCCGGGTGATGGCGCCGATGGCGGTGTTGGTGTGCAGGGTCGACATCACCAGGTGGCCGGTCAGCGACGCCTGCACCGCTATCTGGGCGGTTTCGAGGTCACGGATTTCCCCTACCATCACCACGTCGGGATCCTGGCGCAGTATGGCCCGCAGACCCCGGGCGAAGGTCATGTCCACCTTGGGATTGACCTGGGTCTGGCCCACCCCTTCCAGGTCATACTCGATAGGGTCTTCCACCGTGAGGATGTTGCGGTCCCGGGAGTTGATCTCGGAGAGCGCGGCATACAGGGTGGTGGACTTGCCCGAGCCGGTCGGGCCCGTCACCAGTATGATGCCGTGGGGCTTGCGAATGAGATCCCCTATGATCTCGCGGTTGGCCAGCGTCATGCCGAGCTGCTTGAGCTCGAGGCGCACGTTGTTCTTGTCGAGCAGTCGCAATACCACCCGCTCGCCGTAGCTGGACGGCATGGTGGAGACCCGCACGTCGACGGCCCGGCCACCGATGCGCAGCGAGATGCGGCCATCCTGGGGCACCCGCTTCTCGGCGATGTCCATGCGGGACATGACCTTGATGCGCGACACCAGCAGGGACGCCAGCTTGCGATGGGGGCGCAGTATCTCCCGCAGCACCCCATCGATGCGAAAGCGGATGACCAGAGCCCGTTCGAAAGTCTCGATATGGATGTCGGACGCCTCCTCCTTGATCGCCTCGCTCAGCATGGCGTTGATGAGGCGGATGATGGGGGCATCGTCGTCGGCGTCCAGCAGATCCTCGCTCTGGGGCAGCTCCTCGGCCAGGGCGAAGAAGTCCATCTCGTTGCCAAGATCCTCCATCAGCTGACGCGCCTCGGAGGAGTCCCTCTGATAGTGGGCCATCAGCTGCTGCTCAAACGCCTCCCCTTCCAGGGACTGCACGGTGAAGCCGCTGCCGGCCACCCGCTGCACCTCGAGCAGGGCCTGGGGGCTGACCCCGGGTCGGCACAGCAGCACGGGGGCGCCGGCCTCCTCGGTCAGGATGACGCCGAAGTTGCGGGCGAAGGCGAACGGCAGCTCGGGCAGCGCCGCCGGCAGTTCGCCATCGTCGAGTCGATAGGCCGCCATCAGGGCTTGCTCTGCACGAAGGGCTTCACGCTGTCCGCCGTGGCCTGCTGTCGGTTTCTCATGGACTGGATCTGCTGCTGCACCTCGGGGGAGACCATGACGTCCTGGCCATAGGCTGGCAGCACCTGGCGCGGCGGCGAGGTGAGATACCCCTCCTCGGACGCCCTCTCCAGCTGCTCGGCACGGAACAGGGTGTACTTGTTGCTGGAAATGCCGGAATAGACGTTGGCATCGCGCAATATGGTCGGCCGGATGAAGATCATCAGGTTGCGCTTGGAGGTGGTGTTGGAGGTGGAGCGGAACAGATAGCCCAGCACGGGGATGTCACCCAGCAGGGGCACCTTGGAGACCTGCTCCTTGGTCTGTTCGTCCATCAGACCGCCCAGCACCACGGTTTCGCCGCTCTTGACCAGCACCGCATTCTTGACGGTGCGGGTGTCGAAGGTGGGGCCGAGATCCGCCGTGCCTGTGGCCTGGGTCTGGGCCACGCTGGAGACCTCCTGCTCTATGTTGAGCAGCACTGAATCCCCTTCGTTGATCTGGGGCGTCACCACCAGCTTGGTACCCACCGTCTTGCGCTCTATGGTGTTGAAGATGTTGTCCCCCGAGGTGGAGCTCTGGGAGCCGGTCTGTACCGGCACCTCCTGACCCACGTTGAACGACGCCTCCTTGTTGTCCATGGTGACTATGCTCGGGGTCGAGAGAATATCGTTCTTGGTGTTGGTGGAGAGGGCAGTCACCAGCATGGCCCAGTCCCCCTGATAGAAGCCGGCGGCCATGCCGCTGAAGCCGCCCACCAGCTTGCTCAGGGAGTCGATGTTGCCATTCTCCTTGTAGTCGATGGCCCCCGCCGCCACGCCGCCGATCGGCAGATTGGTGTTGGTGAACTGGGTGCCGCCGCCATTGGTGTTGGCCCACTGCACCCCGAGGTTGAGGCCGTCGCCATCGGCGACCTCCACTATGATGGCCTCCACCAGCACCTGGGCACGGCGGATGTCGAGCTTGGCAATCACCTGCTCCAGCTCCGCCATCACGTCCGGCTGGGCGGTGATCACCAGGGCATTGGTGGTCTCGTCCGCCGAGATGGCGAGCTGGCCGCCGCCTATGCTGCTGCCGGCACCGGCTGCTGTGCCGCCCTTCTTGTCGGCCTCTATGCTGGAGCTGACCCCCTTGAGCACATCCACCAGATCCTTGGCCTTGCCATATTTGAGGTAGAAGACCCGGGTATTGCCCTGGCTCTGCAGATCGCGATCGAGCTGGTGCACCATCTGGATGATGCGGGCCCGCGCCTTGGGTTCACCACTGACCACCACCGAGTTGGTGCGCTCATCCGCCACCACCTTGGGGGTCAGCTGGAAGCCGGCATTGCCGCCCTGGGCATTGCCTTCCTTGTTGAGGTTGGTCACCAGCCGCACCATCTCGCCGGCCGAAGCATATTTCAGCTTGATGATGTCCACGTCCTGGTCCCCGGCCTTGTCGACCCGGCGCACCACTTCCACCAGACGATTGACCACGGCGGCGCGACCGGTGATGAGCAGCACGTTGGAAGGCTCGTAATGGACCACGTTGCCGCCGCCGGCGTTGTCATTGAGCTGACGCAGCAGGGGGGCGAGTTCGCGCACCGAGACGTTGCGCACCGGCACCACCCGGGTCACCATCTCGTCCCCCGTGCCCGGGTTGCGGTCGTCCACCACTGGGATGGCCGAGGTCTTGGCATCCTTGGAGCGCACCACCTTGAGCACGCCGTTGTCCATGGGCACCACGGCGAAACCGTAGACGTCCAGCACGCTCAGGAAGAATTGATAGTACTGATCCTCGTTGAGCAGATCGTAACTGCGCACATTGATCTTGCCGCGCACAGAGGGCTCTATGATGATGGTTTTATTGAGGTTCTTGCCAACCGTGTTGATGAACTCCTCGATCTCGGCATTCTTGAAGCTAGCCGAGTACTCGGTCGCCCAGACGGAGCCCGTCATCAACAAGGCCGCCGCCACAGACGCCAGGCGCCAGCCTTTCCCTTTATTTATCATTCTTGGTGCTACTCCAATTCATTATTCTGACAAGCCGACATAGACGTCATACAGCTGTCCCTGCCGTTCGACCGTCACTGTCATCTCGGTGGCGCTCGCCACCTGTTGCATGGCCTGCATGGCCTGGGCGTTATCCCGCAGATCCAGACCATTGATGCTGACCGCCAGGTCATTGGCGACCAGGCCGAGTTGGTTGAAAAGTTCCGGATCCCGGCCCGGATTGAGGCGATAACCCGTCATGCGGCCATCGACCCGCACCGGGGAGATATTGAGGTAATCGGTCAGCTTGCCGGGGTTGCTCATCAGCGCGCCCCGCACCTCATCGAGCCTGGCCCCCGGCGTCTCCTGGGCCGGAACCGGCTTGCCATACTCCTCGCCGTCCAGCATCAGGGTCTCGTCGCGCCCGTTGCGCGCTATGATGACGCGATCGGCGAACACCTGCCGCAGCTGGGCCTGGGTGCCATCTATATAGTCACCGATACCGTAGGAATTCTGGCTGCCACCATGGGCGATGATGGCAATGGACTTGGCGGGATTGGAGCTGGCCAGCACCCCGTTGAGCTGGGCGTTGAGCTGGGTCTTGGGGGCATCGGCAGCCACCTGGGTCTGGGCCTTGGGGAGCTCGGCGCGGCCAAACAGGGAGAGGCGAGTCAGGGGCACCAGATCCGTGCCCTGGCGCCCACCCTCGGTCATCTGGACGCCGGGTTGCCAAGGGACGGGCTGCTCAGGACTCGCCAGAGTCAGCAAGCGCCAGGTCAGTCCGGCACTCTGGTGCGCCAGCAGCAACAGCAGGCCCCAGAACAGCCACTGGCTGAGACGGGCAAGGGGCAGCCGCTTGCCCAGGGCAAGCAAGGTAGACAGCAAGTCATCCTTGAACGGTAGCGTCATGTTTCTCAAAATAATTTTCTATCCAAATCGGTCAGCTATTGTGTACGGCAATGGCCCGGGAGACAACTGACCGCATGCGCAATATGGCCAAAAATGCTCGCACCGTCACTGCAAGCCAGCCCAGATTCAATCCTGGGCCCCGGCTCTGGTATAATCGGCGTCCATGTCACATCGTCGGAGCCCGTCATGAGCAAAGCCGTTTCGCCCGAATCCTCCCTGCGTCTGGACAAGTGGCTCTGGGCCGCCCGCTTCTACAAGAGTCGCAGTCTGGCACGGGATCAGATCGACGGCGGCAAGGTGCACTACAACGGTCAGCGCAGCAAGCCGGGCAAGGCGGTCGAGGTCGGAGCCCTGATCCGCTTCTGGCAGGGTCAGGACGAACGGGAAGTGCGGGTGCTGACCCTGTGCGAACAGCGAAAATCGGCCCCCCTGGCCCAGCTGATGTATGAGGAGACGGCCGAGAGCCTCAAACGCCGGGCCGAGAATACCGAGGCGCGCCGCTTCAACAGCCAGTTTGCTCCTAGCCCGGAGCGCCGCCCCGACAAGCAGGAGCGCCGCCAGCTGATCCGGGTCAAGCAATCCTGAGCCAGCCCCATGACCCTTGTATGACGACAGGGACCCAAGAAAGTTCACCCCCGGCCACTAAGCGCCGGGCGTCCAAGCCATTACCACCCCGAAGGAAGATGAGATGAGTCACCAAGATCTGCTGTATCGCTATCTGTTTGAAGAGTACGAAGTGCGGGGTGAGCTGGTCCAGCTGGATAGCACCTACCGCCATGTGGTCGAGGCGCAGAGCTACCCGGTTCAGGTACAGCACCTGCTGGGGGAGCTGCTGGTCGCCACCAGCCTGCTGACCGCCACCCTCAAGTTCGAAGGCTCCATCACGGTGCAGTTGCAGGGGGACGGCCCGGTGCGTCTGGCCGTCATCAACGGCGACCACAACCAGCAGCTGCGCGGCGTGGCCCGCCATGAGGGAGAATTGCCGACGGACGGCAAGCTGCAGAGCCTGATCGGCAACGGCCAGCTGGTGATCACCATCACCCCGGAACAGGGTGAGCGCTATCAGGGCATCATCGCCCTGGAGGCCGACACCCTGGCCGGCTGCCTGGAACAGTACTTCGCCCAGTCCGAACAGCTGGCCACCAAGCTCTGGATCCGCACCGGCCACCTGGACGGCGCCCCCCGTGCCGCCGGCATCCTGCTGCAGGAGCTGCCGGCCCAGAGCGAGGATCACAGTGCCGACTTCGAACACCTGACCCAGCTCACCGCCACCATCAAGGACGAGGAACTGTTTGGTCTGGAGGCCGAGGAGATCCTCTACCGCCTCTACCACCAGGACAAGGTGCGGGTGTTCGATCCCCAGGCCGTCGCCTTCCGCTGCACCTGCTCCCGGGAGCGCTGCGAGGGTGCCCTGCTGCAGATAGAGAAGGAAGAGGTGCTCGATATGCTGCAGGAGCAGGGCAAGATAGAGATGCACTGCGACTACTGCGGGGCTCACTATCCTTTTGATGCGATCGATGTCGAAACCCTGTTCAGCGGGGCTCCCGGTAATGATGCAAACCAGTTACACTAAATAAAGGCGGGGAAACCCGCCTTTAACTTAAATAACAAAAAAATACCCTACTTTATAAAGTTTGATGAAGGTCGCTAAATTCTACCACCTAGGTGGTAGAGTTGATGCCAGATAGAACCCTACACACCTCTGAACCCAGGAGAATACAATGACAATCGTGGCAGAACCCACCCTGGCCCAAGGATTACAACTGGAGCAATACGGTATCCATGATGCCGTGGAAATCCTGCGTAACCCCTCCTATGAGCAACTGTTCGTAGAAGAGACTCGTCCCGACCTCGAAGGTTTCGAGCGCGGGGTGGTGACAGAACTTGGCGCCGTCAATGTCAACACCGGCATCTTTACCGGTCGCTCCCCGAAAGATAAATATATCGTCAAGGATGGCACTACCCAGGATACTGTGTGGTGGTCCGACCAGGGCAAGAACGATAACAAGGCGATCACCCCCGAGATATGGGCAGATCTGAAGGCGCTGGTCACCCAGCAGCTCTCCGGCAAACGCCTGTTCGTCATCGACGGCTACTGCGGTGCCAACCCGGACACCCGCCTGGCGGTGCGCGTCATCACCGAGGTGGCCTGGCAGGCACACTTCGTCAAGAACATGTTCATCCGCCCGAGCGAGGAAGAGCTCAAGAGCTTCAAACCGGACTTCGTGGTGATGAACGGTGCCAAGTGCACCAACCCGAACTGGCAGGCCCAGGGTCTCAACTCAGAGAACTTCGTCGCCTTCAACCTGACCGAGAAGATCCAGCTCATCGGCGGCACCTGGTACGGTGGCGAGATGAAGAAGGGCATGTTCTCCATGATGAACTACTTCCTGCCCCTGCGCGGCATCGCTTCCATGCACTGCTCCGCCAACGTGGGTCAGGATGGGGACGTGGCCATCTTCTTCGGCCTGTCCGGCACCGGCAAGACCACCCTCTCCACCGATCCCAAGCGCCAGCTCATCGGCGATGACGAGCACGGCTGGGACGACGACGGCGTGTTCAACTTCGAAGGGGGCTGCTACGCCAAGACCATCAAGCTCTCCAGGGAAGCCGAGCCGGACATCTACAACGCCATCCGCCGCGATGCGCTGCTGGAGAACGTGACCGTGGCGGCCGACGGTACCATCGACTTCGATGATGGCTCCAAGACCGAGAACACCCGGGTCTCCTACCCCATCTATCACATCGACAACATCGTCAAGCCGGTCTCCAAGGCGGGTCACGCCACCAAGGTGATCTTCCTGACCGCCGACGCCTTCGGTGTGCTGCCTCCGGTCGCCAAGCTGACCAAGGAGCAGACCAAGTACCACTTCCTGTCCGGCTTCACCGCCAAGCTGGCCGGCACCGAGCGCGGCATCACAGAGCCGACCCCGACCTTCTCCTCCTGCTTCGGCGCGGCCTTCCTCAGCCTGCACCCGACCAAGTACGGTGAAGAACTGGTCAAGCGGATGGAAGCGTCCGGCGCCGAGGCCTATCTGGTCAACACCGGCTGGAACGGCACCGGCAAGCGCATCTCCATCAAGGACACCCGCGCCATCATAGACGCCATCCTGGATGGATCCATCGAGCAGGCCGACACCAAGATGCTGCCCATCTTCAATCTGGAAGTGCCGACCGCGCTGCACGATGTGAACCCGGCCATCCTGGATCCTCGTGACACTTACGCCGACAAGGCCGAGTGGGATGCCAAGGCCGTGGATCTGGCAGGGCGCTTCATCAAGAACTTCGAGCGCTTCACCGACAACGACGAAGGCAAGCGCCTGGTCGCCGCGGGTCCTCAGCTGTAACGACCCCAGCCAGCCATGATCAGACCGGCCAGCTCAGCTGGCCGGTCTTTTTTTCGCCTCGCTCCGGCAATTCCCCCGGCCAGCCTTGCCATGGGCACGCCCGCGCGTTAGATTCAGCCACACTTTATACAATATACAATTTTGCAACCTGCCCCAGATGCAACCATGAGCCCGACCTACAAGACCCGCACCCATATGGTGGCGGACAGCCTGAGGACCAGGATCCTGCGGGGCGACCTTCCCGCCGGGGCGCCCCTGCGTCAGGACGCCATCGCCAAAGAGCTGGCAGTGAGCCGCATCCCGGTGCGCGAGGCCTTGATGCAGCTGGAAGTCCAGGGGCTGGTGAAGTTCGAGCCCCATCGCGGCGCCGTGGTCACCCGGCTGGATCCGGACGCCGTGGCCGAGCTCTTTTATTTGCGGGCCCTGCTGGAAGCCGATACCCTGTTCCACGCCGTCGATCTGATGACGGAGGAGACCTTCGTCAACGCCCAGGCCATTCTCGATCAGTTCGATGCCGCGCTCGCATCGGGTACCCAGGTCGAGCATTGGGCCGAGCTCAATCACAGCTTCCATGCCACCCTCTACCAGGCCGCCAATCGCCCCCAGGCGATGGAGCTGATCGCCCAGATCAACCTGAGTTGCGACCGCTACGTGCGCTTCGAGCTGCTGTTTGCCCAGAACGGGGCAGACAAGGCGGAGCGGGAACACGCCGAGCTGCTGGCCCTGTGCCGGGCGAGGCGCAAACACGAGGCCGCCGTCCTGCTCAAGCAGCACATACAGGCAGCCGGTCACTCCGTCGGCCACATGCTGAGCCGCGGCAAACCCGGCTGAACCCTCTCATCGACCAACCATCTGGCAACTACGACATGAACCATTTCGAGATCATTGCAGCCCGCGTCGCCCAGGTCAGGGCCACCCTGGCCCAGCAGGAGCTGGACGCCTTCATCGTGCCCCATGATGACGAACATCTGGGAGAATACATTCCGGCCCATGCCGAGCGCCTCGCCTGGCTGACCGGGTTCAATGGCTCGGCGGGCCTGGCCATCATACTGCCCCAGCAGGCGGCCCTGTTCGTCGATGGCCGCTACACGGTACAGGCCAGATTGCAGAGCCCGGCAGAGACCTTTTCCTTCCTGCACCTGGTCGATGATCCCCACATCGACTGGCTCGCACAGCAGCTGGACTCCGGTACCCGGGTCGGCTTCGATCCCCGTCTGCACAGCCTGACCTGGTACCAGAACGCCAAGGCCCAGCTCGGCGAGCACGGCATCGAGCTCATCGCCGTCACCGACAACCCCATCGACCTGCACTGGAGCGATCGCCCCGCCCCCGGCAAGCATCCGGTCATCCTCTACAGCGAGGCGCTGGCGGGTCAGTCGAGCCAGGCCAAGCGCGAGCTGCTGGCGAGCGATCTGCGCAAACGCGGGCTGGATGCGGTGCTGCTGACCCAGGCCGAACCCATCAACTGGCTGCTCAACCTGAGAGGTCGCGACGTGGAGCGACTGCCGGTAGTGTTGGGGTATGCCGTGCTCTATGCCAACGCCAGCATGGATTTCATCGTCGATACCGACAAGCTGGACTGCATCGCCTTCAGCCAGCACGCGGGGCAGGATGTCTCCGTCTACCCCATCGACAAGCTGGGCGCCCTGCTCAGACGCATAGGGAGCGATCAGCAACGGGTGCTGGCCGACCCGAACAGCGCCAATGCCTGGACCCAGCTCACCATGGAAGAGGCGGGCGCCATCCTGGTGGCGGGCCAGGATCCCACCATGCTGCCCAAGGCGTGCAAGAACGACGTGGAGCTGGCCGGCATGCGCGCCGCTCACCTGCGCGATGGCGTCGCCGTCACCCGCTTCCTCGCCTGGCTGGATCGGCTGATCGCCGCCGGCGAATTCGACGGGGTGGACGAGGGCACCCTGGCCGACCAGCTGGAGGCTTTCCGCCGCGAGCAGGAACACTATGTCGAGCCGAGCTTCGACACCATCTCAGCGCTCGGCCCCAATGCCGCCATGTGCCACTATCGCCACTCCAACGGGGTGCCGCGCCCCTTCGGCCAGGATGCCATCTATCTGGTGGACTCCGGCGGCCAGTATCTGGATGGCACCACCGACATCACCCGAACCGTCAAGGTGGGCGAGGTGAGCGCCGAGCACAAGGCCATGTTCACCCGGGTGCTGCAGGGCCACATCGCCCTGGATCAGGCCCGCTTCCCCCGTGGCACCTCGGGCATCCAGCTCGACGTGCTGGCCCGCATGCCCCTGTGGCAGGCCGGTTACAACTATGACCACGGCACAGGCCACGGGGTCGGCCACTTCCTGAGTGTGCACGAGGGTCCCCAGCGCATCTCTCCCAAAGGCAGCCTGGTGCCCCTGATGCCGGGCATGGTGCTCTCCAACGAGCCGGGCTACTACCGGGAGGATGGGTTCGGCATTCGCTGCGAGAACCTGGAGATAGTGGTGGAACTGCCCGGCCAGGGGGAACTGGCCATGCTGGGCTTCGAGCGGCTGACCTATGTGCCGTTCGATACGCGTCTCATCGACCGCGACCTGCTGAGCCCGGCCGAGTTTCGCTGGATCAACGAGTACCATGCCGAGGTCCATCGTCGACTGAGCCCGCTGCTGGAGGGCGAGGATCTCGCCTGGCTGGAGCAGGCCACCCGCCTTCTCTGAGGCAATGCCACTACCACAGGGCCTTCGGGCCCTGTTCTGTTGCGAGAGCATCGGGAGCGCCCGCTCCCTTGAATCCCCTCCGGGCAGGGGCTACCCTTGCCGGCCGAGTGCCGCCCATCGGCGGCCCATTCACCGAGGAGATCCCGTGACCCCCATCCTTAGAGTCGCCAGCCCGGCCGACATGCACGCCATCTGGCAGATAGAGCGCCAGGTCTTCGGTGACGCCGTCTACCCCGACTTCTTCTTTCGCCAGGCCATGGATCTGTGGCCGGACTTGCTGCTGGTGGCCGAGCGCGATGGCCAGCTGCTCGGCTATGGCCTCGGCGGCGTGGGACAAGAGGGAACCCAGGGCTGGCTGCTCTCCCTGGCCGTGCTGCCCCAGGCCCGCGGTCTCGGCCTGGCCGCGGCCATCATCACCCGCCTGGAACAGGCCCTGCTGGCACAAGGGTGCCGCCGGGTACGCCTGACGGTGGATCCGGCCAACCCGGCCCGGCGCCTCTACCAGCGGCTCGGTTACCGCGAGCTGGCCCGGGATCCCGCCTATTTCGGCCCGGGGGAAGCGCGATGCCTGCTCGAACATGCGCTCGCCCCCCAGGCGGAGGAAGCGCGCGACAGACCATGACGGGGCCCAGGCGCCGCGGATGGCGAATATCCCCACCGCCCCCTGATGGACTCCCTGCCATGGCACATACTTGGTTACACTTTTGGGGTGCCATCCTGGCGAAGAGGGGGGTAGAGTGGCCCCGAACGCCCAATTTGTAGTCAAGTTCAGGAGAACCATCATGTTGCAACGACTGACCCTCATCCTCCTGCTGGCCACCGCCATCACAGGTTGCGCCAACAGCGACGTCTATTCCGGCGACGTCTACACCAAAGACAGGGCCAAGCAGGTGCAGACCGTCAACTACGGCACCATCCTCTCCACCCGTCCGGTCAAGATCCAGGCGGAGGAGAACTCCATCCTCGGCACCATAGGGGGCGGCGTGGTCGGTGGCCTGCTCGGCAGCACCATTGGTGGCGGCACGGGCCGCAGCCTGGCCGCCGCAGGGGGAGCCATCGCCGGCGCCGCCGCCGGCAAGGCCGCCGGTGACAAGCTCAATCAGGTCGATGGCGTCGAGCTGGAGATCAAGCAGGACAATGGCAGCACCATAGTGGTGGTGCAAAAGGCCAGCCCCACCTTCGTGCCCGGCGCCAGGGTTCGCCTGACCCAGGGCAATGGCAGCGTCAACGTCGCCGTGGTGCCCTGATAACAGCACCCCACGAAAAAGCCCTCGCACTGCGAGGGCTTTTTGTTGACCACAGCCGCGCTAGGCCCCCAGGGCGCCCCTCGCCAGTTGCAGTGCCAACCCGAGCATGATAAGGCCGACCAGGGCGTCGATCACCCGCTGCACCCGGCCCCGGGCCAGCCAGGGGGAGAGGGCCGCCGCCCCCAGCGCCAGACCGTAGAACCAGACCAGGGAGGCCAGCATGGCCCCCGCCGCAAAGGCGGGGCGCAGGGGTTCGGCAAACTGGCTGCCGAGGGAGCCCAGCAGCATCAGGGTATCCAGATAGACATGGGGGTTGAGCAGGGTCACCCCCAGCGTCATGGCCAGCACGCTCTTGACCCCCATCCGCTGGGGTGAGTCCGCCAGGGCAGCCCCCTGACCACGCCAGGCACTGCCCAGGGAGCGCGCTCCGAACCAGCCGAGAAACAGCACGCCGCCCCAGGTCAGCAGCGCCAGCCCCAGCGGGCTCGCCGCCAACAGGCTGGCACCCCCGAACACCCCTATCCCGATCAGGATGAGATCGCAGAAACAGCAGAGGGTCGCCGTCAGCAGGTGGTGGTTGCGGTGGATGCCCCGGCTCAGCACGAAGGCATTTTGGGCTCCGATTGGAATTATCATGGCAAGGCCCAACAGAAAGCCTTGTAAACTGGTCGCCATCATGGTGCGAGTCCCTCACAGAAGATGGCGGCAGTATGGAGAAAACGAGAAATTAAGAGAAATTCATTAATTTTCTTGTTGATTCGAAAATTTAATAAATTCGGTGGGCAAGGGTGGCAGAGTGCCTTCTGGCGCAGTCAATGACGGCAGGAGAACGCCTCCTGCCACTGCCCCGACGGGCCTGGAGATCGACCAATGGGAAGGGAATCATTGCAGCTGGCGCGGGAAATTGGTGACCACCACCTCCTCCAGGTTGGGCAGCAGTATGCCGCTGCTCACCCCTTTGGCGATGGCCTGGTAGCGGTTGATGGAGTCTGTCTTGCGGGTCACCTGGTTGAGGTGGTAGTTCACGGTGCGTTCCGTGATCCCGAGGATGCTGGCGATCTCGCTCGAGGTCTTGCCCTCGCTGGCCCAGGAGAGACACTCGGTCTCCCGCATCGTCAGCACCTCCTGCCCCCCCTCCCGCGCGCCGATCCGCACGGTGCGCAGGGCGGCATCGAAGATATAGGTCGACATCCAGGAGAGCACGGGGGAAGACTCCAGCAGCAGGTCGCTGGAGGCCCGCTCCCGGGTGATGAAGGAGAGGATGCCGCTCTCGCCGGTCGGCCCGTGCAGGGGGAAGGAGACGCCGTTGCGCAGGCCGAATTCCGCCGCCAGCCCCATCACGTCCAGGCTGCCCGCTTGCAGGAAGCGCGCCTTCTCGTCGAGCCGGTTCCAGTAGATGGGCAGGGTCTGCTGGCGGGCGAGTTGTATGATGGGGTCCCGGGCCAGCATGTGCTGCGCCGTGTAGGCCTGCACCCAGGAGTCGGGGCACTGGTTGAACAGCACCACCTTGGGGTGCTGCATCGACCTTGGCAGGATCAGGGCGAAGCGAAAGTAGTCATATCCCATGGCGACGGCGAAGCGCCCGATCAGCCTGGACAATTGGTCCCCGTCCGTGGCCGTGGTAAACAGTTCGAGGTATTCGAGCAACTGAGTCTGTTTCATCTTGATCCCCTTCCCGAGGCCGAAATTATAGCGCCCTTCCTGACTCTGGAGTGATCCGTATGCGCGTTTTCAAGGGAAAACTGAGGAAACATTGGGATAAAAACATAGAAAATTCGCTTTACTCATTCAGAAACCGGATTTTCTTTGAAAGATTACGGTGGGATGTGGAATCAAGCCAGGGGCTGGAGCGGGACCATTTCGATGGCCCCGACACCCACTGGATCCTGGTCGAGGATGATGCCGGCCTGTGTGGTTGCATCCGCCTGCTCAGCTGCGCCGCCGATTACATGCTGCCCACCTGCTTCCCCGCCGCCCTCGCCGGCGAGTCGCCGCCCCGTCGCCAGGATGTCTGGGAGCTGACCCGGCTCGCCATCGACGCCGCACGCGCTCCCCGACTCGACAACGGGGTGAGCGAGCTCACCTGCGTCATCTTTCGCGAGGTTCACGCCTTCGCCCGCGAACATCATATCCGCGAGATGGTCGCCGTGGTCAGCCTGCCGGTGGAGCGCATCTTTCGTCGCCTCGGCCTGCCCATCGAGCGGCTCGGCCATCGTCAGGCGGTGGATCTGGGGGCCGTGCGCGGGGTCGGGATCCGCTTCGTGCTGGACGAGCGTTTCGCCGCCGCCGTGCAACGCCCCCTGACCGGCGAATACCGGGCTGCGACCATAAAAAATCCCGGGAAGATCCCGGGATAAAACACTCATGCCATGTCCGATCCCACCCCACGCAGGAACGAACTCAAAAGAGTATCACCACTAACCGAGTGGCTGGCTACTGCCACTTCTGACAGGCGCGGCCCCTCGACGCCCCTGGTCGAGCCGCCCTTGTGCCGGATCGGCACCAGCAGTAGAGTCGCTGCTTGAGTTGCATTGTTCATAAGGAAATATGATGAAGGCCCTGGACTACAAGCTGCTGCTGGCCCTGGATGCCGTGATGCAGGAGCAGAACTTCGAGCGCGCCGCCCAGCGCCTGCACCTCACCCAGTCCGCCATCTCCCAGCGCATCAAGCAGCTGGAGCAGCAGTTTGCCGAGCCGCTGCTCATCCGGGGCCAGCCATTGCAGGCGACCCCCCTCGGCCAGAAGCTGCTGGCCCACTACCGTCAGGTGCGCCAGCTGGAGCTGGAGCTGGCGGGCGAGCTCTCCCCCAGCGAACCCCAGGCCCCGATCCGCATCAGTATCGCCGTCAACGCCGACAGCCTGGCCACCTGGTTCCTGCCCGCCCTGGCGCCCCTGCTGGAGCGCCATCCCATCGAGCTCAATCTGCTGGTGGATGACGAGAGCCGCACCCTGGACAAGGTACGCGAGGGCCAGGCGTTCGGCGCCGTCAGCCTGCACCCCCAGGCCCTGCCCGGCTGCCGCGTCGATGAGCTGGGCACCATGTGCTATGTGCTGGCCGCCAGCCCCGCCTTCATCGCCCGCCACTTCCCCCATGGCCTGACGCCCCAGGCCATGGCCAAGGCGCCCGGGGTGGCATTCGATCCCCGTGATGACATGCACATCCGCTTCCTGCACCGCGAGTTCGGCCTCGAGCCAGGCGGCTACCCCTGCCACACGGTGCACTCCTCCGAGGCCTTCGTCGCCATGGCGGAGCAGGGACTCGCCTACTGCCTGATCCCGGAATTGCAGATCAGACCCCAGCTCGAGGACGGGCGCCTGCGGGATATCTGCCCGGACAGACACCTGATAGAGACCCTCTACTGGCATCGCTGGCTGCTGGAGCGGGGGCTGCACAAACAGATATCCCAGCGCCTGATCGAGCAGGGGCGCCGGGCACTGCAACCCCGCTGAGCGGGCCATTCACCTTGGCTTTGGAGGGGTAAAAACGTATAGTGCTGGGCGATTCTTCATCAGGTCTCCACTCAGGTTCCTCACTTATGTTCCAAGACAATCCCTTGCTGGCCCAGCTCAAACAGCAGATCCGCGAAAACATCCCCAAGAAAGAGGGGGTGATCCGCGCCTCCGATCGGGGCTTCGGCTTCCTGGAGGTGGATGAGAAGACCAGCTACTTCGTGCCGCCCCCCTACATGAAGAAGGTGATGCACGGTGACCGGGTGAGTGCCCTGATCCGTACCGAAAAAGAGAAGGAAGTGGCCGAGCCGGACGCCCTGCTGGAGCAGGCGGTGACCCGCTTCGTCGGCCGCGTCAAGATGTTCCGCGACCGCCTCAACGTGGTGCCGGATCACCCCCTGATAAAGGACGCCATCAAGGCCCGCGCCAAGAAGGGTCTGGACGAGAAATCCTTCAAGGAAGGGGACTGGGTGGTCGCCACCCTCAAGCGTCACGCCCTGGCTGACGGCAACTTCTCCGCCGAGATCATCGAGCTCATCGCCGACAAGGACGATCACAACGTGCCCTGGTGGGTGGTGCTGGCGCGCCACAACCTGGCCCAGATTGAACCGGCGGACCTGGCGGAGTGGAAGGTGATTGAAGAGGAGGAGCTGCCCCGCACCGACCTGACCAGCACCCCCTTCTTCACCATAGATGGCGCCAAGACCAAGGACATGGATGACGCCCTGGCCATCCGCAAGCTGGACAACGGCTGGGAGCTGCTGGTGGCCATCGCCGACCCGACCGCCTATGTGGCCGAGGGCAGCGAGCTGGACCAGGAAGCCGCCAAGCGTGCCTTCACCGTCTACATGCCGGGGCGCAACGTGCCCATGATACCGCGCACCCTCTCCGACGAGCTCTGCTCCCTGAAAGAGGGGGAGGAGCGCAACACCCTGTGCGCCCGCTTGCGGATCAATGAGGATGGCCTGCTGCTGGAGGAGACCGAGTTCTTCGCCGCCCGCATCAATTCCCATGCCCGTCTCAGCTATGACGACGTCTCCGACTGGGCCGAGCACGGCAAGGTGCTGGATATCGACGCCGGCGTGCTGGCCCAGCTGCCCCTGATGAAGGCGATGACGGAGGCGCGCATCGCGTGGCGCACCGAGCACGCCCTGGTATTCCCCGACCGCCCCGACTACGACTTCGAGCTGGGGGAGAACGGCGAGGTGCTGGCCATCCACGTCGAGCCGCGCCGCATCGCCAACCGCATGGTGGAAGAGTCGATGATCGCCGCCAACATCTGCGCCGGCCGCGTGCTGGGCAAGCAGGTAGGCTACGGCATCTTCAACGTCCACACCGGCTTCGATGAAGAGTCTCTGGATGGCGCCATCGATCTGCTGAAGACCGCAGAAGCGCCGTTCGAGAAAATCGATATCGCCAGCCTGTCCGGCTTCTGCGCCCTGCGCCGCTGGATCGACAGCCTGGATACCCGCTGGCTGGACGGCAAGATCCGCCGCTTCCAGAGCTATGCCCTGATGTCTGCCGAGCCGGGTGCCCACTACGGCCTGGGGCTGGATGCGTACGCCACCTGGACCTCTCCCATCCGCAAGTACGGCGACATGGTCAACCATCGCCTGCTCAAGGCCGTCATCGCCGGCAAGACCCCGGGTGAGCGTCCGAGCCTGGAGCTGACCGAGCACCTGACGGAGTGCCGTCGCCTGCACCGCAGGGTCGAGCGCGACATCGGCGACTGGCTCTATGTCCGTTTCCTCCAGTCTGCCGCCGGTAGCGATCAGGTGTTCAACGCCGAGATCATCGACGTGATGCGCGCCGGCCTCAAACTGCGCCTGCAGGAGAACGGCGCCGTGGTCTTCATGCCAGCCCGCCACATTCTGGACAACAAGGACAGGCTGGAGTGCAACTGGGACAACGGCCGCGTCTACCTGGACAAGACAGAAGTGGTCTATGAGCTTGGCCAGATCATCGAGGTGAAACTGAGCGAAGCGGTGGAAGAGACCCGCTCCCTCATCGCCAGGCCCGCCGTCGCCCTGGTGCCGGGCCCTGTGCCTGAGGCGCCTGCTGTCGAGAACGCAGAGACCGGAAGCACAGAGGCGGCGGCCGAAACAGCCCCCAAGGCGGACTAAGCCGGCCCCTCCCCTTCCTATGCCAAAAGCCCGCAATCTTGCGGGCTTTTTTGATCGAGGAAAGAGCGAGTCAGTCGAGCCTGCTAGCGGGAGCATGGGTCCGTAGAGCTGGCAGGACTCTGGGGATGACAACCTGAAAGTAGGTTACAAAATCAGTCAATCTTTACTGATTCATTGGCGATTAATCATGAAACCTGACTTTTTCATCGTTGGTGACCCGTGATAACGCCCCTGAAATCATGCCTCATTTGGATACAAATAATAAACATGTGACAGCAATCACATTGACACGGTATTTGCGCAAACCGCAAGGCGTGACATTGATCACGAAAATTTGATGGCGACGGTGAGAAAGGGCGAAATGTAGCCGAAATACAGCGAATGAATGTGATCCGCGTCACTATGAAGGGAGGGGGGTAGCCCGGGTATTTGAGAGGTGCATCACAAGACACCCCGTTTTCAGCCCAACTTGATGGCGAACTGGTAGATTGAAGTTGCTTAGACGACAGGGATGAGGGTTCGGCAAAACCCGTTATCCCGACTACCACTTTCAATCAAACAGGCTCAAAACGGGGTGCCGTCATGTTATCACCGGATACCAAAGTCAAGATACAGAATTTTGGACGCTTCCTGTCCAATATGGTCATGCCCAACATAGGGGCATTCATCGCCTGGGGCTTCATCACCGCCCTCTTCATTCCCACCGGCTGGCTGCCCAATGAAACCCTGGCCAAGCTGGTCGGCCCCATGATCACCTATCTGTTGCCCCTGCTGATTGGCTATACCGGCGGCAAGCTGATGGGGGGTGAACGGGGCGCCGTGGTCGGTGCCATCACCACCATGGGCGTGATCGTCGGGACCGACATCCCCATGTTCATGGGCGCCATGATGGTCGGCCCGCTCGGTGGCTGGGCCATCAAGCGCTTCGACAAGGCGATGGAAGGCCGGGTCAAGAGCGGCTTCGAGATGCTGGTCAACAACTTCTCCGCCGGCATCATCGGCATGTTGCTGGCCATCCTCGCCTTCTTCGTCATCGGTCCCTTCGTCAAGGTACTCTCCGGCGTGCTGGCGGCCGGGGTCGGCTTCCTGGTGGACAACCACATGCTGCCGCTGACCTCCATCTTCGTCGAACCGGCCAAGATCCTCTTCCTCAACAACGCCATCAACCACGGCATCTTCTCGCCGCTCGGGATCCAGCAGGCGACCGAGCATGGCAAGTCCATCTTCTTCCTGATCGAAGCGAACCCGGGTCCGGGCCTGGGTGTGTTGCTGGCCTACATGGTGTTCGGCCGCGGCGCCGCCAAGCAGTCCGCCGCCGGTGCCTCCATCATCCACTTCTTCGGTGGCATCCACGAGATCTACTTCCCCTACGTGCTGATGAATCCGCGCCTCATCCTGGCGGTGATCGCCGGCGGCATGACAGGGGTCTTCACCCTGACCCTGTTCAACGCAGGTCTGGTCTCCCCCGCCTCGCCGGGTTCCATCTTCGCCGTGCTGCTGATGACGCCCAAAGCCTCCCTCATCGGAGTGCTGCTCTCCATCGTCGCCTCCGCCACCGTCTCCTTCCTGGTCGCCGCCGTGTTCGTCCGTGCCCAGCAACCGGAAGCCGACGAGGCCGATGCCCTGGGTGAAGCCACTCGCAAGATGAAGGCCATGAAGGGTGCCAAACCCGAGACCTCGGCCGCCAAGAAACCGGGCGCCGAGCTCAAGACGGTACGCAACATAGTGGTTGCCTGCGACGCCGGCATGGGCTCCAGCGCCATGGGTGCCGGCATGCTGCGCAAGCGGGTTGAGGCCGCAGGGCTCGACATCCGCGTCACCAACCGCGCCATCGACCAGCTCGACGACCAGGTGGACTGGGTCATCACCCACCAGGATCTGACCGAACGGGCCCGTCGCCACGCGCCGCACGCCCACCATATCTCCCTCACCAACTTCCTCGACAACGGCCTCTATCAGGCACTGGTGCAGGAGCTGAGCCAGACCCGGGCCGCCAACGACGACGTGGCCCACCCCCAGCTGCTGGTGGCCGCCAACGATGACAGCTACGAACAGCAGGAACCGGAAGTGTTCACCCTGAGCCATCATGACATTCAGCTCGGCCTCAAGGCCGACAGCAAGGAGGCCGCCATCCGTACCGCGGGCCGGCTGCTGGCGGAACGTGGCTACGTGGAGCCCGATTACGTCAACGCCATGCTGGAGCGGGAGCAGCTGGTCTCCACCTACCTCGGCGAGTCCATCGCCGTGCCCCACGGCACCATAGCCGCCAAGGAGAAGGTGATCCGCACCGGCATCGTCATCTGCCAGTACCCGGCCGGGGTGGCCTTTGGCGAGGCCGCCGACGAAGTGGCGCGCCTGGTGATCGGCATCGCCGCCCGCAACGACGAACACATGCAGGTGATAACCCGCCTGACCAATGCCCTGGATGAACCCGGGATCATCGACCGGCTGGCCAGCACCCTGGATCCCCAGGCGTTCCTGGACCTGCTGGGCGGCGAACAGGCCGCCTGAACACTCGGCTCATCATTGGTTAAAGAGGTTGATATCATGAAAACATTGCATTTTGGCGCCGGCAACATAGGCCGTGGCTTCATCGGTAAACTGCTGGCTGACGCCGAGCATCAGGTCACCTTCGCCGACGTGAACGAGACCCTGATCGACCAGCTCAATCATCGCCAGGAGTACAAGGTCCACGTGGTGGGGGCGGATCAGAAGCTGGACGTGGTGCGCAACGTGGCCGCCGTCAGCTCCGCCGGGCACGAGGTGATCGCCCGTCTCATCACCGCCGATCTGGTGACCACGGCGGTGGGCCCCAACATCCTGGACAAGATTGCCAGCACCCTGGCCAAGGGGCTGCAGGCCCGCTTCGATGCCGGCAACCTGACCCCCCTCAACGTCATCGCCTGCGAGAACATGGTGCGTGGCACCAGCCACCTCAAGGAGGAGGTACTCAAGTACCTGCCGGTCGCGTATCATGCCACCCTCGAATCCTGCGTCGGCTTCGTCGACTCGGCGGTGGATCGCATCGTGCCCCCGGCCGCGGCCAACGACGATCCCCTGGAGGTGACGGTGGAGAGCTTCAGCGAGTGGATCGTCGACCAGACCCAGTTCAAGGGGGAGCTGCCCCGTGTGGCGGGCATGGAGCCCACCGACAACCTGATGGCCTTCGTCGAGCGCAAGCTGTTTACCCTCAACACGGGGCACAGCATCACCGCCTACCTCGGCAAGCTGATGGGCTATCGCACCATCCGCGAGGCGATCGAGGATCCGGTGATCCGCAGCAAGGTGCGCCGTGCCATGGAGGAGAGCGGGGCCGTGCTGGTAAAACGCTACGGCTTCGATCCGCGCCTGCACGCCGCCTACATCGAGAAGATCCTGGCCCGTTTCGCCAACCCCTATCTGGTGGACGAGGTGGACAGGGTCGGCCGCCAGCCCCTGCGCAAGCTGGGTCCTCAGGATCGTCTGATCAAACCCCTGCTCGGCACCCTGGAATACGGGCTGCCAAACGAGGGGTTGCAGGAGGGCATCGCCGCCGCCCTGCGCTACCAGGATGACCAGGATCCCCAGGCCCGGGAGCTGCAGGCCGCCATCGAGACCGACGGCGTGGCCGCGACCCTGGCCCGGGTATCGGGACTGGATCCGGCCCACCCCCTGGTCGCCGCCATCGCCGCCCGCTACCAGGCACTCTAACCGGACTCACAGGGAGGGCCTTGCCCTCCCTGCACACGACTAGCTGGACCCTATCGATTTATGACCACACACCAGGAAGATGAAGTACTGGAGCGACTCAACGAGCAGGATGGCCCGCGCGGCTTCTTCCTCGAGGTCGTCACCCTCCTGGAAGAGGCGGTAGACTCCCTGATGCGACGCGCCTTCCGCCAGGAGGAGTACGCCGTCAAATACGCCATCGAACCCCTGCTCAACCAGAGCGGCCCCCTCGGCCAGATAGAGGTGCGCCTCAAGCTCATCTTCGCCCTCGGCCTGGTCTCTCTCGAGCTCTATCAGGACATAGAAGCCTATCTGAAAGCCCGGGATGCCCTGGTGCGCGATCCCAAGGATTATCGCTTCAGCGACAAACCGGTGCGGGACCTGCTCGAGCGGCTGCACGGCATCAACCGGACCGGCCTCCAGGAGCTGGTGCCCCCCGCCACGGAAGAGGATTGGGCCTTCTATCAGATGCAACTCGCCCGCCAGGATCAGATGGTGCGATCCTCCCTGATGCTTGCCGTCGCCCACTGCGTCGGCGAGCTTCACAAGGAGAGCCCCATCTGACCCGATTGCGCCGGATACTGCCGCATCAGACCCTTCACACCTCAGACCCTTGTCTCATTCGAGTTAGAGTGTCAGGCTGACATATATTCTTCCTGGCATGCCCTTTCCACTCCCTTGACGAGGTACTCATGACCGCACTCTCTCTGGCGGGGATCGCACTGATCTCTCTGCTGGCCCAATGGCTGGCCTGGGCCTTGCGGGTTCCCGCCATCCTGTTCCTGCTGCTCACCGGCCTGACCCTGGGTCCGGTGACCGGTGTGCTCAATCCGGATCTGCTGCTCGGCGACCTGCTGTTCCCCCTGGTCTCGCTGTCGGTGGCCATCATACTGTTCGAGGGAGCCCTGACCCTGCACCTGACCGAACTCAAGGGGATCGGCAAGGTGGTGCGCAATCTCTGCTCCATCGGCATGCTGACCAGCTTCGCCGTCATCGCCGCCGCCAGCTACTGGCTGCTGGGGCTGGACTGGCGGGTCGCCATGGTGCTCGGCGCCGTGCTGGTGGTGACTGGGCCGACCGTGGTGGCCCCCATGCTCAACGTGATCCGCCCGACCCGGGAGGTGGACAAGATACTGCGCTGGGAGGGGATCGTCATCGACCCCATCGGCGCCCTGTTCGCGGTACTGGTGTTCGAGGCAGTGCGCCTCGGCAGCCAGGGCAACCTGATCAGCCACACCCTGCTGGCCCTGGCCAAGACGGTGGGGATAGGCACCCTGATCGGGGTGGCGGCCGGCTGGATCACCACCTTGCTCATTCGCAAGGACTGGCTGCCGGTCAGCCTGCACAAGTTCGGGGTGCTGGCCCTGGTGCTGGTCACCTTCAGCCTCTCCAACTGGCTCAGCCACGAGTCCGGCCTGCTGGCGGTCACAGTGTTCGGCATCTGGCTCGCCAACCAGGATGGGCTGGATCTGGAGGAGGTGCTGGCCTTCAAAGAGGACCTTGCCGTCATCCTCATCTCTTCCCTCTTCATCCTGCTGGCGGCCCGCCTGGATCTGGCCCAGCTGTGGCAGCTCGGCCCCATGGTGTTGCTGTTGCTGTGCGTGGTGCAGTTCGTGGCACGCCCGCTCTGCATTCTGGTCTCGACCTGGGGCTCGGATCTGGGCTGGCAGGCCCGCGCCCTGCTCGCCTGGATAGCGCCGCGGGGCATAGTGGCGGCGGCGGTCAGCGCCTCCTTCGCCATCAGCCTGGGGGAAGCCGGGATCCCGGATGCGGGCAAGCTGGTACCCCTGGTGTTCGCCGTCATCATCTCCACCGTGGTGCTGCAGAGTCTCACCTCGGCTCCGTTGGCGGGCTTGCTGCGCATGCGCCAACCCACTCCCAACACCTGGCTGCTGATCGGCGCCAACTCGGTGGCCCGGGCCGTCGGCAAGGCCCTGGCGGATCAGGGCGTCCCCGTCTATCTGTCGGATCCGGCCTGGGAAAACTGCAAGCTGGCCCGCATGAGCAACCTGCCCTGCTATTTCGGCAATCCGCAATCGGAACATGCCGAGCTGCACCTGCCCCTCACCAGCATCAGTACCGTGCTGGCACTCTCCCCGAGCCGCCACAACAACGCCCTCGGGGTGCTCCATTTCGCCCACCTGTACGGTGAAGAGAGGGTCTACTCCCTGCGTTCGAGCGATCAGCACGGCAAGGCAAACCGGGAGAGCGCCACCTTCCGCGCCCGCCAGCTGCTGTTTGGCGGGGACGTCAACTTCGCCCGCCTGAGCGGCCTGCTGGCCCGCGGGGGTCAGATCAAGGCGACCCGCCTCTCGGAGGCCTTCGACTGGTCTGCCTACCAGGAGGCCAACCCGGGGGCCATCCCCCTGTTCGTACTGGATGCGAGACAGCAACCCAGGGTCGTCACCGGCCCCATACAGCCGGGAGCCGGGGAGCTGGTCGTGGCACTGCAACCGGCCAGGGAGAGTACAAACCGGGGCGAGCCTGGCCCTGGCAAGGACTAGACTTGTCATTGAACCGCTTCATCAGAGGAGGCAAGCATGACAGTCAACGAGCTACGCCAGCTCTATCGCCAGCAGGGCATACACGAGGCCGAAATCATCCATGATGCCGTGCTGCCGGGCTGGACCGTCGAGTTTCGCGGGGAGGGAGGGCGCCTGTTCGAGCTGACCGACAGCTTCGGCCTGCCCCTCAGCTTCGGCACGGTGGAAGAGGCGCGCGAGCACATCCACAAGGTGGCCGACTGCCCGATCCAGGTCGAGCACCTCTACCACTTCTTCGAACGCTGACTCCCCCAGCAAGCAAGACCCCGCCGAGGCGGGGTCTTTTTTTGGCCCATGCTGGTCGCCTTACTCCGGCTGGCTCGGCACCTGGGGGGGCGATTCCAGCCGGCGCACGGGTTTTTGCAGGATCAGGTTGGCCGGGTAGGTGACCAGGTCGCCATTGTCGTCGCGCACCCTCAGATAGAAGAGGCCAATCTCGGTGATGACCCCGGTGACGGAGTCATCCTTGTCGAGGATGCGGATCCGGTCGCCGATCCGGTAGGGGAAGGCGAAGAAGATGGTGATGCTGGCGGTGATGTTGGAGAGGATCGACCACTGGGCCACCATGGCGACCCCGAGCACGGCGAAGAAGGAGGAGGCAAGCACCACCAGCCGGGAGAAGTCGAGACCCCACACCCCGGCCAGGATCAGCAGGGTGGCGCTGCCGAGCAGGAAATGGAACACATGCTCCACATAGAGCACCCGATTCTCGCTGACCTGCTTGTGGCGCCCCAGGGCCAGCAGGCTGCGCCTGATGATCCGCCTGATGATGCCATGGCCCAGCAGCACCAGCAGGGTCAGTCCGAACGATTGCCACAGGGTCATGGTCACCACCAGCGTCTGTGTTTGAGCCAGAGGGCCAGTCCCAGCGCCAGGCCACCCAGGCTGACACAGAACACCCAGAAGGCGGCAGGGCTCTCGGCACCCGGGATGCCCCCCAGATTGATGCCGAACAGGCCGGTCAGGAAGCTGGCGGGAAGGAACAGCAACGCCATCACCGACATCTGGTAGGCGCGGCGGTTGGTCGCCTCGGCCACCATGTTGTTGACCTCGTCCGCCAGCACGGCGGTGCGCGCCACCCCGGCATCCAGATCGTCGAGCCAGCGCCGCAGGCGGTCGGCGATGTCCAGCAGGCGGCGCCTGTCATCCTCGTCGAACCAGCCGATCTTCTCGCTGGCGAGGCGGGCGATGAGATCCCGCTGGGGAGAGAGGTAGCGGCGGATCATGATCAGCTGCTTGCGAATGCGTGCCAGGCGGCCCATGGTCGGCAGCTCCCGCTCCAGCACCTGCTCCTCTATGGTCAGGATCTGATCGTGCAGCTCCTCGACGAACTCCCCCGCCCTGTCGGTCAGGGCGTCGCAGATCTCCACCAGCCAGTCCGCCGGATTGTCGGGCCCGGCCCCCAGCCGCAACTGCTCGAAGACATCTTTTTCCGACAGCAGGGGGCGACGACGACTGCTGATGATGAGGTCCGGGGTGATGAAGATACGCAGGGCCACCATCTCTTCGGGCCTGTGGTCCTGGTTGTGATTGATGCCGCGCAGGATCAGCAGCACCGTCTCTCCCATGCGTACCAGCTTGGGGCGGTTGCTCTGACCGAGCAGGGCTTCCCGGGCCGCCTCCCCCAGCAGGGGAGTCTGCAACAGCCAGCGGGCCGCCTCGGGATTGCCGTAATCCAGATGCAGCCAGCTCGGCTGACTCCCGGGCAGCTGCGCACCGGCCCCGAGGGGCTGCATGCCCCCCTTGCCGTCCAGACTCAGACCATAGATAAGCTCACTGGGTACCCGATCCACGCCACCTCCCCCTTGATTGATGATATGCCTCGGCGGGGCCGGGGCAGCAGTCGCCCAGCTTACACCAAAGCCGGGACCGTCTCAGCTCTGGCCGTGGTAAGATGCGCCCTCATCACAGCCTGGAGATACCACCATGCCCATCTGGGTCGACGCCGACGCCTGCCCCATTCCGGTCAAGGAGATCCTCTACCGTGCCGCCCACCGTGCCCGGGTCGTCACCACGCTGGTGGCCAATCAGGGGCTGAGAGTGCCCCCCTCCCCCTTCATCAAGACCCAGCAGGTAGCGAAGGGATTCGACGTGGCGGATCACGTCATCGCCCAGCAGGTCACACCGGGTGATCTGGTGATCACGGGGGACATTCCCCTCGCCTCCTGGGTCATAGACGCCGGCGGCGAGGCCCTCAATCCCCGCGGCGAGATCTACACCCGGGAGACCATCCAGGCCCGGCTCGGCATGCGCAACTTCATGGAAGAGCTGCGCTCGGCCGGGGTACAGACCGGCGGCCCGCCCCCCTTCAACGCCGCCGACAAGCAGCGCTTCGCCAATGCGCTGGACAAGTGGCTGCTCAAGGGCAAGTTGAGCTGACGCCCAGACCCTTCATTCTTCCTTAAGTCTCGGCCCCTAACCTTGTCGCTGTTCCATCCCGATCAGCAAGGAAGAATCATGACAACGACATCGGAAGTGAGAGTCTGGGATCCCCTCGTCCGAGGGTTTCACTGGATCACGGTGATCCTCTGCCTGCTCAACTTCTTCGTCTTCGAAGAGGGCGGCAGCAACCACAGGTATGTCGGCTATGGCCTGGCCGCCCTGCTGTCGTTTCGACTGCTGTGGGGGTTGGTGGGATCTTACTACGCCCGGTTTGCCCAGTGGTGGCCGACGCCAGACAGGATCCGCAACTATCTGGGACAACTGTCCCGGGGCCACCATCCTTACTATCTGGGTCACAACCCCCTGGGGGCATTGATGATCTGGTTGCTGCTGCTGTCGCTGGCCGGCACGGTCGCGACCGGCTGGCTCATCACCTTGGCGCCTTTCAAAGGAGCAGAGTGGATGGAGGAGGCCCACGAGATCCTCGCCAATACCCTGATGGCCGCCACCGGCATACACGGGGCCGTGGTGCTCCTGACCGACAGGCTCACCCGCAGCGATCTGCTGCGTGCCATGGTGCGGGGGAGAAAGCGGGTGCCCACGGGGATCAAGGTGGAAGATCCGCGCAGCGAATGACAGGGTCGGCCCTCGGCCCCGATTTTTGCTGCAATGGCTCGTGACACTGGTAAGATGCGCCGCCATTTCCCCATGCCGTAGCCACCATGACCGCCCAAGGGCATCTACTGTTTTCTGTCACCTGCGCCCTGCTGGCCCACAAGTTGCCACTCACCCCAGCCCTGGCCGATGCCAATCTCGGCCAGACCATGCTGGCTGCCCTGGCCACCTCCCTGCTGCCGGATCTCGATCACCCCAAATCGGTGCTGGGGCAGAAGGTACGCTGGATCTCTGTGCCCCTCTCCCGCCTGTTTGGCCACAGGGGATTCACCCACAGCCTGCTGGCCGTCGCGCTCTGCGCCTGGGGGCTGGGCAGCAATGTCATGACCGACCTGATGCCCGTCGCGGTCAAGGATGCCCTGATCCTGGGCTACCTGAGTCATCTGCTGGGGGACTGGCTCACCCCCGCAGGCATACCGCTGCTCTGGCCCATCAAGCAGCGCTTTCGCCTGCCCGGCTGGCCCCTGCGCAGTGGTGGCGCCATGGAGACAGGTTTTTGCACCCTGAGCCTGCTGATCGCGGGTTACTGGGCTTACTGACAAGGCGCCCCCTATTTCCCACCCTGCCCGACTGCCTGCCCCGGCCATAAAGGGACTCTATCAAAACCAATCATGATTTATTATTCCATGGGTAGCAGGCTTCCATAAAATCACTACTTTTTATTATGTCAATAGTGATTGGACAGATATCTCCTACTCACCTAAACATATAAATCACCTGCATTAATATAAAAATCAATAACGGTATATTGATAAAGGGAGGACTTATGTAAATAGGGGTAGAACGGCAAAGCCTTATCACAAGTAAGGGCTAGCATCAGACTGAATGCCCTTTCAAGAGGTGAGCACCTCGGCAAGGCAAGCTTGAGTCGTCATTTCAATAAACATAAACGACATAGCCACCATTAATTAAAGAGGATGGTTACGGGATATTTTTGCCCGAAAAAAATGCGCACTCATATTGAATCGTTCTGATTTATTAATGACAAGGAGAAATACCATGAGCAGGATGCTTAATATCTTACTCCCATTTCTTTTCACACTCACCTTGTATGCCTGCGGCGGCGGTGGAGGAGGGGGAGGCGACGATGGCAGCCCCCCAAGTCCAACCTCAGCCAAGACATTGAGCAGCCTCCAGATCACCGCCGATGACACCGGAGCCGGGGCCCGCGGGGCCGTGGATCCCCAGGTGCCCATCGGCATCAACAGCCAGTATCAGGCCATCGGGACCTACAGCGATGGCACCACGGCGGATCTCACCAAAGAGGTGACCTGGGCCAGTTCAGACACCTCCATCGTGACGGTCGATGAGGCCGGGATGGCCAAGACCCACAATCTGGGACAGGCGATCATCTCGGCCAGTCATCAGGGCAAGACCAGCAATGCGTCCAGGTTCCAGGTGACCAATGCCATCGTCACCCGGATCCAGATCAGCACCTCCCCTCCCACCCTGGCCAAGGGGCTCAAGCAGCAGCTCACCGCCAGGGCCACCTTCTCGGATGGCAGCGTCAAGGATGTCTCGTCCCAGGCCAGCTGGAGCAGCAACAAACCCGAGGTGCTCACTGTCGACAACAAGGGCGAAGCGACAGGCAAGGCCGTCGGCGTCGCCACCGTCATCGCCAGATTGCAGGAGGTGAGCGGGCAGATTGGCATCTCGGTCACCAATGCCACCATCAGCCAGATCCAGATCCTCCCCTCGTCCCTGACCCTGGCCAAGGGCATGAACGGCCAGCTGGTCGCCATTGCCCAGCTCAGCGATCAGACCACTCAGGACGTTTCCAACCAGGTCGCCTGGCTCAGCAGCGCCACCAACGTTGCCACCATCAGCAATCTGGGGGTCGTCAGTGCGCTGACCCCAGGAGCCAGCACTCTCTCGGCCAGCCTGCTGGGGGTCACGAGCAGCATCAGCCTGACCGTCACCAATGCCACCCTCAATAGCGGCGGCCTGACCATTACCACCCCACCCCTGACCCTGGCCGCCGGCCTGACGGCCCAGCTCGTCGCCACGGGCAACTACAGCGATGGCAGCACGGTGGACGTCACCGCCAGCGTCAGCTGGACCAGCAGTGATCCCCTCGTTGCCAGCGTGAGCCTGACCGGTCTGGTCAGCGCCGTCGCCCCCGGCACAGCCACCATCACAGGCACCCTGGACGGCGAGAGCACCAGCCTCCAGGTCACTGTCACCAATGCCACACTCAATGCGGGCGGGCTCACCATCACGGTTCCCCCTCTGACCCTGGCCGTCGGTCTGACCGGACAACTCAGCGCCAACGGCAGCTACAGCGACGGCAGCAGCCGGGATGTCAGCGCCGATGTCAGCTGGAGCAGCGACGATCCGTCCGTCGCCACTGTCAGTGCCACCGGTCTGGTCACCGCCGTCGCCCCGGGTACCGCCATCATCACGGGCACCCTGGGCGCCGAGAGCGCAACCCTGCTGGTCACCGTCACCAACGCCACCCTCAATACGGGAGGTCTGGCCATTACCACCCCGCCCCTGACTCTGGCCGCCGGCCTGACCGGGCAACTCGCGGCCAGAGGCAGCTACAGTGACGGCAGCAGCCGTGATGTCACTGCCAGCGTCAGCTGGTCCAGCAGCAACACGGCCGTTGCCACCGTGAATGCCACCGGCCTGATCACTGCCGTCTCCCCCGGCACCGCCACCATTGCGGGCACCCTGGATGGCCAGACGGCAACCATCCTGGTCACTGTCACCAGCGCAACCCTCAACGCGGGCGGCTTGACCATTACCACCCCGCCCCTGACCCTGGCCGCCGGCCTGACTGGCCAACTCGCGGCCAGAGGCAGCTACAGTGACGGCAGCAACCGTGAGGTCACCACCAATGTCAGCTGGACCAGCAACAATGCAGCCGTTGCCACCGTCGGCTTGCATACCGGCCTGGTCAGCGCCGTCGCTCCGGGTACCGCCACCATCACGGGGAGCCTCGGCGGGCAAAGCGCCACCATACAGGTCACTGTCACCAACGCCACCCTGGTCAGCGATGGCCTGGAACTGAGTACGGGAGCCCTGCTCGACACCCTGCCCGTCGGCACCACCACCCAGCTGACCGTCAGCGCCACCTTCAGCGATGGCAGCAGCCAGAACGTGACCGCCCTGTCGGCCCCCAACAGCAGCAATACCGGGGTCGCCACCGTCTCGCCCAGCGGGCTCATCACCGCCGTGGCGCCGGGAAGCGCAAGCATCACCGCCAACTACGCAGGGCAGTCGAAGGCGCTGACCATCACGGTCACGCCCACCGTACTGGCCGGTATCCAGCTCACCCCCCCCGTCATCAGCCTGATTGAAGATCTGACCCAACCCCTGGTGGCCATCGGTCTGTTCGACAACGGCACCACCTCGGACATCACGGATCTGGTGGCCTGGACGGTCGCCCCGGTCGATGCCGCCCTGGTGAGTAGCGACGGCCTGCTGACAGCCCTGCTGCCCACAGTGGGAGGCACGGTCAAGGCCACCCTGAACGGTATCGACAGCAACCTGGCACAGCTGGATATCACCTCGGCCACTCTGGATCACCTCGATATCCTGGATGTCCCCGTCAACCTGGTCGCCGGGCTGCTCTCCCAGCTCAGGGTCAATGCCGTCTATAACAACGGTCTGGTGGTGGATGTCACCAGTCAGGCGAACTGGAGCAGCAGCAATCCCCTGGTGGCGACCGTGGTCAATGGCCTGGTCACCAGTCTGCTGCCCGGCTCAGTGACCCTGACGGCCGAAGTCGGAGGGATCAGCAACACGGTAACCCTCAACGTCGGCAACCCCAGCCTGGACAGCCTGACGGTACAGGGAGATCTCAGTGACCTGCCCTTCGGGATCCAGCGTCAGCTGAGGGCCTTCGCCAAATACTCCAACTCGGCGACACCGGTCGATGTCACCGGTCAGGCCCAGTGGAGCAGCAGCAACCCGAGCGTGATCGCCGTTGGCAACCTGTCGAACAAGGGGCGGATAGAGGCCAAGGCCAGCAGCGGCACGGCCACCATCAGCGCCAGCCTCAATGGTGTCAACAGCCTGCCGACGGCTCCTATCACGGCGGCCCCCTCGGTGGTCAATGCGGTGGTCATTGCGGGCGGCAGCTCGGGCACACTGATCGTCGGCACCAGCGTGCAGCTCTCCGCCCAGGCCAGCCTGAGCGGCGTGGGCAGCCCGCAGGACGTGACCAACCTCACCAGCTGGGTCAGCAGCAACAGCAGCGTATTGACCGTGACCCAGCAAGGCCTGGTCACCGCCGTCGGTCCGGGCACGGCCACCATCACGGGCACCTACTCAGGCGTCAGTGGCAACCAGGCATTTACCGTGTCTGCCGCCAGCCTGGATAGTCTGACGCTGACCTGCACCAAGGGGCTGGTGGTCGAGTTGCTGGGGATCCCGGTCGCCAACCTGATCAGCCTGCAGGCCACGGGTCACTACAACAACGGCTCGAGCCAGGATCTCACCAACGTGGCGAACTGGACCCAGAACGGCGCTCCCATCAGCGTCAACCTCGGCTCCACCAGAACCGTACTGTTGAGCGATACCGTCACCTATGGCGCCAGCAAGGATGGCGTGAGCGGCACAGTGACCGCCCTCGCCGATTGCCTCTAGTGACCCATCACTCCCAGCTCGAAGGGCTCCGATAAGGAGCCCTTTTTCATGGCACTGGCGCCCAAGCCGTACTCCGCCCCTCTCTTCTGCGCAAGCGTTCAAAAAATCACCGCATCCCGAACCGGGTTCTGGTACAATGCGCGCCCTTGCGCACGACGCAGCCCGTTTTCTCCGATATAGAGTCCTTTTGTGAACAACAGCGAATTTAGCAGTCTCAATCTCTCCCCCGCCCTGCAAGAAAACCTCACCAGCCTGGGTTACCTGCAGATGACCCCGATCCAGGCCCAGAGCCTGCCCCTGGTACTCGAGGGCAAAGACCTGATCGCCAAGGCAAAAACCGGCAGCGGCAAGACAGCCGCCTTCGCCCTCGGCCTGCTCTCCCGCCTCAACGTCAACCGTGTCGACGTACAGGCCCTGGTGCTCTGTCCGACCCGCGAGCTGGCGGATCAGGTGGCCCAGGAGATCCGTCGTCTGGCCCGCGCCCTGCCGAACGTCAAGCTGGTGACCCTGTGTGGCGGCACCCCGACCGCCCCCCAGTCCGCCACCCTGGGCTTTGGTGCCCACATCGCCGTCGGCACCCCGGGTCGCATCCTCAAGCACCTGGAGCAGGGCACCCTGGAGCTCTCCAGCCTGGAGACCCTGGTACTGGACGAAGCGGATCGCATGCTGGACATGGGCTTTGGCGAAGACATCAACAAGGTGATCCGCCATGCGCCCGAGCGCCGTCAGACCCTGCTGTTCTCCGCCACTTATCCGGAGGGGATAGCCCAGATGAGCCGCGGCGTGCAGCGCAATCCGGTCGAGGTGAGCGTGGAGTCCCTGCACGAGGGCAGCGCCATCGAACAGAAGCTGTATGAAGTGCCGGCCGGTCAGCGCCTCGACGCCCTCACCTGGCTGCTGAGCCACCATCAGCCGAGCTCCTGCGTGGTGTTCTGCAACACCAAGCGCTCCTGCAACGACGTGGCCGATCACCTGGCCGCCAAGGGTTTCTCGGCCCTGGCGCTGAACGGCGATCTGGAGCAGCGGGAGCGGGATCAGGTATTGGTGCGCTTCGCCAACGGCAGCGCCACCATACTGGTCGCCACCGACGTGGCGGCCCGGGGTCTCGACATCAAGGAGCTGGGCGCCGTCATCAACTACGAGCTGACCTACGACCCTGAAGTGCATGTGCACCGCATCGGCCGTACCGGTCGTGCCGGCCAGCAGGGCCTGGCCCTGAGCCTGTATCAGCCCAACGAAGCCCAGCGCGTCAACCTGATCGAGGAGTACCAGCAGGCCCCCATGCCACTGGGGGATCTCGATACTCTGGGTCGCGACATCAAGCCGATAGCGCCGCAGATGGTGACCCTCTCCATCGATGCGGGCCGCAAGACCAAGGTGCGGGCCGGTGACATCCTGGGGGCCCTGACCGGCGAAGGTGGCATTGCCGGCAGCGACGTGGGCAAGATCCAGATCGCCGAGCAGTACTCCTACGTGGCGGTCAAGCGTCAGGTGGCGAGCGCCGCCCTCAAGCGGCTGCAGGAAGGCAAGATCAAGGGGCGCAGCTACCGCGCCCGCAAACTGGGCTAAGGTGCTTAACAAGCCGTTGGCCAGACCACAGGCGCCTGACAGGCGCCTGTTTCATATCATTCGCCGCCATGCGGCAAGACAGGTGACATGACCCAAGCAACCCAGAGCGATGTGAGCTGCCAGAACTGCGAAGCCTGCTGCTGTCGCCTCGAAGTGATGCTCTTTACCGATACCGGCGTACCGGAGCGCTATGTGCTCGATCGGGAAGGGGAGATCCCCGTGATGCGCCGGCTGGACGATGGCTGGTGTGCGGCGCTGGACCGCAACACCATGATGTGCCGCATCTATGAGGTGCGGCCCCTTATCTGCCGCGAGTTCGAGATGGGCGAACCCGATTGCGTCGACGAGCGGGACAAGTGGTTTATCAAGCTGGAGTGAAGCCCACATGCCGCCATGTACCTACCCCGTGAGGTACGGCAACTGTCTGCCGTAAATACAAGATGGGCGAGCCAGACTGCGTCGACGAGCGGGACAAGTGGTTTATCAAGCTGGAGTGAGACCCACATGACGCCATGTGCCCACCCCACGAGGTACGGCAACTGTCTGCCGTAAATGCAAGATGGGCGAGCCAGATTGCGTCGACGAGCGGGACAAGTAGTTTATCACGCTGGAGTGAGATCGCTTGGCTCAGCACCCAGCTGCTGTTCCAGCCAGCGCAGCGCCTCATCGGCTCCTTGCGTGTAATGGATGGCCTTGAACGGCAAGGCGCCAAACACCTGCTCGGCCAGGTAGCGCTTGAAGTGACCCGATAGCACCACGGCCAGGTATGCGCAGCCATGGGCGGCACACCAGGCAAACTGGCCACGAAAATGCGCCAGCACCTCGGGCCCTGCCGCCTCGAACTCGGTGGCATCTTCGAGCAGGGCCCAGGCCGCACTGCCCAACTCCTGCACTCTGGCCTGAAAATCGGCCTCATAGGATCTGGCCCCGGCCAGATTGAAGGGCCCTTTCGGCCGACATATCAATATCCGCCCCCGCTGTTCCATCTCGAACTGACCATGCACCTGCACCCTGCGTTCCTCTCGCGGCTTGTTTCGGTCGCTATTCTGATGACTTTGACATCAAGATGCCAGCCGTGCGGCGCCTCTCCCTCATTCGTCATCGCCCTGCCAGCTTTGTAACATTGCAGTTAACAAAACCTTGCTGCTATGATGCGCACGCCAAACCTTCCACCAGCTATAAGGTTCTTATCTTCCCTAGGAGTGTCGTGTGAATAATAAGGATGTCAGTCGTTATCAGAGAATATGGCGTTGGCACTTCTATGCCGGTCTGTTTGTTGCCCCCTTCCTGATCCTGCTCTCCCTGACCGGGATCATCTATCTGTTTCAGCCCCAGCTCGATCGCCTCATGTATGCCGAACTGCAGACCGTCACCCCTGGCCTGCAGCGCATGGATGCCGACTTCCTGGTCAACAAGGCCCACGGCTCCCTGCCCGGCAGCGAGATAGTGAAGTACATTCCCGCCCCGGCGCCGGATCGCAGCGATCAACTGGTGGTGCGCCATCAGGGCCAGGAGTTGACTCTCTTCATCGACCCCATCCGCGGCACCCTGCTCGGCAGCCAGGACAATCAATACAACCTCCAGGCCATGGCGCGCGCCCTGCACGCCGACCTCATGCTGGGCACCACTGGGGATCGGCTGATCGAGCTCGCCGCAGGCTGGGGCCTGGTGCTGGTCGGCACGGGTCTCTATCTGTGGTGGCCCCGCAAGGGGCCCGGCATGCAGGGGCTGCTCTGGCCAAGGCGGGACCAGAAGGGTCGCCTCTGGTGGCGCGACATGCACGCCGTGGTCGGCTTCTGGGGCGCCGGCTTCCTCATACTGCTCTTGCTGACCGGCATGACCTGGACCGGCTTTTGGGGGGACAAGTTCGCCGGGGTCTGGAACCGCTTCCCGGCCCAGATGTGGAACCAGGTTCCCACCTCGACCCCGCTGACCCGCACCCTGAATCACGCCCATGAGCAGACGGTGCCCTGGGCGGTGGAAACCCTGCCCATGCCGGAATCCGCAACCCATGACCACAGCGCCATGGGTCATGCCGCAGGCCCGGCCGAGCCCGGCCGCATCAGCTGGCAACAGGTAGTGGAAACCGCCTCCGGTCGCCAGGTGCAACCCGGTTACAGCATCACGCCGCCAGCGGGATCCAAGGGGGTGTTCACCCTCTCGGTCTTTGCCGATGATCCGCGCAACGATGCCACCCTGCATCTGGATCAATACAGCGGCAAGGTGCTGGCCGATGTGCGCTGGCAGGATTACGGCCCGGTCGCCAAGGCGGTCGAGACCGGCGTCATGCTGCACATGGGCAAGATGTACGGCTGGCCCCATCAGCTGGCCATGCTGCTCATCTGCCTGATGATCTTGCTGAGCTCGGTCAGCGGTCTCTGGATCTGGTGGCGCCGTCGTCCGGCGGGTCGCCTCGGGGTGCCCCCCCTGCCCAGTCCGCTGCCCTCCTTGCGTGGCGCCCTGGTGCTGCTGATCCTGCTTGGCCTCGCCTTCCCCCTGGTCGGCGCCTCCATGCTGGTGATCTGGCTGCTCGACAGCCTGCTGCTCACCCGCCTGGGTGCGCCCCTGGCGCGGCTGAGGTAAGTCGGCATCCATCAAAAAGGGCCCCATCGGGGCCCTTTTCTGTTCACTCCAGCCGCAGAAAGCGACCGGTGAGGGGCGGCAGGTCCACCGTCAAGCTGCTACCCCCCATGGCCAGGCGCTCGCCGCTCTGCAGATCCACCAGGGCGCTGCCGCTGCGCAGCTTGGCCAGAGGCAGGCTGTAGCTCTGGGGCGTGGTGGAGACGTTGAGCAGGTAGACTACTTGCTCGCCCGCCGTCTGCTTGATGTCGCCATAGACGCTCCCCTCGGCCACCAGCTTGACTCGCTCCCCCTGATAGAGGGCGGGGTGGGCGGCGCGCAGGGCCATCAGCTGGCTGAGCCACTGTTTCAGCTCGCTCTGCTCCCTGCTCGGCACGAAACCGGTGACACCGGGCACCTTGCCGTCGCTGCGGGCCACGTGATCGTCGCACAATCCCTGGGCCGCACAGTCGCCCCCCACCTGATTGGCAAAGCCAGGCACCTCGTCGCCGAACTCCTCGCCGTAGTAGAGGGTGATGGGGCCGGAGTGGGCCGCCAGGAAGCTGAAGGCCGCCTTGTGGCGCTGCCAGTAGTCCGCCCCATTGAAGTTGCCCCGCTCCAGCAGATCGCCGAAGCGCACCAGATCGTGGTTGCCCAGCATCAGGTTGGGCATGGCATGGTCCGGGTAGTTCTCCACCTTGTTCCAGCTGGCGTCGAGCACGCTGGCCCCCTGCCCGCCCTTGCCGGACTCCTCCACCGCCAGCGCCTGCACCAGGCCATAGCGCAGCGGGAAGTCGAACGCCGAGGAGAGCGCCGGGTTGTCGCTGCTGCCATACGCCTGGGCGCGGATCTCGTCGGCCCCCTTCCACACCTCCCCCACCAGGTAGCCAAGCGTGCCCCACTGCTGGCCGGCCGCCTTGCGCGTTGCGCTGGCCTGCGCCACCTCGGCGCGAATGGCGCGCCAGTCATCCAGCCCCAGCTGATAGGCCTGATCGAGGCGCCAGCCGTCGATGCCGTACTGCTGGACCCAGTAGCGGGCCACCTCCTTGAAGTAGGCGAGGCTCTCGGGCTGGCTGTAATCCACCAGCTGGCCCGGATAACCGGCACCGCCGCTCTTGAGGGCGGGCAGGCGTCCCTCTGGCGAGGGCTTGCTCACCCCCACCCTGCCCACGTGGCCGAAGACACCGTCGAGGAAGACGTAGAGGCCGCGCTGGTGGGCCGCGTCCACCAGGGTCTTGAGCTGGGCGTTGCTGCCGAAGTGGGGGTCCACGTTGAAGAAGTCGCAGGCGAAATAGCCGGTGGCATCCAGCCGATCGTCCCCGGCTTGACCGGCGCAGGAGTCGAACACAGGGGTGAGCCAGATGGCGTTGACGTTGAGGCTCTTGATGTGGTCCAGGCTGTCGATGATCCCCTGCAGATCGCCGTTGTGCCTGGAGGGGCCGTAGCCGACGCCGTAGTTGGCACTGCCGTCGCCGTCCACGAAGGACTCCACCATCACCTGATAGGTGCGCAGGTTGCAGGCCGGCTGGTCATCGCCGTAGCAGGCGCGACTGGCCGGGGCAGGGGGCGGATTGGCCGAGGGGGGCTGGGGTTCGCTGCCGGATCCCCCGCTGCCGCACGCAGTCAATAACAGGGCGGCCCCGATGAGGCCGCCATGGCGCAACCATCCTTGTTTCATTGTTATGTTCCCGCTGTGGTGAGATTGGCGCAAAATGCGCCAGCCTGGGGCCATGATAACGGCCTCGCCAGGGCGGGTCTGTGACTGAAAACGTTACCTGACTCAAGGCGTTAGCCTGTCGCACTCAGCCCGCACCGGGCTCGGGGAAACCCTCCCGCTCGTCGACGGGCTTGATCAGGTGGTAGACCTCATGGGCCGACAGGGTGCAGCCCGAGGGCCACTCCAGCTGGTGGCGGCGATTGATGAAGACACGGGCACAGCGCCGCTCCGTATCCAGCGCCGCGAACAGGGGCTGGCTGCGCCAGGGGATGAGATCCAGCACCCCCGTGGTGCCGTCGGAAAGCACCACGAACAGAGACCAGCCCTGCATATATTCCACATCGATGAAGACCGGCATCCTTTCGGCTCCGATTGAGAAAATCCGGCGCCATTATAGGCAAGCCCCCCTCCCCGCTGTGCAGGCGGGATCACAGTTTTTCCAGTCGTTTATGCTGGCCGCCTGGCGAGGCAAACCGGCGCGCAGGGTATAAAGATCCATTTAAATGACAATGAGACGCAACCTTTCCCCTTTCCCCGTGTCTTACCAACAACAATAAAATAATGTCTGAAGAAACAGGCATATACAGGCTCATATCAGGATCTCTTAATGACACAGCTCAAACGATGGCTCGGCCCTTTCTGGCCGTTTGCCTGCTTTTCCTTGTTCGCTCTCTGCCTGCTCGGCTTCTCTCGCCTCGGCCTTGCTCTCTGGCAGGCGGATCGCGTCAGTGCGGTCGATGGTTGGGGCACCATACTGTTGCAGGGGCTCAGGGTCGACTTCGCCACCCTCTGCTGGGTGTGGGGCATTCCCGCCATGTTCACCATGCTGCTGGCCGGCCCCCACGGGGCAGGGCGGGTCTGGCTCTCCCTGATGAGAGTCTGGCTGACCCTGAGCCTCTGGCTCATGGTGTTTCTGGAGATCTCCACCCCCGCCTTCATCACCGAATACGGGGTCAGACCCAACCGTCTCTATATCGAATACCTCATCTATCCGAAAGAGGTGCTCTCCATGCTGTGGGCGGGCCGCAAGGGCGAGCTGCTGCTGGCGGTCCTGGTCAGCCTGCTGACCCTCTGGGGTGGCTGGCGTCTGTCGGGGCGCCTGCTCGGCGGGCTGTCGCTGCCACGCTGGCCCCTGCGTCCTGTGTTTGCCCTGCTGATCCTGGCCATCGGCTTTCTCGGCGCCCGCTCCAGTCTGGGGCACAGGGCCCTCAATCCCGCCATGGTCGCCTTCGCCGACGATCCCCTGGTCAATGCCCTGACGGTCAACTCCTCCTACTCCCTGTTCTTTGCCATCAAGCAACTCGGCAACGAGGAAGATGCCGCCAGCATGTACGGCACCCTGCCGGATGAGCGGGTCATCGAGATAGTCCGGGCCGAGAGCGGTCGTCCCGCGGCCGCCTTCGACTCGGTCAGCCTGCCGAGCCAGAGCGTCAACCCCGCCAGCCATCAGGGCAAGCCGAAAAATCTGGTGATCCTGCTGCAAGAGAGCCTGGGCGCCCAGTTCGTCGGCTCCCTCAGCGGCCTGCCGCTCACCCCCAACATAGATGCCCTGTCCCGGCAGGGCTGGGCGTTCGAGCAGCTCTATGCCACCGGCACCCGCTCGGTGCGCGGCATAGAGGCGGTCGTCACCGGCTTTACCCCGACGCCGGCCCAGGCCGTGGTCAAGCTTGGCAAGAGCCAGACCAACTTCTTCACCCTGGCGGACCTGCTCAAGCAGCGCGGCTACAGCACCAGCTTCATCTATGGCGGCGAGAGTCACTTCGACAACATGCGCAGCTTCTTCCTTGGCAACGGCTTCAGTCAGATAGTCGAGCAGAAGGATTTCAAGGATCCCGTGTTCGAAGGATCCTGGGGGGCCTCCGACGAGGATCTGATGGCCAAGGCCAATGATACCTTCGAGGCGCTGCACAAGGAGGGCAAACCCTTCTTCAGCCTGGTGTTCAGCTCCAGCAACCATGACCCGTTCGAGTTCCCGGATGATCGCATCGAACTGTATGAACAGCCCAAGGCGACCCGCAACAACGCCGCCAAGTACGCCGACTACGCCATCGGCGAGTTCTTCAGGAAGGCCAAGCAATCCGAATACTGGCAAGACACCCTGTTCCTGGTCATCGCCGATCATGACAGCCGGGTCGGTGGCGCCAGCCTGGTGCCCATCCCCCGCTTCCATATCCCCGGAGTCATAGTGGGGGACGGCATAGCACCTAAACAGGACAGGCGCATCGTCAGCCAAATCGACATGGCGCCGACCCTGCTCTCCCTGATGGGCATAAGTGCCAGCTACCCCATGCTGGGCCAGGATCTGACCCGCACGCCGGACGACTGGCCCGGACGCGCCATCATGCAGTACGACAAGAACTTCGCCCTGATGCGGGGCAAGGATGTGGTGATACTGCAACCCGAGCAGGCGGCCGAAGGCTTCGTCTATGACGCGACCGCCCAGACCCTGCGCCCTGCGCCCCAGTCAGATGCCATGAAGGAGCAGGCACTGGGGCTGGCGCTGTGGGGCAGCATGGCCTATCAGCAGGGGCTCTATCGCACCGCCGACACCACAGAGACAACCCCCAAGCAGCAGGGGAGCTATCGCACTGCCGACACCACAGAGACCGCGACCAAGCAGCAGGGGCTCCATCAACCCCCAGAAAACGCCGATACCGTTGTCAGATAGTGCCCGCCATGCACCATGAAACAACCCGCCAGCAGGCGGGTTGTTTCATGGTCGGCGAGGCGGTCAGGTGGTCAGAAAGCAGGGCAGGGAGCGGCTGAACCTGTGCTCGAACACCAGGGAGGTCTCGAGGTGCACCACCTCCTCCCGGGAGGTGAAGTGGTCGAACACGAAATTGCGCAGATGTTCGGTGTCGGCGACGCACAGATGCACCAGGAAATCATCCTTGCCTCCCATGTGGAACAGGCTGATCACCTCGGGCAGCAGCAGGATGGCGTCGCGAAACTCGTCGATGATCTGGCGGCTGTGGCGCGCCAGCTGCAGCGAGACCATGGCCTGGATATGACCGCCGAGGGCCTGGTGATCGACCTCGCAGTGGGCCCCCTTGAGCACCCCATCCTGCTGCAGCTTGCGCACCCGCTCCAGGCAGGTGGAGGGCGCCACCCCGACCAGGGCTGCCAAGTCCTTGTTGGTCATGCCTGCATCACGAAACAGGTGTGCCAGGATATCCAGATCCAGCTGATCCAGGTTTCTCATCTCTACTCCTTGAACCGATCAAATTGTCCCAACTCTGCCCGACAAGCGCCGCAAACACAACGCGCAAGACGCCAGGGGCCACGACCTGAGGCCCCAGCAGTCGGGCTGGTCGGCATCATGGCGATGCACGTCAATAAATGTTTGCTTTTTGCCCAGCTTGCCGCCATAGTGTGCGCCGGCTAGTCAATCAGCCCTGTTTATGTTCGCAATGCTTCACCTCACGATGAATCCTGCCAGTACCCACATAACCTTCCTCTGATTCACTCGCCTTGAGAACCGTCAGGCTGTCTGCCTGCGTTGCCCGGCTCTCACGGTGCAGACCCGATCTGCCCACCCAAATACACTATGCAACCGCATAGTCCTTGGTGCATTCCTTGACACAGTGCAGACGCCCCTGACAGGGCTGGGTATTCCTGCGTGGTTCTGACCACGCCCATTGACCTGACATTTGCAAATACAAGGAGCAAACACTTAATTTATATAGAGAAATACCATGATGAAAGCCATACAGACACACAAACCCCTGCGTCGCAGCAAACCCATCAACCTGCCCCCGCAAGAGCAGGATTCCGATGCGTTCCTGATCCAGTTCAGCACCCGCTTCAGCGGCGGTTTTGCCATCTCCTGTGATGGTATCGCCGGCGAGTTCTCCATCGAAGACCTCAACTGATCCCGCCTGCCCCTCGGCAGCGCACGATGCACAAGGGCCGCAGCTCACGGCGGCCCCCTTGTCCAACGATCCGCCTCCTTCCCGCCAACAGACTCCCAGCTGCCGCCTGTCGCCATGTCACGGCTCAGACCAGAGTGGTTTCAGCTCCGGCAGCCTCAAGCAGCAGACACGCGTCCGCATCCTCGCTCAATTTCACCAGGCGACTCTGCACCAGCCCCAGCTTGGCCAGCAGCGCCACCGAACGGGTATTGCCCGGAGTGACGATGGCGATGACCCGGGCGATCCCGAGCCGCTCCCGACCATCCCGCAGCGCCGCCTGGGCCGCCTCGATGGCATAACCCTGGCCGCGATAGGCGGGCAGGAAGGCATAGCCTATGTCTTCGCAGGGCAGGCTGTCGCGCCTGATCAGGCCGCAGATCCCCAGCTTGGCGCCGTCACTGCGGCGGGCGACCAGATAGAGGCCGTGACCATGATGGGCATAGCTGACGGCGGGCCCCTGCTGTATGTAATGCTCGGCATCGGCCAGGGTGCGCACCCCGCGATCGCCGATGTAACGGTGGAAATCGTCATCGCTCAGCAGGGCGAGGATGAAGGGGGCATCGGCGCAGGTCAGCTCCCGCAGGATCAGGCGATCGGTAACAATCATGGGTTCTCTCACAGCAGACCATGGATGGGATTCTCAAGACTGCCCCCGGAAAGGGCCGATGGCAAGAGCCCTCACTCGGATCGGACGCCTCCCCCGCGGGCAGGTTATACTGGCCGCTCTTTTCTGACACAGCCCGAGATGACCTCATGAACGACACCCCCCATGACGATGCCAACGACACCGAATTTTTCGACGAGAAGACCCTGCTGGAGATGGTCGACAACCAGCTGCTCGATGGCCACCCGCTCCAGGTCAAGGCGACCCTGATGCGACTGGTGATGAAGGGCACCCCGCGGGAGGAGGCGTTGCAGTACATCGCCTGTGCCCTGGGCGCCGAGCTGATGGCCATGGAAGCGGATCAGGGCCCCTTCAATGTCGAGCGTTACGCGCAATTCCTCGACACCTTGCCCGAGATGCCCTGGGCCGAGTGAGCCGGTACGCCACCTCGAACGGGTAGGATCCCGCCACAGCCGTTATCATTAACTCCCACCGGATTGAGGAGTATCGAACATGCGCTGGCAAAACCGTCGTGAGAGCAACAATGTCGAGGATCGCCGCCAGCAGGGCGGTGGCGGCAGGGGGGGCCTGCCCCTTGGCGGCAAGGGACGCCTGATCCTGCTGGTGGTGGTCATGGTCGCCGGTTACTACGGTGTGGATCTCGGCCCCCTGCTCAATGGCCCGGATCCGGGTCAGTCCATGTCGCAGCAAACCGGGGCAGGTCAGCCGGGCAAGTCCGCCGCGGATGACGAGCTGGCGCGTTTCACCTCTGTGATGCTGGCCTCGACCGAAGATACCTGGGGCGCCATCTTCCAGAGTGCCGGCAGCCGCTACCAGCCTCCCAAGCTGGTGCTCTACCGCGGCGCGACCCGCACCGGCTGCGGCCAGGGGCAGGCCGTGATGGGCCCCTTCTACTGCCCCGCCGATCGCTCCGTCTACATAGACCTCTCCTTCTACCAGGACATGAAGACCAAGCTGGGGGCCGACGGCGACTTCGCCCAGGGTTACGTGGTCGCCCACGAGGTGGGCCATCATGTCCAGAACCTGCTCGGCATCTCCACCAAGGTGCGCCAGCAACAGCAGGGGCTGAGCCAGGCGCGCCAGAACCAGCTGTCAGTCAAGCTGGAGCTGCAGGCCGACTGCTTCGCCGGGGTCTGGGGTCATCAGATGGAACAGGAGCAGGTGCTGGAGCGTGGCGATCTGGAGGAGGCCCTCAACGCCGCCCAGGCCATAGGCGACGATCGCCTGCAACAGCAGAGCCAGGGGCGCGTGGTGCCGGACAGCTTCACTCACGGCAGCTCGGCCCAGCGCCTGGAATGGTTCAAGCGGGGCTTTGACAGCGGGGATCCCGCCCGCTGCGACACCTTCGCCGCCCGCTGATCCCGGAAAAAGGGGCCGGATCCTGCCAGGATCCGGCCCCTTTCGTCACAGCTTCCCTCGGCCGGGGTCGCCGAGGGATCCCCATCCCATCGTCATCGTCGCCCTCGTCAGGCTGGCCCGCAGGCCGCCCCCTCCTCCGGGTCTGCCGGCAGCAGATCGGTAAACAGGAAGTCATCCCGCAGCACGCTCTCCCCCACCCGGATGGCCAGGGGCCGCCGGAACATGGGGCCATCAAAGGCCAGGGTATGGAACTCGCCGTTCTCGCCGCAGGGGTCCACCCCCGCGGGCAGGGCCGCCAGCAAGGCGTCATCGAAGGCGTGCCCCCCCAGGGTGGCCGGCAGCTTGCGGGGATCCAGGCAGCTGATCCGGGCCCTGAGTCCGGCGGCCATCATCTCCCGGGCAAGTTGCGCGGTATCGCTGCCCCAGAGCGGAAACAGGGGGCGGATGCCAGTGCCTTCGAGCTGTTTCTCTCGATAGGCGCGCACGTCCTCGAGGAAGAGATCGCCAAATGCCATATGGCGGACTCCGCTGGCCACCACGCCCGCGATGAAGTCGCTCATGACCCGGCCATACTCCTCGTTGCTGCAGGGCCAGGGCAGGTCGATGCAGTGCAGTGGCAGCCCCACGCACTCGGCCTGCTCCGTCAGCAACTGCTTGCGTACCCCGTGCATGGCCACCCGCTCGAACGCCTGGTTGAGGGTGGTAAACAGGCCCACCACCTCGATGGCCGGATCCTGGCGCAGGCGATGCAAGGCCCAGGCGCTGTCCTTGCCGCTGCTCCAGGAGAGCAGGACCCGTGTGGGGGCCACATCCCGTTGTTTCATTCGTTTCTCTCCTCATGGCACCACAGGATTGCAAGACTGTGTTGCACATTGCGCGATTTACACCCAGGGACACAAAAGCATACTCTCGAGGGTGAGCGTACCCCGGTACAAGGGGGAACAATAACGAAAAAATAATGGGGAAACATAAGGATATGACAACAGCCGCCCAATCAGATGGCCATGCCCGCCCACTCAACCGGCAGGATTACAAGACCCTGAGCCTGGCCGCCCTCGGCGGTGCCCTCGAGTTCTACGACTTCATCATCTTCGTCTTCTTCGCCGTGGTGATAGGCGAACTCTTCTTCCCCGCCGACATTCCCGAGTGGCTGCGCCAGTTCCAGACCTTCGGCATCTTCGCCGCCGGCTACCTGGCCCGCCCCCTGGGGGGCATCATCATGGCCCACTTCGGCGATCTCATCGGTCGCAAGCGCATGTTCACCCTCAGCATCATCATGATGGCGCTGCCCACCCTGCTGATCGGCCTGCTGCCTACCTATGCCGCCCTCGGCATAGCGGCGCCCCTGTTGCTGCTGCTGCTGCGGATCCTGCAAGGGGCCGCCATCGGCGGCGAAGTGCCGGGTGCCTGGGTCTTCGTGGCCGAGCACGTGCCCGCCCGCCGCATCGGGGTCGCCTGCGGCACTCTCACCGCCGGGCTGACCGCCGGCATACTGCTCGGCTCCCTGGTGGCCACCGCCATCAACCGCGGCATGAGCCCGCTGGAGGTGAGCGAGTGGGGCTGGCGCCTGGCCTTCATCCTCGGCGGCGTGTTCGGCATCGTCGCCATGTACCTGCGCCGCTGGCTGCACGAGACCCCGGTGTTTGCCGAGATGCAGGCCAACAAGACCCTGGCCGAGGAGCTGCCCCTCAAGACGGTGCTGCGCGAGCACAAGGGCAGCGTCATCGTCTCCATGCTGCTGACCTGGCTGCTCTCCGCCGGCATAGTGGTGGTGATCCTGATGACCCCCACCTATCTGCAGAAGCTGCATGGGGTCAGCCCGGCCGATGCCCTGACTGCCAACTCCCTGGCCATCCTGGCCCTCACCCTGGGCTGCATCGTCTACGGCCGCCTCATCGATGCCATTGGCAGCGGTCCCACCTTCGTGCTGGGCTCACTGCTGCTGGCAGGCGCCAGTTACGCCTTCTACCACGGTCTGCAGGCCGGCACCGAGCAGCTGGTCCCCCTCTACACCCTGGCGGGCTTCGCGGTGGGGATTGTCGGTGCCGTACCCTATGTGATGGTCAACGCCTTCCCGGCGGTGGTGCGTTTCTCCGGGCTGTCGTTCTCCTACAACGTGGCCTACGCCATCTTCGGTGGCCTCACCCCCATGCTGGTGACCCTGTGGATGAAGCACGACGTGCTGGCGCCCTCCCACTATGTGATGGCCCTGTCGGCCCTCGGCTGCCTGCTCGGCCTCTTCCTCTGGTCCAGGCAGCGCAGCCAGCGGCAGGCCGTGCCACAGGCGGCCTGATTTACCCAGGCTCGGGGCTCCTTTGACCCCGGCAAAAAACCGCCTGCTACCCCGCGCCCCGACCCTGGTCGGGGCGCAACTATATGGCCTGTGTTCAGCATGGTCGGCATAAGCTAGCCTTCCCCTGAGCCTGGCGGTTGCCAGGCTGGTATCCATTCAACTCTTTCGAGGCTCAAGATGTTCTTCCAGGTCGTATTTCTCGCCTTGCTGGCGCTGCTGCCCATGGTCAACCCACCCACCACGGCCACCCTGCTGCTGGGGCTGAGCAAGGGCATGTCCCGTGAACACGTGCGCCGCCAGATCAACCTGGCCGCCCTCTATCTGTTCGCCACCCTCTGCGTCAGCTTCTTCATCGGCTCCTCCATCCTGGATCTGTTCGGGATCTCCATCCCCGGCCTGCGCCTGGCCGGTGGCCTCATCATCGCCTTTATCGGCTTTCGCATGCTGTTCCCCGCCCCCGCCCAGGCGGGTGACGCCGACATCAACCAGAGCATCGCCTTCGTGCCCCTCACCATGCCCAGCATGTGCGGCCCGGGCACCATGGCCCTGGTGATCAGCGGCGCCGCCCAGATTGCCGAGCTGCCCGCCGAGACCAACCGCGTCGTCATCTACGCCGCCATGGTCACGGCGTTCGCCCTGATGAGCCTGCTGAGCTGGGGTGTACTGAAACTGGCGGATCCGGTCTGCAAGCTGCTCGGCGCCACCGGCATCGACGCCATGACCCGCATCATGGGCTTCCTGCTGGTGTGCATGGGCATGCAGTTCTGCATCAACGGGGTCAAGGAGGTCGCCCAGGATCCCGTGTTCCACTGCGCCCCCGTGACCCAGAGCGCCCCTGCCAAACCCGCCCCCCTCGACTGACTGGGGCGGTTTTTCACCCCCATAAATGACAAAACCCCGGCACAGGGCCGGGGTTTGACGGGAACGGGTAACGCCGCCTGGGGACAATGCAGGCTAGGAAGTGCCGCCCACTGTGAGCTGATCCAGCTTGAGGGTGGGCTGGCCGACCCCGACCGGCACGCTCTGCCCCTCCTTGCCACAGACGCCGACCCCGCGATCCAGGGCAAGGTCGTGACCCACCATGGAGACCTGGCTCATGGCCTCGGGCCCGTTGCCGATCAGGGTCGCGCCCTTGATGGGGGCGGTGATCCTGCCATCCTCGATGAGGTAGGCCTCGGAGGCGGAGAAGACGAACTTGCCTGAGGTGATGTCCACCTGGCCGCCGCCGAAGTTGGGGGCATAGATCCCCTTCTTCACCGAGGCGATGATCTCCGCCGGATCGTACTGGCCCGCCAGCATGTAGGTATTGGTCATGCGCGGCATCGGCAGGGCGGCGTAGGATTCGCGCCGGCCGTTGCCGGTCAGCGGCACCCCCATCAGGCGGGCGTTCTGCTTGTCCTGCAGGTAGCCCTTGAGGATGCCGTTCTCGATCAGCACGTTGTAGCCCCCTGGTGTCCCCTCGTCATCGATGGAGACGGAGCCGCGACGCCCCGGCAAGGTGCCGTCATCGACTATGGTGCAGTGCCTGGAGGCAACCTGCTCGCCGATACGGCCAGAGAAGGCGGACGACCCCTTGCGATTGAAGTCCCCCTCCAGGCCGTGACCCACCGCCTCGTGCAGCAGCACGCCGGGCCAGCCGGCACCGAGCACCACAGGCATGGTGCCGGCCGGGGCATCGATGGCATCCAGGTTGACCAGGGCCTGACGCACGGCTTCGCGCACATAGCCGAAGGCACGGCTCTCGAGGCCATCCAGCTCCAGGAACCAATCGTAGCCAAAACGGCCACCCCCACCTGCGCTGCCCCGCTCGCGCCGCCCGTCCCGCTCCGCCAGCACAGTGATCGAGAGCCGTACCAGGGGGCGCACATCGGCCGCGAGCGTGCCGTCGGTGGCCGCCACCAGTATCTCCTCATAGACGCCGTTGATGGAGGCCATCACCTGGCTCACCGCAGGATCCAGACTGCGGGCGAACTTGTCCATCTGCTCGAGCAGGGCGATCTTCTGGTGCTTGTCCAGGGTCTGCAGGGGATCCAGGGCCGGATAAAGCAGGTTCGCGGAGGTTCTGGCCCACGCCTTCACCTTGCCCTCTCCCCCTGCTGCTGCGATGCCGCGGGCGGCGGTGACGGACTGGGTCAGGGCCCGCAGGCTCAGCTCGTCAGAATAGGCGAAGCCGGTCTTCTCGCCGCTGACGGCACGCACCCCCACCCCCTGGTCTATGTTGTAGCTGCCATCCTTGACGATGCCGTCCTCCAGCATCCAGGACTCGTGCCAGCTGCGCTGGAAATAGAGATCACCAAACTCCACCTGATGGCTCATCAGGCTGCCGAGCAGCTGCTGCAGGCGCCCTTCGTCAAGATCGTTCGGGGCCAACAGGGAGGCACTAACCTGGCTCAATAGACTCAATCTTCTTCTCCACTCTCGTAACGAGCTGTTTTAAATCGTCTTGCCGACGGGTTGGCAACAAGCCACACCATCACAACAAACGGGCATGGGTCAGCACTGGCATGGTGCGATGCAATTCGTCGATAAGCCCAAGCTCCATCTTCGCCAGCACGGTGCCGCGCCCGGACTCTTTGCTCGCCACCACCCGGCCCCAGGGGTCGATCACCATGCTGTGGCCCCAGGTCTGGCGCCCGGTCTCGTGAGTGCCCCCCTGGTTGGCGGCCACCACATAGCACTGGTTCTCGATGGCGCGGGCCCGCAAGAGCGGCTCCCAGTGGGCCTCACCGGTCACGGCGGTGAAGGCGGCGGGCACCAGCAGCACCCGGGCGCCGACCCTAGCCAGCTGGCGATAGAGCTCGGGAAAGCGCAGATCATAACAGATAGAGAGGCCGAGGGGACCAAAGGGGGAGTCCACCAGCACGCACTCCTGACCAGGACTGAAAGTCTCCGACTCCCGGTAGCGACCGTGGTTGTCCGCCACGTCCACGTCGAACAGGTGGATCTTGTGGTAGTGGCCCTTGAGCTCGCCGCTGGGGTCGAACACCAGGGTACTGGTGTGGATATGGTCGGAATCGGCGATGGTGGTCGGCATGGCGCCCGCCACCAGCCAGATGCCGTAATCTCTTGCCCATTCGGCCAGTTGCTGCTGGATGGGGCCAGCACCGATCTCCTCGGCACCATCCAGATAGCCCTGACGCTCGCCAAACAGGGCGAAGTTCTCAGGCAGCAGTACCAACAGCGGCCGCTCTTTGGGCAAGGCCGCCAGTTCTGCGGCGATCTGCTCCCGGTTATCCTGCCAGTGACGGCCAGAGACCAGCTGCATCGCACATAACCACATGGCACACTCCTTGTTCGTCACGGGGATGGGGTCTCAGCGCTGGGACGGGCCATCATGCTTGGGATTGAGCAGGAAGGGGCTCACCTCCTGACTCTCGGGAGCCAGGGTAGGCGCCACGGCGTCCACCGCCTGCTTCTGCTCCTGATTGAGCTTGATCATGGCCCGGTTGCGGCCCGCCTCGATCAAGCGGGGGGCATCGATGGGGCCCGAGACCCGAAAATCGATGCGGGTGATCACGTCCACCACGGGTTCGAGCAGCTTGGAGAGCGCCAGCACATAGAGCCCGGTGATGGGGGTCAGGGAGAAGGCCGCCACCACCGGCAGCGTGCCCCCCAGGTTGGGGGAGAAGCTGAGGTCGTAGTCCACATGCCAGCGCACGAAATCCAGCACCCCCTCTCCCCTGAGATTACCCGCGGCGCCCTTCATGTAGAAGTCATTGTTGCGAGCCACCCCCTGGCTGATGTCGGCACTGGCGGACATGGACTCGAAATAGAAGCCCTTGTCGAACACATCGCGAAAATCGAGGCGCAGCTTGCGCAGCAAGGAGTCCAGGCTCAGCAGGGAGAGCAGGCGCGCCCCCTTGTCGTTGACCTCCCGCAGTGTGCCCCCCTCCAGCTGATAGTCGACCTTGCCGGCCAGGCTCCCGAGTTGGGGGCGGTAGGGCACATCCTGCCAGCGGAGGCTCGCCTTGGCCTTGGCCGGCGCATCGCCGATGGGCGAGGTGTAGCCGAGCCGCTTGAGCAGCAGCTCGCTGTTCTTGCTGTTCGCCTCCAGCCGGACCCGAGTCTCCATGCCGCCGGCCGTGGCGAGCCAGTCGGCACTGCCGCTGAGGCGGCTGTTGGCCAGCGCCATCTCCAGCCCCTTGAGGCTCACCTTGCCGGCGGAGGGCACCAGCTCCCCCTTGATCGAGCCCAGGGGCAGCTCGCCGAAGCGGCAATCCACGCAATTGAAGGTGAGCCAGGGCACGGCGGCCATGATGGCCCTGTCCTGGCTCGCGTCGGCCTTGGGCCGCAGATCCTGGCTGCTGCCGGACCAGTGGATGCGGGCGAACCTGGCATCCACCGGCTGCCCCGCCGCCAGGGGGATGCGCACCACCCCCATCACGTCCGGGCTGTCTATCATCACCTCGCTGGCCCCGGCCACGGGGCCGACCGTGAACTGCACCGCCTTGAGCAGGGCAGTGCCAAGGCGCGCCTGGGCGAGCTGGCCATCCACCCACCACTCCTGGGGCAGAAAGGAGGGCCCCACCAGGGCGGTGGCGCCATCGGCCCGTGCCGGCAGCCAGCGGCCGAGCGCAGCGAGCCAGCCCGCCACATCGGCGCCGGGCTGATTGATGGCAATCACCATGGGCTTGTCCCGCAGCACCCGGTTGCCGGCCCGTCCCACGTCCAGCCGCAGCCGCCGCAGGTAGGGGCTCGCCTCGCCATAGACCAGGCTGCTCTGCAGCGCCACGTCCGACCCGAGGGCACCATGGATTTCGGCCACCCCCTCCTGGCCGCGCACGCTCACCTTGAGGGGCCGACGCGCCCCCGCCTCCTTGGCGAGGGGGTCGGGCAGGGTGAGGGCCATGCCCTGCAAGTTGCTGTCGAGGCCGAGCTGGAAGTTGAACGGCTTGCCCTCGGGCAGATTCAGCACCAGCTTGCCACGCCAGTCGCTGCGCCCCTGCAAGATGGCAAGGCTGCGGATCTGCGGCGGCTGACGGGCGCTGTCCCAGCTCCCCTTGAGGTCGAGGTCGACCCTATATCCCCCGGACGTCTGCTTGCCCAGATAATCCAGGGTCAGGGGCTGATCCCACAGGCTGGCCTTGAGGCCGCGAAAACGGGTCTGCTCGTTGTCATAGTCGAGCCGACCCTGCACCCGCGTCAGGGGCAGATCCAGGGCCGCCACCCGCACCCGGTTGTTGTTGAAATCGGCGTGGCCTTCGGCCTTCACCTCCCCCTCGCCATCGAGGGGGATGTCCAGCTTGACGCTGCCGCTGAGGGGACCACGCACCTCCAGCTCGCTCAGGGCCTGCCCCACCGTGCCCTTCAGGGGAGAAGCCTGCAGATAGTCGCTGATGGCCTTGCCCTCTCCGGCGACCCTGGCGTCGATCAGGAGATGGGCCCCGGGGTAGAGATCCGGGATCCAGGCATGGACATCGTCGGAACTCGCCTTGCCAAGCCGGGTGGCGCGGCTGCGCATGTCGAGGCTGGCGTTCTGGAACAGCAAGTCAATCTGCAGATCGGTGAGGGGCTGCCAGTCCGGATCGAACTGGAAACGGGCGCCTTTGAGGGGCACCGCCACCTGGAAGATGCCCTCGCCCCTGGCGTAAGGGAAGTCCTTGAACTCGCCGTACCAGAGCAGATCCGCCCCCTTGGCCTGCCCCCCCTGGATGGCGCCGCTCAGGTAGTCCACCAGGCTCTTGTCCATCACCTGCAAGGGGAAGTAGCCGTCGGCATGGGCGGCATTCTTGACGTCGACGCGCCCGGTCAGGGCGAGGAAGGGGTGTTCGAACAGCTCGAGTCGAAAACGGCTGGCGAGGGTCAGGTCCGGGTTGTCCAGGGCGATGTCCCGGCCGTAGAGCACCCAGCCCTGTGGCGCCTGCCACCAGTCGAGCCGCGCCGAGAAATCGTCGATGGGAATGACCCGCTTGAAGTGGCGGGCCGGGTCCAGCTTGTCCTGGCTCATCCCTAGCCGGGCGCTGCCGCCGTCGGGAGTGAGCCAGAACTCACCGTTGAGATCCCCCACCCCTGGCACGTCCTGCCAGGCGTTCACCTTGAGGTGGGAGAGCCGGCCGCTCAGGGAGAGCCCCTGCCAGTCCCCATCGGCCTGCAGTACCAGATCCTGCAGCTGCCCCTCGGGCTGGGTCTGCTTGAGGGTCTCGGTCAGGCGGGGGTAGAGGGCGGAGACCAGCTGGCTCAGGTTGGCGATCTGCGCCAGATCCACCGAGGGCACATAGCCCTGGATCCGGTTGCCGATCCGCTCCAGTTGCAGCCGGCTGCGCAGCCAGGGCTCGCCGTCGAGCCTGAAGGTCATCTCGTGGCTGGCGAGCTGCCAGTCATCCCCGTCCCGACGCAGCTGCACCTTGCCATCCTTGAGGCCGAGGCGGTGGGCCTCGCCCTTGGGGTCCTGCCAGATGAGGTAGTTATCGCCAAACGCCAGCAGGGAATCCCCCAGCCGGCCGTCGGCGAACGAACTCCACAGCTGGAAGTCGAGCTGGCCCTCCACCCTGGGGTCGCCCTGGTGAATGCGGGCCAGCAAGGGCCCCAGATTGAGCCGGTTTGCCCCCAGATAGATCTGCCCCTCCAGCCGATCCAGCCGGTGGGAGGGGGTGGTCACGTCGACGATAAGGTCGAGGGTACTCTCCCCCACCCCCTCCACCAGGTAGGCCTTGCCCACCCCCTGATGGCGGCTGCCGCTGTTCTGCCAGCGCAGGCTCGCCACATTGAGGGCGCGCACTGCCCCCAGCGCCGTGGTGACGCTGACGCGGGTGTCGTGCACATCGAAGGTGTCGAGCTGGGTCAGCAGGAAGCGCAGCAGGGCGCGCTGCTGGCCATCCGGTCGCGCCGGGCTGGCGTCGGCCGGCTGGCTCAGATCGAGGTGAATGTCCCCGTCGCCGAGCTGCAACTCCCCAAACACAGGCCTGAGCCGTTGCAGGGATTGCCAGACGTCGAGGTGGGCCCACACCTTGCCAAGGCGCAGGGAGAAACGGCCCGAATCCGGGGCCAGGGTGAAGTCACTCAGGGTCAGCGCCGGTCCGCGCCGGGTCCAGTCCAGCCCCACCGCGGCCACGCTGGCCTCGAGCTGGGTGCCTCCGAGCAGCTGATCGAGCAGGGCCTGGCGATGCTGGTTGAGCAAAGGCCCCCCTACCCGTACCAGGCTGACCAGGATGGCCAGCAGTACGAAGAAGATGCCCAGGGCCAGCCAGCCCCGACTCAACCAGCGATAGATCACTACATCATCACCACATCGAATTGTTCCTGGCCGCAGAGGGGTTCACTGATGACCCGCACCTGCTTGCCGATGAAGACTTCCAGCTCCGCCAGGCTGTGGGACTCCTCCCCCCGCAGATAGTCGGACACCGCCGGGGCGGCGTAGACGGTGAACTGATCCGCGTCGTAGGCGCGATTGACCCGGATGATCTCCCGCAGGATCTCGAAGCAGACCGACTCCACCGTCTTGACCCGGCCGCGTCCCTTGCACTCGGGACACTCGGAGCAGAGCACGTGCTCCAGGCTCTCCCGGGTCCGTTTGCGGGTCATCTCCACCAGGCCGAGCTGGGAGAAACCGTTGACGTTGGTCTTGGCCCTGTCCTTGGCCAGCGCCAGTTCCAGGCTGTGGAGCACACGGCGGCGGTGATCCTCGGACTGCATGTCGATGAAGTCGATGATGATGATGCCGCCGAGGTTGCGCAGCCGCAGGTGGCGGGCGATGGCCGCCGTCGCCTCGACATTGGTGTTGAAGATGGTCTCTTCCAGGTTGCGATGGCCGACGAAGGCGCCGGTGTTGATGTCCACCGTGGTCATGGCTTCGGTCTGGTCGATGATGAGGTAGCCGCCGGATTTCAGCTCCACCTTGCGCTCCAGGGCGCGCTGGATCTCGTTCTCCACATCGTAGAGATCGAAGATGGGGGACTCTCCTGCGTAGTAATCCAGCTTGCCGGCCAGCTCGGGCACGTACTCCTCGGTGAAGCGCTTGAGCGCCTCGAAGCTCTGGCGCGAGTCCACCCGGATCTTGTCGAGCTCGGCGCCGACGAAGTCCCGCACCACCCGAAAGGCCAGGCTGGGATCCTCGTAGAGGATCTTGCAGGGGGGGTACTTCTGCTTGCGCTCGAGGATCTTGCGCCACAGGCGCTTCAAGAAGGCGGCGTCCTGCTCCAGCTCCTGCTCCCCCACCCCTTCGGCGGCGGTGCGGATGATGTAGCCACCCAGATCGTCCACATAGCCGGCCACGGTACGCTTGAGGCGTTCCCGCTCCGCTTCGGACTCGATGCGCTGGGAGACGCCGACGTGGGCACTGCCCGGCATGAACACCAGGTAGCGGGAAGGGAGGGTGATGTCTGTGGTGAGGCGGGCACCCTTGGTACCGAGCGGGTCTTTGACCACCTGCACCATGATGTCCTGCCCCTGGCGCACCAGCTCGGCGATGTTACCCGCCTGGAACTGCTCCTTCTCCTTCACCGCCACGCATTCGGTGTGGGGCACTATGTCGGAGGCGTGCAGGAAGGCGGCCTTGTCCATGCCGATGTCGACGAAGGCGGCCTGCATGCCGGGCAGCACCCGGCTGATCTTGCCCTTGTAGATGTTGCCCACTATGCCGCGCTTGGCCTGGCGTTCCACATGCACTTCCTGCAGCAGGCCGTTTTCGACCAGGGCAACCCGGGTCTCCGAGGGGGTGACGTTCACCAGCAGTTCTACCGACATAAGTTACCTTGTCTGTTCTAGTTTGAATTCTGGGCAGCCATCCGGCGCAGGGCGGAGGAGGTAACGGGGCAGAACGAAGAGACTCAGCCTGCCTGTTCCAGATGTGCCTTGATCAGAAGATCCGTCTCCAGCAGGGGCAGGCCGACCACGGCGCTGTAGCTCCCCTCGATGCGGCTGACAAATTTGCCCGCTATCCCTTGAATGCCATAGGCCCCGGCCTTGTCGCAGGGCTCGCCGGTGCGCCAGTAGGCCTCGATCTCGGCCTCGTCCAGCTTGCGAAACGCCACATTGGTGGTGACCAGCCGCACGTCGCAGCGCTCCGGGGTGGCCAGGGCCACCGCCGTCATCACCTGATGCACCCGGCCCGACAGTGCCTCCAGCATATCCTTGGCGTCGAGTAAATCCGAGGGTTTCTCGAGCACCCGATCGCCGAGCACCACTATGGTGTCGGACCCCAGCACCGGCAAGGCGCTCGGGGCGATGGCCAGTCCGGCCATCGCCTTGTCCCGGGCGAGGCGGCAGACGTAGTCCTGGGGCTTCTCCCCTTCGAGGCGCTGTTCCGGCACATCCAGCCTGAGCACTTCGAAGCGATAACCCAGCTGGGTCAGCAGCTCACGACGACGGGGCGAGCCGGAGGCGAGATAGAGTTGCAGTTCGTTGTGTTTGCTCATAATCACTTGATATTGAAGCGGCGGCGCACCTTGCGCAGCACCAAAAACACCCAGGGCCATATTAACATCGTGGAGAGGGTGGACCAAAAATAGGCCAGATTGAGACTGGCACGACCGAACAGATGCTCGGCCCAGAAGATGGTGAGCTTACCCACCAGGGAGAGCAGCCCTATGATGAAGGCCTGCTGCCAGAGGGAGAAGTTGCGGATCTTCTGGAACTGGAAGGCCGCCAGATAGGTGCTGATGGCCATGGCCATGGCCCGCACGCCGAGGGTGCTGCCGAGCAGCACATCCAGCAGCAGGCCCGCCACCCAGGCGGTACCGACGTTGGCCCTGTGGGGCAGCGCCAGGGCCCAGTAGATCAGCACCATGGCGAGCCAGTCCGGGCGAAACGGCTCGAATTGATGGGGCAGCGGCATGATGGAGAGGCTCAGGGCCAGCATGACCGAGAACCAGATCCAGACTCGCCCGCTCGCGGGTTGCAGCATCAGGGGGTCGCTCCCGCGGCCGGAGCGGCAGGCGCAGCACTCGCCGCCGCCTCGTCATGGACCTCAGGGGTCTTGTCGGTCCACAGCAGCAGCAGGTAGCGCAAGCGGTCCAGCGCCACCAGGGGCCTGGCCTCGACCTGGGCGAAGGGCTTGCCCTCCACGTAATCGGATCGGGTCACGGTCGCCACCGGGTAACCTTCCGGGAAGCGGCCGCCGAGGCCAGAGGTGACCAGCAGGTCGCCGACCTGGACGTCGGTGTTGCGGGGCAGGTTGCGCAGCTCCAGCTTGTCCAGCTCGCCGCTGCCGGAGGCGATGGCGCGCAAGTCGTTGCGCAGCACCCGCACCGGAATGCCGTGGCTGGAGTCGGTGATGAGCAGGACCCGGCTGGTGGTGGAGCCCACGTGGAGCACCTGGCCGACCACCCCCTGATCGTTGATCACCGGCTGGCCGTTGTAGACGCCGTCCAGCGCCCCCTTGTTGATCAGCACCTGATGGCTGAAGGGGTCGGAATCCACCGACAGCAGCTCGGCCACCATCTTGCGGGACTCGTTATGGACGGGCGAACCGAGCAGCTCCCGCAGACGCTGGTTCTCGTGCTCCAGATGATCCATCTTGAGCAGGCGCGAGCGCAGGGTGAACAGTTGCTGCTCCTGCTGCTTGGTCTGCTCGATGAGATCGGCCCGGGTCTGCACCTGGGTCGACATGGTGTCGAGCAGGGAGCCGGGGGCATTGGCCATGTATTGCAGCGGGCTGACCAGGGAGCTCAGATAGACGCGGACGTGACTGAACACACCGAAGCGGGAATCCGCGACGATGGCAGCAACCGAGATGATGACGGCGAGAAACAACCGTAACTGAAGCGAAGGGCCTCTACCAAAAATGGGTTTCATGAGTCGTCAAAAAAGAGCCGGCGCTCGGCCGGCTTTGGGTCTTATTCGTAGTGGAACAGATCGCCACCGTGCATGTCGATCAGCTCCAGCGCCTTGCCGCCGCCGCGGGCGACGCAGGTGAGGGGATCTTCGGCCACGACGACCGGGATGCCGGTCTCTTCCATCAGCAGACGGTCGATGTCCTTGAGCAGGGCGCCACCACCGGTCAGCACCATGCCGCGCTCGGAGATGTCGGACGCCAGCTCGGGCGGGGACTGCTCCAGGGCCACCATGACGGCGGAGACGATGCCGGAAAGCGGCTCTTGCAGCGCTTCCAGGATCTCGTTGGAGTTCAGGGTGAAGCTGCGGGGTACCCCTTCGGCCAGGTTGCGACCGCGGACTTCGATCTCGCGCACCTCTTCGCCCGGGTAGGCGGAGCCTATCTCGTGCTTGATGCGCTCGGCGGTGGCTTCCCCGATCAGGCTGCCGTAGTTGCGACGCACGTAGCTGATGATGGCTTCGTCGAACTTGTCGCCACCGATGCGCACGGACTGGGAGTAGACCACGCCGTTCAGGGAGATGATGGCCACTTCTGTGGTACCACCACCGATATCGACCACCATGGAGCCGGTCGCTTCGGAGACCGGCAGGCCGGCACCGATGGCGGCAGCCATGGGTTCATCGATCAGGTAGACCTCGCGGGCACCGGCGCCCAGGGCGGATTCCTTGATGGCGCGACGTTCCACCTGGGTGGAGCCACAGGGTACGCACACCAGCACGCGGGGGCTGGGGCGGAAATAGTTGTTGTCGTGAACCTGCTTGATGAAGTGCTGCAGCATCTTCTCGGTCACGTAGAAATCGGCGATCACGCCGTCTTTCATCGGACGAATGGCGGAGATGTTACCCGGGGTACGACCCAGCATCTGCTTGGCGGCATGGCCGACGGCAGCGACCGATTTGGCGTTCCCGCGCTCTTGGCGAATGGCGACAACTGAGGGTTCGTTAAGGACGATCCCTTGATCTTTTACGTAGATCAGGGTGTTGGCAGTTCCCAAATCGATCGACAGATCGTTGGAAAAGACGCCTCTGAGCTTTTTGAACATGGCTACGGGAAATCCTAAGAATTTGGAGGTGCAGAAAACCGGCTAACTTTACCAATGCCCACCCCAATGGGCAAGCGCTCAAACTGTCGCCAATCAATCAGGCGCGACAAAAATGCGAGTCATTACTCACCCGCTCGGGCCGACAAACACTAAGAAACAAGGAGATAAGGGGGCAGGCTCTCCTCACCCTCCGGCATCTGCCCTTTAGGGCATCACTTCGCGGCGATAAATAATTCTGTCATTACCCCGGCTGGAGCCGAAAATGGCCTCACCTTGCAGGTTGCCGTCATTGACACTCGTGGGGTCAGACAACCAGAGGGGCTGCGACGGCTGTTTTGCCAAATCGACCTTGTAGGGGATGCGCACCGAGATGTCCGGCTTGGCAAAGTGGAACAGGATCTCCCCATCTTTCGCCAGTGCAACGTCCCCACCCGGTGCCGAGCTGCCCAACCCCAGCTTGATCTTGCGACCCGCCCCAAGATTCAGTTCGCGAGTCGCCGCATCAAAGGTGTGACTCGGATTGAGGAAAATGAACCCCTGATTGGCCAAAGAGAGCTGGGTACATTGATCTTCCTTGTTCGTCAGCCAGTTGCCCGCTTCGTAATATTGCATCTGCAGTGGAATGGCCAGCGACTCCGAGGCCACCCCCTGCCGGGTGCCCGCCTGGACCCGACCAAAGTAAGCCTCCATGGGCTCCTCATCGATGAGCCTGGCATTGCAGCCAGCGCCACTGCATGACCCCGGCTGCCCGTCGTTGAAGTCGGGATTGGCGATCAGGGTCTGCTCACCATCGTTGTCCTTCATATAAAGGCCAAACGACAGGGCCCGGTAGGGGCCGTCTGGCTTGCCATCGGAGCGGCGAGCAAACTCGGTCGGCCCGTTGAAGTCGGCCTCCCCTGCCACCCAGGGCAGCGGCCCCAGGCTGCGTAACCGGGCGGAGAGCGACACCCCGTCCTTGTTGTTGGCCACGCTCAGGTAGGCATCCCCCTTGGCAAACGCCTCCCTGTAGTTCAGGGTGGTCTCGCCAAACTGATTGCGGGCCTGAATATTCAACTCCGCCAGGAAGGGTTGCCCCATATAGGAAAACGCCTCGCAGGCGGGGACTATGTTGCCACTCACCAGATTGAAGTCCACCGGGATGAAACGCCCCACCGGCACGCTGGTCGCGGGGGGTATGGTGTAGTTGAAATAACCTGCCGACGGCGGGGTCGCTGTCATCCGGAACACCCCGACCTCGTCCACCGACTGGCCGACGGAGTTGAGGTTGCTGTCCTTCTGGTTGGAGTGGTCGTAGCTGGACGTGCCGACCACCGCCCCTTCCCCTGGTTTGGGCGCCACCAGCTCGCTGCCCAGCGCAATATTGGCCAGCGCGAAGTTGGGGGTCGCCAGGTTGCCGTTGCACAGGTCCTTGTCATCATCCGCTTGCCAAGCCACCCCTTTGAGATTCAGCTGGAACGCCTCACCGGTCTTCTTGAACACGGGGCAGCTGACATCCCCTGCCGCGCAGATCCCCTGGGTGGGCGTGATGCAGAGCCCCACCGGGCGACTGACGAACAGATCCGAGCCCGTCATCACCAGTCCCGCCGTGTCGCCACTGCCATCGTGACGGGCATTGAGTCGCATCTGACCCGCATCCGGATAACTCACATCCTTCAGCGTGGTTTCGCCCAGCTCATTGAAATAGAGATCCATGGCAGTGGGAGCCTCCGCCGTGGTGGCTATGGCTGTCTTATCAATCCTTATCTGGCTGCCAAAGAGATTGGTCGCAGGCATGTTGTAATCACTCCAGAACGAGATTCTTTTAGTCTGCTTCTGAAAACTCGGCACGCACAGCTGGCTCGTGTTGTCCTTCCTGACCGCCGTCATCACTACCTGTTGTGGTTTGTTGGCCAGGGTATCCGGCACATTGAACAGGAAGCCGCTGTCGGCAAAGCTCAAGGTACAGGCGGCGTCGCTCAGGGCGCCGCTGCCCGCCCGGCAAAGCGTCTCGCTAAGCGGCTTGGTGGAGGGAATAGAGCCACTCACCCCCACCTTCATGGCGCTCGCCAGATTGTTGCGCAGCTGCAATTTGGCGGTGCCGTTGCTGAAGGTCACGGTAGCGGTGTTGCCGCTGTAGCTCACCTGGCTGTCGGCTATCCAGCCGTTGCTGCCATTCTTGAGGGGGGTCAGGATGGCGCTCACCGGGTCCGTGAACAGCTGGCTGCAACTGGCGTTGGCGCAGGCCCGTATGATGAGGGTCTCCGGGTTGCAGGTCAGGGCCTGGCCGGAGTGATCGAACTCGAAGTGATCGATCTGGGTGCCCACCGGATTGGAGTTGAGGGCGCAGATCCGGACGTTGTCGATCTGGTGGGCGTTGGTCGCATCCCCGGTCGAGCCGGTCAGGGACAACAGCAGATTCTCGGGAATGGCCGCCTGGCCACTCTGGGCGGCGGCATTGAAGCTGTCGATCAGAGTGCTGTAACCCCCTCCGGTATTGCGCTCCACCTTGACCAGGGACTGGCCGCCGATGCGCGAGTCTATGGTCAGTCGATAACGGTGGGGGCGATTGCTGTCCGAGCCACTGTCTACGGTCGGCGACAGGCAGTTGCCATTGGCGTTGTCGGCGCCGTTGTTGCAGGTGCCTCTGAGGTAGTTGTAGCCGCTGGTGCCGGAACCCGATCCCCGTACCGCCACGGACTGCTTGCGCCGCCCCTTGTTGACAATACCGCCTTCACCGGAGAAGTTGCCGTACTCATCTATCCCAACCCCGAGCCAGCCACCGGCAAAACCGTTGACGTCTGGCTTGAAACCATACCCGAGCGGGCCGCCGAAAGCGCCGGGTTGAGGAGTCACTCTGGCATCCGAGAGTACCACCGCCATGCCGTCCGCCCCGTTACCACCGTGGGCATACTGGTCGAACTCTATGGTCACCAGGTTGTTGGCGGCGGGGAAGAGCCGCTGGTAAGTCGCCGAGGTGGATTGCTTGGGGCTAGCCCGGGTCATGCCGAGCCGGCCATTGACGATAGCGGGGGTAAAGTCGCCGCTGCTGCGAGCCACCACCCAGTCGTTGCTGAGGGTGCTGGCGGAGAAGTCGTCGCTGAAGCAGGTCAGATCCTCTTCACAGATGCCGGGCCAGTCGCCGGTGAAGGGCTCGTGGATCACCCTGCTGTTATCCGTCATGGTGACATTGACCGCCGACACGGCTCCCGTCAGCACGGCCTGACCACTCATGGCCAGATCGTCCGCATTGACATAGAGGATGGCGTTGAGCATGGCGTTGTCGCGCATGGTCATCCTGCCAAAGTGATAGAACAGCAGATCGTTGGCCCTGCCCCCGGCATTGACCTCCATCTGGTCGCTCAGAGTGAAGTCGCTCTTGAGGTAGAGCTGGGCGGCCTCGCCGCTATCGAAGATCAGCTTGTCATTCTGACCGAGCTCCAGCCTGTCTATCCAGTGGCTGCCGCCACGAAAATAGAGGCGGATGTCGGAGGCGCTCTGATGCTTGAAGGTCTTGACGTAATTGGCCTGCAGGTAGCCATTGATGACGCCGTTGTCGCTCACTTCCAGGCTCTGGTGGAGCTGGAGCGTCAGATCGCTACGACTGCCCGCCGCCGTGATCCTGCCCTGCCCCTTCATCTGGAGGGCATAGACGCCGAGGGTACTTTGCCCCTGCAGGGTCATGACGCTGTTGTCCTCCACCGTCAGTGCCCTGATGGCCCAGTCCCCCGCCGCCATGGGCAGCTGGCTCTGTCCGCTCAGGCTGGCCCGGTCGAGATAGTGAGGTTGAAAACTGGCCGTGACATTGCCAATCGAGCTGGTCGAGAGTGCCAACCGGTCGTAGACGGTGACGCTCGCATCGGACAGCTTGCCGTTGCCCGAGACCGTCAGATCGTCGACATGCAGGTTGCCATTGCCCTTGATGCCATCCGAATAACCCGTCACCTGCACCGTCTTGGCATAGACGGTCGCGCCGTTGAGATCGAGCACGGCCCCGCCGGAGAGGGAGAGCGTCTCGAAATAGTAGGTTTGCCCCGAGCGCAGGGTGGCCAGGCAGTTCTGGCTGCTCCAGTTGGCATTCCTGTATTGTCTGGCGGCGGGAGAGATGGTGCCGGTGCAGGCCAGGTTGTTCTGGCCACTGAAGCTGGGGAAGTCGCCGGGATCAGCCGGGAACTCGTCGGGATCGCCGATGAACACGAGATCCTTGAGGGGGCTTGCCAGGGCCCCGCTGACGTTGCAGTTGGAGATCCAGGTGCCCCCGTTCCAGTAGCCACCGTTATTGCAGTTGGCGTTAGGCTGGATGTTCTTGCGAATGAAGGGATAGCTGGTTCCCACCGCCGCGCTGGTGATCTTGCTTTCGTTGCTCATGGTCAGCACACCGGGAGCGGCGTGACTCTGGACCGGGTAGGCGAATGCCGCCATGCACTGGCTGGCGGCCTCGACCGAGGCGGAGCACCAGATCAGCGCCAGGCACAGGGCGGGACGAAAGCGGGGCATCATGGATTCTCACTCCTCACAGGCATCATCATGGCGTCACGCCATCGAAGGCTTCCGCCACCAGGGTGCGGCTGACGGCAAAGTCCGGGCTGGCGCTCCCCTGCGCTGCTGTACCACAGGAGCCCAGGCTGGTGAGCCGGTAGGTGATGCTGGTCTCGCCATCTCGCTGGGTCTGGATCTCGCTGCAGCTCACCGCCACCTGGCACCCCTGCAGACCGGGCTCGTCAAATGTCCGGGACGCAGCCACATTGGCGCAGGCGGCGGGCACGTCGGCGCCACTGCGGTTGGGAAACAGCTGATAGAGGGCGACTTCCAGCCCGCTCTGGGCCGCCATCAGGGCCCGCACCCCGCGCACCTCCACCGTGTTCTTCTCGCCGCTGTCCACCAGGAAACGCCCCATGGCCGCTGCCAGCAGGGCCATGATGACGATGACGAAGAGGGCGACCATGATGGCGCTGCCGCCCTGGGGCGCCATGGCGCGGGGAGAGTCAGGGGACATTGAGCAGCTCCAGCTTGTGATTGAACAGCACCCGCTCGCCGCTGCGCTCAAATTCCAGCCGCACGCCCACCTCGCTCTGGTTGAAGGCCGCCGGCTCCCGGTAGAAATAATGGGAGGCGGGACGGATATGCTCCGCCATCAGCTGTGTGGTTTCGCCGCTGGTCAGGCTTTCGCCGAGGGGCTTGGCCATGTGCCAGAGGCTCCCCCCTCTCACGCAATAGAGCACCTGCTGGTTGGCAAAGTAGACGCGCCGGCCCGGTGAGTCCTGGGTGAAGGCACCATCCACCGTCAGCGACAGGGCCCCCGATGCCGGGCTGCCCACATCGGTCACGGCCGCCACGCATTGGCCATAGAGACACCCCTGTTCCAGGGGGAGAGCCGGGCTGGCCAGGGGATAGACGATGGCCAGATCCCTGTCCTGTTCGGGCAGCACCTGCGGCGTCACCATGGTGAGCCCGGCGCTGACCGCCGAGCCCAGATAACGGCTGGCGGTGGCGATGGGCCAGAAGCGCAGGCAAGTGCCTTGATCCCCCGACATGCCAGTGTCATCTTCCACCCGCACCGAACCTGGCACTGCGTCCCGCAACTCGCGATTGAGCCGCTCCAGGGCGAAGCGGGCATCGCTCATCAGCTGCTCCCGGCGGCTGGCATCCCCGTAAATCTGGGTGCCGATGCCGATAAACTGGCTGGAAAACGTCGCCATGACCCCGAGCAGCAGGATCACCATCACCAGCTCCACCAGGGTGAAACCCGTTGCAACGCGCATCAGTAGTTCCCCCGATAGAGGGTGAAATCCACTTCACTGCCGTCCGGCAGCCGCACCGTCAGCGCCACCCGCTTGCCGATGGACTCGGCACCCAGGCCAGGGCTCCCGAACAGGGTGTCAGGGGTCACCGCTATCTTCACCTGATAGCGGCGATACTCCTGGTCGCTGACGCCGGCCCCGGTCCGGGTAAACAGACTGGCATCCCGCCACTGCCCGCCGGTGTCGAAATCGTCCACGTCGTTATAGGCATAGGGGGCGAGCCCGACTTCATCGGGATCCGGGCCATAACTGCTCGAACAGGCGGGAATGCTGACCCCTGCCATGGTCTCCCCGCAGCGATAGCGGCCGCCATTGTGATCCGAGTGTTCATCGAAGGATTTTTGCAATATCTCGCCAAGCAGTCGCTGGGCCAGCTGGGCGGCGCGCACCTGCTGCACCGGATCCACCGACTGGGGAGCCTGACTGATCAGCAGGCCGAGGATGCCGGTCAGCGCCACCGACAGCAGCACTATGCCGACGACAAGCTCTATCAGGGTGAAGCCGCGGGCGCGCTTAAGGGAGGGCATGGATATACCCCTCGGCCTCGATGCGCAGCAGGACTGACTCCCCCCCTCCGCTCACAGTCAGCTCGCAGCCGGCGGTGCAGGTCCCCAAGGGACGGCCACTGCGTTTATCGAAACTGAGTGATGTCTCGGGTGAGAGGACAATAGTGCCGGAAGCCTGCACCAGGCGGCCCCGCTCTCGCTGATTGGTAGTCCAGTTGTCGATCGGGCTGGCACTGCAGATGCCCACCTGGGTGAGGTGAGCGAAGCGGTTCGCCTCCAGCACCAACTGGGTGCAGCGATCTGCGCCTTCGTTCATGTTGATGGTCTGCACCAGCCGCAGCCGGGCCACCAGCTCATCGCGCAGGGAATGGATTTCAAAGCTGCCTTTGCCCAGCCATTTGGGCACGGCAAAGGCGGCCAGAATCCCGAGCAGCAGGATCACGATGACCAGTTCAATCAGGGTGAAGCCATCGTTTTGTGCCGTCATGACGCAGCACTCCTTGCAAGGAAGATGGAGAGAGACTCTTCTCTCTCCATCTTGATGGAGACCGAAGTTACTTACAGGCTGTGACTTCGGAGGTCGGCAGAGAGCCTGAGGTTGCCTCGGTATAGGTGACGAAGCAATCGGTCGCCGTGGTGGCGGATACGCCCGCCGGGAAAATCTTGATGCTGCTGGATGCCGGAGTGCCAAAGCTCCAATCACCGGAACTCAACTCCAGCACCTTCTCAAGGTCATCCTTGGTTGCCTTGGGGTAGCCATAGGCGATTCCCACATTAACGCCATTGCCAACGTCCAGGGTCTCAGAGTCAGCGGTATCTTTACCCGCGATGACGGCCTTGCTGTACACCATGGCGCCAGCGGAGTTCAGGGAACCCTCCACGCCTTTCAGGGTGGCGGTACGTGCATCATCCTGCAGATTCAGGAACTTGGGCGCGGCGGTGACCGCCAGAATGCCCAGGATGATGATCACGATCACCAGTTCGATCAGGGTAAAACCCGCCTGCTTTTTCATTACATTTTCCTCGATTTATCAATTGATATTGGTGGTTACCTGACCGGAGGCCGGCCGGTAGCTGAAACTCATGAACGCGTCCGTGCTCCCCTGCGGGTTCTGGTACTGTCCATCACTACCCTTACTCAGACTATTGACCAGGTAGTAGCGACAGACGGAGTCGAGGCCGTTACTGGATACGGTGGCATAGTATTTCAGGTCATTACCACTACCGCGCACCTCATCGAAGCTGGCGGTAGCCTTGGGGGGATTTTGCAGCAACCCGTCCCAAATTCGCAGACAGCGCTGGGCCGTCAGATTGGCCGGGTCGACGTCGGTCGCCCCGCTCCCCGTCTCCATGGGGTAGCCGGGAGAGAGTTCGCCATTGGCTACCTGGCTATCCGTGGGGGTGGTGAGGTAGAAGCGGGTACCGTCGTAGAGCACGGTATTGCGCCCATCCTGTTTGGCTCGCCCCTCGGCCTCCCACTGGGCTCGCACCAGGGAGACCGCAGTGGCATAGCCACCTGACACCCCTTCCACGCTCGCCTTCTTCGCCTCGTCGGTGACATCGAGAAAGCGCGGCAAGGCGGTCGCCGCCAGTATCCCGAGGATGACGATGACGATCACCAGCTCGATCAGCGAGAAACCCGCAGCCCCGCGGGGCAGGCTCCGGCCTGTGGTGGACTCTCTGGGCGTGTGATGTGTCATGGCTCCTCCATAAGAAGCGGTATTATTTCATGTAGATATAAAAAAAGCATGTGACCCGGGCCCGATCCCGCGTCGCTCACCGCTCGGCCGACCCATCACGCCAGGGCACCAGGGTCCCATCGCCGAAGCGATAGTGCAGCCAGTGGCCCTCAAGCCCGATGAGGCAGCCATCCAGGCGAGCGCGAAACTGCAACGCCAGCCCCCCTGGCGCTACCTCCCCCATGATGCCCTGCCACAGGTTGCGGCAGTCGGCAGATGGCGTGGTCAGCGGCGCAACCCCCAGGGGCCAGCCCCGCTCGTCAAACTGCCAGCCCAGCCCCTGGGCATGGAGCAGGGGCGGCCTGCGCTCGTCGAGCCAGCGGCCATGGAGGCGCTGCACCCGCTCGGCAAACAGCTGTCCCAGCAGGGTCAGCTTGGTGCCGATGGCCTGCTCGCGCTGGCTGTGATAGCCAGTCCCCAGGGTGGCCAGGATCACCAGCAACACCAGGATGGCGACCACCAGGCGGTAACCCGCCAGCCAGCGGGCATCCTGCTCCCCCTGGCGGCTCACCGGCCACCCCGCAGCGCGCTCATACTGTCCCGCCCCATGGCAAGAGGGTGAAGAGGCTCTGCCCTGTCGTGGCTCACCGACCACCCCTTACCGCGCTCATCATGTCCCGCCATGGCAAGAGGGTGAAGAGGCTCTGCCCTGTCGTGGCTCACCGGCCACCCCTTACCGCGCTCATCCTGTCCCGCCATGGCAAGAGGGTGAAGAGGCTCTGCCCTGTCGTGGCTCACCGGCCACCCCGTACCGCGCTCATCATGTCCCACATGGGGGTGAAGATGCCCAGTGCCAGCACCAGCACCATGATCGCCACTATGCCGATCAGGATGGGTTCGATGCGGGCGGTGAGGCTCTTGAGGTCGTAATCCACCTCCCGCTCGTAATACTGGGCCGCCTCGTGCAGCAACTCGTCCACCTGCCCCGTCTCTTCCCCCACCGCGATCATCTGCATCACCAGGGGGGTAAAAAGGGTGCTGGCACCGGCGGTGCGCTGCAGGCTCTCGCCGCGCTCGATGCCGCCACGCATCTCGCGGATCCGCTCCGCCATGAAGGCATTGTCCACCGCATCGGCCACCAGTGTCAGTGCCTGATTGAGGGGGACCCCGGCCCTGAGCATCATGGAGAAGCTGCGGGCGAAGCGGGCCAGCAGGGAGCGATTGATGATGGAGCCGACGATGGGCAGCCCCAGCTGCCATCTGTGCCAGCGCAGCTGGCCGCCCGGGGTGCGCACCCAGTAGCGCCAGCCCAGCACGCCCCCCAGCAGCCCGGCCAGCAGCAACCACCAGTAGTGAACGAAGAAGTGGGAGGTGGCCAGCAGGATCCGGGTGGCCAGGGGCAGTTCCACGCCGAACTTGGCGAACATGTTGGCGAAGACGGGGATCACCATGATGTTGAGGATCACCATGGCAATGCCGATGGCGACCATCACGAAGCTGGGGTAGCGCATGGCGGCCTTGATCCGCTTGCGGGTCTCCAGCTCCAGATCGAAGTAGTTGGCCAGCTGCAGGAAGGCCTCCTCCAGCTGACCCGTGTTCTCCCCCACATGGATGATGGCGACGAACAGGCTGCTGAACACCTTGGGGTGGCTCTGCATGGCACTCGACAGCGGCCGACCATTGCCCAGATCCTCCCCCAGCTGGTGCAAGGCCCGCTTGAGGGGCTTGCTGTGGGCGCTCTCCTCCAGCCCGGCGATGGCGCGCAGTATGGGCACGCCGGCCCGGGTCAGGGCATACATCTGGCGGCTGAACACCACCAGCTCCTCCAGCGGCACCCTGGCCTCGAACAGGCGGGACAAGTTGATCTCCCCCCC
>NZ_CDBT01000061.1:123749-124296 GCF_000819765.1 Aeromonas bivalvium
TCTCCCCCCCGCCGCTGCGGCGCTCCCTCAGCTCGGTGGGCATGATGCCACGGCGCATCAGGCTGTCGGCGGCAGCCAGTTCGCTCGCCGCCTCCAGCACGCCACTGACCGCCTTGCCGAGCTTGTCGCGTCCCTTGTATGCGAAATTGGCCATGGCTTAACCCAGATCCTCGGCCAGACGCAGCACCTCATCCACCGAGGTGATGCCGCGGCGGGCATAGTCGAGGGCGGTCAGCGCCAGGGGACGGTAGTGGGGATGCTGGCGCGCCGCCCGGGCGAAGCCTTCGGCATCATTGCGGCGCAGGGCATCCATCATCCCCTGATCCAGCTCCAGCAGCTCGTAGACCCCGACCCGGCCGCGATAGCCGGTGAAGTTGCAGCTCTGGCAGCCGCGCCCCTTGTGATAGCTGTACTGGCCAGACGCCTCGCCCGAGAGGGCGGTGAGCCAGCTCCCCTGCCCCTCGTCCGGCGCCCGGGTCTCGCGGCAGTGCTCGCACACCCGCCGCACCAGACGCTGGGCCACCACGGCGCGCAGGGCACTGGCCAC
>NZ_CDBT01000061.1:124405-183019 GCF_000819765.1 Aeromonas bivalvium
CGCGCAGGGCACTGGCCACCAGATAGCCTGGCGCCCCCATGTCGATGAGGCGCAGGGCGCTGGTGATGGCATCGTTGGTGTGCAGGGTGGTGAGCACCAGGTGCCCCGTGATGGCGCCGCGCAGGCCTATCTCCACCGTCTCGTTGTCCCGCATCTCCCCCACCAGCAGTATGTCCGGATCCTGACGCAGGGTGGAGCGCAGCACCTGGGAGAAGGTGAGCCCTATCTTGGGGTTGACCTGCACCTGGTTGATGCGGGGCAAGCGGTACTCTACCGGGTCTTCTACCGTGATGATCTTCTGGCTCGCCTCGTTCAGCTCGGACAGGGCGCCGTAGAGGGTGGTGGTCTTGCCGCTGCCGGTCGGCCCCGTCACCAGTATCATGCCGTGGGGCCGTTTGAGCTGGCGGCGAAAACGCGTGAGGATCTCGGGGGGCATCCCCGTCTCCTCGAGGGAGAGGATGCCGGCGCTCTGATCCAGCAGTCGCATCACCACGGACTCCCCGTGCTGCACCGGCATGGTGGACAGTCGCACGTCCACGTCGCGCCCGCGCACCTTCATGGCGAAGCGGCCATCCTGGGGCAGCCGCTTCTCCGAGATGTCGAGCCCGGCCACCAGTTTCAGGCGCAGCACCAGGGCCTGGGCGATGCGCACCTCGTTGAGGAGATTCTCGTGCAGCACGCCGTCGATGCGCTGGCGGATGCGCAGCACCTTCTCGTCGGGCTCGATATGGATGTCCGAGGCGCCGACCTGCACCGCGTCCTCGAACAGGGAGCGCAGCAGCTTGGCCACGGTCGCCTCCCCCTCGTTGCCCCCCTCCAGGTTGCTGGATCCCAGCTCGAAGCCGGCATCCTGATACTCCTCGTGCAACTGCTCGGCGAAGCTCTCTATCTCGCGGGTACGGCGATAGAGGCGGTCGAAATAGTCGAGCAACTGGCCCTCACGGGCCACGGCGAGGCGCATCTCCCGCGGCCGCAGCAGGTTGGCGATGGCATCCAGGGCGCTCAAGTCGGCGGGGTCCGACATGGCCACCGTCACCTCGTGTTCGTTCTGGTTGACCGCCAGGGCGCGATAGCGACGGGCCTGCACCTCGGGCAAGAGGGCGACCGCCTTGCCGTCTATGGTGAGGTTGTTGAGGTCGAAGAAGGGCACCCCGAGCTGACGGGCCAGGAATTGCAGCAGTTGCACCTCGCTGATGAAGCCCAGATCGATGAGGGTGGTACCCAGCTTGCGACCGGTCTGACGCTGCTGTTGCAAGGCGAGTTGCAGCTGATCGTCCGTGACGATCTGCTCTTGCACCAGCAGATCGCCCAGGCGCATCTTCAGTCTCGGTTGTGCCATGAAAACTCCGTGTTGTGAGCCGGCGCCCCGGCGCCGACCCGCTCAAATCGATGACCGCGGCCAATGGCCGCGATCAGGCATGCACCTTGTTCAGGGCCCCAGCTGCGCCAGACGCTGGCCGAGCCAGGCCTGGGAGGCTTCTCCCAGGTTGCCGTGCAACTGGGCATTGCGATAGGCATCCCGGGCGCGCTCGCCATGGCCCTGGCCATCCTCGGCGATCCCCAGTCCCAGCCACCAGCGCCCCTGATCCGGTTGCACCCGCAGCAACCGGACATAGAGCTCGGCCGCCTCGGCATTCTGTCCCAGCTCCTGGCTCAGGCCGGCCCAGGTCGCGTAATAGTCGAGGTTGCTGGCCAGGGGGGGCCGGGCGCCGCCGAGCCAGGCGAGGGCCCCTCGCTTGTCCTCTTCGGCCAGGGCCAGACGGGCCCGCAACAGGCGAAAATCGGCCTGATCCGGCTGGCGACGAATGCCCTCCTCCAGCAGGGCGCTCGCCTCGGCGAGGCGACCCTGGCCATAGAGCAGACCCGCCAGCTGCTGCCGGGCCTGTTCGTTGTCCGGCGTCTGACGAAGCAGGGCGCTGAACTGGGCCTCGGCTTCGCTCAGCTCCCCCTTGACCAGGGCCGCGTTGGCCTTGCGTTCGCTCAATACCGCGAACTCGGCCGGGCTCAGCTCCACCGTCTCTATCTTGAGGGAAGGGGCGCGGCGTGGCGCCGGTTCGGGCGCCGCCTCGACGGCGAGCTCGGCATGGAGATCCGGCTGCAACTCGGCGTCGCTCGGTTCTCTCTCCTGCCACTGGGGCTCATCCATCTCGTCGAGATCCGCCCCCTCGTCTGTCTGTGCCTGCGCCAGAGGAGCTGGACTGACCGCCCTCGCTGGCTGTGCCACTGCCTGGGTCGAGGCGTCAGCAGACGGGCCAGGCGCTGGCTGGGCCTCTGCCGGTGGCAGTGGGGTTTGCGGCGCCAGCTCGGATACGGACGAACCAGGCAAGGGGGCCTGTTCACTGGGCAATGACACCGGAGGCAGGACGACAGCCGTCAGATGGCTCCTCTCCTGCTGCTGTTGCCAATAGAGCCAGCTGCGCCAGCTCAGGATGCCGAGGGCCAGGCCGCAGATCAGGGTGAGCAGCAGCATCCACCAGCCCTGGCCCCGGGCGGGCGCCACATAGACGGCGGCGGGCTCGCCATTGCCCTGGCGGCGCTCGAGATCGGTCAGCATCTTGTTGATAACACTCACAACCAGACTCCTGCCCGTTGCATGAAAAATAGGGGGTCACTCACTCGGTTCATGGCCAGATCCCGTAGAGCAGGGCGGCGGCCAGGCCCAGAGCCAGCACCAACCAGCGTCCTCGCCAGGGACGGCTGGCGTCTTCGGTATCCCGGATGGCGAGCCACACCTGGGCGGGCAGGATGCGCCGCACCCCTTCGCCGTAGCCAACCATCAGGCTCTTCTGGGCCAGCACATTGATGAGGCGGGGAATGCCGCGGGAGGCGCGCCACAGCAGGCGCTGGGCCGCCTTCGACCAGAGGGGGGCGCCGCGATAGCCGGAGACATGCAGCCTGTGCTCCAGATAGGCGCGCGCCTCATCCTGGCGCAGGGGGCGCAGGGCATAGGAGAAACCGATACGCTGACGCAACTGACGCAGATGGGGCTGGGCGAGGCGCCCGTCCAGCTCGGGCTGGCCGAACAGCACCACCTGCAGCAACTTGCTCGCCTCCGTCTCCAGGTTGCCAAACAGCCGGATGGCCTCCAGCGTCTCGTCCGGCAGGGCCTGGGCCTCGTCGAGCAGCACCACCACCCGACAGCCCTGCTGGTGCAGGCCGATGAGGTGGCGATGGATCCGATCCGTGATGTCCAGCTCGCTTCCTTCCTGCACCGCGAGCCCCAGCTCCAGGGCCAGGGCGATGCGCAGCTCCGCCGGGGTGAGGTGGGGGTTGGGCAGCCAGGCGAGTCGCACCGGCTGTTGTTCGGAGCCAAGTTCGGCCAGCAGCTTGCGGCAGAGCAGGGTCTTGCCCGTGCCCACCTCGCCGGTCACCTTGATAAAGCCCTCCCCCTGACCCAGGGCCCAGTGCAGCACCTGCAGCGCCTCCTCGTGGGGGGGCAGCCCGTAGTAGAACCCCGTGTTCGGGGTGAGGGCGAAGGGGGGCTCCTGCAGACCGAAATGGTTCAGGTACATGGCGCCCCCCTGCCGGGCAGGGGCGACGGGACGCACGGCGTCACCACTCACCGATCCCGGGCTGGGTACCATTTGTCCAGCAACTCGGAGGAGCGTTGCAGCTCTTTTTGCCAGGTGTCCCTGGCCACCACGGTCGGCTTGAGCAGGATCACCAGCTCCACCTTGCGGTTGCTCTCGCTGCGGTTGGTGAAGGCCTCGCCGACCCAGGGGATGTCGCCGAGCAGGGGCACCTTGCTCACTATCTCCTGCTTCTTGGTCTCCATCAGGCCGCCGATGACGATGATGTCGCCGTCGTTGGCCTGCACCACGGTATCGGACTCGCGGATCGAGCTCTTGGCCAGGGGCAGCACCAGGGGGTTGGCGGTGCCGACGCTGATGGTCTTCTGCTGCTCCTGGGTGTCGATGACAGAGGGGTGTATGTGCAGCAAGACCCTGTCCTGTTCGTCGATCTGCGGGGTCACGTCCAGGGCGATGCCCGAGAAGAAGGGGGTCAGCTCCACGTTCGGGTAGACCTGATCCTGGTTGCTGCTGCTGGTGATGGTGGTGGAGGCGTCGGTGACGAAGTATTCGTCCGTGCCGACCTTGATCACCGCCTTCTGGTTGTTGGTGGCCGTCACCCTGGGGCTCGACAGGGTATTCACGTCCCCTTGGGTCTTGAGCAGGTTGACCGCCACATCGAAGTTGCCGTCCGAGATGGTGAAGCCGGCGCCGCCGCCCAGAGCCTTGAAGATGGTGTTGGTGCTGGCGGCGACCGTGTTGCCCACCAGGCTGCCGATGCCTGTGACCCCCTTGCTGCCACCGTCCCAGGTCGCGGAGAGGCCGTTCCAGTCCACCCCCTGCTCATAGCCCTCGTTCAGGGCCACCTCCAGGATGCGGGCCTCCAGCACCACCTGGCGCTTGAGGTGCGACTCGGACTGGTTGAGGAACTCCCGCACCGCCTTGAGCTCCTTGGGATAGGCGCGCAGGGTGACCAGGCCCGCCTGGGGACTGGTGATCACGGCCCGCCCCTCCCCCTTGCCGATCAGGGTCTGCAGGGATTCCTTGAGATCGGTCCAGTAGTCGGTGTTGGTGTCCGTCTCTATCTGGGTGCCGTTCTGCTGGCCACTGCTGGAAGAAGAGCTGTTGTTGAAGCCGTTGCCGTTCAGGCTGGTCTGGCTGTCGTTGTTGAAATTGTTGTTGCTGCCGCTGTTGGGGTCATTGGCGGTCACCCCCCCTGTGCTGATGGCGGTACGGGACTGGCCGCGACGCGCCATCATCAGGTAATTGACCGGTATGGTCTCGGTGCGCAGCCCGGCCGGATAGATGTGATAGACCGGGCCCTTGCGCTGCACGTCGAAGCCATACATATCTGCCACCACGGACAGCACCTCGGGCAGGGTCACATCCTTGAGCTCCAGGGAGATGAGCCCGGCAACCCCGGGATGGACCGCCACGCTGTAGCGGGATCCCTTGAACAGGGAACCGAAGAAATCCACCGCCTCCACGTCATGGGCGGCGATGCGCAGCCGCTTCTCCGGCACCGCTGCGGGCAGGGCGGGGCGATTGAGGGCCAGCAGCTCGTTTTGCACCGAGCTTGGCACCGTCAGCGCCTGGGCCTGGGCGTTGCGCTGCTGTTCGAGACGGGCGTCGAGCAGCGCCTCCTTGGCCGAAGTCGGTTCCGGATGACGATAACTGGTACAGCCAGCGGCCAGCACGGCGAGGGAGATCACACAGAGTCGATGTCTTTTCATGAAATGAGAATGCCCTGACTGAGAATTCGAAGTGGCGCGCGGCGCCGACATGGTGAGGGGTCGGCTCATCGCAGGATACCGCCGGCAAACAGCGCCAGCCGCAGGCGCTTGCCACCCTTGTCCAGCAGCACGGCGTCGGCGTCTATTCCCACCAGCCGATAGCCGTTGATGCTGTCCCCTATCCGGTAGCTCTGGCCGTCGAGCACGGCCCGGGCGGGCCCGTTGCCCAGCATGATGCTCTGCAACCTGGGCAGGCCGCGGCCCTGGCTGGCGCTCCCCTGTCCCGCTGGCGCCTCCAGGGGCTGAGTCGGATCCCTCAGCACCTCCGCCTGGACGACAGGCGATAACAACAAAATAAATATCAGCAACTTAACCACGAATAAACTCCCGACTGGTGCTCAAGGTGTATATCTCCATCTCCACCTGTGCGCCGGGGTGAGTCTGCACCCGATAGTCGAACAGCCGCCAGTAGAAGTGACGCGGCAAGGCTTCCAGCGCCTTGAGATACTGATACACATCGAAATAGTTTCCCTCCAGCCGCAGGCGGATCCCATGCTTGAACAGGTTGCTGCTCTGCTCCCCCGCCATCAGGGGGGTGGGGGCGATGCTGGTCAGGGCCACCATGTGCAGGCGGGAAGATCCCGCCAGCAGGCTCTCCAGCACCGCGGCCATCTCGTTGGCCGGGATCAGATCCACCGTCTGGGCCTTGAGCTCGCCATCGAGGCGCACCAGCTGCCCATCGAGCTCGGCGAGCTGGCGGCGCACCCCGAGGTTGGGATCCCGGTTGAGCCTGGCCTGCTTGCCCTGGTTCTCGAGCCCCATGATCTCCAGGTCCCGCTGGGCGGTGACCAGGGCCTGCCTGTCTTGCTCCAGGCGCAGCTGAGCCCCTTCCAGCCAGCCGTAATAGAGGACGGCGAACAGCAGGATGAGGCCGGTCAGCAGGATCAACACCCGCTCGCGCTGGCTCAGGGCGGCCACCCGATCGCCATATGCTTGCCAATGGGCTCTCATCAGGGGGTCTCCCGCGCGATACCGCTCAACTGAAACTGCAGCCGCCCCGCCGGGTCGCGGCTCAGGGTCAGCTCACCAAACTCTTTTCCCGCCAGGGTCGGCATCTGCTTGAAGCGATTGACCCAGGCCGGCACGTCCTGGCTGCTGCGCGCCACCCCGGCCAGATTGATGCGCCCCTCGTTGACCTCGATCCGCTCCAGGGCCAGCCTGTCGTTGGCCAGCCGGGCCAGATCCGACATGATGCCGGCATAGCCCTGGGACTTTTGCAAAGAGAGGCTGCCAAGCTGGCTCATCAGGCCCTGCTTGGCACTCAGTTCGTCCCGCTTCTGGGCCAGCTGGCGCTGGAGCGCCGGATCGGCCTGATGACGGGCCAGGGCCGCGTCCAGGCGCTTGGCCTCGCCCCGCTGCACATCCAGGGCCAGCCGCACCTGGGCCAGCTCACGGCCGACCCCCTGCTGCTGCCAGAGCGTCCAGCCCCCCAGCCCGACCAGCAGCAGGGTCAGCAGACCCCAGGCCAGCACCATCTGGGGCAGGCCGGCCCACTGGCGGCGTGGGTGAAACTCGGGAGCGTAGAGGTTAAGGGTGCGCTTCATCACGACCTGGCTCATGACGGATCTCCCAGGGCGGCGCCGTAAGCTGGCAGGTATTCGACCCCGGCCAGCACCGCCTTGTTGGCCATGGCGGACACCGGCAAGGCGAAGGTCTGCTCCATGTGGCGCACCAGGGTGCCGATGAAGGGCGAGGCGATGGCGAGCTGCAAGGCACCGGGCTCGGGCAGCTTGAGCTGGCCGGTCAGGTAATCGAGGGAGCGCTGGATCTCCAGCATCAGGCTGTCGAGCTGCATGGGTGTCGGCTCCTGCTCGCCGGTCAGGGCGGCGAATCCGCGCAGCTGGCGCGAGAAGCAGAGTCCCCCCTGGTGGAATACCAGCAGCTGCAGATCCTGGCCTCTGGCTTGCCACAGCAGCATGCGCACCCGGCTGTCCCGCTCCTGAAGAGAGGTGAGCGCCAGCTCGTCATGCTGTATCGTCTCCAGCCGCGCCACGGCGTTGACGGCATCGGCCACCAGCCGGATCCGGCTCTTGGGCACACAGATCACATTGATGCGCGCCTGGCCGGCCGGCGGCGTCGGCAGATCCACATAGTCCATCGCCAGTTGCATTACCGGCTCGCTGACGTAATCCTTGACGGCCCAGGGCAGGGCCCCGGCCATTTCGGCCTCGGGCACGGCGGGCTTGTCGATCTGGACCTGCTGGCAGAGCGAAGCGGCCAGGGCGACCCGTACCCGGGACTTGGCCAGGCCATGGCGCGAAAACAGCTCGGCGATGGCGACGGGCCACTCCTGCTGGCTATTGACGCTGCGGGTCGCGAAGATGGGGGGATCCTGCAGGGCGGCCAGCATGACCCTGTCCTGGGCCAGCAGCAACCCGACCCGGCTCCCCTTGGGCTTTGCGGAGAAGAAGGCTGTCATCGTGATAGATACCTGGCCGCTGAAAACGGATTAAACCTTAACATATACAGTGAATTAGCCTCTATATAAATGACGAACGACCAAGGCAGACTGCCCTCGCCGCTGCACGCCATCCATCACCCCCTGCTGGACCAGTACGGGGTCAGCCTCTGGTGCAAGCGCGATGATCTGATCCACCCCCGCCTCTCGGGCAACAAGTGGCGCAAGCTCAAGTACCAGCTGGTGCAGGCCAGGGCAGAGGGCAAGCGCCGTCTGGTCTCGTTTGGCGGCGCCTACTCCAACCATATTCACGCCCTGGCGGCGGCTGGGCGCCAATCAGGGCTACACACGACCGGTATCATACGTGGTGAGCCCGCCGCCGTCAGCAATCCCACCCTGACCGATGCCAGAAGCTGGGGCATGGAGCTCATTTTCGTGGATCGCCAGAGCTACCGCCGTCGCCAGGATCCCCACTGGCTGGCCCAGTTCCAGGGGCCGGACACCCTGCTGATCCCGGAAGGGGGCAGCGCCCCCCTGGCCCTGCCCGGGGTCGCCGAATTGGTGGACGAGATGCCCTTCTCCCCGGATCTCTGGGTGCTGCCCTGCGCCAGCGGCGGCACCCTGGCCGGGCTCGTCTCGGGCAGACGGGAGGGCCAGCGGATCCTCGCCATCGCCGTGCTCAAGGGGGCCGACTTCATCCGTGACGAGGTGTGCCGCCTTCATCCCGCCGCCGCCATTGACCCTCACTGGTCCATCGCCCTCGACCACCATGATGGCGGCTACGCCAAGTTCAGCCCGGCGCTCTGGCACTGGGTGCAGCAGTTCAGCGCCGAGACGGGCCTGCCGCTGGAGCCCATCTACAGCGGCAAGGCGATGTGGGGCCTGTTTCGCGAGCTGGCGGCCGGGCGCATCCCCAGAGGCAGCCGCATCGTCTTCCTTCACACCGGCGGCCTGCAGGGGCTGGCCGGGCTCAGGGAGCAGGGGCGGATCTGATCCCTCATCAGGGGCGGGCCATGGGCTCTGGCTCGCTGAACCAGGGCCCCTGGCCACCATAGACCCCCAGGTGGCGCAGCATCTTCCACTCCTCCTGGCTTTCCACCCCCACGGCGATCACCCTGGCCTGGGTATTGGCACAGCCACCCACCAGGCTGCGCACCGCCATCTGGTTGACCTGACGACTCTGGATCTCCCGCACCAGGCTGGGGTGCAGCCGCAGGAAGTTGATCTCGAACTCCTTGATGTACTGGGTGCTGACCACGTCCTGACCCGCATGGTCGATGGCCAGCTGGCAGCCCAGCATGCGCAGGGAGCGCAGCGGCCGCTTGAGAGCCTCGTAGTGGCGGGTCACCTGGGCCTCGGAGAGCTGCAGCACCAGGCGCTCGTTGGTCCTGCGCGGCAGCTGGAACAGGGCGAAGAAGAGCCAGCGCTGGAACTCGCGATTGAGCAGGCTCTGGGCGCAGAGGTTGAGGGTGATGGGGGGGCTCGTCTCGTCTCCCCCCCGCAGCAGCAGCAGGGTCTGCTCCGTCACCAGCCGATCCAGGGGCAGCAGCAGCCCCGTCTTCTCGGCCATGGGAATATAGACCCCCGCCTGCAGGGGCCGCCCCTGCTCGTCCAGGATCCGGGTCACTATGTCCTGCTGGACGACAGGCGCCCCCTGATCCTGCTGCACCCCCTGACGGTAGAAGTCGATGCCCCTCTCCTCCAGCCGACGACTGAGCAGGCTGCGCCAGCGTACCGTACCCTTGCTGCTCGGCTCCAGGCTGAGGCGCTTCTCGTAGAGGAACCAGCCGCTGTGGCCCTGCAGGCGGGCGCTCTTGAGGGCCAGCTCCGCCTCCTCCTGCACCTTGAGCAGGCTGTCGTTGGCCTGGTAGCAGACGGCGCCGATGAACACGGCCGTCTCCGGGTTGACTCCCTGAGGCCAATGCAGCCGTTGCAGGCTCTTGAGCAGCTGGCCGGCCCCGTCCACCATCTCGCTCTCCGCCATGTTGGGCAGCAGCACGGCAAAGGCCTGACCGCCGTAGCGGGCCTGCAGGGCGCCGTTGTGCTTGCGCACGAAGGTGCCGATGGAGGCGCTCGCCTCCTGCAACAACTCCCGTACCTGGCGGGCATCCTCTTCGAAGTCGAACTCCTCCAGGCAGGCCAGCTCGATGAGCAGCACACCGCCGCTCATCACGTTCGCCTCCATGATGGCGCTCTCCAGCCTATTGTCGAAGAAGAGGCGGTTACCTATGCCTATGTCCTTGTCGACAAAGGCATTGCTGCGGATGAAATTGTCAAAGCGGCTGCGCTCCTTGCGGGCATCGGCCAGTTCGGCAAGCAGCTTGTCGAGGGCGCCGCTGGCGGAGACGGGCCACTCCTCGGCCGGATCGTGGGCCAGCTTGGCCAGCTTGCCATCCAGGATCAGCTGACCGCGCAGGGCCAGCAGCTCGGCCCCCCTCAGCTGCAACCGCAGCCAGCGAATGGAGTACCAGAGCCCGAACACCACGATGAGGATGCCAAGGGAGATGCCGGACATGGCCTGGATCGAATATTCGAACTCCTTGAAGGGGCGCTCGAGCTTGAAGTCGGCCACCAGGCCGGGCTGGCGGGAGAGCTGACGCTGATAGGGGATCAGCAGGCTCTCGTCCTCCTGATACTGGACGTCGCGAAACCAGTAGATGCGCTGCTTGCCCTGATGGACCTCCAGCTCGACCACCCGGGCCGAGCGCAGCAGGGTCGGCAGCCAGCGGGTGAGATCCCTGTGGTCATCGGCCACCTCCAGCTGCTTGTCGAGCACCTCCACCAGGGAGCTGACCTTGTTCTGTTGCAGCTCGAAGCCGAGCTGGCGAAAACTGAATACTCCCCCCAGCAGCACCATGGTCATGGCCGCTATCACGCACAGGGTGATGAAGGAGACGAGTTGTGTGGTGAGTTTCATGGGCCTTCCGTATGCACCAACGTCCGTGTTGACTCATGGTAACAGCCGGACCCATGGCCGCCTATGGACGGGGATCCCACTGCTGAGATTAAGGGGCGCGAGCATAATCAATCGCGGCATGAATACCAAGGCGATTGGGGATGACCGGATGGGGGGAAGGCACAAAGAAAAATGGTCCCGCAGAGGGGACCAAAACACTCATATCAAAACTAACACTCTGTGCTACTGACAAAACATACAGATACAGGAGTATTGAACACACGGTGAGTCAAACCGCACGGCTACTCTACCCAGTTCAGATAAGCTGGACAATTGTCATTTCTGACAGGTCAGCGATTGAATCTCGAACAAACCATCAAATAAAATTAATGTTTATCAAAAGGTTATTGCATCGTGCTTAAAACGCGATCAGGCTCATTCAAATTGATACAGCTAATCTTTATGATGGTTAAATCTCAATCGAGTCACCTTTTTCCCGACAGAAGGTTCCCCCATGTCAAGACAGACGCCGTTATGGATTTCCCTGGGGCTCTTCTGTACGCCTCCCCTACTGCTCTTGCTGCTCGGACCCCTGCTCACCAAGCCCCTGACCCACCATCTGCTCAAGGCAAAGGAAGAGGAGCTGCTCGCCTATCAAGCGGAGCGCAGTCAACTGCTCAGCCATGACCTCCTCGCCCAGCTGTCCCGTTTCAAGTTCGATTGCGGGCCACAGGACATGGCGCTGCTGCGATCCCCCGACTATTACAACCGCCACATTCGCTTCGCCGCCCTGCAACCGGCCAAGGGTCAGGGGTGTTCTACCCTGGGCCCCCAGTGGCCCTTCGTGCCCGAGGTCAAGCTATCCCCCTCTGCCGATTTTCAGCTCACCAGCACAGCCCCCAGGTTCGATACCGAGCGAGAGATGCTTGTCTATGCGCGGCGCAATGACAATCTGGCCTACTGGGTGCTCGACAGCAGCTGGAGCCACGAGCTGTTGAGAACCCCCTGCAAGGGGTGCTTCTACCTGGAGTTCAACCACAAGGATCCCGCCCTGGCCGGCCTCTTCTTTCCCCGGGGCAACAAGCAGATCCGGGCAGAATCCAGCCCGATCAGCACTGTCCATTTCGACAACCAGCATCAGGTGGAGCAGACCCTGCTGGCCGGTCAGGCCCTGCGCCAATACGCCGCCAGCCAGATCCGCCACTATGGCCTGCCCATCAGCCTCTTGCTGGGACTGGGGTTGGTGCTGACTTACTGGCTGCTGCGCAACTACCGCAACTCCCTGGATGGCCTGCTGCGGCTCGCCATGCAGCGGGGGGAGTTCATCCCCTTCTACCAACCCATCGTCGACAGCCGCAGCCACGAGGTGGTGGGGCACGAGGCCCTGATCCGCTGGCGGCGCAATGACAGCTTCGTGCCCCCCGGCGCCTTCATCGACTACGTGGAGCGCCAGGGGCTGATCGTGCCCATCACAGAGCAGCTGGTGCGCCAGGTGGTGGCCGATCTCGAGCAACTGCCGCCGCCCCAGTGGGTCAGCGTCAACCTGGTCGCCGCCCACGTCGAGCACAGCTACCTGGACGAGATGCTGCAACGGCTGCGCTGGCCGGATCCCGACCGCCTCACCTTCGAGCTGACCGAACGCATCCCCATCACGGACATGCAGCGGGCGGCCCGCGAGATGGCCAACCTGGGCCTGCGGGGTTATCACTTCAAGATCGATGACTTTGGCACCGGCTACGGCGGCTTCGCCTACCTGCAACGGCTCGGGATCCGCCGCATCAAGATAGACAAGATGTTCGTCGACACCATAGGCACCCAGGATCTCAAGCGCAGCGTGCTCGACGCCATCATCGCCTTCGGCCGCGAATCAGGGATGGAGATGATAGCGGAGGGGGTCGAGAGCCAGGAGCAGATCGACTACCTGGCCGAACGGGGGGTCTACCTGATCCAGGGCTATGCCTTCGCCCGGCCCATGCCCATCGCCGAGCTGGTCCACTGGCAGCCGCCAATGAAGGCGGCAGAGGCGATGCGCGCCAGTGGGGCCTGACGGCCCCGGTCACTCACTCGCAGATGAGGTTCTTGCCAAGGGCCTTGGCGCGATAGAGGGCGCCATCGCCCCGGTTGAGCAGCTGATGGGACCCCTCCCCCGCCAGATACTCCGCCAGCCCCAGGCTCAGGGTGAGGGGCAGGGGCGAGTCGAGCCCCACCTCGGCGATATGGCCCCGGATCTTCTCCGCCACCCGGCGCGCCTCCGCCAGGTTGGTGCCGGGCAGGATCAGGATGAACTCGTCGCCGCCCCAGCGGGCCAGGGTGTCTATCTCCCTCAACTGCCCCTTCACCTGGTTCGCCAGGGCGATCAGGGTCAGATCCCCGGCGCCATGGCCATACGAGTCGTTGATCTGTTTGAACTCATCTATGTCGAGGGTCACTATGCTCAGGGGCTGGTTGAACCGCTTTGCCCGCTCGCACTCGTGGCGCAGGGTCTGCTCCAGCCGATAGCGATTGGCGACCTGGGTCAGGGCATCCGTCTCCGCCAGGCGGCGATTCTCCTCCACCTGATGCAGCAGCGCCTCGTTGGCATGGCGCAGCTCCTGGGTGCACTCCTCCACCAGCAGGGAGAGGGACTTGTTGGTGGACTCCAGGGTTTCGAAATAGAGCCGCTTGTCGTGGATGTTGCGGTGGGCCCCTATCATGCGGGCCGGCGTCCCGTCCTGATGGCGGGCCACGATATGGCCGCTGTCCTCGATCCACAGATAGTCGCCACCGCTGGTGCGGCAGCGATACTCGATGCGGTAATGGGGACTGCGGCCGGCCAGGTAATCGTCGAAGTGGGTCATGACCCGGCCCAGATCTTCCGGGTGGATGAGGGACTCCCAGGTGAGCACGTCGTTGTCCAGACTGTGGGGCTCATACCCCAGCATGCGATACCAACCGGCGTTGCGATAGACGTAACCCGAGTCGACGTGCCAATCCCAGATACCGTCGCTGACCAGATCTATGATGGTTTGCACCACCTCGTCGCAGAGGTCGGGCAGCAGCGGGTCCCTCTGTCGATAGCTCTCCTCATTCATGATGCCATCCTTGCTTACATTCATGGGGCTATTTGCTGGGATCAAGTGTAGGGGCTGACGCCAGAAAAAGAGGGGGGCCAGCTCGCAGATTGCGCAGCCGGCATCAGGTTGTGATGCGCTTGAATCTCAAGCGGCGCGGGGGATCCAGAGGATCGGGGGCCGCTCGGGTGACGAGGCGGGGGCCCGATCAGGCCCCCTGGGGAGAAGGGTCAGTCGGAGAGATAGTATTCCACCGTGGAAACCACCCGCACCTTCTTGATATAGGGGGTGCTGGAGTCGCGATTCTCCACCGTGAACTGGCCCTGGTTCGCGGTGCGGATCTTGCCGAGCCGACTGGCGGAATCCTTGGCAAACTTGTCGGCCACCTCCCGCGCCGAGCGGGTCGCCTCCTCCACCATCTGCGGCTTGAGCTCGTTGAGGCGGGTGAAGATGAACTCGGTCTGCTGATAATCCTGACCGGCGAAGGCGATGCCCTGCTGGCCCAGCTCGGCGATGCCGTTCATCAGCTGGCGCACCCTGTCCACCTGGCCGGAGCGCACCGTGATGGTCTGGGCCGCCGTGTAGCGAAACGCGCTCGCCTCGGCGCCGCCATAGGGCTGAGCCAGCTTGTCGGTGACGGCGGGAGGCGCTATCAGTATCTCCTCCTCGGCCACGCCGTTGAGCTTGAGATAGGCCAGAATGGCGGCCGCGCTCTTGCCCATCTCGCCATAAAGGCCGGGCAGCTCGTTGCTGGCGCCGGAAAAACGAATGGGCCAGACCACCACATCGGCCTGCACCTCCTTCTCAGACAACCCCTTCACCGACACCCGACGCTCATACTCCTTGGCCTTGAGCAGGCTGTTGCCGCCGATCCAGGCCATGCCCAGCAGCCCTGCCAGCAGCAGGCTGCCGAGGACGAGGGACGATTTCACGCTCTGTTCCATAACAAACTCCCCATCAGATGGTGTCTTGTGACCAGCCGTTTCTTGGTTGTAGCAGAAGTTGTACCAGAACCCGGCCCCCCCGCCAGCCCGGGAGCGTCCTCCTTGGGTGAAGCCGAGGAAAAGTGGCGCCATACGCGACATATTGCGGCGGCAGAAAGACGGGAGAGCTTGAAGGAAACCGGCCCAGATATGCGGGTGGCGCAAACGCGGTAAGCCCTATGACCTGTGCGATACAACTCACTTCGTTTATTGCATCCTATGATGCTAAACATTAAAAACATGACGAGCCTCATATGCCACTCACCATAAAGGTGTTAAATTATTTCCCAATTTAAACAATAGGGACTTAATTATGACATATAGGGACTTTAGCAATAGCCAGTTTATGACGTCATTATCCGAGCGCTCAGACCTTGAAGTATATGGGAAATTGAAAGGGGCTATTTATGCCATTGAGTTGTTCACAGGGACTGATGATATTCACACCAATATCCAAGATGCAATAACTGAAGGCCCTGATGACGAAAAAATTGACATTCTATATGTGGATAGAGAAAGAAAGTCCATAATCATAATCCAATCTTATTTCACAGATTTATTTAGAGCTGAAGGTGCAAAACCAAATAAATCGAGTGATGTAGCGTATGCGACTGTTGTTTTTATAAATAAAAACATCACTGATATACCATCTCGAATAAGATATCAGGTACAAGATGCAAGAGATGCTCTAGAAGAAGGTATGATAGAAAATATTTATATTTGGTTTTTACACAACTGCCCAGAGACTATTGACTGTGAGCGTCCACTCAGAGGAATTTCAGACTCAATAAACTCCAGCTTGAATGATAAATACCCTGGTAAGAGATTTCATATAGTAACCAAACAGCTTGGATTAGAAAGCCTTGATGAACTATATAGCACCAAACAACAACCAATAATCATCACTGATGACATAACTTTTGATGGAGGTCTACCTGGATTCATTGAAACAAAGAATGGAGACTGGACGTCATTTTCCACAAGCATACAAGGATATAAGCTAAAAGAGCTGTATGATAAGTATACAGAGGACAAACTTTTCAGCGCCAACGTTCGTTCATATTTAGGTGCAAATAAAAAGGATAAATACATAAATGGTCAGATCGTAGAGAGCGTGAAAAATGATGCGGATGACTTTTTTGTTTTAAATAATGGAATTACTGCTCTTGTACATGATTTATATATAGACAAATTTGATGAAAATAACGTCCTTGGCGTATTGAGAGGTATAAAAGGTATCTCTATCGTCAACGGGGCTCAAACAACTGGCTGTATTTCCAATGCAGATGGCGTTGTTAGCCCCACTCTTAAAGTTGGTGTTCGCTTTGTAAAAACCAGTACAAACAAACGGATTAGCGCAATAACCAAAGCAAATAACTCTCAAAATAAAGTAATATCTTCTGACTTTAGGTCTAGTGACCAAATACAGAAAAGGCTACGTGCGGAGTTCAATAGGATCCCTGATGCTGTATATATGGGAGGGCTGAGGAAAGAATTAACGCCAGATGAAAAAAGGAAGTTAATGCCTGCAGACTCTGTTGCACAAGTCTTACTAGCCTTTCATGGGCACCCTAGGGATAGTTATCACGAGAAAAGCAACATCTGGGATTCAACACAATTATATGCTGATGCATTCAATGACTCAATTACAGCAAGACACATCTTTTTTGTTTACACTCTCTATGAAGCCATAATTAAACATAGAGAAGAACTTAGAGAAGAAATGCGTGATGGAACTCTAACAGATAGAAATAAAGAAAAACTGGCATTCTTGATTAAACCTGGCGCACCATTCCTAGTCGTTAAAGCTGTATCTGCAATTATGGAAGATATATGTGGCCAACGTATTCCCAACTTTTACACAATCGGCTTTAACAATAAGCTAGATCGGCAGACTTGCGTTGAACTATGGAAATCAATAGTCATCAGGGTAACATCCCGACATATAACTTTAGGGCCAGCAGCCGATGGGCGCTTATCGAAGAAAGATATCATCGACAATCAGATAAGAGCCTTTGCCCAAGATATGGGAACATTTGAGGACCAACACGAAGAATGGTTCTCTATTTTTAGAAGCAACATTGTCTATTCATAATCATCAATAATATAAGTTGCTCCTCTTTCATATCGAGAGGAGCAACTATCTAAAATTCTGATCCTCAGACCTGTGTGCGGTCACAGCATAATCGGACAGCGGCAACTCCCTTTACCGCCGCCATCAATCACTCCCCCAACCTCTGTGCCAACCCCGAATACCGTTCGGTCTTTTTCCGCACGGCCTGGGCCAGCAGGGCGCGATCGCCGTAGAGATCGAGTCGCGCCTTGGCGCGGGTGATGCCGGTATAGACCAGCTCGCGGGTCAGCAGCGGGCTGGGGCTGTCGGGCAGCACCAGCACCGTATGGGCAAACTCCGAGCCCTGGGATTTGTGGATGGTCATGGCATAGACCGTCTCGTGAGGCGGCAAGCGGCTGGGCAACAGGGCGCGCAGAGAGCCATCCGGCTGCTCAAACCAGACCTTTAACCGGCCAGTTTCATCGGGCAGGCAGAGCCCCATATCGCCGTTGTAGAGGCCGATGCCGTGGTCGTTGCGCACCACCATCACCGGGCGGCCCGCATACCAGTCGCCGTCGCGGGCAATCAGCCCGGCCCGTGACAGGGCCAGTTCGAGGCGCTCGTTGAGCCCCTCGACGCCGAAGGGGCCGCCGCGCAGAGCGCAGAGGATCTGAAAGCCGTTGAACGCCTTGAACACGGCGGCGGGATCTTCCCCGGCCCGGGCCGCCTTCAGATAGCTGCCATAACCGGCGACCCCCTCTGCAATCAGCTCGTCATAGGCCTCCCCCACCCAGGGGTGCAGGCTGATGTCGGCAAATCCCGCACTCCAGACCGTTTCCACCGCGGCGGCATCACCGCCGTTGCAGGCCCGCGCCAGCTGACCTATGCCCGAATGCTGATCGAAGCGCCAGCTCTTGGAAAGCAAACAGAGGCTGTCGCGCACCGGGGCGCCTGCGGGCAAGCCCTGCAGGCGATAGCCGGTCTGGCGGGAGAGCCAGTCCGCCTGCGCCGGGCTGATGCCCTGCGAGGTAAAGCTGCAGATATCGCCGAGCACGGCCCCCGCCTCCACCGAGGCGAGCTGATCCTTGTCGCCGAGCAGGATGAGGCGGGCGTGGCCGGGCAGCGCGTCCAGCAGGCGCGCCATCATGGGCAGGTCCACCATGGAGGCCTCGTCCACCACCAGCAGGTCCAGATGCAGCGGATTGCCTGCGTGGTGGCGGAACTGGCTGCGCCCGGGGATCACCCCGAGCAGCCGGTGCAAGGTGCCCGCCTCGGTGGGGATGGCTTCCACGACCTCGGGGGGCAGATCCAGGGCCTGGAGGGCTGCGCCGATACTCTCGGTCAGACGCGCCGCCGCCTTGCCGGTGGGGGCCACCAGCCGGATCGCCGGGGCCTTGCCTGCTTGCAGGCCGGTTTCCACCAGAATGGCCAGGAGCTTGGCGACCGTGGTGGTCTTGCCGGTGCCGGGGCCGCCTGAGATCACCGCGAAGGGGCGCGCCGCCGCCGTGGCCGCCGCCAGCTTCTGGCCGTTGCAGCAAAGCGCCTCGGGCACCAATTTATCCAGCGCACTCAGATCGCTCGCCGCCTGGGCGCTCCCCAGCAAGGCCTCGATGGCGGGCCAATCCACCTCGTTCGGGAACACCAGATCCAGGTATTTCTCGACGAAGTGGCGGGCCGAGAAGTCGGGGGCGAGGCGGGCCTTGAGCAGCGCCGCGAACACCAGACCGTAGTCGCGGGCAAAGAGGCGCGACAGGACCGGGGCAATCTCGGGCCATTCGGCGCGTTCGCTCAGGGCGCGCAGGTGGCGGGCCACTCCCAGCTCGAAATCGTGGTAGCGGGTGAGGTAGAGGCGATCGCGCCAGAGCCGCAGGGGCCAACGGGGGGTCTCCCCCTCATGAGCTTCAGAGCCAACCAGCGGACTGGCCGCAAACAGGGCGGGCCAGCTCGCAGGATCCGCGAGATCCGCCAGCAGATCCCGGCTCTGATCCGGATCCAGCCCGAACGGGCGCAGGGATCCCTTCTCGTTACCGGCATGGGCCAGCATTGCCAGCGGCAGGCAGACGTGGCCGCGCCCAAGCTCGTAGCAGGCCAGCGCCGCCCCCAGCACCAGCTCGGGGCCGCCGCCAAGGTCTGCCACCAGTTTGGCAAATTGCAGATCCAGCTGGCGGATACGCCCCCCTAGCGCCAGGGCCTTGAGCCGTTCGATCATCATTGCGCTCTTCATGCTTCTACCCCGTTATCCGAAACGTCTGCGGTGGCGGTCGTCGCCCCCTCGCTAAACAACCGATCCAGTCCCAGCACCAGCTCGCGGCTGGGCCGGGTATGAAACACCCCCCCCTGGGGCATGCCGCGCAGGAACAGATAAAACACGCCGCCAAAGTGCTGGTCGAAGTCGTAGCCCGGCAGGCGCAGGGTCAGCAGCCGATGCAGCGCCAGGGAATAGAGCTGGTATTGCAGATCGTATCTGTGCTCCCTCATTGCAGACTCTAACGCTGCCTGATTGTAATTAGCCGGACTGTTGCCGAGGTGGTTGGATTTGTAGTCGAGCAGATACCAGCGCCCCTGCCACTCGAACACCAGGTCGATAAAGCCCTTGAGCATCCCCTGCACGGTGGCGAAGCCGAGCGGCTTGTTGCCCCGCGACAACGGGTCGTGCTGCTGGCAGAGCGCGGTCAGCGCGCTGGCCGTCACCCGCCCCATGGGCAGGAAGAACTCCAGCTCCACCTGCTTGCGCTCGGGGGCCAGATCCCGCAGCCGCACCGGCTCGCCGCTCTCTGCAAGTAAAGCGGTCTCCAGCGGGGTATCGAGCACAGCCTCCACCTGCTGTTGCAGCACAGGGGCCCAGCTCTCGTCGAAGCCATCCTGGGCCAGCAGGGTGGCGATATGCTGTGCCAGCGGCTCGCCCGCGGCGCTTTGAAAATCGATGGTCTCGAACAGGCTGTGGAGCAGGGTGCCGGGGCGCGCCCCCTTCGGGAAGGTGAAAATGGAGGGGGCTGGCGTCTCCTCTTCCTGCGCAGCGGCAGCCGCCTCGGTCACTACCTCGTCATCGAAGCCGGGGTTCGCCAAGACCCCCTTGCCGTGACCGTGGCCCTGGGCCGCCAGACCCGAATAGGAACTGATCCACCAGTCCCGCTCCAGCCGACCGCTAAAGTGGCGCACCTGGGGCTCGCCCAGCTGCTCCTCCTCTGGCAGCAGCGGGGCCGGGCGGGTGAGCGAGGGCTCACCGACCACCACCCCGGGCAGCGCCTGGGCAAGCTCGGTCAGGGCGGTCGCCAGGGTTTCGGCATCCCCCTCCTCCCCCTTTTGCAGCAGGTAGCCGATGGCGGTGTGGTGCAGATCTGTCTTCTCCGACTTGCCGTTGCCCGAGCGCACCGGCGCCAGCCCGAGCCAGGTGGCGTAGACGCCGCGAGTCAGCGCCACATAGAGCAGCCGCAAGTCTTCGGCGAGGCGCTCCTTGTCCGCTTGTGCCAGAGAATCCTCGGCACCGGTCAGATCGAGAATGGTGCGATTGCCCGCCTCAATCACCTCGTGATAGAGGGGGGTCTCGGCGGTTCTGTGGCTACAGATGAAGGGCAGGAACACCAGGGGGTACTCCAGCCCCTTGGATTTGTGGATGGTGACGATCTGCACCAATTTTCGCTCGGACTCGAGGCGAAGTACCTGCTCCGCATCCTGGCCATTGGGGCGGCTCACCGCCTCCCCCAGCCAGCGCAGCAGGGCATATTCCCCGTCCAGCTCGCTGCTCACCTGTTGCAGCAGCTCGCCGAGATGGAGGAAGTTGGTCAGCCGCCGCTCGCCGTAGGGGCTCGCCAAAAGCGATGCGGCGAGATTGCGCCTGTGCAGCAGGGCCCGCAGCATGGCCAGCACGCCGCGTCTATGCCAGATCTGGCGGTACTCCATAAACTCCTGCACCGCGCTCTCCCAGGCTCGCTCGTCCGAGGCCAGCGCATCGAGCGCCCTGGCGTCCAGATCGAACAGGCCGGTGGCGAGCGCCGCCCTAAGGCTCCTCTCCTCGCTCGGGTTCTGGCAGGCGTGCAAAATCAGCAAAATCTCCCGCGCCTCCACCTGCTCCAGCACGCTCTCGCGATTCGACAGATAAACCGAGGCGATGGCAAGGCGCGCCAGCTCCTGCTGCACCAGCTTGCCCTCACTGCCGGTGCGCACCAGCACGGCGATATCTCCGGCCTTCACCGCCTTGTCACCGATCAGCGCCTTGCCCTCGCGGGCCAGGGTCAGCAGGCGGTGGATCTCGGCGGCGGTGGCGCGGGCCATCTTGCTCTGGTAATCCCCCCGGTTGAAGGTGGGCTGGCCGCTCAGCTGCCAGCAGTGGAGCACGGGCGCGGTGGCGCCATCGAGCAGCAGCGCCTTGCTCTTGCCCTGCGCCTCCACCGGCAGGAAGGGGATATCCGCTTCGTAGATAAAGGGATCCTTGGCTCGCTCGAACAGGCCGTTGACCGCCCCCACCAGGGCGCTGCTTGAGCGCCAGTTGCGCCCGAGGGTGTAGTGGGCGCTCACATTTCGCCGCGCCTGGATGTAGGTAAAGATGTCGGCGCCGCGAAAGCCGTAGATGGCCTGCTTGGGGTCACCGATCATCAGGAGCGCCGTGTCGCTATGGCCGCCGTAAAGCCGGTGGAAGATGCGGTACTGCTGGGGGTCGGTATCCTGAAATTCATCGATCATCGCCACCCGGTAGGTGGCGCGAATGCGATCGCAGAGCCGCTCGCCAAGGCTTGAGCCGAGCGCCCCGTCGAGATCCTTGAGCAAGTCATCGAAGGAGAGCTGATGAGCCTGGCGCTTGCTCGCCTGCATCCGGCTGCGCACCACCTTGGCGGCCCGTTGCAGGATAAGGTCCCGAATACCGGGGCGGCTTTCCAGCAGCTCGTCGATCTGGCTAAACAGCGGCAGGGTCGGCACTGCGCCCCCCTTCTTGAGGTTCTCCTCCAGCACCGTCTGGCCGAAGCGCTCCAGCTCCTTGGGAATGGCGTAGCCACTGCCCTCGTCCTGTGCCCAGTCGCCTATCTTGGCAAGCCAGCCTTCGTAGTTCTTGCCGGTATAGCGGCTTACTTGCCCATCCGTCTGGCGGCGGATCTCGTCCCCTTGCGCCAGCCATTCGCGCTTCACCGCCCCGATGCGGGCCATGGCAGCCTGATGGCGGGCGGCGAGGGTCTCATCCCCCAAGGCCGGGTGTATCTCCAGCTCGCTATTGTCGAGCCAGCCGTTCATCTCCCGCAGCAGGGCGGCGGGGCTAGGCCAGAGCGCGCGCACCGAGCTCGCCAGGGTTTTATCCACCGGATAGAACTCGGCGCGCCAGTAGTCGCTCACCGCCTGCAGCCGAAGCTGGCTGTCGTCGGTCAAAAATTCGGTTTCAAAGAGGGCGCCCGACTCGAAGGCGTTTTGTTTGAGCATCCGCTGGCAGAAGCCATGGATGGTAAAGACCGCCGCCTCGTCCATCTGCCGCTCGGCGGCCAGCAGGCGGCGGGCCGCCAGTTCGTGATCCTCCACCTCGACCAGCAACTGGGCCAGCAAGTCATCCTTGCTCTCACCCCGCATAAAGGCGAGCCGCGCCTCGTGGATGCGACCGCGGATCCGCCCCCGCAGCTCGGCGGTGGCCGCTTCGGTAAAGGTCACCACCAGGATCTCGGTCACCGACAGCGGCCGTTCGTGGGCGCTGGATTGACCCACATCGGCGCCTTCTTCGATGAGCGGGCCGTGCCCCAGCAGCAGGCGCAGGTAGAGGCCGGCGATGGTGTAGGTCTTGCCGGTGCCGGCGGAGGCCTCGATCAGTCGTTCACCATGGAGGGGAAAACGCAATGTATTGAGCGGGTTAGCCATTATTTCAGCTCCTCCAGGGTCTTGAGCAGCGGGGTCAGATGTTCGCGGGCCAGCGCCTGCAACTGCCCCAGCACGGCGTCATCGAGTTCGGGGAAGCAGCGGGCGACATAAGGGTCTTGCCCCTCCCCCGTCACCATGTAGCCGCCGTTGAAGCGGGTGAGGGCCGCCTTGTCGGCCGCCTCCGGCTTGTCGGGATCCTTCTCCATCCCCTTGAGCCAATCCCAGGCGGTATTGGGGAAAAACGGCAGCGGCCGCTTCATCCCCTGGGCCCAGAGCGCCACCAGGGCCGCCAGTTTGGGGCGCGCCTCGTCGGCAGAGAGCTTGGGCAGCCGCAGACTCTGCTTGGCATCGAACAGCAGGGTGTCGCCGGGGGCACGGCTCAGACAGAGACAGAGGTGCTGAACCCAGGCCAGCAGCAGATCCTTGCCGTTGAAGCTGCCGGGTTTGACTACCAGCAAGCGCCCCTTCTGGGTGTCGATCCACCCTTGCAGCTGGCCCTGGGTCAGGGAGATATCGATCTCCACCGCCTGTTTTTCAGCCTCATCAGCCGCAACCCAGGGGCGCAACCTCTCAGCCAGCTTGCCCATCTCGGCATCCAGATCCTCCAGCAGCAGGCTGCCAAACCAGCCTTGGGGCAGCAGGCCGGTGAGCTGCAACCGCTCGCGACGCACGGCACTGTCTCCTTGCGCCAGATGGGCATCGAGCAGCAGCGCTTTCAGCTGATAGTGTTGCAGACCGTCCAGCTCGAACGGCTCGCTGTCCTCGATGTTGGCCTCATTCAACTCAAACCACACCTTGAGGCGGCGGTTGAGGAAATATTTGGTGGGCTGACGGTAGAAGCGCAGCAGCTCCGCCAGCTCCAGCCCCTGCTCCTTGCCCCATTCGGGGGGTAAAGGCAGCTCGCCGCTCTGGAAATTCGCCGCGCCGCGCACCGGATTGAGGGCGGGCAGCCAGTCGGCCCCATAGGTAAAGAGGCGCGAACCCGCCTCTGGATAGAAATAGCTGCGACTGTAGGGGGTGAGCGGGTGCGCCACCATCAGGTGCTGAAGCAGCCGCTGGCCCGAGGTTTCGTCGTCGAGGCTCTCATCCCCCGCCAGCACGAAGCCCTGGCGCACATAGTCGATGAGCTCGGCCAGCAGCACCGAGGGCACCTTGTCGCTGTTGTCCTGGGCGCTGAAGCCCTGATAGCTGATGTAGAGCCCCTGCTGGGCGCTGAGCAGCGCCTCGAGGAAGAGGTAGCGGTCATCATCGCGGCGGGATCTGTCTCCGCGCCGTCCCGCCACCGCCATCAGATCGAACCCCATGGGAGCCAGGGTGCGCGGATAGACGCCGTCGTTCATGCCGAGCAGGCAGACCTGCTTGAAGGGGATGGAGCGCATCGGCATCAGGGTGCAGAAGTTCACCTGACCGGCGAGGAAGCGCTGGCTGGAGCGGGACTCCCCCAGCACGCTGCCGAGGTAATCCTGCAGCAGGTCGGCGGTAATGGGCTGCGCGAAGCGGGCCTCGCCGAGCTGGGTCTGCCAGTCGGTGAGCTGGCTGCGAATGAGCTGGAGCTGGCGTTCTTCCTCCTCGTCTCCCAGATAGAAACGCTCCAGCAGTTCATTGAGGCAGGCGTGCCACTCGGCCAGCGGCTGCGCCTGTTGCAAGCGGGGCAGAAATTCGGCGAGCGAATCGATAAACCAGGCGAGCTTGCCAAGGGCCAGCCCCTGCTGCCCCTCGATCTCGGCATAGGGCAATATGCTGGCCACAGCGCCCTGCTGCCCTGCACCAGGATCGGCGCAGAACGACATGCCCGCCACCGGCTCCCCATCCCCCATGGCAAAGCCCAGCAGCATGCGGCGCAGGCCGAACAGCCAGCTGTTGCCGGACAGGGGCGGCAGATCGAAACGGACGGGGTAGCCGTCGTCCAGCCCCCAGCGGATGCCGGTCTCCTGCACCCAGACCCGCAGCTGGTTGAACTCGTCGTCATCGAGCTCGAAGCGGCGCAGCACGGCGGGCACCTCGAGGATGGCCAGCAGCTCGCCGGCGCCGAGGCGGGCATTGGGCAATTTCAGCAGGGCGAGGAAGCTTTGCAGCAGCGGGCTCTCCTGGCTCGCCGCCCGATCCGAGACCGCGAAGGGGATCTGGCCGCGGGCCCCACTCTTCTCTTTACCAAAGACCGCCTGAATGTAGGGGCCGTAGCTGTTCACGTCCGGCATCATCACCACCACGTCTTTCGGGGTGAGGGAGGGGTCCGCCTCGAACAGCGCCAGCAGGCGATCGTGCAGCACCTCCAGTTCCCGCATCGGGCCGTGGCAGGCGTGGATCTGCAGGGATCCATCCGCCGGACTGATGGGGCTCTTGTGGTGGCTGGCGTCGAGACTGAACTCACCGGCCCCCCGTTCGGCCAGCTCCAGCACATCCTTCTGGATGGCGCGCAGCAGGCTGACGTGGCCCTGCTCGTCCACCTCGTCGATATCGACGAAGGCCTCGATCTGCGGCACCTCCAGCTCCATCAGCTGATGCAGGTAGTCGCGCCCCAGCTTGCCCATGGAGGCGAGCAGCGGGTTGGCGGGCCCTTGCAGGGTCTCGATATCCGTGCCGGGTTTGAGCTTGTTCCCAAGGCGCGCCAGGGTTTTTCTGTCCAGCAGATCCCCCCAGTAGTAGCGGCAGGGGTTGGTGACGAACAGATGCACCTCCACCTCATCACGGCTGCCCAGCGCCAGCAGGGCCTCCACATAGCGGGGCGGCAGGGCCGAGATGCCGAACACGAACACCCGCTGCGGCAGCTTGCCCGGCAGATCCCGGGTACGCGCCAGCTCGTGGATAAACTCCTCGTAGAGGTTGGCTCTGTGGTAGCCGCTGGGTGAGAGCGCCAACGTGCGGGCCACCAGCTCGCGCCACAGCTCGGGCTGCCAATCCTGGCCGCTCACCCCGGCCAGCTCCTGACTCAATCCTTCCCCCTGTTCCCAACGGGCGATCCAGTCAGGCCGATACACCAGATACTGGTCAAAGAGATCCGCTACCTTCTGGCAAAGCTGCCACAGCCGCACTTGCTCGGGATCCCGGGCTGGATCCTCCTCATCCCCACCCAGATAGGCGGCCAGCGGCGCGAAGGCGGGCCTGCCGAGCAGGGCGGGCAAGATGGTCATCAGCTGCCAGCTCATGGAGCCCTTGTTGTAGGGGCTCTGGCGGGGTACGTCCGCCAGCACCTGGGTGAACATCTCCCAGATGAAGCTCGCGGGCAGGGGAAAGTCGATATTGGCGGCGATGCCGAAGGCCTTGGCCAGCTCCAGCTTGAGCCACTGGGCCATGCCGGGACTCTGCACCAGGATCTGCTCGTGCTCGAAGGGGTGGGAGAGGGGCGCCTGCCGGATGCGGCTCACCAGCAGCTCCTTGAGCAGATCCAGCTGATTGGAGTGGTAGAGGGTAAACATGGACGACTCCCGCCAATTTCATGAAGAGGGGTGCGCGCCGGAAAAGGCGAGCCATTTCCGTCACTTCACACGAAATGGGATTGTCGGGGATCGGGGGGGAAGATGCAAAAGGCGCTTGCCGACGCCAGGGGGCTCGTCACAGTACCGACATTCACCTTCTGGCGGGCATAAAAAGGCCGGTGCTGCTGCACCGGCCAAAGGCGTAGGAAAACTTGAACTATCAGGGGATTACCAGCACTTGCCGAGACGGGCATCCAGGCTGAAAGCGCCAGGACCCGCCGCCGCCAGGGCCAGGAAACCACCGGCCACAGACAGGTTCTTCATGAACATCAGCATCTGCATCTGCTCGGCAGGCTGATAGTGGAAGATGAAGGCGGCCATCAGGGTGAAACCGGCCAGCAGCACGGAGAGGCTGCGGGTAAAGAGACCCAGCACTATGGCAAGACCGCCACCCAGCTCCAGCAGGATCACCAGGGGCAGCATGAACCCGGGCACGCCCATGGCCTCCATGTAGCCCTGGGTACCGGCGTAACCGCCGATCTTGCCCCAGCCCGCAATCACGAACATCAGCGCCAGCAAAATACGACCCGCCAGCAGTGCCACATCTTTCATCTTGTCCATCGTCAGATTCCTTTGATTACCCATCTTGGTAATAACAGTGTAAGAGCTAATTGTTAACTCATTCATTTCGCCGTGATTTATCTATCAGGGCAGATCAAACAGCAGGGCTTCGCTCCCCTCGGAGGCGGTGAGCGTCCAGGACGCCTCATCGCGACTGAGCAGACCGTCGCCGGGTCGGGCAGCCAGACCGTTGCCAGTCAGCTCCCCTGAAATCATATGCAGGTAACCATGACGCCCTTGCAATGCCCATTCGAGGGTTTCCCCTTCGGCAAGCTGCAGTCGCCAGATGCGGGCCTGCTGGCGGATCCTGAAGGATCCTGCCTCCCCATCCGGTGACGCGACCAGCGTCAGCCCGGGCTGGGTGGCTATCTTCTTCTGCTGATAACCCGGGGTAGTGCCGACTTCGTTCGGCTCTATCCAGATCTGCAACAGGGAGAGGGGCTCGGTCTGCGAGGGGTTGTACTCGCTGTGCCGGATGCCGGACCCTGCGCTCATCAGCTGGAAATCCCCCGCCGGGATCTGCTCGGCATGGCCGAGGCTGTCCCTGTGCTCTATGGTGCCGCTCAGCACGCAGGTGAGGATCTCCATGTTGGCATGAGGGTGGGTAGCGAAGCCGCCACCCGGCGACACCAGATCCTGGTTGATGACCCGCAGGACAGAGTGCCCCATCCAGTCCGGGTCATAGTAGTGACCGAACGAGAAGCTGTGGCGTGCATCCAGCCAGCCGAAGTTGGCATGACCCCGTTCAGCTGCGGCTCTCAATTTCATCATGGTGTGCTCCTCCAATACCTGTAAACGGTTGATTAACGCTGGCGACCGTCACCCAGACCGAACGGGATGCGGTAGTCGCTGCTTTGATCCCCCAGGCTCACCGTCAGGTTGCCCTGGGTGCGGCTCGGGATCTTGACCTGCTGGGTGCCCATCAGGCTGGCGTGAACCGATGCCAGCAGATCGCCGGATTCGTCGCGCACCTCCAGCATGGGGTTGGCCTTGCCATCGATGGCGGCGCTGGCCTGCCAGTTCACGAACAGCACGCCCGGAGTGGCGGTGAAGTCGGCGGGAACGGAAGCCTGGGCAACACCTGCGGTCATCAGGCCTGCAACGGCCAGCATCTTGATTAGGTTTTTCATGTTCGTTTCTCTCTTGATGAGTTATGTCATTGATAGGCCACCGGGCCTGGTCCAATGCATCCTTGCGAGAGACTATTCAAATATTATGTTGTTCTTTCGCCGACGTCTGACAGGGTGATTTACGATGTCACAGCCAGGAACTACGGTTTATTTGGCCGCCTGGCCTTCCTGCCTAAGCGTTGATTGAATATTAAAGGGGCTTGCCCTAACTTGTTAGCGAGTTAATCTGGCGAACATGTTCAAAAAAATTGAAGGCGAACCATGAGCAAAGAACGCGCACTGACCCTGGAGGCGATCCGGGTACTGGATGCCATAGAGAGGCGGGGCAGCTTCGCCGCCGCCGCCGACGAGCTGGGCAAGGTGCCCTCGGCGCTCAGCTACACGGTGCAGAAGCTGGAAGACGAACTGGACGCCATGCTGTTTGACCGCAGCGGCCACAGAACCAAATTCACCCCGGCCGGGCGCATGCTGCTGGAGCAGGGTCGGCTGCTGCTGGCGGCGGCCGAGCATCTGGTGGGGGAGACCCGGGCCCTGGCCCGGGGCTGGGAGACCGACATCACCATCGCCGTCGATGCCCTGGTGCCGTTGCAGGCCCTCTATCCCCTGGTGGAGCGGCTGGCCGAGCTGACGGATACCCGGCTGCGGCTGCGGGCCGAGGTGCTGGCGGGCAGCTGGGAGTGTCTGGAGGATGGCCGCGCCGACCTGCTCATCTCAGCCCTCAACCCCGACATCATGATGACGGGCATCAAGCACCAGATACTGCAAGAGGAGGTGATGCTCTATGTCGCTCACCCGGATCACCCCTTGCACCTGGAGCCCGAGCCCCTGGCGGACGAGACATTGCGCCGCTACCGCGCCATCGCCATCGCCGACACGGCACTGCGCAAGCCGGTGCTCACCTATCGTCTGCTGGACAAGCAGCCCCGTCTGACCGTCAGCACCATGGGGGAGAAGCGCGATGCCCTGCTGGCGGGCATTGGCGTCGGCACCATGCCCCTGAGCTGGATAGAAGAGGACATCAAGGCGGGGCGACTCAAGGTGATCGGCCCCGAATATCGCCATCAGGTGCAGGTCGTGCTGGCGTGGCGGCGAGACACCATGGGCAAGGCCAAGAGCTGGCTGGTGCGGGAGATCCCCAAGCTGTTTGCGGGCACACCCCCGGGGGCGGCTTGACGCGGGGCGCGAATTAAGGGAAAAGAAAAAAGCGGAGCCCTGTCGGGATCCGCTCAATTTGCCAGGAAAGAATAAAAACCTTTCGGTTTAAAAAAACCCTTAAATTGGAAGCAAACAATCGATTTCGCAACCAGGAAAGTCTCGAATTCGACGTGTTCGATTATGCGTGAACCAATGTTCCTCGCCAGCACTAAGTTGCAGGGTTGAAGGATGTGCACCATCCGGTGTCAATTTCTGCAACCATTGCACCAAACTGGTCTGATCATCCCGCCTATTTCGGCCCCTTGCTTCCTCCTGCTTTTTTAAAGTGTCAAAATCTGAGCCCGAACCATGGAAAAAGTACTCTTTTTAGCGGTTCGCACTATGCACATAAAGGAATGACGCATGACCTACAGCCAGACCCTGGCCACCCATATTCTCGACACCCTGAAGAAGACCCTGACCGACAAGGGGATCCGCTATCAGACCCTGGCGGAGGCCATGGGGGTCTCCATCGCCACCATCAAGCGGATGATGAACAAGCCCTCACTGCCGTTCGATACCCTGCTGGAGATCTGCCATCTGGTGGGGCTCTCGTTCGAGGAGCTGCTGGATCGAACCCAGGAGGCCCAGAGCCGCCGCGCCGTCTTCACCCGGGAGCAGGATGAGGCGTTTCACCAGGAGCCCGGGCTCTACGCCTTCCTCGCCAACATCTTCTGGCGCGACAAGACCCTGATCGATCTGAAGCGGGAGTACGGCCTGACCGACGCCTCCTGCTACCTCTATCTGCGCAAGCTGGAGAAGCTCGGCATATTGCAACTCGGCATCGACAACAGCTTCCACTTCCTCATCAGCGAGCGCATCAGCTTCGAGCAGCACAGCCGCTTCGCTCGCCAGCAGGCGCGCCAGGCCATGTCGGTGCTGGGGGACTATCTGGTGGAGAACATGCACAAGTCCAACAACTACATGGCGCTGTGCCAGCTCCATCTGGGCGAGGGAGAGGCCATGGCGCTGATCGAGCGCATGAAGGAGTACTGGCATCAGGAGCTCAAGCTCAATCGCCCCGCCATCGGCCAGCGGGAGGACACCAAGACCTACACCATGTCCCTGCAACTGGCGGACTGCGGCTACCAGAGCTTCGACGACCTCATCCCCAACATAGATGGCTGAAGGGGCGCCAGCTCCTGGGGGCGGGTATCCAGGCAGATGCGGATGGCGTCATGGCGCCAGTGCTCTATGTCGCAGTCGATGAGCCCGCCCCCCTCGTCATAATTGACCCGCACCAGCCGCAGTACCGGGCTGCCCTGGGCCAGGTTGAGCACGCTGGCCACCTCGCCACGGGCCGCCACCGGCGTCATCTCCAGCCGGGCGCCCCCCTGCCCTATGCCGTATTCATTGAGATAGAGCTCGGTGAGCGACCCCGCCAGGGGCTGCTCCTCGATCCAGGGAAAGCGGCTCGCCAGCAGGTGATGACTGACATGCAGCACGGGGCGGCCGTCGATCAGCCGCTGGCGCCGGATCTGGTAGAGGGGGGTGAAGGGGTCTATGTCCATCCAGCGACACAGCTCGCTGCTGGCCAGCTCGCCGCCCTGGCCTAGGAGCCGGGTCTCGGCGCTGCGCTGCTGCTCGGCGATCCATTGGTGGAAGTGGGTATGGCGGGCGGGATCATAGATCAGCCTGGGGGGCGCCACGAACCAGCCGCGCCGCTCGGCCCGGTAGATGAGCCCTTCCGCCTCCAGGGCCGAGAGCGCCTCCTTGACCGTGATCCGGGTGGTGGCGAATCGCTCGCTCAGGGCCCGCTCGGCGGGCAGCTGCTGCCCCGCCGCCAGCTGGCCGCTGTCGATATAGCTGTGCAGTGTCTGACGTATCTGTTCACTCTTGGAGAGGGGTCTGCTCACGCGCCTGTCCTGGCATAGTCCAGTGGATCGAATGCCATGCTTATATCCCGCCCAGATGAAACTGCCATGACAGCGGCCCAGGCAAGAAGATGTCATCCAATCGCCATAAAACCGCCCCGCCACCGTCATATTTCCCCTCTAGCATCCCTCTCGAACCTTAACTGACCTAGTCCAGAGGGATGGGATGATGAAAAGCGTGATCGCAAGTGCACTGGCCCTGGTGGCCATCAGTCAGCCGCTCTATGCAGCCGAGAACATCGCGGATCTGGAAAAAGCCGCCCGCGGCGAAGGCCAGCTCCACAGCGTCGGCATGCCCGACAGCTGGGCCAACTGGAAGGATACCTGGCAGCAGCTCGGCAGCATCTACGGCATCAAGCATCAGGATACCGACATGAGCTCCGCCCAGGAGATCGCCAAGTTTGCCGCCGAGAAGAGCAACGCCACCGCCGACATCGGCGACGTGGGCGGCGCCTTCGGCCCGGTCGCGGTCAAGCAGGGGGTCACCCAGCCCTACAAGCCCTCCACCTGGGCCGACATTCCCAACTGGGCCAAGGATGCGGACGGCCACTGGATGCTGGCCTATACCGGCACCATCGCCTTCCTGATCAACAAGGATCTGGTCAAGGCCGCCCCCACCAGCTGGCAATCCCTGCTCGGCGGTGACTACAAGGTGACCCTGGGTGACGTGGGCGTCGCTTCCCAGGCCAACAACGGCGTGCTGGCGGCGGCCTATGCCACCGGCGGCAGCGAGAAGGATCTGAAACCCGCGCTGGATCTGTTCGGCAAGCTGGCCAAGCAGGGTCGCCTGTCCCTGAACGACCCCACCATCGCCAACATCGAGAAGGGCGAGGTGGAAGTGGGTGTGCTGTGGGACTTCAACGCCCTGAACTACCGCGACCAGATCGACCCCAAGAAGTTTGATGTGGTGATCCCGAGCGACGGCTCCGTCATCGCCGGCTACACCACCATCATCAACAAGTGGGCCAAGAACCCCAACGCCGCCAAGCTGGCGCGGGAATACATCCTCTCCGACGCCGGCCAGATCAACCTGGCGCGCGGCTACGCCCGCCCCATCCGCAGCAACGTGACCCTGCCGGACGACGTCAAGGCCAAGCTGCTGCCGGCCGAGCAGTACGCCAATGCCAAGCCGGTGCAGGATCACGCCGCCTGGGAGCAGAGCTCAAAGGCCCTGCCGCGCCAGTGGCAGGAAAATGTCATGATCAACATGCAGTAAGGAGCGGCCAGTGCAACACAAGGTGATAGTGGTACTTGTGGATGGCCTGGCAGCAGAGGTAGCCCATTGCATGGGCTACCTCTGTGGCATGGTGGAGGCAGAGCGCGGCCTGCATACGACCCTGAGTGCTGCCCTGCCCTCCCTCTCCCGCCCCCTCTACGAGTGCATCCTGACCGGCGTGCCGCCGGTGGCAAGCGGCATCACCCACAACGGCGTGAATCGCCTGAGCCGGCATGACTCTATCTTCCATCTGGCCCGCGCCGCGGGTAAACGCACCGCAGCCGCGGCCTACCATTGGGTGAGCGAGCTCTACAACCAGAGTCCCTGGCTGGCGGCCCGGGATCGCTTCACTCACGATGAGCAGTTGCCCATCCAGCACGGCTGCTTCTACTGGGATGACGGCTACCCCGACAGCCATCTGCTGATGGACGGCGAGTGGCTGCGCAGCCAATACGATCCCGATTTTCTGCTGATCCACCCCATGGGAGTGGATGACGCCGGCCATAAGTTTGGCCTGGATTCACGCCAGTACCGCAATCAGGCGCGCCGCATGGACAGTCTGCTGGCCGACCTGCTGCCCCAGTGGCTGGCACAGGGGTATCAGGTGGTGATCACCTCGGATCACGGCATGAACAAGGATCTCAGCCACGGCGGTACCCTGGCCGAGGAGCGCACAGTGCCGCTCTGGCTCTTTGGCGATGCATTTGTCGAGCACTGGCCGGATGGCGCCCAGATCCACCAGACCCAGCTCTGCGCCCTGATGGCCGACCTGCTGGGGGTGCCCCATGACAAGCCGAGCGGCCCGCCGCTGCTCAAGGCGACCTTTATGCGCGAGGTGCACCCATGATGCCCGCCACCACCGAGACCCTGACGGATCAACCCGCCATTACCCGGCGCCGACTGCGCCGTCACTGGCTGCCAGCCCTGGTGCTGCTGCCCTTTGTCCTCTTGATGATCCTGTTCCAGCTCGCCCCCATGGTGTGGGTGCTGGTGGGCAGCGTCCAGACCCCGGACGGCTGGGGCCTCGACTACTACCGGGAGATTTTGAGCTCCCCCTTCTACCTGCAATCCTTCGGCAACTCCCTGCGCATCGCCGGTATCGCCAGTCTGGCGGGCCTCGCCATCGGCACGCTCGGGGCGGCGGCGCTACGCCACAGCGGCGAGCGGGTCAAGCGGGTGCTGCTGGCCTTCGTCACCATGACAGGCAACTTCAGCGGGGTGCCGCTGGCGTTTGCCTTCATCATCATTCTCGGCATCAATGGCGCTGTGACCCTGCTGCTGAAATCCTGGGGCCTCATCGACGGCTTCAACCTCTACTCGGGGTCGGGCCTTATCCTCATCTACACCTACTTCCAGATCCCCCTTGCCCTGCTGCTGCTCTACCCGGCGTTCGATGCGTTGCAGGATGAGTGGCCCCAGGCTGCGGCGCTGCTCGGCGCGAGCAAGGGGCAGTATGTGTGGCACGTGGCGCTGCCGGTGCTCACTCCCGCCCTGCTTGGCACCCTGATCATCCTGTTTGCCAATGCTGTGGGGGCCTATGCCTCCGCCTATGCCCTCACCACGGGCAACTTCAACCTGGTGACCATCAGGGTGGCGAGCCTGGTCTCCGGCGACATCTTCCTCGAGCCCAACCTGGCGGCGGCGCTGGCGGTGATCCTGATGGTGCTGCTGGGGGTGGTGACGGCCGCCAACCAGTGGCTGCTGAAGAAGAGCTATGTGAACAAGGGGCAATCCCATGCATGATTTGACGCCGCGCTGGCCCAAGTGGGTGCTGGGGGCCCTGGTGGCCACCCTGCTGCTGCCGCTGCTGGCTACCTTTCTCTACTCCATCTCCACCCGCTGGGGGGCGACCCTGCTGCCGGACGGCTTCACCCTCGACTGGTATCTCAAGCTCTGGGGCGACCCGCGCTTTCTGGCGGCCTTTGGCCGAAGCCTGCTGGTCTGCTTCGCCACCCTGCTGCTGGGCACGCTAGTGCTGGTGCCCACCGTGCTGGTGGTGGCCTACTACTTCCCCAGGCTGGATCCCTGGATGAACCTGCTGATCCTGCTCCCCTTCGCGGTGCCGCCCGTGGTCTCCTCTGTGGGGTTGCTTCAGATCTACGCCGACGGCGTCCTGCCCATCATAGGCACCCCGTGGATCCTGATCGGCACCTGGTTCACCGTGGTGCTCCCCTTCATGTACCGGGCGCTGGCCAACAGCCTGCAGGGGGTACCGCTCAAGGATCTGATGGATGCCGCCCACCTGCTGGGGGCCAGCAGTGCCCGCGCCTTCCTGCTGGTGGTGATCCCCTGCCTGCGTAAGGGGCTGCTGGCGGCGCTGTTTCTCTCCCTCTCCTTCCTGCTCGGCGAGTTCGTGTTTGCCAACATGCTGGTGGGCACCCGCTACGAGACCCTGCAGGTCTACCTCTACAACATGAGGTCCACCTCGGGCCACTTCACCAGCGCCCTGGTGATGAGCTACTTCCTGCTGACCCTGCTGCTCACCTGGGCGGCCAACAGATTTCATCGGTGATCCAAGATGTTTCATTTAGAAGTCAATCAGTTGCACAAATCCTACGGCGACACCCGGGTGTTCGAGGGGATCGAGTTCGGCATCCGCAAGGGGGAGCTGGTGACCCTGCTCGGCCCCTCCGGCTGCGGCAAGTCCACCCTGCTGCGGGCCCTGGCCGGGCTCACTCCGGTGGATGGTGGTCAGGTGCGGGTGGCCGGGGAAGATATCACCTGGCAGGCGCCCCAGAAGCGGGGCATCGGCATGGTGTTCCAGAGCTATGCACTGTTTCCCAACATGACGGTGTGGGACAACGTCGCCTTCGGCCTCAAGATGAAGCCCCAGCCGGGTCGCGAGCTCGCCGCCAGCGTGAAAGAGGCGCTGGCGCTGGTGGAGCTGACCGGCTTCGAGCGCCGCTATCCAAGCGAGCTCTCCGGCGGCCAGCGCCAGCGGGTGGCCTTGGCCCGCGCCCTGGTGGTGCAACCGCGGATCCTCTTGCTGGACGAGCCCCTCTCGGCGCTGGATGCCCGCATCCGCCGCAGCCTGCGCCAGCAGATCCGCGAGATCCAGCAGCGTCTCGAGCTCACCACCATCTTTGTGACCCACGATCAGGAGGAGGCGCTCACCCTGTCGGACAGGATTTTCCTGATGAACAAGGGATCCATCGTCCAGAGCGGCACGCCGGAGCAGATCTACACCCGTCCCGCCAGCGAGTTTGTGGCGGGCTTTATCGGCAACTACAACCTGCTGGGCGCCGAGCAGGGCAAGTCCCTGTTCGGCCCCCGTTTTCAGGGCAAGCTGGCGCTGCGGCCGGAGTCCATCACCCTGTTGCCCGCCGGGGCGACCGGCAGCGAACCCAGCCTGCCCGGCATCGTTCGCCACCAGCAGTTGCTCGGCAACGTCATCCGCTACCAGGTGGAGTGCGAGGCGGGGCTGTTGACGGTGGATTGCCTCAACCGCTCGGCCGATGACCTCCTGCCGGTGGGCCGTGCCGTGACCCTGGCGGTGGCCCGGGATCAACTCTGTGAGGTAGCATGACGCCTCGTTTCATTTTCGTTGCGACCGCAAGGAGCCCTCATGGCACTGGCACTGTTTGATCTGGACGACACCCTGATATCCGGGGATAGTGCCAGCCTCTGGCTGGAGTACATGGTGGCCGGGGAGCTGGCCCCGGCGGGCATGGTGGCCGAGGAGCAGGCCATGATGTCCCTCTACCACCAGGGCAAGATGGACATGCACCAGTACATGGCCTTCACCCTGCAGCCCCTGGCGGGCAGGTCGCGCCAGTGGCTGGAGCAGCAGTGCCATCACTTCGCCGAGCAGGTGCTGCGCGAGCGCCTCTACCCCGAGGGGCTGGCCCGCATCGAGTGGCACCGCCAGCGGGGGGACGAGCTGGTGCTCATCTCCGCCTCCGGCGAACACCTGGTGACCCCCATGGCCAGGATGCTGGGGATGGATCACTGCGTTGCCATCCTGCTCGACGAGGAAGCCGGCAGGCTGACCGGTCAGACCCGGGGCACCCTGAGTTTTAGGGAGGGCAAGGTGGCCCGCATCAACCAGCTCTTTGCCGGCAGGGACAACCTCTGGCAGGGGAGCTTTGGCTACAGCGACTCCCACAACGATCTGCCCATGCTGCGGGCGGTGAGCCACCCGCACGGGGTCAATCCGGCCCCCGCGCTGCGCCAGCAGGCCGAGGCGCTGGGCTGGCCCATCCTCGACTGGCAACGGGCCGAGGTGCGAGCTCGGTAGTGACCGCCCGCATCAGATCACACGACACCAGGGAGGCCTGGCCTCCCTGGTGTCGTGTCAGGCTCTGCATCACACCTGGCGCAGCAAGGGTTCCGGCGGTGTCTCCCCCGCCTGATAGCAGCGGTTCTTGCCCGCCCGCTTGGCGCGATAGACCTCGGCGTCCGCCGCCATGATCAGCCCCATGGCGTCCCTGGCCTGAGTGCTCGCCACCAGGCCACCACTCAGGGTGACCCTCAGCCCGGGCTCGCGCCACACCAGGGCGGCGACCCGCTCGCGAAACTCGTCCAGCAGGGCGAAGATCATGGCCTGATCATCCCCGGTGAGCAGGGCCACCAGCTCCTCGCCACCATAGCGGCAGACCCAGCCGCGCTCGCCCAGCTGTTCCCTGGCGAGGGTCGCTACCCGCTTGAGCACCATGTCTCCGCTGTGATGGCCAAAGGTGTCATTGACCGCCTTGAAATCATCGAGGTCGAACATGGCGAGGAAGAAAGGCTCACCCGCCTCCAGCAAGCCGGTCAGCCTGTCGTCGAAGAAGCGGCGATTGTAGAGGCCGGTCAGCTTGTCCTGATTGGCCAGCTGGCGCACCTCGTGCAGATCCTGGCTGGCGGCGGCCAGCTCGGCATAGACCTGCTTGAGCTCCCGTATCCCCCCCACACGGGCCGCCATGGGATCCTGGCGACTGTGGCGGATCATCAGGGCTACCTCGTTGAGCACTCTCCTGAAATAACGCGTCCAGACCAGGGCCAGCACCAGATAGAGGACGCACGCCAGTCCCACCATCAGCTGCACATTGAACGACGCCCTGGACACCGTCTCGATCAGGCTGGCGGCAGGCTTGACGCTGAGCAGCAGCCAGCCCTGCTCGGGCAGATGGCTGTAGGCGACGAACTGGCCCTTGCCCTCGTCGAGGAAGAGCCCCTTGTCATCCCGGGCCCGCTTGAGCCAGCCAGGATGGGCCATCACCTTGAACAGCTGCTCGGGATCTGGATGGGCCAGCTGACGACCGGCGCCATTGACGATGCTCTGATAACCATCTTCTCCCGGCCGGTTGAGCAGGGCGGAGAGGGGCTGGAGTCTGGCATCGACGGCGAACACCCCCAGCGGCTTGCCCTCCTGATCGATGAGCATCTTTGCCATGGAGATCAAGAGATTACCACTGGTGTAATCGTAATAGGGCTCTGTCCAGACCAGGCTGCCGGGTTGGGAGAAGGCCAGCTGATACCAGGGGCGCGTCCTGGGATCGAAGGCCGGATTGAGTTCCTTGATGGGGTAGGCCAGCACCTGGCGTCGCTCCGTGCCCAGGTAGATGGCCACCAGATCCGGCGCCAGCGCCTTGTAGAGTCGCCAGTCATGGAGATAGCGCCCGGTATGGGCCAGTTCGCTGCCCGCCAGATCCTCGGCCTTCACTTGGCCATAGATCAGGGTAAACTGTCGCTCCAGTTGCGCCAGATAGGGTTCGACCAGGCTCTCGCGCAGCTGATCATTGTTGGCCCCCAGACGTTGCTCCAGCGCCTCTTGCAGGCTGCGAGACATGTGCAGATAGTAGATGCCCCCCAGCATCAGCACCGGCATGAACAAGAGCACCAGCCCCAACCGCATGCGGCTGGTCAGGGACCAGTAGGATTTGGCCTTCGGATATTTGCTCACGAATGGCTCCGTATTGCAGGGACGCTTGACGCAGATTAACAGCCCGTCCGTGCGGCGTCCAAAAGGAAGAATGATGCTCGTTGCCCCACCGCAAGGTCGCCCATGCTGACCCAGGATCCTTGGATATCCGTGCACTTTTGCGCCCTCGTCATGCTGACCGGCGCCCTCACCTCCGAATATTTCCTGTTCCGGCGCGGCATGTCCATCGAACAGGTGCGCAAGCTGCTTATCGCCGATGGTCTGGCGGCGCTGGCCCTGCTGTTGCTGTTTCTCAGCGGCATGATGCGGCTCTATGACAGCCCCCAGGGCCCGGCCGCGCTGTTGCAGCTGCCGAGCTATCGGCTCAAGTTGCTGCTCTTCCTGCTGATGGCCCTGAGCTTTGGCTACCCGAGCCGCCTCTTCTACCGCTGGCGTCGTTCCCTGCGCCGGGGCCGACCTCCCATGGTCTCGACCCAGCAGCAGCTGTGGGTGATCTGGATCCTGCGCATCGACCTGTTGCTGCTGATGCTGATCCCCCTGCTGGCCCACACCTCCCTCCCCTGATCCGGCGCTCGGCAGCCAAGACAAAGCCCATCACAGGCGGTATGGTGGGGAGGGTGTCTCAACTTTTTGATTTCAGGGATGAAACCGTATGCGTTCTAACATGATGTTGCTGATGGCGGCCGCCATCTGGGGGCTGGGCTTCGTCGCCCAGCGGCTGGGGATGGATCACATGGGGCCTTACACCTTCAACGGCCTGCGCTTCCTGCTCGGCGCCGCCTCCCTGCTGCCGCTCTTGTGGTGGCTCAAATCCCGTCAACCGGCCCGGCCAGACAAGGAAGACAACCCGCGCCTGCTGCTGGTCGGGGGTCTCATCGCCGGCACAGTGCTCTTCTCCGCCGCCTCCCTGCAGCAGGTGGGGCTGCTCTACACCACGGCGGCCAAGGCGGGCTTCATCACTGGGCTCTACATCATACTGGTGCCCGTGCTGGGGCTGATCCTGCGCCACAAGACAGGGGCCAACACCTGGGTAGGCGCCCTCATCGCCATGGCCGGCCTCTACTACCTCAGCGTCACCGAGGATTTCACCATAGGCTACGGCGACCTGTTGCAGGTGATCGGCGCCCTGTTCTGGGCCATTCACCTGCTGGTGCTGGATCACTACTCGAGCCGCGTCGCCCCCATTCGCCTGGCCGGGGTGCAGTTTGTGGTGTGCGGCCTGCTCAGTCTGGCCACGGCGTTTGTCATCGAGACCCCGACCCTCGGCGGCGCCGTGGCGGGCTGGCAGGCGCTGCTCTATGCGGGACTGGTGTCGGTGGGGGTGGGTTACACCCTGCAGGTGGTGGGCCAGCGCGGCGCCCATCCGGCCCACGCCGCCATCATCCTCAGCCTGGAGACAGTGTTCGCCGCCATCGGCGGTGTGCTGCTGCTGGAAGAGCATCTGGACGAGCGCGCCATCGTGGGCTGCGCCCTGATGCTGGCAGGCATGCTGGTCTCACAGATCCGCCTGCGCTGGTGGTGGAAATCTCGTCGGGACAAGGTGCCCAGCCAGTCCTGAACGAGCGAACCCTGGTCGGCTGCGCCCTGATGCTGGCAGGCATGCTCATCTCACAGATCCGCCTGCGCTGGTGGTGGAAATCTCGCCGGGACAAGGTGCCCAGCCAGTCCTGAATCTCGTGATGAGCCTTGCTCCAAACGACAAGAGGCGCCCACAGGCGCCTCGTTTTATTGGGGGATGCCTAGCGCACGCTGGAGCAGAAACTCACGTCGTCGCGCAGGGGATCGTAGCTCGCACTGTGATAGAGCTCGAAACAGGGGCCGTCGCCAAACGCCAGCCCGGCCGCGACGATATCGCCTATGTGCTCCTGCCAGAGCACCCCGTACTGACTGCGATCCGTGATGAGGTAGCGGGACTGGGCGTAACGCCCGGCGGGGATGAGCTGAGTTTCCACCTCCCCCGCCCCCTGGGTGCCCACCGGCACGCTGATGCCGATGTCGGTACGGCACTGGGCCGGCGGCGTCACTTGCGGGTTGTCATGGTAGATGAAGATCCACTCCCCGCCCTCCAGCCCGCGCGCGGCAGCCCACTGGTGCAGGCGGTTGCAGACGGCGTCATAGCCTTCGCCATAGGGGCCTGTGACCCGAATATAGGCCAGGGTGCGGGCGTCCATCTCGACAGTTTTCATGGTGTTGCTCCTTGCTGATGAGTGACCTTCAGCATAAGGAAGCGCCTCTTGCCATGCGTGTCCTTCCTTGCGCTCATGGTGTCCGTTCTTGCCCTTGTCGCGGCGAAATTCCCCTGGCGTGCAACCATAGTGACGACGAAACGCCTTGGCAAAGGCCTGGGAGCTGCCAAGCCCCGCCCCCAGGGCGATGGCGGTGACGCTGGCATCTGTGTAGCACAGCTGCCAAGCCGCCCGCTGCATCCGCAGCCGCCGACACATCTCGCCGGGGGACTCCCCCACCACGGCGGTAAACACCCGGTGGAAGTGGTAGAGGGAGAGGCAGGCACGGCTCGCCAGCGCCTCGATGGAGAGATCCGGATCCTGCTCCAGCGCCCGCAGCACCGGGGTCAGGCGCTCGCGATAGTCGATCATGGCTGTTTCACTCTCATGGCAATCTCACTCTCACTGGCTCTCACGGCAGGCGGACCCGCCCCATATGCAGGGCATCGACGAAGTTTCCTTCGCGAAACGCATAGGCGGGTGAGCCCCCCTCCTGCTCGAAGCCGAATTTGCGGTAGAGCGCGATGGCAGCTGCATTGTCGCTATAGACCGTCAACTCAAGCCGTTGCAGGTTGAGCCAGTTATCCGCCAGGTCCACCGCCGCCCCCAGCAAGGCCGAGCCCACGCCGCGACCGGCCCAGTCATCCCGCACCCCCATGCCGATGCCAGCCACATGGCGACGACGAGGATTCGGCTCGAGCCAGAGGCCGAGATCGCCGACCAGCAGCTCATCCACTGTGGCGACCAGACCGTAGCCACTGCGCTCCGCCAAGCGTTTCTGCCACATGGCCAGGGTCGGATAGGGCATCTGCAAGGTGCCCTTCTGAGCCTTTGGCATAGCATAGAGATCCCGCAGTCCCTGGGCATCCCCAGCCTCCGCCTGACGAATCCTGATCTCAATCATCCCCTCTCCTCCCTGATCCATGAACGTCCGTCAAAAATAGCGCCCTTTGCGTCCGTAGCCAACTCCATTAGGACTACCTATCAAACACTTATAGCTGACCAATTGGCCCCGCTCGCGCCCCTTGCCGTATCGTGCCTCCATCATCACAAGGAGATGCCCAATGACCGACAAGACCCTGCGCAGCGCCAACGGTGCCCCCGTCGTCGACAACAACAACAGCCTTACCGCCGGCCCCCGCGGCCCTGTGCTGATGCAAGACATCTGGTTGATGGAGAAACTCGCCCACTTCGACCGCGAGCGCATTCCCGAGCGGGTGGTGCACGCCAAGGGCTCCGGCGCCTACGGCACCTTTACCGTGACCCACGACATCAGCCAATTCAGCAAGGCCGACTTCTTCAACGCCGTCGGCAAGCAGACTCCGGTCTTCCTGCGCTTCTCCACCGTGGCCGGGGAGAAGGGCGCCGCCGACGCCGAGCGCGACGTGCGCGGCTTCGCCCTCAAGTTCTACACAGAGCAGGGCAACTGGGATCTGGTGGGCAACAACACCCCGGTGTTCTTCATCCGGGATCCGCTGAAATTCCCCGACTTCATCCACACCCAGAAGCGGGATCCGCGCACCAACCTGCGCAGCGCCACCGCCGCCTGGGACTTCTGGTCCCGCCACCCCGAATCCCTGCACCAGGTCACCATACTGTTCAGCGATCGCGGCATCCCCAGGAGCCTGCGGGAGATGAACGGCTACGGCAGCCACACCTTCAGCTTCATCAACTCGGGCAACGAGCGCTTCTGGGTCAAGTTCCACTTCAAGACAGAGCAGGGCCACAGCTTCTACACAGATGAAGAGGCGGCCAATGCCGTCGGTCAGGACAGAGAGACCAGTCAGGCGGATCTGTTCAATGCCATAGAGCGGGGCGACTTCCCGCGCTGGAAGGTCTATGTGCAGGTGATGCCGGAAGCCGAGGCACAGACCTACGAGATCCACCCGTTCGACCTCACCAAGGTGTGGCCCCACAAGGACTATCCGCTGATCCCGGTCGGCGTGCTTGAGCTCAACCAGAACCCGGACAACTACTTCGCCCATGTGGAGCAGGCCGCCTTCACCCCGGCCAACGTGGTGCCCGGCATCGGCTTCTCGCCGGATCGCATGTTGCAGGGGCGGCTCTTCTCCTACGGCGACACCCAGCGCTATCGCCTCGGCGTCAACCACGGCCTGCTGCCGGTCAACGCCCCGCGCTGCCCGTTCCACCACGGTGCCCACCGCGACGGCGCCATGCGGGCGGACAGCAATGGTGGCGCCAGCCCCAACTATCAGCCGAACCGCTTCGGCACCCAGCAGCCGAGCGAGCAGCACGAACCGGCGCTGAGCCTGGAAGGGGCCGCCCTGCACTACGATTTTCGTGACTACGACAGCGACTACTACAGCCAGCCAGGGGATCTGTTCCGCCTGATGGACGAGGGGCAGCGCGCGCGCCTCGCCGCCAACCTGGCGCGATCCCTCATCAACGTGGAGGATGACGCCATAGTCGCGGCCCAGCTCAGTCACTTCGAGCAGGCCGACCCCGAGTACGCCAAGCGGGTCGAGCTGGCACTGGCCGCCTTGCAGCGTTAAGCCGCCATGCACCATGCCATGCACCATAGCAACGGGGCCTGCTGGCCCCGTTTCAAGTCATGCCCCCAGAGAGTCTGATCAGCCATGCTGGCCAACCGCGTCTCCTCAGGCGGGATCAATAAAAAACGGGAACCCTGAGGCTCCCGCTTTTATCAATCTGTCTCAATCTCTATCAATCCCGGACGCAGCGCCTCGCGCTCTGCCCGCTCCCTGACCAGCAGGCGTTTGTACCACCCACTGTTGCGACGACGTCGGTGTGATGAAAGGAGGAAGGGCGACGAGCCAGCCCGATACCGGCACTGTCACGACCCAAAAACGGGAACCCTGAGGTTCCCGCTTTTATCAATCTCTATCAATCCCGGACGGAGCGCGCCTCGCGCTCTGCCCGCTCCCTGACCAGCAGGCGTTTGTACCACCAACTATTGCGACGACGTTGAGTAATGGAAGAGCGACGAGCCATAGTCTTGGGTCCCATGCCAATTGTGAGCGAGGCCGTATTATGCGATAGCCTTCCCGCTCCTGTCTTTAGCTGGATCAAGAAAAGCTCAGCGGGGTGTCTCGATGCGATCCACCCCGGCCGGAGGGGCGGATTCCCCCCTCTCCTCCTGCAAGGGGCGCCAGGCCAGGGGGCCATTGCTCTCCTGCAGGTTGATGGGGGCACAGATCAGCCCGTGCTCTCCCTGGGGGATCCGGGCGCCGAGAGAATACTGCTTCCCCTCATACCAGCAGATCCGCTCCGCCATGGCGCCCAGGGGCAGCACCAGATCCGTGCCGGTCCGAATGGTATGGCGGGATGACTCTGCCATGGCCGGCAGGGTGAGCCCCAGCAGGGCCAGCATGATAACGACTGATTTCATCGCGACTCCTTGGTTTCCTCTTTCAGGCGACCAGCCGGGGGGAAAACTTGATTAATAAGTGACACGCCATCTGGCATTCCGGAACCAATATGGTAGCCTGCGAGCGCCGCGCCAGCCTGTACAGGAATTGGTCGCCACAACCCCAGTAACCTGGTCTGATCGAGACCAAGATTACCTTAATTATCAAATCGTTATTTGGATTTTCCCCCAATGCGTATCATGCCCTTGCTCAAGGCGACCTGCCTGAGCCTGATGTTGTCCGCCTGCGTCGCTCCCCTGCTGATGATGGGTCCCTCCAGCCAGTTGATGTGGGCCCTGCTCAAGCCACTGGTCGGTTTCGACCCCAACGAGGTCAATCTGTTCGAACAACCCCTCATCAAGGACAGGATGACGGCCCTGCTCGGCCCCAACTATGACACCACTGTCTCCCTGCTCAAGACCGCCGGCGAGCTGCAACAGGAGGGTCCCCTCTTCTATGTGGTCTCCCGCTATACCCCTGTGCCCGACCTCGCCCAGAAGGCTGGCCTGGTGTGGAACTCGGATACCAACCAGATGGCGGTCAAGTTGCTCAAGGGAGATGCCGTCGAGGTGTTTGGCGAGCAGCTGGGTCAGGTGACCCCGAGCTGGCCAAAAGAGATGGCCGGCTGGCAGACACCGGCCAGCGAGGCCGTCAAGGGGGCCATGACAGGGTCGGCCAGCGAGCTGATCAACGGGGCGACCCAGCAGGCCGCCAAGGCGGTCAGCAACCAGGCCAGTCAGGCCGTCGAGGGCGCCAGCGCCGCCGCAGCCCAGGCCGTGACCAGGACGGTCAATGACGCCGGCAAGCAGGCCGTCGAGGGCGCCAGCGCCGCCGCAACCCAGGCCGTGACCAAGACGGTCAATGAAGCCGGCAAGCAGGCCGCCGAGGGCGCCAGCGCCGCCGCAACCCAGGCCGTGACCAAGACGGTCAATGACGCCGGCAAGCAAGCCGCCGAGAGCGCCAGCGCCGCCGCAGCTCAGGCCGTAAGCAAGACGGTCGAAGACGCCGGCAAACAGGGCGCCGAGGCGGTCAGCCAGGCGTTACCGACTCAGGATCCTCAGGCCGCCGCCCGCGCCAGCGCCGAGGCCGAACTGGAGGCCCTGCTGAAGTGAGGCAAAGCGCCATGACCCCGGCCAGACCCTGCCACCGGAGAGCCGCACGATGAGACTCATGGCTCTGCTCGGCCTGCTGGCCACCCTGGCCAGCCCGCCCCTGACGGCCCTGACCTACTACTCAGAGCAGAACCTGCCGTTCAACGGCCTGGATGAGCAGGGGCGCACCAGCGGCTTCAGCATAGAGCTGCTGCGCCTGATGTGGCAGGAGCTGGGGCAGGAGGAGGAACCCATCCACTTCCTGCCCTGGGCCCAGGCCTGGTATCTGCTGACCCAGCAGCCGGATGCCGTCCTGCTCACCACGGCACGCACCCAGCGACGCGCCTCCCGGTTGCAATGGGTCTGCCCCATCAGCCACTCCCGGATCGTGTTGATGGCCAGGGCCGACCAGTTGCCGACGATCCAGCGCAGGGCCGATCTGCTCAATCTGAGGATTGGGGCCATGGAGGCCGATGTGGGGGAACAACTGCTGCTCAATCGCGGCGTTCCCCCCAGCCAGCTGATGACGGTACCCAGCATGGATCGGGTGGTGCGCCAGTTGCTGCTGGCCCGCACCGACCTGGTCGCGGGCAACGAAGTCATGTTGCGCCACCAGATCCGCCAGCTCGGCTACCCGGCGACCCAGTTCGTCACCGTGGCCGTACTGGCCCAGCAGGATGACTGCTTCGCCTTCAATGACGCCGTGGATTCGGCCGAGGTGGCCAGGCTGCAGCAGGCCCTGGACAAGGTGCGTCAGGGGCCCGCGTTTCGTGCCCTCCAGGCCCGTTACCGGGACCAGCTCGCGCCGGGCAACCAGGCCCCTCTGCCCGAGATAGAGTGACGCCGGGCAGACAGCCCCGGCGCCAAGCAAAGAGGTCACCCCTGGGTGACCTCTTTTTCCATCCGCCTATGAGGCAGGCACCTATTTGTAGAGGTTGTCCTGCTCGTTGTCCTTGCTGGCGGCCGGCTCGCTGTGCTCGATGGCGGTGCGGATGAGATCCACCCCGGCCCGGATGATCAGCACCCCCATGTTGACCAGCTTGACGCAGACCCACATGAAGGTGATGAGCAGTATCAGCTTGAGTACCGTCTGGAAAGCCTCCAGGAAGTTCTGCTCCAGCTGGGCGGTGAGTCCATTGGCGCTGCTCATCAGCCAGGTGTAGACCTCGCGCACGAAGGGGATGCGGCTCGGCATTTCCAGCACGTCCAGTGCGGCAGGCAGGGCCTGGCAGATGACGATACTGCCAAACAGTACCAGGATGACGCCAAGGCCGATGCCGAGATAAAAACCTAACTGTTTCATGAAGAGTCCCACGGTTTGCTGCATGAAGGGTGACGATAGCTGCCAATAGTAGGCACAGGGGCGAGCAAGGGCAATCCTGGCCGGGACAAACCTGACGACAAGGCCGGTTCTGACAGGGAAATCATTGCCCAAGCTACTGATTTCTGTGAGGCTTGGCTATCGTCCCCGGATCCGGCTCCCCATGATCAGATACGTTTGCTGCCTGTTACTGGCCCTGTTGACCGCCCCGCCCGTACTCGCCCAATCTGCCCCCAGCGGCGCCGTGTGCGTCGTCAAACATCAGGACAAGGTCTTGCTGGTACAAGACAGGGTCTCGTCACGCTACAGCCTGACCGGCGGCTACATAGACCAGGGCGAGACCCCGGCCCAGTCGGCGCTGCGGGAATTGTTCGAAGAGACGGGGCTCAGAGGCCGGATCGTCGCCCCCCTGGGTCGCTGGCGATCGGCCGAGCTGTTCGCCTGCCAGAGCCTGAGCCCCATCAGGGCCCAGTCCGGCACAGGGGCCGTCTCCCTGCTTCAGGCCTCCAACCGGGATGGGGAGGTGCTCAGCGCCCTGCTGATCGCTCCCACCACCCTGCCCCACGCCCTGCGCCGCTTCCCGGCCCAGCTCGACTGGATCGTGCCACGCCTCGCCAGCATCCCGGACAGCGAGGTCACCTGGGTGGCGGATTTTCGCTCCGAGGCCAATGCCCTTCATGATCGGGAGCTCACCCTGATCCGCCAGGTGCAGAGCCTCATCGGCCCCAAGGCGCTCTGGCTGCAACTGGCCAACCTCGCGGGATCGACCCCCTTCCTGCTGCTGCTCATCCCCTTCCTGCTGCCCCTGCTGGGGTGGCCCAGAGTCTGGCAACTGCTGTTCGCCATGCTCTGGCTCGCCCTGCTGACTCAGCTCGCCAAGGAGGCCGTGGCCTGGCCCAGACCCTTCAACTTCATGCCTGATCTGGCCCCACGCGCCGTCTCGGGCTTCGGCATGCCGAGCGGCCATACCGCCACCGCCATGCTGGGGTGGGGGCTGCTGCTCGGCTGGGCCTGGCCGAAGCGGCGAGGGGCGGCACTGACCCTGGCGCTGTTGCTAGGGAGCGCCACCGGCCTGGCCCGCGTCTGGCTCGGGGTGCATTTCATTTCGGACGTGGTGGCCGGCCTGCTGCTGGGACTGTTCCTGCTCACCCTGCGCTCCCGGCTGCTGCCGCTGGCCAGCCGCTATCTGGCCTGGCTGCTGCTCGCCGGCCTGGCCGGCATGGGGGCCGCCATCCTGCAATCCCCCACCCTGGCCGCCATCGCCATCGCCAGCCTGGCCCTGTTGCTCGGCAGCCAGAGCCGGGTAAATCGCACGCGGCGCCACCCCTGGCTGGTCGGCTTCATTGCCCTCTCGGGCTGCCTGCTGCTGGGGCTGCTCAGCACAGGTCTGCCGCTGCTCATCTCCAGTTCCCTGTTGATCCTGAGCGGGCAAGGCATACTCTATGGGCTCTGGGGGCTCTGGTTGAGCCATGGTATCTGGTGGCTCCTCTCCCTGACCGATGACCACAACCGGGGCATGGCCCCACCGCAAGGAACATCATGACCTTCAAGAAACCGGATCTGGCCAAGATCACCCTGGGGGTGCTGTTTCTCAGCATTCTCATCATCTCCTGCTTCATGGTGCTGCGCCCCTTCCTGCCTGCCCTGGTCTGGGCCACCATGATCACCATCGCCACCTGGCCCCTGATGCGGATGATGCAGCGCCTGCTGTGGGGCAAGCGCGCCCTGGCCGCCCTCTTCATGACCCTGGTCCTGCTGCTGATGTTCGTCATCCCCCTGTTCATGGCGCTGGCCAATGTGGCGGAGAAGGCCCCCATGCTCATCGAACTCGGCACCAACCTCAGCCACTCGCCCCCCCCCAAGCTGCTCTGGTTGCAACAGGTGCCCCTGGTGGGCGACAAGCTCTATGAGTTCTGGCAGCAGATCCTGGCGAGCGGCGGCCAGGTCCTGTTCGCCAAGCTGGCCCCCTACTTCGGCCAGACCGCCCGCTGGCTCGCCTCCCAGGCGGGCAACCTCGGCCTCCTGTTCGTCCACTTCCTGCTGACCGTGGCCATCTGCGGCCTGCTCTATCACTCCGGGGAAAAAGCCGCCGACGGCATTCGCCGTTTCGCCCATCGCCTGGCGGGCCAGCGCGGTGACAACGCCGTGGTACTCGCCTCCCAGGCCATCCGTGCCGTCGCCATGGGTGTGGTGGTGACCGCCCTGGTGCAATCCTCCGTGGCCGGGATCGGCCTGCTCATTGCCGGCATTCCCTACGTCATGGTGCTGGTGGTGCTGATGTTCCTGCTGATCGTCGCCCAGATTGGTCCCTTCCCCGTGCTGCTGGCCAGCGTGGGCTACCTCTACTGGAGCGGGGACACCACCTGGGGCACCTTCCTGCTGGTCTGGTCCCTGCTGGCGGGCACCATGGACAACTTCCTGCGCCCCTTCCTCATCAAGCGCGGCGCCGACCTGCCGCTGATCCTGATCCTGGTGGGGGTCATCGGCGGCCTGCTGGCCATGGGGATCATAGGGCTCTTTATCGGCCCCGTGATGCTGGCAGTGGGCTATACCCTGCTGGATGCCTGGATCAAGGAGGGCGACCAACCGGCGGCGGCCGTGGTGGATGCGCCCAAGGCGGAGTGACGATTCAGCCCCTATAGTTGATGCAAAGGGCCGCCCATAAGGGCGGCTCTTTGGTTTGTGGTGATAGTGGTTTATGGCGATCGTGTCGGATTGGCTGATCCGCGCCAACCGCATATCCCACATCTTACCGTCCCATGCAGGTTCGATTATGCCTTACGGCTAATTGAATCCACGGGTTTTACAGAAATCTAGACATGCCAGCGAGCACATTTTCCATAGCAACGCCTTTTATCTTTCAGCTCCCTTTTGCTTTAGAGATCACCCCCATCATGGAGTGAGAAAACTGTCCAGCCTCTGCTTTTTCCTCGAGTTTATCGGAAATGTATTTACCTGTAGCTACTGCAGCACCCAAGGGAAGTAACCCACTTAGGAAAGGAGCTAAAACAGGAAACATTGTTACAGCCAATGTGCCGCCAGCAATTAAGGCTGTATACTTGTGTTTTGCTTGATATTTATCATTAAATAATGAAACTTGCGTCTCGTGTTTTGATATTGCCCTTTCAATATGAGAGCATACTTCTGCTGCGACATATCCTAAATCTTCAAGCTTGGTATTAGGCAAACTGTTAACCAAATCTCTCAATTCTCGCCTAAACTCCACATTCTCATCTGTCTTTCTCAATGCCACGAGTTGCGAGTCTTTGATATTAGCTAAATAGTCGAGTCTTTTAGACGTGAGAGACTGTAAAATTGCTGATGTAGATGGATCAAATGACGTAACTTTACCGGCAGATACATTTTTCATTTTTGCGATCAGTTGGTAATAGTGAGCCTGTGCATCAATACATAGAAATGGATGGCTTCTGAGCTCATCTGAATTTTCTAGTAAATGGTAGTTTGGCATAATACGTTCACAGATCGCGTTAGTTACGATACTAATGTCACCTTTTGAAAAAAACTCGTTACACCATTTTTCTGACCTCCATTGTCTCATTTCAGCTTTGTAATTTTCTAAAGCTATCTTTATAGGCTCTCCAGGCTCCGATCCAGGCGATACAAAAAGCCTTGCTTCTTCTATTTTACTAAAGTAAATATCAGGTTTTTTTATGGCAAACTCCATAATTTCTCGAGGGTGAGATATTCCTGGATCTACATAATATGAGAAAAAATCTTGTATAAGTTGAATGCTATTCTCTTGTGTTTGCTGATCATGTTCTTCTAGTGATTTCTCAAAGCTTGGAAATACGAAAAATGGTGGAATATCAAACTCAGCTCCTTTCAAGTCACTCAAGTGCAACAAGAAAAATGCCATCTGAAGAGGGATGACATGACTAAATTTTTCCTCGCCACGGCTTTTCTCTAACCATGGCATAATTGGGTCTGGAATTAAAACTGTGTCGGAATAAAGAAGAGATTTTCGAGTCGCATTTAATTGCGTCAGTAAAAAACGGCTGCCCCCACCTAAATTCAACTTACATGCATCTAAACTCTTAGCCGCGCTAAAAGCCTTGGCACCTTCCTCCGAGTATAATCTTTTTAATTCTTTTTCGAGAGTTGAAAAGCCCATCATACATTTTTCAGCTCTGCTAGGGTTTTCTTGTAAAGTAACGGCCATTCTTTGAATAGATTCAGAGAAGTTATTCAGAGCTGAAAAGTCACGAGGCATGCACCCAGTTACATTGAGGAAAAATTCAGTCAATATCTCAAAGTATCTATCTTGATAAATAATCAAGTCGTGTAATTGCTGCTGACCCACTGAGAATCTCCTCTTGACATATAAGCCTTGTTCGTCTGGATGATCACCACGAAAATTAAATTTAAATCAACATCTAAAATCCTGGCTCTAGTGTTGAGCGTATTAGCCAAGATACTCTTTTGGCGCTACTTTGCCACCAAACAAAAATACATCCACGGCTTGGTAATGAAAAGCTCCACCCAGTCTCGTCTTCTTAAATAACTCGGGAGTGTGATCGAGGTTACACACCATATGGCGCTGTGGGCCAAGTTATCGTGTAGCGGCGGGGCAGGGGTTGGTGGCTAACAAAAATGGGCATGGAGTAATAACCCAGGGCGTCGCAACGCCCCGGGTTATCGGTGGGTAGATGAGGGTCAGGCTGGCTGGTGGAGGGTGATGCAGTGAATGCCACCGCTGTCGGCGACCTTGTCGCCAAATTCGCGGGCGAACCCGACCAAGAGCAGAGCGGGCTTGCCACCCTCTGAGGCAGGTCACTGAATCGGGGGCGCTGGCGTGGTTAAATGGTCGGCTCACATCTTGCCGGATATCGCCGTGACCCTGCCATCTGACCTTCAGCATCATCAGCCCTGGCCTGACTATCTGCAGGCCTCCTGGCTTCGCTGCGCCCACCAGACCAGCGCCACCCTCTGGCATCCGCCCCACAGCGCCAAGGGGCAGACCTTGCAGAGCCTGCGCCAGCGCAAGCGGGACCTGCTCACCACAGGCGAGATGGCCCTCGAAGATCTCTACGAATTTATGGAGGGGCGCCCCTGCGCCCTGCTGCTCACCGACGAGAGCGGCTGCCTGCTGGCCCGCACCGGCCATCGCGAGACGCTGGCAGAACTCGAAGCCCTGGGTTTTGGCCCCGGTGCCTTCTTCAGCGAGGGGCGTATCGGCACCAATGCCATCAATCTGGCGGCGCTGGAGGGAGTGCCGCTCTGCGTCAGCGGCCCCCAGCACTTCAACCAGACCCTGCACCCGTGGCACAGCTGCGCCAGCCCGGTCTACAACAGCAACGGCCGTCAGGTCGCCATCATGGCCTTGGTCTGCCGGGTGGAGGAGGCAACGGTCGGGGATCTGGCGCTCACCGTCAGCGCCGGGCGCGAGCTGGCCCATCTGCTGCAGATGGAGACCCTGATGCAGGAGTCCCAGCACCATCTGAGCGAGCTTTACGCCCTGCTGGACGGCATGGATGACGGCGTGCTGGCCTGGGATCCCCAGGGCCGGCTGCGCTACCTCAACGCCCTGGCGGCACACCGGCTGCGGCTCGATCCGGCGCTCTGTCTCGGCCAGCCCCTGGAGCAGCACCTGCTGCTGCCCCAGCGGTTGCAGCTGGCCATCAGGGGGCAGACGCCCCTCAGCCATGTGGAGGTAACGCTTGAGCGGCTTGGCGCTCAGGAGGGGGAGTTCATCAATGCGCTGATAAGCCTCAAGCCGCTGCCGGGACCGGAGGGGGTCAGCTTTATCGCCCTGCTGCACCCGGTCGATCGGCTGCGGGCCATTCATCAGCTGCGCCAGACGGTGCCCGAGCTCTCTGCCCTGGTGGGGGAATCGAGCGCCATGCGCAAGCTGCTGCGCTACGCCCGGCAGGCGGCCCAGAGTCAGGGGCCGATCCTGCTGCGCGGCGAGGAGGAGGTGGGCAAGGCCCAGCTGGCGGAGGCGATCCACTTTGGTAGCGAACGGGCCGCCGGGCCCCTCATCACCCTCAACTGTCAGGCGCTGCCGAGCGAGCGGATGGCGCTGGAGCTGATGGGCTCCGACGAGGCGGGGCAGGAGCGGGCCGGCAAGTTCGAGCTGGCCCACGGCGGCACGTTGGTGCTGGAGCAAGTGGAGTGCCTCTCTGCCCCCATGCAGGCGGCGCTGCTGCAACTGCTCAAGACCGGCCGCATCCAGCGCTTCGATTCGGCCCGCATTCTGCCGCTCAAGGTGCGGATCATCGCCACCAGCAGCGCCCCGTTGGAGCAGAAGGTGCAGGAGGGGCTGTTTGGCCGCCAGCTGCTCTATGCCTTGCAGGCGTGCGAGCTATGGCTGCCGGGGCTGCGGGAGCGCGCGGCCGATCTGCCGGGTCTTATCAGCCAGCAGCTAGGGGCGCAGGGGCGCGAGCCGGTGCGCCAGTTCAGCCCGGCGGCCCTCGACTGTCTGCTCGCCTATCCCTGGCCCGGCAATCTAGGGGAACTGCGCAGTGCGGTGGAGCATGCGCTGCTTCATGCCGGTCAGGGGCCGATCCCGCCGCAGGCGCTGCCCGCCGCCATTCGTCACGGCTATCAGCGGGTGGCGGACGAGGTGGTGGGACAACCGCTGCTCACCCTGGCCGAGCTGGAGCGCCAGGCCATTTTGCGCTGCGCCCACGCCTGCAAGGGGCAGGTGAGCCAGATGGCCCAGCATCTGGGCATCAGTCGCACCACCCTGTGGCGGCGGCTCAAGCTACTCGAGATCGATCCCGCCGACTATCACGGCTGACGGTTATTCAGGCCGTCGCCAACCGGCCCGTAGAAAATGAAACGGCCCCGCAGTTGCGGGGCCGATTTATATGACAAGGTCAGCCGTGGCGCGGTTACAGCCCCAGCTGGTGGGCGGTGACGATGGCCGCCAGCACATCCTCGGCAGTGACCTTGAACGGCATATTGTGGATGGTCTCACCCTCCGCAGTGGAGGCTCTGGCCACCTCCATCAGGCGCGCCATATCCAGCTCCTTGACCCCCATCATATGCAGGTTGGTCGGCAGGCCCACCGAGCGGCAGAAACCCAGCACTGTCTCGATCTCCGCCATCGGGGCGTTCTCCAGCACCAGCTGTACCAGGGTACCGAACGCCACCTTCTCGCCGTGGTAGAGATGGTGACACTCGGCCAGCTGGGTCAGGCCATTGTGAACGGCGTGGGCGGCGGCCAGACCGCTGCTCTCGAAGCCGATACCGCTCAGATAGGTGTTGGCCTCTATGATGTTCTCCACCGCCTTGGTGCAGAGCCCCTGCTCCACCGCCAGCTTGGCCTTGTAGCCATCGGCCAGCAGGGTCTTGTAGCAGAGCTCGGCGATGGCCTGGGCCGCCAGGGTGGAGGCGCCACCGGCCATGGTCTGGCAACCGGACACCTTGTTGGCACGCGCCTCGAAGTAGGTGGAGAGTGCATCCCCCATGCCGGAGACCAGCAGGCGCACCGGGGCGCGGGAGACCACGCCGGTATCCATGATGACCATGTCGGGGTTGGTCGGGATCATCAGGTATTCGCTGAACTGCCCCTCTGGGGTGTAGATGACCGCCAGCGCGCTGGTGGGGGCATCGGTGGAGGCGATGGTCGGCACTATGACCACAGGTACCTGCTGGTAGAAGGCGACCGACTTGGCGGTATCCAGGGTCTTGCCGCCGCCGATGCCGATGATGACGTCAAACGGGGTCTGCTTGCAGCGAGCCAGCAGGCGGTCGATCTCGGGGCGGGAGCACTCGCCGTTGAAGCAGTCGAACTCGGGCTGGATGCCTGCGCCGTGGAAGCTGGTGGCCACGGTATCGCCTACCAGCTTGGTGACGAAGGCGTCGGCCAGAATGAGTGGCTTGGCGCCGAGCGCCTTGACGTAGTTGCCGATGTTGGCGAGGGCCCCGTTGCCTTGCACGTATTTGCTGGGGCTGATGATGATGCGGTCCATATTCTATCCCTCTCTCTTTATGTATTAAGAATCGGGGCGAAGGGGCGGCAGTGCCGGGGACTCCTTCGTCTTTACTTGCACGACAGAGTGGCGCGGCTGGCCGATGAGGCCGCAGCCGCGCCTTGAAGCAGGCAGGTCAGTCGCCGAAGCGATCAAGGGCCAGCTGCTGGAAGCTGGTCAATGCGGCGGCGGCATCCTCCCCGCGCGCCAGCAGGGTGAGCCGGTCGCCCTGGCGCACGTTCAGCATGGCGAGCCGGGTCAGGCTGCGGGGATTGGCCTCTTTATCCCCCTTTTGCAGCTTGAGTTCGGCGGCAAAGGGCTTGAGGGCCGCCACCAGTCGGGCGGCGGGGCGTACGTGCAGGCCGTGGGGATTGTCCACCACCACCTCGCAGCGCAGCCAGCCGTCGTCGGCAACGGGGGCTGTCTCGGTGGAGGCTTGCGCCGCGCTGGCAGGCAGCATCGCCTGTTTCGGGCCCAGGGCGCCGAGTGCCTCGGCGGCCACCTCATCCAGCGTCAGGCCGGAACCGGCCGCCACCACGGCGGCCAGGGTGCCCTCGACCAGCGGGGCGGGGCAGAGCCGCACCCTCGCGCTCAGCTCCGGGGACAGCAGTTCGAGGGCGGTCTCGGCGCTCAAGAGGGCGCTGCCGAGATCCATCAACACCAGCACGCCGCTGCCGTCGTCCGCTTCTTCAATCGCACTCATCACGGCGATGGCATCTGTACCGATGGGGTGGTCGGGGTCATCGACCCCGGCCGCCAGCAGCAATCTGGCCGGGCTGCCGAGCTGGTCGGCCAGCGCTTTCAATCCGGCCGCCAGCATGGCGCTGTGAGAGACAACTACGATTCCGATCATGTCACAACCTCGCTCTATCACGCAGGGCGGTCAGCAGCAGCAGGGTCGAGGTGGCCCCGGCATCCTGATGGCCTATGCTGCGCTCGCCAAGGTAGCTGGCGCGCCCCTTGCGGGCCTGCATCTGGATGGTAGCCTCGGTGCCGGCTGCGGCGGCTGCCACCGCCTTGTCCAGCGCTTCGTTGAGCGGCAGCTCTTGCTGCTGCGCCTGTTGCAGGGCGGCCAGTGCCGGCCACCAGGCGTCGCACATGGTCTTGTCGCCCGGCTCGGCACGGCCGCGGGAGACGATCCCCTCCACCCCGTCGCTCAGCATCTTGCACAGCTGGCTGAGACTGAGGCTCTGGCAGGCATCGCTGCTGGCTGCGGCCCGGATAAAGAAGGTGCCGTAGAGCGGGCCGCTGGCACCGCCGACCGAGGAGAGCAGAGTCATGCCGGTGGTTTTCAGCACCTGCCCTATATCTTTGTCCGCCACCGCGGGCAGCTTCTCGGCCACTTTGGCAAAGCCGCGCTGCATGTTGAGGCCGTGGTCGCCGTCGCCGATGTCGGTATCCAGCGCGGTGAGGTAGTCACGCTGCTCGGTGAAGATGTGTTCGCAGTCGAGCAGCCAGTTGACGATCTGATGCTTGCTTAACATGGATTCTCCTTAGCAGCCGCGACGCAGGGCGGGGGTGTGAACGGGGGCATCCCACAGGGTCATCAGTTCATCATCCACCTTGAGCAAGGTGATGGAGATGCCGGTCATGTCGAGGGAGGTGCAGTAGGGGCCAATCAGGTTGCGCACCAGATGGATGCCTGCCTCTTCGCACAGGGTAGCGAGGCGGCCATAGACGCCGTAGAGCTCGGAGATGGGGGTGCCACCCAGGCTGTTGACCAGGGCAATGACCCGATCGCCCCCATTCAGCGGCTCGATAAAGGTGTGCTCTTCCTGCCAGCTGCCGGAGGCTCTGTCCCAGTGGCGCAGGGTGCGGCCATAGGGGGTGTTGTCAGCCAGCTCGCTGAACATGTCCTCCACCAGGGTATTGAGGTCGGTGAAGGGGCGGCGCGCTATGCCCGGCTCGCCGTGAATGCCCACGCCGAACTCCATCTCGTTGTCGGCCAGGGTGAAGGAGGGCTTGCCGGCGGCAGGCACGGTGCAGGCATGCATGGCCACGCCTATGGTGCGGCTCTGGTTGTTGATGCGACGGGCCAGCGCCTCGCAGCGCGCCAGATCATAGCCCGCTTCGGCAGCGGCTCCGACCAGCTTTTCGCACAGCACGGTCGTGGCAACGCCACGGCGACCGGCGGTGTAGAGGCTGTCTTTGACCGCCACGTCGTCATCGATGAGGGCAAAGCCCACCTTGACCCCGTCACCGTGCAGCAGCTCGACCGCAGTCTCGAAGTTGAGCACGTCGCCGGTGTAGTTCTTCACCAGAAACAGCACGCCCGCGCCGCCATCCACCGCCTGACCGCATTCATACATCTGATCCGGGGTCGGGGAGGTAAAAATCTCGCCGGGGCAGGCGCCATCCAGCATCCCCTTGCCCACCAGGCCACCGTGCATCGGCTCGTGGCCGCTGCCACCTCCGGAGACCAGCGCCACCTTGCCCATCACGGGGGAATCGGCGCGGGTGATGTAGTGGGGCTCGATACGTACCTTGAGCTCGGGGTGGGCGGCTGCCATCCCCATCAGTTGTTCACGGACCACGGCATCGACGGCATTGATCAGTTTCTTCATGGCTCACTCCTTGGCTTGCCACCGCACGGGTGGGCAAATGGTTGATGGAGCCAGTCTAACGACAGAAAAAGGGATAAAAATGACGGGCGATTTGGTTCGGATTTGAAACAGCAGAAGGGGGCTCGGAGTTTCAATCTGAAACAGCGCAGGGCTAGCGGGCGGGAAACTGTTAGCTGACTCACAGCCATGAAAAAGGGCCCCGCAGGGCCCTTGGCTATAACCGGAATATGCGGACGGGTTAGATGGCCCAGCCACCGGCATAGAAGATCACCAGCGCCAGGGCGATGATGACGGTGCCGACGTTGAGCTTCTTCCACTCGGCAGCGAAGATGCGGCCAACGACCAGCGCCACGAAGCCCAGCATGATGCCGGTCACGATGTTGCAGGTCAGTACGATAAAGACGGCGCACAGCATGCCGGAGAGCGCATCGACAGAGTCGCTGAAGTCCAGCTTGGTGACGTTGCCCAGCATCAGCAGACCGACGTACATCAGGGCCGGTGCGGTGGCGTAAGCCGGTACCAGATAGCTCAGCGGGGAGAGGAAGATCATCAGCAGGAACAGCACGCCGACCAGCGCTGCGGTCAGACCGGTCTTGCCACCTGCTGCGGTGCCTGCGGCAGATTCGATGTAGACGGCAGCCGGAGCGCCACCAACGGCGCCCGCCACCATGCTACTGACGGAGTCGGCCGTCAGGGCCTTGCCGCCGCTGATGATGTGGCCACGTTCGTTGATGAGGCCCGCCTGACCGGCCACGGCACGTATGGTACCGGTGGCGTCAAACACGGCGGTCATCACCAGCGCCAGCACGGTCGGAATGACCACAGGATTGAGGGCGCCCAGCAGATCCATGCTCCCTACCAGGGAGCCCTTCTCACCGGTCAGGCTCGGCATGGCGAAGAAGCCCTGCCAGGTCACTTTCGGGTCGAAGATAAGGCCAAGGATGGAGATCGCGATGATCACCATCAGGATGCCGCCCGGCACCTTGCGACGCTCCAGACCGAAGATGGCAGCCAGACCCAGCACCGTCATGATGACCGGGAAGGAAGTCACTTCACCCAGTTGAACCGGCAGGCCGGCCCCTTCGTTCTTGATCACCATGCCGACGCCGTTGGTGGCGATCAGCAGCAGGAACAGGCCGATACCGATGCCGGTGCCGTGGGCGATGCCGGAGGGGAGGTTGTCCAGGATCCACTGGCGCACGCCGGTGACGCTGATCAGGGTAAACAGCACACCCATCAGGAAGATGGCGCCGAGGGCGACCGGAATGCTCAGCCCCTGACCCAGCACCAGACTGAAGGCAGTAAAGGCGGTGAGGGAGATGGCGCAACCTATGGCCATCGGCAGCTTGGCCCACAGCCCCATCAGCAGGGAGCCGAAGGCGGCGATCAGGCAGGTGGCCACAAACACCGGGCCCTGCTCAAAGCCGGCAGCACCCAGCATGTTCGGCACCACTATGATGCTGTAGACCATGGCCAGGAAGGTGGTCAACCCGGCCAGCAGCTCCTGGCGGACAGTGCTGCCACGCTGGCTGATGGAGAAATAGGAGTCCAGAAACCCGCCATTGCCGGCGCGGGCCGTCGTTTGTTGCGTTGCCATAGTTCATCCTGAAAGTGTGAAGGAAATCGTTTGCTTGCTGGCGCGCAAAATAGCAAGAATTTGGCGAGATTGCAGCGGATAAGCGACCATTTTCCCGAAGTTTTTCATCAACAGCCTCGTTGGGAGCCTCAACATCCACATGGGAAGCGCCCCTCCAGCTTCTACACTCTTAGCTAGCCCCCATCAGCCGGAGACAAGCCCATGCACACAGGCAACCTGCTTGGCCAGATCCCCTCCCCCCTGCCCAACGAGGTGTTCACCGACCTGGTCAGCACCAATCACTTTCGCATCGAGCGCATCCTCTCCCAGGGGCAGCAGACCCCCACGGGAGAGTGGTTCGATCAGGATGAACACGAGTGGGTGGCGCTGATACAGGGCGAAGCCATCCTGGTCTTCATCACACCGGATACCGGGGTCCAGGAGCGCGTCCACCTGGGGCCAGGGGATTACATCAACATCCCGGCGCACCTTCAGCACAGGGTGGAATGGACCCATCCGACCGAGACGACCGTCTGGCTCTGCATCTACTACTAGAGAAATCACCTCGCCACAGTGACAAAGCACAACGAAAGAAGCCCAATCGACAGATTGGGCTTCCTGGACTCAGATGCTGAAAGTGCATAGCAAAAAGGCCTTCCCAGTCGGGAAGGCCTTTCAAATTA
>NZ_CDBT01000062.1 GCF_000819765.1 Aeromonas bivalvium
ATTGGTGGCCCTATCGGTGGCAAGGTGTCCAAGGGAGGGGGAAGACCGAGCAAGGCCGCTACTCTCCTGCCTGTGGTGCTACAACTCAAGTCGCAGGGGTATAGCAATCGTGATATTGCCGAGGATCTGAAAATTTCGGCTGGCAGTGTGTCCAACTACCTCCGCCGTGATCGTGAGTGATCAAAAACAAAAGCCTTATCAGATAACAGCGCCCCGAAAGGGGCGTTTTCTTTTCCAGAGGTAATCGAGAGAGAACCTTGGCGAGGTGGGCAAGCGCCCGTACCGTAGGCCGTCCATCAGGCCGTTGGTTTGGCCTGTGGGCGGGGGCGTTGTCCACGGAGCTGCTTTAGGCTTGAGTGGCGTATGGCCTTCAAGATCTCGCCCGCTTGTTCTGGTTTCATGACCAAGACTGAACCGCCATCCCTGATCGCTTGCATCTGGGCGTCCAGCGCTTCCAATAGTTCCCTATTTATCGTCACTGTAACGTTATTATCCTGCTGTTTGGCCCGGTAGGCTGCTTGACGTTCTGCGCCTGTCTTGGCGTTTCCGGTCTTGGGTCTACCCCGGCCACGCTTCTCGCCAAACATGTCTCCGGTTCCCTTATCTGCGTTGTCTTTCATCGTCCTAATTCCCGTCACAGTGACCATAAACAATATTTGTCACTGTGACACAAAAAACACTAATCCGCACCCTCAAAATTCAACCCATGTTAAAGTACTAAGCAAGGACACACAGGGGGCCCGCTTCGCGGTCTACCCCTGTGGCCTTGTTCAGGGGGCAAGCCCCCCGAAACCCCCGAAAAAACGGAGGCCACCGATGCCTACAGAGCAGCCCAAGCGGCTCAAAACGATCAAGGTCAGAGTCACCGAATCCGAGTTGGCCAGCCTGCGGGCGGCCTGCCCAAAAGCCCAGTTGGCGGAGTGGATGCGCGAGCACTGCTTGGGGGTTGCTCCCCAGCAGCGGCGCACCCCACCGCCAACCATCGATCCGGCCTTGCTCCGGCAGGTGGCTGGGATCGGTAACAACCTCAACCAGATCGCCCGGCGCATCAATGCCAGCCCGCTGACCACGTTGGACAAAGTGGAATACCTTGCGGCGTTAGCCGCTGTGGCCCGAGAACTGGAGGGGCTGCGCCGTGATCGTCAAAATCCATAGCCGGGGAGTCGGTCGCGGATCTGGCCCGGTGGAATACCTGCTTGGCAAAGACGGGAACCGGAACGGTGCCACGCTGGATCGCGGCGACCCCAAGATGGTCAAGGAGTTGATAGACGGCAGCCGTTACGCCCAGCGGTACACCAGCGGCGTGCTGTCGTTCCATGAACCGGACTTGCCGAGGGAGACCAAGGATCGGTTGATGGACGAGTTCGAGCAAGCCCTGTTGCCCGGACTGGACGCCGATCAGTATGCGGTGCTGTGGGTCGAGCACCGGGACAAAGACCGCCTAGAGCTGAATTTCGTGGTGCCGAACGTCGAACTGTTGTCCGGCAAACGCCTTCAGCCGTATTTCCACGGGGCGGACGGCCACCGGATCAACGCGTGGCGAACGGCCATCAATGGCGAGTTGGGATTGCACGACCCGGACGACCCAATCAATCGGCAGGCCGTGATTACGGCCAAAGACCTACCCCGGAACAAGCTGGAAGCCGAACAGGCCATTACAGGCGGCTTGCTGGGCATGGCTGCGGCAGGGCTCGTCAAAAACCGGGAGGACGTGCTCAAGACCCTGACCGGGGCGGGGTTCGACGTTACCAGGACAACCAAGAACAGTATCAGCATTGCCGACCCCGAAGGGGGCCGGAATATCCGCCTAAAGGGGGCGATCTATGAGCAAGATTTTAGACATGGCAAAGACCTTCGAGCAGACATCGAAGCAGCAAGCCGACGATATAGAGAGCAGTCTGAAGCCCGAGTTCGAGAGGCACGAGCGAGCTATCAAAGAGGCGTTGGACTCAAGCAGGCAGAGCATCAACGACGCCATCCAAGACCAGCAGAAGCGGATCGGCTGGCTCCTGCTCAAGAGCTGGGGAGTGATGTTGATTTCGGGCTTGCTGTTGCTGGCCGCGACGAGCGGGACGCTGTGGTATCAGGGGAACCTGATCGCCGAGCGGCAGGCCACCTTGGAGACGTTGGGCAAAAAGGGCGGGAAATTGATCTTCAAAAAGTGCGAGGACGAGAACGGGAAGATCCGGCTTTGCATCAGGATGAACATGGACGAAGGGAAGTTCGGGGACGACTACATGATACCAAAAGGCTACTAAACGATGACCGAGCTAGAACGGCACTTATTGAACGCGCTAGAGACCTTGCAGAGCGAGCAAGAGCGGCAATTGAGCGGCTTGCAGACAGTGTGCGACAGCTTGCTACGGCAGTTCGAGACGACGAGACGAGAAAACGCGAGCTTGCAGGGAGAGGTGAGCGCCTTGCGCCAGCAGTGCGAGCACTTGAACGAGCAGGTCAGCAGCTTGGCAACGCAGGTCGCCAGCTTGAAGGCATGATCGCGCAGCAGACTGCGCAGACGCAGGAGGGGTTATTGGACGAATACCAGCAGGCCCACGCAGAGCGGGATCTGTATTTCAATCGGAAGCACGAGCAGAAAGAGATCTCCGGCTTGCCGATAGACAAGGCCAGAGAGTACCTACAGGAAGGACTGGAGGGGCGGATAGAGCGGCAGCAGGCCCGCGAACGGGGGCGGGGCTTTGAGATGTAGCTGCCGCGCTGCGCTTGGCGGCCCCCGAGCCAGTGGCGACAGACTGCGCTAGTCGCCGCCGCTCGGGGGCATGATGGACATGAATTGCCTATATGAATTACATTGTAAACATATAACTGCAAGGGGGTGTTATGAGCGTAATGTCTTTCCGTCTGCCGGATGAAGTAGATCAACAGTTGGGGCAACTGGCCCAGTCTACAGGCAGAACAAAATCATGGTTGGCGAACCAAGCAATTCAGGATTATTTGGCGCGTGAAGCTTGGCAGATCGCCCAGATTGAGGCCGCATTGAGTGAGGCTGACGCTGGCGACTTTGTACCGGAAATGGAGATGGCTACGAAGTTCAATCGGTGGGGTATCAATGCGGGTTAAATGGCTACGCAAGGCTGCTCTGAATCTGGAGGATGCGCACGACTTCCTTTCGAGAGAGAATCCGAGAGTGGCGCAGGAGTTTGTGCGCGAGGTATATCGGCTGGTTAGCCTGCTATCGACTCAGCCAGCTATGGGGCGGCCAGGGCGGGTTCCTGGAACGAGAGAGCTGGTGGTGCAGCCCTATCCGTTCCTGCTCCCGTATCGGGTGCAAGGGGAGGAGATCCATATTTTGCGGGTATTCCACACAAGACAGCGTTTTCCTAGCCAAATTTGATGTGGATATTTTAAAAATAATCCTCTGGCTTAGATGTAAATGAATTTAAAGGGGTTAATGGAGTGGTGGATTATTCCAAAAGGAAATTGATATTGAAATCGTTTGGGGTTTTGAGTTCAGTTCGTTTTGATTCTGATGGCAATCTATTTATTTCCAATGCCTCTGGGAATCAAGTTCAAATGGTCTTCAGTAAATGGCAACGTCAAATTCCACAAGTTCATAAGAAATGTATTGAGCTAATAGGTTGTGACGTTTGCATCGTTACATCCCAAACCACTGCGCTATGGTCAACGGATGATTACTTTTGTGATATTAAACCAAATCAAATTAATGGAGAGTGGTTATGAAGTGGTTCATTTATCTGTCTTTAGCCGCGTTGTCACCATCAGCGGTCTTGGCGGCAGACTTAGCAACGTTATTTCCAAGTAAAAAGCCAAGTGCAGACTGTGAGGCGGTATACAACGAAGTCCTATCGGAAGCTCAATCTGGAAAATTTTGGTATAAACACGTGCAAATGATCACTAGTTCTACCACAAATGGAAAAGCTTACTGCAACATGGTTCTTCATGGGTACGACAAAAACAGAGGAAATAGATATACCAGCCGCCCCATCAGAGAAGTTGTTGATTTGAAAAAACACAACAAATAGGCGCCAAAAACGAGCTTTGTTAAGTGATTGCAAGTGCTGTAACGTATTGCCTAGAAAAGACAAACCCCGAACCTCTGTCATCAACTTGGCGGAAGACTGTCAGAGAGTTCGGGGCCGTTCACTAAGAACAGGGAAAGCATAACACATGACCGATCTCACACAAGACTGCACCGCCAATAAGCGCGGTGTTCGATGGTGAAACCAGCACTTCAAGCCGCTGCCTTTGTCGAACGTCTCCCCCGTCGTCCTTACTGCACCGATGATCCGGCGCAGGGGCTGCTGATCCGCCCGCAAGCGACCGCGCTGGCTTATCGCCATATCCAGCACAACCCGCCGCCGCACGTAGCCTGTCTGGTGTTCGACGTGGACAGGGCAGACGGTTATGAGGCGTGGAAAGAGGCCGGATTACCTGCCCCAAACTGGATTACGCTCAACGCTCTCAACGGTCACGCTCACTATGGGTACTATCTGGCGGCAGTCGTGGCCCGCACCTGTGCGGCCAAGCAAAAGCCGTTGCGCTATCTGGCGGCCATAGAGCACGTTCTGGCGAAGCGGCTGGGGGCGGATATGGGATACGCAGGGTTAATCACCAAAAACCCCGTACACGGCGATTGGTGGACGATATGGCACCACGGCGAGCCGTTTAGCCTCGACTATCTGGCCGAGTTCTGCCCCGATGCGGATTTGGCGGCATATCACCGCCGTAGCCGCAAAGAGGTCGGCGGGCTGGGGCGTAACGTCACGCTGTTCGATAACGTGCGTGAATGGGCCTACAGCGCAGTTAGGGAGTTCTGGCGGCCTAACGGGTACGAAGCTTGGGCCGATGCGGTGAGAGCTGCTTGTGAGAGCGCCAACGCGTTTGGACGGGAGCAGGGCGGCCCGCTGCCCGTGTCGGAGATCAAGGCAACGGCCAAGAGCATCGCCCGTTGGGTGTGGAACCGGTTCACTCCCGCAGGGTTTAGCCAGGTGCAAGCGCATCGAGGTGCTAAGGGGGGGCGT
>NZ_CDBT01000063.1:0-282304 GCF_000819765.1 Aeromonas bivalvium
GTTTTTTATTGCCTGAAAACAGCATTAACCGTGATATTTGTTACGTTGTGTTGACATCTTCTTTGCAAATCAGGGTGTTACTGGCCTGACTTCGGTGGTTCATATGCAATTGGCTTGTATCTGTCACATAACTCGGTAGAGTAAAGGCATTCGACGTTCGCCTGCGTTTCTTGATGAGCATCCTTCCTCTCAGGCGTAACCTGTCCCGATTTTATCAACCTTGAGTCAGTGGTAACGATATGGAACAAGTAAACAAGTCCACCTTCAACGATGTATTGGAATATGTGCGTATGTCTCGTCGTCAGAACAAGCTCAAGCGCGAGATCACTGACAACGAGAAGAAGATCCGTGATAACCAGAAGCGGGTGCTGCTGCTCGACAACCTGAGCGACTACATCAAGCCTGGCATGAGCATAGATGAGGTGCAGGCTATCATCGCCAATATGCGCACCGACTATGAAGAGCGGGTCGATGATCACATCATCAAGAATGCCGAGCTCTCCAAGGAGCGCAAAGAGCTCAGCGCCAAGCTGAAGGCGATGAGCTCTCACAAGTAATCCATCAAGATGGACATATCGGACACCGGCCTATGGCCGGTGTTTTTGCATCCTGTCGACCACTGGGCCGAGACAATCGACTCCCATTTTGCAAATAGCCCTGCTACCATCGACACGAAGCACGAATTGTTTTCAAGCCATTGACTTGAAAAGACTAAGCTTGAGTGAAATACAATAAATTGCGTAACCATGGTGAGCGGATATGGGCGCATTACAACGGACGGATCTGGATAAAGTGGCACCTCAAGAGTTTCCCGTCCCCACAGAGGACGGCCCCAAAAAGCGCAAGCCTCGCTCCTGGTGGCGTTGGTTGCTTTGCCTGCTCTTCTTGCTCTGCCTGGTAGCGGTGGCTCTGCTGGTTGGCTATGAGATGAAGACCTCCAAGTTGCAGTCTCAGGAGATCTCCCATTATGCAGCCAAGCTGAGCTATCGGGTCGAGCCGGGTCCGAGCGACAAGATCATCTTTCCCGATGATGGCCCTTTCGACAAGCGACTGGGTTATGTCTTGCTGCCCATGATGCAGGAGCGGCTGCTCAAGCGCGGCTACGAGGTGAGTCAGCAGGTGCGCTTCTCCGATGCACTCTATGACTATGCCAAGCGTGGCTTCTTCGTGCCTTACACCGAGAAGGTTCAGGCCGGACTGACCCTGAATGACTGTCGGGCTGCTCCTTTCTATGATTTCCACTATCCAAGCCATTACTATCCGGACTTTGCCTCTATTCCACCCCTGGTGGTGCAATCCCTGTTGTTTATCGAGAACCGGGATCTGCTCAGCGATGAACAGCCCTTGGCCAACCCGGCCGTCGATTGGCCACGTTTTGCCAAGGCAGCTGTGTCGCAGCTGGGCAAGGCGCTGGACATGGAGGGCCAGTCGGCCGGTGGCAGCACGCTGGCGACCCAGGTCGAGAAGTACCGCCACTCCCCCGATGGTCTGACGGTGTCGGCCACCGAGAAGATCCGTCAGATGATCTCGGCCAGCGTACGGGCTTATCGCCTCGGCCCCGAGACCCTGGAGGCCCGCAAGTTGGTGGCCTGGGCCTATCTCAACTCAGTGCCCCTCTCGGCGGCGCCGGGTCATGGTGAGGTCCATGGATTGGGGGATGGGCTCTGGGTATGGTTTGGGGCCGATGTGGCCGAAGTGAACCGCCTGCTCGATCCCGCCCGCAATCAGGATGCCTCCCTGGATGACAAGGGCTTGGCCCTGCGTCAGGTGGTTTCCCTGATGATTGCCCATCGCCGTCCTTCCTACTACCTTGCCCAAGGGCGGGATGCACTGGCCGCGCTGACCGACAGCTATCTGCGCCTGTTTGTGCAGGAGGGGATGATCACGCCGGATCTGATGGCCGCCGCCCTCAAGGCCAAGATCACGTACCGTGATTTCCTGCAGTCACCGGCCATCACCCGGGTCAATAACAACAAGGGTTTGCAGGTGGCGCGCACCCGTCTGAGCAGTCATCTTGGGGTTCAGCTCTACGATCTGGACCGGATGGATCTGACCGCCGAGACCAGCCTCAACATGCCGTTGCAAAAAGAGATCACCGGTTATCTGCAGCAGCTTGCCGACCCTGCTTTCGCCGAGAAAATCGGGTTGTATGGTGAGCGATTACTCTCGCCGGAGAAAACGGCCGATGTGCGCTACAGCTTCACCCTGTTCGAGAAATCGCCCGATGGCTTCAAGGTCAGGGTGCAGACCGACAACACGGATCAGCCCTTTGACATCAACGAAGGCAGCAAGCTGGAGCTGGGCTCTACCGCCAAGCTGAGGGTGCTGACTACCTACTTGCAGATGGTTGCGGAGCTCCATGACAGCTACGCCGACATGCCAGCCGAGAGCCTGCGCAAACTGGAGATATCCCCCCAGGACAACATCAGCCGCTGGGCCGTCTCCTATCTGATCAATGCCAGAGACAAGAGCCTGCCCCCCATGCTGGAGGCGGCCCTGGATCGCAAGTATTCGGCCAGCCCGTATGAAGGTTTCTTCACCGGCGGCGGCATGCACACCTTCAACAACTTCAACAAGTACGACAACAATCGCAATCCGTCCCTGCGGGACGCGCTGCGCGAGTCCATCAACCTGCCGTTCGTGCGGCTGATGCGGGACCTGGTGCGCTACACCCTCTACAAGGATGGCAACCGCAGCCAGTTGCTCAAGGATGACAGGGATCCCCGTCGCACCGAGTATCTGGTCCGTTTCGCAGACAAGGAGGGCCAGACCTATCTGCTGCGCTTCTGGCGCAAGTATCAGGGCAAGACGCCGGCCGAGCGGATCGATGCCTTCCTCGATGGCCTCAGACCCAGCGCCATCCGGCTGGCAGCGGTGCACCGCTATCTCTATCCGGAGGCAGATCTGGCGACCTTTACCGCCTTCCTCGATGGTCGGCTGCCCAAGGTACTGCGCAAGCAACTGAACGAGCGGCGGATCGCCCAGCTGTATGACTCTTATGGGCCAGGTAAGTATTCACTACCGGATCAGGGCTATATCGCCCGCGTCCACCCCCTCGAGCTCTGGCTGGTCTCTTACCTCAAGGCCTATGAGAAGGCGACCTTCAACGACGTGGTCATGGCGAGCCGGGATGAGCGTCAGGAGGTCTACAGCTGGTTGTTCAAGACCCGTCATCGCAGCGCCCGAGACACCCGGGTGCGCACCATGCTGGAGGTGGAAGCCTTCCTCGACATCCATCAGCGCTGGGCCAAGCTCGGCTATCCGTTCGGCCATCTGGTGCCCTCCCTGGCGACGGCTCTCGGCAGCTCGGGGGACCGACCCGCCGCCCTAGCCGAACTGATGGGCATCATCCAGAATGACGGCATCCGGACGCCGACCCTGCGCATCGAGCACCTCTCCTTCGCCAAGGACACGCCATTCGAGACGGAGTTTGAACCCGCCCATGGTCAGGGCGTGCGTGTGCTGCCATCTGCGGTGGCAACGGCCCTGCGTGGCGCCCTCTCCAAGGTGGTGGAAGGGGGCACGGCGCGACGCATTTCGGGGGCCTTCACCCTGCCAGATGGCACTGTGCTGGCATTGGGGGGCAAGACGGGGACGGGAGACAACCGGCTCGAGACGGTGGGACGCTATGGTAATGTCACCAGTTCGCTGGCTCGCAACCGGACCGCGACCTTCGTGTTCTACATCGGCGAGGATCACTTCGGTACCCTGACCGCCTATGTGCCAGGTAGCCAGTCGGACAAGTTCCGCTTCACCTCCGCATTGCCGGTACAGGTGCTCAAGGGGATGGCTCCTCTGCTGACCCCATATCTGGTGCCCCATACCCAGACTCAGTGTCTGGCACCCGAGGGGGGTTGAGACTGCCATCGAAACGACAACGGGGCCGACAGGCCCCGTTGGTTATGGTATTAAGACGCAAGGCTCACAGCTTGTCTTCTATCTCGCCACGCAGATACTGGTAGATCTCGCGAAACGCCGCCGGCGGCTTGTTCAGCTCGCGCTCTTTCTTGGCGTTGCGGATCAATTGGCGCAGCTTCTGGCGATCCAGTTCATGGAACTGGGACATGAGCTCGTTGAGGGCCTCATCCCCTTCGACGATCAGCCTCTCCCGCCACTGCTCCAGCCGGTGCAGGCGTGCATTGATGGTGGAGTGGCGATTCTTGATGATCGACAGGGCCTCGGCGATGGGCTCTATGTCGCGGCTGCGCATCAGTCGGCCGATGAACTGCAGGTGGCGGCGGAAAGACTCATCCTTCTTGGGCTTGAGCCTGCGGCCCAGCTCGACCGCCTCGGCCAGCTCTTCATCCAGCGGTATCTTCTCCAGCTCGCTGTGGCTGAGGTCGACGAGCTCATCGCCCATCTTCTGCAATATCTCGGCTTCGCGCTTGAGCTGGCTCTTGCTGGGGCCCCAGTCCTCGAACTCTTGCTCATCGTTAAAGTGACTCATTGGTCTTTATGTCCTGTCATTCATATTTGGGCGATATGGTACCAGCTTCTCCCGCTGGGCGCAGGGGTCTGATATGCTGAGCCCCTTTCCTTTCTTCATGCAGACTTGAGTTATGGATCAGCAAGACCAAATCCGCCAGGATCAGGCGCAACTGGAGGCCGTGGTTGCCGAGGCGCTTGAGATTGCCAAAGGGCTGGGTGCCTCGCTGGCAGAAGTCTCTATCAGCAAGCAGACCGGATTGTCGGTCAACACGCGCGGCTGCGAGCTGGAAAGCATCGAATTCAACAAGGATGGGGCGCTCGGCATCGCCGTTTACCGCGATGGTTGCAAGGGCTCATCGTCAACCACGGACCTCAGTCCCGCGGCAATCCGCGCCGCCGTCGAGGCCGCCATCGAGATAGCCCGTCACACCTCGGCCGATGCCTGCGCCGGCCTGGCCGATCCCGAGCTGCTGGCCTGGGATGCCCCCGATCTGCAACTCTGCCATCCCACCCTGCTGGATCCCCAGCAGGGCATCGAGCTGGCCATCGAGTGCGAGCGACTGGCGCTTTGCAGCGACAGCCGGATCAAGCACTCGGACGGCGCCGGTTTTTCCAGCCACCTTGGCATCAAGGTCTACGGCAACAGCCACGGCTTTCTGAAGGGGTATGCGGCATCACGCAACTCGCTGAGCTGCATGCTGATCGGCGAGCAGGATGGCGACATGCAGCGGGATTACGGTTACTCCTCCAGTCGTGATCTGGCCGGGCTGTGGAGCCCGGCACGGATCGCCGACGAGGCGGTGAGCCGCACCGTCGCCCGGCTCGGGGCCCGCAAGATAGCGACCCGCCATGCGCCCGTGCTGTTTCATCCCGACACCGCCGCCGGCCTGTGGGGCCATCTGGTCATGGCCATCAGCGGTGGCAATCTCTATCGCAAGTCCAGCTTTCTGCAAGAGCGGCTGGGGCAGCAAATCCTGCCCGACTGGCTCACCATCCAGGAGTTTCCCCACCTGGCGGGCGGCCTGGCTAGTTCCCCGTTTGATGGGGAAGGGGTGCGCACCCGGGATCTCGACATCATACGCGACGGCCACCTGATGAGCTGGCTGCTCACCTCCTACTCGGCGCGCAAGCTGGGGCTGACCACCACGGGGCACGCCGGTGGCATCCACAACTGGCAGGTGTCTAACACGGGGCAGGATCTGCCCGCCCTGCTCAGGGAGATGGGCACCGGCCTGCTGGTGACCGAGCTGATGGGGCAGGGAGTCAATATCGTCAACGGTGACTACTCCCGCGGCGCCGCCGGCTTCTGGGTCGAGAATGGGGAGATAGCCTATCCGGTCGAGGAGATCACCATCGCGGGCAACCTCAACGAGATGTTCCGCCAGATAGTGGCCGTGGGCACGGATCAGGATGAGCGTTCCAGCCTGAAGACGGGGTCCGTGCTGGTTGAAAACATGAAGCTGGCCGGCCACTGACCATCATCAGGGTAGTCTTGCCGCAAACAGAACGGCCCCCTCGCATGGCGAGGGGGCCGTTTCATATGGGCTTTGTCCCGTTGCTATATCAGCCAGGGATACGCTCGATGCGACCACCCAGGGCTTGCAGTTTGTGCTCTATGTCTTCGTAGCCACGGTCGATGTGATAGATGCGCTCGACCAGGGTGGTACCTTCGGCCACGAAGCCGGCCAGTACCAGGCTGGCGGAGGCGCGCAGATCGGTGGCCATCACCTGGGCACCCTTGAGCTGCTCGGTGTCACGGCAGATGGCGACATTGCCCTGCAGTTCGATGTCCGCCCCCATCCGCACCAGTTCGGGCACGTGCATGAAGCGGTTCTCGAAGATGGTCTCGGTGACCATGCCGGTGCCCTTGGCCACGGCGTTGAGCACGGTGAACTGGGCCTGCATGTCGGTCGGGAAGGCCGGGTAGGGGGCCGTCTTGATGGTGACCGGCTTGAGGGTACGACCCGTCATGTCCAGGCTGATCCAGTCGGCCCCTTTCTCGATGAGAGCGCCCGCCTCTTCCAGCTTGACCAGCACGGCTTCCAGCAGGGAGGGATCCGTCTTGCGGCAGACAATCTTGCCGCCGGTGACGGCGGCGCCGACCAGGAAGGTCCCGGTTTCGATACGGTCTGGCTGGACGCTGTAGCTGCCACCGTGCAGACGCTCGACCCCGTCGATGGTCAGGGTATCCGTGCCGGCACCCTGTACCTTGGCGCCGAGGGCGTTGAGGAAGTTGGCGAGATCGACCACCTCGGGTTCGCGGGCGGCATTCTCGATCACGGTGCGACCCTCGGCCAGGGCAGCCGCCATCATCAGGTTCTCGGTACCGGTCACCGAGATCATGTCCATCAGGATGTGGGCACCCTTGAGGCGACCATCAACCCGGGCCTTGATGTAACCGTCTTCGATGGTGATCTTGGCGCCCATCAGCTCCAGGCCGTGGACGTGCAGGTTGACCGGGCGGGCCCCGATGGCACAACCGCCGGGCAGGGAGACGTCCGCAGCACCGAAACGGGCGGCCAGGGGGCCGAGCGCCAGTATGGAGGCGCGCATGGTCTTGACCAGCTCGTAGGGCGCGACATGGTTGTTCACCGCCCCGGTCAGCACGGTCACGTTGCCGTTGACCTTGGTGCTGGCCCCCAGCATCTCCAACAGCTTGAGGGTGGTGCCCACGTCTTTGAGGCGTGGCACGTTGGAGAGCTGGATCTCTTCGTCACACAGCAGGGTGGCGAACAGGATGGGCAGGGCGGCGTTCTTGGCACCCGAGATGGTCACTTCGCCATTGAGCGTGCAACGACCATCGATCTTGAATTTGTCCATGTTACTTAAATACCAAATCAGGAGGGCAGGATAAATTTGCGTTCACGGGCCCACTCGGTCGGCGTAAAGGCCTTGATGGAGAGGGCATGAATGGCGTTGGTGGCGATCTTGTCCATCAGCGGCCCGTAGATGGCCTGCTGCTTCTTGACCCGGCTCATGCCGTCGAACATGTCGCCGACGGCGATCACCTGATAGTGACTGCCATCCCCTTTGACGTGCACTTCGGACAGGGGCAAGGCCTCTAGGAGTAGTGCTTCAATTTCAGAGACTTGCATTATGAGTCCTCAGTTTGTTGCGCAATGGGCTGAAAAAGGCTGGCGACCCCGTACAGGGTCGCCAGGGTATGTATGTCTGCACTGGCACCGACCAGTTGCGGCTGACCACCACGGGCCAGTACCGCCTTGGCCCACTTGACCAGCAGCGCCAGGCCGGCGGAGTCCAGACTGCTTATCCGGCTCAGATCCAGGCTATCCTGCTGCCACCACTCATCGCGGCGCCGCCACAGGTCGATGACCTGTTCGGATTGCAGATCGGTTCCGAATATCATGACTTGATCACCAGCGGCTTGGCGTTGTGGGCCTGCAGCTGGGCGATGACGGCGTCTATGCCGTTCTGGCGGATCAGGCCGCCGAGCTCGCTCTGTTTGGCGGAGAGCAGGCTGATGCCCTCGGCCACCATGTCGAACGCCTTCCACTCGCCGGTCTTGTTGTTCTTGCGCAGCTTGAACTCCAGGAAGATATCGGGCTTGCCGCTCTCCTTGACGCTGACGCTCACCGCGGTGATGTTGCCGGTCGCGGGCTTGCCCGGTTCGACCTTGACCACCTGCTTGTCAAAATGGGCGAGGGCATCGGCATAGGAGCTCACCATGTACTCGGTGAACACGTTGACGAAGGCATCGCGTTGGGCCGGGGTGGTCTGCTTGATCTGATTGCCAAGCACCTTGTAGGCCGCGAAACGGTTGTCGATATAGGGCAGCAGTTCCTCGCGGATGATCACCCTCAGGTGATCCGGCTGCTGCTTGATCTGGTTCTGGTCGGCCTTGAGGCGGGCGAAGGTCTGCTTGGCCGCGGTATCCACCAGTACATAGGGATCGCTCGGATACTCGGCTGCCCGGGCGGTCAAGGAGAACAGTATGCTGGCCATCAGACCGATCAGCAGGGTCATTTTTTTCAACATGGTCACTCCTTACTTGGTCTCTTCTTTGCTGTCGGAAGATTGGCTGTACAGGAACTTGCCAATCAGATCCTCGAGCACTATGGCTGACTTGGTATCTTCGATCATGTCGCCGCTCTTGAGCATGGCGGTGCCCATCTCCTCATCGGAGAAGCCGGGCGCCAGCCCTATGTATTGCTCGCCGAGCAGGCCTGAGGTGAGGATGGAGAGGCTGCTGGTCTCGGAGAACTCGCCGGCACTCTTTTGCATCTCCAGGGTGACAACGGGCACCTGGCTCTTCTCGTCCAGGCTGATGTCACTGACTCGACCGACGACGACGCCACCGACCTTGACCGGCGAGCGTACTTTCAGGCCGCCGATATTATCGAAATGGGCGCGCAGGGTATAGGTTTCTCCCTCCGGTTTAAAGCTCAAACCGGCAACTTGCAGCGCCAGGGCGAGAATGGCCGCGATGCCTGCCAGCATGAAGAGGCCAACCAGGAATTCTACTTTGCTGAACTTCATCTTTAACCTTATCCAAACATGACTGCGGTGAGTATAAAATCCAGGCCGAGCACGGCCAGGGAGGAGTTGACCACGGTGCGGGTCGTGGCCTGGCTTATCCCGGCCGAGGTGGGCTTGGCATCATAGCCGTTGAAGAGCGCAATCCAGGTGACCACTAGGGCAAAAATCAGGCTCTTGATGGCGCCCTGCATGATGTCATCCTGCCAGTCGACCGCGGCCTGCATGGCGGACCAGAAGCCCCCCTCATCGACGCCGAGCCAGTCGACGCCGACCAGCTTGCCGCCCATGATGCCCACCAGACTGAACATGAAGGCCAGCAGCGGCATGCTGATGACACCGGCCCAGAAGCGAGGGGCAACCACGCGGCGCAAGGGATCCACCGCCATCATCTCCAGGCTGGAGAGCTGCTCGGTGGCCTTCATCAGGCCGATCTCGGCGGTCAGGGCCGAGCCGGCGCGCCCGGCGAACAGCAGGGCTGTCACCACGGGGCCGAGTTCGCGCAGCAGGGAGAGAGAGACCAGGGGCCCCAGGCTCCCTTCCGCGCCGAAGTCCTTGAGCACATTGTATCCCTGCAACGAGAGTACCATGCCGATGAAGAGGCCCGAGACCAGGATGATGGCGACCGACTGGACCCCGACCACATAGAGCTGCTGAAGCAGCAGAGGAAAATGCTTGCGGGGCTGGGGACGGCCGGCCAGGGCATGAAACAGCATGATGGTGGCACGGCCCAGGGCCGTGAGGATCTGAATGCCGGATCGTCCCAACTGGTTTATTTGACTTATCAACATCATAGATCCTGTAGTAGCTCGCCAGCCGGGAAATGGAACGGGACAGGGCCGTCGGGAAGTCCCTGCAGGAACTGCTCGACCTCGGGGTTGCGCTCTTCCCGCAGCTGTTGCGGTGTGCCCTGGGCCACTATCTTGCGATTGGCGATGATATAGGCGTAATCGGCGATGCCCATCACCTCGGTCACGTCATGGGTGACGATGACGGAGGTGATGCCAAGGGCGTCGTTGAGCTCGCGGATGAGCTTCACCAGCACCCCCATGGTGATGGGATCCTGGCCGACGAAGGGTTCGTCGAACATGATGAGGTCCGGATCCAGGGCGATGGCTCTGGCCAGGGCGGCCCGGCGGGCCATGCCGCCGGAGAGCTGCGAGGGCATCAGGGATGCCGCGCCGCGCAGGCCCACGGCCTCCAGCTTCATCATGACGATGGTGTGGATCAGCTCCTCGGGCAGGCCCGAGTGCTCGCGCAGGGGAAAGGCCACGTTGTCGAACACCGTCATGCCGGTGAAGAGGGCACCGCTTTGGAACAGCATGCTCATCCGTTTGCGCAGACTGTAGAGTCGGCGGCGGGACAGGCGGGGAACATCCTCGCCGTCAAACAATATGGTGCCGGCATCGGGCTTGAGTTGACCGCCGATCAGCCTCAGCAGCGTGGTCTTGCCGATCCCGCTGGGCCCCATCACGGCAGTCACCTTGCCACGGGGGATGGTGAGGCTGATGTTGTCGTAGAGCAGGCGGTCGCCGTGACTGAAGCTGAGATCGGAGATGGTGATCAGATCGTTGTTCAAACAATGGTCCATCGGGTGCAAATGAAGAGCGAATTTTATGGGCTAGTCTAGGTCTAAGCAACAACAAGGGACAACTATTGAACAGGCTGGTCCCCTTTGCAGGCGACAGCTTTCGGCCGTTTGCCCCCCGTTGCTCTCGCCAGAAACCATCGGATTCGCTTATCTGGGCAGACTTTTTTATAATCCCGCAGCTAATTTCGGCCCGGAGCGGTTCCCATATGTCTGTCAAACCAGAAAACCTGTCTGAAATGTTCGATTTTCGTCGCAGTGCCAAGGCGGTGCTGGATATAGAGAAACAAGCCATCGAGGGCCTGCATCAGTACCTGGATGAGGCGTTCGATCGTGCCTGCCAGCTGATACTGGGTTGCGGCGGCAAGATAGTGGTCACCGGCATGGGCAAGTCCGGTCATATTGGCAACAAGATTGCCGCCACCCTGGCCAGCACAGGGACGCCCGCCTTCTTCCTGCACCCGGGCGAAGCCAGCCACGGGGATCTCGGGATGATCTCGGGGGGGGATCTCATCATCGCCATCTCCAACTCGGGGGAGAGCGACGAGATCCTGGCTCTGCTGCCGGTGCTCAAGCGCCGCGGCATCCCGCTTATCTGCATGACCGGCAATCCGGCCTCGACCATGGCCAAGGAGGCCAACGTACACCTCTGCGTCCGGGTCGAGCAGGAAGCCTGTCCCCTGGGGCTGGCGCCGACCTCCAGCACCACGGCCACCCTGGTGATGGGGGATGCCCTGGCCGTCGCCCTGCTCGAGGCCCGCGGTTTCACCGCCGATGACTTCGCGCTCTCCCACCCCGGCGGGTCGCTGGGCAAGCGTCTGCTGCTGCGAGTCGGCGACCTGATGCACAGCGGCGACCTGTTGCCCCGGGTGGGGATAGATGCCACCATCAGCCAGGCCCTGCTGGAAGTGAGCCGCAAGGGACTCGGCATGACGGCCGTGGTCGATGGCGATGGTCTGCTGGCGGGTCTGTTTACCGATGGCGACCTGCGTCGCATCCTGGATCTGCGGGTCGATGTCCACAGCACCCCTATCGCGCAGGTGATGACGGTCAACTGTGTTACCGTAAGGCCGGAGATGATGGCCGCCGAGGCGGTAAAACTGATGGAAACCAAAAAAATCAATGGCTTGTTGGTGGTCGATGGCGACAAACGTCCCCTGGGGGCCTTCAACATGCACGATCTGCTCAAGGCGGGAGTGATTTGATGCAACAGATGGCGACGCCCTACGGTCCGGTCACCGCCAGCCAATACGACAAGGCGGCGCGTATCCGCCTGCTGGTGTGTGACGTGGATGGCGTGCTCTCCAACGGCCTCATCTACATGGGCAACGAGGGGGAGGAGTTCAAGACCTTCTGCACCCGGGATGGCGCCGGCATGAAGGCGTTGATGAGGGCGGGCATCGAGATCGCCATCATCACGGGGCGCAACTCCCGCATCGTCAGTAACCGGATGGCGAGCCTGGGGGTGAAGCATGTGGTCCAGGGGGCGGATCAGAAGCTGCCCCATTTCGAGGCCCTGCTGCAGCAACTGGGACTGGATGCCAGCCAGGCGGCCTACATGGGGGATGACACCATAGATCTGCCGGTGATGCAGGCCTGTGGCCTGGGGGTGGCGGTCGCCGATGCCCATCCGCTGGTGGTGGCGCGCGCCGATCTGGTGACCCGGCTGGGTGGGGGCATGGGCGCGGTGCGCGAGCTGTGCGATCTCATCTTGCAGGCCCAGGGGCATGCCGATGAGCTGGCCGAGGTATCGGCATGATCAGTCGCCAGACCCTGCTGTTCGCCGCCCTCTTCATCGTGGCTCTGGCCATCTGGCAGCTGGGGGATGTGACCCTGGCGCCGCCGGCCGCGCCCAAGACGGAACATTATCAGCCGGACTTCATCGCCAAGGATCTGGTGACCACCCGCTTCGACGAGACGGGCAAGCGCAGCGAGCGACTGGAGTCCGTCTATGCCGAGTATTTTCAGCTGCTCGAGCAGGCCACTTTCGACAAGCCCATCGTCTATCTGTTCGATGACAAGGGGGATGCCGAATGGAAGGTGACCGCCGAGACGGGGGTGCTCAACACGGACGACAACGTGATCCTGAGGGACAAGGTGCATCTCGATGGCCTCTTGCCCACCTCCTTCATCTCCACCCTGGACACTCCCTACCTGGAGCTGGACTTGGTGACCCAGGATGTGAGAAGTAATCGTCAGGTCGCCATCGTCGCCAAAGAGTTCCAGACCGAGGGCGTTGGCCTGAAGGGGCATCTGGATCGCAAATATTTCGAATTACTGGACCAAGGCCATGCCATCTATTTCAATGAGAAACGTTAATCTGGCCGCGTTCGCCCTGCTGCTGTGCGGGGGCGTCAGCGCCAAGGAGTCCGACTTCGCCGAGAAGGTGTATGTGGACGCCGTCAAGCAGATAGCCGAGATGCAGGATAACCGCGTCACCTTCAGCGAGGATGTCATCATCACCCAGGGCACCATCAAGATTAAGGCGGACAAGGTGGTGGTGATCCGATCAGGCGAGAAGGGGGCCGAGGTGATGACCGCCTATGGCAAACCCGCCACCTTTTTCCAGATCCTGGACAACGGCAAGCCGGTCAATGCCCATGGCGACAGCATTCGCTACGAGCTGAAGAATCGTCTGGTGACCATCACGGGTAATGGCGAGCTCAAGCAGGAAGACAGCCAGGTGAACGGCGATCTGATCCGCTATGACATCGTGAAACAGAAGATGATCGCCGAAAGCAAGGGCGAAACCAATCGCGTCAAGACGGTGTTCCTGCCCGATCAGGTCGAGAATTTCGACAAACCCGCCGACAAAAAGCAGGATAAATAAGCCATGGCAGTGTTGAAGGCAGCCGGGCTGCAGAAGAGCTACAAGAAGCGGATGGTGGTCAGTGACGTCAGCCTGGAAGTGGGCACCGGTCAGATCGTGGGTCTGCTCGGTCCGAACGGCGCGGGCAAGACCACCTCTTTTTACATGATCGTCGGCCTGGTGCAGCGGGATGCGGGCCTCATCACCATCGACGAGCAGGACATCAGCCTGCAACCCATGCACATCCGTGCCCGCAATGGCATCGGCTATCTGCCTCAGGAGGCCTCCATCTTCCGCCGCCTCTCCGTCTATGACAACCTGATGGGGGTCATGCAGACCCGCAAGGAGTTGAGTCGCGAAGAGCGGGAAGACAAGGTGGAGCAGCTGCTGGAAGAGTTCAGCATCACCCACATCCGGGACAACCTGGGTCAGAGCCTGTCCGGTGGCGAGCGCCGCCGGGTCGAGATCGCCCGCGCCCTGGCGGCCGAGCCCCGTTTCATCCTGCTGGACGAGCCGTTCGCCGGGGTCGATCCCATCTCTGTCATCGACATCAAGAAGATCATCCAGCATCTCAAGGATCGAGGGCTGGGCGTGCTCATCACGGACCACAACGTGCGCGAGACGCTGGATGTGTGCGAGAAGGCCTATATCGTCAGTCACGGCAAGATGATAGCGGAAGGCACCCCCGCCGATATCCTGGCCGACGAACAGGTCAAGCGTGTCTATTTGGGCGATCAATTCAGTCTATAGTAAGGGGAAATCGCCCTTCGTTTCCTGATGATCGCCTCGCTGAAATAAGGATATCCCGACGTAGATGAAGCCGACACTCCAGTTGCGTCTCGGTCAGCAATTGACCATGACGCCGCAGTTACAACAAGCGATTCGTCTGCTCCAGCTCTCTTCATTGGAACTTCAGCAGGAGATCCAGCAAGCCCTCGATAGCAACCCCCTGCTCGAGCAAGAAGAGGTCGAGCAGCTGGAGACTCATACCGATATTAAGCAGGAGGAGAGCCAGATCGACAGCAGCGAGGCCATGGCCCAGGAGCAGTTGCCGGACGAGCTGCCGGTCGACAGCAGCTGGGATGACGTCTACTCCGCCGGCACCGGCCAGAGTGCCGGCCCCGTCTTCGAGGGGGAAGACAGCGTCTATCAGGGCGAGACCACGGAAAACCTGCAAGATTATCTGCTGTGGCAGATGCGGCTCACCCCGTTCAGCGATCTCGATGCCGCCATTGCCCTGGCCATCATCGACGGCATCGACGAGTCCGGCTACCTGACCAGCACCCTGGAAGACATCCAGCAGGCGGTGAGCAGTGATGACGTCGAGGTGGAGCTCGACGAGATTGAAGCCGTGCTCAAGCGGGTACAGCATTTCGATCCGGTCGGCATCGCGGCCCGCTCGGTACAGGAGTGCCTGCTGATCCAGCTGGGTCAGTTCAGTGCACAGCAACCCTGGCTGGCCCAGGCGCGGGAGGTCGTCCGTGAGCACATGGACTTGCTGGGCAATCGGGACTATCGCACCCTGGCGCGCAAGACGCGGCTCAAGGAGGGGGAGCTCAAGGAGGTCATCGATCTCATCCAGCAGCTCGAACCCAGACCCGGCAACCGTGTGGTACAGAGCGATTCCCAGTACGTGATCCCGGATGTCACCGTGGTCAAGCGCCAGAACCGCTGGGTGGTGGAGCTGAACCCGGATTCGGCGCCCCGCATTCGCGTCAACGAAACCTATGCCGCCATGGCTCGCCAGGCGCGCACCAGCCAGGACACCCAGTTCATTCGCTCCCATCTGCAAGATGCCAAGTGGTTCATCAAGAGTCTGGAGAGCCGCAATGAGACCCTGCTCAAGGTGGCCAGCTGCATCGTCGAACAGCAGCAGGGGTTCTTTGAATACGGCGAGGAGGCCATGAAGCCCATGGTGCTCAACGACATCGCCGAGGCGGTGGAGATGCATGAATCGACCATCTCCCGGGTCACGACCCAGAAGTACATGCATACCCACCGTGGCATCTTCGAGCTGAAGTTCTTTTTCTCCAGTCACGTCAACACAGAGGGAGGAGGTGAGTGCTCATCGACCGCAATTCGTGCCCTGATCAAGAAGCTGGTGACGGCGGAAAACCCGGCGAAACCGCTAAGTGATAGCAAGATCGCGGATTTGCTGGCCGAACAGGGTATTATGGTGGCTCGACGCACGATCGCCAAATACCGTGAATCCTTGTTGATACCACCGTCCAATCAGCGCAAACGCCTGGTTTAGGCAACACAGAAGGAAGACGTTATGCAAATTAACTTGACCGGACACCACGTAGAGATCACCGAAGCGCTGCGTGATTATGTGAATAACAAGTTTGCCAAACTCGAGCGTCACTTTGACCACATCAACAATGTTCATGTGGTGTTGAGCGTAGAAAAACTGAACCAGATTGCCGAAGCTAAGCTACACGTCAGCGGGGGCGAAGTGTTCGCCAATTCGGAACACGCGGATATGTACGCCGCGATAGATACCCTGCTCGACAAACTTGATCGACAGATCATCAAGCACAAAGACAAGTTAAATCAAAAATAACCATGCAACTTGAACACATACTGAGTCGGGACTGCACCAAAAGTGCGGTCCCTTGTACCAGCAAGAAACGCGCCCTGGAAATCATCAGCGAGCTGGCCGCCGAACGGCTGGGTACCTCGCGCCAGGCCCTGTTCGAATGTCTGCTTGCCCGCGAGAAGATGGGCAGCACCGGCATAGGTGCCGGCATTGCCATTCCCCATGGTCGCATCGGCGACGAATTCCCGCCGACGGCGGTACTGATGACCTTTGCCGAGCCCATCCCCTTCGATTCCATCGACAATCAGCCCGTCGATCTGCTCTTTGCCTTGCTGGTGCCGGAGAGTGAGTGCAAACAGCACCTCAAGACCCTCTCCCTGATGGCCGCCAAATTGGGTGACAAGGCGGTCTGCCGCCAGCTGCGCCAGGCTGCCAGCGATGATGATCTCTACCAGATCATGATCTCCGCCTGATGGGCCGTCGCCCACGCTAATCAACTCGTCGCTGTGGAGGTTGCAAGATGCAGCTTATCGTAGTCAGTGGCCGCTCCGGGTCGGGCAAGACCGTTGCGCTGCGGGTACTGGAAGATCTCGGGTATTACTGTGTCGACAATCTGCCGGTCAATCTGCTGCCTCAGCTGATCGTCTCGGTCGAGCGCCAGTACGACAAGCTGGCGGTCAGCATAGACGTGCGCAACCTGCCCGGTGATCCGGAGCGGTTGGAGACCCTGCTGGCCCAGGTGCGCGGCGATGGTCGGGTGCAATACAGCAGCTTCTTCTTCGATGCGGAGAACAGCACCCTGCTCAAGCGTTACGGCGAGAGCCGTCGCCTGCACCCCCTCTCTCGCAAGCGCCTCTCCCTGGACGAGGCGATCCGTGAAGAGACCCATCTGCTGGCGCCGATCTCGGCGAGTGCCGATCTGCGCATCGACACCACCAGCCTCAGCATTCATGACCTCAGCGAGCTCATCAAGACCCGGGTGCTCGGCAAGAAGGAGAATGAGCTGGTGCTGGTGTTCGAGTCGTTCGGCTTCAAGTACGGCATCCCCAAGGATGCCGACTTCGTGTTCGATGCCCGCTTCCTGCCCAATCCCCACTGGATCCCCGAGCTCAAGCCGTTCACCGGCAAGGATGAGCCGGTGGCCCGCTATCTGGCGAGCCAGCCCGACGTGATGCAGTTCACCCTGCAGATCGAGAACATGCTGGCGACCTGGTTGCCGGCCCTGGAGCGCAACAACCGCAGCTATCTCACGGTCGGGATTGGCTGCACCGGCGGCCAGCACAGATCCGTGTTCATCGCCGAACAGCTGGCGCGTACCTTCGAGGGGCTCGGCAAGAACGTGCAGATCCGCCATCGCACCCTCGACAAACGGGATCCGCAACATTGATGGCGCAACGGGAGGTCAGATGACAGTCTCCGCCTCGGTAGAAGTGAAGAACAAGCTGGGCATGCATGCGCGCCCGGCCATGATGCTGTTCGAACTGGTACAGGGATTCGATGCCCATGTGCTGCTGCGCAACGAAGAGGGCGTCGAGGCCGATGCCGACAGCGTCATCGGCATGCTGATGCTGGACTCGGCCCAGGGCAAGCGGGTGGAGGTGCAAGCCGAGGGCCCCCAGGAAGAGGCGGCCCTGGCCGCCGTGGTGGCCCTGTTCACCTCGGGGTTCAACGAGGAGTAGGGCGCCCCGCTAGTGGGGCCCGGTGCGCGCCAGCGCCTTGAAACTGGCAAAATCCTCACAGGCCAGCAGACTCTTGCTGGCCTTTTCGTTCATCAGTCTGATGAAGAGATCGTACAGGCCCATGGCCTCCTCATAGTCCCGCTTGCTGATGGCCAGCACGAAGATGAGGCTGGCGATCTCGCCATTGCCCCACTCTATGCCCTGGGGCGCCAGCACCGTATAGACGCAGGTGCGCTTGGCCAGCAGCCCGAGGGAGTGGGGCAGGGCCATGCCGTCCCCCAGCATGGTGGAGACGATGGCCTCCCGCTCGAACAGGGAGGCGCGAAAGCCGGGTTCGACCCTCTCTTCCGCCTCCAGCTGGGTGCATACCCGATCCAGCAGCTGCTGCTGGGTCAGGGGAGCATCCAGGATCAGGAAGTGCTCCTCGCTGAAATACTTGTCGAGCAGGTAGGGGCGGGTGCGATCGATCAGCACCAGCTTGCCGAGCTGCTCCAGCTGATACTGGGTCGGGAAGGGGGCGACCTGGACCACGGGCACCCCCTTCTCGCTCACCCTCACAGTGCTGATGACGAAGTCCTGCTCCAGCCGCGCCAGGGCCTCGTACTCGCGCACCGAGTCCAGGCTGGTGAGCCTCAGCTGGGGATATTCCCGGCGTATGCTGGCCTCCAGCACCCGGAAGGTGGCATTGCCCCCGTCGCACAGCAGCAAGGCGTGAGGGCGGCGCTCGTAGCCTATGTCGTAGTGCCGCTCCAGGCCCACCCCGATATGGATCACCAGGTAGCCAATCTCGTGGTCGGTGAGGCGATAGGGGGTCTGTTTGACCCAGGCCGAGAGGGCGGCCAGGGTGATCTCGTAGGCGAGGGGGTAGTGTTGCTTGATGTGTTCGGCCAGGGGATTGTGGCTGCCTATCTGATATTTGACCCGCAGCAGCATGGTGCTGATGTGGGTGAGCAGATCCTCGCGCAGCTGGGCGTCATGACCCAGATCATAGGGGAAGTGCTGGTGGATGTAGTCGAGCAGATGATTGACCAGCCGCTCTCCTTCCCTCGCCATGGCGGGGTTGAGTCTGGGGTTGTCGGCGATCACCCTCGCCTGGATCTGGATGGCGAGGCAGGCCAGCTCGCTCTCCCCGGGCGGGGTCAGGGTTGGCAGCTCGGCACTGATATCCCGGGCCACCGCCACCATGGCGGGGGTGAGATCCTCGGGATCGAAGCGGGTCAGCTCGTGGCCGGCGGCCAGGCGCAGCAGCAGCACGGCGCAGTAGATGGTCAGCTGCTGCAGGCCCTCATCGGTGAGCCGCAGCCGATGGCGGGCGAGCTGTTCGTGAATGCGGTTGCCGAGCACCTCCAGGGTCTTGCTGGGACACAGGGTCGGCAGCAGGCTCTGCAGCTGGGTGTTATGGAGCAGCTCCTGATAGAGCAGCTGGGTCAGGCAGGCCCGGATGGCCGTCTCCTCCCCCTGGATGCGCATGCCGAGGCGCGCCCTGCTCTCTATGGTGAGCCCGAAGTGGGCCAGCCGTTCGCGCACCTCCGTCATGTCCCCCTGCAGGGCGGCCCGGCTCAGATACCAGGTGTCGGCCAGATCATCGAGCTTGATCCCCTGCTCGGCGCTGAGCAGCATCAGCTGGAGGTGGAGCACCCGCTCCCGGCTGGTGCGGGGCAGCTTGCTCTCCTGGCTGCGGCTGGCGAGCAGGGCATCGAACCGCTCCTGGTGATAGATCTTGAGGCGATAACCCGCCCCCCGCTGATGGATGAGGTGGGCGCCATGGTCGGCGATCAGCTCGTTGAGGGTGGCGACATCGGTGCGCACCGTGCGGGTGGACACATGCAGCCGCCGGGCCAGTTCTTCCTGGGGCAGGGCCTCGTCCCGCAGGATGTCCAGCAACTGGTTCAGGCGAGGTGTGGGAAACTTCATGAGGGTATCGGGTCGCTCCATGCTGGCCGTGGGAGAATCACGAGGGGAATCATATCGATATATCGTTCAATAGCCCAACCCGACCAGCTGGGGGTCGGGAGAAGGAGGGCACGGATGCGCCCTCCCGTCTCATCAGGCCAGCAGCCTCTTGACGATGGCGAGCAGGGCGCGCACATCCTGCGGGCGAGTCTCTCCGCTCTCGGGATCCATGATGGAGCTGTAGACATGGGGGATCACCTTCTCGACCCCGGCCTCCAGGGCGATGCGCACTATCTCCTCGAAGTTGTCGAGGTCGATGCCGCCGGTGGGCTCCAGCGAGAAGCCGTGGCGGGCGCAGGCCTCGGCCACCGCCTGATACTCGGCGCGGCAGGCCAGACCCCCCATGGGGAAGAACTTGACCGAGCTGCCCCCCATGTCCTTGAGCAGGGCGATGGCGGTGTCGATGGGCACTATGCCATCGGGTTGCCGGGCGCTGAGGGGGCCGGTGGAGATCTTCACCATGCCCGGGGTGCCGCTGGGGGAGATGAGGCCGTTGACCAGGGTCTCTGACTGGCCGAGCAGGGCCCGGCTGGCCCCGACCCCGGTGAAGACCTGATTCACGTGCTGGGGCTGCAGCTGGCGGGCCAGCTCGGTCACCATGGCGGACTGGCGGGGATCCCCGGCTCCCAGGCCGATGGAGAGGGCGTTGTCGATGAGGGCGGCGTAGTCGGCCATGTCGGCCACGGCGCTCGGCACATCCGGGTAGCTCTTGGAGAGCACCCCGACCAGCACATGGCCCTCGGCGGCCGCATGGACCTCGACGGCATTGTGTTTGGAGCCCGCCAGCACATTGAGGCAGACACGGTCACGGTAGTAGTTGGGGGTCAGTTTCATTAACGCTTCTCCTGGCCCAGTCGGGCGATGGCATCCTGGATCTGTGCGAGCTGGTCCGGATTGACGCTGCGCACGTCGATTTCAATCTTGCCTTCGTTGGCACGGTAGCCACGGCAATAGATGGCGGGGTTGCCTGCCTGCAAGGCGCTGACGGCCTCCCTGGCGTGGTAGCCGAGCTGCTGCTCATCGAAGGCGATCTCGGTGCGGGCGATGTCGCGTCCGGCGCCGTCCCATACCACGCGGGCGCTGATGCCGCTCAGGCGATTGAGCCCCTCGATGAAGGGGGTCATCTTGGCCACCATGGCGGCGCCGCTCTCGGGCTCCGTGGCCAGGTAGCGCTCTATGGCCCGGGTCAGCCCCAGGATCCCCTCCTTGCCCACCTTCATGGCGCGACCTATGCCGCCGCTCTGTTGCTTGACCCACTCCACATATTGACGCTTGCCGAGCACCAGGCCGCTGGTGGGGCCCTCGATGGCCTTGGCGCCGCTGTAGATGACCAGATCCGCACCCAGGCGGTCGTAGAGGCGCAGATCTTCCTCCGCCGCCGCATCGACGATGAGAGGGAGCCCATGGGCCCGGGCCACCTCGGCCGCCTCGGCCACCGACAGCATGCTCTTCTGCACGCAGTGGTGGGACTTGATGTAGAGGAGTGCCGCCGTGTTCGGTCCTATGGCCGCCGCCAGCTGGGCCGGGGAGCACTCGTTGGCGTAACCGGCCTCGACCAGGGTGCCGCCGCCGAGGTTGACCATGGTGCCGACCGGCGCGCCGAAGTTTACATTGTGGCCCTTGGCCAGCACTATCTCGCTCGGTACGCCATGGTCGTGGGCGTGAAGGTGCTCGAGGCGGTAGGGGTCGCCCCGCACTATCACGGCGGCCACCGACTGGGCGATGCCGGCGGAGGCGCAGGAGACCACCACGGCATCTTCCACGCCCAGCAGGCGGGCTATGTAGGCGCCGCTCTTGTCGACCAGATCCTTCAGCTCGAAGTAGTGATCCAGACCGAACGCGACGGCCTCTTGCACCTCGGGCGCCGGGGTCGACACCCCGAGAATGGTCATGCGCCCGGAGGCGTTGATCACGGGTTTGAGCGCATATTTCTCATAGACAGAAGGCATGGTGAGATTCCCCGTATTGAGTCAGTGTCAGGGTGCCGGCCACCAGGGCGGCGACGGGCAGCAGTTGGTATTCCCCGGCGCGCTGCTGCGCCTCGGTATCGGCAAACAGGCATGGCTGGTGGGCCAGCTCGAACAGGGTCAGGTCCGCGTCGGCACCCACCTCGAGCCGCCCCTTGCCGGTCAGCCGCAGGGCATCGGCGGCCCGGCTGGTGACGCAGGCGATGACCCGCTCCAGGGGCAGACCGATGGCGAGAAACTTGGACATCACATGGGCCAGGCTGTAGACAGGGCCCTTGATTCGGTTCTTGCAATAGATATCCGAGCTGATGGTGTCCGGCAGCACTCCGGCCGCGATGGCCTGCTCGGCCACCTCGAAGCTGAAGCTGGCGCCACCGTGACCCACATCCAGCTTCATGCCGCGGCGCATGGCGTCGCGCACCGCCACCCGCAGCTCTCCGGTCGGGGTCAGGATGCGGTTCGGCTTGCCGTTGTAGCAGTGGGTCAGCAGATCCCCGTCGCCGAGCAGGGCGACCAGCTCGTCGAGATCCGGCGGCGTATTGCCCACATGGACCATGAGCGGCAGCTTGCCGTTGTCCTGCTGGATCTGCTTGGCGATGCGCAGCGGCGCCAGGCCGTTGTCCCCCACCACGCTGCCGCTCATGCGCGCCTTGATGCCGACGATGAAGTCGGGGTGGCGGGCGATGGCGGCCCGGGCCAGGGCTGGGTCTATGTCGGCGGCATCGGCCAGCTCGTTCTGGCGCAGCAGGCCGATGCGGGAGATGTTGAGCAGGGCGTGAACCCGGGTCTGACATTGCTCCGTCAGCGCCTTGAATGCGTCCACGTCGTCGGCGCCTGTGCTGCCGGCATCGATGACGGTGGTGACGCCGGCCTGGACCCCTATCTTGTCCGGCTCATCCTGGTAGATGGGGGAGTGGGGGTAGCAGTGGGTGTGGGAGTCTATCCAGCCCGCGCTGAGGTAGAGGCGGCCGTCGAGACGGACGTCGCGCTGGGCGTCAGCCCCCTCGAGCGCCCCCAGGGCGGCAATCTTGCCATCCTGGATGGCGATGTCGGTCAGCTCGCCGCCAGCCAGGCGGGCCCCTCTGATGATGATGTCGTACATGGATGTGCCTCGCAGGATCCGCTCGCCGCGCTGGCGACGAGCGGCAGGGTCAGGAGATGGCTACCGGGAAGAAGGCCCCCAGCAGCATGGCGCCCAGGATGGCCCCCCCCGTGATGGGCTTGCCCCAGAGATAGAACAGCAGGGCACCGAACAGAGAGCCCAGGCCGATGGGGATGGAGGCCCCCATGGCGGAGAGGATGATCAGGGGACCGAGGAAGCGGCCTGAGCTGTTGCCCGCCCCCATCATCACATCCGCCCCGTAGGTGGAGTCGCTCTGGTTGATGGTGAACTTGCGGGCCAGGATGATGATGCCGCCGATGGCGACGCCGATCAGCATGCCGGTGGCCAGGGAGGCGCCGAAGCTCTCCAGGGGATAGACGATGCCAGCCCCCATCAGCAGGGCCGGGATCCCCAGACCTACCCCGGTCTGGATGGCGCCTCCTATGTCGAGTATCCCCACCAGGGAGCCCTCAATGATGCGGGCGAACAGGAAGCTGGCACCGAAGGCGGCGACCGCACCATAGACGCCCGTGTCTATCCCGGCCTTGAGCATGGCGACGAAGGCCACCTCGTTGAAGGCGCCCACCCCGTACAGGTAGTACATATGGGTACCGGCAAACACCCCGGCCGAGAGCAGTCCCACGAAAATGGGGAAGGACCAGTCGGCATACCAGAAGTTGTTTCTCAATTTCTCATCCACTGTGATGCCCTCTTATTTGCTGACCAGCAGGTTATGGATGTTCTCCAGCCACAGGGGAACCCCGAGGTGGAAGGATTCAATCAGTTTCATGTCGAAGCCGCGGAAGAAGCCGCTCAGCACGAACAGCAGCACGATGGCGACCATCATCACCCGGGTGACATGGTTCCAGCCGCTCTCTTCCACCCCCTTGCCGATCAGGATGCCGAGCACCAGACCCGGCACGGCGTTGCCCATGATGAGCTGGGCCAGGCCGCCGAAGATGGTGGCCCAGAAGCCGGACTTCTTGCCCGCCTCGATGGCGGCCAGCCAGAAGATCACCGGCATGATGGTATTGACCAGCAGGTTGGCGGCGGGGACCAGCACCTTGACGGCGGTCACCTGCAGCGCCTCGGGGACGGCGGCGGCCGTGCTGTTGAGAAACGCCACCACGATGGCGCCGATGAGGCCGCCGGCGATGGCCATCTTCCTGGGATCGTGCAGGGTGGTGCTCAGGTCCCGGTTGTTGATCATCAGCACGGCCGTGGCCCAGTGCGGGATGATGCGGTGATCCACGTCCTGGGTGAAGGCGCCCGCGGCGACGGTCGAGGCCCAGGCGTTGAAGAAGAAGCCAAGGCCGAAGGAGAAGTGGGAGGCAGGATCCCCTTCGCAGGAGTTGAGCTCCCCCAGGGTGCGAAAAGCCCCCATTCCCTGGCAGGTCGGGGCATGGAACATCCGCGCCGCGCCGGCGCCGACCCCGACGCCGACCAGGCCGCCGATGATCAGCGACTTGATGAAAATGATTAGAAACATGCAACCTATCCTTTTTGAAGCGCGCTACACCCGGGTGAACTCCAGCTGCCGGGTATCGATCGCGTTGATGCTGACCTGGATCTCGAGCTCGACCCGAAATTCATGACGGGTTCTCGGCAGGAAGAAGAACAGGAACTTTTCCACCCGCACCGACTCCTCGGCCTTGAGCACCTTGACCGCCAGAGGTTCGACGCGCAGCAGCACCTGCTCCGTCTCCTTGAGCAGGCTCGACTGCACCTTACTGAGGGCGGCGGCGAAGGCCTGTTGCCGGGTGGCGCCATTGCCGCTCACCCTCACCTCACTGGTGAACTGGTGGTTCATCAGGTGCGCCCGTGCTTCTTGGCGAAGGCTTCGACCAGCTTCTGACCCAGCTCTTCCTTGTCCATGAAACCGAAACCCAGCACCACGCAGCCCTCGTTGATGGCGGTGACCCCCTCTTCGACCGAACGCATGCCATAGCGGCACTTGTAGCCGTACTTGGTCTGGGCCGTGATGGCACCGGCGCCGCCGCTGCCACAGAAGGAGATGCCAAGATCCGCCTGCTCCCTGTTCATCACATCGCCAAGCTTCATGTCCGCGGCCATGCCGGGGATCACGGTCACGCTGGCGCCGGCGGCCTCGGCGCCGGCCCCTACTTTTTGTCCCTTGCCGAGACGATCACCAATCACGAGTTTGATAGCCGACATTTAGTGTTCTCCTTTGACTGAGCTGAGTTCGTTCTCTTTGGCCACTTCGAAGTGGACCGATAACAGATGGGCTTCTTCATAGGCCAGATGATCCAGCCAGGCGACGACCTGTTCGGCCAGCCGCAGCGAGAGGGGGGAGATCTCCTCGAACAGGGAGAGATCGACCTCCGGCAGGGGCTCGCCGCTATGGGAGCGCCACACCATGGCCTTGACGTGGGAGGCCAGCATCTGCTGCTGGACTTCATTGGGTACTATGCCGTGCTCCCCCAGCAGCGGGTAGATGCGGGCCAGGACATCGTTGCTCTTGCGGCCGATGGGCGCACTGTCCGGGGTGAGGTTGTGATGAGGGGTTTGCACGCTCTGCTCTCCTGATGACGACGAGATATGGGCTTACCCTATGTCATCTCCGGGAGCGGGCGGGAGGCAGGGTTTTTCCACCAGCAAGCGGAAATCCGTCAGCAGGGGCCGAAGGGGCGGTGTTTATTTGATCTGGATCGGCTTGAGGCGGCGATGAGGGCCGGGATCTGTGAGGGGATTCACAGATGGTGCAAGGAAGGGGGCGCTGCAGGAACCGGGTGAGAGTGTGAGCCGGATCATGTTGTCGGCGCGAGGCTGGGCGGGCGGCGAGGGGCCGCCTGCGGGAATCTGGGGTCAGCTGGACCCTGCCGCGCTGGCGGCCTGCTGATTCTGGTAGCGCAGATCTTCCTCTATGGTGACGGTCAGCTCGAAGGGCTTGCCGTCGCGGATGACGGAAATCGTCATCTGGGCACCCGGGCGGCTCTCGACAATCTTGTCCATGGCGGCTCGCACCCCGCTGATGGCCTCGCCGTTGATCTTGAGCAGGACGTCACCGCGCCTCAGTCCACCCCTGGCGGCGGGGCCGGCGGGATCCAGGCTCTCCACGACCAGGCCGCGCAGATCGCCGAGGTTCATCATGCGCGCCACTATGGGGTTGATCTCGACGCTGGAGATGCCGAGGTAGCCACGGATGACCCGGCCGTTGGTGATCAGTTCATCCATGATGCGTTTGGCGAGGCGATAGGGAATGGCGAAGCTGATGCCGTAGCTCTCCTGGTTGCCGTTGAGGTGATAGGCAGCGGTGTTGATGCCGACCAGATCGCCGTTGGCATTGACCAGGGCGCCGCCCGAGTTGCCTTCATTGATGGCGGCATCGGTCTGCAGCAGATCCTGACGGCCGTTGCTGTCGGGGCCCATGCTGGAGAGGCCGAGGCGGCCGGTGGCGCTGATGATGCCCTGGGTGATGGTCTGGCCGACGTTATAGGGGTTGCCGATGGCGAGTACCACGTCCCCCACGTCCGGGCGCAGGTCGGGATCCTGGGGGATCACAGGCAGGTTGTCCGATTCGATGTAGAGCACGGCGAGATCGGTCAGGCGATCGGTCCCCACCAGCTCGGCGCTGAACACCCGGCCATCTTGCAGTGCGACTATGATCTGATCCGCGTCGGCGATGACATGGTAGTTGGTCAGCACATGGCCGCGCGGGTTCATGATGACCCCGGACCCCAGCCCCTGGGGCCTCAGCTCAGCCTTCTCGCCGCGGGCACCGGCAAAACTGCGGGTATAGATGTTGACCACGGCAGGACCGGCGCGGTGGGCGGCATAGGAGAAACTCATCTCCCGGCTGTTGCTGATGAGGTCGGGCAGCAGAGCGCCGCCTCTGAGGGTGGGAAAGAATAGCAGCAACAGGGCTGCGACCATGAGGCCAAAGGCGATCGACTTGCCCAAGTAACTGATCAGAGGTGGGATTTTCATGTCATTCTCATTGCTGGTCGCTGCCAGCAGAGAATAACACTAACGATGAATAAAAATCACCCGCGACCTGGGTCGCGGGTGATGGAGGCTACAAGGCAGGGGTGGTCCTAGCGGATCACCAGATAGAGGGAGGAGTCGCCTCGCTGGATGTTGAGGGCCAGCACATCCGGCTTGTTCTTCAGCGCCTTGGTCAGGTCGGCCAGGGTGTTCACCCTCAGCCGGTTGACGCCGATGATCACGTCCCCCTTCTGCAGGCCGGACGCGGCCGCCGGGGAGCGGGCATCGATGTCGGACACGGCGACACCGGTCACCGGATCCGTGGTGGTGCTGAGCTTGGCCCCTTCCAGGGCAGGATGCAGGGCGCTGGCACGCACCTCGCTGTCATCGGCCTGTTTCAGGGTGACCTTGACGCTCTCTTCCTTGCCATCGCGCACTATGCCGAGGATGACCTGCTTGCCCGCGCCCATGGTGGCTATCTTGGCACGTAGCTCCCCGAACGAGCGGATCGCCTTGCCATCGATGCTGGAGATGATGTCACCGGCCTTGATACCCGCCTTGTCGGCGGCCGAGCCCGGCATGACCTGGTTGACGAAGGCGCCGTTCTGCTTGGTGGAACCAAAGGTCTTGGCCAGATCAGAGGTCAGTTCGGCGCCAGTGATGCCCAGCTGGCCACGACGCACCTCGCCATACTTGATGATCTGTTCGGACAGGTCACGCACCATGTTGGACGGAATGGCGAAGCCGATACCGATGTTGCCGCCATTGGGGCCCAGGATGGCGGTGTTGATGCCGATCAGCTCGCCACGCAGGTTGAGCAGGGCGCCGCCCGAGTTGCCCGAGTTGATGGCCGCATCGGTCTGGATGAAGTTTTCGAAGTTCTCGATATTGAGGCCGCTGCGACCGAGCGCACTGACGATGCCGGAGGTCACAGTCTGGCCGAGACCGAACGGGTTGCCGATGGCCAGGGCATAATCGCCGACCCTCAGATCGTCGGAGTCTGCCAGCTTGATGGCGGTCAGGTCATCGCTCTTGATCTGCAGCAGGGCGATATCGGACTGCTTGTCCTCGCCTATCTTCTTGGCGGTAAATTCGCGGCCATCCTTCAGGCTGACCTTGATCTCGTCTGCCTCGTGGATCACGTGGGCGTTGGTGATCACGTAACCCTTCTTGGCATCGATGATGACCCCGGAACCGAGCGCCTGGAAGGGCTGCTCGCTCACCTGTTCATTTGGCATGTTGGGGCCGAAGAAGAAGCGGAACTGCTCGGGCAGACGCTGTCTGGTGATTTTCTTGCCGGAGACGGAAATATTGACCACGGCAGGGGTCACCTGTTCCAGCACGGGGGCCAGACTCGGAATATCCTGATTTCCCATCAAGGAGGGCAGTGCCGCCTGGGCGGGGGCCGCAGAGAGGGCGATACCGACGCTGAGGGCTAGCACGCTGAGCAGAGAAAGAGGTTTACGCATATGAATAACAGCTCCCAGTTAATTGACTGTGCTTTCGCCAAGGATCTGACCGCAGATCAAGGGATTAGTTCCCGAAAAGTGTCAACTGGATTGTTTCAGCAGACCGGAGGCGCTGCCGGCATAGTCCCGCGGAGGCAGGCCCTGGTTCGCTTCCTCGTCGGCGGGAGCGGCTTCCACTTCCGGCTCACGGAACAGCGGCTCCTCGGCCTTGGCCAGGAATTTGCTCTGCTCGGCCATGTGGCGATACAGGGTCTGATACTGCTCGGCCAGCTGTTCCATCAGGGCGGCACTGTCGGCAAAGTGGTTGTTGATCTGGCCCTGGTAACTTTCCATGTCCTTGCGGGCGGTGTTGAGTTCGCGCTCGAGGCGACCGGCATCGCGGCTGCGCACGGTAAAACGACCGATCAGGACTCCGATAATCAGGGCGGCAACGGCCAGCAAGATCCCATTTAACAGACTCATAGATGCTCCTTGTTACAGCTAATTCAACATGTGGATGACGGCTTCGGATGGCCGTCAGACCTGGGGGCACTATACCGTGCGCCCCGAGGCCGTGATACCCTTTTGTCCTCAATTCAGGGACTTGGAGGCGTTTGACAGGATGACCCCGCAGCAAAAATATCAGCAAGATCTGCAACGCGCTGATTTTCAGGCCGATCCGGCCCAGGCGATGGCAGTGACACACCTGGAGCGACTCTATCAGGATTTCTGCGCCCGCCCGACTCCGACCAGATCCCGCGGCCTGCTGGGGTGGTGGCAAAAGCCCAAAGGGCGGCAACCCATCCAGGGGTTATATATGTGGGGCGGTGTGGGCAGAGGCAAGACCTGGCTGATGGATACCTTCTTCGACAGCCTGCCGGGGGAGCGCAAGCTGCGAGTCCACTTCCACCGTTTCATGCACAGGGTGCACGATGAGCTCAAGGGATTGACCGGGCAGGCCGATCCCCTGCTGATCATCGCACGTCACCTGGCCGATGAGACGGACATCATCTGCTTTGACGAGTTTTTTGTCTCCGACATCACGGATGCCATGCTGCTCGGCACCCTGTTTCAGGCGCTGTTTGGTCATGGCGTGGTGCTGGTGGCCACCTCCAACATTCCACCTAGGGATCTCTATCGCAATGGTCTGCAACGGGCTCGCTTCCTGCCGGCCATCGCGCTCATCGAGCAGCATTGCGAGATCCTCAATGTCGATGGCGGGGTCGACTACCGGCTGCGTACCCTGGAGCAGGCCGAGATCTATCATTATCCCCTCGACGCCCAGGCCAGGACCAACCTGGACCGTTATTTTCAGCAGTTGGCGGGGAAAAAGCAGGCGCAGCCGGGAGCCATAGAGATAAACCACCGCCAACTGAACTGCCTGGGTGCCGAAGAGGGCGTGCTCTACATCGGCTTCGACGAGCTCTGCTGCACGGCGCGCTCCCAGGGGGACTACATTGAGCTGTCGCGGCTGTTCCACTCTGTCTTGCTGGCCGGGGTTCAGCCCATGGGAGCCGGCTCGGACGATGCGGCGCGCCGCTTCATCGCCATGGTGGACGAGTTCTATGAGCGGCACGTCAAACTCATCGTCTCGGCCGCGGTTCCCATGGCCGAACTCTATGGCAGCGGCTTGCTCGACTTCGAGTTCCGGCGCTGTCTTTCACGGCTGCAAGAGATGCAATCGCACGAATACCTTGCCAGAGTGCACCTTCCTTAGTCACAATACCGCGCCTGCCAGTCGGATGGGCATCTGCGGCAGGTAGGGTCGGGCGACATTTGCTAGCTTCATGGCAGTGAAATTAGCAGGTGATATTTAAGGCAACTTCACTTATAATCGCCCGGCCCACGTTACAGCTGTCGATAAGACAGCAATACTTTAAAGCTTTACTTGTATTCGAAGGGGTACAGGTAGGCCATCGTTTGTTGTTTGTGGGAGAGCCCCCATAAGCAATTGGGTCTGTAACAGGTAATTGGGTTTAACTTAATGAAAACTTTCGTTGCCAAGCCAGAAACCGTAAAACGTGACTGGTACATTGTGGACGCAGAAGGTAAAACTCTGGGTCGTATCGCAACCGAGATCGCTGCTCGTCTGCGTGGTAAGCACAAAGCTGAGTACACTCCGCACGTTGACACCGGTGATTACATCATCGTGGTAAACGCTGAGAAGGTACACGTAACCGGTAAGAAATTTACCGACAAAATGTACCACGCTCACTCCGGTTTCCCGGGTGGTATCAAGTCAATCAGCTTTGACAAGCTGATTCAGCGTAAACCGGAAATGGTTATCGAAGCTGCTGTCAAAGGCATGCTGCCGAAGGGCCCGCTGGGCCGTGCCATGTTCCGTAAACTGAAAGTTTACGCAGGCGCCGAGCACGCTCATGCTGCTCAGCAACCTCAAGTACTGGATATCTAATCGGGAACTGGCAACATGGCAGAAAATCAATACTACGGTACCGGCCGTCGCAAAAGCTCCACTGCTCGCGTATTCATCAAAGCGGGTAGCGGTAAAATCGTAATCAACCAGCGCTCCCTGGAGCAGTACTTCGGTCGTCCGACTGCCCGCATGGTAGTTCGTCAGCCGCTGGAACTGGTTGAGATGACCGAGAAACTGGATCTGTACATCACCGTTAACGGTGGTGGCATCTCCGGTCAAGCTGGTGCGATCCGCCACGGTATCACTCGTGCTCTGATGCAGTACGATGAGACCCTGCGTTCCGAACTGCGTAAAGCAGGCTTTGTTACTCGCGATGCCCGTAAGGTTGAGCGTAAGAAAGTCGGTCTGCACAAAGCTCGTAAGCGTCCGCAGTACTCCAAGCGTTAATTCGCTTTTGGTACTCACTCTTTCGAGTGTCAAAAAAGCCTGGCGGTCGCCAGGCTTTTTTTATTGGTAACATTTTCCACGCTATTGCTAACTTCACGTCACAAAAGACAAAAATTTGTGTCTTTATTGTTTTTGCCCTCCGCTTGTCTTTCTTGTCAACTTGTTATCTTTTCTTTAAAATTTCCTCGATTTTTCTGTGACAATTGTAACTCCTGCTTCCGCCGCTGTTGTCACAGGGGAACAGGGACATTATAAGAATGCGCGGAGTCCACATGGGAGAGTTTTTGGATGAGCAATGCGCCAGTTGATACCGGTCGCCGCAGATTTCTTACCTGGTCAACGGTCGCCGTTGGTGGGGTAGGGGCTGCTTTTACCGCAGTGCCGTTTATAAAATCATGGAACCCGAGTGCCAAGGCCAAGGCCGCAGGTGCTCCGGTTGAAGTCGACATCAGCAAGTTGGAACCGGGTCAACTCATTCGCGTCGAATGGCGCGGCAAGCCGGTCTGGGTGGTCAATCGTACCAAGCAGACGCTCGATGGCCTGCCCACCCACGACCAGCTGTTGCGTGACCCCAACTCCGACGAACCCCAGCAGCCAGATTACGCTCACAACGGATATCGCTCCATCAAGCCTGAAATCTTCGTGGCCGTCGGTATTTGCACCCATCTGGGATGTTCCCCGTCCTATCTGCCGGACAGCTTCGGCGAGCAGGTCGAGGGAGTCAGCTCTGGCTTTTTCTGCCCTTGTCATGGCTCCAAGTTTGACATGGCCGGTCGCGTGTTCCAGGGAGTTCCGGCTCCGCTGAACCTGGTGATCCCGCCGTACCAGTATCTCAACGACACCACCATCCTGGTCGGTGCCGATGGCAAGGAGGCCTGACCATGTTTGCCAAATTGATGGGCTGGATTGACTATCGCTTCCCGCTCACGGCCATGTACAACGACCATATGGCCAAGTACCCAGCGCCGAAGAACCTGAACTTCTGGTACTTTTTCGGTTCCCTTGCCATGTTGGTGCTGGTCAACCAGATCATCACCGGCATCTGGCTGACCATGAACTACAACCCGTCGGCGGAAGGCGCCTTTGCCTCCGTCGAATACATCATGCGGGATGTGGATTACGGTTGGCTGCTGCGCTACATGCACAGCACCGGCGCCTCCGCCTTCTTCGTGGTGGTCTATCTGCACATGTTCCGTGGTCTGATCTACGGCTCTTACCAGAAACCCCGCGAGCTGCTGTGGATCTTCGGCATGCTGATCTTCCTGGTGCTGATGGCAGAAGCCTTCATGGGCTACCTGTTGCCCTGGGGCCAGATGTCCTTCTGGGGTGCCCAGGTCATCATCTCGCTGTTTGGTGCCATTCCGGTCATCGGCGACGATCTGACCCTGTGGATCCGGGGGGACTACGTCATCTCGGGGGCTACCCTGAACCGCTTCTTTGCGCTCCATGTCATTGCCTTGCCGCTGGTGCTGGTGCTGCTGGTGGCCATGCACATCCTGGCGCTGCACGAGGTAGGCTCCAATAACCCGGATGGCATCGACATCAAGAAGCACAAGGATGAGAACGGCTGGCCGCTGGACGCCGTCGCGTTCCACCCCTACTTCACGGTCAAGGACATGATCGGCGTGGCCGGTTTCCTGTTCTTCTTCTGCGCCATCATCTTCTTCAAGCCGGACATGTGGGGTTACTTCCTCGAGAAGCCGAACTTTGAAGTGGCCAATGGCTTGAAGACGCCAGAGCATATTGCCCCTGTCTGGTACTTCACCCCCTTCTACGCCATCTTGCGGGCGGTACCGGACAAGTTGCTCGGCGTCATCATGATGGGTCTCTCCATCGTGGTGCTGTTCCTGCTGCCCTGGCTGGACCGCTGCAAGGTACGTTCGGTGCGTTACCGCAGCATGTTGCACAAGCTGAACATCGCCCAGTTTGTGGTCTGCTTCTTCATCCTCGGGGTGTTGGGGGTGCTGCCCTCCACGCCGACCCTGACGCTGATCGCACAGATCTGTTCACTCGGCTACTTCGGGTTCTTTGTCCTGCTGTTCTTCTACAGCAAAAATGAAAACACCAAGCCGCTGCCGGAGAGGGTCACATTCAAATGAAAAGGATAATCTTTGCTGTGCTCGCGCTGTTGCCCGGGTTGGCCATGGCGGCGGGTACCAGCGTGCCGCTGGACACGGCTCATTATGATCTGAGTGACAAGGCGTCCCTGCAGCGCGGTGCCACCACCTTCATGAACTATTGCGCCGGCTGCCACTCGACCCAGTACCAGCGTTACAACCGGGTGGCCGCGGATCTGGATATTCCCGAGGACCTGATGCGGGAGAACCTCATCTTCAACGGCGCCAAGGTGGGGGATCTGATGAAGAGCTCCATCGCCGAGAAGGATGCGGCCCGCTGGTTCGGTGCCCCGCCGCCGGACTTGACCCTGGTGGCCCGAGTGCGTGGTGCTGACTGGATCTACACCTACCTGCGCTCCTTCTACGTGGACGAGACCCGTCCGTTCGGGGTGAACAACCTGGTGTTCCCGTCCGTGGGCATGCCCCACGTGCTGGAACCGCTCCAGGGTACGCCGCGTCTGGAACAGGAGACCCGCCTGGTCGATGGCCAGGAGGTGCACGAGGTTGTCGGCATCAAATCCGACGGCAATGGTGAAATGACGAACGAAGAGTATGATCAGACGGTGCTGGATCTGGTAAACTTCCTGGTCTACTCGGCTGAGCCGGTCAAACTGGAGCGCGAACGCATGGGCTTCTGGGTGCTGGGTTTTATCGCTATCTTCTTCATCTTCACTGTGCTGTTGAAGAAGGAATTCTGGCGCGACGTTCACTAAGCGACCAGATCCGAGTAATATAATGCACGGCAATGAGGTCCAAGCTACTTCATTGCCGTTTCTGCTTTTTAATGACGGGAGGGTTCAATGGCTGTAGCTGCCAATAAGCGTTCGGTAATGACGCTGTTTTCCGGTGCCAACGATATGTTCAGCCATCAGGTGCGCATTGTCCTGGCGGAGAAGGGTGTTAGCGTAGATATCTGCCAGGTTGACCCGAGCAACCTGCCGGATGAACTGGCGGAGCTGAACCCCTACAACTCCGTACCGACCCTGGTGGATCGTGAGCTTGCGCTCTACACCTCGCGCATCATCATGGAGTATCTGGACGAGCGCTTCCCTCATCCGCCGCTGATGCCTGTCTACCCGGTAGCCCGTGGTAACAGCCGTCTGATGATGCATCGCATCGAGCTGGACTGGTACTCGCTGGCCGACAAGATCCTGGCGGGTAACGACGTCGAGGCGGCACGCAACGAGCTGCGGGACAACCTGCTGGCTATCGCGCCCATCTTCGGCGAAATGCCCTATTTCATGAGCGAAGAGTTCGGTCTGGTCGATTGCTACATGGCCCCCTTGCTGTGGCGTCTGCCGAGTCTGGGTATCGATCTGGGTGGCCGTGGCGCGAAAGAGCTGAAAGCCTACATGGTTCGCCTGTTCGAGCGTGAATCCTTCCAGGCTTCCCTGACCGAAGCCGAGCGCGAGATCCGCGCCGGCGTATGAGCATGGAACCGACAATGACGCCGAGTCGCCCGTACCTGTTGCGGGCGTTCTTCGATTGGCTGCTGGACAATGATCTGACGCCCCATCTGGTGGTGAACGTCAACATCCCCCATGTGCAGGTGCCCCTGCAGTATGCCCAGGATGGGCAGATAGTGCTGAACATAGCGCCGCGGGCGGTGATGCAGTTCCACATGGATAATGATGCGGTCAGCTTCAGTGCCCGTTTCGGCGGCGTATCCCAGCAGGTCTATATCCCGATGGCGGCCATTCTGGCCATCCATGCCAGGGAAAACGGTGTGGGCACCCTGTTCCCGCCCGAGCCTGGCTATGATCTCTGGTTGGAACAGGCACAGGAGCAGGAACTGCCGGATCCCGAGCCACCACGGCCGAGCGGCAGACCGAGCCTCAAGGTCATCAAGTGATCGCTTGAAACCAATAAAAAACGCAGCCCATGGGCTGCGTTTTTCTATTCAGGGGGCTCACTGGGCATATTCGAATGCCTTGATGACCCGGGTGACGCCGCTGACGTGGCGGGCAATCTCGACCGACTGCTCCCCCTCCTTGCGGGTCACCAGGCCTATCAGGAATACCTCGCCATTTTCGGTGACCACCTTGACCTTGGTACTGTCGAAGTTCTTGGCGGCCAGCATGTCGGCGCGGACCTTGGAGGTGATCCAGGAATCGTTGCTGCGGGTGGCTATGCTCACCGGCTTGCCCAGGCGCAACTCGTTGTAGACATGGCGCACCCCTTCGATGCGGCCGACCGTCTGACCCGCGGCCAGCTTGTAGGCATCGGTCGGCGTCTGACCGACCAGCAGGACGCGACCGTTGTTGCTGTAGACACTGATCTTGCTGGCCGCGGAGAGCGCCTTGTTGTCGGCCAGCAGATTGGCCGCTTTCAGCTCGATGGCCTGATCGTCCCACTGGGTACTCAGGGTGCGGCGATCCCCCACGCTCGACGCTGTGCCGGCGGCGCCTCCGACCAGCACGGCCGCACAGCCTTGCAGCAGCAGGGTGCCGGTCACCAAGGCCATTATCATGGTCTTTTTCAAGATGTCAGTCCTCTTGTTGCGGGAAAAGCGTCTGATCGATGAGATCACACAGGCAGTGCAGGGTCAACAGGTTGACTTCCAGAATGCGTGGCCGACGGGAGGAGGGAACCCGGATCTCCACGTCATTCGGACCGAGCAGGCCGGCCATCTCGCCACCATCGCCGCCACCGAGCACGACTATGGTCATGTCGCGGGAGAGGGCGGCCTCGGCTGCCTTGATCAGGCTGCGGCTGTTGCCCGTGGTGGTGATGACCACCAGGATGTCGCCGGGTTGACCCAGAGCGCGGATCTGTTTGGCATACACCTCTTCGAAGCCATGGTCGGTGGCCACGGCGCTGATGGTGGCCATGTCTGCCGTCAGGGCCATGCCGGGCAGGGAGGGGCGCTGGGTCTCATAGCAGTTGACCAGCTCGCTGATGAACAGCTGGGCCAGGGCGGCGGAGGGACCATTGCCGCAGGCCAGCACCTTGTGGCCGTTGAGCAGGCAGATGGTGATCATCTGGGCGGCGGTGTGAATGGCATCCGGCAACGCCTCGGCGGCGGCGATCTTGGTTTGAATGCTTTCCGTGTAGTTCTCTTTGATGCGATCTGTCATGGGGTCCTCTTAAAATGCGTTCTGGATCCAGTCAGGCTGGTTGCCCTCGAACGCCAGCACATCGAATCGACAGGCCTGGCTGGCCTCGTTGATGCCATGGTGCGTCAAATAGTGGCGCGCGGCCAGCATGAGCTTGCGCCGTTTGGCAGGGGTGACCGAGGCGGCGGCGCCGCCATGGCCGTCATCGGCCCGGTATCTGACCTCGACAAACACCAGGGTCTCGCCCTGGCGCATGATGAGATCCAGTTCACCACCGCGGCAGCGGTAGTTGCGGCTGACCAGTTGCAGGCCCCGGGCCTGCAACCAGTCCGCCGCCGCGGACTCAAAGTGCTGACCCTGTGTCTGCGTCGTCTGGAACAGGTTCAGGCAACGCTGCATCAGGGGTTTGAGCCGGTGCTTCATCGCTGGACTCCGGGGTGTCGGGGAGCTGGGGTTGCTCCATGCCGATGGGGTTGCCGGCGGCGTCGAGCAGGGAGCCATCCCGATAGGTGGCCCAGCTCTGTTCACGCTGTATCACCCCGTCCGGGCCAACGCTGAGCTGACCGCTCAGGCCCGCCTGCTTCATGGCGCCGACGCTGCGCATCTGCATCAGGTTGGGGCTCAGGCTGATGGCGTCATAGCCGAGGGCGAACAGGCGCAGCAGATCGCCCTGGGTCTGTGGCCAGAGCAGCTGTGCCTTGCCGCGCAGCTCGTTGAATTCGCCCAGCATCAGCGGCATGTCACCGATGTGCAGGCCGTTGAGCTCGGAGGTGACCTCGGTGGCACCGCTGTCATAGCCGCGCGGTCCAGTGTAGATGGGCAGGCTGCCCATGGGATTGACCGAGATATCCACATAGGGCTTCACCATCCGGGTCTCTAGGTTGTTGGCGACCAGGTAGACCACGTCTATGCTGCGGGGCGTCTCATCGCTGAGCTGCACTATCTCGCCGGCCCGCGCGGTGGAGCGGCCACTGAGGGCATTCTTCACCATGCCGGGCACTTCCTTGCGGGAGCCAAAGGTGGCGACCACAGGCTTGTCCTGGCTCAGACCGTTCCAGGTCTGCTCGAACGCCTTGATGCTGCCATAGCCGATGCGGCCCTGGGCGGCGATCAGCAAGGGTTTGCGATAACCCTGGCCAAACAGGTAGTGGGCGGCCTGGCTCGCATCGGCGACGGCGGAGAGGGAGAAATAGAAGGTATTGTCATTGACCACAGGCTTGTCCAGCTCGTTCAGGGCGAGCACGGGCACGGCCGGATTGAGCTTGAGCAGCTCGTCGACCCTGTCCTTGAGCAGGGGGCCAATGATCATGTCGGCGCCATCCTGGAGGGCTTGCCGGTAGAGATCGCCGATGGCCTTGGTCTGGGTGTCATAGAAGTTCAGGCTGTATTGACCGCCTTGCTCCTTGTAGGACATCAGCATGCCGTTGCGAATGGCCGAGCCCTGCTGTTCCAGGTTGCCGGACAGGGGCAGCAGGACGGCGATCTGCTGGGGAGCAAGCCCGGCCGTGCTGGCCAGGTCGCCGAGGCCGGCCGGCATGTCCTGCTGGGCGGGGTGATTCGGGAAGTCACGCTTCCAGCCGTCGAGTTGGCGTGCCAGCTGACTCGGTTGGGCGCCAAACTCGTTGACCAGGGCGGCCAGTCGCAGCCAGCCGGTGACCACATCCGGTGCAGGCGCCTCTTCCAGCGCCAGCAGGGTGGAGGGGGTCATGCTCTTGAGCAGGGACCAGATCTGCTTGTGGTTGGTGGCAACTTCCCCCTGACTCAGGTAAGGCTCGAGCAGGATCAATGACTTGGCTGCGCCAAACTTGTTGTTGATGTCGAGCTGCAGCACGGTGCGCTGACGATACCAGTCACGCTGGGTGTCGCCATCGAGCTCCACCGCCGGCTTGGCCTCCAGCAGGATCAAGGCCTGGTTGGCATTGCCCTGGGCCAGCAGCAGATGAGCCTCAAGCAGCTGGGCCTGAGCTTGCTGCTGCGGGGTCTTTGCCTGCTTTTGCAACTGCTGCAGCAGGGCCTGGGCCGGGTTGATCTGGCCCTGAGCCAGATAACTGCGAGCGGCCAGGGTCTGCCAGATGAAGGCTTCGTCCGGCTTGGCCGGGTCCACCTTGGCGAGATAGGCATCCGGGGTCTGGGTCAGTTTGGCGAAGGCGGAGAGACCCCCTTCCTGCCCTGACGGTTGATTGGGTTCCGACGCACAACCCGCGAGCAGCAAGGCTGCGAGTAGGATGCCGAAGAGTCGTGATACACTTAGCTGCTTTGTAACCCGGTTCAAGTTTATTCCCCGACCAGTGTTGAAGTTCCCCATAGTGTAAACGGGCCAATATGGCGACACAATTGTCGGGACGCTCGGAGATCCCATGAGTGATACCCCAACCCTCTATATAGTCCCCACCCCCATAGGCAATCTGGCGGATATCACCCAGCGCGCCCTGGACACCCTGCGCCGTGTCGATCTGGTGGCGGCGGAAGATACCCGTCACACCGGCATATTGCTGCATCACTACCAGATCTCGGTGGCGACCTTCCCCCTCCATGACCACAACGAGCAGCAGAAGGCCGATGTCCTGATCGCGAAGATCAAGGAGGGCAAGAGCGTCGCCCTGGTCTCGGATGCGGGGACTCCCCTCATCAGCGACCCCGGCTACCACCTGGTCACCCGTTGTCGCGAGGCCGGAGTCAAGGTGGTGCCGCTGCCGGGCCCCTGCGCCGCCATCACGGCACTCTCCGCCGCCGGTCTGCCCACCGATCGCTTCGCCTTCGAAGGGTTCCTGCCTGCGAAAGCCAAGGGCCGGGACGACAGGCTGCAGGCTATCATCGAAGACACCCGCTCCCTGGTGTTCTATGAGTCTCCGCGCCGGGTGCAGGAGACGGTGGAGGCCATCGCCCGCATCCTGGGGGAGCGTCAGGTGGTGGTGTGCCGCGAGCTGACCAAGACCTTCGAGTCCATTCACGGCCTGCCCGCCTCCGAGATGCTGGCCTGGCTGGGGGAGGACGAGAACCGTTGCCGCGGCGAAATCGTGCTGGTGGTCGCCGGTGCCAGCAAGCTGGATGAAGCGTTGCCTGCCGAGGCGATCCGCACACTGGGGCTGCTGGTGGCCGAGCTGCCGCTGAAAAAAGCGGCGGCCCTGACCGCCGACATCCACGGCGTGAAGAAGAACGCCCTCTACAAATACGGCCTGGAGCATTATTAATTGCCGTAAACCGGAATTGACGGTTTACCCCGTCCGCCTCGCGAGGCTATAATCCGCGCCTCGGAGTCGGCCGGACAATCGCTGCTTCGTCGTTGTGTCCCTCGGGACAGACGGGCGGAGGGGAGGAAAGTCCGGGCTTCATAGGGCAGGGTGCCAGGTAACGCCTGGGAGGCGCGAGCCTACGACCAGTGCAACAGAGAGCAAACCGCCGATGGCCCGCAAGGGATCAGGTAAGGGTGAAAGGGTGCGGTAAGAGCGCACCGCGCGACTGGCAACAGTTCGTGGCACGGTAAACTCCACCCGAAGCAAGACCAAATAGGCCCCTATTGGCGCGGCCCGCGTTGGGGGCGGGTAGGTTGCTGGAGCCAGTGAGCGATTGCTGGCCTAGAGGAATGATTGTCACCGGGGCAACCCGGTACAGAACCCGGCTTACAGGCCGACTCCGACCTTATTCCAGGGTAGATGCTACCCACAAGAATCCCGGTACCTTCTGGTCCGGGATTTTTCTTTATGGGCCCGGTTCGGCCCGATGGCGCCTTTTTCGATTTTGTAATACAGTTCCCGCCCATTTTGGTCGCTTCAACTCGACTGGTCCCCTCGTCTTGCCCGTCCCGCTATCCGGACATGGGGTCAGGGCGGCATGTACATGGTTAAGGTGAATTCGCAATGTCAGCTAGCAGCGTAACGCTAACACCCTCCCGGCTGCTGCCGGCCGAGCAGGGGCGCGCGCTTCCTCGCTATGATCTGCTCGGTGTGGAGCGAGCCAAGCAGGGCCATCTCAAGCAGATGAATGCCCACTTGGCGACCTTCTCCCTGCAGGCGGCCGGATGCATGGCCCAACTCTTCAACAGCGCCGAGTGCGATCTGGTGTTTCAGGATTTCGTCAGCGCCGCTCATTTCCCCCCCGAGGAGCAGCAGTTCTGGATTGAAGCCAGGGCTCGCCACGATGAAGACTATCGGGTGTTTTTCTCCATCTCGGCGCCTGTCATCTATCGGCTCGCCGTGATCTTCTTCGGGGGTCAGCTGCAGGCTGACGAGGAGCCCAGTCAGGTCAAGAGCCTCAGCGATACTGAGCAACGTCTGCTCCACCGCCTCTGCCAATACCAGGTCGATATCCTCTCCTCCTGCATGGGGCTTGGCGATCTGGGCTGGCAGCTTGCCCCTGTGCCTGCCGATGCGCTGCCACTGGGGCCTGCGCTCTGGTCCAGCGAGGCAACCCTGAGTCTGGGGGAGCATCGTCATCAATGGCGCCTGTGGTGGGTGCAGGCGGAAACCGAGCAGCAACTGACCGATCAGCGTCCCGCCAGCAATGAGCTGGCCCAGGCCCTGGCCCATCTGCCGGTGCAGCTGCGGGTGGTGATGGGACAGATGGCCATGACCCTGGCCGACCTTGAGAGCCTCCAGGTCGGCGATGTGCTGGCGCTGGACATGCCCGAACTGGTGCCTGCCCTCATCGGCAGCCGCCCCTGTTTCAATGGACGCATTGCCGAGCAAAAAGGCAGCCTGGTGTATCAGGTGACGGCAGTGATAGAGGAGTAAGCACGAGATGAACGAACACAACATCAATGATCCCCTGGACCTCGACGGCCTGGATCAGCTGTTTGATGACGAACTCGGCATGCCGAGCGCGGCCGATTACCAGGCGCCGACCGGTAATGGCAAGCCGAGGGATCTCTCCTTCTTTCGCCAGATCCCGGTCAAGGTGACCCTGGAGGTGGCCAGCGCCGAGGTGCCCCTGGGCGACCTGATGCGGGTCGAGGAGGGCGCCGTCATCGAGCTGGACAAGCTGGCCGGTGAACCGCTGGATGTGAGGGTCAATGGCAAGTTGCTGGCCCGGGGCGAGGTGGTGGTGGTCAATGGCAAGTACGGCCTGCGTCTGGTGGACGTGGTCGATACCAAGCTGCTGGGTGGCATGGACGACTGATGCGCGCCCTGCTGCCGCTGCTGCTGTTCGTCGCCCTGCCCAGCCTTGGCGCGGACATGACCCTCTTCTCGGTGGCCCCCGGGGCGGATGGGGGGGAGGACTACAACATCAAGTTGCAGATCCTCTTCTTCATGACCCTGCTGGGGCTGTTGCCGACCCTGTTGCTGATGATGACCAGTTTCACCCGCATCATCATAGTGCTGGCCATCTTGCGCCAGGCACTGGGTCTGCAGCAGAGCCCGCCTAACCGGGTGCTGATCGGCATCAGCCTGATCCTGACCCTGGTCATCATGCGACCGGTCTGGACCGAGATGTACGAGCACGCCTTCGTGCCCTATGACCAGGACGAGATCTCCTTGTCCGAGGGGGTCAGCCGGGCCGAGCAGCCCCTGCGCCGCTTCATGCTGGCCCAGACCCGGGAGCCGGATCTGGAGCAGATGCTGCGGATCTCGGGGGAGCCAACCACCCTCACCAAGGCGCAGGTGCCCTTCGGCGTGCTGCTGCCCGCCTTTGTCCTGAGTGAGCTCAATACCGCCTTCCAGATAGGCTTCATGCTGTTCATCCCCTTCCTGGTGATCGATCTGGTGGTCGCCAGCGTGCTGATGGCCATGGGGATGATGATGCTCTCGCCCCTCATCATCTCGCTGCCCTTCAAGCTGATGGTGTTCGTGCTGGTGGATGGCTGGTCCATGACGGTCGGTACCCTGGCCGCCAGCTTCGGTGGGGGGGGCTAGCCATGACCCCCGAGCAGAGCGTCTCCCTGGTGGGCGGGGCCGTGAACCTGGTGGTGATCATGGTGTCCGTGCTGGTGGTGCCGGGCCTGGTGGTCGGCCTCATCGTGAGCGTGTTCCAGGCGGCGACCCAGATCCAGGAGCAGACCCTCAGCTTCCTGCCCCGTTTCATCGTGACCCTGCTGACCCTGATCTTTACCGGCCACTGGCTGCTGGCCCAGGTGACCACCCTGTTTGATGAGCTCTTCGCCAAGATCCCCGGGCTGATTGGATGAACTCGCTGATCTCGGTCAGTGCGGCCGAACTGACGGCCTGGCTGGGACAGTGGTGGTGGCCCTTCATTCGCATCGGCGCCGCCTTCTGGGTGATGCCCTTCTTCGGCGATGGCCGGGTGCCACCCCAGGTCCGCTTGCTGCTCGCCTTTCTGCTCAGTCTGCTGCTGGCCCCCATGCTCAAGGGGATGCCGCTGATCGACCCCTTCTCGGTGCAGGCCATCCTGATTGCCCTGGAGCAGCTGCTGTTCGGCCTGCTGTTCGGGCTCTGCGTCCAGATGCTGTTCATGGTGATGACCATGGCGGGCCAGATACTGTCGATGCAGATGGGCCTGGCCATGGCGGTGATGAATGACCCCAGCAACGGCGAGTCCGCCCCCATCATCAGCCAGATCATGCTCATCTTCGCGACCCTGCTGTTCCTCGGCCTCAACGGCCATCTGGTGGTGCTGGAGGTGCTGGTGCAGAGCCTGCGCAACTGGCCCCCCGGTGCCTCCCTCTATCAGCTCGATCTCAAGGGGGTCGTCGGCCTGTTTGGCTGGAGCATAGGGGCCGCCCTGATCCTGACCCTGCCCGCCGTGGTGGCCATGCTGATGGTCAACCTCACGTTCGGGGTGATGAACCGCACCGCCCCCTCTCTCAACATCTTCTCCCTGGGGTTCCCCATGACCCTGTTGCTGGGGCTCTTGACCCTGGCGCTCTCCATCAGCGGGGTGCCGGCCCGCTATCTCGACCTGGTCAGCCATGTGCTGGCGCTGTTGCAAGGATTGAGCGCGGGATGAGTCAGGGGAGCGCCCAGGACAAAACCGAGCAGGCCTCCAGCCAGAAGCTGCGCAAGGCGCGGCAAGAGGGGCAGATCGCCCGTTCCCGGGAGATGAGCTCGGCGGGGCTCCTGTTGCTCGGTGGCCTGGCGCTGCAATGGATGGTACCCGGGCTTGGCGGCTTCTTCGCCGAGCTGATGAAGCGCCCCATCCGCTTCGACTGGCAGGGGGCACGGGATCCCCAGATGATGATGAGCTGGACCGGCGAGGCCCTGCTCGGCATGTTGCTGGCCCTGCTGCCCCTGTTCGGTTTCCTGGCCTTGATGCTGATCCTGGTCAGCCTGGTGCCGGGGGGCATGGTGTTCACCTGGAAGAAGGTGCTGCCAAGCGGCGAGAAGCTCAACCCGCTCAAGGGGCTCAAGCGGATGTTCTCCAGCCACAGCCTGATGGAGTTGCTCAAGTCCATCCTCAAGGTGGTGCTGATCGGTTCAACCTTGGCCCTGTTATTGCAGTATCAATGGCCGACCCTGTTGCAGATGAACCGCATGCCGCCCCAGATGGCGCTGGAGCAGGCCCTGGGGATCCTCTCCCAGGCCTTCATCCTGCTCGGCGCCGTCCAGATGCTGATCGCCCTGCTCGATGTACCCTATCAGCGCTGGTCGATGCAAAAGCAGCTGCGCATGACCAAGCAGGAGGTCAAGGATGAACACAAGAACAGCGAGGGGCGGCCCGAGATCAAGGCGAAGATCCGCCAGGTGCAGGGCATGCTGGCCCGGGCCCGCATCGAGAAGCGGGTGCCCCAGGCCGATGTGATAGTGGTGAACCCGACCCACTACGCGGTGGCCATCAAGTATGATCCCGCCCGCGCCAATGCCCCCTATGTGATTGCCAAGGGGGTGGACGGCATGGCGGACCGGATCCGGCAGGTGGCCAGGCAGCATGACAAGATGGTGATGAGCCTGCCGGAGCTGACCCGGGCCATCTACTACTCGACCCGGATAGATCAGGAGGTGCCTGCCGGTCTCTATACCGCCGTGGCCTATGTCCTGAACCATGTATTGCAGTTGCAGGCCTACCAGGCCGGACGGGGCAAGAAGCCCGGCCCGCTGGCGCCCCTGCATGTGCCCCCTGAATTGCGTCAACCCGAGAGGTAAGTTGTGAACTGGCGTGTCCTGACCAAGTCCTATACGGCCATCCCCCTGATGCTGCTGGCCATACTGGCCATGATGATACTGCCGCTGCCGGGCTGGCTGCTCGATGGGCTCTTCACCTTCAACATAGTGCTGGCGATCATGGTGTTGCTGGTCTCCGTCTCGGCGCGCCGCCCCCTGGACTTCTCCGTCTTCCCCACTGTGCTGCTGGTGGCGACCCTGATGCGGCTCTCCCTCAACGTCGCCTCGACCCGGGTGGTGCTGCTCAACGGCCATGAGGGCAACGAGGCGGCAGGCAAGGTGATCCAGGCGTTCGGTGAGGTGGTCATCGGCGGCAACTATGTGGTGGGTCTGGTGGTGTTCGTGATCCTGATGATCATCAACTTCGTGGTGATCACCAAGGGGGGAGAACGTATCTCGGAGGTGTCGGCCCGCTTCACCCTGGACGCCATGCCGGGCAAGCAGATGGCCATCGACGCCGACCTCAATGCCGGCATCATGGATCAGCACCAGGCCCGGGCACGGCGTGAGGAGATCTCCCGTGAGGCCGACTTCTACGGCGCCATGGACGGGGCCTCCAAGTTCGTGCGCGGGGATGCCATCGCCGGTCTGCTGGTGCTGATCATCAACCTGGTGGGCGGTCTGGCCATCGGCATCTTCCAGCATGCCCTGCCGGTGGCGGAAGCCTTCCAGCGTTACGCCCTGCTCACCATAGGGGACGGCCTGGTCGCCCAGATCCCCTCCCTGCTGATGTCCACCGCGGCCGCCATCATAGTGACCCGGGTCAGTGACGAGGGAGAGATGTCCGATCAGGTGGGCCAGCAGGTACTGGCCTCCCCTCGCGTCATCTATACCGCCGCCACCATCATGCTGATCCTGGGGCTGGTGCCCGGCATGCCCATGCTGGCCTTCCTCAGCTTCGCCGCCGTGCTGGCCTGGACCGGCTGGCGCGTGAGCCTGCGTCGCCAGCAGGATCCGGATCTGGAAGCCGCCGAGCAGCTCAGCCAGAAGCTGGTGCAGCCGGAACACCAGGGACTGGAGTGGCAGGATCTGCCCTATGTGGACCCCATCGCCATCGAGCTGGGTTACAAGCTGGTGCCCCTGGCCGAGGCGGACAAGGGGGCCGAGCTGCTGGTGCGGGTGCGGGGGATCAGGAAGACGCTCTCCGAGCAGTACGGTTTCCTGCTGCCCGAGATCCGGGTACGCGACAACCTGCAACTGCAACCGGATCAGTACAGGATCAAGCTCTCCGCCGTGCCCATGGCGAGCGGTCAGGTGGATTGCCAGCGACTGATGGCCATCAGCAGCGGCGAGACCTACGGGGTGCTGGACGGCGAACTGACCCAGGATCCCGCCTACGGCATGAATGCGGTCTGGATAGCCCCGGATCACAAGGCCAAGGCCCTCAACCTGGGCTACTCGGTGGTGGACTCGGCCACCGTGATCGCCACCCATGCCAGCAAGCTGCTGCGGGAACAGCTCGATACCCTGTTCGGTCACGATGAGGTGGGCAAGCTGGGTCAATATCTGGCGACCCTCTCCCCCCGTCTGGCGGAGGAGCTCAATCTGGCTCTGAGCCAGATGCAGCAGCTCAGGGTATTCCGGCAACTGCTCAGGGAGCAGGTGAGCCTGACCGACATCCGTACCATAGCGACCACCCTGCTCGACTCGAGCGAGCTGACCAAGGATCCCGTGCTGCTGGCGGCCGACGTGCGCTGCGCCCTCAAGCGCCAGATAGTGCGTCAGGTGATAGGGCAGCGGGAGCAGCTGGCCACCTTCACCCTGGACGATCGGCTGGAGCAGACCCTGCTGGCGGCCATGAACCAGTCCCAGCAGCAGGGCAAGGTGGCGCTGGACAGCTTCCCGGTCGATCCCCAGTTGTTGTCCCAGCTGCAACAGCACATGCCCCTGGTCAAGGAGCAGCTGCAGCAGCAGGGTCACCCCCCCGTGCTGGTGGTCATGCCCCAGCTGAGGCCCTTGCTGGCCCGCTATGCGGCCTCTTTCGCCAAGGGGCTCAGGGTGCTCTCCTACAACGAGATCCCGGAAGAGCTGAGGGTGGAAGTGATCGGCACCCTGGGGTGAAGCAAAAGGCCCGTGATCTCAGTCAGATAGGAAAAATCTATTCCGCATATGTCCTTGAACTGTCATGGCAACTTGTTATGATGCGCCGTGTTTTGACGCTGGACGTCAAAACCTGCTGATAATTATAACAATTTGATGAGTGCTATTCAGGCCGGCCCCTCGCCAGTCTGACTGCCCTTGCGAGGGCAGATCGCATGAAAAAGGCAAACTGAACTGAAAAGTCAGGACGCAAAGCCTCCGGTCTAATGGCATCCATGCCGACGATAGCGGGGTTACCAGGGATAGGTACCGTCACGAATGACACCTATTGGCAAACCGATGCGCGCGCGGCGTACCGGTGGTGTACTCCTTCCTCGGTTTTGACGCTTCAGTTCTGTTGATTGACGACCACACAATCACAGGTTCAGGTTCATATGCTTTCGGACGTTTCTCTGAAATGCACCCCAGCGCCAGCGGGCATTGGGGCGCACCCTCATCTGTTATTGCTTCAGCCAGACTCTTCTGCCGGGGAAGAGGTGCTGGCCATGCTGGAGAGTTCGGGATATCGGGTATCCAGGGTCGATTCGGCCAGACAGGCACGGGCCCGTCTGGAGGAAGAGAGAGTCGACCTGCTGTTGCTGGACGTGAGCACGCCCATCGACAACCTCAAGGGATTTCTGGGCAAGCTGACCGACACCGACAGTGTCATCCTGGTCAACGAGCATCAGGGCCATCTGGCCGCCGAGGCCATGGGGGCCGGCGCCATCGATTACATCATCAAGCCATTCGCTCGCCAGCAGATGCTGGACGCCATCCGCTGCGCCCTGCGCCTGCGCCAGCCGATCCCGGATCTCATCGCAGAGTCCGGTGCCAGCCGTCAGGTGTTGCAGCTGGCTCGCCGGGCGGCCAAGACCCAGGCCACCATCCTCATCGGCGGTGAATCGGGTACCGGCAAGGAGCGACTGGCACGCTACATCCACGACATGTCCCCCCGGGCAGACGGGCCCTTCGTCGCCATCAACTGCGCCGCCATCCCCGAGCCCATGATCGAGTCCATCCTGTTCGGTCACGCCAAGGGGGCCTTCACCGGGGCGAGCTCGGCCCAGCCCGGCAAGTTCGAGCAGGCCCAGGGCGGTACCCTGCTGCTTGACGAGATCTCCGAGTTGCCCCTGGCACTGCAGGCCAAGCTGCTGCGGGTATTGCAGGAGCGGCAGGTGGAGCGGCTGGGCAGCCATCAACTGATCAACCTGGATGTACGCATCATTGCCGCCAGCAACAAGGACCTGCGTACCCAGGTGGGGGAAGGGCTGTTTCGCGAGGATCTCTTCTATCGCCTCGATGTCCTGCCCATGAGCTGGCCCGCCCTGCGGGACAGGCCGGGGGACATAGTGCCGCTGGCTGAATATTTCATCGCCCGTTATGCACCCAGGCAGGGCTACTGGCTGAGCCAGCAGGCGCGCCAGCAGCTGCTGAGCTACCGCTGGCCCGGCAATGTGCGTGAACTGGACAATGTCATCCAGCGGGCGCTCATCATGGCGCGAGGATTGCATATTCAGGCAATCGATTTGATGTTGCCCGGTGGGGCAGGGGGAGCAGAGCAGGGCCAGCCAGAGCCGTTGTCGCCCCCGGACGGGCTGGTGGAGACCCGCCGCCACGCCGAGTTCCAGTTCGTATTGGAGACCCTGCGCCGTTTCAGCGGCCATCGCACCCGCACGGCCGAGGCCCTGGGCATGACGACCCGGGCCCTGCGCTACAAGTTGGCGGCGATGCGCGAGCAGGGCATAGACATTGAACTCCAGATTCAAAATTGAGGGATAGCCAGTGAAGATTGAAATGATGTCGCAGCAGACCAGCCTGCTGCAACAGATGCAGGAGATGACGCGGGTAACGCGCGAACTGCCCGAGATCGCGCCCCAGGGGGGACAGGAGGTCTCCTTTGGCAATGCCATGCGGGATGTGATCAATCGGGTCAACGAGCAGCAGAACATCTCCTCCCGTCTGATGACGGCGGTCGATGCGGGTCAGAGCGATGACCTGGTCGGGGCCATGGTGGCCAGTCAGAAAGCCGGCCTCAGCTTCTCCGCCCTGATGCAGGTGCGCAACAAGCTGATGACAGGGTTTGACGACATCATGCGCATGCCGCTCTGAGGTTACTGATGACTGAACTGGTGAGTGGTTCGCAAGGGGAAACCCTGGGCGTGCAACAGCGTATGCGGGCGTGGCTCAAGAGCTGGCGCAGCCTGTCCCGTGACAACAAATCCATCCTGACCATAGCCCTGCTGGCCGCCACGGTGGCGGGGACCATAGTGGTGATCCTCTGGACCGCCAGCAAGAACTACGTGCCCCTGTACGGCAAACAGGAACTGTACGACACCGCCAACATCATGGAGATGCTGGAGAAGGAGCAGATCCCTTTCCGGCTCGAGAAGAGCTCGGGTCAGGTGCTGGTGCCGGAAAACCAGCTGGCCCACATCCGCATGGCCCTGGCGGCCCGCGGGGTGCGCGCCGCCATGCCATCCGGTCTCGAGGGATTGGATGCGGTGACGGGCCTTGGCACCAGCGAGTTCATGGAAGGGGCGCGCTATCGTCACGCCCTGGAAGGGGAGCTGGCGCGTACCATCATCTCCCTCAATGCGGTGCGCAGTGCCCGGGTGCACCTGGCCATTCCCAAGCGCACCCTGTTCGTCGGCCGGGACGAAGAGAAGCCCAGCGCCTCCGTCATGCTGGACCTGCAACCGGGCCAGTCGATGGAAGCGGGCCAGGTCGAGGCCATCGCCAACCTGGTGGCCGGCAGCATCGCCGGCATGAAGCCGGGGGCCGTGACCATCATAGATCAGGCCGGCCAGCTGCTCAGCAGCGAGCTGGGGGACAAGATGGGCTTTGGCAAGCAGAGCGTGCAGCAGATGGAGTACGTGCGCAAGCTGGAGCACTACATCCGCCAGCGGGCCACCGACATGCTTCATCCCATGCTGGGCAGCGGCAACTTCCGGGTGCAGATCGCCGCCGACGTCAACTTCAATGCGGTCGAGGAGACCCAGCAGCAGTTCGATCCCCAGGGCGTGGTCACCAAGGAGACCAGCAAGTCTGACAAGACGGTGGATGCCCTGGCGCTCGGGATCCCGGGTGCCCTCTCCAATCGCCCCCCCGAGACGGCCCCCCAGGCCGAGCAGGGAGGGGAAGGGGAGGCCAAGGCCGAACCTGCGCCCAGGAATGACAGCCGCACCGAGCGCGAGGAGACCAGTCGTCAGTACGAGAACAGCCGCACCCTGGTGCACACCCGCTATCAGCAGGGTCGCCTCGAGCGGATGAACGTCTCCGTGCTGCTCAACGAACAGACGGCGCCGAAAGAGGGCTGGAACCAGGCCCAGCTTGGCCAGATCCGCCAGATGGTGGAGCGCGCTGTCGGTTTCGACTCGGGCCGTGGCGATCAGATCAGCCTGCAGGTGTTCAACTTCACCGACGAGGTGCTGGTAGCGCCCCCGGAATCCAGCTGGTGGGAAACCCCCTATTGGCAGGACTCCCTGCGTTACCTGGTCGGTGGCCTGCTGGGTCTGACCCTGGTCTTCTTCGGCATCCGTCCCCTGGTCAAGCACCTGGTGCGCACCCAGCAGCCGGTGGCCACCCCGAACGAGGAGGCCCAGCAAGAGCAGGAGCCGGAACCGGGCCTGGCGTTGCAGCGCCGGGGGGACGAGGCCCTGGCCGCGCCCCATGGCAAGGGGCTCATCCGTGCGGATGAGGAGCAGGAGCCCCATTTCGCCGCCCTGGATCTCGATGCTCTGCCCGAGCCCGGCTCCGAGCTTGAGGTTCAGCTGAAACACCTGCAACTGCTGGTGGACAAGGACACGGCCCGGGTGGCCGAGGTGGTGAAGGCATGGGTGAGCGGCAATGAGCAACGTTAATATGAACCAGAGCGCAGTAGACATCGACATAGACAATCTGGAGAAGGCCGCCATCCTGCTGCTCAGCATGGGCACGGAGGCGGCGGCCAAGGTGATGCAGAAGCTGTCGCGCGACGAGGTGCAGCGCCTCATCTCCAAGATGGCGGGCCTCTCCGGGGTCAGCTCCATCGAGGCGAAGTGGACCCTGCAGCAATTCTTCACCCAGTACCGGGAGCAGAGCGGCATCGCCAGCGCCTCCCGGGAGTACCTGGAGCAGACCCTGGATCTGGCCCTGGGCCAGCGCCTCTCCCGCAGCCTGCTCGACAGCCTGTACGGGGACGTGATGAGCCAGGATATCCAGCGGCTGCAATGGGTCCCCGCCGAGGTGCTCGCCCGCTTCTTTCGCAACGAACACCCGCAGATGCAGGCGGTGCTGCTGGCCTTCCTGCCGCCCCAGACCGCCTCGGCCGTGCTCGATGCCCTGCCGGGCTCGCTCCACGACGACCTGCTGGTGCGGGTGGCCGGGCTCAACTCGGTGAGCGAACACGTGCTGGCGGAACTGCGTCTCACCCTGGATCGCTGCCTGGCCTATGTGGCGGATCAGTCCGGCGCCAAGGTCAACGGGGTGCGCCAGGTCGCCGACATCCTCAACCGTTATCAGGGCAACAAGGAGCAGATGCTCGCCCTGCTGCGGGAGCGCGATGGCGACATGGCCCTCGAGATAGAGAAGAACATGTTCGACTTCATGGCCCTGCGTCGCCAGAGCGACGACACCCTGCAGCGGCTGGTGCAGGAACTGCCCGCCGATCTGCTGGCGCTGGCGCTCAAGAACACCGAGGCCGGCTTTCGCAAGGTGGTGCTCGGTGCCATGCCCAAGCGGATGGCCCAGGCCCTCGAGGCCCAGATCCAGGATCAGGGCAGCGTCTCCCTGCGCAAGGTGGAACAGGCCCGCGACGAGGTGATGCAGCTGGTGCGCGAGCTGGTGGAACAGGGCGAGCTGGAGTTCCAGCTGTTCGAAGAGCCTACGGTCAACTGATGAGAGACGAGCATGCCTAACAAGATGCGCAAGCTGGCTCCGGGGGCGACCCGCCGCTACCGCTTTCCCCAGCTGGGACAGAGCGGGGAGGGGGCGCCGAGCGAGCAGGAAAGGTTCGAGTCAGGCTACCAGCAAGGGTTGGAGCAGGGCCAGGATCAGGGCTATCAGGAGGGTTACCAGCAGGGGCTCACCAGCGGCCTGATCGAAGGGGAGAGCCGCGGCCTGGCCCAGGGACAGGCCAGGGGGCTGGCCCAGGGCCTAGCGGAGGGACGCGCCTCGTTCGACGAGGCCATGCAGCCCTTCACCCGCTTGCAGCAACAGTGGGAGAGCCTGTGCCGGGCCCGCATGCTGCAACAGAAGCAGGTGCTGGCCCAGCTGGTGGAGCAGGTGGCGCGCCGGGTCATCCAGGCCGAGTTCACCCTCAATCCCCAGCAGGTGCTGAGTCAGGTGGAACAGGCGCTGGCCACCCTGCCCACTCAGCCCGAAGAGCTGACCATCTACCTCAGCGAGGGGGACAGGCGCCGCCTGGCCGAGCTGGGGGTCACCCAGTGCGCCGGCTGGCCGCTGCAACAGGATGGGGCCCTGGCCATCGGCGATGCCAGGCTGGAGACCCGGGCCGCGGTGATCGAGGTCAACACGGCGGAGCGGCTCGATGCCTGCCTGGACAAGATCAACAGCGCCCTGGATGCCAGCCTGAATGGATAGCCGGCTGCAACAGGCCCTCAGCTCGGCCCTGGATGACTTCGAGCCGGCCCCGGGCTTTCGCCACTACGGCCGGCTGGTGCGGGTGACCGGGCTCACCCTGGAGGTGGTGGGCTGCCAGCTGGTGATGGGACAGCGCTGTCGGGTCGACTGCGCCGGCGGCGCCACCCTGCTGGCCGAGGTGGTTGGCTTCAACCGCGACGTCTCCTATCTGATGCCGCTCCAACCCATGAGCGGCCTCTACGCCGGGGCCAGGGTGCTGCCCATCCCGGGGGAAGAAACCATACGGGTGGGAGATCACCTGCTGGGGCGGGTGCTCGACGGCCTGCTGCAACCCCTGGATGGCCGTCCCCTGGCCGAGGCGGGGGAGCGGGTCAGCCTGATGAGCTCGCCGCCCAACCCCCTGCTGCGTACCCCGGTGCGCGAGCCCCTCGATGTCGGGGTGCGGGCCATCAATGGTCTGCTCACCGTCGGCAAGGGGCAGCGGCTCGGCCTGTTCGCCGGCTCCGGTGTGGGCAAGAGCATGCTGCTTGGCATGATGACCCGCAACACCACGGCGCAGATAGTGGTGGTGGGCCTCATCGGCGAGCGGGGCCGCGAGGTACGCGAATTCATCGAACACAGCCTGGGCAGCGAAGGGCTGGCCCGGGCCGTGGTCATCGCCGCCCCGGCGGATCAATCCCCCCTGATGCGGCTGCGGGCGGCCCAGCTCTGCCATCGCATCGCCGAGTACTTTCGCGAGCAGGGGCAGGATGTGCTGCTGCTGATGGACTCCCTGACCCGTTATGCCCAGGCCCAGCGGGAGATTGCGCTGGCCATCGGCGAGCCGCCCGCCACCCGTGGCTATCCGCCATCCGTGTTCAGCATGCTGACCCAGCTGGTGGAACGGGCGGGCAACGGCATGGCGCCGAACGGCAGCCTGAGCGCCTTCTATACGGTGCTGGCGGAAGGGGACGATCAGCAGGATCCCGTGGTGGATGCGGCGCGGGCCATCCTGGATGGTCACATAGTGCTGACCCGTCGTCTGGCGGAGGAGGGGCACTATCCGGCCATCGACATCGGCGCCTCGGTCAGCCGGGTCATGCCTCAGGTGGTGCCCGCCGAGTGGCAATCCCTGGCGGTGACCCTGCGCCAGCTGTGGGGACGCTACCAGCAGGTGCGCGAGCTGCTGCCCCTCGGTGGATACCAGGCGGGCGCCGATCCCCAGATGGATGAGGCGGTGCAGCGCTACCCGGCCATCGCGGCCCTGTTGCAGCAGGGCATTCATGAGGTCACCCCATTGGCCGATGCCCCCGCCGGCCTGCGTCAGGCCCTGGGTCGTCAGGGATAAGGAGAAGCCATGCTCACTCGCTATCTGGGTTTGCAGCAAGGGGCGCTGGAGGAGATGGGCAAGGAGCGCCAGCGTCTGCGGGAGCTGGCCCGGCGCGAGGAGCAGCGGGCCTTGCAGCTGCAGGAGGTGATAGGCAACCTGGGCAAGGGGGGCGGGAGCTTTCACCCCTTGCTGCTGCAAAATCGCCAGCAGATGGATGGTCAGTTGCGCCGCCTGCTCTCCCATCAGGTGCAGCAGTCGACCCTGGCCCGGATCGATCTGGAGCGCCACGAGCAGCAATTGCGTCGGCAGTTCGGTCGGGTGAAGGGGCTGGAGGGGGTCCTGGCGCGGCGAGAGCTGGCAGACAGGCAGCAGAGGGAGGAGCAGGAGCAGCGTCAGCTCGATGAGCTCAGCAGCCAGCGCCACCGCGACCGCTGAGGGGCGGCTCAGGGCTCCTGGCCGTACTCCTGGGTCTGGCCGAGCAGGGTGTGCAGCGTCTCGATCTGCCCCGCCAGCAGGCGACCGTTGCGATCGTTTTGCTGCTGGCACTGACGCAGGCTGGCCTCCAGTTGCTGCCACTGGCCCGTCATGGTCTGGCGCAGGGGCTCGGGCAGGCGGGCTATCAGCTTCGCCATGCCCTGTTCATCCGGCGCCAGTCCCAGGGCTCCCAGATGCTGACAGCGCTGCTGGGCCTGCTGCTGTATCTGTTTCATCAATTCGGTCTGCTGCAGGTTGTGCTGGGTCAGCTCATCCACCTCGTGGGTCGCCAGCAGCAGGTGCTGGCGTTGCAGCATGGCCAGCAGATCGCCGTAGCGGCCGAGATCGCGCTGGATCCCGAGCAGCAGCTGCTTGACCCTCTGTCTGGCATCCAGGGGTCTGGTCTCCTGGTTCATCGACGGTGCAGATCCAGGATGGCCTGGCTCAGTGCCGCCAGATCGAGGGTAAGCCGTCCCTCTCCGATGGCCTGGCGGATCTGCTCCACCTTGGCCATGTCGACATCCGGGGTGCTGGCCAGTTCGACCTTGGCGTGGGCCATGGTCTGGGCGGTGGCGCTGATCTGGCTCTCGCTCCCCTGGCGGCTCTGGGGAGCGGTCTGAACCGGCTCCTGTTTGCGCGGCAGCGGGCTCTGGATCTGGACGGGGTCGGTACGGGTGATCTTCATGGGTACAATTCCTGATGGTCTGCTGACATAAAGCGACCGCCGCTTGCCAAAACTTGAATCGGCGGCGTCATCGGGTTCAAAATCGCGTCTCGACCTCCCCCCTGTTCAGCACCCAGGCCTGGATCACCCTGCCCGAGCTGCTGTTTTTCACCCTGATGCCATCGCCGATGGCGCCATCTTCCAGGGCCTCGCCCCGGGTCGTGGCGGCAAACGCCCCCTGACCGGCCCGGATCAGCACCCCTTCCCCCTGACGCACCGCCCATTGCTTCTGCAGATCCAGCTCGCCGATGAGCTGCCCCGTGCGCAGCCTGCGGCTGCTCTTCTGCTGGGTCAGCGAGACGCTGGCCGGGGTGAAGCCGCGCTGGATACGGCTCACCTCCAGCTCCTTTGCCACCAGGTCATGGGCCCGGATGGGCTGGCCCTTGCCTATCTCTTTGGCCGTGACCCAGAGCGGCATGAAGACACGTACATCGACCCTGGCCCTCAGTTGCCACTGGGGCTCGGCGCAGCTGACCAGATAGGGGCGCCGCCCCCAGGGCTGGCGGTAGAGACCCCCTGCCTGCAGGTCGGGCGCCTGCAGGCAGGGGGGCAGGTGGCTCGCCGCCGGGGCGAGCCAGACCTCGCGCTCGACCCGGCTGGCCTGCCAGCCCTGCAATGCCAGATAGTCATCGAGCAGGCGGGCGGCATCTTGCTGCAGGCGCAGGGCCAGGGCCTCGACATCCAGGCGGGGCGGAGTCTGAGCCTGCCCGGGCAGTGACAGCGGCAGCAGCATCAGCATGACACCCCACTTCCTGCCGGGAAACCCAGCTTCCCCTCGCCATGACGCCGGGGCGAGCCGGCGCGGCGTCAGGGGGCGATTGCGGTGCTTTTTCACGATTGGCATGAGTCTTGATATGGCCTGCACGGGTCTGACTATTTCGCTGACGAGAGGATGAAGCATGAGTATCTCATTTGACAGTGCGCTGGGGGTACATCCTTATGCCCTGGATGTGCGGGCGGATCGGGCGCGTATCCTCGCCGGCAACCTGGCAAATGTGGATACCCCGGGCTATCTGGCCAGGGACGTGGACTATAAGAGCATCCTGGGGCGGGTTGCACAACAGGTGGCGGCCAAAGAAGAGGGCAGCGCCATCGCCACCGGCAATCTGCAGCAAGCGATGCAGCAGCCCCTCTACCGCATTCCCTATCAGGTCTCCATGGATGGCAACACGGCCGAACTCAGCGTCGAGCAGAGCAAGTTCGCCAACAACGCCACCGACTTTCAGACCAGCCTGACCTTCCTCAATATGAAAATCACCGGGATCGCCAAGGCGATCGAGGGCCGCTAATCATGTCATTCAATCGCATCTATGACATCGCCGGCAGCGCGATGCGGGCACAAACGGTTCGCCTGGATACCGTCGCCTCCAACCTGGCCAACGTCGACAGTGTTGCGGGGCGGGAAGAGGAGGCGTTTCGCGCCATCAAGCCGGTCTTCTCCACCCTCTACCAGCGGGTACAGGAAGCCGATGGTCTGGGAGCAGCCCAGGTGCAGATCGCCGGGATAGTCCAGTCGGACCGCCAGGTCGAGAAGCGGCTCGAGCCCACCAACCCCCTGGCCGATGACGATGGCTTCGTCTACTACTCCAACGTCAATGCGGTGGAGGAGATGGCGGACATGATGAGCGCCTCCCGGGGATTTGAAACCTCGGTCGAGGTGATCAATCGCATCTCCAGCATGCAGCAGGGTCTGCTGCGCCTCGGGCAGGCCTGACCATGAGCCTGCCTCAGGTCAATAGCCTGGACACGGCCCGCGGCGCCAGCCAGACCGCCGACAACGGCATCGCCAGCAACGGCACGGCCAGCGGCGGCATGCAGCTGCGCAACGAATTCCTGCAGATGATGGTGGCCCAGCTGCAGAACCAGGACCCCACCAACCCCCTCGACGGCTCCCAATATGTCACCCAGCTGGCCCAGTTCAGCATGGTGGAAGGGGTGGAGCAGCTGAAGGTGCTGCAACAGAAGTCCATCGCCATGATGGATACCCAGCAGGTCTTGCAGAGCACGGATCTGATCGGCCGCGACGTCATGGTACCGGCCGCCACCCTCAAGCAGGGGGAAGAGAAGGCGGTGCGAGGCCAGATCGAGCTGGCGGGCGCCGCCGATCGGGTCGAACTCAAGGTGTTCGACCAGCACGGCACCCTGGTCCAGACCCGTTCCTGGGGCGAGACCAAGGCGGGGGCCATGGATTACGACCTGCCCGTGCTGCCGGCGGGGGAGTACAGCTTCGAGGTGAAGGCCTCCCTGGACGGGGCGACGGTGCAGAGCAAGCACTATGTCTCGAGCACGGTGGACAGGGTCACATTGCCCGGTACCGGCGAAATCATGTTAGAGGTGGCGGGCGTCGGGGAAGTCCCCCTGTTCAGTGCCATCCAGTTTGGCAAATCGGCATAAGCCCATAGGAGCGACACTGTGTCTTTTAGTATCGGACTGAGCGGCCTGCGCGCCGTGAACCAGGAATTGAGCGTCATCAGCAACAACGTGGCCAACGTCAGCACGGCGGGCTTCAAGTCGAGCCGGGCCGAGTTTGCCGCCATCTATGGCGGCGGCCAGGCGGGCGGCGTGGAGATGAACAACGTCTCCCAGAACTTCGATCGCAACGGCGACGTGATGCGCACCGGTCGCGGCCTGGATCTGGCCATCTCCGGCAACGGCTTCTTCCAGCTCAAGGATGGCAACGGCCAGACCTCCTACACCCGGGCCGGCATGTTCCAGCGCGATGCCAACAACTACCTCACCACCTCGAACGGCGATAGGCTGCAAGGCTATACCGTCAATGGCGCGGGCCAGCTGCAGACCGGCGTGGTCGGGGATCTGCAGGTCGGCACCGGCAGCCTGCCCGCCAAGGCGTCCACCTCCCTGTCGTTTGTCGGCAACCTCAAGGCGGATGCCAGCAACATAGACACGGCCCTCAATCCGTTCGATCCGGCCAAGGCGGAGAGCTACAACTTCTCCCAGTCCAGCAAGGTGTTTGACTCCCTGGGCACGGAGCACACGGTCACCCAGTATTTCGTCAAGGTGGGCAGCAACGACTGGCAGGTGCACTACACCGTGGATGGGGCCGTCAACGGCGCCAGCACCAGCCTCAAGTTCAACACCGACGGCTCCTTCGATGCGGTGGGCAGCGGCGCCGACAAGGCGACCCTGGCGCTCACCCCGGCCGGTGCCGACCCCATCAGCCTGGAGATAGGGCTGACCAAGTTCAGCCAGTATGCCTCCGACTTCAACGTCAGCCGCAACCAGTCCGATGGCTACACCTCGGGGGATCTGACCGGGGTGCGCATCGATGCCGACGGGGGCGTCTACGCCACCTTCACCAATGGCCAGAGCCTGTTGCAGGGCCAGGTGGTGATGGCAAGCTTCGCCAACCCCAACGGTTTGCTGCAGACCAACAACACCAGCTGGCAGCAATCCTTCTCCTCCGGCCAGCCGGTGATCGGGGCGCCGGGCAGCGGCACCCTGGGCTCGCTCACCTCGGGAGCCTATGAGGGCTCCAACGTGGACTTGACCGGCGAGCTGGTCAACCTGATGACCTCACAGCGCAACTATCAGGCGAACGCCAAGAGCATCAGCTCGGCGGACAAGATGACCCAGGTGCTCTTCAACTCCTTCTGAGGCTAACCCGTGGAAAAGCTAATCTACACCGCCATGTCCGGCGCCCAGCACTCGTTGCTGGCCCAGCAGATCCGGGCCAACAACCTGGCCAACCTCAACACGGCCGGCTTTCGGGCCGACTTCGAGCGGGTCTCGGCCTACGCCCTGAGCGGGGATGGCTACCAGAGCCGCGTCATGGCGCGGGAAGAGCAGGCGGGCACCGACTTTCGGGCCGGCGCCCTGATGCAGACCGGGCGCAAGCTGGACGTGGCCGTGCGCGGGGAAGGCTTTCTGACGGTACAGACGGCGGACGGGACCGAAGCCTATACCCGGGCCGGCAATCTGGAGGTGGACGCCGATGGCCTGCTCAGCCTCAATGGTCGACCCGTGCTCGGGGATGGCGGCGAGCTGGTGGTGCCGGCCTACCGGGATCTCAGCTTCGGCAACGACGGCTCCCTGAGCATCACGCCGCCGGGTGGCGGCGCCCGCCTCGACGTGGGACGGCTCAAGCTGGTCAACCCGGCGGCCAACGAACTGGTCAAGGGCACGGACGGCCTGTTTCGCCTGCGCCAGGGAGGGGAGGCCGAGGCGAGCGAGAACGTGGTGATGGCCTCCGGCTTCCTGGAGGGGGCCAACGTCAACGCGGTCGACGAACTGATCGGCAGCATGGCGCTGACCCGTAACTTCGAGTTGCAGGTCAAGCTGATGAAGACGGCGGACGACCAGGCCCGCCAGGGCGCCCGCCTCATCTCGGGGCAGGGCTGACCCCGGGACCAGCCATTTCGGATCCGGTCAGGGACCGGCTCCTCATGAACGCAGTGGAGAGAGACGATGCACGCAGCATTATGGGTCAGCAAGACGGGGCTGTCGGCACAGGATGCCAAGATGGCCAGCATTTCCAACAACCTGGCCAACGTCAACACGGTCGGTTTCAAGCGGGATCGGGTGGCCTTCGAGGATCTGTTCTATCAGGTTCAACGCCAGCCGGGTGCCCAGCAGGATCAGCAGAATCTGGCGCCGATCGGCATCCAGATGGGCAATGGCGTGCGGGTGGTCGGCACCCAGAAGGTGTTCACCTCGGGCCAGTTCCAGAACACCAATCAGGAGCTGGACATGGCGGTGGTCGGGGCCGGTTTCTTCGGGGTAGAGCGCCCGGATGGCGAGACCGCCTACAGCCGCAATGGCCAGTGGCATCGCAGCGCCGAAGGGCTGCTGGTCAACGCGGATGGCCTGCCCATGCTGCCCCAGATCCAGATCCCGGACAACGCCACCAAGATTTCCGTCGGCACGGACGGCACAGTGAGCGCCACCCTGCCGGGTCAGCAGGAGAACGTGGAGCTTGGCCGTATCACCCTGACCAACTTCGCCAACCCGGCCGGACTGGAGGCTCTGGGGGGCAACCTGTACCGGGCCACCGGGGCCTCCGGCGAGGCGATCGAAGGGGTACCGGGTGAAGATGCCATGGGGGCCATCAAGCAGTACACCCTGGAGAGTTCCAACGTCAACGTGGTGGAGGAGATGGTGGACATGATCACCACCCAGCGCGCCTACGAGATGAACGCCAAGGTGGTCTCGGCGGCGGACCAGATGCTGAAGTTCGTGACCCAGGCCCTGTGATGATGAGCGTGTTAAGGCAGAGTCTCTGGCTGGTGCTGCTGCTCGGTGGCTGCGCCACCTATGAGCTGCGCGCCCCCGAGCCGGGTGAAGAGCAGTGGGCGCCGTCGCGTCCCAACCTGCCCGCGGTGGCCAGCGGCGAGGATGGCAGCCTCTATCGCGACAACTATATGTTCACCCTGTTCCAGGACAGGCGGGCCTACCGGGTCGGCGACATACTGACCGTCATGCTGGAGGAGCGTACCCAGTCCAGCAAGAAGGCCAACACCAGCACCAGCAAGAGCAGCAGCCTCAATGTGCCGGCCCCCTCCATCGGCGGTGTCTCCCGGCCCGACTGGGGCGCGACCCTGAGTGCGGATCGCGACTTCGATGGCGGCGCCACCTCCAGCCAGCAGAACACCCTGTCCGGCGCCATCACGGTCACCGTGGCCGAGGTGATGCCCAACGGCGTGCTCGGCATTCGCGGCGAGAAGTGGATCCGCCTCAACCAGGGGGATGAGTATGTGCGCCTCGGCGGCATGGTGCGGGTCGAGGATATCGATCAGAGCAACCGCATCTCTTCCCAGCGCATCGCCGATGCCCGCATCACCTATGCCGGGCGTGGCGCCCTGGCCGACAGCAATCAGATGGGCTGGCTGAGCCGCTTCTTCAGCTCCGCCTTCGCGCCATTTTGAGGACCCCTATGAACAAGTTGCTTCTGACCCTCTGCTGTCTCGTGTTGCCCCTGCTGGCCACGGCGGCCCCCAGCAAGCGCGCCCTGCTCGACATAGTGGACGTGCAGGGGCTGCGCACCAACCAGCTGGTGGGCTATGGCCTGGTGGTGGGTCTCTCGGGCACGGGGGATCGCAGCCAGGTCAAGTTTACCGGCCAGTCCATGGCGAACATGCTCAAGCAGTTCGGGGTGCAACTGCCCGACGACATAGACCCCAAGCTCAAGAACGTGGCCGCGGTCTCGGTGCAGGCGACCCTGCCCGCCCTGGCGGGCAAGGGGCAGCTGGTGGACGTGACCGTCACCTCCATCGGCGATGCCAAGAGCCTGCGGGGCGGCTCATTGCTGCTCACCCCCCTGCGCGGCATCGATGGCGAGGTCTACGCGGTCGCCCAGGGCAACCTGGTAGTGGCCGGGGTCAAGGCGGAGGGGCAGTCCGGCTCGTCCGTCACCATCAATGTGCCGACCGCGGGCATCATTCCCAACGGCGCCATCATAGAGCGGGAAGCGGTGAACAACTTCGCCAGCAAGCCCGAGGTGACCCTCAACCTGCATCAGCCGAACTTTCGTACCGCGCGCAACGTGGAACGGGAGATCAACCGCCAGCTCGGCCCCGTGGCCAAGGCGGTGAGTGCCGGACGCATCCAGCTTGCCGCCCCCAAGGACGAGAGCCAGCGCATCTCCTTCATGGCGCTGCTTGAGGACATCCAGATCGATCTGGGCAAGGAGCGGCCCAGGGTGGTCTTCAACAGCCGCACCGGCACCGTGGTGATGGGGCAGGGGGTCAAGGTGCGCAAGGCGGCGGTCAGCCATGGCAGCCTGACGGTCACCATAGGGGAGAGCCAGACGGTGAGCCAGCCCAATGCCTTCTCCAACGGCCAGACCACCACCACCCCCAACTCCCAGATCCAGGTCGATCGGGAGCGCAACAACATGTTTGTCTGGCCGGAAGGCACCTCCCTCGAGGTGATCGTCAAGGCGGTCAACTCCCTGGGGGCGACCCCGGATGACGTCATGGCCATACTGCAGGCCCTCGATGAGGCGGGTGCCCTCGAAGGCGAACTGGTGGTCATCTGAGGATTTATCATGACTAAAATCACGTCCGAACCTGGTTTTTATCAGGATCTCAACGAGTTGCAGCAGATCAAGAGCAACCCGGACCAGCGGGCCGCCCTCGACGCCGCCGCCGGCCAGTTCGAGGTGGGTTTCCTGCAGACAGTGCTCAAGCACATGCGGGCCGCCACCGATGCCTTGCAGGATGAGGATGACAAGCTGATCAAGGGGGAGGGGCTCTACCGCGACATGTATGACAGCCAGCTCGCCATGAGCCTGGTGCAGCGCGGCGGCCTGGGGCTCAAGGAGCAGATGGTCAGGCAACTGGATCCCGCATTAAAGAATCCCGACACCCTGGTCGCTTCACAGGAGCAGGGACTGGCCGCCTTCCAGCAGCCCCTGACCCGGATGAAGAAACCGGGCTGAGGCGATGCCAGCCTCCTCGTCCCCCAACCGCCAACATAAGGAAAGCTGACAGATGTCACTGCTCAATATCGGCTTCAGTGGTCTCAACGCCGCCCAGATAGCGTTGAATGTCAGCGCCCAGAACATCGCCAACGCCAACACCACCGGCTATTCGCGCCAGGAGGCCATGATGGGCAGCCTGTCCGGTTTCGGCCGGCTGGACAACGGCATGGGGGTGGAAGTGGTCGGGGTGCGCCGGATCACCGATGACTACCTGGTGGCCCAGCACTGGCGGGCCGGTTCCACCCTCGGCTCCTCTTACGCCTTCCATCAGTACATCAACACCACGGAGCAGCTGCTCGGCAGCGAGTCCATGAACATCGCCAAGGGGCTCGACAGCTTCTTCTCCTCCCTCAGCGCCGCCCTGGACAGCCCGGAAACCCCGGCCCAGCGCAGCCAGATCGTCAGCTCGGCGGGGGCGCTGGCCAACCGCTTCAACCAGCTGAGCGAGAGCCTGCTCACCCAGGAGAAGCAGATAGACGATCAGCTCAACGGCAGCGTCAGCCAGGTCAACAGCTACCTGAGCCAGGTGGCCGAGCTCAACAAGCAGATCGGCGATCAGGCCTCCAAGGGGGTCAACACCTCCGTGCTGGAAGATAGCCGGGATCAGGTGATCCGCGAGCTCTCCACCCTGATGGAGGTCAGGGTCAATCGCCAGAGCGATGGCTCGGTGGCCCTCAGTCTGCCCCAGGGCCAACCCCTGGTGCTGGGAGCGAGCAGCAGCACCCTCTCCATCAAGGGGGACACCCTCTCCCTCCATTTCGGGCCCCAGACGTTCGAGGTTCCCCAGCTCGGTGGTGGCACCCTGGCCGGGATCCTGGCCTATCGGGTCGAGGTACTGCGCCCGACCCGGGACGAACTGGGCCAGATCGCCAGCAAGCTGGCCGATGAGTTCAACGCCAAGCAGATGAACGGCATCGACCTCAATGGCGGTGCGGGCAAGGCGCTGTTCGTCTACGACCCCCTGGATCCCGCCGGTACCCTCAAGCTGGCCGCCGGGTTCAAGGGAGAGGATCTCGCCTTCGCCCAGGCGGGGGGCGGTCAGGGGGACAACCGCAACCTGCAGGCGCTGCTCACCATCAAGGATGGCCAGTATGACGCCTACGGCAGCCTGCTCGGCAAGATGGCGGTACAGAGTGGCCAGGCCAAGGCCGAGCTGGATGCCAATGCGAATCTGGAGCAGCAGCTCTCCCTCAAGCTGAGCAGTGTCAGCGGCGTCAACACGGACGAAGAGGGGGTCAAGGTGATGGCCTATACCAAGGCCTACCAGGCCAATGCCAAGGTGATCAGTACCTCGGATCAACTCTTCACTTCTCTCCTGAACATGTTCTGAGGCTAGCTCCATGATTGTCAGCACCTGCCAGTACCAACTCTTCACTTCTCTCCTGAACATGTTCTGAGGCTAAGTCCATGAATGTCAGCATCAGCAAATACCCGCTCTTCACCTTTTTCCTGAACATGTTCTGAGGAATTCTCCATGCGCGTCAGTACCAACCAGATCCAGCTCAGCATGCTCGGCAACCTGCAACAGGGCTTCGGTGACTATGCCCGGCTCGACCGCCAGATAGCGAGCAACAAGCGGATCCTGCAACCCTCGGACGATGCCATCGGCAGCGTGCGCCTGCAGGGGCTGCACAAGGAGCAGACGGCCATGGCCCAGTATCAGAAGAACATCTTCAATGCCAAGAGCCAGCTCTCCCAGGGGGAGCAGCAGCTCGATACCATGACCAACATGCTGATGCGGTTGCGGGATCTGACCCAGCTGGCGGCCAACGGCAGCATGTCCCCCGATGACAGGGCCGCGGTGGCCAGCGAGCTGGCGGTGATCAAGGATGGTCTGCTGGATCTGGCCAATGGCCGCAACGAGAGCGGCTCCAGCCTGTTCGCCGGCAGCCAGGTCGACAAGACCGCCATCGTCAAGGATGCCGGCGGCAACTACCAGTATCAGGGGGACGCCCTGGTGCGGGAGGTGGTGGTGGCCAAGGGGGTGACGGTGGGCATCAATCACACCGCCGACAGCCTCTTCATCCAGGGCGGCGACTTCTTCAAGCAGCTGGACGATCTGGTGACCCTGCTGGAGACCTCGACCGGCGATGTCAACGCCGAGGCGGGGGCCATGCTGGATCGCAGTCAGCACCTGCAAGACGAGATCAGCCAGATGGTGAGCGGCATAGGGGCCCGCATCAACCTGCTCGACCAGATAGACGAAGGCCATGCCGAGAAGACCCTCTATAGCAAGGAAGTGAGCAATCAGATAGAGTCCCTCGACTATGCCGAGGCGGTGACCAAGCAGGCCCATGTGCTGATGGCGCTGCAGGTGCAGCAGCAGGCCTTTGCCAAGGTCAATGGCCTCAGCCTGTTCAACTACATTCCCTGACACCAGTAAGGACCCAAGATGCAGATCCAGCAGACCCGACCGGGCGCAGTGGCCGAGGCCCCTGCCCAGCTCAAGTTGCGCGGACAGTCATCGGTCCAGGGCAAGGGCAAGGCGCGCCAGCAGGGGGCCATGGAGCGTCAGCCCAATGTGGCGCGCCTGGAGCGCTGGGCGTTGATCGGAACGGCCCAGCAGCGCATCGCCCATGCCCAGGGGGGCGAGCAGGCCCTCAGCCAGGTGTGGGGCGAGCTCAAGCGGCTGGAGCGCCAGCTCTCCCAGACCACCAGCGCCGGCGGTGAGATAGTGCAGCGCCTGCGCGCCCTCGAGGAGCGTCTGACCGGGGCGAACGCCCCTCTCACCGACGAACTCAAACCCAGGCTGCTTGGCAAGGACGACAGCCGGGTGCGCTATGGGGCCGAGCATCTGGAACTGCTGACCGCCAAGCCCACGGCCGAACGACTGGTACTGGCCTTTCCCGTCAGCAACAGCGCGGTGGAAGTCATGATTCCGGCCGGTGCCCAGGGCCAGGAAGTGATCAGCCGGCTCGACACCGCCCTGGCCAGGGAGCAGATCCAGGCCAGGCTGAACGAGCAGGGCAAGCTGGAGCTGAGTCTGCCACAGGCGCACAAACGCAAGCTGGACGAACCCGTGCTCATCAGCGGCGAGGGGATCCGCATCCCGGCGGGCAACCCTGTGCCGGTGCGGTTCAAGCAGCAGCCAGGCCAGCTCGGTCTGCTGGGGGAGGGGCTTGGTCGCGGCGAGATCCGCCAGGAGCAGCGTCGCCTGCACAAGCTGCTCGGCGAGATAGAGCAGTCGGTGCGCGAGCTCAAGCAATTTCGCCAGAAGATGGTGCAGCAGCTCGATCGGGTCAAATCCCGCAGCCAGAGCCTCAAGCTGGAGGAACTCGAGCAGCTGCAGGGCCGACTCAATGCCCAGCTCAAGGAGGGGGGATTCGCCGGCACCATGGCGGGCCTGCTGGCCCAGGCCAATGTCTCCCGCCAGAACGTGGTGGCCCTGCTGGCCTGATCCCTCGTGCGTCCGCTGATCCCACAACACCCCGTGACCCGGGGTGTTGTCGTTTTCGGCCCCCGGGTCAGCCCGTCTTGAGCAAGGCGTAGAGGGTGAGATCGCTGGCGAGACCCGATGCCTCCAACCCCTGCTCCAGGGTGCTCAGGAAGCTGGCGTTGTGCTGGCGAACCGTGTGATAGCTGTAGAAGAGATCCGTCACATCCCCCTCGGTCAGGGGCGCATCCCCCATTGCCAGCAGGCACAGATAGCTGCGCAGCAGGAAGTAGTCCGCGATCAGCAGGCGATAGGCCAGCTGCGGGCTCTGCTCCTTGGCGGGGAACTGGTTGTGATAGACGTAATAGAGCAGGTGATTCTGCTGGATATGGGGGCGCTCTGCCAGGAAGGGGGCGACCCGCTCGTGCCAGCACTGGTGCAGGCTGGCGAGCTTTGCCTCATCGAATTCTCCTTCCAGCACCCGGTTGATGGTCTCCAGGCAGCGGGTCATGGTCGCGCGCCCGCGCCGCTGCTGGTTCTGGTTGTTGAGCATCAGCAGATGGGTGAGGGTGCGCAGCGCCCACCACTGGATCTTGCCGATGAAGGGGAGCTGGGCGAACGCCGTGGCGAGCTGGCCCTGCTCTATCATGGGCACCATCTGCGCGAGGAAGGTCTGGTTCGATACCTTGCTCTCATCCCTGTGGATCAGCATGCCGATGAGCCAGAGCCGCTCCTCCACCGTCATGGCGTCCGCCAGCAACACATCGATGCTCAACATGTGCAGTGAGGCCAGGGCAGGGGGAATGCCCCCGGGCTTGCCCTTGCCGGTGAAGGGGACCGCCTCCATCGCCATGGCCTGGGGGTCGAGCAGCACCCGGCGGCTCACCTCCGGGCAGGAGAGCACCAGGCTGCGCCTGTGTTGCTCGCCAAACTGGCTTTGCAGCCTGGGGTAGCTCTTGCAGGTCTGGCTGAGGGCCTCGGGGCCCGCCTGCTTGTGGACATTGCACAGCCCGACACCGTCGAGAAAGGGGCAGGCCCCCGCCTCGTTCATGCGGATGGTGCCCCAGTGACCATCGGATTTTTTCACCTTCTGGATATGCTGTTTGGCCGTGCTCTGGATGAGTTGGTCAGGGTGGCTGACGTAGTGGCGATAGGTCTGCTTGTCGATGGAAATGGTCCAGCCATGGCAGCAGTTGTCCTCGCATCGATCGCCGATACATTGAAATTGCTGGTAATACCTGGGGGTCAGCAGGGTGTGGGCCATCTTTTCTCCTTGGGCAGCGTGGACCTCATGGTCGAGCGGGTGGCTGCCCGCGTCGATCTCCGTGGTCCCGGCACTGCAAGAAGGGTGCCCGAAGTGACGAGGGGCGGCGACAGGGGCGACGGAAAATTTTAAAAAAGAGCGATCGCCATTTCATTTTCCCCGCTGGGCGGTCGCTCTTGAGTGGAGTCAACCAATCAGCTGCCCGGCAGCATCTCACTCGAGGAAACGACCATGGGTCTGTCCATTCATACCAACTTCGCCTCTCTGACCACTCAGAGCCAGCTGAACACCACCAACAAGATGCTGGGCACCGCCATGCAGCGTCTGGGTACCGGTCTGCGCATCAACTCCGCCGCCGACGACGCCGCCGGTCTGCAGATGGCTACCCGCCTGCAGGCCCAGTCCAACGGCCAGAAAGTGGGCATGCGCAACGCCCAGGATGCCGTCTCCATGATGCAGACCGGCGAAGGTGCCATGGACGAGATGACCAATATCGTCCAGCGCATGAAGGACCTGGCCACCCAGGGCGCCAACGGCACCACCAGCACCGAAGACTACAAAGCCCTGGACGCTGAGTTTAAGGAACTGAGCAAAGAGCTGACCAACATTGTTGATAACACCACCTTTGGTGGTCAGAAGTTGCTGAAGGGCGGTGCGTTTGAGGTTGCTGGTGGCGTTACCTTCCAAATCGGTGCATCCAGCACTGAAAAGCTGACGGTGGATGTGGAAGCCGCCATGAAGGATCTGACCGGCACTGCAGGAGCTAATGGTATTGCGGACGCTGATATTGTCGCTGGTATAGGTGATCAAACCAAAGCCAGTGACGCGATTACTGCCACAACCAACCTGCTTGATCAAATTGGTTCTGTCCGTTCCTCCTTCGGTGCCAATATCAACCGTCTGGAGCACACGGTGAACAACCTCTCCAACATGAAGGAGAACACCGACATGGCGAACGGTCGCATCATGGATGCCGACTTCGCCCAGGAGACCACCAACATGACCAAGAACCAGATGCTGATGCAGGCTGGCATGTCCGTGCTCTCCAACTCCAACCAGATGACCGGCATGGTGACCTCCCTGCTGCGTTGATGGCCATGGCACTCATCCCCTGGATGAGTGCCTTTTTCCGCTTCCCCCCTCCCGCCCGGTTCCGCTTTTCCCGCATTTTTTCAGTAATTCATTCAAGTCTTGCAGCGCAGCTGTCGCTTCTCTTCTTCGTACGGTTATCCGCTGCGGTCGCAGCCTTCTTCGAGGAATAGATCATGGGTTTGTCCATTCATACCAACTTCGCTTCTCTGACCACTCAGAGCCAGCTCAACACCACCAACAAGATGCTGGGCACCGCCATGCAGCGCCTGGGCACCGGTCTGCGCATCAACTCCGCCGCCGACGACGCCGCCGGTCTGCAGATGGCTACCCGCCTGCAGGCCCAGTCCAACGGCCAGAAAGTGGGCATGCGCAACGCCCAGGATGCCGTCTCCATGATGCAGACCGCCGAAGGGGCCATGGATGAGATGACCAACATCGTCCAGCGCATGAAGGATCTGGCCACCCAGGCAGCCAACGGCACCACCAGTACAGAGGACTACACTGCCTTGAACGCCGAGTTCGGCGAGCTGGCCAAAGAGCTGACCAATATCACAGACAACACCACCTTCGGTGGCCAGTCTCTGCTGAAAAAAGGGGCTGGCAACTTCGAGCAGGGCGCCGTCAAGTTCCAGATCGGTGGCACCGCTGCCGAGACCCTGAGCGTCGATATCTCCGCCGACCTGAAGAAGGTGACCGGTACCACCGGCGGTTCCGGTCTGGACGGCACAGCAGTGAAGGGGGGCGGTATCGCGACCCAGGCAACTGCTAATGCCGCCATCACCGAGATGGATACCTTCCTGAAAGACATCGGTAGCGCCCGTTCCTCCTTCGGTGCCAATATCAACCGTCTGGAGCACACGGTGAACAACCTCTCCAACATGAAAGAGAACACCGACATGGCGAACGGCCGCATCATGGATGCCGACTTCGCCCAGGAGACCACCAACATGACCAAGAACCAGATGCTGATGCAGGCTGGCATGTCCGTGCTCTCCAACTCCAACCAGATGACCGGCATGGTGACCTCCCTGCTGCGTTGATGGTGATGGCAGGCTGCCCCCTTGGGCAGCCTGTTCTTATTGCCTGTCCATGGGAAAGCAGACGCCTGTGTTTTCCCATCGACATGCCGGATGAACCTAGTCTCAAGGGTGTAGCAAGATGCAGATAGATCCCTCCTCCATGGCCTCCCAGCTGATCGCCGCCGAGCGTCAGAACATGGATGCCCTGCTCAATCGCCAGATGGCGAGCGTCAAGGCACAGCAGACGGCGCTGAGCACGCTCAATACCAAGCTCTCCACCTTCCAGACCATGCTCAAGGACTTGAACAAGGCCTCCACCCTGCAAGCCCAGAAGGCCACCCTGTCCCAGGAGGGCTTCATGACGGTGACCAGCAACGGCAAGGCGAGCTCGGGGCAATACAGCTTCTTCGTCGAGCAGCTGGCCCAGGCCCACCAGCTGGGGGTGCAGGTCGACAGCGACACGGATCCCCTGCCGGCGAGCGGCACCCTCTCCCTGGCGGTGAAGGGCAAGACCCTGAACGTGGACCTGGCCGCCCTGCCGGCGGGGGCGACCGTCAAGGATCTGGTCTCCCACATCAACAACGCCACGGACAACCCCGGGGTCAAGGCGACCCTGGTGCGCACCGATGGCAAGGTCAACCTGGTGCTGACCGGCAAGGAGACAGGGGAAGAGAACGCCATCAGCCTGAGCTACAGCGGCGATCCGGCCAGTGCCTTCGCCACCGCCCTGGCGGCCCGCACCGACATCACCAGGGCGCAGGATGCCAAGTTGCGGATGGGGGGAGACAGCCCGCTCACCATCACCTCGGCCAGCAACAAGCTGGAGAATGTGGTCGATGGCCTCACGTTGGAGCTGACCAAGGTCCAGGCGGCCGGGGATCCTCCCATGCAGGTCACCATAGGGCAGGATACCGAGGCCGTGACCGGCTCCCTCAAGCAGTTTGTCGACAGCTACAACGAGCTGGTGGGGGAGCTGGCCAAGATGACCGCCAGCGATCCCAAGTCACCGGGCGCCCTGGCCTCTGACAGTGGGGTGCGCGGTCTCAAGAGCCTGCTGGCCGCCAAGGTGCGGGATCTGCCCAATGGCCTGACCCTGCACAATCTGGGGATCAAGACCGACAAGGAAGGCAAGCTCTCCTTCAACGAGACCGACTTCAACAAGGCGCTGGAGAAGGATCCCGAGCTGCTTGGCAAGGCGCTGATGGGGGATGATGGCCTGCTCAAGCGGATGAGCAACGCCATGGATCCCTATACCAGGCGGGACGGGGTGCTCAAGGGGCGCAAGACGGGTCTGGAGAACAACCAGCGCCGGCTGGACGAGCGGATGGAGGCGCTGGATCGTCGCATGGAATCCGCGTATAAGCGCTACCTCAATCAATTCACCACCATGAATCAGATGATGCAGACCATGGGTTCCCTGTGAGTCGATGTTCGCGTTTTACCCTGAATAAGCGAGTCTTCCATGTTTGAACACCAAGATGGCTATGATGCCTACCAATTTGCCGCGACGCAGGCCAAGGCCGCCAGTGCCGACCCCCATCAGCTGGTGCTGATGCTGATGGATGGCCTGCTCGACGAGATGGCGCGGGCCGAGGGCCATATCCAGGTCAAGCAGTACGAGCGCAAGGGGCAGGCCATCAACAAGTGCCTGCAGATCCTCGGCGGCCTCGACAGCGCTCTGGACATGGAGAAGGGAGGGGAGCTGGCCGCCAATCTGCACCGTCTCTATGACTACTGCGGTCAGCGCCTGTTCGAGATCAGCGTCAGCAATGACCTGGCGGGCTTTGCCGAGGTGCGCCGCATCCTGCTCGAGCTCAAGGATGGCTGGGAAGCCATGGCGGTCAACAAGGGGTGAAGCGGGCGGAAGCTGCGCTTCCCAGATACCCGCTGGCCATGACCCAATACATTGATAATTCATCATTATTTTATGGCCCACTCCTTGCTAGTGGCTATGCAGTACCACTCTTGAGGCCCTTGCCATGCCCGTCAGCAAGCCATCCATATCCAGTGCCGAGTACGAGACCCGCCAGCGCCAGTTGCTGGGGCTGGGTCGACAGTTGCAGCAGCAGGCCCAGGCGGGTCAATGGGATGCGGTGCGCCTGACCGACCAGAGGTTGGCGCAGTTTTGCAACACCCTGGCGGCCAACGCCCCTCTCTGGCATACCCTGCTCCCGGCCCGTCAACAGGTGAGGGAGTGGCACCGCCAGGCCCTCGAGCAGTGCCGGGCCGAGCTGGCGGCGCGCGAGCAGAGCTGGCAGCAGCTCAGCCAGGGACGGGAAGGCCTGCAGGCCTACGATGAGGCGCAATCATGGGCGTGATCCGCAACCTGGATCCTGCTGCCCTGGCCGCGGTCGCCGAGCAGGGCGCCATCCATCGCCGCCAGCCCGCGGACGCCGGACAGGGCTATCAGCCCCTCGAACAGCCCCTCGACCCTGCCGATCTCGCGGCGCTGGCGCAGCCCTTGCCAGGGCAGGAGGAGGCATCGGAGCAGGAGGGCATGACCGATGAGGAGGCGCTGGCCGCCGCCATGGCCGCCTTCCTCGCGCGAGACGGCGCCAGGGGCGGGAGCGACCCCGTGGCCACCGGCTTCTCGCGCCGCGCGGCCGCGCCGTCCATGTCACCCCCCCTCACCCTCGAGACCCTGCAGGCCAGATTCAAGCTGGGTCAGCCTGTTGCCGCACCTGTTGCCGCAGACGGCGGCCAGATCAGCGTGCAGACGCCAGGGGCCTCCCGGGCTGGCGACAGTGGGAGTCCGCGCCCCGCGCTCACACTTCCCCCGGCCCTGCTCGCCGCCCTGGGCGCCGAACCGGCCAGGGGGGAGGGTGCCGAGGTCAAAGGGACGCAAACGCCGACCCTCGTCACCGGCACGCCGGCCCGACAGCCCGACTACCAATGGGCCCCCGCCAGACTGGCGGATAACCCTGCCCAATGGGGGCAGCAGCTGGTGGAGGTGCTGCGTGACAAGGTGGAGATGCAGGTCAATCACCAGATAAAGCAGGCCCACATCAGGCTGGATCCCCCCGAGCTGGGGCGACTGGAGCTCACGGTGCGCATGGAGGGGGACAAGCTCAGCGTGCAATTGAACGCGGCGAGTCCGGCGGTGCGGGACGCCCTGATCCAGTCGATGGAGCGGCTGCGCATGAGCCTGGCCCCCCATCATGCGGGAGGGGTGGAGGTCAACGTGGGCCAGGGCGGCGAGCAGGAGCGACGCCAGGCCTGGCAGCAGGACGAGATCCTGGCCGGGCGGCGGGAGTGGACGGAGGAGGACCCTCAGGATGACACCCGGGGCCGGGACTGGCTCAACACCCTGGTCTGACAGCAATCGAATAACAAGGTAACGAGAGACGATGCGGCGATTTTTCAAGTGGTTGATGGTGATAGTGGCGGCCTGCTGCCTGCTCCTGGTGCTGGCCTATGGCGCCTACCTGAAGCGGGATCAGATTGGCGTCTGGCTCGGTCTGACCGAAGCCAAACCCGAGCTCAGTGCGACCCCCTTGTTCAAACCCATGGAGCGGTTCGTCATCAGCCTGGAGGGGGGCGCCCAGACCCACTATCTGGTGCTGGAGCTGGCGCTGGTCACCCATAATCCGGCGCAGCTGACCGATCTGGAGGAGCTGAGCCCCCTGATCCGCAATGCCATGGTGCAGTATTTCAGCCACAGGACCCTGGAGAATGTGCGCCAGGAGCTGCAGGACATCAGCGCCCTGCAGAGTTCGCTGCTCGGCAAGCTGACCACCACGCTGCAGGGCTATGGCTACCGGACCTATCTGGACGAAGTGCTGATCACCAAGGTACTGGTGCAATAGGTCCGCGATGAATCACTGGGAGCAGCCGAACGCCTTCGCCGCCAAGGAGTCCATCCTGGGGGAGCAGGCCATCCTGATGCGTTATCTGCCGCTGGTGAAGCGGGCGGCCAGCCACCTGCGCAGCCAGGTCAGTGCCAGCTTCGATCAGGACGACATGGAGCAGGTGGGCATGATGGGGCTGCTGGAGGCCTGGCGCCGCTATGATGGCGAGCCGGATCAGCAGTTCGAGAGTTATGCCTTCAAGCGGATCCGCGGCGCCATGCTGGACGAGCTGCGTCGCCTCGACTGGCGCCCCCGCCAGTTGCGCCAGCAGGTGCATGTCTACAACCAGGCCCAGCGTGAGCTGCACAACCAGGGAGGGCGGGCACCGACCGAGCAGGAGCTGGCCGCCGCCCTCGCCACCTCGGTGGAGGAGGTGCGCCAGCTCGCCTATGCCAGCCAGGCGGAGGCCTTGCAGAGCCTGGAGGAGTGGCTGGAAAACGGCGGACGGGCGCCGAGCGCCGAATCTGACGATGCCGACCTGGCCATGACCCTTGCCAAGGTGCTCGCCACCCTGGACAAACGGGAGCAGTTATTGCTTTCCCTCTACTACCAGCATGAGCTGAACATGAAGGAGATAGCCCTGGTGCTCGGCCTGACCGAGTCGAGGGTCTGTCAGCTGCACAAGCAGTGCGTGCTTCAGCTCAAGAAGCAATTGGTCGATTCCATCTAATTCATGACTCGCCACATCCCGTGGCGAGACACCTTGTGTTGTGCGGGAGCATTCATGCAAAAACAGCTAGGCCTTGGCATCATCTTCGTGTGTGTGCTGGGCGGTTTCATGATGGCCGGTGGTCGCCTGCTCGCCCTGTGGCAGCCCGCCGAAATGGTCATCATCTTCGGGGCCGCCATCGGCTCCATGTTCATCGGCAACTCCAAAGAGGTGCTCCACGAGATGTGGCGCCAGATCAAGCAGGTGGCCAAGCCGAACAAGGAGGAGCGGGAACTCTATCGCGAGCTGCTGACCCTGATGCATCAACTGCTGGAAGAGACCCGCAGCAAGGGGCTCAAGGCCCTCGACGAGCACATCGAGAATCCGCAGCAGAGCTCGGTGTTTCTCATGTACCCGCAGATCGCCGAGGATCCCCAGCTGCTGGGCTTCATCATCGACAACCTGCGCCTGCTCGGCATGGGCAAGATCAGCCCCCACGAGCTGGAGACCATGCTGGAGCAGGAGATCATGGCCATCGAGGAGGAGATGCTCAAACCGGCCCATGCCCTGCACAAGACGGGGGAGGCCTGCCCCGGCTTCGGCATACTGGCGGCGGTCATGGGCATCATCATCACCATGCAGCAGCTCGATGGCCCGCTCACCGCCATCGGCGTGCATGTGGCGGCGGCCCTGGTCGGCACCTTCATCGGGATATTCATGTGTTACTGCCTGCTCGAGCCACTGAGCAGCGCCATGGAAGATCTGGTCAAGCGTCGCATCTCGCTATTGATGTGCGTCAAATCCATCCTGCTGGCCCAGTTGCGTGGCAAGCAGCCTCTGCTCGCGGTCGACTCCGGGCGCAAGGTGCTCGAGCCCGATGTCAAACCCAGCTTCATGGAGCTGGAGGACTGGGTCACCAACAAGGCGATGTAGATGCGCAACCACGAACAGATCATTGTCAAACGGCAGAACCGCCGCAACTCGGCCCCCAAGAGCGGCGGGGCCTGGAAGGTGGCGTTTGCCGACTTCACCCTCGCCATGATGGCCCTGTTCATGGTGCTCTGGATCCTGGCCGTCTCCAATCAGGAGGAGCGGGAGCAGGTGGCCAGTCACCTGCGTGATTACAGCATCCTGGACAATGCGGCCAACCCCTTCGACATTCGCAACAGCCCCTTCCCGGTCGATTTGGGGGGGCAGCCTTCGCCGCTGGAGGAGCTGGTGCCCGTCTACACCCAGGATGGCCAGCTGATGCCAAAGCACAGGGATCCGAGCCAGAGCATCCTCAACGAGAAGGGGGTCGATCACTACAGCAACCTGGTGGTGGGACGGGTCGAGGGAATGCAGCAGATGGCGGAGCTGGCCGGGGTCATCGACTCCCTGGCGGATCAGCTGCAGGCCAGGAACAACCTGGAGCTGCAACTGGTGCCCCAGGGGCTGCGCATCCTCATTCGGGACAATGAGGACAGGGAGATGTACGGCCGGGGCAGCGCCAGGATCAGCCCCTTCTTTCGCCACCTGCTGATGGGGCTGGCCCCCGTGTTCCAGCGGGTCGAGAACCGGGTGATGATCTCGGGTCACACCGACAACACCCCGTTTGCCAACGACAACTACAGCAACTGGGAGCTCTCCTCGGATCGCGCCATGATGGCCAGGCGCGTGCTGCTGGCCGGCGGCATGCCGCCGCAGCGCATTGCCCAGGTGGTGGCCATGTCCGATACCATGCTCGAAGATGAGGGCAATCCGACCGGCAGCCGCAACCGGCGCATCGAATTGCTGATCATGAGCAGCCAGGCCGAACAGAGCCTGGAGCAGCTGTTCAGCTCACAACTCAAGGCCGCGGCGGCGCAGGCCAAGGAAGGTATGCCCAGATGAAGGATGAAGCCGACCAGGCGCTCCCCCAGGCAGGGGCGCAGGATCCCAGGCGCAAGGTGCCACGCTGGTATCTCCATGATGGTTCAGAACCGCTCGAGACTCAGAGCTGCGGCATCGCGGCCCGCCTGCTGGTCAGCGGCCTGCTGTTTGACAAGCGGCTCGGCCGGGCGGTGATCAAGGACATAGGGCCGGGCGGGGTGGGCTTCCTGGCCCCGGCACGCTTCCTGCTGCCTGCTGTCATCAATCTCTCCCTTGCCCCCAACATCCGGCTCGAGTGCCGGATCATGCACAGGCGACCCATAGGTCAGCACCTTTGCTTCTATGGCGCCAGCTGGACGCAACCCGACCAGGTGGACCTGACCCCTGTCCTCAGCCACTGGCGCCACTGTTTCATGGCAGCAGCGGCGCCGCAGGACGATCCAGCCCCAGCGGATCCGGCAGACGTTCGAGCCTGATCCCGCCCCGCCCCAGATCCAGCCCCTTGCTCGCCTTCAGCAGCAGGGGGTCATGCAGGCTCTCCAGTGAGATGGTGCTGGCGATGAAGGGCCCCTTCCTGACCAGCTTCTCTTCCCCGGGTTGCCGGCCTTCGCCCTGACTGTATGCGATGGGGCAGCGACTCACCCCCTGCGCCTGTGGCAGACGCCAGGCCGGATTCCAGCGACTGGCATCATTCATGGATACCCCCTTCTCAAGGGCCCAGGCCAGCAGCGAGCAGCCCTGGGGGGCTGACACTATCTGCAATTCCGCCCCCTGTCGCCAGGGGGGCAGGACAAAGCCATAGCGCTGAGGGTATTGCAGCACGCGGGAGAGCGCCAGCAGGCGAGCGACGTAGAGGCGGGTCTCCTCTGGCAGGGGCAGATCCCACAGATTGCGGCTGTTGGCGGCCAGTATGGCTCTGGTCACCCGGCCTTCTCCCGCGTTGTAGGCCGCAAGGGCCAGGGGCCAGTCCCCGTCGAACAGGCGGTGCAGCCAGGCGAGATAGGTGAGGGCGGCATCGGTGGCGAGCGGCAGGGAGTAGCGGCCATCGAAGCTGTCGTTGATGGGCACCCCGAATCGACTCGCCGTCTGGGGCATCAGCTGCCAGGGACCGGCCGCTCCGGCGTGGGAGACCACGTCCAGCCGGTAGCTGCTCTCGATGAGGGGAACGAAACTGAGCAGGGCGGGCAGCTGCCTGGCCTCCACCTGCCTGGCGACCCAGCGGATCATGGGTTGCACCTGGCCAAGGCGCCGCTGCAGGTAATCCTGTTGCTTGAGCAAGAAGGCGCCCTGGGCCTGCACCAGATCCTGGCCCACCCCCGTCAAAGGGGTGGGAAAACCCGCCTGCCAGTGGTAGTTTTGATAAGAATAACAACAAGATGGCGTCAAAATAATCAGCGAGAGCAGCCATCGCATCATGACCCTCATGACGCCGCTTCCCCCGGGAGGCCAAAGGCGAATAAAAACATGATGACTCTCAACAGTTTTCGACCTTTTCAGTCGACTGTTCATGTGGATTCAAGGATGTGATGAGCATGATACCACAAGCAAAAACCCCCCCTACAGCGGGCAAGACACTCCAAAAGTTTCTGCTCTATCTCATCTTGATTAACTTCATGCTGATGGGTCTCTATATCCTCTATATGGACGGCCTCGGGCTGGCGACCAATATGCTGCTCAGCGCCCTGCTCATTCTTTATAATTTGCTGCTTTGCCGCCTCGTCTGTCTGCGGGCGAGGCGGGCGGGCGATGGCTACATCATCTATCCCGTGGTCGGGGTGAGCATCGTTCTGTGTACCTTGATCCTCTATCGCTTTATTATTTCCCCCTGAATCGAGGGCCTCTTTCATGGGGACTCTAATTAATCGCATGCACTTTCCCTGAAATAACTCGTGGAAAATCAACCCGCTTAATCCGAGCCCGTCAAACGCTGCGTCAATATGTTCCCTGCCATCAGGATCCTTGCTTGAAAAGCCCTTTACTCGTCCTTAAACTTCACAGTGGAGAAAAGTGGATCAAAGTGGTTTTTCTGGGCAGAGACCCACCATTTATTACTCATTGGGGATGGCTAATTTGTTGCGTGGTGCTCACGCCATCAGCCTGGATGTCAAAGGGCGACTGGCGATTCCGACCAAGTTCCGTGACTGGCTGCGCGATGAATGCGACGGCCAGCTGGTCTGCACCATAGATATCGCCCACCCCTGCCTGCTGCTCTACCCCCTGCATGAATGGGAGGAGATAGAGCGCAAGCTGAAGACGCTCTCCAGCATGGATCCCGCGCAGCGCCGTCTGCAGCGCCTGTTGCTGGGGCACGCGACCGAATGTGAACTGGACGGCAATGGCCGTCTTCTGCTCTCCCAGCCCTTGCGCACCCATGCCGGGCTGGACAAGAGAATCATGCTGGTGGGCCAGCTCAACAAGTTTGAGCTGTGGGACGAAGCCCGCTGGCAACATCAGATCGATACCGATATCGCGAGCCTGCCCGAGGATGACTGGGCCGGCTCGGATCGCTTACAGGATTTCTCGCTATAAATGAGCCAAGCCGCTGAACATATCACAGTGCTGTTGCACGAGGCCGTCGAAGGTCTGGCCATCCAGCCGGACGGTATCTACGTCGATGGCACCTTTGGTCGTGGCGGTCACTCCCGTCTCATCTTGCAAAAACTCGGCCCCAATGGCCGTCTGATTGCGATTGACCGCGATCCTCAGGCCATCGCCGAAGCCGCCAAGATCCAGGATCCCCGTTTCGAGATAGTGCACGGCCCCTTCTCCGGGATCACCGGTTACCTGGCCGATCGCGGCCTGTTGGGCAAGGTCAACGGCTTCCTGCTGGATCTGGGGGTCTCTTCCCCCCAGCTGGACGATGCCGAGCGCGGCTTCAGCTTCATGAAGGACGGCCCTCTCGACATGCGCATGGACCCCACCACGGGCCAGAGCGCTGCCGAGTGGCTGGCCAAGGCCGACGTGGATGACATCGCCTGGGTACTGAAGACCTTCGGCGAGGAGCGTTTCGCCAAGAAGATCGCCCGCGCCATCGTCCACGATCGGGCGACCGAGCCCTATGTGCGCACCCGTCAGTTGGCGGAGATGATAGCCAGGGTCAACCCGAGCAAGGAGAAGGGCAAGCACGCGGCCACCCGCAGCTTCCAGGCCATCCGCATCTATATCAACAGCGAGCTGGACGAGATAGAGACGGCGCTGGATGGCGCCCTGCAGGCCCTGGCCCCAGAGGGGCGCCTCTCCGTCATCAGCTTCCATTCCCTGGAAGACAGGCTGGTCAAACACTTCATTCGCAAGCACGAGAAGGGGCCAGAAGTGCCGCGGGGCATCCCCCTGACCGAGGCTCAGCTGGCCGGTGGTCGCAAGCTGAAATCGGTGGGCAAGGCGCTCAAGCCGTCGGAACACGAAGTCACCGAAAATACCCGGTCCCGCAGCTCTGTGCTGCGGGTCGCAGAGCGCCTGGCGGAGTGAGCCATGAGTGAATTTCGCGTCCACCTCGGCAAGGAGATAGTTCAGGACCTCTGGCGGCACAAGCTGCAGCTGGCCCTGGCCATTGCCGTGCTGGTCACCTGTTTTGCGGTGATCCTGGTGACCAACATGACCCGGGTCATGACCTCGACCCAGAACGATCTCATGGCCGAGGAGGACAGGCTCAACATAGAGTGGCGCCACCTCTTGCTGGAGCAGGGCACCCTGGCCGAGCACTCCCGGGTGGCGGCACTGGCCATGGACAAGTTGCAGATGGCTCGCCCCCTGGTGACCACCGAGAAGGTAATCAGCCAACCATGAAACGCAAGACGCCCGCCAAGGCGCAGGCCAAAGCCCCGTCACTCTATCCGTGGCGTTTTCGCACCCTGGTGTTGTTCATCGGGATGGCGTTTGTCGGCTTGATCCTGCGTCTGGCCTGGATCCAGGTGATAAGCCCGGACCGGTTGCGCCAGGAGGGGGACATGCGCTCCCTGCGGACCACCTCGACCCAGGCGGTGCGCGGCATGATCACGGATCGCAACGGCGAGCAGCTGGCGGTATCTGTGCCGGTCGAAGCGGTGTGGGCCGATCCCAAGACGGTCCACGAGTCAGGCTCCATCCACAACGAGCGGGCCTGGCTGGCCCTCTCCGCCGTGCTCAAGGTCGACATCAACACCCTCAAGCACCGCATCTCCAACCCTAAGAAGCGCTTCGTCTATCTGCAACGCCAGGTGACCCCTGCCGTGGCCGAATACATCAAGGGCCTCAAGCTGGGGGGCGTCTTCCTGCGTCCCGAGTCGCGCCGTTTCTACCCAACGGGGGAGATCAGCGCCCACCTGGTGGGGGTGACCAACATAGATGGCCATGGCATAGAGGGGATAGAGCGCAGCTACGATCAGTGGCTGAGCGCGACCCCGGGCGAGCAGCGGGTGCGCAAGGACAGGCAGGGCCGGGTCATAGAGCGGCTCGGCGTGGTCAAGGAGGGCAAGAACGCCAACAACCTGGCCCTGAGCATCGATCAGCGGGTGCAGGCCCTGGCCTATCGCGCCCTGAAACGGGCCACCGACGAGAACAAGGCTACGTCCGGTTCCCTGGTGATGCTGGATGTGAAGACAGGCGAGGTGCTGGCCATGGTCAATACCCCCTCCTACAACCCGAACAACCGGGGTCAGTACCAGAGCTTCCGGGTACGCAACCGGGTGGTGACGGACACCTACGAGCCGGGGTCCACCATCAAGCCGCTGATCCTGCTCAGCGCCCTGCAGGCCGGGGTGACGAGCTGGAAGGATCACATCCAGGGCGGGCCCCTCTATATCGGGGCCAAGCAGATCCGCGATGTCAGCATCCACAGCGCCAACAACCTGTTCGACATCTTGCGTTACTCCTCCAACATCGGCATGTCCCGTATTGCCCTGCGCATGCCGGCCCAGGAGATGATCAACACCCTCAGTCTGTTCGGCTTTGGCAATGACACCGGCAGCGGCCTGATCGGCGAGAGCCTGGGGATGCTGCCCCAGCGCCGGCGCTGGTCCGATATCGAACGTGCCACCCTGTCGTTCGGCTATGGCCTGCGGGTGACCCCGCTGCAGCTGGCCTCCGCCTATGCCACCCTGGCCAACCAGGGCAAGCGGGTGCCCATCTCCACCATCAAGGTGGACAAGGCGCCCCAGGGTGAGCAGGTCATCGACCACAACAATGCCAAGGCCATGATGCAGGCCCTGGAGTTCGTGGTCGACAACGCCATTCCCAAGGCCAAGGTGCCCGGCTATCGCATCGGCGGCAAGAGTGGTACCGCCAAGGTCGCCGTCGCCGGTGGCTATGGCAAGGACTACATGGCCTGGTTTGCCGGCTTCGCCCCGGCCAGCAACCCCCGCTTCGTCATGGTGGTGGTGGTCAATGAACCCAAGGGCAAGGCCTACTACGGCGGTGCCGTCGCGACACCGCCCTTTGCCGAGGCCATGGGCGGCGTGCTGCAGCTCTACAACATTCGTCCCGATGCGGTGCCCAATGCGCCGCCCCCCTCACTCGCCCGACTGGAGGCCGCCGTTGTCCCTCACACTTGATGCCCTGGTGCGCCCCTTCGGTCTCGAAGCCGGGGCGCTGCCCCTGACCGACATGCAGCTCGACAGCCGACGAGTCGGCCCTGGCTGCCTGTTCGTGGCACTCAAGGGGCATCAGACCGACGGCAGGCAGTTCATCGGGCAGGCGGTGGCCCAGGGGGCGAGCGCCGTGCTGTTCGAGGATGACGGCAGCTTCGTGCCCCCTGTGCTGGCGATCCCCTGTATCGGCATGGGCGATCTGCCGGTCAGGCTCAGTGCCCTGGCCGGACGCTTCTTCGGCGATCCGGCCAGGGCGCTGCAGCTGATAGGCATCACGGGCACCAATGGCAAGAGCACCACGGCGCTGCTGGTGGCCAACTGGCACAGCCTGCTCGCCGAACAGACGGGGGCCGGCAAGGCGGCCGTCATGGGCACCATAGGCAATGGCCTGTTCGGCGAGCTGGTGGAAGCGGCCAACACCACGGGTAGCGCCCTCGAGGTGCAGGCCAATCTGGCCGCCCTGCGCGATCAGGGCGCCAGCCTGGTGGCCATGGAGGTCTCCAGCCATGGTCTGGTGCAGCACAGGGTGGAGGATCTCCACTTCGCCGCCACCGTCTTCACCAACCTGAGCCGGGATCATCTCGACTATCACGGCTCCATGGCCGCCTATGGCGAGGCCAAGGAGCTGCTGCTCAAGCAGGTCGATGAGCACTGTGCCCTCATCAATGATGACGACCCGCTGGGGCACGAATGGCTGACCCGTTATCCCCAGGCGGTGGCCTTCGGCACCAATGGCCCGATTGAAAACCACCCTGGACGACAGTTGACGGCGCAGCATCCCCAATTTCATCAGCAGGGATTCAGTTCAGCCATTAACTCCAGCTGGGGGAATGGTGTATTATCCGCCCCCTTGCTCGGCCGCTTCAACGTCAGCAATGTGCTGGCGGCCATGGGGGTCATGCTGGTGCTCGGTCACGAGTTCGAGCAGCTGATCGCCACCGCCCCCCGCCTGCAGGGGGTGACGGGTCGCATGGAGTGTTTCGGCGGCGGCGATGCGCCGCTGGCTGTGGTCGATTATGCCCACACCCCGGATGCGCTGGAGAAGGCGCTGCAGGCCCTGCGGGTGCACTGCGAGGGGCGGCTGTGGTGCATCGTCGGTTGCGGTGGCGACCGCGATCGCGGCAAGCGTCCCATGATGGCCGCCGTGGCCGAGCTGCATGCGGACTGCGTGATCCTGACCGATGACAATCCCCGTACCGAATCGCCGGCCCGCATCATGGCCGACATGGTGGCGGGTCTTGCCGATCCTGGCGCCGTGACCATAGAGCACGACAGGGTCAAGGCCATAGGGCTGGCGCTGGCGCAGGCGAGCAAAGAGGACATCATCCTGGTGGCCGGTAAGGGTCACGAGGATTATCAGATCATTGGCAAAGACAAGCGGCACTACAGCGACCGGGAAACCGTCGCGGCCGCGTTGCACACATTAATGGAGTCATTCAGATGATGACCCTCAGGCTTGCCGAACTGGCCCGGGCGCTCGATGCCCGCCTGATCGGCGGCGATCACGAGATCACCGCCGTCAGCACCGATACCCGCACCCTGGGCGCCGGTGCCCTGTTCGTGGCCCTGCGCGGCGAGCGGTTCGACGCCCACGATTTCTGCGAGCAGGCGGTGCTGGCGGGGGCCTCTGCCCTGCTGGTGGAGCGTGAACTGCCCCTGGCCATCCCGCAACTGGTGGTGGCCGACAGCCTCAAGGGACTGGGGCGACTCGGCAAGCTGGTGCGCGAGCGCATCAACCCGAAAGTGCTGGCCATCACCGGCAGCTGCGGCAAGACCACGGTGAAGGAGATGGCGACCGCCATCCTGCGCTGTGAGGGGGAGGTGCTGGCCACTGCCGGCAACTTCAACAACGAGGTGGGGGTGCCCCTCACCCTGCTGCGCCTCGAGCCGCAGCACCGCTTTGCCGTGATGGAGCTGGGAGCCAACCACCCGGGGGAGATCGCCTGGACCACCTCCCTGGCCCGGCCCGATGCCGCCATCATCAACAACGTGGCGGCGGCCCATCTGGAAGGCTTCGGCTCCCTGGAGGGGGTGTTCCACGCCAAGAGCGAGATCTTCGAAGGGCTGGGCGAGGGCGGCAGCGCCATCGTCAATGCCGACAACGAGTTCTGGCCCAGGTGGCGGGAGAAGGGCATCCGTTGCGCCTTCTCCCTCGAGGATCAGCGCCAGCCGTACCACACCCGCGACATAGTGCTCAATCAGGAAGGGTGCGCCGAATTCGTCATGGTGACCCCCCAGGGGGAAGTGAGCCTGACCCTGACCATTCCCGGTCGTCACAACGTGGCCAACGCCCTGGCCGCCGCCGCCGGGACCCTGGCGCTGGGGGCCTCGCTCGCCTCTGTCAAGGCGGGGCTGGAGCAGATGGCACCGGTCAAGGGGCGCTTTTGCGTGCGCCGCTGGGGTGGCCTGACCCTGATTGACGACACCTACAACGCCAGCGTGGAGTCCGTGCTGGCGGGCATCGATGCCCTGACCGCCATGGGCGGCTACAAGGTGCTGGTGTTTGGCGACATGCGAGAACTGGGTGAGGGCTCGGCCGAGCAGCACGCCCGGGTCGGCCGCCATGCCCGCGCGTGCGGGCTGGATGCCGTGCTCACGGTCGGCGAGGAGAGCCGTCATACCGCAGACGCTGCGGGCGGCCGACATTTCGATAACAAGGCGTCTCTCTATGACGTGCTGGCACAGATGATCACGACAGAACAAACCATCGCCATTCTGGTGAAAGGGGCGCGGGGTTCCCGCATGGAAGATATCGTCAACATGGTCGCCGACCATCAGGAGCAAGCCTCATGCTAGTCTGGCTGGCAGAACTGCTCACCCCGCACTTCACCTTCTTCAACGTCTTCTCCTATCTGACGTTTCGCGCCATCCTGTCGATCATCACCGGCCTGGTGGTGGCGCTCTGGATGGGGCCGCGCCTCATCCGCCGCCTGCAGATCCTCAAATTCGGCCAGGTGATCCGCAACGACGGCCCCGAGTCCCACCTCAGCAAGCGGGGCACCCCGACCATGGGGGGCCTGATGATCATTGCGGCCATCTTCATCTCGGTACTGCTCTGGAGCCGCCTCGACAATCCTTATGTCTGGCTGGTGCTGTTCGTGCTCGGTGCCTACGGCGCCATCGGCTTTGCCGATGACTACCTCAAGGTGGTGCGCAAGAATACCGACGGCCTGATCGCCCGCTGGAAGTACTTCTGGCAATCCGCCGTTGCCCTGGGGGTGGCGGTGTTCCTCTATGCCACCGCGACCCACGACGGCCAGACCCAGCTGGTGGTGCCCTTCCTCAAGGACGTGATGCCCCAGCTCGGCCTGATGTTCATCCTGCTGACCTACTTCGTCATCGTCGGTACCTCCAACGCGGTCAATCTGACCGATGGTCTCGACGGTCTGGCCATCATGCCCACCGTCATGGTGGCGGGAGGCTTTGCCCTCATCGCCTGGGCCACCGGCAACGTCAACTTCGCCAACTACCTGCACATTCCCTATGTGCCCTACGCCTCCGAGCTGGTGATCGTCTGCACCGCCATCGTGGGCGCGGGCCTCGGCTTTCTCTGGTTCAACACCTATCCGGCCCAGGTGTTCATGGGGGACGTGGGTTCCCTGGCCCTCGGCGGTGCGCTCGGCACCATCGCCGTGCTGGTGCGCCAGGAGTTCCTGCTGGTGATCATGGGCGGCGTCTTCGTGATGGAGACGGTCTCGGTGATCCTGCAGGTGGGATCCTACAAGCTGCGGGGGGTGCGCATCTTCCGCATGGCCCCCATTCATCACCACTACGAGAAGAAGGGCTGGCCGGAGCCGCGGGTCATAGTGCGGTTCTGGATCATCACCCTGATGCTGGTGCTGCTGGGTCTCGCCACCCTGAAGGTGCGTTGATCATGGTCATCATCCTGGGTTTGGGAAAAACCGGTCTCTCCTGCGTCGATTACTTCCTCGGCCGTGGCGTCACGCCCCTGGTGATGGACACCCGCAAGAATCCCCCCGGCCGCGACCAGCTGCCGGCCGGAGTCGAACTGCGTGAGGGGCTGGATGAAGCCCTGCTCGCCCAGGCACACCTCATCGTCGCGAGCCCGGGCATTGCCCTGGCGACCCCGGCCCTGAAAGCCGCCGCCGAGCGTGGCATCGACATCGTCGGTGACATAGAGCTGTTCGTGCGCGAGACCAGTACCCCCGTCATCGCCATCACGGGCTCCAACGGCAAGAGCACGGTCACCACCCTGGTAGGCGAGATGATCGCCGAGGCGGGGCTCAAGGTGGGCGTTGGCGGCAACATAGGTACCCCGGCCCTGAGCCTGCTCAAGCAGCCCATGGATCTCTGCGTGCTGGAGCTGTCCAGCTTCCAGCTCGAGACCACCCACAGCCTGCGTGCCGCCGCCTCCGTGGTGCTCAATCTCAGTGAGGATCACATGGATCGCTATGCCGGCATGGCCGATTACCGCGCCGCCAAGCAGGAGATCCATCAGCACTCCCAGCACATCCTGGTCAACCGGGACGATGCCCTGACCCTGCCCGACGTGGGCGAACTCTGGAGCAGCTTCGGCCTCGACGGCAATGCCTATGGTCGGGGCGAGTTCGATGGCGAGCTCTGGCTGACCCTCCATGGCGAACCGCTTATCCCGGTGAGCGAGATGAAGATAGTGGGGGCCCACAATCAGGCCAACGCCCTGGCGGCCATGGCCCTGTGCGATGCGGTCGGCATCCCCCGCGAACCCCAGCTCGCCGTGCTGCGCCGCTTCGAGGGCCTGCCCCATCGTGCCCGCTTCGTGCGCGAGGTGAACGGGGTGCGCTGGATCAACGACTCCAAGGCCACCAACGTGGGGGCCACCCTGGCCGCCGTGGCCGGGGTGCGGGAGTCGGTCAAGGGACGCCTGCTGCTGCTGGCCGGTGGCCAGGGCAAGGGGCAGGATTTCGGCCCGGTGCAGGCGCTGCTCGGCCACCAGATAGATCATATGTACTGCTTCGGCCAGGATGCCGAGCTGCTGCTGGCCCTGGGTGAGCAGACCGAACGGGTGGCGGACCTGGATGCCGCCGTCGCCAAGGCGGCGCTGGACGCCAGGCCCGGTGACTGGGTGCTCCTTGCCCCCGCCTGCGCCAGCCTGGATCAGTTCGCTTCCTTCGAAGCCCGTGGCGATCGCTTCACCGAGCTGGTACTCGCCTTATGAACGCCCTGCGCGCGACCCTCGGCTTGCTGCAGCGGCTCCTGCTTCCCGCCAGGCCAGGTGCGCTCTACGATCGGCAGCTGGTGGTGCTGGCCCTCTCCCTGATGACAGTGGGGCTGGTGATCGTGGCCTCCGCCTCCATTCCGGAAGGGATCGCCCTGGCGGGGGATCCCTTCATGTTCGTCAAGCGCCACGGCATGTTCCTGGTGATGGCGCTGGGTATCTCCTGGTTCGTGTTGCAGGTGCCCATGGCCCGCTGGCAACACTACAACGGCCCCATGCTGCTGCTGGCCATCCTGATGCTGGTGCTGGTGCTGCTGGTGGGGCGCAGCGTCAACGGTTCGGTGCGCTGGTTGCCGCTCGGCCCCTTCAACCTGCAACCGGCGGAGTTCGGCAAGCTGGCGCTGTTCGTCTATCTGGCAGGCTACCTGGTGCGGCGCCAGAGCGAGGTGCGCGAGCGCTTCATCGGCTTCATGAAGCCGATGGCGGTGCTGTTTCTGGTGGCCGTGCTGCTGCTTGCCCAGCCGGATCTGGGCTCGGTGATCGTGATGTTCGTCACCTCGCTGGGCATGCTGTTCCTGGCGGGCGCCCGCATGGTGCAGTTCATCGGCCTCATCCTGGTGGGGATCAGCGCCGTGGTGACCCTGATCATCGCAGAGCCCTACCGGATGCGGCGGGTCACCTCCTTCCTCGATCCCTGGGCCGATCCGTTCGGCAGCGGCTATCAGCTGACCCAGTCCCTGATGGCATTCGGTCGCGGCAGCTGGCTGGGAGAGGGGCTCGGCAACTCGATCCAGAAGATGGAGTACCTGCCGGAGGCCCACACCGACTTCGTGTTCGCCATCCTGGGGGAGGAGCTGGGCTACCTCGGCGTGCTGGGTGCCCTCTTCCTCATCTTTGCCCTGGCGATCAAGGCCCTCAAGCTGGGCCATCAGGCCCTGGTGGCCGACAAGCTCTACGAGGGCTATCTGGCCATCGGCATCGGCATCTGGTTCAGCTTTCAGACCTTCGTCAACGTCGGCGCGGCCAGCGGCATGATGCCGACCAAGGGGCTGACCCTGCCGCTGGTCAGTTATGGCGGCTCCAGTCTCATCATCATGACGGTGGCGGTGAGCATGTTGATCCGGATCGATTTCGAATTGCGTCAGGCCAGTGCCCAGGCGCGTGTGCGGGAGGTTGCGTGAGTAGCAAGACGTTGTTGGTGATGGCCGGTGGTACCGGGGGCCATGTGTTTCCCGGCTTGGCGGTGGCCGACAGGCTCAGGGCCCAGGGCTGGCGCATCCACTGGCTCGGCACCGCCGACCGGATGGAGGCCGAGCTGGTGCCCGCCCACGGCTACCCCATCTCCTTCATCGACATCCAGGGGGTGCGTGGCAATGGCCTCAAACGGCTGCTGGTGGCCCCCTATCGCATCGTCAAATCCATCCTGCAGGCCCGTCGGGTATTGAAGACGATCAAGCCGGACGTGGTGCTCGGCATGGGGGGCTTCGCCTCTGGCCCGGGCGGCGTGGCAGCCTGGCTGTCTGGCATCCCCTTGCTGCTCCATGAGCAGAATGCCGCCGCCGGCATGACCAACAAGCTGTTGGCCCGCATCGCCAGTCGTGTCCTGATGGCCTTCCCGGGGGCATTTGCACCGAGTCGCCGCACCGCCGTGGTGGGCAACCCGGTACGGCCCGAGGTGGTCAACCTGCCGGATCCGGCCAGCCGCATTGGCAGCCGGGCCGCGCCACTGCGCCTGCTGGTCATCGGGGGCAGCCTGGGGGCCCGGGTGCTCAACGAACAGGTGCCCGCCGCGGTCGCCGCCGCCGGCGTGCCCATCGCTGTGCGTCACCAGACCGGCAAGGGCAACCGGGACGCCGTCGCCGCTGCCTATGCCGCCCTGGGCCAGGAGGCCGAGGTGAGCGACTTCATCAAGGAGATGGCTGATGCCTACGCCTGGGCCGATCTGGTGGTGTGCCGCGCCGGGGCCCTGACCGTCTCCGAGGTGGCCGCCGCCGGTGTAGCCGCCATCTTCGTGCCGCTGCCCCATGCGGTGGACGATCACCAGACCCGCAACGCCCTGACCCTGGTCGACGGCGGGGCGGCCGAATTTCTGCCCCAGTCAGAGCTGAGCCAGGCGACCCTGGCGGCGCGTCTCGCCTGGCTGGCCGGGCGCAGGGACATATTGCTGAACATGGCCAAGGCGGCGCGGCGCGTCGCCATTGTCGATGCCGCAGAGCGGGTTGCCGATGAGTGCAAACGGCTCGCCACCGGTGACAAGGCATGCTGATCAAGACTGCACAGGCCAAGCCGTGCCGTCTTACCCCTCAATGTATTGAGGCCGTAGCACCCGTTGCAGATGAGCGCGGGACTGGCGGCAGAGTAAAGAGAGAAATATGAACAAGGTTGAACTGGCAAAACTGCGTACCGTGATCCCCGAAATGCGCCGCGTGCGCCGCATCCACTTTATCGGCATAGGTGGCGCGGGCATGGGGGGCATTGCCGAGGTGCTGGCCAACGAGGGCTATCAGGTCTCCGGCTCGGATCTGGCCACCAACGGGGTGACCGAGCGGCTCGCCAGCCTGGGAGCCCAGATCTGCATCGGTCACAGCGCCGAACATGTGGATGGCGCCAGCGTGGTGGTGGTCTCCACCGCCATCAGGGCCGACAACCCCGAGCTGCTGGCTGCCCGGGAGCAGCGCATTCCCGTGGTGCGCCGCGCCGAGATGCTGGCGGAGCTGATGCGTTTTCGCCACGGCATCGCCATCGCAGGCACCCACGGCAAGACCACTACCACCAGCCTGGTGGCCAGCATCTATGCCGAAGCGGACAGGGATCCCACCTTCGTCATCGGCGGCCTGCTCAACAGCGCAGGTACCAATGCGCGCCTGGGCAGCAGTCGCTATCTGATCGCCGAGGCGGACGAGAGCGATGCCTCTTTCCTGCATCTGCAACCCATGGTCTCCATCGTGACCAACATCGAAGCGGATCACATGGACACCTATGGCGGCGACTTCTCCAGACTGAAGGCCACCTTCATCGAGTTCCTCCACAATCTGCCTTTTTACGGCTTGGCCGTGGTATGTGTTGACGATCCCGTGATCCGTGGCATGCTGCCTGAGATCGCGCGCCCGACCCTGACCTATGGCCTGTGCGACGATGCCGATGTGCAGGTGCTGGATTTCGTGCAGACCAGCAACCGCAGCCGCTTCCGGGTGCGTCGCAAAGATGCCGGCGAGCTGACCGTCACCCTGAATCTGCCGGGGGTGCATAACGCCCTCAACGCCGCCGCCGCCATCGCGGTTGCGACCGAAGATGGCGTCAGCGATGAGGCCATCATCAATGCCCTGGCCAAGTTCGAAGGGGTGGGGCGCCGCTTCCAGCAATATGGGGAATTCGAGACCGGGCGTGGCAAGGCCATGCTGGTGGACGACTATGGCCATCACCCGAGCGAGGTGAAGGTGACCATCAATGCCGCCCGCGCCGGCTGGCCCGAGAAGCGGCTGGTGATGGTGTTCCAGCCCCACCGCTACAGCCGCACCCGGGATCTCTACGAGGATTTCGCCGATGTGCTCTCCAAGGTGGATGTGCTGGTGATGCTGGAGGTCTATGCCGCCGGCGAGGAGCCGATCCCGGGGGCCGATGGCCGCGCCCTGTGCCGCTCCATCCGCTCCCGTGGCAACCTGGAGCCGGTGTTTGTCGCGACCCCGGAAGATGTGCCCGCCGTGCTGGCGGACCTCATCGGCGAGGGGGATCTGGTGCTGACCCAGGGGGCCGGCAACGTGGGCGCCCTGGCCCGCCGTCTGGGGGAGATGAAATTGAGCATAGAGAGCATGAAATCCGGCGCCTGAGGGCCTAATGAGTATTTTGACCGCCAAGCCGGGGCCTATATAATGGCGCACCCGGCCCGGCAGGCGGCCTGGCCGCGTTTTACGGGGATATGACGGGTGGAGGCAAGGGCACAAGGGCGCACCAAGGGTGGCTTCATCATAGGGGTCATGTTTTTCCTCCTGGTGATGATGGGGCTCTACCAGAGCGCGCTGGATGTTAAAGAGTGGCTGACAGATGCCAACCGGTTGCCCATCAGTGCCTTGCTGGTACAGGGGCAACACCAATATATCAAGGCGGAGGAGTTGCGCAGTGCCGTGCTCGATGGCGATGCGCCGCGCAACTTCTTCGAGCTGGATGTGAATGAACTGCAGGAGCGCTTGACGGCCCTGCCCTGGGTAGCCCAGGTGTCGGTACGCAAGAAATGGCCCGACAAGATCAAGGTCTACCTCACCGAGCAGGCGGTGGCGGCCCGCTGGAACGGCAACCGCTTCGTCAATGCCAAGGGGGAGGTGTTCAGCGCCCCCAACAGGGTGAAGAGCCCTTTGATGCAGCTGTCCGGTCCGGATGATCAGGCGGCCAAGGTACTGGAGACCAGCCGTCAGTTCGAGGCGCAGCTGGCGGAGCGTGGCTACAAGCTGGAGGCGGTCAATCTGACCCCCCGTTACGGCTGGGAGCTGACGCTGGATAACAATATTCAGCTGTTTGTGGGGCGTTCGGATATGGCGCTCCGTCTGCAGCGATTTATCGATGTCTTCCCTGTCATCGAACCCCGTGAGCAAGTGGCTTATGTGGACCTTCGATACGACACCGGGATGGCGGTTGGCTGGAAGAAGAACGAAGAGAAAGCGCATGACCAAAACCGCAGATAGAAATCTGATTGTCGGGCTGGATATCGGCACTACCAAGGTGGCGGTTCTGGTGGGCGAAGTGCTGCCGGACGGTGAGCTCAATGTCATCGGCATGGGCAGCCATACCTCCCGCGGCATGGACAAGGGCGGGGTCAACGATCTGGATTCCGTGGTCAAGTCCCTGCGCCGCGCGGTGGAAGAGGCCGAGATGATGGCAGACTGCCAGATAAGCTCCGTCTATCTGGGGCTGTCCGGCAAGCACATCGATTGCCGCAACGAGACCGGCATGGTGCCCATCTCCGACGAGGAGGTGACCCAGGAGGACGTAGACAACGTCATCCATACCGCCAAGTCGGTGCGTCTGTCTGACGAACTGCGGGTGCTGCACGTGCTGCCCCAGGAGTTCGCCATCGACTATCAGGAGGGCATCAAGAACCCGGTCGGCCTGTCCGGGGTGCGGATGGCCGCCAAGGTGCACCTGATCACCTGCCACAACGACATGGCTCGCAACATCGAGAAGTGTGTGGAGAAGGTGGGACTGCGGGTGGATCAGCTGATCTTCTCGGCCCTGGCTTCCAGCTATGCGGTGCTGACCGAAGACGAGAAGGAGCTGGGTGTCTGCGTGGTGGACATAGGTGGCGGCACCATGGACATGTCGCTGTTTACCGGCGGTGCCCTGCGTCACACCAAGGTGATCCCGTATGCCGGCAGCACTGTCACCAGCGACATTGCCTACGCCTTCGGCACGCCGCCCCTGGACGCCGAGGCCATCAAGGTGCGCTACGGCTGCGCCCTCGGCCGCCTGGTGAGCAAGGAAGACAACATAGAGGTGCCCAGCGTCGGCGGACGCCCGGCCCGCAGTCTGCAACGGCAGACCCTGGCCGAGGTGATCGAGCCCCGCTACACCGAGCTGCTCTCCATGATCAATGACGAGCTGGTGAAGGTGCAGAGTGAATTGAAACAGCAGGGGGTCAAGCATCAGCTGGCCGCCGGCGTAGTACTGACAGGCGGTGCTGCCCAGATCGAAGGCATAGTGGAGTGCGCAGAGCAGTTGTTCCAGTGCCAGGTCCGGGTCGGCGAACCCATGAATGTGCGCGGATTGAGCGATTACGTGCAGGCACCAGTCTACTCGACCGCGGTCGGGTTGCTGCAATACGGCCGTACCCATCAATCCACAGGCAGTAGCAACGATTACACCGCCAAGGCAAGCGTCGGTGGGCTGGTCAAACGGGTCAGCAACTGGTTGCGCGGCGAGTTCTAAAAGATTTTGCTGAGTCAGGCAAATAAAGCGGAGAGACAACATGTTTGAATTTATGGATAGCCACACGGACGAAGCCGTCATCAAGGTGATTGGCGTGGGTGGCGGCGGTGGTAACGCCGTCGAACACATGGTTCGTCAAAACATCGAGGGTGTTGAGTTCATTACCGTCAACACCGACGCCCAGGCACTGCGCAACTCCAGTGCCAACACCACATTGCAGATCGGCGGTGGCATCACCAAGGGTCTGGGTGCCGGGGCCAACCCGGAAGTGGGTCGCGATGCCGCCATGGAAGACAGGGAAGCACTGCGCGAGCTGCTGACCGGTTCAGACATGGTGTTCATCGCCGCCGGCATGGGGGGGGGTACCGGTACCGGTGCCGCCCCCATCGTGGCCGAAGTGGCCCGCGAGATGGGCATTCTGACCGTTGCCGTCGTGACCAAGCCGTTCTCCTTCGAAGGGAAGAAGCGGATGGGCTTCGCCGCCCACGGTATCGAGGAGCTGTCCAAGAACGTCGACTCCCTGATCACCATCCCCAACGACAAGCTGCTGAAGGTGCTGGGTCGTGGCATCTCCCTGCTGGACGCCTTCAAGGCGGCCAACGACGTGCTGCTGGGTGCGGTACAGGGCATTGCGGAGCTGATCACCCGTCCTGGCCTCATCAACGTCGACTTCGCGGACGTGCGTACCGTGATGCGCGAGATGGGCACCGCCATGATGGGGACAGGTTCCGCCTCCGGTGACGACCGTGCCGAGGAAGCGGCCGAGAAGGCCATCTCCAGCCCGCTGCTGGAAGACGTGGATCTGGCCGGTGCCCGTGGCATCCTGGTCAACATCACCGCCGGCATGGACATGACCATCGAAGAGTTCGAGACCGTGGGCAACGCGGTCAAGGCCTTCGCCTCCGAGAACGCTACCGTGGTGGTGGGTACTGTTATCGACCCGGAGATGCAGGACGAGCTGCGGGTGACCGTGGTCGCGACCGGCATCGGTGCCGAGCGCAAGAGCGACATCACGCTCGTAAAAAACAACATGGTCCAGGAGCGTCCGGCCCGTCAGCCTCTGATCAGCGAAGCCCTGCAGTCTCGCGTGATGGAAGAGGCCCCGGCCAAGGTGGTGAACGCCGAGCCGCAAGCTCGTCGCGAACCGGATTATCTCGATATTCCGGCTTTCCTGCGCAAGCAGGCAGACTAAGCCTCTAACGAGGCTGGTTTGTTTGTTGTTTAAGGAATGTGCTAAGATGGCCCGTCAACGACCATCTGGTCCGGAATTTAGCTGTGGATACGCCCATGATTAGACAAAGAACCTTGAAAACGAGTGTCCAGGCCACTGGTGTGGGCCTGCATTCGGGCCGGAAAGTCACGATGACGTTCCGTCCGGCACCTGTGAACACAGGGATCGTTTACTTGCGTACCGATCTGAATCCTGTGGTAGAGCTGCCAGCCAATGCCGACCAGGTGCGCGATACCGTACTCTGTACCGCTCTGGTCAATGAGGCCGGTGTGCGTGTCTCCACCATAGAGCACCTCTCCGCTGCCCTGGCCGGGATGGGGATCGACAACCTCTACGTCGAGGTTGATGCCCCCGAAATCCCGGTGATGGACGGCAGTGCACACCCCTTCATCTACCTGCTGCAGGAAGTCGGGATCCGTGAACAGAATGCGCCCAAGCAATTTGTGCGGATCAAGCAGAGCATCCGGGTTGAAGACGGCGACAAGTGGGCGGAATTCCACCCCTATCGCAACGGCTTCAAAATGGATCTCGAGATCGACTTCCAGCACCCTGTGTTCGAAGGCCGCAACCAGCGTTGTGTACTGGATTTCTCCGGCGCCTCTTTCGTCAAAGAGATCAGCCGGGCCCGTACCTTCGGTTTCATGCGTGACATCGAATACCTGCGTTCCCAGAACCTGGCCCTGGGCGGAAGCCTGGAAAACGCCGTGGTGCTGGATGACTATCGAGTGCTGAACGAAGATGGTTTGCGCTACGAAGACGAGTTCGTCAAGCACAAGATGCTGGATGCCATCGGTGATCTGTACATGTGCAACCGCAGCATCATCGGCGAATTCCGCGCCTACAAGACGGGCCATGCCCTGAACAACAAGCTGCTGCGTGCCCTGCTGGCCCAGCAGGAGGCATGGGAACTGGTGACCTTCGAGGGTGAGGGCGACAAAGCGCCGATCGCTTACTACGACAACGGTCTGGTTCTGGCCTGATAGTGCAACAGGACGTCGGTCTCCTCTCCGCGCCGACGTCCTGTCATTTGTTTATTCCATCCTTTAATACCGATTATCTCCCGGTTTTATTGCCCGTGCAGGCTGCTGACCTCACCTGACCGAGAAGACAGATTTCTATGAGCATTACCCTGATCCTCAATGGCAAGCAGCGGCGCAAGCTGCACTTCCCCAAACAACGTCTGGCCTGGGTCGGCGGTCTCTTTCTTTCTATTCTGGTGCTGGGGTCTGTCCTGCTATGGCAGAGCTGGCATCAGAAAATGGCTGCCCTCGAGCTGGCGCTGGTTCAAGCAGAGCAGCAGCAGGCGAGTCAAACTACCGAGCAGGCCCGTGAACAGCTCGCCATGCTGGCGGCTCAGGTGGGCACCATGCAGGGTCAGCTCGGCCGGCTCAATGCCCTCGGCGAGCGCCTGACCGAACAGGCGGATCTCGATCCGGACGAATTCAACTTCAAAGAGCTGCCTCCCATGGGCGGCCCCTCCTATGATGCCGATCTCGAGGTGAACCTGGATGAGCTGCAAAGCTCCATGGCCCACCTCAGCAAACAGCTCAGCAGCCGCGAAGAACAGCTGTCGGTACTTGAATCTTTCATGCTCAATCACCATATCACTGACGCGGGCTTCATCTCCGGCTCGCCGGTGCAGCAGGAGCGAGTCTGGATCAGCTCGGGGTTTGGTGGCCGGGTCGATCCTTTCAACGGCCGCGCCAAGATGCACAAGGGAGTGGATTTTCGTGGCAAGCCGGGCACCCCCATACTGGCGACCGGCAAGGGGATCGTCAGCTGGGCTGGGCGTCACCCGGAATTTGGCAACATGGTGGAGGTCAACCACGGCAATGGCCTGGTGACCCGTTATGCCCACAACTCCAAGCTGCTGGTGGAGGTGGGCACGCTAGTCGATCAGGGTCAGAAGATAGCCCTGATGGGACGTACCGGTCGCGCGACCGGGGTTCATTTGCATTACGAAGTGTTGAAAGATGGTCGTCAGGTCAACCCCAGTCGATTTCTCAATGCCAGACGGGGTTAGGTTTTTTTCTCTCCAGTTCCAGTGACGGAACCTTATAACCAGAAATAGTTGGTACCCATGATTAGCACACTGCTTACCAAGATTATCGGCAGCCGGAACGACAGAACGCTCAAGGCTTTGCGCAAAATTGTAAAACAGATCAATGCGATGGAGCCTCAGTTCGAGGCGCTGTCCGATGCCGAGCTGCAGGCCAAGACGGCCGAGTACCGTCAGCGTCTGGAGCAGGGGGAGACGCTTGAACAGTTGTTGCCTGAAGCGTTCGCCACGGTGCGCGAGGCGTCTCGCCGGGTCTTTGGCATGCGTCACTTCGACGTCCAGCTGATCGGTGGCATGGTGCTCAACTCCAACCGCATCGCCGAGATGAAGACGGGCGAAGGCAAGACCCTCACCGCGACCCTGCCGGCCTATCTGAATGCCCTGAGCGGTCGCGGCGTGCACGTGGTGACGGTGAACGACTATCTGGCCAAGCGTGATGCGGAGGCGAACCGTCCCCTGTTCACCTTCCTCGGCCTGACCGTGGATTGCAACGTGCCCGGCATGGATGCGTCCCAGAAGCGCGACGCCTACGCCGCCGACATCACCTACGGTACCAACAACGAATTCGGTTTCGACTACCTGCGCGACAACATGGCGTTTTCGCCCGAGCAGCGGGTGCAGCGCCCGCTCAACTACGCCCTGGTGGATGAGGTGGATTCCGTGCTCATCGATGAGGCGCGCACCCCGCTCATCATCTCGGGTCCGGCGGAAGACAGCTCCGCCATGTATATCCAGATCAACAAGCTGATCCCGCTGCTGGTCAAGCAGGACAAGGAAGATTCGGAAGAGTACACCGGTGACGGCCACTACACGGTGGACGAGAAGAACCGCCAGGCGCTGCTGACCGAGAACGGCCAGATCTTCGTGGAAGAGCTGCTCAAGAAAGAGGGGCTGCTGGCAGAGGAAGACTCTCTCTTCTCCGCCACCAACATCAGCCTGCTGCACCACGTCAACGCCGGTCTGCGGGCCCATACCCTGTTCGAGCGCAACGTCGACTATATCGTCCAGAAGGACGAGATCGTCATCGTCGACGAGCACACCGGCCGCACCATGCCGGGTCGTCGCTGGTCAGACGGTCTGCACCAGGCGGTGGAGGCGAAGGAAGGGGTCAAGATCCAGAACGAGAACCAGACCCTGGCCTCCATCACCTTCCAGAACTACTTCCGTCTGTACGACAAACTGGCGGGCATGACGGGGACGGCGGATACCGAAGCCTTCGAATTCCAGCAGATCTACGGCCTGGATACCGTGGTCATCCCGACCAACCGTCCCATGGTACGCAAGGACATGGGCGATCTGGTCTATCTGACGGCACAAGAAAAGTATGCCGCCATCGTCGAGGACATCCGTGGCTGCGTCGAGCGCGGCCAGCCGGTGCTGGTGGGTACCGTCTCCATCGAGAACTCCGAACTGCTGTCCGGCATCCTGACCAGGGAGAACATCCCCCACAAGGTGTTGAACGCCAAGTTCCACGCCATGGAGGCGGAGATCGTCGCCCAGGCGGGCCAGACCGGCGCCGTCACCATCGCCACCAACATGGCCGGTCGGGGTACCGATATTGTGCTGGGGGGCAACTGGCAGGCGGAGATAGCCGCGCTGGAGTCTCCGAGCGAGGCACAGATCAACGAGATCAAGGCCGCCTGGAAACTGCGTCATGACGCCGTGCTCGAGGCCGGTGGCCTGCACATCATAGGCACCGAGCGTCACGAATCCCGCCGGATCGACAACCAGCTGCGCGGCCGCTCCGGTCGTCAGGGTGACCCGGGTTCCTCCCGCTTCTACCTCTCCATGGAAGATCAGCTGATGCGGATCTTCGCCTCCGACCGCGTGACCGGCATGATGAAGAAGCTGGGCATGGAAGAGGGCGAAGCCATCGAGCACCCCTGGGTGACCAAGGCCATCGAGAATGCCCAGCGCAAGGTGGAGGGTCGCAACTTCGACATCCGCAAGAACCTGCTGGAATTCGATGACGTGGCCAACGACCAGCGCAAGGTGGTCTACGAGCAGCGCAACGAATTGCTGGAAACCAACGACATCTCCGAGACCATCCGCATCATTCGCGATGACGTCTATGGCGCCGTCATCGACGAATATATTCCGCCCCAGTCCCTGGAAGAGATGTGGGACGTGCCGGGCCTGGAGACCCGCCTGGCCTCTGACTTTGGCCTGGTTCTGCCGATCCAGCAGTGGCTGGCGGCGGATGACAAGCTGTATGAAGAGAAGCTGCGCGAGCGCATCCTGGAAGAGGCTGCCAAGCTCTATGCCCGCAAGGAAGAGCTGGTCGGCTTCGAGGTGCTGCGCAACTTCGAGAAGGCGGTGATGCTGCAGACCCTGGATGGCCTGTGGAAGGAGCATCTGGCCGCCATGGATCACCTGCGTCAGGGTATCCATCTGCGCGGCTACGCCCAGAAGAACCCCAAGCAGGAGTACAAGCGCGAGTCCTTCGATCTGTTCACCCAGATGCTGGAGACCCTCAAGCGCGACGTGGTCAGCATACTGAGCCGGGTCCAGGTGCAGGAGCGGGACGTGGAGGCGATGGAAGAGCAGCAGCGCCAGCAGGCGGAAGCCGCTCCCCGCACCTATACCCATGCCAACGCCCAGGATCCACTGGCGCAGGAGGGGGCCGAGGAGGGCGATGCCAGGACCACCTTCGTGCGTGACGAGCAGAAGATAGGTCGCAACGACCCCTGCCCCTGCGGCTCCGGCAAGAAGTACAAGCACTGTCACGGTCAGTTGACCTGACGCGCTATGCTGATGAATGCACCGCCTCCGGGCGGTGCATTCATTTGAGGGTCATCAAGGAGGAGGGCTGAGGATGAGCAAGCTGCCGACGGGATGGGACGGGGAGGCGCAGGACGACTGGTTGCGGGGCCATCGTCAGGAGGCGATCCAGCGGGTGCTGGCACGGCTGAACGGGGAACCGCTCAAGCCGGTGCCCCTGCAACTGCAGTTTGCCTATTACCTCTTCCTGTCCGGGGATCCGGCCTCGGCCGCCCAGGTGCTGACCCTGGCCCATCAGGCCGCCCCCGACAACGACGAGGTGCTGCGCAACCTGTGCGTCTGCCTGTCGCGCTCGGGTCAGCACGAGAGGGCGGTGGCGCACCTGACCGAGCTGGCGGCGCGGGATCCGGCAGACGCCCTGGTCCAGGACGGGCTCTGCACCTCCCTCGCCAGGCTCGGACGTCACGGCGAGGCGGTGCGGGCCGGGACCCGGGCACTGTGCCTCAAGGACGAGGCGGCCGGACACGCCGTCGCGGGCTGGGCACTGCCGGCAGAGGGGCCGGATGCCTGGCTGGCCGGGCAGGGGGACAAACCCTTCGTCATCGCCTTCTCCCTGTGGGGGGCAAACCCCCGCTACCTGAGAGGGGCCCTCGACAACGTGCTGGCCGCCCCTTACCTCTACCCCGGCTGGCGGCTGCGCTTCTATGTGGATGAGAGCGTGCCGGCGGAGCTGCTGGCCTGCCTGCAGGAGCAGGGCGCCGAAATCCGGATGCAGCCCCATGGCCAGTCCCTGCGCCAGCGTCTGTGCTGGCGTTTTCAGGTGGCCAATGATCCCGGGGTTGGCCGCTTCCTGGTGCGGGATGTGGACTCGGTGCCGGGTGTGCGCGAGCGGGTCGCCGTCGATGGCTGGCTTGCATCGGGGCGCTGGTTTCATATCATGCGTGACTGGTGGAGCCACACCGATCTGGTGCTGGCGGGCATGTGGGGCGGGGTGGCCGGGGTATTGCCGCCCCTGGCGCCCCTGCTAGAGGCCTATCGGCCCGGCGTCATGGAGACGCCCAATATCGACCAGTGGTTCTTGCGGGACTGTCTGTGGCGCTATCTGCGCCAGAGCAGCCTGGTCCAGGATCGCTGCTTCAGCCCCCCTGGGGCCCAGCCATGGCCACTGCCCGCCCCGGAAGGGAGCGAGCATGTGGGTCAGGATATGTTCACGGCGCAGGGGGAACGCCAGGCCCGGCGCCTGGCCCCCTGGATCGCCAGGTTGTCGTGCTTAGGTTGAGGATTGAGATGGAACAGAAGAAGCGGATATGGGTAGCGGTCGGCGTCATCGAGAACGAACGGGGTGACATCTTCATCGCAAAGCGCTCTTCGGATCGCCATCAGGGGGATCGCTGGGAGTTCCCGGGGGGTAAGGTGGAAGCGGGAGAGGATCTGCTGGCGGCCCTGGACAGGGAGCTGTGGGAGGAGATCGGCATCCGGGTCGAGGATTGCGCCCCCTTCATGGAGCTCCATCACGACTACCCGGAGAAGCAGGTACTGCTGGATATCTGGAAGGTGACCCGTTTTCGCGGCGAACCGTTTGGCAAGGAGGGCCAGGAGTGCCGCTGGGTACCGCTGGCGGAGCTGGCCGAGTATCAGTTTCCCGATGCCAACGGCCCCATAGTCGCGCGGCTGCAGGGTGCGGCGAGAGGGTAAAACAAGAAAGGGCCATGGGCCCTTTTTTGTTGTCGGCAACGCTTAGCGCCACTCCTCGCCGGCATCCGGATCCGGCAGCAGATCCGGGTTGATCTCCCCCGGGATCCGCTTCTCTTCATCGGCCCACTCACCGAGGTCGATCAGCTGGCAGCGTTTGCTGCAGAAGGGACGAAACGGGCTCTGGGGCCCCCATTCCACTTGGGTTTGACAGGTTGGGCAGTTGACCTTGGTGACCATGGGCTCCTCGGCGGACAAAAGATGAAGGGGGCGGGCGGGAGCCGGGCTCCCGTCCGCAGTTTAGCAGCAGGCGAGCTGGAAGGAGACATCGCCGATGGGCTGATCCTGGGTCGGCAGGAAGCGCAGGGCGAAGCGATTCTTGTGGCCGCTCAGGGTCGGGTAGCACCCCATGGCGTGGGGCAGGCGGATGCGGATCAGCTCCGCATTCTCTGCCGTGTCCTGGAAGAAACCATTGCTGGCCACCCGGTCGCTGAAGCTGGCCGCCTCGCGCCACAGCCGCAGCAGGAGGCCGATGGCGCTCATCAGCAGCTGGATGTCGCACAGCCACTGTTCCATCTGCTGATGGCGCAGGGAGGGCGGCGTGGTCAGCCAGTGGTGCAGCTGGGGGACATCGAAGGCGCAGAGGCCGCCCGGGATGGAGAAGCGCTGGCGAATGGAGCTGAGCAACTTGTCCTCTTTCAGGCGGGAGCCGGGGCGTGCTGCCCCCAGCAGCTGGCGTGAAAGCTGGCTGCTCTCCTGCTGCATCTGCCGGATCTGTTCCAGGTCGACACCGGGCAGCTCAGCCCAGTGGCCGAGCCGCTGGCTCAACCGCTCGAGATCCTTGATGAGATCCGAGCGCAGGTCTCCCCGCTCGAGCAGTTCCTGCAGATCGAACAACCCCTTGAAGAAGGCGATATGAGACCAGGGGTGTTCGCCGGTCAGATTGTCGTGGATCTGGTTGAACAGGGCTTCCAGACGTAGATAGGTCCGGCTTTTTTCGTTGAGAGGGAAATCGTAAATCATGCCTAATCCTGGCCAGCCATAAACCGGCCTAGTGTACTCACACTTGCCTGGCTTGTTGAGAGGCAAATGCCAGATATGTCTGGTGCAGGGCCAAAATTCGCTCCCGCAGCACCTCGGGGGCGCCATCCCGGTTCTCTATGATGTCGTCGGCGGCGGCCAGGCGTGCCATTCGACTCGCCTGGGCGGCGACGATGGCCTTGGCCTGCTCGCGACTGACCCCGTCGCGTCGGCAGGTGCGGGTGATCTGGGTCTCTTCATCCACGTCGACCACCAGGATCCGGTCGGCCATGGCGGTGAGCCGGTTCTCGACCAGCAGGGGCACGACCAGCAGGCAGTAGGGGGAGCGTGCCGCCGCGCACTGGCGCTGCATCTCCTGGCGAATGAGGGGGTGGAGCAGGGCATTGAGCCAGCCCTTGGCGTCGGGCTCGCTGAAGACCCGCTCGCGCAGCCTGCGCCTGTCCAGGCGGCCCTCCTCGTCGAGCACCCCGGCTCCGAAGTGCTGGCGGATGGCCGCCAGGGCCGGCATGCCGGGCTCGACGACCTCGCGGGCGATCACATCGGCATCGATGATCTCTATGCCCAGCTCGGCAAACTGGTTGGCGACCGTGGTCTTGCCACTGCCTATCCCGCCCGTGATGGCGACTACATACATGGGTTGGCGTGTCCTGTCGAAGTGTGATGCTGGTTTGTCTGGCATTGTGCCCCAGGAAAGGGTCAGAGCACCATGCGCAGATACCAGGCGCCGATCTCGTTGCCCCAGAGCATCGTCACCCAGCCGGCGAGGGCGAGATAGGGGCCGAAGGGGATGGGATTGCCGTGCTGATGGCGGCGCAGGGCGATGAGGCCGAGTCCGACCAGGGCGCCGATCAGGGAAGAGAGCAGCAGAATGAGCGGCAAGGCCTGCCAGCCTAGCCAGGCCCCCAGGGCGGCCAGCAGCTTGAAGTCCCCGTAGCCCATTCCCTCCTTGCCGGTCAGCAGCTTGAAGGCCCAATAGAGGCTCCACAGCACCAGATAACCGGCCATGGCGCCGATCACCGCATCGGCCAGGGGCACCCGTTGCCAGAGCAGATTGACCAGCAGACCGGCCCATACCAGGGGCAGGGTGAGGGGATCTGGCAGCAGCATCTTGTCCAGGTCGATGAAGGTCAGGGCGACGAGCACCCAGGTCAGCAGCAGGTAGGCCAGCAGCACGGGCTCGGCGGGCAGGCGGCTGGCCACCACCACGGAGAGCAGGGCGGTCAGCAGCTCCACCAGGGGATAGCGCGCCGAGATGGGCGCAGCGCAGGCGCGGCAACGCCCCCTGAGCCAGAGCCAGCTTAGCAGCGGGATGTTCTCCAGGGCGCCGATGGCATGGCCGCAATGGGGGCAGCAGGAGCGGGGCACCATCAGGTTGTAGGGGGCCTGGGGCGGCGCAGCCTTCTCAGGCTCGAAGTAGCCCTGATACTCGGCCCGCCAGTCTCGCTCCAGCATGATGGGCAGGCGGTGGATCACCACATTGAGGAAGCTGCCTATGGTCAGGGAGAACAGAAACACCAGGGCAAGGTAGAGCCAGGGCAGGGCAGTTGCCAGTTCAGTCATGGATTGTATCGAGTCTCTAGTCAGGGGGAGCGAGTATATCATGGCAATCCGGCCGACGAGGGAGGCTCGTCGGTCGGGGGTCAGTGTATGACGGAACCCAGCTTGAAGATGGGCAGGTACATGGCGACCACCATGCCACCCACCAGCACCCCCAGCACCACCATGATGATGGGCTCGAGCAGGCTGGTGAGGCCGTCCACCAGGTCGTCCACCTCCTGCTCGAAGATGGTGGCTACCTTGGAGAGCATGTCGTCGATGGCGCCGGACTCCTCCCCTATCATCACCATCTGGATCACCATGTCGGGGAAGAGATCCACGGTGCGCATGGCGACGTTGATCTGCATGCCGGCCATCACCTCGTTGCGAATGGCCAGAATGGCGGTGCGATAGACATAGTTGCCCGAGGCACCTGCCGCCGAGACCAGGGCATCGACCAGGGGGATGCCGGCGCTGAAGGTGGTGGAGAGGGTGCGGGCGAAGCGGGCCATGGCGGCCTTGTGCAGTATCATGCCGACCACCGGGATGGTGAGGATGAACTTGTCGGTGTTGTCACGCACCTTCTGATAGCGGCGCCAGGCTCGCACATAGAGGAAGATGGCGAGGGCGATGCCCCCGAATATGACATACCACCAATCCTGCATGAAGCGTGAAATGCCGATGACGAACTGGGTAAAGATGGGCAGCTCGGCGCCGAAGCTCTTGAAGATGTCCTCGAACTGGGGAATGACGAACAGCAGCAGGATGGAGGTGACGACGATGGCCACCAGGATCACCATGGCGGGGTAGAACATGGCCTTCTTGATCTTCGACTTGAGCGCTTCGGCCTTTTCCCGGTAGGTGGCGATGCGATCATAGATGGTCTCGAGCGCCCCGGATTGTTCCCCCGCCTCCACCAGATCGCAGTAGAGGTCGTCGAAGTGCCTGGGGTGCTGGCGCAGGGCCTCCGACATGGGGGTGCCGGTCTCGACGTCGCTGGCTATCTGGCCCATGAGATCGCGCATGCTCGATTTTTCATGACTGCGGGCGATGATTTGCAGGCTCTGCACCAGGGGCACACCGGCACTGAGCATGGTGGCGAGCTGACGGCTCACCACGGCGATGTCCATGGGCTTGATGCTGGCACCGCCCCTGGAGAAGAGGCCGTTGCTCTTCTTGTTGATCCGCGAGACGCTGACTCCCTGCTTGCGCAGCTCGGCCTTGACCATGTTGACGTGTTCGGCCTGGAGTTCTCCCGAGATCTCCTTGCCTTTGCGGTTGACCCCTTTCCAGCGGAAGGTGTGTACCTTGGCGGGGACGTTGCGCTTCTTCGATAGGGTCGCCATCCTTGCATCCTTGCAATGGGGCCGCCAGGCGGGCGGCGTGATGGGTTAGTGGGTGGTGATCCGGTTGATCTCGCTCAGGCTGGTCACGCCGAGGCGAGCTTTCTCCAGGCCCGACAGTCGCAGGGTGTGCATCCCCTCCTCCTGGGCGATGGCGGCGATCTGCAGCGAATTCGCCCCCTGCATGATGAGCTTGGCAATGTTTTCCGACATCAGCAGGATTTCATAGATGCCGACCCGCCCCTTGTAGCCCCCGGTACACTCCTTGCAGCCCTTGGGCTTGAACAGCCGGATCCCGGCGGCGACCTGCCGGGAGCTGAACCCCAGCGTAAACAGCTCGGCTTCCGGAATGACCTCGGGCTCCTTGCAGTGATCGCACAGCTTGCGGGCAAGGCGCTGGGCCATGATGAGGGTCACCGAGGAGGCGATGTTGAACGCGGGCACCCCCATGTTCATCATCCGGGTCAGGGTCTCGGCCGCCGAGTTGGTGTGCAGGGTGGAGAGCACCAGGTGGCCGGTCTGGGCCGCCTTAATGGCGATCTCGGCGGTTTCCAGATCCCGTATCTCCCCCACCATGACGATGTCCGGATCCTGGCGCAGGAAGGAGCGCAATGCGCTGGCGAAGGTGAGCCCCGCCTTGGGGTTGACCTGCACCTGATTGACCCCGGGCAGGTTGATCTCCACCGGGTCTTCCGCGGTGGAGATGTTGACCTCCTGGGTGTTGAGGATGTTGAGGCCGGTATAGAGGGAGACCGTCTTGCCGGACCCCGTGGGACCGGTCACCAGTATCATGCCCTGGGGCTTGGCAAGGGCGGTCAGGTATTGCTGCTTCTGGGCCTCATCGAAGCCGAGCTGGTCGATGTTGAGGCGCGCCGCCGAGGAGTCGAGCAGGCGGATGACCACCTTTTCGCCCCACATGGTGGGCAGGGTGTTGACCCGCATGTCCATGGAGCGGTTGCGCGACAGCTTGAGCTTGATGCGGCCATCCTGGGGCAGGCGCCGCTCGGCGATATCGAGTCTGGCCATCACCTTGAGGCGGGCGGCGAAGCGGCTGGCCAGGTTGACCGGCGGGGTGGCGGCCTCGTGCAGTATGCCGTCGATGCGAAAGCGGATGCGGTACTTGAACTCATAGGGCTCGAAGTGCAGATCCGATGCCCCCTGCCGGATGGCATCCATCAGTATCTTGTTGATGTATTTGACGATGGGGGCATCGTCGTCGGCGGTATTGACGTGCTCGTCGAGGCGGCTGGCCTCGTCGGCCACCTCGAGGGCCGAGATCTCGGCCTCGTCGATGTCATCCATGCCCAGGGCATCGTGCTCGCTCTCCAGCAGCTTGGCGATGGCCTGGCTCAACTTGTCCTCTTCGACCAGCAGGGCCTCGGTGTGCAGGCCGAAGCTGAAGCCGAAATCCTCCAGCGCCGCCACATTGGTGGGGTCGGACATGGCGATGTAGAGGGTATGGCCCTGGGTGTAGATGGGCAGCACATGATGCTTTTCGATCAGCTTCTGGTTGAGGTACTTCTGCGGGATCTCGGCCAGATCGAAGGCGGCAAGATCCAGCAGAGGTACCCCATATTCCAGCTCGCAGAACTCGGCCAGCGTCTTGCTGGCGAGGATCTGGTTCTCGATAAGGTAGGTGACCAGGGGTTTGCGCTGGGCGCGGGCCTGGCTCAGGTAGTGGTGTGAGTCGGACTCACTGATCAGGGAGGAAGCGGCCAGGCTCAGGGCCAGGCCGCTATGGGGGCTAGAGGTCATGGATTAGCATTTGCCATCGGTTCTGCAAGAGCCTGAAATAGCCCAAAGTACTTGCCCCCCAGCTGCAAGCGATCCCGAAGTTGCTAGCTGATAGGTGGAGCTGTCTAAATCTGCTGTGGCTAAACCAGTAATAGTGATACCTGTTCCTGAGGTGGCGACCCCTGCACTTTGGAAGTTCTGAGTGGTGGCTGATGCGCCAGACAAAGCCGCATTACCTGCCGCAGTACAATCAGCCAAGAGAGATGTACCAGTGTAACCTTGCACACAGACCTCGACGGCCGTTTTTGCTGGGCCAACCGCAGCGATCACCTCCGAAAATTTGGCGCGCTTGGTATAACTCTGATACGCCGGCAGGGCGATGGCGGCGAGAATGGCGACGATGGCCACGACTATCATCAGTTCGATCAGGGTAAAGCCGGTTTGCTTTCTCATCTTCAATGTCCTTATTTCAAATGGGTCCTGATAACGCTGGCGGTGACCTCACCGCTGTTGGCAGCTTAGTCAAGGCATCGTACTTGGCAACAGCGTCATGCAGATTAGTTGACGTGTCTCAAAATAGTGATGCAAATGGATAAAAATCAGGAGGTTAGCAGTCTCCTTTGGTTCCCTGTCATGCAGTCGGCCTGTCAGCTTGCTCCTTTTGCCTTGGGTGGGTCTTGCCTAAAGAAAAGGCGCCAATGGCGTCTTTTGCAAGTCAGGATCCAGCAGGGATGCGCTTTTCTCTGGTGTGCGCCTAACGAGGTGATGCTGTGGGGATTGGCGTGTCTTTGACGGCGGGAGCAAGGAGGGGGCTTCCCCCTGTCAGTGGGGGAAGCGGGGGGCTGGGGGTCAGATAAAGCGCATGGAGAGATCCAGCGCCCGGACATGCTTGGTCAGGGCGCCGACCGAGATGTAGTCCACCCCGGTGGCGGCGAACTCGGCCAGGGTGGCCAGGGTCACGTTGCCGGAAACCTCCAGCCTGGCCCGGCGCTCGCCGCGTCCGGCATTCAAGGCCACCGCCTCGCCCATCATGGGCACATCGAAGTTGTCCAGCATGATGATGTCGGCGCCGGCATCGAGGGCCTGGCCCAGCTCGGCCAGGGACTCGACTTCGACCTCGACCGGTTTGCCCGGGTTGAGACGACGGGCCTCGTCCACCGCTTCCACTATGCCGCCACAGGCCAGGATGTGGTTCTCCTTGATGAGGTAGGCGTCATACAGGCCGATGCGATGGTTCTTGCCGCCGCCGCAGGTGACCGCGTATTTCTGGGCATCCCGCAGACCGGGCAGGGTCTTGCGGGTGTCGAGCAGGCGGCACTGGGTGCCGGCCAGCTCGGCCACGTAGCGGGCCGTGATGGTAGCGACGCCGCTGAGAGTCTGCACGAAGTTCAGGGCATTGCGCTCGCCGGTCAGCAGCACCCGGGCCGGGCCGTGGAGGCGAAACAGTTCCTGATCGGGGCAGAGCAGGTCTCCATCTTGCACCTTCCACTCCACCTTCACCTCGCCGCCGAGCTGGGCGAACACTTCATCCACCCAGGCCTTGCCGCAGAAAACCCCGGCTTCCCGGGTGATGACGCGGGCGCTGGCCTGGCGATCCGCCGGGATCAGCTGGGCCGTGATGTCGGCGCTGGCATCCGGTTGGTTCTGGGCGGTCAGCGCGCCCCCCAAATCTTCGAGTAACGCGGCGCGCACGGCGCGACTGATGTCCTGTTGTAACATGCCTTTATTCCTGCAAGGGTCGGAGAAGCAACTGCCTATCTCTTTGGGTCAGCTCCAGCCGGCCGAGGGCATTCATCCCGACCAGGATCTCATCGCCGGTGGCGGCTGGGTTGATGTAGACGGCCAGATCGTACAAGGTCAGCGGACCCATCGCCAGGGTTTCTATCCGGCCATTGCCGACCAGGATGGCGCCGGCGGCGGTATTGACCTGGCTCTGGCCCGTGGCCCGGATCCCCAGTCGCGCCGCCACCTGCGCCGGGATGGTGACACGAGTGGCCCCCGTGTCCAGCAGCAGTTGCACCGGTTGGCCGTTGATGGCACCCTCCAGACGATAGTGGCCGCTGGCATCCATCGGCAGCCGCAGCTCGCCGCTGGCGGTGACACCGGGTTGCGATCTGTCATGAAAATAGAGGGTCAGCAGCCCCATCAGGGAGAGCCAGGCCAGCAGCCAGAACCAGCGCGCCATTGCGGGGGCGGCCATCAGGCGCTCCCCTCTGGCCGGGGCGTCGTGAGTCTGGGGCTGGCTGAGCCGCTTCGAGGGACGGTAACGGGCACATCAATACCATGAGCAAGAGAGACCATGACCCAGCCTAACACACTATTTTCCATTGATTCAGAGGGTTGGTGCGAGCAGGCCCGCAAGGTGCCGTCGCCCCATCACAACGAGCGGGCCAGGCCGGAAGACGTCTCCCTGCTGGTGGTCCATGGCATCAGCCTGCCGCCGGGCCAGTTTGGCGGTCCCTTTATCGACGATCTGTTTCTTGGCCGACTGGACCCGGGCGCCCACCCTTACTTTGCCGACATCCATCAGTTGCGGGTCTCGGCCCACTGCCTGATCCGCCGCGATGGGGAGCTGGTGCAATATGTCTCCTTCCTGGCCCGGGCATGGCACGCTGGCGTCTCTTGCTGGGAGGGGAGAGAGGCCTGTAACGATTACTCCATCGGCATCGAGCTGGAGGGGACGGACGAGCTGCCCTACAGCGATGCCCAGTATGAGGTGCTGACCCGTCTCACCAGTGCCATCCAGGCCCGCTTTCCCGCCGTGCTGGCCGATCGGGTGGTGGGTCATTGTGACATAGCGCCGGGGCGCAAGACGGATCCGGGCGCGAGTTTTGACTGGCGGCGATATCGCCAGAGGCTCAACAAAAATTGAGTTGGTTAAAATCTATTTTGTGTTTTTAAGATCAATGGCTTGTCGCACCGACAAGCCATTTTTTCTGGCTGTTGCCGGAATGTTGTCTGTGATCTGGCTCATGAATATTGGTCAGACCATTTTCTATGAGTGAGATCATATTTTCTTCTTGTTACCCACAAATGGGTGGTTTACTTTCTTGATACAGATCAGATTTTGGGTGGACATTTCCCAGCCCCTCTGCTAATTTTCGCTCCATTCATAAAATTGGTAATACCAATTTAACAAAGCTGCCCCATGCCCTATCGTCGAATTACCCAACCCAAATTGGCCGACGCCATCGTCGCCGAGCTGGAACACATGATCCTGGAGGGCAGCCTGCAGCCTGGCCAGAAGTTGCCGCCCGAGCGGGAACTCGCCATCCAGTTTCAGGTGTCACGTCCCTCCCTGCGGGAGGCTATCCAGCGTCTGGAGGCTCGCGGGTTGTTGTATCGTCGTCAGGGCGGTGGCACCTATGTGCAAAATGGGTTGAGCCAGGGGATCGCCGATCCCCTGTTCGAGCTGCTCAGCACCCATCCGGAAGCCCAGTATGACCTGCTGGAGTTTCGCCACGCCCTGGAAGGCATCTGTGCCTACTATGCTGCGTTGCGGGGAACCGAGGCAGACTTCGAGCGCATCCGCGCCGCCCAGGCGGCGATCGAGGCGGCGGGTCAGCAGGGGTCCCTTGCGAGTGAGTCGAGCGCCGTTACCCAGTTCTATCTGGCGGTGGCCGAGGCCTCCCACAATGTGGTGCTGCTGCACCTGCTGCGGGCCATGGGCCCCATGCTCGAGCAGAACATTTTGCGAAATAACGAGATTTTGAATCGCCGTCCGGGAGTGGTCGCCAAGATCCGTCGCCATCGTGCGTCGCTGATCGAGGCTATCCTGTCGGGGGCTCCGGAGCGGGCCAGGACAGCTTGTCATGAGCACCTGGCCTTTATCGAGGACACCTTGTTGGATATGCAGAGGGAAGACAGCCGGATCCAGCGATCCATGCGTCGGATCCGTCAGCAGGAAAACTAATCCCACAAGGCTTTATTGTCGAATTTTGCGCAACTTACATCCCGTGCAATAACAATAGGAACCAGCCATGTCTGATATCCTGAAGAACGATGTGGACCCGATAGAAACGCTGGAGTGGCTTGCCTCTCTGGAATCCTTGCTGCGTGAAGAGGGTCCGCAACGCGCTCAGTTCATCCTTGAACAACTGGCCGAGAAAGCCCGCGTCAGCGGTGTGGAAGTGGCTGAGAAAGCGAATCGCGACTACATCAACACCATCCCCGCCAGCGACGAACCGGCCTACCCGGGCGACCTGGAGATGGAGCGTCGCATTCGCGCCATCATCCGTTGGAATGCCGTGATGATAGTGCTGCGCGCCTCCAAGAAAGACCTGGACCTGGGCGGTCACATGTCTTCCTTCGCCTCCTCCGCGACCATCTACGAAGTCTGCTACAACCACTTCTTCCGTGCTCGCAACGAGAAGGACGGTGGCGACCTGGTCTACTTCCAGGGTCACATCTCCCCGGGCATCTACGCCCGTGCCTTCGTCGAGGGTCGTCTGACCGAAGAGCAGCTGGACAACTTCCGTCAGGAAGTGGACGGCAAGGGTATCCCCTCCTATCCGCACCCGAAACTGATGCCGGAATTCTGGCAGTTCCCGACCGTCTCCATGGGTCTGGGCCCCATCGCCGCCATCTATCAGGCGCGCTTCCTGAAGTACCTGACCGACCGTGGTATCAAGGATTGTGCCGAGCAGACCGTCTACGCCTTCCTGGGCGATGGCGAGATGGACGAGCCGGAAGCCAAGGGCGCCCTGACCGTTGCCGTGCGTGAAAAGCTCGACAACCTGGTGTTCGTGGTCAACTGCAACCTGCAGCGTCTGGACGGCCCTGTGGTCGGCAACGGCAAGGTCATCAACGAGCTGGAAGGCCTGTTCGCCGGCGCCGGCTGGGACGTGACCAAGGTCATCTGGGGTCGCAAGTGGGATGAGCTGCTCAAGAAAGACACCTCCGGCAAGCTGATCCAGCTGATGAACGAGACCGTGGACGGTGACTACCAGACCATGAAGTCCCGCGACGGTGCCTACGTCCGCGAGCACTTCTTCAACCGTTACCCGGAAACCGCCGCCCTGGTCAAGGACATGTCCGACGAGGAGATCTTCGCCCTGAACCGCGGTGGTCACGATCCTCGCAAACTGTTTGCCGCCTTCTCCAAGGCCGCAGCGACCAAGGGCAAGCCGACCGTGATCCTGGCCAAGACCATCAAGGGTTATGGCATGGGTGAAGCGGCCGAAGGCAAGAACATCGCTCACCAGGTCAAGAAGATGGATCTGGGCTCAGTGCGTTACCTGCGTGATCGCTTCAACCTGCCGGTCACCGACGAGCAGCTGGCCGATCTGCCGTACCTGAAGATCGAGGAAGGCTCTGCCGAGCACAAGTACCTGCACGACCGTCGCACTGCCCTGAAAGGCTATGTGCCGACCCGTCTGCGCGAGAGCACCACCAAGCTGGAAATCCCGGCCCTGGATGCCTTCGGTCCGCTGCTGGGCGAACAGGCGCGCGAGATCTCCACCACCATGGCGTTCGTGCGTTCCCTGAACGTGATGCTCAAAGACAAGTCCATCGGCAAGCGCATCGTGCCGATCCTGGCTGACGAAGCCCGTACCTTCGGTATGGAAGGCCTGTTCCGTCAGATTGGCATCTACAGCCCGCACGGTCAGCAGTACACCCCGCAAGACCGCGACATCGTCTCCTACTACAAGGAAGACAAGCAGGGTCAGGTTCTGCAAGACGGCATCAACGAGCTGGGCGCCATGTCCTCCTGGCTGGCTGCTGCGACCTCTTACAGCACCAACGACTGCCCGATGATCCCGTTCTACATCTACTACTCCATGTTCGGCTTCCAGCGGATCGGCGACATGGCGTGGGCAGCCGGTGACCAGCAAGCCCGTGGCTTCCTGCTGGGCGCGACCTCCGGTCGTACTACCCTCAACGGCGAAGGTCTGCAGCACGAAGATGGTCACAGCCACATCCTGGCCAACACCATCCCGAACTGCATCTCCTATGACCCGTCCTACGCCTATGAAGTGGCGGTGATCGTACAGGACGGCCTGCGCCGCATGTACGGCGAGAACCCGGAGAACGTGTTCTACTACATCACCACCCTCAACGAGAACTACGCCATGCCGGCCATGCCGGAAGGCGCCGAGGAAGGCATCCGCAAGGGTATCTACAAGCTGGAAACCGTGGCCGGTACCAAGGCCAAGGTACAGCTGCTGGGTTGTGGCTCCATCCTGGGTCATGTGCGCACCGCCGCCCAGATCCTGGCCAGCGAGTACGGCGTGGGTTCCGACGTGTTCAGCGTCACCTCCTTCAACGAACTGGCCCGTGACGGTCAGGACGCGGATCGCTGGAACATGCTGCACCCGACCGCCGAAGCGCGTGTGCCCTACATCGCTCAGGTACTGGGCACCGACGCCACCATCGCCGCGACCGACTACATGAAGTCCTTCGCCGATCAGGTTCGCGCCTTCGTACCGACCGAGAACTACCGCGTACTGGGTACCGACGGTTACGGCCGCTCCGACAGCCGTGCCAACCTGCGTCGTCACTTCGAAGTGAACGAGTTCTACGTGGTGGTTGCTGCCCTGACCGAACTGGCCAAGCGCGGCGAGATTGACAAGCAGGTGGTGGCCGATGCCATCGCCAAGTACGGCATCGATGCCGACAAGGTCAACCCGCTGTACGCCTAAGAGGATTGAGCGCCCTGTCCGGCCATGTGCCGGGCAGGGCCTCACCCTGCTTGGCGTGACCAACGTATAAGAGGATGAAGCCGCTCTCCTGCCAGGGCTATGGCAGTGGCAGCGCGCTTTTCCAACGTCAACGTGACATCCGCGTAAGAGGATAAAGCACAATGTCCAAACAGATTATGGTGCCGGATATCGGTGCCGATGAGGTTGAAGTCACCGAGATCATGGTGGCCGTGGGTGACAAGGTCGAGCTCGACCAGTCCCTGATCGCCGTGGAAGGTGACAAGGCCTCCATGGAAGTCCCGGCCCCCGCCGCCGGCATCGTCAAAGAGATCCTGATCAAGGTGGGCGACAAGGTTGCCACCGGTTCCCAGATCATGGTCTTCGAAGCCGAAGGTGCTGCCGCACCGGCTCCTGCCCAGGCCGCGGCCCCGGTTGCCGCCGCTGCGCCGGCTGCTCCTGCTGCCGCCGCTGCCAAAGACGTGCACGTCCCTGACATAGGTGACGACGAAGTGGAAGTGACCGAGATCATGGTCGCCGTGGGCGACATGGTTGAAGCGGACCAGTCCATCATCGCCGTGGAAGGTGACAAGGCCTCCATGGAAGTGCCGGCGCCGTTCGCGGGCCGCGTGGTCGAGATCAAGGTTGCCGCCGGCGCCAAGGTCTCTACCGGTTCCCTGGTGATGGTGTTCGAAGTGGCTGGCGCCGCCCCGGCTGCCGTTGCCGCGCCGGTTCAGGCTGCCGCTCCCGTGGCCGCTGCCCCGGTTGCCGCCGCTGCCAAAGAGGTCAACGTACCTGACATCGGCGGTGACGAAGTGGAAGTCACCGAGATCATGGTGGCCGTGGGTGACAAGGTCGAAGCCGACCAGTCCCTGATCGCCGTGGAAGGTGACAAGGCCTCCATGGAAGTCCCCGCGCCGTTCGCCGGCGTGGTCAAGGAGATCAAGGTGAAGGCGGGTGACAAGGTCTCCACCGGATCGCTCATCATGGTGTTCGAAGTGGCTGGTGCCGCTCCGGCTGCCGTGGCTGCACCTGCCGCCGCTGCGCCCGCACCGGCTGCCGCCGCCCCTGCGCCGGTTGCCCAGGCTGCTGCCGCTTCCGATTTCGTCGCCAACGACGCCTACGTCCATGCTTCCCCGGCGGTACGCCGTCTGGCGCGCGAGTTCGGCGTCAACCTGGCCAAGGTGAAAGCTTCTGGTCGCAAGGGCCGCATCGTCAAAGAAGACGTGCAGGCTTACGTGAAGGATGCGGTCAAGCGTGCCGAGTCCGCCCCGGCTGCAGGCACCGGCACTGGCAACGGCATGAGCGTCGTGGCCTGGCCCAAGGTTGATTTCAGCAAGTTCGGCCCGGTCGAAGAGCTGGAACTGACCCGGATCCAGAAGATCTCCGGTCCTGCCCTGCACCGCAACTGGGCCATGATCCCCCATGTCACCCAGTTCGACGAAGCCGATACCACGGATCTGGAAGCGTTCCGCAAAGAGCAGAACGTGCTGGCCGAGAAGCAGAAGCTGGACGTGAAGATCACCCCGCTGGTGTTCATCCTGAAGGCGGCCGCCAAGGCCCTGGAAGCACACCCGCGCTTCTGCAGCGCCCTGTCCGAAGACGGCAGCAAGCTGATCATGAAGAAGTACATCCACATCGGTGTGGCGGTAGACACCCCGGGTGGCCTGGTGGTTCCTGTGGTTCGCGACGTCAACAAGAAGGGGATCTTCGAGCTGTCCCGCGATCTGGCCGAGATCTCCAAGAAGGCTCGTGCCGGCAAGCTGACCGCTGCCGACATGCAGGGCGGTTGCTTCACCATCTCCAGCCTGGGTGGCATCGGCGGTACCAGCTTTACCCCGATCGTCAACGCGCCGGAAGTGGCCATCCTGGGCGTCTCCAAGTCCGAGATGAAGCCCAAGTGGAACGGCAAGGAGTTCGTGCCTCGCCTGATGCTGCCGCTGGCCCTGAGCTATGACCACCGCGTCATCGACGGCGCCGACGGTGCCCGCTTCATCACCACCCTGAGTGGTGTGCTGTCCGACATCCGTCGACTGGTGCTGTAATGACGTTGAACCATGACCAGTGTGCAGCCATCCATGGTGCCGACGATGCTCGCTTCATCACCATCTCGTGTGGTGTGTTGTCCGACATTCGTCGACTGGTCCTGTAAGTGAGAGGGCGGGCCCAGAGCCCGCCCTTTTTGCTTCTCATTTCATTAACAGGATTGTAAACTTGCCCCGTTTTTTTCACGGCTGCAGCCGCCTTCTCTGGCATAAGACTGTGCTGTCCGGGGATATAAGAACGACAAAGAGGTCATGATGAGTAAAGAAATCAAAACCCAGGTCGTAGTACTGGGTGCTGGCCCTGCCGGTTATTCCGCTGCTTTCCGTGCGGCCGACTTGGGTCTGGATACCATTATCGTCGAACGTTACTCCACCCTGGGTGGCGTCTGCCTGAACGTGGGCTGCATTCCGTCCAAGGCGCTGCTGCACGTTGCCAAAGTGATCGAAGAAGCCAAGGCGCTGGGCGAGCACGGCATCGTCTTCGGTGCCCCGCAGACCGACATCGACAAGGTGCGTCTGTGGAAAGAGAAGGTCATCAACCAGCTGACCGGCGGTTTGGCCGGCATGGCCAAGATGCGTAAAGTCCAGGTCGTGAACGGCTTCGGCAAGTTCACCGGCCCGAACACCCTCGAAGTGGAAGGCGCCGACGGCAAGACCACAGTGACCTTCGACAACGCCATCATCGCAGCCGGTTCCCGTCCGGTGAAGCTGCCCTTCATCCCCCACGACGATCCGCGCGTATGGGACTCTACCGATGCGCTTGAGCTGAAAACCGTTCCTGGCAAGCTGCTGGTCATCGGTGGCGGCATCATCGGCCTGGAGATGGGTACCGTGTACTCCTCCCTGGGCTCCGAGATCGACGTGGTGGAGTTTGCCGACCAGCTGGTTCCGGCTGCCGACAAAGACATCGTCAAGATCTACACCAAGCGCGTGGCCAAGAAATTCAACATCATGCTGGAGACCAAGGTCACCGCAGTTGAAGCCCGTGAAGACGGCCTGTACGTCTCCTACGAAGGCAAGCACGCCCCGGCCGAGCCGGTTCGTTACGACAACGTGCTGGTCGCGGTCGGCCGTGTGCCGAACGGCAAGCTGATGGACGCCGAGAAAGCCGGTGTTGCCGTCAACGAGCGCGGTTTCATCGAAGTGGACAAGCAGCTGCGTACCAACGTGGCTCACATCCACGCCATCGGTGACATCGTCGGTCAGCCCATGCTGGCCCACAAGGGTGTGCATGAAGGCCACGTGGCGGCCGAAGTCATCGCCGGCAAGAAGCACTACTTCGACCCGAAAGTGATCCCGTCCATCGCCTACACCGAGCCAGAGATGGCCTGGGTCGGTCTGACCGAGAAGGAAGCCAAGCAACAGGGCCTGAACTTCGAAGTCGCCACCTTCCCCTGGGCTGCTTCCGGCCGCGCCATTGCGTCCGATTGCTCCGACGGCATGACCAAGCTGATCTTCGACAAGGACAGCAACCGCGTCATCGGGGGTGCCATCGTCGGTACCAACGGCGGTGAGCTGCTGGGCGAGATCGGTTTGGCCATCGAGATGGGTGCCGACGCCGAGGATCTGGCGCTGACCATCCATGCTCACCCGACTCTGCACGAGTCCGTGGGTCTGGCCGCCGAAGTGTTCGAAGGCTCCATCACCGATCTGCCGAACGCCAAGGCCAAGAAGAAGAAGTAATTCTCTTCCCGCCCAATGAAAAAGCCGCTCATCGAGCGGCTTTTTTTGTGTCCGAAGCGCGGGATCAGACGTGGTTGTACATGGCCTCTATCTCGCGCTGGTACTTGGACTCGATGATCTTGCGGCGCAGCTTCATGGTGGGGGTGATCTCTCCCAGCTCCATGGAGAAGGCGCTCGGCAGCAAGGTGAATTTCTTCACCTGCTCGAACTTGGCCAGCTCTTTTTGCAAGTCCGCGATCCGTGCCTCGAAGAACTCCACCACCCTGGAGTGGCGCAGCAGCTCCGTCTTGCACTGGTATTGCAGGTTGATGGAGCGGGCGTACTCCTCCAGGGACTCGAAGCAGGGGACGATGAGCGCCGACACGAAGTGGCGGGCATCGGCGACGATGGCGACCTGCTCGATGAAGCGATCCTTGCCGATGGTCCCTTCCACCAGTTGCGGCGCCACGTACTTGCCGTTGGAGGTCTTCATCAGCTCCTTGAGACGCTCGGTGAAGTAGATGTTGCCCTCGCCGTCTAGCTCGCCGGCATCGCCGGTGCGCAGGAAACCGTCCGCCGTCATCACCTCGGCCGTGGCCTCTGGTTTGTTGTAGTAGCCGCGCATCACAGTGGGGGCGCGCACCAGCAGCTCGTTGTGCTCGCCGAGTTTGACCTCGATACCGTCCATGACGGTGCCGATGGAGCCCAGCTTGAATCGAGCATCGTCATAGCAGCAGACGGTAGCCGTGGTCTCTGTCATGCCATAGCCGTACTTGAGGTTGAACCCCATGGCCTGGAAGAAGAGGTTGACGTCGTCGGCGAGGCGGGCGCCCGCCACCGGCAGGAAGCGGGTGCGGCCGCCGAAGCGTTCGCGCAGCTTGCGAAACACCAACCGCTCGGCGAGCCAGAGCTGGCCAGAGAGCAGGGGAGAGGGGCGCTGGCCCGTCTGGCGGGTGGCGACCATCTGGCTGCCGACTTGGGTGGCCCAGCCGAACAGGGCGCGGCGCAAGGGCGGCGCCTTGGCCACCTTGGCCTGGATCAGGGCGTAGGCCTTCTCGTAGAGACGTGGCACGGCGCACATCACGGTGGGTTTCACCTCGCCGATGACCTCCATCACCTGCTGGGGATCGCGGATGTAGACGTTCTCGGCGCCGCAATAGAGCACGTAGTAGCTCCAGGCGCGCTCGAACACATGGCTCAGCGGCAGCATGCACAGGGACACATCCTGCTCGTCAAGGTCCAGGCGGCGATCGTGCATCTCGAAGCAGGCGGCCATGTTGGCAAAGTCGAGCATGACCCCCTTGGGTTCACCCGTGGTGCCCGAGGTGTAGATCAGGGTCAGCAGGTCGTCCATGCGGTACTGCTGCTCGCGCTCCCGCAGTGCCTGTTCGCTCGGCAGATGATTGCCGGAGACCAGGAAGCTCTGGAAGTGGCTCGCCTGCTCGCAGCCGCGCAGATCGACGGTGCCGTCCAGGGTGACTATCTGGTTGATCTCGCCAGCCTTGAGCAAGTGGAGCGCCTGATCGAACTGCGGCTGTTCGCCGACGAACAACAGCCTGATGCCGGCGTCTTTGACGATATAACGCAGCTGATCCAGGGTGCTGGTGGGGTAGATGGGCACGCTGACGCCGCGGGCGGCCAGGATGCCGAGATCGGCCTGGGTCCATTCCGGCATGTTGCGGGCATAGAGGCCGACCATCTCGGTGGGCTGGTGGCCGGCGCGGATCAGCGCCTGGGCACAGTAGTCCATGGCCTGGCCCAGGGTACGCCAGCCGATGGCGCGCCACTGGCCATCCTGTTGCACCCGCAGGGCGGCTTTATTGCCGAGGCGAGCGATGCGTTCGCGAAGCAGATGAACCAAATGAAGCTGCGACATCAATAGATCCTCAATGAGAGCGCCACGCCCGGCAGGGGCGTGAAAATCGCGCTGGAGTGTAAACTCTAATATTACGGCTTACAAGTGTGCGCTGTTTTGTCCGGGATCAGAAAGCGCGGATTTTGCTGCCAAATCAATCAAAATCGGCGATAACAGTGGGAGGTGGTTGGCGGAGACTGCACGATGAAACATCTGGCAACAGGGTTGGCAGGGGCGCTGGTGCTGCTGCTGGTGGCGGGAGGACTGGGCTGGTACTGGTGGAGCCAGGGCGCCCGGCACAGTGGCAACCCCTGGCTCAGGGGCGAGCAGGGGGAGGCGCGGGCCCAGCAGCTCGCCCGGGAGTCCGGCATGGCCATGCTCTATGTGATAGAGGCGGACAAGTGTCGGCGCTGCAAGTTGCTGGACAAGATGCTGTGGCAGGATCCTGCCATGGCGTCGACCCTGGCGGGGCTGGCCAAGGTGCGGCTCAACCCGGGGGCGGGAGATGGCAGTGATCGGGTGCTGCGCCGCTTTCCCAAGGTGAAGACGCCTCCCGGCATCTATCTGCAACAGGCGGGCGGCCCCCTCAAGCCGGTGCAGATAGTGGTGGATATCCAGCAGATCTGGATGCCGGGGGTGACCTACCGACGGGGCTTCTTCATGCCGCTCTCGGCCGTCGGTTTCGATGCCGTGCTGCGCACGACCCTGGCCCTGGAAGATCCGGTGTTTGATGTCGTGCAGCCGTGAATTTCTCTGGCGTGCTAGCTGCTTCATGGCCCATGGTCTCGGCCGTCGGCTTCGATGCCGTGCTGCGCACGACCCTGGCCCTGGAAGATCCGGTGTTTGGCGCCGCGCAGCCGTGAATTTCTCTGGTGTGCCAGCTGCTTTATGGCCCATGGTCTCGGCCGTCGACTTCGATGCCGTGCTGCGCACGACCCTGGCCCTGGAAGATCCGGTGTTTGGCGCCGTGCAGCCGTGAGTTTCTGGCGTGCCAGCTGCTTCATGGCCCATGGTCGGCCGTCGGCTTCGATGTCGTGCTGCGCACGACCCTGGCCCTGGTAGATCCGGTGTTTGGTGCCGCGCAGCCGTGAATTTCTCTGGCGTGCCAGCTGCTTCATGGCCCATGGTCTCGGCCGTCGGCTTCGATGCCGTGCTGCGCACGACCCTGGCCCTGGAAGATCCGGTGTTTGGTGCCGCGCAGCCGTGAGTCGCTCGAGCCGTCAGCCGAAGTCGAACAGGCGGGACATCAGCACGGCATCTTCCCGCTCCGGGCCGTTGCCATAGTAGTCGGCCCGGCGGCAATACTCGGCGAACCCCTCGCTCTCGTAGAGGCGGATGGCGGCGACGTTGCCGGCTCGCACCTCGAGAAACCAGGCCTCGGCCCCCTTCGCCTTGCTGCAGGCCAGATATTCCTTGAGCAGCGCCCGGCCCAGCCCCTTGCCCTGAAAGTCAGGATGCACGCAGATGTTCATCAGGGAGCTGTCCCCCGCCACCAGATCCGAGATATAGAAGCCGGCGGGGCGCCCCTCCACCAGCATCAGGCCGTTGAGGTAGCGCGGCCCGAAGCAGGAGAGCAGATTGGCCTGGCTCCAGGGCTCCTGATGAGCGGCCTGCTCTATGGGATAGACAAGGGCGAAATCGGTCTCGAGCAGGGGACGAAAGCGGTGCATGGTCACTCCGGTGACGGCGGGCAGAGGTCTCGCCAGCCAACTGTAAAGTTTGGTAAAGATGAGGGGGCCGGGCTGCATTGCGGCACTGGGCCGATCACAATGCCCCGTTCTCCTGGTGTACCGGCAGCCGCTGGCGCAGCTGTTGCCACAGGGCCCGCTTGCCGGCCGCATCCGGGCTGAGGGAACAGATCAGGGCCTGGGGCCAGCGAGGATCCGGCTCGGTGAGCCAGAGCAGTGGCGGCGTCGCCTGTTCCGGTATGCCACTTAGCAGGCTCACCTCATGGGGGGCGATCCCGAGCAGCCGGCAGACGTCATCGAGCAGGGCGGGGGACGGCAGGGTCTGGGCCCGCACCCAGAGTTTGCCGGCCGGGAGCGCGTCGCCAAGGCTCGCCTCGGTGGCCGCCTCGCTCTCCTTGCCTGCCAGCAGCTGCGGACGTCTGAGCTGCCAGCCCTGGATGCCGATGCGGGCCAGGATGCGCTGGCGAACGGGATCTTGCATATGAGGATGACTCGCTCTTGATCTGGGTTGGGGAAAAGTGTGTGGTGCAGGGTACACTCGAACGCCTTTTTCTGCATCCTCCGCCTTGGCCTGACGGCATGGCTTGGCAAGCAGGCCAGAAACAGCCAACATCATAATCAAACCACCCCCGGCTCGCCTGGTTGCCATGGCGTGAACCGGGATTGTCCAGATCCCAGCGTCGGAATGCTCTTCTATGCCACTTTCTGTCCACAGCTCTGCCCGTGTCGCGCCCATTCATGAACGCCTGCCCAGCCTGCTGACGGCCCTCGGCGAGGGGCTCTATGAGCGCCAGGACGCCCTGCGGCTCGGATTGCTGGCCGCGCTCTCGGGGGAGAGCGTCTTCCTGCTTGGCCCCCCGGGCATCGCCAAGAGCCTGATCGCGCGGCGCCTCAAGCTGGCCTTCTTTGATGCGCGCCACTTCGAATACCTGATGACTCGCTTCAGCACGCCGGAGGAGGTGTTCGGCCCCCTCTCCATCCAGGCCCTGAAGGAGGAGGGCAAGTACCTGCGCCTGACCGCAGGCTATCTGCCTCAGGCCGAGGTGGTGTTCCTCGACGAGATCTGGAAGGCGGGGCCCGCCATCCTCAACACCCTGCTGACCGCCATCAACGAGCGCCAGTTTCGCAACGGCGACGAGACGCTGCCCATTCCGATGCGCCTGCTGATCAGCGCCTCCAACGAACTGCCCGCCCCGGACAGCGGGCTGGAGGCCCTCTATGACCGCATGCTGGTGCGGATCTGGATGGACAGGGTGCAGGAAAAATCCAACTTTCAGGCCATGCTGGCCAGCGACGGGGCCAATCCGCGCCAGCTCACGGCCAGCTTGCAGATCCACAACGAGGAGTATCAGTCCTGGCAGCACCAGATAGAGCAGGTGACTCTGCCAGACGAGGTGTTCGAGCTCATCTATCGGCTGCGCCAGCGCCTCGACCATCTCGGCGACGAGCCCTGCTATGTCTCGGACCGACGCTGGAAGAAGGCGGTCAGACTGTGCAAGGCGAGCGCCTTCTTCCATGGCCGCTCCGAGGTGGCACCCCTGGATCTGCTGCTGCTCAAGGATTGCCTGTGGCACAACGGCGAGAGCCGCGCGGCCCTACTCACCCTGATGGAGGAATTTGCCCGCCTGCACTGTTACCAGCAGCAGACGCTCATCTCCCGCCACCTGGCCATCACCTCCGCCCTGCAGGAGTTGCAGCTGCAGATGAGCGCCCGGCTGGCCCTGAAGGCAGAGCCCGGCAAGGGGATGCTGGGCAAGCGCGGCAAGGGATGGCGCCTGCCCCTGGATGAGGCCGACAAGCAGGGGGAACGGGGTCTGCAGATCCAGCTGCACCTGCTCGCCCCGGCCAGGCTCAGCCCGGAGGAGCCGGATCTGCTGGTGCAGACCCTGGAGTGCGACAAGGTGGTGCTCGGCCACTGGCAGCAGGGCGACCAGGTGCTGTTCCATCCCGTCGGCAGCAAAACGGGCTTGACCCTGGAGCTGGAACTGGACGGCGAACAGCGGCTGCACCTGCTCGACAGTCAGCGTCACCCCATCCCCCTGGTGCTGGTGCGCCGCGCCCCCTTGCCCGGCCTCGTCAGCGAGCCCTGGTACAAGGCGATCGCCAGCCTCAACGAGCAGTTGATGGCTCTGCGCACCGATCTGCGCCGTCAGCGCCAGCGTTTCGACGGCCATCAGCCCCACCATTTTCTCGACTCGCGCTGGCTGGTGATCGTCGAGGAGGGCTTCTTCACCCTGACCCGCGAGCTGGAGCAGACGGCGGAGCAGCTGGCCCAGTGGCAGAGGCGCCTGCCGCTGCTGTGCGGGGAGCAGGGCTGAATGCTCGACATCGGCACCATGAGCACCTTGCTGGCCATCTCGGAGGGAGAGATGGTGTCAGAGATGGTGGTCGCCCTGCTGGCCAGTACCCAGATATCCCGCTTCATCCGGTTGGGCAAGGCCCAGGGCCGCGCCCTCAAGCAGCGGTTGCAGCGCTGGCGCCATCAGGTGAACGACACCATAGCCCATACCCCGGTGCCGCCGGTACTGGAGCAGGAGTTCCTGCTCTATCAGCACTTTCTCTCCCTCTCCCTGCCCCGGCTGGTGGCCGAGTTGCCGACCCTGCTCAGCGCCCTGGAGCGGGGCAGCGACTTCGCCGACGAGGGGCGTCAGCTGGCCCATCAGCTGGTGGATCACCCGGTGGAAGGGAGCCGGCGCCTGCTGCTCGAACGATGGCGCGCCAGCCTGGTGGGGGCCCTGCTGCGCCTGCAGCAGCAGCTGGCTGAGGCTGAGCGGCTCAGGTTGCAACAGGAACTGGAGGATCAGATAGGGGCCAGCGAGGAGCTAGAGCAGGTGCTGGATCCCCAGCGGCGCACGGCGGGCGGCCTGTGGAACCTGGCCCAGGGACGCTGGCAGCCCGCCTCCCTGGTGCTGATTCGCCAGTATGCGGCCATGCTGGGCAAGGAGCCCATGTTGCAGGAGATAGCCCAGAGCATGGGGCGCAGCCTGCACAGCCAGGAGCAGGAGGACAGGCCCCAGCCGCCCCAGCCCACCCTGATCCAGGAGTCCGTGCTCAGTGACGACGTGCCCGACGATCTGGTGGGCATTCATCAGGGCAGCGACCTGATGCGCATGTTGCCGAGCGAAGCCGTGATGCTGGGGATCCCCGAGCTGGAGCTGGAGTTCTACCGCCGTTACCTGGAGCGGCGCCTGCTCAGTTATCAGGCCAGGGGCACCCTGCCCAGGCAACAGCTGCTGCCTCGCACCACGAGCCAGGGGGAGCGGGAGCTGCAACCCATGGGGCCCGTGATCGTCTGCATCGATACCTCGGGCTCCATGGGGGGTTATCCCGAGCAGTGCGCCAAGGCCCTGGCCCTGGCCCTGTTGCAGCTGGCCCTGAGCGAGCAGCGGCGCTGCTTCGTGATGCTGTTTTCCACCGATGTGGCCAGCTTCGAGCTGACCGATGCCGATGGCCTCGATGAGGCCCAGCGTTTCCTCGCCATGACCTTCAACGGCGGCACCGATCTGCTGCCCTGCCTGAGTGCCGCCCTGCGCCAGTTGCAGGCCCCCGCCTTCGAGCTGGCGGACGTGCTGGTGATCTCCGACTTCATCGCCCAGCGCCTGCCCGCCTCTTTGGTGGCGCAGATGGACAACCAGCGCGCCCGGGGCACCCGGTTTCACGCCGTCGCCATGTCCCGCCACGCCAAACCGGCCCTGCTGCGGGTCTTCGACAGAAGCTGGCTGCTCGATTGCGGCCTGCGCGGCCGCCTGCTGCGGCGCTGGCAGCGCAGCTGAAACAGGGGTTGCCCGGTCAGGGCAGGGGCTGGCTCCGATAATCGAGGGCCCGCTCGTTGACCTGCTCCTGATCCAGCAGGGGCTGACCGCTGGGCTGGGCGATGTGGAATCCCCCCTTGCCTGCGTGCTTGACCCGATACATGGCCTTGTCCGCCCGGGCCAGGGCCGAGCCGAAATCATCCTGGGGGCGGATCTGGGCTATGCCCATGCTCAGCCCGATGCGAGCCTCGCCGTTGGCCAGGGGGAAGGGGGCCGAGATGGCCTGCTGGCACGCCAGTGCCAGCTGCTGGGTGCGCCTGTCCTGGCATGGCCAGGGCAGCAGCAGGATGAATTCATCGCCGCCGAGACGGCCGATGACTGCCTCTTGCGGACATTGACGCTTGAGGCGGTGCGCCAGCTCGACCAGCAGCTCGTCACCTGTCCTGTGACCCAGGCTGTCATTGACCTGCTTGAAGTCATCGAGATCGATGAAGCAGAGCGTCTGGTGCTCGCCGGGAAACTGGCGCTGCAGGGCGGCGCGGTTGAGCAGGTGGGTGAGGGGATCCCGGTGGGCGAGCTGGGCCAGTTGCAGCTCGTACTCCTTCTCGTGGGTGACGTCTATGTGGGATCCCATGACCCGCAGGGGATTGCCGTCGGCGTCCCGCTCCACCACCCGGCCCCGATCCAGCACCCAGGTCACCTTGCCCTCTTTTGACAGCATGCGGTGCAGCGCCTGATAGAAGGGAGTCTTGCCGCTGAGGTGATCGAAGAAGGCCTGCAACACCCGCTCCCTGTCTTCCGGGTGCAGGTGATCGCGCCAGGTGTCGAAGTGGGCCTCCAGCTCCTTGGGTTGATAGCCCAGCATGGCGCCCCAGCGCCGATTGAAGATGATGAGCTTGCCGGTGGGCACATGATTCTGCCAGATGCACAGGCCGGTGCCGTCACTGGCGGCATCCAGCTTCTCCAGCGCGTCGTCGGCGATGCGCTTCAGTCGCTCGTTCTCCTGTTGCAGCCTGTGATAGGCGGCCAGCAGCGTCTCGTAATCCTGGGGTACCTTCTCTGTCACCTGGGTGCCTCTACTGCCAATCCGTGTTGTCTTCACCAGGCTGGAACAAGAAGGGTCTCTTCTTGACGATCCGACCATGGGGATAAGTGCGGCATGTCTGCGCTCCCTGGCGTGCCAACGGGCTGACTATAGAGGAGATGGCTGTTTTTTTCACCATGTGTCAGGTCGAGTCAGGATATGATGAAAGGGCCCAATTCTCCGATTTATCAACGAAATGCCACAGGAGGCCCATCATAGGCGCACACCCCGTCTCTCCCTGGTTGCTCTGTCTTTTGCTGGCAGCCCCCCTCGATGCCCTTGGGAGCGATCCGGCCGAGGAAGCCCTGCTCGGCGAGCTCACCCAGCTGGAAAACAATGTTCAATCCCAGGGGGAGCGGTTGCGCCGGGTCGAGGCGCTGGCGCGGCGGATCGACCCCGCCAGTCCCCTTCAGGGGCGACTGGTACGGCTGCAATGCTGGGCGCTGCCTGCGGAGAACAGCAGTGACTACAGCGCCGCCATCACCTTCGCCAGCAAGGCACTGCTCCAGGCGCGCCAGGAGGGGGACAGGGGGACGGAGGCTGCCCTGCTCATCTGCCGGGGCTGGCACAACCAGCTGCTGGGGGAGATGGCCCGTGCTCGCCTGGATTATGATCTCGCCCTCTCCCTGGCCCGGGCCGCGGGAGAGCAGCGCCTCGAGGCCGATGCCCTCGGCTATCGCGGCGGCATGCTGGCCTACCAGGGAGGATTGGCGGCGGGCCTGCGGGATCAGCTGGTGGCCCATGACCTCTATGAGCGACTCGGTCTGGAGCGCTGGCGGCTCAAGATGATGGGGGAGATAGCGAATACCTACCGGCGCATGGGGGTATTCGAACGGGCGCAGGAGTATTTCAAGGCATTGGAGCAGGCTTATGAACAGCAGGGGGACGCCGCAAGTCTGACGATGATCCGGGCGCAGCTGGCCATCCTCTATACGGAGACGGACCGGTACGACGAGGCCCTGACCCTGTTCGAGGAGGCGGCCAGCCACTTCAAGGCCAGTGGCGAGCGGATGGACGAGGCCTGGGCCCTGACCGAGGTGGCCCACAGCCTGCTCAAGCTCGGCAGGAAGGAGGAGGCCAGGGCCAGGTTGCAGCAGGCCGATCTGCTGCTCAACCGTGATCAGGAGACGGATGCCGCGACCCTGGGGCAATGGCGGCTGGTGATGGGCCTGCTGGAGGAGGCCGAGGGGGATCTCGAGCGGGCGCTCTATTTCCTGGCGCTGGCGGAGCCCATCTTCCGCCAGGAGGATAACCAGCGCTTCCTCGCGACCATCTATCGGGTCCAGTCCAGGATCCTGGAGCAGCAGGGGCAGACCGATGCCGCCCTCAAGGCCCTCAGGCGCTATGTGACGACCCAGGAGTCCCTGGAGCATCAGCTCGGCGAGCAGAGGTCCATCCAGATGCGCTTCGAATTCGATCTCGCTCGCAAGGAGGCGGAGAACGAGGCTCTCAAGAGCCAGCAGGCGTTGCAGACCCAGCAACTGGATCGCTTGCAGGAGCGGCGCCACTGGCAGACCCTGGTCACGGCCCTCATCTTGCTGCCGCTGCTGGGATTGACCTTCTACCAGCTGGGCCGCAGTCGCAAGCTGCGGCGGCTCGCCATGACGGACGAGCTGACCGGTATCCACAACCGGCGCCAGATCCAGGCCAAGGGGGAAGCCATGCTGGCCCAGGCGCGGGCCCAGCAACAACCTTGCTCCCTGATGCTCATCGACATAGACCATTTCAAGCAGATCAATGACGGTTGGGGCCATCATGCGGGTGATCGGGTGCTGATGGCGGTGGCGAAGCGGATTGCCGGTGAGCTGCGCAGCCTGGACAGGGTGGGGCGTAACGGCGGCGAGGAGTTCCTGGTGCTGCTGCCCGATACCGTGCTGGCGGAGGCGGCGGAGGCGGCGGAGCGGATCCGGACCCGGGTGGCCGGGCTCAGGGTCGAGGCGTTGCCGGCGGACCATCCGATCCGGGTCAGCATCGGCTGTGCCGAGTTCCGGCCAGGGGAGAGCCTGACCGAGCTGGTGCATCGCGCCGACGAGGCCATGTATCGCGCCAAGGAGACAGGTCGGGATCGGGTCTGCCTGGCCGACTGACCGCCGGACGCCGGGGGAGATCCGGCGCATCCGGGCTGGGTATTTTTCACCCGCGCGGGTATAATGCCGCGCAATTTTGCTTTGACTCAGGCGAGAAGACCCATGTAACGCAACGTTCCCGCTTTTTTCGCCGGGTTGGCCAGCGGCCAGCCTGAGCCTGTCTGTTGCGTATATTGGTGCCGTGAGTCGAATGCGGCATCCCGGATTTATTCCCACGGTGGCTCGAGGCCGCCGCTCAATAGAAGAACGTCGAATTATGTCAGCTGAATTTCTGAGTGAAGTCTCCAAGAGACGCACTTTTGCGATCATCTCGCACCCGGATGCGGGTAAAACCACCATCACCGAAAAGGTCCTGCTGTTCGGACAGGCCATTCAGCGCGCCGGTACCGTCAAGGGCCGTGGCTCGGGCCAGCACGCCAAGTCCGACTGGATGGAGATGGAGAAGCAGCGCGGCATCTCCATCACCACCTCCGTGATGCAGTTCCCCTACGCCGACTGCCTGGTCAACCTGCTCGACACCCCGGGTCACGAGGACTTCTCCGAAGATACCTACCGTACCCTCACCGCGGTTGACTGCTGCCTGATGGTGATCGATGCCGCCAAGGGTGTCGAAGATCGGACCCGCAAGCTGATGGAAGTGACCCGGCTGCGGGACACCCCCATCCTCACCTTCATGAACAAGCTGGACCGCGAAGTGCGCGACCCCATGGAAGTGATGGACGAGGTGGAGCGCGAGCTGAAGATCATGTGTGCCCCCATCACCTGGCCCATCGGCTGTGGCAAGTCCTTTAAGGGTGTCTATCACCTCTACAAGGATGAGACCTATCTCTATCAGACCGGTCAGGGTCACACCATCCAGGAGAAGCGGGTGGTCAAGGGTCTGAACAACCCGGAACTGGACGCCGCCATCGGCGAGGATCTGGCTGCCCAGCTGCGCGGCGAACTGGAGCTGGTGCAGGGTGCCTCTCCCGAGTTCGATCACGAGGCCTTCATCGCCGGCGAGATGACCCCTGTCTTCTTCGGTACCGCGCTGGGCAACTTTGGCGTCGACCACATGCTGGACGGCCTGACCGACTGGGCACCGGCCCCCATGCCGCGCAAGGCCGAGAGCCGCGAAGTGGTGGCGACCGAGGAGAAGTTCTCCGGTTTCGTGTTCAAGATCCAGGCAAACATGGATCCCAAGCACCGCGACCGTATCGCCTTTATGCGCATAGTGTCAGGGACTTACAGCAAGGGCATGAAGATGCGCCACGTGCGTATCGGCAAGGATGTGAACATCTCCGACGCCGTCACCTTCATGGCCGGTGACCGGGAGCAGGCCGTCGAAGCCTGCGCCGGTGACATTATCGGGCTGCACAACCACGGCACCATCCAGATCGGCGACACCTTCACCCAGGGTGAGGATCTGAAGTTCACCGGCATCCCGAACTTCGCCCCCGAGCTGTTCCGCCGCATCCGCCTGCGCGACCCCCTCAAGCAGAAGCAACTGCTCAAGGGGCTGGTCCAGCTCTCCGAAGAGGGCGCCGTGCAGGTGTTCCGTCCGCTGATCAGCAACGACCTCATCGTCGGTGCCGTCGGTGTGCTGCAGTTCGATGTGGTGGTCTCGCGTCTGAAGAGCGAGTACAACGTCGAGGCCATCTACGAGGCGGTCAACGTCTCCACCGCCCGCTGGGTGGAAGGGACAGACGTCAAGAAGTTCGAAGAGTTCAAGCGCAAGAACGAGGTCAACCTGGCCCTGGATGGCGGTGACAACCTCACCTACATAGCGCCGACCATGGTCAACCTGCGCCTGGCCCAGGAGCGTCACCCGGACGTTCAGTTCCGCCAGACCCGCGAGCACTGATAACGACCTCTTTGCCTGTTGGCTGACAAAAAAAGACCCCGCTTCGGCGGGGTCTTTTGTTATGTGCGCTTTCGGGAGGCGATCCCCATCTGGGGGTTGAAGGTTGAATAAAAACAACGGATAAGTGATTTAAATTTCACTTTTTGGAGATGGATATGTCCGTCACTCTGCCTGTCGAGGCACAGTTTGATGCCTACAATGCCCACGACATTGACGCCTTCCTGGCCTGCTTTGCCGAGGATTTCAAAGGCTATCGCATGCCGACCGAGACCCCGAGCACAGTCGGCAAGGGGGCGCTCCGGAGCTTCTATGCCGAGCACAGATTCAACAACCCGGCCTTGCGGGCCGAACTGCTTTCCAGAACCCTGCTCGGCAACAAGGTGTTCGATCACGAGCTGATTTATGGTCTCTCCCCTGAGCCCATCGAGAGCGTGGCGGTGTTCGAGGTAGAGGGCGCCGTTATCAAGACCGCCTGGTTCTATTTCCCCTCTTGATCCGAATATCTAACTATTTCTCCATACGGCGCCAATATACGTTCCTCTTGGTCATGCGATTTCGGAAAAACTTCAATAAGGACATTGAATGCACATTATCCGGGCCACCCCGGCCCATCTTGAAGAAACCAGCAACCTGTTTGATGCCTACCGTCAGTTTTATGGGCAGGCGCCGGATAATAGCGCCGCTACCCGCTTCATTGCCGAACGCCTCGAGGCTGCCGATTCAGTCATCTTTCTTGCTCGCAATGAGATGGGTGAAAGCATCGGTTTTACCCAGCTTTACCCGGCATTCTCATCCGTTGCAATGAAGCGGATGTGGTACCTCAACGATCTCTTTGTCATCGAGTCAGCCCGCCAGCAGGGAGTGGCGCGAGCCCTGTTAAAACGGGTGGCGAGTTTTGCCAAAGAGACAGATGCGTTGACTGTAAAGCTGGCCACAGCCGTATCCAATCATCCTGCCAAATCTCTCTACGAATCAGAGGGATATCAGAAGGTCATCGCCTTTGATCACTACACCCAACGGGTTTAGGTGAGACAGAGGGCTCATCCACCATCAGTTATTGCTGGCGCTCTTCTCCCTTTGTTGGGGAAGGGATGAGGACATCGTCGTACTTTCCTGAACGCCCTCACCCTGGCCCTCTCCCGCAGGGATAGGGAAGCATCCGGGGTCTGTCCGAAAGAGAGCAGAATCCTGTTTGCTCCCTTCTCCCCTTGCGGGAGAAGGGCTGGGATGAGGGGGGCGTTCTATGCCAGTTCCAGCACCATGCAGATCTCGCAGGCGTCGTGGCCGGTGCAACCCAGGGGGCCCGGCAGGTGCTCGAAGCCGAGTGACTCGTAGAGGCTGGTGGCTTCGCGCAAGACTTTGGTCGTCTCCAGATAGCAGCGCTGGTAACCCAGGGCGCGGGCCTCGGCCAGGGCCAGCAGCACCAGCCGTCGTCCCAGCCCGAGTCCCCGCAGGGCGGGCAGGAAGTACATCTTCTGCAGTTCGCACACATCCGGTGCCCCCGCCAGCGGCGCTATGCCGCCGCCGCCGAGAAGGGTGCCGTCCGGCCCCTCTATCACCCAGTAGCGGCTGCGTTCCCCCCGATAGGTTTCGTGGAGAAAATCGAGGTTGGGATCCGCCACCCCGTAGCCCTTGTCGGCGGTGAGGTCGTATTCGGCGGAGACTGCGCGGATCACGGCGGCGATCCGGGCATTGTCGGACGGGGTGATGGGGCGGATGACGTACCCCTGCTGGCGGCGGGCGCGGGAGAGGGCGCTGCGATAGCGCCGCATCCCCTCCCAGATCTGCTCGCTCTCGGCGGGGGAGAGCTGGGCTAGGGCCTCGGCCATGGTCTCGTCCATCTGCCGGTGCAATTCCTTTAGCTGATCCTGACCAAAGGCGGTCAGCTGTGCCTCCTTGCTGCGCCCATCCGAGGGATGGGGCTGCCAGGCGATCAGATCCCGCTCCGCCAGACGAGCCAGGGGGCGGCTGGCGTTGGACTTGTCGATGCGAAGGCGATCGGCCAGCTGCTGATTGGTGGCGGGGCCGCTCTCCAGCTCGATGAGCAGGTGGGCCTCGAGGGGGCTCAGGGCCAGGGAACCACACTGCTGGGAGAGCATGCCGAGTTCGCGGACCAGCTCGCGCGACAGGGCGCGCAGGGGACGGGGATCCATCAGTGATAATCCTTTTTTGGTTGTCATCAGCAACCAATATAGTCAACTGGTTGTTGATGGCAACTTCTTTTCTGCACAGGTGTGATGGGGTAGGAAGAGGCAGTGGAGAGCGGGCAGAAAAAAGGGCCCGGGAGGGGGCCCAAACATTGGAAACCCGCGCCTGTATCGGGCGCGGATCCCATCCTTGGTCGGCAGGGCGAACGAGGGGAGCGGCTCGCCGGGTCATATCCACGGGGCGAGCGGGTATCGGCCACCGTTGGTCAGCGGGTATTCGGTGTGCCTTGCACCCGCTCCGCACGCCTGGTGTCGGCAACAGAGCCGGGTCAGGGCACGGTTTTTACACCAGTTCCGCCAGCATGGTGTCGGCAGCAGAGCCGGGTCAGGGCCGGTTTTTTACACCAGTTCGGCCAGCATGGTGTCGGCATAAGGGGTCAGTGCCTCCCCCTGTTTCACCTTGGCGAGGTAGTCCGGGTTGGCGATAAGAGGGCGACCGATGGCGACGAGGTCGAAGCGATCGGCCTTGATGGCCTGGGCTGCGGTCTCGGCGTTGTAGTTGCCCACCCCCACCAGGTGACCGTCATAGTGCTCGCGCAGATAATCGGAGGCGCGACCCCCCAGATAGTCGAAGGTGAGGCTGTCATCGAAGATGCCCAGATGCACATAGGCCAGATTGCGGTGATTCAGCTCGGCCAGCAGGTGGTCGAACACGGCGCGATCCCGGGCATCCCCTTCCAGGTGCACATAGGCGCCGGGAGAGAGGCGCAGCCCCACCCGATCCGAGCCGATGCGGGCGTTGATGGCGTCCACCACTTCCAGGGGGAAGCGGCTCATGTTCTCCGGGGTCTGGCCGTACTGATCGCTGCGCAGGTTGCTGGCGTGGTGCAGGAACTGATCGATGAGGTAGCCGTTGGCACCGTGGATCTCCACGCCATCGAAGCCCGCCTCGATGGCGTTGGCGGCGGCCTGGGCGTAATCCTCGACCAGCTGGACGATTTCTGCCGCCGTCAGGGCGCGGGGCACCTGGTATGCCAGCTCGCGCATCCGCGGCACCGAGCCCTCGAAACCGACGGCGGACGGGGCCAGCACCTCGGCCTGATGGAAGAAGGGGTGGGAGAGGCGGCCCACGTGCCAGAGCTGGGCGAAGATCTTGCCCCCCTTGGCGTGTACGGCATCGGTCACCTTCTTCCATCCTGCAATCTGCTCGGGGCTGTAGATGCCCGGGGTATTGGGATAGCCCTGGCCATCCGGGCGTATGATGGTGGCTTCGGAGATGATGAGGCCGATGTCGGCGCGGCGACCATAGTAGGCTGCCATCTGCTCGGTCGGCACCAGGCCCGGGCCCGCCATGCAGCGGGTGAGGGGGGCCATCATGAAGCGGTTGGCCAGGGTCAGACTGGCGTTGAGGCGATAGGGTTGAAACAGGGTATGCATGGGTGAGTGTCCTGGGCGATGATTCTTGAACGTGCATTCAAGATGTTTTTTGCCTCGGGTGCAACTCTTTTTTGAATGCTTGTTCAAGATAGGTTGGCCTGACCCTCTCCCTGGGGTAGACTTGCCGCCATCCCAGCCCCCGTCACAGGAAACCCGATGCGCAGTGCCGAGTTCAACCGCGAGACCGTCTTGCGAAATGCCATGGAGGCGTTTCGTGCCAAGGGCTATGCCAAGACCACCATGCAGGAACTGGTGGCGGCGACGGGTCTGCACCCGGGCAGCCTGTACGCGGCCTTTGGCAACAAGCGCGGCCTGCTGCTGGCGGCGGTGGATCACTACATCGCGAGCAAGCGGGCCAGCCGTCGCGACCTGTTTGCGCAAGGGGAGCCGCTGGCGGCCATAGAGGCCTTCTTGCGTCAGGTGGTGAGCGACACCCTGGGAGGCTGCTGCCTGGTGACCCGCACCCTGGTGGAGCTGGCCGAGCAGGATGAGGAGCTGCGCCTGCGGCTCAAGGGGAGCTATGGCGAGCTGGAGGCCGACCTGGCCGCCGTGCTGGAGCAGGCCAGGGCCGGGGGCCAGCTTGGCTCGGATGCGGCCATCACGACCCTGACCGCCTTCCTGCTGGTCAGCATCCAGGGGCTGGTCACCGTCGGCCAGTGTCGCCCCGAGCCCGAGCTGCTTGGCAATGTGGTCAGCCAGATCATGGCCGCCCTGCGGGCCTGACAAGGGAGAGGGAAACAACAAAGGCTCCTGCGGGAGCCTTTGTTGTTTCTGGGAATGACCCTCGCAGCCGGGTTGTTTGCCCCCTTCTCCCCCTCGGGAGAAGGGTTGGGGATGAGGGGGGAATCTAGTCACTGCAATGACAATCTGATAAACGCCAGCACCCCATCCATCCGCCCCAGTACCTCGTTATTCCACACCCTGATCACCCGAAACCCTTCGTCATTGAGATAGGCCGTTCTGGCCTCATCCTGTTGTTGACCTTCCGGCTGGCTATGTTGCGAGCCGTCGACCTCGATCACCAGCCGCTGTTCCAGGCAGATGAAGTCCACTATGTAGGGCCCGACAGGAAACTGGCGGCGGAACTTGAGCCCCTCAAACCGGCGATTGCGAAGCTGGAACCAGAGCTTCTGCTCTGCCAGGGTCGCTTCGGTACGTAGGTGTTTGGCGAAAGAATGGGTCTTCATCACATGCCTGCGGTGCTGTTTGAACCTAATAGGTATAGCCATCCGCCAGTCCGCTCACCCGCTGGTCATAGCGGCCCTCACCCTGGCCCTCTCCCAGATGGAGAGGGAACCGATCGGGTAATCCTTGAAAGTGAAGATCACAAAGGGCCTCATAGTGCCAACACATTGAAGCCCTGGCATTTTGGGTCTTTGTTGCTTTGTTGCTTTGTTGCTTTGTTGCTTTGTTGCTTTGTTGCTTTGTTGCTTTGTTGCTTTGTCGTGTCTGCTGTCCCGATTCTGTCTATTTAACACCGATCTGCCCCCTTCTCCCCTCGCGGGAGAAGGGCTGGGGATGAGGGGGAGGAGCAGCCAGACGCAGCGTGCTCAAACCGGACTCACCAACTCCTTCATCAGTTCCTTCAACCAGATCAACGCCGGTTGCTGGGCATGGTGCCTGAGTGTGCCAGACGCAGCGGGCTCAAACCGGGCTCACTAACTCCTTCATCAGCTCTTTCAACCAGATCAAGGCCGGTTGCTGCGCGTGGTGCCTGAGTGTGCCAGACGCAGCGGTCTCAAACCGGGCTCACCAACTCCTTCATCAGCTCTTTCAACCAGATCAAGGCCGGCTGCTGCGCATGGACCGGGTGCCAGACGCAGTTGAGATGATAATCGGGCACGTCTTCCGGTAGCGGCAGGCTTTTCAGCGGCCAGTGGTTGGCGAGCAGCTCGGCCACCATGCTCGGCAGCACCAGCAGGTGGTCGCTCTGGCTGACGATGGCGGCGGCGGACATATAACTCTGGCTGTTGACCGAGATGGTGCGGCTGTGCCCCAGGCTCTGCAAATAGCGGTCGAGGCTCGCCTCGGAGGTGCCGAGCGGCGAGTGGAACACATGGGGCATCTCGATAAGCTGATCGAGGGTGATGCGCTCCTCCTCCAGCTCCAGGGTGGCGCGCACCAGCCCGGCCAGGGGCTCGGTGAGCCAGGTCTCCTTGCCCAGATACCCCGGCACCTGCATGTACTCGTCAAACCCCAATACCAGGTCTATCTCGCCGCTCGCCAGCTCCGCCTCCGGCAAGGTGTCGCGCAGGATGCGGATCTCTATGGTGACCCCGGGCGCCAGCTTACTGAGGCGCTGGATGAGCGGCGGGATCAGCACGCACTCCACGTAGTCCGTGGTGCAGAGCACGAAGCGGCGCTTCGACTGGCGCGGGTCGAACTCGTCCTCCTCGCTGAGCTGCTGCTCCAGCAGCCGCAGTGCCTGCTGCACCCCCAGATGCAGCCGCTGGGCCCGGGAGGTCGGCAGCATCCCCTGGGGCGTGCGCACCAGCAGCGGATCGTCAAAGAAGGCCCGCAGGCGATTGAGGGCATGGCTCATGGCGGGCTGGCTGATAAAGAGCGACTCGGCGGCGCGGGTCACACTCCCTTGTGTCATCAGGGCGTCAAGGGCGAGCAGCAGATTGAGGTCGAGCTGGTGCAGTTTCATGGGGGGATTATTCGCCGTGTTTATGGGACAATCCATCCTATTCATTTGATGGATGGGCACGCAACTTCTTACACTGCGACCCACTGTTATTTTTCCAGGGTTCCCAGGTAAATCGGGGGGCCTCAATCCATGCAAGGAGCCTTGCGATGAGCATCAAGACCATCAACTCCATTCCGGCCGCCGACGGCTTCACCATGCCCGCCGAGTGGGCGCACCAGCAGGCCGTCTGGATGATCTGGCCGTTCCGCCCGGACAACTGGCGCGTCGCCGGTCGCTTCGCGCAAGAGACCTTCGCCAAGGTGGCGGATGCCATCGGGCAAGCCACCCCGGTCTTTATGGGGGTGCCGGCCCAGTTTATGGAGCAGGCCCGCGCCATCATGCCCGCCCACGTCACCCTGGTAGAGATGGCCAGCGATGACTGCTGGGCCCGCGACACAGGCCCGACCGTGGTCACCAACGCCGCTGGCGAGTGCCGTGGTGTGGACTGGGGCTTCAACGCCTGGGGCGGTCACAAGGGCGGTCTCTACTACCCCTGGGATCAGGATGAAAAGGTGGCGGCCCAGATGCTGGAGCAGCACGGCATGGATCGCTACGCCGCGCCGCTCATTCTGGAAGGGGGCTCCATCCATGTGGATGGCGAAGGCACCTGCATGACCACCGCCGAGTGCCTGCTCAACGAAAACCGCAACCCGCACCTGAGCAAAGCGCAGATCGAAGCTCACCTGCGCGACTATCTGGGTGTCACCAGCTTTATCTGGCTGGACGAAGGCGTCTACATGGACGAGACCGACGGCCACATCGACAACATGTGCTGCTTCGTGCGCCCGGGTGAAGTGGCCCTGCACTGGACCGACGATGAGACTGATCCCCAGTACGCCCGCTCCCTGGCCGCCCTCAAGGTGCTGGAAGCGGCGGTGGACGCCAAGGGTCGCAAGCTGAAAATCTGGAAGCTGCCCCAGCCGGGCCCGCTGTTCTGCACCGAGGAAGAGTCCGCCGGCGTCGAGAGCGGCAGCGGTGTGCCGCGCGAGGCAGAAGGCCGTCTGGCCGGCTCCTACGTGAACTTCCTTATCACCAACGATCGCATCGTCTACCCGCTGCTGGATGCCGCCACCGATGGCGAAGCCCAGCGCATTCTGGAAGAGATCTTCCCGGATCACACCGTGGTCGGCGTGCCGGCCCGCGAGATCCTGCTGGGCGGTGGCAATATCCACTGCATTACCCAGCAGATCCCTTCTGGCAAATAAGAACCGGATGACGATCCTGCTGCGAGGCCGTGATCAAGGCTTATGTGCTGCTCGGAAGCCTCACGTATGTTTATACGCTCCGGTTCCTGTGCTGCTCTTCACCTTGCTGACGACCTCTCGCGACGGGTCGTAAACCGGTTTACGCCAGCCGAGGTTGGTATTCAAAACCCCACGCCGTGGGGTTTTATCCCTTGATGGTGTGATGGTCGCAGGCGCCGATGCGGCGATCATCATGACAAACAGTCACCCTTCTACAGGAGATCAACATGATCGAAGTGACAGAGGTTTCCATTGCCGAGCTGCGCGGTGCGCTCGAATCAGGCCGCACCACAGCGGTCGAACTGGTCGAGGCCTATCTGGCGCGGATCAAAGCCTATGACGGCCCCGAGACACAAACCCGCCTCAACGCCGTGGTGGTGCCCAACCCCGATGCCCTGAAAGAGGCGCAAGATTCTGACGCCCGCCGCGCCCGTGGCGAGACCCTGGGGCCGCTCGACGGCATCCCCTACACCGCCAAGGACAGCTATCTGGTCAAGGGGCTGACTGCCGCCTCCGGCAGCCCGGCTTTCAAGGATCTGGTGGCCCAGCGCGATGCCTTTACCGTGGAGCGGCTGCGCGCCGCCGGTGCCATCTGTCTTGGCAAGACCAATATGCCGCCGATGGCCAATGGCGGCATGCAGCGCGGCGTCTATGGCCGTGCCGAGAGCCCCTACAACGCCGACTACCTGACCGCGCCCTTTGCCTCCGGCTCCTCCAACGGTGCCGGTACCTCCACCGCGGCCAGCTTCGCCGCCTTCGGTCTCGCCGAAGAGACCTGGTCGAGCGGCCGGGGCCCTGCCTCCAACAACGGCCTCTGTGCATACACTCCGTCCCGTGGCGTCATCTCGGTGCGCGGCAACTGGCCCCTGACCCCGACCATGGATGTGGTGGTGCCCTATGCCCGCACCATGAACGATCTCTTGGAAGTGCTCGACGTAGTGGTCGCCGACGATGCCGAGACTCGTGGCGATCTGTGGCGCCTGCAGCCCTGGGTCAAGATCCCCAAGGCGTCCGAGGTGCGTCCGGCCTCCTACCTTGAGCTCGCCGCCAAGCCCGACGCCCTCAAGGGCAAGCGCTTCGGCGTGCCGCGCATGTTTATCAACAAGGATGAACTGGCCGGCACCAGCGACAACCCCGGCATCGGCGGCCCGACCGGTCAGCGCATCCATACCCGCCAGAGCGTGATTGCCCTGTGGGAGCAGGCCCGTCAGGCGCTGGAAGCCGCTGGCGCCGAAGTCATCGAAGTGGACTTCCCGCTGGTCTCCAACTGCGAAGGGGACAGACCCGGCGCGCCGACCGTGTTCAATCGCGGCATCGTGAGCCCGGAGTTCCTCAACGACGAGCTGTGGGAACTCTCCGGCTGGGCGTTCGACGACTTCCTGCGCGCCAACGGCGATCCCAAGTTGAACAAGCTGGCAGACGTCGATGGCCCCCAGATCTTCCCCCACGATCCGGGCACCCTGCCAAACCGCGAGGGGGATCTGGCGGCGGGCATGGACGAGTACGTCAATATGGCCAAGCGCGGCCTGAAATCCTGGGACGAGATTGCATCGGTGCCGGACGGCCTGCGCGGTCTGGAGCAGACCCGCAAGCTGGATCTGGAAGACTGGATGGACGGGCTCAAGCTCGATGCCGTGCTGTTCCCCACCGTCGCCGATGTGGGTCCGGCCGATGCGGATGTGAATCCGGCCTCAGCCGATATCGCCTGGAGCAACGGTATCTGGGTCGCCAACGGCAACCTCGCCATTCGCCACCTCGGCGTGCCGACCGTCACCGTCCCCATGGGCATCATGGCCGATATCGGTATGCCGGTGGGGCTGACCTTCGCCGGTCGCGCCTATGACGACAACAACCTGCTGCGCGTCGCCTCGGCCTTCGAGTCCACCGGCAGCAAGCGTATGGTACCGCCGCGGACGCCGCCGTTGGGGTGATAACTAGATCTGTACAATCTGTACATACAAAATATCTGGGGAGTTGAGTGATGATCGGAATAAAATCACCCGCTGCTACGGTAGGTGATTTTATTTATATGTATGGAGATGATTATAGAAATCATTTAAGTGGTAATAAACAGGTATGAGAAATGGAGCATTTAGTATCCCTCAGATAATACTTGCTACCCTTATCATCCTAGTTAATCAATGGCTTTTATATTGTTATGCAAGTTATTTTATGGAAAAATAACTTGCATGTTTTCATATATAATTATTTTTCCAATAATTGTGAAAGTTCATTTTCATATAATTCATTTAAATCATATCGCTCTTGTAACTCTCCAAAGTCTGCCCATCTTTTAGTACCAATACCAATAAGGTTAGCTCCATAATAACTAAAGAAAGAAGAGTGGTGATTCTGTTTTGTGATTGCATCCATGCAAGCCCTAACAATAATTTGCCGTTCAACAGTTGACATATCTTCACCATATAAATTAATCATTGGTAACCACTCATAAAGTGCACGGCAGTTATCGAAAACAAAAAGATCTAGATACATATCTCTAGTTTTAGCTTTGTATTTTGCTCTCCAGAGTGAATTAGTATTGGCATGGTAAGCATTTCCAAGATGATTAAGTGCCAACTCAATCCATAGATGGGGTAGAGGCACATCACAGAAAACGCCACCATGAGGATCTTTTAGTGCATGTATAACTTTGTTTATTGATTTTGATAGGTCCTCTGACAAAATATCCTCATATGAATATTTTGCTGTTCTCAAAAGATCATAATGTTTTACACCATCAAAAACAGAGAGTTGTTTGTTTTTTGTGATGAATTGCTGATGCCAGTATTTAGATAAACTATCTTCTGAATCTTTTAGGCGGATTAAAAAATTCCATATAGGGTAATCTTCATGGTTCTCAAAAACTTCACCTCCCTTTGGGAGTTCTTCATTTTCATAGTCAGGCATCGTTTCCATCTGCACTATGCTATTTTTGATATTCACATCGCTTTTACTGAAAAACATGTTTTTCAGTGTAGTGTTATTTCCAACCCTTAAAATTGGTTGGATATAACTGGCCATAATTGTGGGGTAATGCGTAGAAAATGCATTGTAGGCGCATTCGAAGTTCTGTTTTATAAGCTCTTTGAAACTTTTGTCATCTTCGTCTTCGTCTTCGTCTTCGTCTTCGTCTTCGTCTTCGTCTTCGTCTTCGTCGTCTGAAATATACCCATGACAGTCTGCCCCTTCCACAAAAAATGAATCACTCATATCCCCTGAGTAGATGGAATTCTCTAGAAATGGATGGCTTCGAAAGTATGAGGCTAAGAAGTTGATGTTCTCATCTGTTTTTTCTGGTAATGAACTGTTAATTACAAGAATGCCTAAGTCACTGAGGGCGTCATGTTCAAAAACAGCGTTTATTGTTAGTAGTGGTTTAGCTTCCTTGCTAAAAAGAGGTGCGGTAAAATCAAGGTATATAATGTCAAACTTGAATGACGTTATACTCATTAGTTGGGCAATTGCACCTTTAAATATCTTTAGTGTGGGATACTTATCTCTAACACTTTTCAATGCAGCTGAATAGGATTTTGTATCAGCTTCAATTGCCCACACATTCTCTATTTGAATGCCTAGTTCCAACATAATAGACAAGTCATTTTCTGGTTCAGGTCCACAAAGATATGCAATTTTTAATTGTTGTGGTGATTTGCTACTATATAGTCCATTTGAAAAAGACACCCATGAATCAATAAATCTTTCCTCGGGTTGACAGTTTTTCAGCTGCTCATCGAAAGCATAATCCCATAGACGTCTAATATAATTAGTATCTAATATTTTTTGTTTTTCTCTGTCAACAGTCAGCTTTCTTACTGCTCGTGACCAGACTTCTATTCTACTTTGCTCTTTTATGTCCTGGGTATAAGTTAACATTTTCTACTCTATTGGTGGGGGATGTATGGATGATATGAGGTATTCTACCTTATGTTGGGATTTCTATGAATCCCTTTTGTTGGCGATTTTATTGTATCCATTACGAGTGTTTTTGGATTTCCTGTCACATCACTTTCGGTTTTTCCACAATGCTCCCTACATTGCCAACCGTACTTTCTGTCGTGGTCTCTTCCGGGACTTCACCCAGACTTCACACAACAAGAAAATCTGGGACACCCACCTTTTCCAGGCTTTGACAGGGTTCGTGTACTGAGCTTGGCTTACGTCGTGATACTGGAGGAAAGCCCCATGACCATTGCCCGTTCACGTCAAATCAGTCTGGAAGATACGCCCTATTACCATGTGGTCAGTCGCTGTGTGCGGCGGGCCTTCCTGTGTGGGGAAGATAGTCATTCGGGCCAGACTTATGAGCACCGGCGGCAGTGGGTGGTCGACAAGCTGGGCTTGCTCTCGCAGGTATTCGCCATCGAGATCTGCGCCTATGCGGTGATGAGCAATCACTATCATCTGGTGCTCAAGGTGGCACCCGATAAAGCCAAGGGCTGGAGTGATCGCGAGGTGGCGGAGCGCTGGGCCGTTTTGTTCCAATGGCCTCCTTTGCTGCACCGCTGGTATCAGGAGGAAGCACTCCTGGTCCCGGAACAAGCCGTGGTGCAGTCGCTGATAGCACAATGGCGCGAACGCCTTTATTCCATCAGCTGGTTGGTGCGTCTGCTGAATGAATCCCTGGCTCGTCAAGCCAATCAGGAGGATGGTTGTAAAGGCCACTTCTGGGAGGGGCGCTTTAAGAGCCAGGCATTGCTGACTGAAACAGCTCTGCTTTCTTGTATGACATATGTGGATCTCAACCCGGTTCGGGCGGGTATTGCTGATATGCCAGAAGAGAGTGACTACACCAGTATCAAGCAGCGAATTGAAGATTCGACAGAGGATGCAAAACCTGTCCTGCGGCTGCTCCCTTTTTCAGCCAAGAATGAATCCGAGGCGCTGCCTTGCGGTTTTGCCGACTATCTGACCCTGGTGGATTGGACTGGGAGGGCCATCAGAGCCGACAAGCGAGGATATATTCCCGCCGCCCTGGCTCCCATCATGCAGCGCCTTGGATTGGGTGAATCACAGTGGCTGAGGCAGGTAGCCCTGTTTCGACGTCGAGGCATCAGAGTGGTCGGCGACAAGCGCTGTTGCCAGCGATATGCCGAACATTGTGGTCAAACACGATGTTACCAACCCCGGTTATAGCAATCGCGTCTGTGTTGATTGTTATCGGATATCAACTCCTGGCGAGGGGGGGGCAGATGACGCCCGATAGGCTACTTTTGCCGCATTCTAACGAAATATCCTAGCCGCGCCTCATCAGGCAAGAGGCGCGCTTGAGTTTGCAGGTGTGCCTAGAAGCAACATCATCTGAGTTCATCGTTCATCCATTTGGTGGATGTCCTAAGAAAAACGGATTTATTGATTCGATGGATGTCCTGAAGGATTGGAGGCCTGTTCCACTCAAGGGGGCCCGTGCCCGCCTGTCTCCCAGTTCCCCTAATATCAATCGGCAGCCAATGGCTGAATGCGTCGGGCTGATCCGTCAACGGAAGCGAAACAGCTCCCGGTGCAGCGGGGTGGCCAGATGGGCATCCAGAGTCTGGGCCATGGGCTCGGGGCCGCAGAACCACACCGGGGTGTGCTGGCGCTCACCCAGGGCGGCCAGATCCAGTCGACCGCGCTCGGACTCCAGGTGCAGCCGGTAGTCGACCCCGGCCCGGCGGCACAGATCGGCCAGATGAGCGTGATAGGGGGCGGCCTCGACGCTGGGGGCGCATTGCAGCAAGGTGGTGCCGGGGCGTGTCTCGCCATTGCGCACCAGGGCCTCCAGCCAGGCGACGAAGGGGGTGATGCCGATACCTGCGCCCATCCAGAGCGCGGGGGCCGGATCTGGCAGGGCGAAGGCACCATAGGGGCCGGTCACGATGACCGCATCGCCAACCCTGAGGTGACTGTGCAGCCAGCGGGTGTGATCCCCTAGGGCGCGCACCGCCAGGGTCAGGGTGCGGCAGTCTGCCGAGACATCGACCAGGGTGTATGGGTGAGGCTCGCCGCGCCCGGCGAAGTCGAAGAAGGCGAACTGCCCGGGGCGATAGCCGTGCAGGGGAGAGGCCAGGGCGACCCGGATCTCCAGGGTTCGTTCATCCAGAGGGGTGAGGGTGCTCACCCTTCCCTGGTGGCGTGCGTCCCGGCCCACCCGGCCAAACAGGGAGTAGAGCGCCCCCAGGGCACCCACCCCGCCGCCGATAAGCAGGGTCAGGCCGACCGGGGTCAGGGCGCCGATGCGCGGCAGCAGGCATAGTCCGTGCAGCCAGCCCATCAGATAGATGATTGGGGCCAGCCGGTGGACCACCCTGAAGCGCTCGTAACGTACTACGGCGAGCAGGCTCACCACCACCAGGGCCAGCAACAGATAGAAACCCCACTCCCCCAGGGTATTGCCGAGGCTGTGCCAGAGGGCATCGTTGCCAGCACCAGCACCAGCACCAGCACCAGCACCAGCACCAGCACCAGCACCAGCACCGCGGCGCGCCGGTCGGGTCAGCCAGTCGGCGGTGACGGCCCACTTGGGCGCCTCCACCAGCAGCCAGTGGGCCATCAGGGTGCCGGTGGCCCAGAGGGCGCTGCTGCGATGCAGGTGCAACATGCGATCCAGCCCGCCGCACCAGGCTTCGAGTCTGGGAAGGCGCAGAGCCAGCAGCAGAGAGAAGGTCATGGTACCCAGACCAAGCAAGCCGGTCAGGATCAGCAATTCGTGGCGCCAGGGCCAGATGCTGTTTGGCCAGGTGGACAGGCCAGCCAGCCAAATCAGGGTCAGCCCAAGTGGCAGTGCCCAGCTGAGGGATATGGGTTTCATGATTGCCTCCTTGTTATCTACCTCTTATTGCATACCCCAGTTGTGGCGAGAGTGTGCCATCGGCGGCATCTTTGTGTGGCAGAGTGTGACAAGGGAGGAGGAGTGACCGGCAGAACGAACTCTTTATCTCAAGGGGAGTGTGCTGTCTGGTTCTTACCAGCGAGATGGCGTGATGGCGGTAGCATAAGGGCAAGAGGTGGATGTCCTGGTCTTCCCGTATAGAAAGAGGTGGGTGTCCCGCTTATTCCTGCTAGTCTTCCACCCTGGTCTTCCCGTATGGAAAGAGGTGGGTGTCCCGCCTATTCCTATTGCCTGCATCAAGACCCTGGTGGTCATGGGGCAGCACAAGCGTTGCGGCGCCTTGCTGCCCGGATGAGGAAGGGGGCGAAGTCTTTCTGGAATCCCGGGAGCGCGAAGGGGACGTCAGGAAATAGAAAGGGGCAGGTACCACCTGCCCCTCTGTGTCAGCCGGGCTACCCGGCTGCCAGCTCCTCTGCCGTCATGGGGCGCAAGACCCGGCAGGGATTGCCCACCGCCACCACGCCTGCCGGAATGTCTCTGGTGACAACTGACCCTGCTCCGATGACGCTGTTGTCCCCTATGGTGACGCCCGGGCAGATGACGACGCTGCCCCCAATCCAGACGTTGTTGCCGATGCGCACCGGCTTGCCGAACTCCACCCCCTTGATGCGTGGTGCCACCGCCACAGGGTGAGTGGCGGTGTAGATCTGCACCCCGGGGGCCAGCAGCACGTTGTCGCCTATGTGTACCTCGCACACATCCAGGATGGTGCAGTTGAAATTGGCGTAGAAATTCTCGCCGACAAAGATGTTGGCGCCATAGTCGCAGAAGAAGGGGGGCGTGATGAAACAGCGCTCTGCGCGGCCGCCCAGCAGGCGGGTAAGGCGCTCATCCCAGCCCGGGGCATCGGTTTGCTCCCGGTTCAGTTCTCCCAGCAGGGCGCGGCACTGCTCCCGCGCAGCCCGCAGTTCAGGATCCCCCGCATCATAGGGCGCTCCCGCCACCATCTTCTGCCACTCCAGGCCACGCACGGCGGGCCGCTGCACTGTCGTTGCGTCAGTCATCAGTGCTCCATCAGCCAGATCAGGGATTCATAAGGGCGCAGCTTGCAGGATTGCGGGCGGGCCGGGCTGTCTTGGTAGTTGCCAAGCAGCAGGCGACCTTCGCCGGTTTGCAGCTCGGCAGGCAAGGCAAACTCCACCGGCTCGCCGTAGAAGTTGCTCACCACCAGCAGGGTCTGACCGTCGGCGCGGCGGGCATAGGCCCAGATACGATCGTGTCCGGTCAGCAGCTCCTGATAATCCCCCTGGGTGAAGATGGGATATGTCTTGCGCAGGGCGATGAGATCCCGATAGTGCCAGAACACCGAGTCGGTGTCGGCCAGCGCCGCCTCTGCGTTGATCTCGGAATAGTTGGCGGCAGGTTTGAGCCAGGGCGAACCTTGGGTGAAGCCCGCATTGAGGGCGGCACTCCACTGCATCGGGGTGCGGGAGTTGTCCCTGGATTTGGCCGCCAGAATGGCGAGGATCTCGGCCTCGCTCATCCCCTCCGCCTGCTTGATGGCAAAGATGTTGCGGCTCTCCACATCCTGATAGTCGTCGATGCGCTGATAGCCGGGGTTGGTCATGCCGATCTCCTCCCCCTGATAGATGTAGGGGGTGCCCTGCAACCCGTGCAGCGTGCTGGCCAGCATCTTGGCGGCGACCACGCGATGTTCGCCCTCGTCGCCGAAGCGGGAGACGATGCGCGGCTGATCGTGGTTGCACCAGAACAGCGCCGACCACCCCTTGCCATGCATGCCGCTCTGCCAGTGGTTGAAGATGCGCTTGAGTTCGAGGAAATCGAACGGGGCCTTGGTCCACTTGTCGCCGTTGGGGTAATCCACCTTGAGGTGGTGGAAGTTGAACACCATGGAGAGCTCGGAGCCATCCAGTGCGCCATAACGCTGGCAGTGCTCCAGCGAGGTAGAGGACATCTCCCCCACCGTCATGGCCCCCACGGGGGCGAAGACGTCGCGGCTTATGTCCTGCAGGAATTCATGGATGCGCGGCCCGTCGGTGTAGAAGCGGCGGCCATCGCCAATCTCGTCGTTAGGGAATGCCTGATCCTTGGAGATGAGGTTGATGACGTCGAGACGAAAACCGTCCACCCCCTTCTTGGCCCAGAAGTGGATGATCTTTTTCACCTCGGCGCGAACCAAAGGGTTTTCCCAGTTGAGATCCGCCTGCTCGCGGGCAAACAGGTGCAGATAGTACTGGCCGGTGGCCGGGTCCAGCTCCCAGGCGCTGCCGCCAAACTTGGATTGCCAGTTGTTGGGCACGCCGCCCTCCACCGGAGCTTTCCAGATGTAGTAGTCGCGATAGGGGCTGTTTTTATCACCCTGCGCCGACTTGAACCAGGCGTGCTCGGTGGAGGTGTGATTCACCACTATGTCCATCACGATGCGGATGCCGCGCTCATGGGCGGCGGCCAGCAGCGCCTCGAAATCGCTCATGGTGCCGTAGGCGGGATCGACGTCCAGGTAGTCGGCGATGTCGTAGCCGTTGTCCACCTGGGGGGAGACGTAGACAGGGGTCAGCCAGAGGGCATCGACGCCGAGGGTCTTGAGATAGTCGAGGCGGGCCATGATCCCCTTGAGATCACCGGTGCCACGGGCGCCGGAATCCTGAAAGCTCTTGGGGTAGATCTGGTAAATCACGGCGCTTTGCCACCAGGGGGTCTGTGTCATGGTTAGGTCGCTCATTGGTTGAAACTGGGTTGAACAGGCCAATAAAAAGGGCGGAGCCAGGGCTCCGCCGAGGTTGTGTGGATCAGGCCGTGGCCAGATCCAGCTTGCCGGCCGCCTGCTGGCGCTTGTAGACCAGCAGGGTCAGCAGGGCGGGGACCAGGATGGCCACCAGCATGGCGACGGCGTAGATGCCCCAGTATTGCGGCTGGATGGAGAGGATGCCCGGCAGGCCGCCCACCCCGATGCCGTTGGCCATCACACCGGCGAAGCCGCAGATGAGGGCCGCACAGCTTGAGCCCACCATGGCGCACAGCATGGGGAACTTGTACTTGAGGTTGATGCCGTACATGGCCGGCTCGGTCACCCCGAGGTAGGCGGAGATGGCGGCCGGGACCGAGATCTCCCGCTCGTTCTCTTTGCGGCTGATGAGGATGATCCCCACCACGGCAGAGGCCTGGGCGATGTTGGAGAGGGCGATCAGCGGCCAGATGGGGGTGCCGCCCATGCTCTGCATCAGTTGCAGATCCACCGCGTTGGTGGTGTGGTGGATGCCGGTGATGACCAGAGGCGCATAGAGGAAGCCGAACAGGGCCGCGCCTATGGGGGCAAACGAACCCGTCATGGCCGCCTTGGCGGCAAAGCCAACGCCGTCACCAATCCAGCGGCCGAACGGCCCGATCAGGGCGTGGGCCACGATCACCGCCAGCAGCAGGGAGATGAAGGGCACTATCACCAGATAGAGATAGGCCGGGATGATGCGCTTGAGGTTGGTCTCCACCCAGGCGAGGAAGACACCCGCCAGCAGGGCCGGAATGACCTGGGCCTGATAGCCCACCTTCTGGATGACGAAGAGGCCGAAGTCCCATACTTCCGGGGTCTGTTGACCTATGCCATAGGCGTTCATCAGCTGCGGCGAGACGAGGGTGATGCCCAGCACTATGCCGAGGATCTCGGAGCCGCCCATCTTCTTCACCGCAGACCAGCAGACACCCACCGGCAGGAAGTGGAAGATGGCTTCACCCAGCAGCCAGAGGAAGGCGTGCACCTGGGCCCAGAACTGGCTGATCTCCACCAGGGTGTGGGTGCCGTCGTCGAACATCTTGATGTCGCCGATGACGTTGCGAAAGCCCAGGATCAGGCCGCCGGTGATGATGGCGGGCAGCAGGGGGACGAAGATCTCCGCTAGGTGGGAGATGCCGCGTTCCAGCGGGTTCATGTTGTGGCGGGCCGCCTGCTTGGCGGCATCCTTGCTGGCGCCGCTCACGCCTATCTCCTGGGTGAGCGCCTTGTACCACTGATCCACCTCGTTGCCGATCACCACCTGGAACTGGCCGCCCTGGGTGAAGCTCCCCTTCACCGAAGGGATGGTCTCGATGGCCTTGGGGTCGGCCTTGGCCGGATCGGCCAGCACGAACCTGAGTCGGGTCAGGCAGTGGCTGACGGTGGTGATGTTGTCCTTGCCGCCGATCCGTTCGATCAGCTGCGCCAGATGTTGTGTGTTGACTTTTGACATGAGCCTTCCCTCTGTGACTCCATGAATAATGGTCGTTTCTTTGCCGGCTGGCCAATGACCGCCCGCTTATTGGTATCGTTCCCAATCAGCATGAAGCCAGTGGTGGACTTCAGCAATGGGAACGTTCCCAATTCGTGGCGCTGGTCACAAAAAGTGCAAAGCACCGGTCATGAGGGGAAAAGATAGACTACAGGGGCTGGCAGGGGGCTATGGTGGCTCTGGGGGGCTGCCCCTCTTCAATCTGATCGAGCAGCTGTCTGGCGGCCAGGATGCCGGCAGCCTTGTAGCCGAAATCCAGGCTGAGGGTGTTGGCAAAGAGGAAAGTCAGCATGGGATTGCTGCCAAGGCCGCTCACCAGTATGTCGGTGCGACCCTGCTCCTGCAGGTACTTGGCGGCGCCGATGGCCAGAGTATCGCTGGCGCAGACCATGGCCTGGGTGGTGGGGGTGAGCAGCTCGGCCGCGAGCCGGTAGCCGCTATGCAGGCCGAGATCCCCGAGGGCGCTGCGGGGCGTGCGTCCCTGTTCCCGACAGTAGTCGAGGTAAGCCTGATGGCGACGCAGCCCGGTGGTGAGATCGCTGCGTTCTACCCCGAGATAGGCGACCTCGGTCAGGCCGCGCTCCCCGAGGTGGGCGAGCACGGCGCGCACCGCGCCGTCATCGTCGAAGCAGACCGACGAGAAGCCGGGACGCTCGCGGGCCATCAGCACCAGCTTCTCCCTGAGCGGCGTCATGGCGGCATAGTCCAGATCGTTGAAGGCAAACAGTATGATGCCGTCCACCCCGCGCCGCTCCAGCACCGCCAGGTGCTCGCTCACCTTGGCGGGGGAGAACTTGCTCTCCATCAGCACGGCGTCGTAGCCACGCTGGTAAAGAGTCTCCAGCATGCCGCGCACCGCCTGGTTCTCCGAGCTGGAGTCGAGGCGCGACACCACTATGCCGACCACCTGCTGGCTCTGGCTGCGCATGGCCCGGGCCGATTTGCTCGGCACGAAACCGTGCTGGGCGATCACCGATTCGACCCTGGCTCTGGTCTGGGCGTTGACCCTGGGATCCTGATTGAGCACCCGGGAGACGGTCGACTTGCCGACCCCGCTGAGGCGGGCGATATCGAGGATGGTCAGTTTCTTTTCCATGGGGGATCCGTGACAGGGGAGGGCGACAACCGGGATGCAGACATTGTTGTGATTAAAGCCTGTGAATACAAGCCCATGGCGCTAGAATGGGCCTTCTGCCCGCCAGGGCCTCCTCTGCCGCAGGACGCGAACCATGGATTTGACCGCCAGCCTTCACTTTTCCCTCTCCATCACAGGCCCCATCTGCGTGGTGCTGGCGCTGGGCATAGGCCTCAAGCGGCTGGGGCTCTTGCCCGACAGCTTCGTCGAGTCCGCTTCCCGCCTGGTGTTTCAGGTCACCCTGCCGGCGTTGTTGTTCCTCAGCATGGTGCGCACCGACTTTTCCACCATGCCGAGCCCCTGGCTCATCGTCTACGGCCTGCTCGGCACCCTGGCCGGTTTCCTGGTGCTGGAGCTGCTGGCGGCCCGTTTCATCCCAGAGCGCGCCCAGCGCGGCATCTTCGTGCAGGGCAGCTTTCGCGGCAACATGGGGATCATGGGGCTGGCCTATGTGCAGAACGCCTATGGCCCCGAGGGCATAGGCGCCGCCGCCCTGCTGGTGGGCTCGGTCACAGTGCTTTACAACATTCTCGCGGTGATCACCCTGACCCGCAGTCTGGGGGGCGGAAAGGGGCTCAAACCCATACTCAAGGGGATAGTCAAAAACCCCCTCATCATCGCCATCCTGGCGGCTCTGCCGTTCGGCCTGTTCGGCATCGAGCTGCCCCAGCTGGTCACCACCACGGGCAACTATTTTGCCAACATGACATTGCCGCTGGCGCTGCTGTGCACCGGCGCCAGCCTCAACCTCAAGGCCCTGCGCGGCGGCGCCCTGCTGACCGGCTGGGCCACCGCCAACCGGCTGCTCTGCATTCCCGTGCTGCTGGTACTGGGAGCCTGGGCGCTCGGTTTCAGTCCCCAGGCCCTCGGCATCCTGTTTCTCATCAGTTCGACCCCCACTGCCGCCGCCAGCTATGTGATGACCCGGGCCATGGGGGGCGACAGCGCCTTGGCGGCCAACATCATCGCCACCACCACCCTGGGCTCGCTCGTCACCACCAGCCTGGGGGCCGCCATGATGAACTATCTGGGGCTGATGGGGTGATGGGGCCATGACGTGAGGGGGGCGTCCAAGCCGGCAGCCCCTGACCAGGGCGCGCGGATCAGCTGCCGTCCTGGGCGCCGCCATGATGCATGGCCCTGGGCTGACGGGATTGGCATTCGCCCTTGACCTTGCCGGAGGCGGCAGCTTTAGGCTGATGGCACATCGACAGAGGAGAGAGCCCATGACCATAGAACTCACCGTTTCCGGCATGTCCTGCGGCGGCTGCGCCGCCAGCCTGCAAAAGGCCCTGCTGGCCCAGCCGTCAGTCAGCACCGCCAGCGTCGACTTTGCCAGCCGCAAGGCCGTCATCGATAGCGAGCTGAGCAAAGCCGAGTTGATCGCCCTGATCGAGGCGAGAGGCTTTCAGGTAGAGTGAATTATCACTTAATTGGTATAAATCAGACTAATATTCTGCTTACTTCTTTTTATTGGTGAGAGTGTTCACTTAAATCCCGTTTAAAAAGAATAAAAATGCTGCAATTCACTCATCCAAAAGGATTGCAGCATGACCCTTCCCATTCGCAAGACCCTGATCGCCGCCGTACTCGGCCTGACCCTCTCCCCCATGGCCATGGCGCTGCCCAGCGTGCACATTCTGGCCACCGGCGGCACCATAGCCGGGGCGGGTCAGTCCGCCACCCAGTCCAACTACGAGGCGGGTAAGGTGGCCATCGAGACCCTGATCGCCGCCGTGCCCGAGATGAAGAAGGTGGCCGACGTGCAGGGGGAGCAGGTGGTGAAGATCGGCTCCCAGGACATGAACGACGAGGTGTGGCTCACGCTCGCCAAGCGGGTCAACGCGCTGCTGGCCAGGGATGACGTGGACGGCATCGTCATCACCCACGGCACCGACACCATGGAAGAGACCGCCTACTTCCTCAATCTGACCGTCAAGAGCGACAAGCCGGTGGTGCTGGTGGGCGCCATGCGTCCCTCCACCGCCATGAGCGCCGACGGCCCCATGAACCTCTACAACGCCGTGGTCACCGCCTCTGACCCCGCCTCCAGAGGGCGTGGTGTCATGGTGGCGATGAACGACACCGTGCTGGATGCCCGCGATGTCACCAAGACCAACACCACAGGGGTGCAGACCTTTGCCTCCCCGAACTTCGGCCCGCTCGGCTACATCCATAACGGCAAGATCGACTATCAGCGCAGCCCGGCCCGCCAGCACACCAGCAAGACCCCGTTCGACGTGAGCAAGCTCGACAAGCTGCCCCAGGTCGGCATCGTCTACAGCTACGCCAACGCCTCGGATCTGCCGGCCAAGGCCCTGGTGGATGCCAGGTTCGACGGCATCGTCAGCGCCGGGGTGGGCAACGGCAACCTCTACCACAGCCTGTTCGACACCCTGGCCAAGGCGAGCAAGGACGGCATTCGCGTGGTGCGCTCCGCTCGCGTGCCGACCGGCGCCACTACCCTGGATGCGGAGATCGATGACGCCAAGTACGGCTTCGTCGCCGCCGAGACCCTCAACCCGCAGAAGGCGCGGGTGCTGCTGATGCTCTCCCTGACCCAGAGCAAGGATCCGGCCCAGATCCAGCGCTGGTTCCAGCAGTTCTGAGGCGCGGCTGAAGGCTGAGGATGAGCGGGGGACATGGTGCCCCCCTTTGTCATTTCTGCGCCTTGGCACACCCCTTGCTTTGACCTGACTACTGTCCACAATGATCTGGCAAGGGTGAACGATGAAACGGTGGATCCAACATTTTTACCAACTGAATCGCCTCAATTGGCTCATGGTCTGGCTGCTGCTGTGCTGCAGCATCATATTGCTGTTTCCGACCGGGCTGATGAAGGGGGCCGTGAGTGCCTGGGCAGACCAGCACGCCGCCTGGCTCGGGGTCGGCATGTTGATCGCCATCTCCTATTTCTGCAGCCAGGGCATGTTGATCGCCTGGGAGTGGGTCTGTGACGAGTGGCAGTCGCGCAAGCAAAAGGGGCAGCTCTCCCGGATGATCACCTTCCTCGATTTCAACGAGAAGGCGGTGCTGCGCGAGTTCGTGTTGCAGCGTAAAAGCGTCATAAACCTGCCGATCACCGAGCCCGCCGTCAAAAACCTGATAGACGCCGGAGTGCTCACCTACGCCTATGGCAAACCGGCACGGGACAAGGATGACGAGAACCAGATCCGCGCCCTGATGATTGCCCTGCCGGCCCGCCCTCTGCTCACCTACAAGGTGCTGGGTCTGTCTCGTGGCAAGATGAGCGATGAGCAGGTGGAGCAGATCATGAACGCCAGGCCCAAGTTCGCCCAGAAGAGCCTGCAACGCTGAGGCGGCTCAAGCCAGCGAAAAGGCGCCAGATTGGCGCCTTTTTCGTGCCCGTTCGGCGCGCAGATTATTGGGTGCGCGCCTTGAGGTAGCCGGCGTAATCCGGGATCTGCACCTGGAACGTCTGATTCATGTGGGGGCTGTCCATGATGAAGTCCGCCGTCGCCTCATTGGTGGCGACCGGGATGTTCCAGACCGCGGCCAGGCGCAGCAGGGCCTTCACGTCCGGATCGTGGGGCACGGCATTGAGGGGATCCCAGAAGAAGATCAGCACGTCTATCTTGCCCTCGGCGATGAGGGCGCCGAGCTGCTGATCGCCCCCCATGGGGCCGGAGAAGAGGCAGGTGATCGGCAGCTGTGCTGCCTTGCCAAGCAGGCTGCCGGTGGTGCCGGTCGCGTAGAGGTGATGAAGCTTGAGTGCCTCCTTGCGGCGGCCAACCCAGTTGAGCAGGGCTGTCTTCATGTTGTCGTGGGCTACCAGGGCTACCCGCTTGTGGGGCGCCATCTCTCTGGCTATCTGTTCCATGGTCGTATCCGGGTCAAAAAGGAAAGAGGCCTATCCTAATCGAAAGCGCGGCCCCCTGCCTATCGAGGCGCCATATCTGTGATCCGGGCGAAGTCTGTAGGCCTTGCCATGAAAAAGACCCGCCGCAGCGGGTCCCAGGGGGGCACACATCCGGGGATCAGGAGCCGTGATGGAGCTGGGATTGCTGATAATTTTCCAGGCCGATGCGGCCGATGAGATCGAGCTGGGTCTCCAGCCAGTCCACATGCTCCTCTTCGTCCTCGAGAATATCCTGAAACAGATCCCGGCTGACGTAGTCGTGCTTGGATTCGGCATATGAGATGGCGCTCTTCAGATCCGGGATGGCATCCATCTCCAGGGAGAGATCGCAGCGCAGCATCTCCTCCACCGTTTCGCCTATGCGCAGCTTGCCGAGATCCTGCAAGTTGGGCAGCCCCTCCAGGAACAAGATGCGCTTGACCAGCTCGTCCGCGTGTTTCATCTCGTCGATGGACTCGTGATATTCCTTGTGTCCCAGGGCCTTGAGGCCCCAGTCATCATAGATGCGGGCATGCAGGAAATACTGATTGATGGCGACCAGCTCGTTGGCCAGTACCTTGTTCAAGTGCGCGATAATCTTGGTATCACCTTTCATCGTCAATCCTCCTTGCTGGATCCATCAAGCTTAGACCAGGAAGAGGGCAACAACAGGGTGTGCGGGCAGGAGCCCGCTTGGGAGGGGTGAGGGGCCTCAGGCCACTTCGTAGTAGCGGGGCGCCTTGTCGAGCTCGGCCTTGATGATCGCCTTGGCCATGGGCAGACACTTGCCACACTGGCTGCCAAGCCCCAGCTCCTGCTTGAGCTGGCGCAACTCGCCTTTGCCTGCCTGTACCGCCTGACGTATCTGGGTATCGGTAATGCCGCGGCACAAACAAACGTACATATTCACTCCTCATGTTGGATAGGCTGAAATCTAAATGAGAATGGTTCTCCATGCAAATAACGATTGGGAATAAGCCACCCCCCTTGCCAGCTCTCACCCCCTTGGGGACAATGTCCCCTCATCACGGAGGTGCCATGTTCAAGACCCTGTTCAAGTCCCTGTTTGGCGGCGACGCCCCCGTTGCCCCCCAGGTCACGCCGACCGAATATGCCGGTTATCTCATCTACCCCGAGCCCATGGCCGAGGGCGGCCAGTATCGGCTGGCCGGTCGCATCACCAAAGAGATTGACGGGGAGTTGCACAGCCACAGGTTCATCCGCTCGGACCTGTTCGCCAACCCGGCCGATGCCGAGCGTTTCATGGTGCAGAAGGCGCACACCTTCATCGATCAGATGGGGGACAAGATGTTCGAGCCGAGATCAGGTCAGGGCGCATGAAGACGCTGCGCCAGGGGCTGCGCGCAGCCGGGGAGCGGCGCCTCGTCTGGCTGGAGGGGAGCGAGTCCGAGACCATGGCGGCGGCGCTGGGCTGGCTCTATGGCGACATCTTCTGGCTCGGCGAGGGGCCGGCGGAATATGCGCCCCAGCCCGCCGCCAAGGCGCTGCGTCGGCTCGGCCAGGAGTGCGACACCCTGGTTTTCAATGGCTTCAGCGGCTTTCATCCCGATGCCTTCGGCGCCCTGGCGGGCACCCTGCGTGCCGGTGGCCTGCTGATCCTGCTCACCCCGCCTCGCGCCGAGTGGCCCTGCTTTGCGGATCCCGATAGGCTGAGGCTGGTCTCCATCCCGGAGGAGCTGCCACGGGCAGGTCATGGCTTCATCGCCCGTCTGGCGCGCCTCTTGCCCAATGACCCCGCCCTCTCCCTCACCCTGGCAGAAGGCAGAGACACCTGGCAGCCGATCCGGGCCGAGCACCCGGTGACGGCGGATCAGGGGAGAGCCATCTCGGCCATCGAGCAGATGCTGCACGGCCATCGTCATCGCCCCCTGGTGCTGTGCGCCGACCGCGGTCGCGGCAAGAGTGCGGCGCTCGGGCTGGCCGCGGCCGCCTTGCTGCGGAACAATCCCGGGCTGCGCATCGCCGTCACGGCGCCCGCCAGGGCCACGGTGGCCAGCCTGTTCGAACATGCCGGGCCCGAGTCTGAGGGGCTGGCATTCTTCTCGCCCCTGCAACTGCTGCAGGAGGCAATCCCTTGCGATCTGCTGCTCGTCGACGAGGCCGCCGCCATTCCCACCCCCTTGCTCGAAGCCATGCTGGCCCGCTATGGCCGCATCGTCTTCGCCACCACAGAGCATGGCTATGAGGGGACGGGGCGTGGCTTTCATCTGCGCTTCAAGGCCCACCTCGATCGGCAGGCCCCGGGGTGGCAGGAACTGCGCCTGAGCGAACCCATACGTTGGCGTGCCGGCTGCCCGCTGGAGGCTCTGGTGTTTCGCCTGCTGGGGCTGGATGCCCGGGTGCGGGCTCCGGTGGTGCCGTCGGCGCCGCGGCGGCGCCAGATCAGCCAGCAGGCGCTGGCGGGGGACGAGGCGCTGCTCGGTCAGGTATTCGGTCTGCTGGTGCTGGCGCACTACCAGACCAGCCCGAGCGATCTGCGGATCCTGCTGGAGAGCCCGGATCTCGATATCCACCTGCTGGAGCAAGAAGAGAGCCTGCTCGGAGTGGCCCTGGTGGCGCGGGAGGGAAGGATCCCCGCCGACCTTGCCGAGGCCATCTGGGCGGGACGGCGACGGCCGCGAGGTCAGCTGCTGCCGCAATCCCTGCTGGCCCATGGCGGCCTGCGGGAAGCCGGCGCGCCAGCCTATGCCAGGGTGCTGCGCATCGCCGTGCATCCGGAGTTGCACAGGCAAGGTCTGGGCAGCCGCTTGCTCGAGGGACTCATCGACCATTACGCCGGGGCCGGGTTCGACTATCTGGGGGTCGCCTTCTCCGCCACGGCGGATCTGCTGCCGTTCTGGCGCAGGGCCGGGCTGCGGGCCCTGCGCATCGGCCTGCAACGGGATGCCGCCAGCGGCAGCCATGCCGCCCTGCTGCTGCGGGCCCTGCGCCCCGAACGGGAGGCCGAGCTGGGTCGCTGGCACGAGCGCTTTCGCCACCAGTTGCCGACGTTGCTGGCGGGGACGCTGCGAGAGCTGGATCCCGAGCTGGTGTGGCTATGCCTGGCCCCCCTCGAAGGGGAGGAACAGGGTGAGCAGAGCGGGGAGGGGCTGGCGCGATTCGATTGGGATGAGCTGAGCTGTTTTGCCCATCAGCACAAGCCGTTCGAGCTGTGCCAGCCCAGCCTGCAGCGTTGGCTGGTGCGCAACCCGGCCAGGCTGGGGGCGTTGACCCGGGAGGAGCGGGCCCTGCTCATCGCCAGCGTCTGGCAGTATACCGGCTGGGATCTGCTGGCCCGTCGCCTGGAGCTCAGTGGCAAACCGGCCCTGATCAAGGCGCTGCGCGCCCTGATGGCTCGGCTGTTGTAAGGCATCCCACAGACGACAGAGGCGCTCTGGTGCGCCTCTGTGCTTTCTGATGGTCAGCGAGAGCTGGCGGCTTCGATCACCGGCACCCGGTTCACCGCCTTGCCCAGATAGGCGAGGGTGATGGTCACTATGATGCAGGTGAAGCTCAGCCACATGTAAGGCAGGTAGTCGAGGGTGGCCACCCCCAGCACCCCGGCCATGAAGATGCCGTTGTCGCTCCAGGGCACCATGCCGCAGGTGAGGGTGCCGCCGAACTCGGCGTTGCGGGAGAGGTTCTTGCGCGCCAGTCCCAGCCGGTCGTAGTTCTTGGCCATGATCTTGGGGGTCAGGATCAGGGACACATACATGGCGGAGCCAAACACGTTGGCCAGGAAGGCGGTGCCTATGGTGTGGCTGGTCAGGCTGCCGATACTGTTGATGCGCTTCTCGAAGGCATTGGCGATCACTTCCAGTATGCCCACCTTCTCCAGCAGGCCGCCAAAGCCCAGGCCGAAGATGATGACGGCCACCGAACCCAGCATGGACTCCATGCCGCCGCGACCCAGGATGTTGTCGATGAAGTCGACGCCTGAGGTGATGGCAAACGGGCTATAGGCGGAGTGCATGGCTTTCACCGGATCCATGCCCTGGAAGGCGATGGCCCAGACAAGGCCCAGCAAGGCGCCGAAGCTGATCACCGGGAAGGCGGGCTTGCGGTTGGCCAAGAGGCCCAGCACCAGCACCACGGGCACGATCGCCAGCGGGGTGATGTTGAACTGGCTGTCGAGGGCCGCCATCACCAGGTTGACCTGCTCCAGGCTGACGTTGCCGGCGTACTGCATGCCGACCAGGGTAAACAGGGCGGCGGTGATGACGTAGGAGAAGAGGCTGATGGGCAGCATCCCCTTGATATGTTCCACCACATCGACGTTGGACATGGTGGAGGCCAGTACCACGGAGTCGGAGAGGGGAGAGAGCTTGTCACCGAAGTAGACGCCGGAGAGCACGGCACCGGCCACCAGGGGCGCGGGGACGCCCAGGCTGTGGCCTATCCCCATCATGGCGATGCCGGCGGTGGCGGCGGAGCCCCAGGAGGTGCCGGTAGCCAGGGAGGTGAGGGAGCAGATGATCAGGGTCGCCAGCAGGAAGATGGAGGGGTGTATCACCTTGAGGCCGAAGTAGATGATGCTGGGGACTATGCCGCCGGCGATCCAGGTGCCCACCAGGGCCCCGACGGAGACCAGGATCAGGATGGCCCCCATCCCCTTGGCGACGCCGTCGACGGCGGCCTGCTCCAGGGATTTGTAATCATGGCCGAGCCGGATGCCGAGCCCCATGATGACGAACCAGGCGATGAACAGGGCCAGCTGGATCGGCAGATCGAGCAGGCTGGTGAACGAAAAGGCCAGGGCCAGGAAAATGGCCAGGCAGGCAAATACCTGCGCCATGCCAGGCAATCGGATGTGGTGTTGTTGGTTTTGCATAGATACTTCCTAAACTCTTGCTCGCCAAGGTCGGTCCCTCTCGTCCTGTGGATACACGTATCCCGAGGGGCCTACCCAAAAGAGGTCGCAATCTACCACAGACATTCCCCTGAAAATTCAAACCTGCCGTGCATTTTTGAAGTTTTGGTTTAAAAACTTACACAAAATTTGATTTTACAGCGGTTTTTTTCACAGCAGAGCCGATGCGGCCCCGTGAACGGGAGGCGATAGGGGTTGCACCAGTTCATTATTCAAATGATAATTATTATTATTTGTGTCGAGGGACGACAGATGAACTGGATATACAGGCTCACCCTGCTACTGGTGCTGGGAGTGGTGGGGATCTGGGGTCATGACAAGGAATACGGGCTCTGGAGCCTGGGCTTCATTCTCGCCGCCTGGATCATGCAGGAACCCAGGCTCAGGCCCGCGCTGATCCTGTTGCCGGTTGCCGGTTTGACCGGGGTGGTTGCCCTGCTGTGGCAGGATCCCTGGCTCTAGTCGCGATTGGCCGAGCTGGTGACCCGCTCCAGCGCGTTGGCCAGCGCCAGGTCTACCTTCTGCTCCATGGTCTCGCGCCTGGCCTGGTCGAGGAAATAGAACATGTCCACGTCGTGGCGGATATAGTGGGCGGGGAGCTGGTTGAGGGTCAGGCAGCCGAGGTCGGCCAGCTCGCTCTCGCTCAGGCGCTGGGCCAGTCCCTGGCGCTGGATGGCCTTGCCGACCAGCTGTTCGTAGAAGTTGTGGATCTCTGGGCTGAGTCTCATGATGGGTCTCCTTGATCTGGTTGGGGCAAGGATAGTCAGCCGGAGGAAAATACAAAAGGCCCGTCACTGTCGTGACGGGCCTTTTGCAAGAATGAATGGTGCGAAGAGAGGGACTCGAACCCTCACATCCGTGGGACACTAACACCTGAAGCTAGCGCGTCTACCAATTCCGCCACCTTCGCACACTGATTTTCTCCAGCAGATTTTAAATGCGGTTGGAGCGCATTCTCTGTTTTGACATGTCAGAAACATGGTGCGAAGAGAGGGACTCGAACCCTCACACCCGGGGGGCACTAACACCTGAAGCTAGCGCGTCTACCAATTCCGCCACCTTCGCACATCGGGTTTCCAGTCTGGATTTACATGCTGTCTGGATAAAGCATGGTGCGAAGAGAGGGACTCGAACCCTCACATCCGTGGGACACTAACACCTGAAGCTAGCGCGTCTACCAATTCCGCCACCTTCGCACATTGTGTTACCAGTTTTGATTTACATGCTGTCTGGAGAAGCATGGTGCGAAGAGAGGGACTCGAACCCTCACACCCGGGGGGCACTAACACCTGAAGCTAGCGCGTCTACCAATTCCGCCACCTTCGCACATTGGGTCATCAATCTTATTTTACATGCCATCGATGGAGCATGTTGCAGTATGGTGCGAAGAGAGGGACTCGAACCCTCACATCCGTGGGACACTAACACCTGAAGCTAGCGCGTCTACCAATTCCGCCACCTTCGCATCACTGCGGACGGGGATTCTATAGAGTTTTGGGGGGGCGTCAACAGCCGAAGCGGACTTTTTTCGCCCTTGACCACGAAAGCCGTGCCAAGGGCGCAAAACTTCAGCAATTGCCGGGTGAGCCTCAGCGGCCGAGGGCGTCCCGATACATCTGCACGTACTGGGCGACCGAGTCGGGCCAGTCGAAGCGGGTCTGCATGGCGGTATGCTGCACCCGGGCAAACCGCTCGGGCTCTTGCAGAAAATAGAGCAGGCTGCGGCGCATGGCATCGAGCAGGCCGTTGGCGGTGGGATCCGTGAAGCAGAAACCTGTGGCTTGCTCGGCGGCATCCCAGTCCACGACAGTGTCCTTGAGGCCGCCCACCGCCCGTACCAGAGGCAGGGTACCATAGGCCAGGCTATACATCTGGTTGAGGCCGCAGGGTTCGAACAGAGAGGGCATCAGGAAGATGTCGGCGCCCGCTTCCACCAGATGGGCCAGTCGGTCGTCATAGGTATTGATGAAGGCGAGCCGGGTCGGGAAGCGGGCGGCCAGGGCCTGTAGCTGGCCGGCCAGGGTGGGATCGCCCGAGCCGACGATCACCAGCTGCACCTTGTGGCGCAGGAAGGATTCGAGGGCGGGGATCAGCAGGTGCACCCCCTTCTGCTCGGTCAGGCGGCACACCATGCCATAGACGGGATCATCGCTGATCGGCAGGCCGGCATCCTGCTGCAACTGGGCGCGGCACAGCCGTTTGCCGCGCAAGGCCTTGGCGTCGTAGTTGGCGGGCAGATGGGGATCCGTGGCCGGATCCCAGTCCTGATAGTCGCAGCCGTTGAGGATGCCGCGCAGGTCCGCCGCCCGCTGCTGGAACACGCTGGCCATGCCGTGGGCGCCGAGGTGGGTCAGCAGCTCGCTGGCGTAGTTGGGGCTGACCGCATTGATCTTGTCGGCGTAGAGCACGCCACACTTGAGCAGGTTGATGTGGCCATAGTCGTAGTTGATGCGCTGCTCGTAGTCCTGGATCTCGGGTACGGCCCAGAACTGCTGGCGATCGAACACGCCCTGAAAGGCGGCGTTGTGAATGCTGATGACGCTGCGGGTCTGGGCGAAGAAGGGGTTGTGGCCATGACGGGTCTTGAGCAGCAGTGGCAGCAGCCCGGTATGCCAGTCGTTGCAGTGCACTATGTCTGGGGCGAAGCCGAGCTGTTCGGTGGCATGGAGGGTGGCGGCGGCCAGGAAGGCGAAGCGCTCGCCATTGTCACCATAGGCCTGGTTGTGCTCGGCATAGGGCTCGGCCCGCTCGAAGTAGCGGGGGCAGTCGATGAGGTAGACGGGGAAGCCATCGAGCTCCAGCTGGTGCAGACGATAGCCGATATCTTCCTGCCCGGCCGGGGTCGGCAGCCAGCGCGAGGCCAGCAATCTGGCCTCGTTTCGTCGCTTGAGGGTCTTGTAGAAGGGCAGAATGATGCGGACGTCATGGCCCTGCTGTGCCAGGTAGCGGGGCAGGGCGCGGGCCACATCCGCCAAGCCGCCTGTCTTGATGAGCCCCTCGACTTCGGAGGCCACGAACAAAATCTTCAAGGGGTCAATAGCCAACTCTCGCTCCTCTGGGTATCACGACGATACCCCCTTCAGAGACAGTGAACCTTTCCCTGTCATGGGCCAGATTCTCACCGATCACGGTGCCGGGTGCAATTTCAACGTTTTTGTCGATGATGGCGCGGCGGATCGAGCAGCCCTCGCCAATCTTCACATCCCCCAGCAACACGGATTCGCTGATGTGGCTGCAGGGACCTATGTTGCAGCGAAAGCCGAGCACGGAACGCTGGATGTGGCTGCCCTGGATGAAGCTGCCCCCCGAGATGAGGGAGTTGGCGATCTTCACCTTGCACTGGTCGGTATCGACGAAGGTGGCGGGGGGCAGCGGCGGATAGTGGGTATGCAGCGGCCACTTGCGGTTATAGAGAGAGAAGGGGGGGTTATCTGCCACCAGATCCATGTGGGTTTGCCAGTAACCATCCAGGGTGCCCACGTCACGCCAGTAGACGTTTGGCCCCTCTCCCGGGATCACGTTGGTGCTGTAGTCGTAGACATAGACGGGGGCGCGGGGGAAGAGGTGCGGTATGATGTCCTTGCCAAAGTCATGGCTCGACTCCTCGTCCGCCCCATCCCGTTTCAGTTCGCGATACAGGGCTTGCGTCTCGAAGATGTAGTTGCCCATGGAGACCAGGGCCTGGCTGGGATCCCCGGGGATGTGCTTGGGGTGCTTGGGCTTTTCTTCGAAGCCAATCATGCGTCCCTCGTCATCCACCTCGATCACCCCGAAGGCGCTCGCCTCCTCGATGGGCATGCGCAGGGCCGCCACCGTCAGGGCCGCCGCCTTCTGCTTGTGGAAGCTGACCATCTGGCTCACATCCATCTTGTAGATGTGATCCGAGCCGAAGATGCAGACATGTTCCGGATCCGAGATCTCGATGAAACGCAGGTTCTGGTAGATGGCATCGGCGGTGCCGTCATACCAGCGCTTGCCCATGCGCATCTGGGCCGGGATGGGGTCGATGAAGCGATCCGTGATGCCGACTATGTTCCAGCCCTTCTTCATGTGCAGGTAGAGGGACTGTGACTTGAACTGGGTCAGCACATAGATCCGCAGGAAGTCGGCGTTGACAAAGTTGTTGAGCACGAAGTCGATGAGGCGGTAGCTGCCACCGAACGGAACGGATGGCTTGCTGCGGGTGGTGGTCAGGGGTTGCAGCCGGGTGCCTTCGCCGCCCGCCAGTATCATAGTGAGTATCCCAGCCATGGTCTTCTTACGCTCCGAGTTCGATGTGAAAAGGTTTTCAGTATATCGCAAAAAAACACCCCTAAAGGGGGTGTTAAACGTTTGCGGATACCATAACAGATTCCAAGTGAGACTCTATACAAGTTTTGTGACAGCCGTTAGCGCAGGCTGCGATACACCCTGAACTTGCTGTCCATCGTCCGTATCTCGGTCTGTTTGAAGGCGGCTTCCAGTATAGGCTGGTAGCGCAGGAAGGCGTTGGCCACTATGGTCAGGGCGCCGCGGCCGTTGAGGTGGCGGGGGGTCTCGGCCAGGAAGGTCTCGGTGGCGGCATAATGGGTCTTGAGCCCGGCATGAAACGGCGGGTTGGAGACGATCTGATCGAAACTGCCCGGCAAATCCGAGTAGACATCCGAGGCCAGCACTGTGCCCGCCAGGCCATTGGCCGCCAGGGTCTGGCGGCTGGATTCGAGTGCCAGGGCGTTGATATCGACCAGGGTGACCTCGAGCCCGGGGTTGCGCTTGGCCAGCACTGAGCCAATGACGCCGGCGCCGCAACCAAAATCGAGCAAGGTGCCGGTCAGGGGGGGCAGGCTGGCGAGCAGCATCTGGCTGCCGAGATCCAGCTCGCTGGCGCTGAAGACCCCGGGCAGGGCCCGCACCGTCAGTTGTGTGTCACCCAGTTGGCACTGATACTGGCTGAACCAGTCATCGAGCCGGAAGGAGGGTACGGACTGGCTCAACTCGCCATGATAGAGGGAGCAGCGCCTGGCCGAGTCGCGTTTGACGGACTTGCCGCCATAGGGGGACATCAGCTTGTCGGCACCATTGATGCCACCACGGTTGTCGCCGGCGAGGAAGATATCCGCTCCCGCCAGCAGCAGGGGCGTCATCATGGCCAGCAGAAACTGGGCCTCGGCCTTGGCCTTGGGCATCAGCAGCAGCAGGGCGTCGAAACGGGGGGCTCCTCCCAGCTCATGACCAAAGACGATGCGCTCTCCCAGCGCCTCCTTCTGTCCCCGAAAGTAGCTGTAATCCGTGGTGAATACCGTCAGATCGCGGACTATCCCGGCCAGATCCCTTGGGTACTCATCTTCCAGTGCCCCGCATACCAGCAGGTGCTTGCCCTCGAACAGGGCTTGATTACGTTCCAGCATCTGGCTGACGGCACTCAGGGGATGACTCATGACTCTCTCCGGGGATTGGTGGCCGGCCATTATACATGGCCGCTTTCGCCTTGACATTTATGCCGGGTTCCAGAAAGATGCCCGAACACCTATTTTTCCTCAGGGATGGCGTAATGCGGTTCAACGCGTTGAAACGAAAGCATAAAAAGAGCTCAAAACCTGGGCCTGCTGGCGTGCGCGCGTAACCCTCTCACCACCCTGAGATGTTTAAAACCCCGCTGCGCACCTCGTAGCGGGGTTTTTTGTTGTTATCGAGAGTCGACGGAGAAGGAGATTCCATGTTTCAAGGTTCGATCGTTGCGCTGATCACCCCCTTTCGTGATGGCCAACTGGATGAGGCGGCGCTGCTGCGGCTGGTGGAGTGGCATATCGAGCAGGGTACCCACGGCATAGTGCCGGTAGGGACCACGGGGGAGAGCCCCACCCTGAGCCACGATGAGCATTGCCGCGTGGTCGAGCTGGTGGTCAAGCAGGTGGCGGGCCGGGTCCCCGTGATCGCCGGCGCCGGCTCCAACAACCCGGTTGAGGCCATCGAATATACCCGCTTCGCCGAACAGGCCGGCGCGGATGGTACCCTGCACGTGGCCGGTTACTACAACCGTCCGAACCAGGAGGGGCTCTACCATCACTTCAAGGCGGTCCATGACGCCACCACCAAGCCCATCATCGTCTACAACATTCCGCCGCGGGCCATCGTCGATGTCCAGCCGGCGACCCTGGCCCGGCTCGCCGAGCTGCCCCGCATCGTCGGCGTCAAGGATGCCACCGGTGATCTGGCCCGTCCCTGGACCGAGCGTCAGCTGATCAAGAAGCCGTTCGCCTGGCTCTCTGGCGAGGATGCGACCGCCGTGGCCTACAACATAGGTGGCGGCCAGGGCTGCATCTCTGTCACCGCCAACGTGGCGCCCAGGCTGCTGGCCGAGGTGCAGAACCTGACCCTGGCCGGCGAGTGGCAGGCCGCCCGCGAGCTGCAGGACAGGCTGATCCCGCTGCACCAGGCCATGTTTGCCGAGCCCAGCCCGGCCGGAGCCAAGTATGCGGTCTCCCTGCTCGGCCTGTGCAGCGAGGAGTGCCGCCTGCCGGTGATGCCCCTTTGCGAGGCAACCAAGCTGCGGATCCGGGATGCCATGGTGGCCCTGAACCTCCTCTGATGGTGAAAAAGTGGGCTCTGGATCGACCTTTTCACCGTTAATCGAGTCAATATACCCCGTGCTATATATACTGCCGGGGTTCAGTTGAGGATGATTGACATGCTGGAATGGGATCCGGAGCACTTCACCAGTTTTGAGCACCTCTGCGAGGTGACGCTGGCGACCATCAGGGAAAAGACCGAGGCAGACCGTATCTATCTGTGGCTGAGCAGGCCGCAGCGGGAGCTGTTCGCCTTCGATCCCGAGCATGGCCTGGTCGCCATGGTGCCCGACCATGCCGGCAGACTGGGGCTGCCCATTTCCTTCATCGAGCAGGCGCTGGCCAAGGGTCAGTTGCTCATTGAGCTGATGAGTGACGCCGGCGGCTGGCAGGAGTCGGTGGAGGCTCCGCCGACCCAGCTGAGGGCCTGCTTCCCCCTCAAGCGCCAGCAGGGGCTGGAGGGGGGTGTCTATCTGGAAACCCGCCGCCGGCTCGATCGTCTCACCCCCCGTCAGAAGCAGGGCATCCAGCTGCTGATGCACTATCTTGCCGCCGAGCTGGAGAGCCGGATGCTGAGCAACCTGGTCACCCAGGAGCGCAGCGAGCGGCTCACCACCCAGGATTCCCTTGCCCGGAGCCAGGCATTGCAGCAATCCTTCCTCGATCTGCTGCAGTCCCTGCATCAGGTCGGCGTCCATCTCTCTGGTTGCCGCGGCGAGTCGGAGCTGCTGCATGATGCCGTCATGCTGGCGCGCAGTTCCTTGCAGTTCGATCGGGTCGCCATCTTCCTGATCGACGCCGAATTCACCACCATGCAGGGCAGTTGGGGCACCAACGAGGCGGGAGAGATCACGGACGAGCGTCACTTCGTCAGCCCGATCCCGGCTCACCCCGTGGTGCAGGAGGCCCTGCGTCGCAAGGATTATGTGCTGGTCCTCGAGGATGCCCCCCTTTATTACGAGCAGCAGGAGGTGGGCCGTGGCTGGAACGCCATGGTCTCCCTGTGGGACGGAGATACCCCCATCGGCTGGATAGCCGCCGACAACCTGCTTCAGCGCAGGCCCATCAAGACCTACCATGGCGAGATCTTCAAACAGTTTGCCGCCATGCTCTCCCAGCTGCTGATCCGTCAGCGCAACCACGCCGCCCTCGAGCAGTTCAACCGGGATCTGGAGGAGCGGGTCGCCGCCCGCACCCGGCTGCTGGCCGAAACCAACGAGGCGCTGGCGCAGGCGAATCAGGCGCTGGAGCAGGCCAATCAGCAGCTCGCCCTGCTCTCCATGGAGGATCCTCTCACCCGGATCGCCAATCGCCGCCAATGGGATCTGACCCTGGCACGGGAGTGGGAGGTGGCCCGCCGTCAGCAGGGCTTGCTGGCGGTGCTGATGATAGATGTCGATGAGTTCAAGGCCTACAACGACCATTTCGGTCACAGCAAGGGGGATCTCTGCCTGCGCCAGGTCGCCCAGCTGCTGCAGGAGTGCGAGCGGCGCCGCACCAACCTGGTGGCCCGCTACGGGGGCGAGGAGTTCGTGATCCTGCTGTGCAATCCCCAACCGGGCGAGGCGGAGTTTCTCTGCCAGCGTATTCACCACCAGCTGGCCCGGCTCGCCATTCCCCATCCCGCTTCCCGGGTCAAGACCCACCTCACGGTCAGCATCGGCTTCAGCTATCGGGCGCCGGATCAGGAGATGCAGTGGGAGCAGTTGATCGAGCAGGCGGATCAGGGGCTCTATCTCGCCAAGTCGGCGGGTCGGGCCTGCAGCCGGGGCTTCGATCCGCACGCCCTGCCCACAGAACATATCTCGACCGCCTAGGCCATGAGTCTGTAGGCCCTCGCTGGGCCCCGACCACCCAGCCCCCAGAGCATATTCCGATGGTCTGGGTCATGGCCCTGTCCACGGAACGCATCCCGACGGTCTGGGTCATGGACAACGGGACCCTGGCTGGGGGCGGCAACCTTTCTCGCGGTACATATCCGGCTCGGGGGACTAGGGTCTGTGTCCGGCATCTGGCGCCATCGATCTCCAGTGCGGCGCACATTTTGACCGCCCAGACCATGGCCTCTTGCCGGCGGGCTGCTAGAATGGGGCCCCTTTTCTTCGATGTGACAGAGTCCATGACCCTCTCCCGATTCCAAGGCCTGGTCTTCGACCTGGACGGTACCCTGGTCGATTCCATGCCGCTGCACCTGGCGGCCTGGGAACATGCCTCCCGCGAGTTCGGCTTCGCGTTTGACGCCGACTGGTTCTACGAGCTAGGGGGCATGCCCAGCCGCAAGATAGCCCTGCTGGTGGCCGAGCATCAGCGCATCGCCCTGGATCCCCTGGCGGTGACCCGCTGCAAGACGGATCACTATGTGGCGAACCTGCACAAGGCGACCGTCTTCCCCGCCATGCTCGAGCTGGTGCAGCGCTACCATGGCCGCATCCCCATGGGGGTGGGCACGGGGTCGCCCAGGGTCAATGCCGAGGCGGTGTTGCGCAATACCGGTCTTGATCGCTACTTCCCCGTGGTGGTGACCGCGGACGACGTGACCCGGCACAAGCCCAATCCGGATACCTTCCTGCTGGTGGCCGAGCGGCTGGGGGTCACCCCCGGCGCCTGTCTGGTGTTCGAGGATACCGGCATAGGGCTGGCCGCCGCCAAGGCTGCCGGCATGGCGTCATGCCTCATCAAGGAGGGGGTGCCCGGCCCTCTGCCGGAATAAACCGCCGCCCCCGGCGCAGGGGGCGGCTTGGCTCACGGCGCGGCCATGGCGAATGATGTCTGGAGGAGAGGGTTCACGCCCGGCGGGACAAGCTGGTAGGGAGTGAACCTCTGTCGGCGGCCTGAGGCCAGGCGCCAGATGAAGGAGAGGAGCCCGAGGGCGGGCTCGCTGGCGACTTACTGCTCGCTGCTGCCGCCCTGGTCGTTGTTGTCGTAGCGGCCGGGGGCGCCATGGGGGCGCGGCGCCATGGAGACGCGGGGCTTGCGGGCACGCTGGATGTTGACCTGGGGGCGACCCGAGTGCATGGCGATGGTGGAGATCTTGGCCTTGTAGACCAGCTGCTGATTGCCATGGGCATCGGTCAGCAGCACGCTGTACTGGTCGAAGCCACTGATGGTGCCTTCCAGCTTGATGCCGCTCACCAGGAAGATAGCGACCTGACTGCGGTTCTTGCGCAGCCAGTTGAGGGCGGAATCTTGCCCGTTCCCGAGGGAGAAGGCCTGCTCAATGGTGGCGTAGCTGGGGGATTCGGTTGTCATAAATTATTGTCCCGCGGAAAAAAAAGTGGCGTTTGATTGTGCTAAATGGCCACTGGCTTGTCAAAGTCATTCTGTCGCGGCCTCACGGATGGGGTGAGATAGGGGCTGGTGGCCCGGACGCCCTGCTGCGATAATCGTGAGCTCATGGCCCATATCGGCCCCAAACAGGGATACCTCATTGCCTGCTAGCCCCCCATTGTCATCCTATCGCCACGATCCGACCGCCTGTGAAGAGTGCGATCTGCTGGCGCCAGCCACCCTGCTGGCACCGGGAGAGGTGCGTCACTGCGAGCGATGCGGCCATGTGCTGACCCGCAATCTGCCGGATCAGGCCCGCCGCCCCATCGCCTATGGCATGGCGGCCATCATCATGTTCGTGCTCGCCAACAGCTTCACCTTCATGTCGTTCTCCGCCAAGGGCCTGGGCCAGGAGATGACCTTCCTGCAGTGCATCACCACCCTGGTGGAAGAGGGCTACCTGTTCCTCGGCGCCGTGCTCAGCCTGACCCTGATCGGCCTGCCCCTGGTCTACCTGGGCTCCATCATGCTGGTGCTGTGGCGCCTCGACAAGCAGATGCACGACAAGGCGCTGCGCTCCCTCAGCCGCCTGCTGTGCCGGATCCAGCCCTGGCTGATGGTGGACGTGTTTCTCATCGGGGTCCTCATCTCCCTTGTCAAGCTGATGGGCATGGCCGAGATCAAGATGGGGCTCTCCTTCTGGGCCTTCGTCGGCTACACCCTGCTGTTGATCAAGACCATCTCCTCCCTGGACAGGCGCTGGCTGTGGCAGCGACTGTTCGGGCCGACCGAGGCGCGGGAGCTGGATCCCGGCATGGGCGCCCGGGAGGCCGGTCTGGTCAACTGCCATCTCTGCGGCGCCCTGGGCGAGCAGGGCCAGCACAGCTGCCGGCGCTGCGGCGCCTACCTGCACAGCCGCAAGCCGGGCGGTCTGGCGCGCACCTGGGCCCTGCTGATCACCTCGGCCATCCTCTATATTCCGGCCAACCTCTATCCCATCATGGATACCGTCTTTCTTGGCGATACCAGCCCCTCCACCATCCTGGGAGGGGTGGTGCTGCTCTGGTCCATGGGCTCCTATCCCATCGCCGCCGTCATCTTCATCGCCAGCGTGGTGGTGCCCCTGGCCAAGATACTGGCGCTGTTCTGGCTCTGTTATCGGGTGCAGTGCGGAGACGGAGCCTCGCCGCTCGGCAAGCTCAAGCTCTATCGCATGACGGAATTTGTCGGCCGCTGGTCGATGATCGACGTGTTCGTGGTGGCCATACTGGCCGGCCTCATCCGCCTCGACAACCTGATGACCATCTATCCCGGTCCCGCCGCCGTCGCCTTCTCCGGCGTGGTGCTGATCACCATGGTGGCGGCCATGAGTTTCGATTCCCGTCTTATCTGGGATTTACAACAAGGAGAGCGCGAACGTGAGTGAGCGTAAGACAGTAAAACAGGCGGGCTCCGACTTGCTCGGTTCGGCGGCGGCCATCTGGCTGGTGCCCATGGTGGCCCTGCTGATCGGCGTCTGGATGCTGTTTCAGCATTGGTATTCACAGGGGCCCAGCATCCAGCTGACCGTGGCCACGGCCGAGGGCATAGTGGCGGGCAAGACGGTGATCCGCTCCCGTGAGGTCGACGTGGGCCGCATCGAGACGGTGGAGCTGAGCGACGATTACAGCCATGCGGTGATCACGGCGCGTCTCTCCAACAACGCGGCCAACATGCTCAAGGGCGACACCCGGTTCTGGGTGGTCAAGCCCAGGGTGGGTCGTGACGGGGTCTCGGGGCTCGGCACCCTGCTGTCGGGCGCCTACATCGAGCTCTCCCCGGGCAAGAAGGGGAAGGCCAAGAGCCGCTACGCCATCCTCGACAAGCCGCCCCTGGCCTCCCTCTCAGCCAAGGGGCTCAGGCTGACACTCAACAGCAGCGAGACCCGCTCCCTCAGCGTCGGCTCCCCGATCCAGTACCGGGGTTACACCATAGGTCAGGTGGAGGAGGTGAAGTTCCTGCCAGAGCGCAGCGAGCTGGAGTACCAGATCTTCATCAATGCCCCCTATGACGCCCTGATCAGCAGCAATTCCCGTTTCTGGATGACGCCGGGCTTCGAGGCCTCCCTCACCAGCGAGGGGATGAAGGTGAAGATGGATTCCCTCGAAGGCTTGCTCGATGGCGGCATCACGGTCGGTCTGCCCGCCGGCTGGGTCGCGGGGGAGACGGTCAAGAACAAGGATACCTTCACCCTGTTCAAGGATCAGAACAGCGTACTGGCCGGTAGTCTGGATCAGTTCATCGACTATGTCTTCCTGTTCGAGGACAGCCTGGCCGGGCTGCACCCGGGGGCGGCGGTGGAGTATCGCGGCGTGCGGGTCGGTACCGTCATATCCTCGCCTTATCTCATCGATGACAAGGCATCCCAGCTGTTCAAGAGCAAGGTGATCCCCGTGCTGGCGCGTATCGAGGTGCAGCGCATCTCCCATCGCTATGCCAGTGCGGAACGGGAGCAGTGGCGCAAGCTGTTCAGCAAGCAGTTCCAGGAAGGGCTCAGGGCCACCCTCAAGACCGCGAGTCTGCTGACCGGGGGCAAGGTGATCGATCTCAACTTCTATCCGGATGCCCCTGCGTTCGCCGCGCGCCGGATGGCGGGCACCGAGGTCTTCCCCACCACCCAGGGGGGCCTGGATCAGATAGAACGCAAGGTGAACCTCATCCTCGACAAGTTTGTCGACATGGACATGGAAACCACCCTGGCCCAGGTCAACAGCAGCCTGGCCAACCTGGACAAGACCATGAAGAACGTCAGTTCCCTCAGCGCCAATCTGGACAAGCTCACCAGCCAGCAGGCGACCCAGCAGCTGCCGGCCTCCCTCAACGCCAGCCTGCTCCAGCTCAAGGAGACGCTGCGCAGCTATGACGGTGCCTCCCAGACCAATCAGGAGCTGCGCCAGTCCGTGCAGTCTCTCAATCAGCTGATGCGTGAACTGCAACCTCTGGTGCACTCCCTCAACGAGCAGCCGAGTTCACTCATCTTCGATCGGGCCCGACCCAAGGATCCTGAACCCAAGCGAGGTACCCAATGAAACGACTCATCACGGCCCTGGCCCTGACCGGTCTGCTGGCCGGGTGCAGCAGCGCCCCGGCGCTGCACTACTACTCCCTGGATGCCGACGGCTCGGCCCAGGCGGCGCCCGTCAGCCGCCCCCAGCATCAGCTGGTGCTGCGTCCCGTCGCTCTCTCGGATGAGCTGGACGCCAGCAAGCTGGTCTATCAGATGGAGGGCAAGGAGCTCTACTTCACCGAGTACCAGCGCTGGGCCGGCTCCCTGGATGGCCAGCTCAACCAGCTGACCCAAAATGGCCTCTCCGCCCGTCTGCCGGGCTGGGTGGTGCGCCAGGACGGAGCCCGCCAGGGGCCTGTGCTCACCATCTGGCTCCAGCGTTTTCAGGGGCGCTTCGACGGCCGCGCCGTGCTGAGCGGGCGCTGGCGTCTGCTGGCCGAGGATGGCCGTGTGCTGCAGGATACCCCCTTCCACCTGGAGCGAGTGCTGCCCAGCGATGGATACGGCACCCTGGTGAGCGAGCTTGGCCTGGGCTGGCAGCAGCTGCTCGACCAGATTGCCACCGAGCTGCGCAAGGGGTGAGGCGCCGAGGCCGGCGCCAGCCCGGCCGAGCGCGACCATGAAAAACGGGAGGCCAGGCCTCCCGTCGTTGTATGGCCGATGGGCCGCCGTTTACTGCGCCATCTCCGAGACCCCTTCCACCTTGACCTCGACTCGGCGATCCGGTGCCAGGCAGACGATGAGCTCGCGCTTGCTGCCGCTGGCGCAGCTGTCGCCGGTGACGGGGTTGCTCTCGCCCATGCCCTGTACCTGCACCTTGTCGGCAGGCAGCCCCTTGCCGACCAGGTAGTCGGCGACCGTCCGGGCCCGTTGTTCGGACAGCTGCTGGTTGTAGCTGTCCGAGCCGAGTCGGTCCGTGTAGCCCATGACGGTGGCCATGCCGTCCGTGGGTCTGGCGGCCTCTATCTGGGAGTAGAGGGTATCCAGAGCCTGGCTGGCCTCGGGTTTGAGGGTCGCCTTGTTGAAGTCGAACAGCACGTCCGAGCTCAGGCTGAAGGTATGCTCGACTGGTTGCGGCATGGGGGGCGGTGGCGGCACCACGGCCGGGAGCGGCGCCTCCTGGCCGAAGCGGTAGAGCATGCCGACCGCGAGCAGGCCGTTGTCCAGCTCGACCCCGGTCTGGTCCAGATCCATGTCGCCAAGGGGGGTGGTGTACTGGTATTCGAAGCGGGCGGCCCAGTTGCGATCGATGGCGTATTCGGCGCCGAGGGCACCGACGAAGACGGCGCCGCGATCATGGTCCAGCTCCCGGCTGTCGGTCCAGGCGTAGCCGCCACCGAGCCGGCCATAGAGATCCAGGCTGTCGGCGACCGGGAAGCCCAGCTTCATGGTCAGCTGCGCCATCTGGGCGCTCACGTCATCCTTGTCCTTCATGGTGGGGTCCAGCTTGTCGGTGACCTCGTAACGGTACTTGCCGAGCCAGTCATAGCCCAGCTCGAATCCGACATTCTGATTGACCTGATAGCCGACGAAGGCACCGGCCCCCAGATCGTCATCATCTTCCTTGCTGATGTCGGCCGCATCCTTGATGGCGTCGTTGTGATCGGCGCCATAGAAGTTTGACCAGCCCAGTTTGGCACCGGCATACCAGGTGTTGTCTTGTCCTGCCGCTTGGGCGTTTGCCGCCAGCAATCCAGAAACAATCAATGTAATCAATGATTTGTTCATATCGTGCCTCTGCAATTTCATATGAAGGAAGCATGCCGTCATGGTCTTCCCTTTGTGGTCCGGCGGTCATGGCCGTAGGACGCATTTAAAGTTAGTCGCTTTTGAAAAGGTTTCAACTGACTGAAATAACAATAGTTATTTTCCCGTGGCGGCAGGTGCGGGGCTGAGGGGAAGTCGGAGGCGGGCAGGGGGCTGGCCCCTGCCCGGGGAGGAGGGCTTATCTGGGGATGAATTCGTACTGGCTTTCGATGAAGGCACCGGCCCGCTCGCCGAGGGCGGCATGAACCACCCGGGTGGGATGGACCTGATCCCAATACATCTTGCCTTCGCAGTTCAGGGGGGCCGATTTGCGCATCATGGGGCTCGCCACCGCCTGGGCCAGCAGGGGGTTGCCGGCGATGGCGAGGCGCTCCGCGGGCGCGAAGGCGGCGAGCTGGCCGTCGCTCGCGGCGCTGCGGGCGCTGAACGGCTTCCAGACATAGCCACCGTCATAGCAGGCGTGCTCAGTGTCGCTCAGCCCGAAGTTCTGCGGCTCGCGCAGCATCTCGTCGAACTGCTTGTCGATGTCGAACAGGCGTACCAGGCCGGTGGGGGCGAGCTGACGCGCCAGGTTTTGCAGCAGCTCGTTGTGGTAGCGGGAGACATGGCTGGCGGCCTCGACCACTTGCTGGCTGCGGGCCGAGGGGTTCTGGCCCAGATCCGGCAGGTTGAACAGCAGTATCTGCTTGGCGCCATTGAGCACCAGGCGGTTGGCGGCATCGCTGATGGCATCGCGCACCCGCTTGGCATCCTGCTCCGTGTTCCAGCCGTAGGCCAGATAGTCGTTGGCGCCGACCCAGAGGATCACCAGATCGTCCGGCTGGAGCGCATCCTTTTGCAGGAACTGGGTGATCTCGTAATCCAGGTTGTTGATCACCTGGTACTTGGGATGCCAGGAGATCTTGTTGTAGGCCACGGCGGTGGCGCCGCCCTCGGCCTCATTGGCTATCTTCAGGCCGGGAAAATGGGTCGCCAGGTGCTCCAGCCAGACGGGGCCGTTGGAGAAGCGTCCCTCGTGGTAAGGCGGACTGGACGGCAGGTAACCGCGCATCTTGCCATACATCTTGCCGGTGTCGGACAGGCTGTCGCCGAACATGACGATGCGGGAAAAGGCGGGCGGCTCGGCCGCATGGGCCGTCTGGGCCAGCAGACCCAGCAGGCAGATAAAGCAGGCTCTTATCATGGAGTATCTCATCGGGCAGGGACCCGCCAGAGTGGCGAGTCATTTGAGAATGGTAACCTTGCCGAATTTGATTCAACAATCACCGTTTAGCCCGAAAGCGATTGCGCTCATGGCCGCTTCACCCAAATGGGGTGCTTCACGTTCGTTTCACGCTTCCTCTGACATCCTTGGCCCATACCCCCACTGACGGGGTCATTGCTGAAACCACAGGAGCATGAAATGAACAAAGCAAAGGTAATTGGCCTGGTGGCCCTGATGTCCGTCTCTTCCTTCGCCATGGCGGCCTATACCGGCCCCCAGGAGCAGAACAAGGTCTCGGTCGCCCAGTTGAAAGACGTGGCCGATGATCAGTGGGTGACCCTGGAGGGCAAGCTGGTCAAGCATCTGGGTGGCGAGAACTACAGTTTTCGCGATGACAGCGGCGAGGTGGAGGTGGAAGTGGACGGGGACGTGTGGCGCGGCATCGAGGTGGGCCCGAACGACCTGATCCGTATCCGGGGCGAAGTGGACCACAGCTGGAACAAGACCGAGGTCGAGGTCGAGCACCTGGAGAAGGTGGGGGCGGCGCCCCAGAGCAAGGGCGGCTTCATCGCCAACTAATGGGCCTTGGCTGAAAAAAGAGGGCGCTCCCGGAGCGCCCTCTTTGCCATCTCTGTCCCGTCAACCGGCACGTCTGATGCCGGCGCGCTTGAAGCCCTTCTCGGCCTGATTGACCTTGTAGAGGTAGCGACGGGCCTCCGCCTTGGGGTGTTGCTCGGTCAGGATCTGGTAGACGGCCTCGGGGGAGAGGCGGTTGATCATGCCGGGCGCCGCCTTGCGATCCCGGGAGAAGGTGTTGAGCACCCCGCCCGCGCCGCCATTGTAGGCAGAGATCACCGCGTAGCGCCGGGAGCGGGGATCCTCGATATTGGCCAGATAGACGGTCTGCAACAGGTGCAGGTAGGCGGTGCCCACGTCTATGTTGTAGGCCGGGTTGAACAGATCCTCCCGGGTGGGCTGGCCATTCTTGCCCTTGACCCTGATGTAGACGTCCCGCCCCGCGGTGGCGGGGATCACCTGCATCAGGCCATAGGCGTTGGCGTGGCTGACCGCATAGGGGTTGAAGCTGCTCTCGGTCTTGATCACCGCATAGATGAGGCTCTCGGCGACCCCGTATTTGCGCGACGCCTCCCGTATGATGCTGGCGTACTTGTAGCCGCGCTTGTCTTCGTGGTTCGCCACCATGGGGATATCGACGTAGAAGATGTTGCGAATGCCCAGGGTGCGCTTCTTCATGGCGGTGCTTAGCAGGTAGTCGGCGTAGCGTTCGGCGCGCCAGTCGAAGCGGATCGGCTGACCCTGGTTGTCCAGCACCTGGCCATAGAGGAAGGGCTCGCCGCCGGGCAGTATCTCCCGATCCGAATAGAGGTCAACTTCCGCCGGATCATCCGGGGTCAGCAGTGTCTCTATGATGGCGCGGCGCAGGTGGGCCTTGGGATCCAGCCCGGAAACGGTCTCGACCATGATGTGGCCGCTGGAGAAGTCGATGTGGGCCCGGCTCTTGTATTCGTCCGTGTATTTGACGTAGTCAAACTTGCCCGCAAACAGCGCCTCCCGGCCCCATATCTCGTTCACGTTATGGGAGAGGGCGCTGATCATGTGCTCGAAGCCGCGCACATCCTTGCCATTGACCAGATCCTCATCCTTGTCGCCGCCGGGCTTGGGGCTGGATGAGCAGGCAAAAAGCAGCAAGGTGGCGCACAGCAACCAAAAAATTCGGCCCATAGGATCCTCAAAATGGGCGGTCAGGCCGCCCGTCACGCATCGGCTGCGAGCCGGCAGAGGCGCCGCCTCGTCCTGGCTCACGGTACTGCTTGTCGGTCGTGGCCGGGGCGCCCCGGCTCACTCTCGGGGTTGGCGCCTGGTTACTGGCTGGGAGGGGTGTAGCCTTCGATGTCCACTTCACCCGCCTCGAACAGGTAGCTCACCATCTCCTTTTCCAGCAGCTGGCGATGCTCGACGTTCATCATGTTGAGCTTCTTCTCGTTGATCAGCATCACCTGCTTGCGTTGCCATTCGGTCCAGGCTTCCTTGCTGATGTTGTCGAAGATGCGCTTGCCAAGCTCACCCGGGTAGAGTTGGAAATCCAGGCCGGGGGCCTCTTTTTTCAGGCGTTGGCAAAATACGGTACGGCTCATGTTGACCTCTGTGGTTGCAAGTCGGGATAGCGCAGCAGACGCGCGGTGGCGGCGGCCAGACCGACCTCGTCGGGATGGCACAAGTTATACCAGAGTCGGGTATCGGCTTCCATGAGCGAGGCGGGCGGCGGCGCCGTCAGCTCGATGAGCAGGGGGCGAATATCCAGGTGAAAGTGGCTGAAGGTATGGCGAAAACCGGCCAGTTCCCGATAAGGCTGCTCGCTCAGGCCAAGACGGCTCAGGCAGGGGGTGACGGCCTCCAGGGTATCGACCTGGGGGAAGCAGTAGAGCCCGCCCCAGATCCCCTGGGGCGGGCGTTTTTCCAGCAGCAGCTGGTCGCCCTGGCGGATCATCAGCATGATGCCGCTGCGGGCCGGGATGCTCTTCTTGGGCTTGGAGTGGGGGTAGGCGGTGGGGTTGCCCTGCGACAGCCCCTGGCAATCGCTCTGCACCGGGCAGCGCTCACAGGCGGGCTTGCTGCGGGTGCAGACGGTGGCGCCCATGTCCATCATGGCCTGGTTGTACTGGGCGACCCCGAGCCTTGGGGTGAGGCGGGTCGCCAGCTCCCAGAGATCGTTCTCCACCTGTTTCTGGCCGGGCCAGCCCGGCAGCGCCAGCCAGCGGGTCAGTACCCGCTTGACGTTGCCATCCAGGATGGCGTGGGGCTGGCCGAGGGAGAGGGAGAGCACGGCGCCCGCGGTGGAGCGCCCTATGCCGGGCAGGGCCATCACCTCCTCCAGCCGCTCCGGGAACAGGCCGCCATGGTCATCGCGGATCTGCCGGGCGGCCTTGTGCAGGTTGCGGGCGCGGGCGTAGTAGCCCAGGCCGGTCCAGTGGTGCAGCACCTCGTCGACGGGGGCATCGGCCAGGGCCTGCACATCGGGGAAGCGGGCCATGAAGCGCTCGTAGTAGGGGATCACGGTGGCGACCTGGGTCTGCTGCAACATGATCTCGGAGACCCAGACCCGGTAGGGGGTCTTCTCCTGCTGCCAGGGCAGGGTCTTGCGCCCATGGATCTGATACCAGTCCAGGATGCGGCTGGCGAAGGTGGCGTTGCTCGAATTGCTCACGTTGTGCTCATGTCATGGCGTGAAAGCCCAATCTGGTCATGGCCGGGCCCCGGGCAACCGGGGCGGCTGGTGGCGCAACTGACTCACATTGGCTCTCATCTTGTTGATTAAAAAGGGGAGCTCTCGGGCTCCCTCTCCTCTCTTGTCATCGGGGGCGGCGGGCGGCTTGGCCGCCTCGGGATCAGCCCGGCCAGTCCTGCAGGGCCTTGAGGCTGACGGACTGGCCGCCCACCCCCAGCACTATGTAATCCTGGGCGATGGCCTGGAGCTGTACCCCGGGCGCCACCTCATTGCCTTCCCGCACCTCGCGGCCGTTGATCACCACGCTGCGCTTGGCCGGGTTGGAGGAGTAGAGGTGGGCCCCATAGGCGAGCCGGGGCACCTGCTGGCGCAACTCTGCCGGCAGGGCCGCGATGGGCATCACCTGGGGCGCCGCCGCTGGGCGGCTGGGCTCGGGGGCCAGGGGCACATTGTTGAGGGCGTTTTGCAGCAGCTGGGCGAGATCCTGGCTGTCCCTGGTCTGACTCGCCTGGGCCTGGGCCGGTTTGGGCTTGACCACGGGCTCGGGCAGGGGCGGCGGCAGGGGGCGGGTGACCATGGCCCTGGGTTCGACCCGCATGAAGGGGGCCGTCACCCGCTCCTCGACCTCGACCCGCTCCTCGATGGGCTTGTTATGGAGCAGATGCCAACCGTAGTTGGCCGCCGCCCCCATGACGATGGCCAGGGGCACCAGTGCCCACCAGAGCCAGGGGCGATCGGCTTCTTCCTCCCGGCTGACCGGCAGGCCCATGGCGGGAATGTGGGGGGCGTGCTGGGGCGCATCGGCCCGGCGCAGGGCCTTGAGCAGGGTCGACATCAGGCGGTCACTCCAGCAAACGAACGTAGGGGACGAAACGGGCTTGGCATCAGGAGGCCTCCTCCAGCTTGGGCATGGGTTCCCCTGCCATCACGTTGAGGCGCAGCAGGGTATTGCTGCCGGCGATGCCGTCCGGAGTCAGCCCCTGCTCGCGCTGGAACTGCTGCAACTTGGCTTTTAGCTGTGCATCGAAGCGGCGCACCTTGCGCTCGGGCTGCTGCAGGGCGCGGCTCAGGGCCGTATCGAGCCACTGCACCTGTTCGGCGCCGGCATTGCTGCCAATGAGGGCCACCCCTCCCTTGGGCAGGCGCCAGAGCAGGGTGTAGCTGCCGCCCCAGTTGTCTTCCAGCCACTGGCGCTCCACCTGCCAGCTCTGCTTGCCGATGAGCAGGGAGGCCTTGTCGGGCCCGAGCTGGGTGAGGGTTGCGTAATAGAGGCCGCCCAGCTCGTCGTTCAGACTGATGAGGGCCGGGTATTGCAGGGCCTGGAGATCGGCCAGGGAGCCCTCTTCTTCCAGACAGCGCAACCCGGCGCGGGGCGCGTTGTCGCAGCTGGCCTCCTCGCGGCTGGTCTGATAACCCCACACCTTGTAGAGATTCTGCATGGCGACCTCGGGCTCCAGCGCCTGATTGATGGCGCGGGTCAGCTGTTCCTGCTGCTCTGCGGTGTCATCGACCGTCACCGGCACCTCCACCTTGATGCGGGGGCGCTCGGGGAAGACGCCAACCAGCTGCCAGCCCCACCAGCCGAGGGCGACCAGCAGGGCTCCCGCCAGGGCCACCGCCAGACCGGATTGCCAGCTCCCCTCGTCGCGAAGGCCACTCACCTCATAGGCGGCCACGGCGATGTCCTTGTGGCTCACCTTGTGGCTGGCGCGGGCGAAGGCGCCGATCAGGGCGCGGTCGCAGATGAGGTTGACGAGGCGGGGAATGCCGCCGGAGAGCCGGTGCAGGGTCGCGATGGCCTTGGGGGTGAAGATGGGTTGCACGCAGCCGGCCACCTGCAGGCGAAAGCGGACATAGGCATCGAGATCCCCGGCAGAGAGGGGCAGCAGGTGGTAGCGGGCCGTGATGCGCTGGGCCAGCTGACGCAGCAAGGGCTGGCGCAACATTTGTTGCAACTCGGGCTGGCCTATCAGGATCACCTGCAGCAGCTTCTTCTCGTCGGTCTCCAGGTTGGTGAGCAGGCGCAACTGCTCCAGCACACCGGGCAGGAGGTGCTGGGCCTCGTCGACCAGCACCACGCTGCGCTTGCCCGCCGCCAGGTTGGCGAGCAGGTGATCGCGGATGAGGTCGAACAGGGTCTTGAGGCTGGCATCCTTGTCATAGGGGAGCTGGTACTCGTCACAGATGGCCGCCAGCAGATCCCGCTCGGTGAGAGAGGGATTGAGGATGTAGGCGATCTCGGTGTCGGCGGGCAGCTGTTGCAGCAGGCAGCGGGACACAGTGGTCTTGCCGGTTCCCACCTCGCCGGTGAGCAGCACGAAGCCGCCGCCCTCTTGCAGGCCGTAGTTGAGATGGGCAAGCGCCTCCCCGTGTCTCTCGCTCATGTAGAGATACCTGGGGTTGGGGGAGATGGAAAAGGGCGCTTCCGACAGACCGAAGAACTGTGTGTACATAAGGATCCATTCCATTGTGATGGCGGCAGGTTAAAGCCTCACCGGGGTTATGTCAAAGACCCGGAAACCCTATCTGGTGGGGGTCATCGTACCCGGGGGACAAAGCCGATATAATCGGGGCTGCATCCATGAGGGGAGAGTCGATTTGCAGATCTATCTGGTAGGGGGAGCGATCCGGGATCGCCTGTTGGGATTGCCCCGGGGCGATCAGGATCACCTGGTGGTGGGGGCGACCGTGGCCCAGATGCTGGCGCTGGGGTATAGCCAGGTCGGTCGTGACTTCCCCGTGTTTCTCCACCCCGAGACCCATGAGGAGTACGCCCTGGCGCGCACCGAACGCAAGCAGGGCCTGGGCTATACCGGCTTCGTCTGCCACGCGGCGCCGGATGTGACCCTGGAGCAGGATTTGTTGCGCCGGGATCTCACCATCAACGCCATCGCCGAGGATGAACAGGGCAACCTCCATGACCCCTATGGCGGCCTGGCGGATCTCGAGTCGCGCCTGCTGCGCCACGTCTCCCCGGCGTTCAGCGAGGATCCCCTGCGCATCCTGCGGGTCGCCCGCTTCGCCGCCCGCTTCCACGGTCAGGGCTTCGTGGTGGCGCCCGAGACCCTGGGGCTGATGCGGGAGATGACCGAGGCCGGCGAGCTGGCTCACCTGACCCCGGAGCGAGTCTGGAAGGAGCTGGAGAAAGTGCTGATGGGGCCCACACCTGCGGTCTTCTTCGAGGTGCTGCGCGAATGCGGCGCCCTCAAGGCCCTCTTCCCCGAGCTCGATGCCCTGTTCGGGGTGCCGGCCCCCGCCAAGTGGCACCCGGAGATCGACACCGGCATCCACACCCTGATGGTGCTTGAGCAGGCCTGCCAGCGTTCCCCCGCGCTGGCGGTACGCTTCGCCGCCCTGTGCCACGACTTTGGCAAGGGGCTGACCCCGCCCGCGTTCTGGCCCAGTCACCACGGCCATGGCCAGAAGGGCCTGCCCCTCATCCGTGATTTCTGCGCGCGCTTCAAGGTGCCCGGGGATTGCCGGGATCTGGCGCTCTTGGTGAGCGATCTGCACACCCATATCCACATCGCCTTCGAGCTCAAGCCGGCCACCCTGCTCAAGGTGTTCGACAAGGCGGATGCCTGGCGCAGACCCGAGCGGTTCGCCCAGCTGCTGGATGCCTGCCGCGCCGACTTCCATGGCCGTACCGGCTTCGAGGAGCGGGTCTATGCCGAACCCGACTATGTGGCGGCGGCCCTGGCTGCCGCTCAGGCGGTGCCGGTGCAGGAGATAGTAGCGGCGGGGTTCAAGGGGGAGGAGATCCGCCAGCAGCTCGCCAAACGGCGGCTCGATGCCATCAGCCGGGTGCGCGATGAGTGGACCTTCCTCGGCGAGGCGTGACTTAGTGGCGAGGGAGGGGAACGGATAAAGAAAAGCCCGGGTCAGTGACCCGGGCTTTTTGCTGGCTGGCTTGGCGGCATCAGGAGAAGCAGGCTTCCAGCACGTAGAAGATGGCGATGGCCAGGATGGCGCCGGCGGGCAGGGTGATGACCCAGGAGACCACGATATTGCGCAGCACCCCCAGGTTAAGGGCCGCGATGCCGCGGGCCAGGCCCACACCCATCACGGCACCGACCAGGGTCTGGGTGGTGGAGATGGGCAGACCCGTGCCGGAGGCGATGACCACGGTGGCGGCGGTCGCCAGCTGGGCGGCGAAGCCACGGCTCGGGGTCAGGTGGGTGATACCGGTACCGACGGTCGCCATCACCTTCTCGCCCATGGTCGCCAGACCGATGACGATGCCGATGCCGCCGAGCGGCAGTATCCACCAGGCGATGGAGGACTGACCCGTGATCTGGCCGGCGCTCTCGACGGTGGAGACCACGGCGGAGAGAGGGCCTATGGCGTTGGCCACGTCGTTGGAGCCGTGGGCGAAGGCCATGGCACAGGCGGTGATCACCATCAGGATGCCGAACACCTTCTCCACGTTGGCGAAGTGCATCTTGTTGTCATCGACCGGGTTGTAGTTCTGACCGCGGATGTAGAACCAGCCGGCGATGGCCACGGCCACCGAGATGCCCACTGAGAGCAGGATCCCTTCGCCGTTGCTCAGGTGCAGACCGACGTGGGACAGCCCCTTCTTGATGGTCACCAGGCAGATCACCAGGGAGGTGAGGAACATGTAGAAGGGCACGTAACGCTTGGCGTTGGTCAGGGGATCATCTGTGTTGAAGATGAGCTTCTGAACGCTGATGAACATGAAGTAGGCGATGACCCCGGACAGGGCCGGCGTGACCACCCAGGAGCCGACGATGCCGCCGAACTTGCTCCATTGCACCGCTTCCGGGCCCACGCTCACCACGGCGAAGCCGACGATGGCCCCTATGATGGAGTGGGTGGTGGAGACGGGCCAGCCGAAGTAGGAGGCCAGGATCAGCCAGAGACCGGCCGCCAGCAGGGAGGCGATCATGCCGAGCACCAGGATATCCGGCCTGTCGGTGAAGGCGGTGGTATCTATGATGCCATTGCGTATGGTGGCAGTGACCTCGCCACCGGCCAGATAGGCCCCGGCGAACTCGAAGATCATGGCGATGATGATGGCCTGACGAATGGTCAGGGATTTGGTGCCGACCGATGTGCCCATGGCATTGGCGACGTCATTTGCGCCTATGCCCCACGCCATCAAAAAGCCGAACAAGGCCGCCACGAGCACCAGAGTGGTGCCGTAATTCGCGATAATGTCCATTAGTAATTTTTACCCAGTCAGTCGATTAGGAACGAGCCAGCATCAGTTCCAGGCGGGCGCCAACGCGCTCGGCCTGATCCGCCAGATCACCTACCCATTCGAGGATCTTGTACAGGAAAATAACGTCGATCGGGTTGTAGTTGTGCTCCAGGGTCTGGAGTTTCTGCCGCAAACCAATCTGCATGGTGTCAGTATCGTCCTCGATCAGATCCAGCTGATGGATCATCTCGGCAACCATCTCCACTTCACGTCCCTTGAAGCCGGTTTCGAGCAGTTCATCGAGTTCTCCGATGGCTTTCTCGGCTTGGGCGGTCGCATCGATACAGCGTTTGAGATAGGCCATGACGTCGGCACGCATCTCGGAGGGGAATTCCATATGACGGCCCAGCATGCGCCCGGAAATATCCTTGGCACGGTTGGCTATCTTGTCCTGTTGGGTCAAAAGCTCCAGCAAGTCGGTGCGCGCCACCGGCAGAAACAGGCCACGGGGCAGTTTCAGACGAATTTCACGCTTGAGGATGTCGGCTTCTTTTTCCAGCTGGGAGATCTGCTGGCGGATCCGCTCTGCATCGTCCCAACGACCATCGGCGATGGCGTCAAAGAAGGGGATAAGCTGCTGGGAACACTCGTGAACTTTCACTATGTGCTTTTGCAGCGGCTTGATGGGTGACTTGGCAAAAAGGCCCAAAATAGTATTTACTGGCATGGTCAAACCTGTGTCGGTGAAAAAACACTCGATACGATTCTATGAGGCGCGCATGGTAACCGAACTGCGCGACCAATAAAACAGCGAACTTCATCTTAACGTCACGCAGGCATTATATCCGCGCCCTGTGGCCATCGCCTCCCCAAACTCCTTTTTCGCCCGGAAAACCTATGCAAACCGAGATTGAAATCAAATTCCTCGTCGCCGATCCCGCCCTCGGCGACCCTGCCGACAGCATGGCGAACAAGCTGGATATCTTCTTGAATTCACTCACTGTTGTTGACCATTCCGAGGTCGAACTCGGCAACATCTATTTCGATACCCGGGATCTGGCCCTGCGCCGGCTCGACATGGGGCTGCGCATTCGTCGCAGCAATGATTTTGCCGAACAGACCATCAAGTGCCGGGGAGAGGGGCTGGGCGGCCTGCATGCCAGGCCAGAATACAATGGGTCGGTGCGAGGTGAGCGTCCCTGTCTGGCGGATTTTCCCGCCACCATCTGGCCCCAGGGGGAGGATCTGGCGGCGTTGCAGGCGGCCCTGGTGCCTCAGTTTCGCACCGATTTCCTGCGTCGGCACTGGCTGATCGCCTGGGAGGGGGCCGAGATAGAGCTGGCCTGGGACAGGGGAGAGATAGTCGGCCAGGAGGGGCGCGAAGCCATCGACGAGCTGGAGCTGGAGCTCAAGCACGGTTCAGCGGCGGCCCTGCTCACCCTGGCTGAGAGTCTGGGGGCCATGCCCGGGTTGCGGCTGGGGGTGCAATCCAAGGCGCAGCGGGGCTATCGGCTGGCCGGGCTCGGCAAGGCCCTGGTGGCCAGGCCCTTGCCGCAGCGGGGCGATCTCGATGCGCTCTCGCCGCGCCAGCAAATCGCGCTGGGGCTGGAGCAGTGGCAGCATCACGAGCAGGTCTGCGTGCTGCAACAGGATATGGCCGCCTGGCCCGACCTGGTGGCGGGTCTGGCACTGATAGCCCAGGCGCTGGAGCATAGCGTCGCCATGGGCGAGCCCGCCCCCGAGTGGAACAAGGCGATGGCGCCGCTGCTGGCCGAGCTGGCACAGCTCGATGAGGCGGGGCGTCGCCGCTGGCTGGCCCGGGCTGATTATGTGGTGTTGCAGCTCGCCATCATCGCCTGGTTGCGGCAATAGGCGACGGCTGGGGGCAGGCAAGGTTGGAATGAAACAAGCGCGGGGCTCAGGGCCCCGCGCTCTTGTTTTCCGCATCCGGCGCTCAGCGCACCTGGGTATAGATCCTGGCCGTGCTGATGACGGGGTCGCTCCCCTGGCAGGTCTGGGCGAGGGGCGCCTGCTCGCAGGGCTGGCCATTGACCTCGATGCAGAAGTCGAAGCGGGTCTGGCCCTTGAGAGCTTGATGGCTCTTGTTGAACTCGGTCGCCTGCCACTGCCAGCGGGTGAGCGCCTCGATGGCGGCGTCGGAGAAGCGCTCGTCACTGCGCGATACGATGCGCACCTGGGCGGCCTCGCCGGTCGGGGTGATCAGATACTCCAGGGTGGCGCAGCCCATCTCGGCGGCGGCGACCGCATCCCTGGGATAGCGGGGCTCTACCTTGCGGCTGGGTTGCCAGTTGGCGGCAATCTCGGCGGGGGTGCTCAGTGCTCTGGGGCCGAGATCCAGGGGGGGAGACTGCTGGCTGCAGGCGCAGACCATCAGGGTGGCGGCGCTTAGAAACAGGTTTTTCATCATGTGCATTTGCTTCCCTTCGTGGGCAGGTACCCTGCTTATCATTTTGATTATTAATAAAATATCAGGCTGTGATTGAAAACCTCTTGCGGCTAAAAATGTTAAAAAAAAACCGCCGAGGCGGTTTTTTAGCATTAAAGCCATCAGTAATAGCTGGGATCCCCCTTGGCGGGCCGGGTCTTGAAGCGGCGATGGAGCCACATGTACTGCTCCGGCGCCAGGCGCACGGCGGCTTCTATCTCCCGGTTGGCCCGGGTGGCGTCCGCCACCTCGTCACCGCTGGGATAGTCGGCCAGCGGCGCCCCTATGTGCAGCTCATAGCCATGGCGGGTGCGGATGTTGTAGCAGGGTAGGGTGACTGTGTTCTTGACCCGGGCCAGGGTGGCGGTGCCGGTGATGGTGGCGGCGTGTTCCACCGCGAAGTAGGGCACGAACACGCTGGCATGGCTGCCATAGTCGTGATCCGGCGCATACCAGAGGGCGTCACCGTTGCGCAGTGCCTTGATCATGCCCTTCACGTCGGTGCGATCCACTAGGTATTTGTTGGAGGCGCAGCGCCCGTGGTACTGGGCGTATTCCAGCACGGGATTGGTGTTGGGGCGATAGACGCCGACCCCGGGTCGCACCAGGCCGAAGCAGCGGGCATTGAGTTCCAGGGTCAGAAAATGACAGGAGAGCAGCAGCATGCCCTGGCCTCGGGCCACGGCGTCCTGCACATGTTCTTCCCCCTTGACCGTCATCAGCTGGCGCATGCGCCAGTCGGGCCAGAACCAGGCCATGCCCACTTCGAAGATGGCACAGCCTACGCTCTCGAAGTTCTGCCTGAGCAGGGCTTCGCGTTCATCGCGGCTGAGCTCGGGCAGGGCCAGTTCCAGATTGCGGCGGGCAATCTTGACGCGGGATTTCAATAGGTGGCGAGCCAGGGTGCCGAGCTGGCGACCGAGCCACATCTGGCTGCGCCAGGGCAGGAGCACCAGCAGCCAGAGCAGGCCCAGGCCAAGCCAGCTGCCCCAGTAGCGGGGATGAAACAGCCTTGGGGTGAGGCGGGGAACATTGTCTTGGGCCATGAAAAATCTCTCGCTCGCAAATGCACATTTAGGGGAGCCCAGCCGGCACGGGGGATAGGCGCCCGTGCGAATGGGTCACTCGCAATCGGGGGATTCTAGCCGAAAAGCCGTGCCGCTGGCGAATGGTGCGCCCCATGGCTTTTTTAACACGGCGGCGGAGAGTGTGATAAAATCCCCTGCTGATTTTTCAGGTTTTGAGAGTCGATACAGATGAAGATCACCCTGCCCGATTTTGAAAAAGCCCGCGTCCTGGTCGTCGGCGATGTCATGTTGGATCGCTACTGGCATGGCCCCACCGGCCGCATCTCCCCGGAGGCGCCGGTACCCGTGGTCAAGGTGGAGCACATAGAGGAGCGCCCGGGTGGCGCGGCCAACGTGGCGCTCAACTCGGCTGCGCTCGGCGCCCATGCCGTGCTGCTGGGTCTGACCGGGCAGGATGAGGCCGCCGACGCACTGGCGGGCCAGATGGCCGGGGTCAAGGTCGCCTGCGACTTCGTGCGCCTGGGGGATTACCCCACCATCACCAAGCTGCGGGTGCTGTCACGCAACCAGCAGCTGCTGCGCCTCGATTTCGAGGAGGGCTTCCACGCCGTCGACCCTGCCCTGCTGATGAGCAAGGTGGAGCAGGCGCTGCCCCAGGCCGATGTGATGATCCTCTCCGACTACGGCAAGGGCGCCCTCAACGACGTGCCCGGCATGATAGCCCGCGCCCGCGCCGCCGGCATTCCCGTGCTGGTGGATCCCAAGGGGACGGATTTCGAGAAGTACCGTGGTGCCACCCTGCTCACCCCCAACATGTCCGAATTCGAGGCGGTGGTGGGCAAGGTGAAGAGCGAGCAGGAGCTGGTCAGCCGTGGCCTGGCGCTGGTGGAGCGTTTCGAACTGGATGCCCTGCTGGTGACCCGTTCCGAGAACGGCATGACCCTGATCCGCGCCGGCCAGGACGAGCTGCACCTGCCGGCCCAGGCCCACGAGGTGTATGACGTGACCGGTGCCGGTGACACCGTCATCTCCACCCTGGCCACCGCCCTGGCCGCGGGCAAGAGCCTGGACGAGGCCTGCGCCCTGGCCAATACCGCCGCCGGTATCGTGGTCGGCAAGCTGGGCACCTCCACCGTCAGCCCGGTCGAACTGGCCAATGCCCTCTACAACGAGCACGAGACCGGCTTTGGCGTGCTCTCCGAGCAGCAGCTCAAGATTGCGGTCGATGCCGCCCGTCGCCGTGGCGAGAAGGTGGTGATGACCAATGGCTGCTTCGACATACTGCACGCCGGTCATGTCTCCTACCTGGCCAATGCCGGCAAGCTGGGGGACAGGCTGATCGTCGCGGTCAATACCGACGAGTCGGTGCGCCGCCTCAAGGGGCCGGGTCGCCCGGTCAACCCGACCGAGCGCCGCATGGCCGTGCTGGCGGCCCTGGGGGCCGTGGACTGGGTCGTGCCCTTTGGCGAAGACACTCCTCAGCGCCTCATTGCCGAGATCTTGCCGGATCTGCTGGTCAAGGGCGGTGACTACCAGCCCGAAGAGATCGCCGGTTATGACGAGGTGACCGCCAACGGCGGCGAGGTGCGGGTCCTCAACTTCGAGGATGGCTGCTCCACCAGCGACATCATCAAGACCATCCGCGAGCGCGGATGAGTCAACCAGACCCGGCTTCGGCCGGGTTTTTTTATGACCCGCTTTTATCAAGGAGAGAGGAAGTGAGCGATGAGCGAGAGTGAAACCGGTCTGCTGGCCCTGACCCCGCCCTACTATGCGGTGATCTTCAGCTCCCTGCGCCGGGAGGGGGATGCGGGCTATGGCGCCATGAGCGAGCAGATGGTCGCCCTGGCCCGGGAGCAGCCCGGGTTTCTGGGGATGGAATCGGCCAGAGACGGGCTCGGCATTACCGTCTCCTACTGGCAGAGCCTGGAGGCCATCCGCCAGTGGAAGGGGCAGGTCGACCACGGTGTGGCCCAGCGGCGGGGGCGTCAGGACTGGTACAGCGCCTATCGGGTACGCATCGCTCTGGTGGAGCGGGAATATGGCATGATGTGACAGCCTGGCCAATATCGAGGCACGAGCATGCAAAAAGGCGACCCTGGGGTCGCCTTTTTCACAGAGGAGCCGGATCAGTAGCTGCGATTGCTGCTCTTGGGGGCATCCGCCGGGGCCAGCATCAGCCCCTGGTTGATATCCTCTATGTCCTTCTGCTCCAGCACGCCGGCGGCCTGCTTGAGGTTGAGGATACTGAGGATGTAGTTGTAACGTGCCTCGGAGAGCTTCTGCTTGGCGTCGTACAGCTTGCGGGTGGAGTCGAGGACGTCGACTATGGTGCGGGTCCCCACCTCGTAACCGGCTTCGGTCGCCTTCAGGGCGCTCTCGGCCGAGATGACGGACTGGGTGTAGGCACGCACCGACCCTATGCTGGCGTTGACGTTGTTGTAGGAGGAACGCACGCTGCTCTGCACCGAGCGGAAGCTGCGCTCCAGCTGCTCGCTGGCGGCCACATAGTTGTACTGGGCCTGTTTGACCTGGGAAGTGGTGGCGCCGCCGGTATAGAGCGGCAGCTTGAAGGTGAGCCCTACGTTGGCCTGGTTGTCGTTGCCGTCCGAGTTGCGGATCTCGTCCTTGTAGTCGTAATAACCGGTATTCAGACCGGCACCCAGATCCAGGGTCGGCTCATGGCCGGTCTTGGCCAGATCGATCTGCTCCTTGGCGATGTCCTTGCCGATGCGGGCGCTGTGCAGTTCCAGGTTCTTGTCCAGAGCCAGTTCCAGCCATTTGTCGGAGCCAAAGGCGGTCTTCTGCGGCGTGAAGCGCTCGGTATTGAGCACGTCCAGATTGCGATGATCGACCCCGGTCAGCTCGCGCAAGACTTCGTAGCTGTTGTCCAGGGTGTTCTCGGCGCTGATCTCGTCGGCCAGGGCCTGGTCGCGTGAGGCTTCCGCTTCATGCACGTCCGTGATGGCGGTCAGACCCACCTCGAAGCGCTGTTGGGTCTGCTCCAGCTGGCGCTCGACCGCCGCCTTGTTGGCGCGCACGAACTCCAGGGTGTCCTGGGCCTTGAGCACATTGAAATAGGCCTGGGAGGTGCGCACCATCAGTTGCTGCACCGTCAGGTTATAGGCGACGTCGGACTGGGTGGCACTCTTCTCGGTCAGATCCAGGTTGACCCAGTTGCTGCGACGATAGACGGACTGATCCAGAGACAGGCTGCCGGTGGCATTGCTGTTGGTCTGGGTGTCGTTCTTGTTGTTCAGGTAGTTGAGGCCGGCGCCCAGGTTGATTTGGGGCAAGAGGGCGGCGCGGGATTCATTGATCTTCTCGAATGCCTGATCGCGAACGGCCTTGGACTCCCGCAGCTGGGTATCTTTCTGCTGCGCCTGGGTATAGATATCGAGCAAGTTTTCAGCTTGGGCACTGGCGCTGAGGCCGAGCAGGACCATGACTGACAGGAGTGTTCTGTTCATAGATTCTCTTAACCTTATGTATTAACTCGAAGCTGCCGCTGGATGTAGGAAAGATATTGTCATCAACCAAGCCGGATTTCAGCTTAATCGAGTCACTATCCGCAAAATTTAACGAAAGCCATCCGGTTCTGGTCGAGGAGGCAGGCCGCAGATCCCGGGGGAGTTTCTCCCGCGAACGCCTAGCCAAATGCCCTGTGACTGCTAAAATCCATCGCTCATCGATGCCGAGCGTGAGTGAATGAATGTTCATTCATGAACTCGGATTTTATGGTCTAACCGGGCCAAGTCAAGCCGACGGGAGTCGCGGATGTCGCAGCAAGCCTTGCCAGAAACCGGCCACTACGGTGTGGAAGATGTGAAAATCATCGAAAAATCAGTTGGATATAACGGATTTTTCAAGGTGAATGTCTATCGCCTGCAGCACAAGTTATTTGCAGGGGGCTGGAATGAGCCCATCGTCCGCGAGCTGTTCGAGCGCGGCCATGCCGCCGCCCTCTTGCCTTATGATCCGGTTCGGGACGAAATCGTGCTGGTGGAGCAGTTTCGCATCGGTGCCATCGAGACCAGCCCCACCCCCTGGCTGCTGGAACTGGTGGCCGGCATCATAGATGAAGGGGAGACCGCCGAGGCCGTGGTGCGCCGCGAGGCGGTGGAAGAGGCGGGCATCGAGGTGGGGCGCTGCGAGCACGCCATCAGCTACCTGGTGAGCCCGGGCGGCAGCACGGAGCGCATCGAGGTCTTCGTGGGCGAGGTGGATGCGAGCCGGGCCGAAGGGATCCACGGCCTTGCTGAGGAGGGGGAGGACATACGGGTGCACAGGGTGAGCCGCGAGCAGGCCTATGCCTGGCTCAAGGAGGGGCGCATCGACAACGCCGCCTCCGTCATCGCCCTGCAGTGGCTGGCCCTGAACCACGGCGAGCTGCGTGCCCGCTGGCTGGCGGAGCGCTGAGATGGCGTCAGTCCAGAGCCCGATGAAACGTTATGTGCCTGATCTGATGTCCTTGCAGCGCACCTGCGAGGTGAACTACATGGCCTTGATGAAGCTGTTGCCCCCCGGCGGCAGTGTGGGGGCGGAGCGCCGCTATCAGGTGGGCAACGGCCTGCAGTTCCAGCTCACCGTCAGCGAGGAGAGCCGCTTCACCAGCCAGGTGATCCTGGCCCAGCACAATCCCGAGTTGCCGAGCTACTTGCAGGCTCGTATAGAGATTCGTTTGTATCACGATGTGCGGATGGCGGAAGTGTGTGCGGCGCAACAGATTTCGATGTTGCAACCACGTTATGATTATCCCAATCAAAAAATGCACCACAGGGATGAAAAAGAGCAGGTAAATCTATTCCTGGCCGATTGGCTAAGATTTTGTCTCAAACACGGCACCAGCCTGATCAACATCCTCTAGTCGAACTTATAAAAAAGAAGCGTGATTTTGGAAACAGAGCTACCTCAGGCGCCGGACGGCAGTGTGCGCCTGTTACAGATTACCGATACCCATCTCTTCGCCAGTGCCGAGGGACGACTGCTGGCCGTGCGAACCGCAGAGAGCCTGGCCGCCGTGCTGGAGCAGGTGCAGGCCAACGCGCACCCGTTCGATCTTATCCTCGCCACCGGGGATCTCTCCCAGGATCACAGCCCGGAGTCCTACCAGCGCTTCGCCTCCATGATGGCGCCCCTGGCGCGCCCCATCTACTGGTTGCCCGGCAACCACGACGACGGCCCCCTGATGACCGAATACCTGCATGCGGCCGGGATCAGCGAGGCCAAGCAGCTGGTGGGGGAGTACTGGCAGGTGATCCTGCTGGACACCCAGGTGCGCGGCAAACCCCATGGGGTGCTGGGGGATCACCAGCTGGCGGCGCTGGATCAGGCGCTTCGCCAGCATCCCGAGCACCACGCCCTCATCGCCCTGCACCATCAGGCGGTGCCGGTGGGCTGCGCCTGGCTGGATCAGCACAATCTCAAGAATGCCGACGACCTCTTCGCCGTGCTGGCCCGCCACCCGCAGCAGAAGACAATCCTGTTCGGCCACGTCCATCAGGAGTTTGACGAGGTGCACCACGGAGTGCGGCTCATCGCCAGCCCCTCTACCTGCATCCAGTTCAAGCCGCTCTCCGACGGTTTCGCACTGGACGAATCCGGCCCGGGCTGGCGCTATCTCACCCTGCACCCGGATGGCCGGGTGGCGAGCCAGGTGTGGCGCCTGCCCCTGGGGCAGTTCGTGCCCGACCCCGATGCCACCGGGTATTGAGGAGAGCATTGCATGAAGTCGTTTCTCCTCTACCTGCATGTACCTGCATGTTTTCAACCCCTTGCCTGGCTATGCCTGGGCGCAGCCAACAGGGAGGCCTGCATGACCTCCGTTTTGCTTTATCTGCACGGTTTCAACTCCTCTCCCGGTTCTGCCAGGGCGCAGCCAACAGGGAGGCCTGCATGACCTCCGTTTTGCTTTATCTGCATGGTTTCAATTCCTCCCCCGGCTCGGCCAAGGCGCAGCAGATGGCGGCCTGGGTGGCAGAACACAGACCCGATATCGAGGTGGCGATCCCGGCCCAGCCCAACACCCCGGCGGCTGCCTGGTCTGCCATCGAGCAGGTCATTGCCGACCTGAATGCCCGCCACGGCAGCGCCCTGCGACTGGGCGCCGTGGGCAGCTCCCTCGGCGGCTTTATGGCGACCCGGGTGAGCGAGCTGCATGGTTGTCGCGCGGCGCTGATCAACCCGGCGGTGCGTCCCCACGAGCTGCTCTGCGACTACCTGGGCCCCCAGACCAACCCCTACAGCGGCGAGCGCTATGAACTGCTGCCCGGGCACATGGACGAGTTGAGAGCGCTGGCGGTGGCGGTGTGCGCCCCCGAGCGGCTCTGGGTGCTGCAACAGCAGGAGGACGAGGTGCTCGACTATCGCAAGGCGCTGGACGAATACCGCTTTGCCCGTCTCTCCCTGGAGTGCGGTGGCGACCATGCCTTCACAGGCTTCGAGCGCTATCCGGCCCAGATCATTCGTTTCCTCGGGCTCTAGCCGTGCAACCGCCGCTGGCTGCCTTCCTGGAACAGGTGCTGGCCACGGCGCAAGCCGGACTCACCTACTCCAAAGATCCCTTCGATATCGGCCGTTTCGAGGCGCTGCGGGCGGCCACTGTGACGCTCATCGCCAGCCAGAGCACGCTGGCCCCCGAGGCCATCAATGACTGGATTGCCCTCGATAGCGGCTATCCCACCCCCAAGCTGGATGTGCGGGCCTTCATTCAGAACGACGACGGTCATATCCTGCTGGTGCAGGAGCGCAGCGACGGGCGCTGGACCCTGCCGGGGGGCTGGTGCGACATCGGCGACTCGCCGGCGGGCGCCGTGGTGCGGGAAGTGAGCGAGGAGACTGGCCTGGAGTGCCGTGCGGTGCAGCTGCTGGCCCTGTTCGACAAGCTCAAGCATCCCCATCCCCCGCAACTGCCCCATGCCCACAAGGCCTTCTTCCTGTGTGAGGTGACGGGCGGCGCTCTGCTCACCGACACCGATGAAACCAAAGGGGCGGGGTACTTCCCCATCGACGCCCTGCCCGAGCTCTCCCGCCACCGGGTTGTCGCGTCCCAGCTGCGCAGCCTGCACGACCATGTGCGGCAGGGGCGGCAAGATACCCTGTTCGATTAACCGGTTCGCAGCCTGACACTGCGGCAAGGAGGCAGCATGATCACGCGCATCGGCAATACCCCCATTCAGGCGAAACACAGGGCCAGCTGCCACTGCGGCGCCGTGGTGCTAGAGCTGACCCTGCCGGATGGCGTGGTGGATCCGCGCCGCTGCGACTGCTCCTTCTGTCGGCGGCGAGGGGCCATCGTCGCCTCGGTGCCGCTCTCCGGCATCCGCATCCTGCAAGGGGAGGCGGCGCTTCGCTGCTACCAGTTCAACACCCGCACTGCGAAACACTATTTTTGCAGCGTCTGCGGCATCTACACCCATCACCAGCGCCGATCCAATCCGGCGGAATATGGCTACAACCTCGCCTGTCTGGAGGGGGTCAACCCGTTCGATCTGGGAGAGGTGCCGACCCGCGACGGGGTGCATCACCCGGCAGATACCGTAGCCGATTGAACGCGAGGTGACTGCCCCGACGGGTGGCGGGGAGGACGGGCGAGGTGTTGCCGCGCCACTCCCGTGACGACACCTCAGGGGGCCATCAGCTTGTGTAGCCCCCACAATGGCTGTGTTAACCTTGCCTTGTCCGTCTCCCGGCGGACCCTGGCCTCTCTCTTCATTCCATCTCTGCCAACAGGGGGCACACCCGTGACGACTGCTTCAGCGCTGCCGGATCTGATCCTCGGGGCCTCGCTCTACTTTCCTCCCCTGTTCAAGGCGGTGCTGCTCGGTCTGCTCGGCTGGCTGCCGCTGCACCATCTGCTGCGGGACTGGCTCTATGGCGGTGAGGTCTGGCACCCCCTGCTGATGGATCTCTCCCTGTTTATCCTCGCCGTCAGTGGCGCACTCTGGATACTGCTACATGGCTAAATCTCCCCTGGCAACCCTCAAATACTTCTCCACCCTGCTGGTGTGCGCCCTGGCGCTGGTGTCGCTCTGGTGGCTCTGGAACTACTACATGCAGGGTCCCTGGACCCGGGATGGCAAGGTGAGGGCCGAGCTGGTCAGCATCACGCCCCTGGTGTCGGGCAAGATCGTCAGGATAGATGTCAAGGACAACCAGCTGGTGAAGGCGGGGGAGCGGCTCTTCACCCTGGATCCCGAGCCCTATCGCATCGCGCTGGACAACGCCAGCGCGGCACTGGCCAAGGCCAAGTCGGATCTCGACAAGGCGGAGCACGAGGCGAACCGTCGCCAGAGCCTCGCCCGTACCGTCATCTCCGCCGAGGCGGTGGATGAATCCAGGCTCAATGCCCAGGCGATGAAGGCGGCCTATGAAGTGGCCCAGGCCAACCTGGAGCAGGCCAGATGGTCCCTTGCCCGGACCGAGGTCCACGCCGCGAGCGATGGCTACATCACCAATCTGCAGGCCAGGGTCGGCAACTACGCCAGCGCCGGGGTGCCCCTCGTGGCCCTGATAGACACCCACTCCTTCTATGTGCAGGGCTATTTCGAAGAGACCAAGCTCAGGCACATCGCCCCCGGCAAACCGGCCGAGGTGGTGCTCTACAGCGGGGATCGGGTACTCAGGGGCGAGGTGGAAAGCATAGGGCGGGCCATTCACGATCAGAGCCTGGAAGGCAGCGAGGGGTTGCTGCTCGACGTCAAGCCGAACGTGCCCTGGGTGCGGCTGGCCCAGCGGGTGCCGGTGCGGATCAAGCTGCTGGAACTTCCCCCGGATCTGGTCTTGATCGCGGGCACGACCTGCACCATCACCATAGGGGACTAGGGTGGTCCCCTCGCTCTGGCGCCAGACTCCCTGGGGCAAGGCCAACGGTGGCCAGTGGCGCTATGCCCTGCGCAACAGCCTGGCCATGTGCCTGTCGCTCTGGCTGGCGTTCGTGCTGCAACTCGACTCTCCCTACTGGGCCATGACCTCCGCCGCCGTGGTGAGCTTCCCCACCGTGGGCGGGGTCATCAGCAAGAGCCTGGGGCGGGTGGTGGGCAGTCTCATCGGCGCCATGGCGGCTGTGATGATAACCGGCCTTGGCATCAGCGATCCCTGGCTGTTCAGCCTGCTCATCGCCCTCTGGCTGGGGGGCTGCACCTACATCTCCAACCACCATCAGAACAACGTCTCCTACGGTTTCGCCCTGGCGGGCTATACCGCCGCCATCATCGCCTTCTCCTGCGTCAACCTGACCGACCCGCAGCACATCTTCGACATCGCCCAGGCCCGAGTGAGCGAGGTGATCGTCGGCATCCTCTGCGGCGGCCTGATGATGATGCTGCTGCCGAGCCTCTCCGATGGCGAGACCCTGCTGGACTCCCTTGGCAGGAGCCAGACCCGGCTGCGGGAACATGGCCAGCTGCTCTGGCTGGGGGAGAGAGGCGCCGATGTGCGCACCGCCCACGAGGGGGTGATTGGCCAGATCCTCACCCTGAACGTGCTGCGCATCCAGGCGGTGTGGAGCCACCACCGCCTGCGCCGCCACAACCGCTTGCTCAACTTCCTGCTCCATCGCCAGCTGCGGATGGTCAGCCTGATCTCCGGGGTGCGCCGCATGCTGCAACACTGGCCGCAGCCACCGGACGGGCTGACATCCCTGCTCACCTCGGTGATCCGCGCGCTGGGCCAGCCCGATTGCGACAAATACCGCATCGCCCGCCTGCTGGCGCCCTTCGTGGCCGAGTCGGGCAGCGATTTTCGCCGCCGCACCTTCTGGCTGCGCCTGCGCCATTTCTGCTGGAGCTACCTGGAGTGCCAGCGCTGGCTGGAAAGGCTGGCCCGCCACGATGGCCAGGAGTGGCCGGCGCCGCCGAGCCACAGCGCCCTCACCCGCCACACCGACGGCCTGGAGGCGGCCTATAACGGGGGGCGCACCTTCCTCTGCGTGATGCTGGGCTGCGCCTTCTGGATCCATACCCAGTGGGATGCGGGCAGCGCGGCCCTGACCCTGCTCTCCATCTGCTGCGTGCTCTATTCCGCCACCCCGGCCCCGGCCAAGGGGGCCCAGACCATGCTCAAGGCCATCCTGCTGCTCAGCCTGGTCTGCTTCGGGGTCAAGTTCGGGCTGATGATCCGCATCGACGACTTCTGGATCTTCTGCGCCCTGCTGTTCCCCACCCTCATCACCCTGCAACTGCTGAAATTGCAGCGCCCTCAGGGGGCGGCACTCTGGGGCCAGCTCATCGTGCTGCTCGGCTCCTTCCTCGCCATCACCAATCCACCGAGCTACGACTACCTCGCCTTCGTCAACAGCAGCCTCGCCCAGGTGCTGGGGGTGATGAGCGCAGGGCTGGCGTTCCAGCTCCTGAGGCCCAGCTCGGATCGGCGCAAGAGCCGCCGCCTGATGCACCGTCTGCGGCGGGATTTCGTGGACCAGCTGGCCCCGGCCCCGCGCCAGAGCGAGGGGGAGTTTGAATCCCGGGTCTATCACGCGGTGAGCCAGCTCAGCCAGAGTCAGGATCAGGGGGCCCGGCTCTGGGTGCTGCGCTGGGGCGTGGTGCTGCTCAATTGCAGCCATATCGTCTGGCAGCTCAGGCTCTGGCGCAGCCGGGATCCGGCCCTCTATCTGGTGCGGGACGGCTGTCTGCGCTGCCTGAAAGGCATTCTGACCGAGGGGGGCGTGCAGCACGAGGCCCTGGGGCGCACCCTGGCGGAGCTGGACCGCATCAGCCAAGGGTTGGGGGAGCATGCAGACCCGGCGGCCCGGGCACTGGCGGGACTGGTGTGGCGGCTTCACTGCTCCCTCTCCCAGCTTGTGCAGGCCCTGCCCGGCGAACCCGCCTGACCCTGCGCGGGGGAGACCGGAGCCCCTCTGGATCACCCTTTGCCACAGACGAGTTTGTCGCAGCCCCGCTCAGCGAGTAAGATTCCCCCCAAACGTCAATTCGCAAGGCCCTCCATGTCCACTCAATACAATGCGGATGCCATTGAGGTCCTCAATGGCCTCGAACCGGTGCGTCGCCGCCCCGGCATGTACACAGACACCACCCGGCCCAATCACCTCGGCCAGGAGGTCATCGACAACAGCGTCGACGAGGCGCTGGCGGGTCACGCCCGCAATCTGGAGGTGATCCTGCACGAGGATCAGTCCCTCGAGGTGATCGACGACGGTCGCGGCATGCCGGTGGACATCCACCCGGAGGAAGGGGTCTCCGGCGTGGAGCTGATCCTCTGCAAGCTGCACGCGGGGGGCAAGTTCTCCAACAAGAACTACCAGTTCTCCGGCGGTCTGCACGGGGTGGGCATCTCTGTGGTGAACGCCCTGTCCGATCGGGTCGAGGTGACGGTGCGCCGGGACGGCCAGGTCTATGACATCGCCTTCGAGCGGGGCGACAAGGTACAGGAGCTCACCATCACCGGCACCTGCGGGCGCCGCAACACCGGCACCCGGGTGCGTTTCTGGCCGCAGGCGAGCTATTTCGACTCCCCGCGCTTCTCGGTCTCCAAGCTCGAGCACCTGCTCAAAGCCAAGGCCGTGCTCTGCCCCGGCCTCACCATCAAGTTCCTCGACAAGAACACAGGCATCAAGCTTGAGTGGTGCTACGAAGACGGCCTCAAGGATTACCTCATCGATGCGGTCAAGCAGTTCACCTGCCTGCCGGAGCAGCCCTTCGTGGGCTCCTTCAGCTCCGAGCAATCGGCGGTGGACTGGGCCCTGTGCTGGTTGCCGGAAGGGGGCGAGTGCCTCGCCGAATCCTATGTGAACCTCATTCCCACGGCGCTCGGCGGCACCCACGTCAACGGCCTGCGTCAGGGCCTGCTCGACGCCATGCGCGAGTTCTGCGAGTTCCGCAACCTCTTGCCGCGCGGGGTCAAGCTCACTCCGGAAGATATCTGGGATCGCTGCGCCTACATCCTCTCCATCAAGATGCAGGACCCACAGTTTGCCGGCCAGACCAAGGAGCGACTGTCGTCCCGCCAGAGCTCGGCGTTTGTCTCCGGCGTGGTGAAGGATGCCTTCAGCCTTTACTTGAACAGCAACACCGAGCTGGCGGAGCAGATCGCCGAGATCTGCATCAGCAGTGCCCAGCGCCGGATGCGCGCCGCCAAGACGGTGGTGCGCAAGAAGATAACCCAGGGGCCGGCCCTGCCCGGCAAGCTCACCGACTGCGGCTGCGCCGACCCCATGCAAGGCGAATTGTTCCTGGTGGAGGGGGATTCCGCGGGGGGCAGCGCCAAGCAGGCGCGGGATCGCGAGTTCCAGGCCATCATGCCGCTTCGCGGCAAGATACTGAACACCTGGGAGGTGGAGGCCGGCCAGGTGCTCGCCTCCCAAGAGGTGCACGACATCTCGGTGGCCATCGGGCTCGATCCGGACTCCAGCGATCTCAGCGGCCTGCGCTACGGCAAGGTGTGCATACTCGCGGATGCGGACTCGGACGGTCTGCACATCGCCACCCTGCTATGCGCCCTGTTCGTGAAGCACTTCCGCACCCTGGTGGAGAAGGGCCACGTCTATGTGGCCATGCCGCCGCTCTACCGGATCGACATCGGCAAGGAGGTCTTCTATGCCCTCGACGAGGACGAGAAGAACGGCGTGCTGCAACGGGTCGAGGCCGAGAAGAAGAAGGGCAAGGTGATGGTGACCCGATTCAAGGGGCTGGGCGAGATGAACCCCAAGCAGCTGCGGGAAACCACCATGGATCCCAACACCCGCCGCCTGGTGCAGCTCACCATGGGTTCGGAAGGGGGCGCAGAAGGGGAAGATGGTGACGAGACCCTGCAACTGATGGACATGCTGCTGGCCAAGAAGCGCGCCGGTGATCGCCGTGAGTGGCTGGAAGAGAAGGGCAACCTCGCCATCATCTAAGCCATCGACTGGCCCGCGCGGGTCAGCAAGTATCAGCCGGAGTCGCCCAGGGGCGGCTCCCGAACCGAAAGAGAAAATCACATGAGTGATGCTATCGAGCTCAGTCTGGATGGGGTAGAGCGCCAGCCAATGCGCACCTTCACCGAGCAGGCTTACTTGAACTACTCCATGTACGTCATCATGGACCGGGCCCTGCCGCATATCGGCGACGGCCTCAAGCCCGTGCAGCGGCGCATCATCTACGCCATGAGCGAGCTGGGGTTGTCGGCGCTGTCCAAGCACAAGAAATCCGCCCGTACCGTGGGTGACGTGCTGGGTAAATATCACCCCCACGGCGACAGCGCCTGTTATGAAGCCATGGTGCTGATGGCCCAGCCCTTCTCCTACCGCTACCCGCTGGTGGACGGTCAGGGCAACTGGGGTGCACCGGACGATCCCAAATCCTTCGCCGCCATGCGTTATACCGAGGCGCGTCTGTCGCGCTTCTCCGAGCTGCTGCTCTCCGAGCTCGGCCAGGGCACTGTGGAGTGGACGCCGAACTTCGACGGCACCATGAAGGAGCCCGTGGTGCTGCCCGCCCGCCTGCCGCATATCCTGCTCAACGGGGTGACCGGTATCGCGGTGGGGATGGCGACCGATATCCCGCCTCACAACGCGCGGGAGGTAGCCCACGCCTGCGTGGCGCTCCTGGACAACCCCAATGCCGGTTTAAGCGATTTGATGGCCCATGTGCAGGGGCCGGACTACCCGACCAACGCCGAGATCATCACGCCCCGCGACGACATCCGCAAAATCTACGAGACCGGCAAGGGCTCCATCAAGCAGCGGGCGGTCTGGAGCGAGGAGGATGGCGACATCGTCATCACGGCGCTGCCCCATCAGGCCTCGGGCGCCAAGATCATGGAGCAGATCGCCGCCCAGATGGTGGCCAAAAAGCTTCCCATGGTCACCGATCTTCGCGATGAATCGGACCACGAGAACCCGACCCGTCTGGTGATCATCCCCCGCTCCAACCGGGTGGACATGGAGGCGCTAATGGCCCACCTGTTCGCCACCACGGACTTGGAGAAGAACTACCGGGTCAACCTCAACATCCTGGGTCTGGACAACCGGCCCCAGGTCAAAGACCTCAAGACCATCCTCACCGAGTGGCTGAGCTTTCGCCGCGAGACGGTACGCCGCCGTCTGCAGTATCGTCTCGACAAGGTGCTGGCCCGCCTGCACATCCTCGAAGGCTTGCTCATCGCCTACCTCAACATCGACGAGGTGATCGAGATCATCCGCACCGAGGAGGAGCCGGGCCGGGTGATGATGGAGCGCTTCAACATCAGCGAGACCCAGGCCGAGGCGATCCTCGAGCTCAAACTGCGCCACCTGGCCAAGCTCGAAGAGTTCAAGCTGCGCGCCGAGCAGAACGAACTGGCGGAAGAGCGCGACAAGCTGGAACTGATCCTGGGTTCCGAGCGCCGTCTCAGCACCTTGCTCAAGAAAGAGATCCTGGCGGATGCCGAGAAGTACGGCGACGATCGCCGCACTCCGCTGGTGGAGCGCGCCACCGCCGTGGCCCTGACCGAGAAGGAGCTCACCCCGAGCGAACCGGTCACCGTGATCCTCTCCGACAAGGGCTGGGTGCGCGCCGCCAAGGGCCACGATGTGGACGTGGCCGGCCTCTCCTACAAGGCGGGGGACGGCTATCTGGCTCACGCCTGTGGCCGCAGCAACCAGCAGGCGGTGTTCCTCTCCACCCTGGGCCGCACCTACGCACTCGAATCGCACACCCTGCCGTCGGCCCGCAGTCAGGGCGAGCCGCTCACCGGCCGCTTCGCGCTGGGGGCCGGTGAAGAGGTGCGCCATCTGGTGATGGGCAACGAAGGCGAGCCGTACCTGATCGCGAGCGATGCCGGCTACGGCTTCGTCTGCAAATATGACGACCTGATTGGCAAGAACAAGAACGGCAAGGCACTGCTCACCGTGCCGGAAGGGGGCATCGTGATGGCGCCCCAGAGGATAGGCGCGCCGGACACGGATCTCTGCATGGCCATCTCCAACGAGGGTCGCATGCTGCTGTTCCCGCTAAGCACTCTGCCGGTGCTCGGCAAGGGCAAGGGCAACAAGCTCATCAGCATTCCGTCGGCGCGGGTGAAGGCACGGGAGGAGTTTGTGGTGATGGCCGCCGTCATCCCGCAGGGCCAGTCGGTCACCCTGTTTGCCGGCAAGCGCAAGCTGACCCTGAAACCTTCAGATCTCGACTACTACCGCGGCGAGCGCGGCCGCCGTGGCGCCAAGCTGCCCCGAGGTTTGCAGCGCGTGGACAGGATCGAGATAGAACCCACAGCCGGTGCCGAGCCGGTAGCAGGGGAAAATCAGGAAGGGTAATTAATATTGAAGGGCGCGAAAGCGCCCTTCATCTAATTCTGATATTGGCTAGCGATTAACAAGTATTTCTTTGACTCTCTCACCTGATGACTTGGGAAGTATGTCATGATCTGATATTAATTTTGTTATGCAGCGGATACCAATGTCAATTACCTCACTTCTCAATGAGTCAATATTATCAGGAGTCATTAATTTGCTTTTTTTACCGTGAACAATATCACTGCGTAAAGCATACAGTTTACGTAGTCTCTGATAAAATTCATCTCTATCTGCAGGTTCTGCCAAATATTTTGCCATGCTAGCGGTGACTTTGAATGATGTTTCGAAAGCTTCACTGAACATTCCTTCCCAAGCAATTATTGCATCCACAATCGCATCTTCAGGATGTGAACGTTCAAAAATCGCATTTTTTAGTCTTTGCAAAGGGATATTAATATGTTCTAAATTCACATCTGAAAATTGTTTAAACCAATTCTTAATTTGCTCTATGTTGTCTTTATTGACGGTAAGATATTTGCTGGGAGGAGTACTGCTAATCGAATAATTTCCTGGAATCAACAAAGGAAATCCACTTTCAGAGAAACCATGAGATATTCCTCTGTCCTCTCTTAAAGCGAAAGCTAAAGATAACTTTAGCGTATCGATAATATGAGATGTTTTTTTATTGCAATGCTCACCTGTTGCGCACATCATGCGAGCATTCGTATCAATTAACCTAGCTTTTCTCTTTATCTCTAGAACATGGCCTGAAATGTAGTGATGTTCACCATTGAAGTTCTGGGAGATCGTAGTTTGAGTGTGAGCACTTGGATTCGATATCGAGTCAAACTGCCGTATATAAACATTTTCATTAAATTTAATATCAGTAAATCCATCAAAGCTCATGCCTCTGATGCCAATGAAAGATGAATATTCAATTTCTTTATTACTAGCTAATTTTCTCAGTGAGTTTAAATTGACGTGTATTTCATTAAATACATCTGACAATGAATATGCCATTCTGTTACAGGCATTTTGAAATGATCGGGCGATCAATGTATTGAATGACGCATATACCGATGTTAAAAATTCAGTCCCGTTTTCCAATCGAATGGAGAAGGAATAATTAAAACCATCTCCTCCATTGGTTATTTCATTAAGAACGTCATTTTTAACTAAGGACATGAACTTTATTGCATCAGCATGATTCGTATTCATATACATGCCGAAATCATGACTTCCCCGTGAATGTCTTAACATCAAAATAGGGTATTCAGACAAACATGATTTTACGAGCAATGACAGTATTGGGTCATCTGTTTGGTATTGTGGATAGCTACCACCACAGTGTTTTCTTAAAAAATTAAAAATATTGCTACCGTCTATCTCTAATGATGAAATTGAAAGGGATATGCTATCGCCTATTACGCCTTCAATGGCTTGCTTAACTCTGATTTCTTCGATTTTTTTTGCAATAAAGCTAACTGCTTCATTCTGTTTGTCTGATAGTGATGTTGCAATCTTATCCAATTCTTCAAGTTGTCCAGAGTCAATGCCAAGGCTATAGGTTAACAATCTTGGGCCAATGTAACTTGCTATTAGTCTTAGCTTGTTATTAATGTCCATATATCTTCCATATAAAATAGAGTAATTGTTAGATTTTGTTCTTAATTTGATTGGGTTGTATGTTATCAGAATTAGATTGAGTATTACCGTATTCCAAGACTATTTTTTCTGTAGGCTTGATAAGTGAAGCGTAATCAGACGATCGTGAAAGCCTATTGCCTCAATGTGGTCGGTAATTTAATTTTGCGGCCCCCTCATCCCCAGCCCTTCTCCACCTGCTTTATGGCAAACAGTGGGAGAAGGGAGCCCAGATCGCAGCGATTTTGGAATGGCGTGACAGCTACGGCACAGGTTGGCAGGCACTTGTTCCCTCTCCCTTTGGGAGAGGGCTAGGGTGAAGGGAGGTAACCGTAGGGTGCAATGAAATTGCACCGCTATTGAATCCGCGAGGTTGCCGGTGCAATGCGCTTCGCTTATTGCACCCTACGTCCTTTCTCTTTTGCCTGCTCGCGACCGGATAACCGGTGCGGCCGATTACGCTTCGCTAATCGACCCTACTTGCCTCTGTTTTATTTAAGGCTCTGTTGCTGGTCGATGGCTTCTGCTGTGGTGGCCTGCTCTCCCCTTTGCCAATTGCCACAGGTCAAGGATTTGGCCGATTAGGCCCCGCAAGTTGCCTCTGCTCGCTAACCTTGTAGGGAGCAGCACAGTGCCAGGAGGCCAGAGATGCATACGGAGCAAGCCATCGGACTGATCGAGGCCCACGGGGTCTTTCACGGGGATCATTACAGCTTCAACAGCGACGAGTTCGTGCAGTGGTGTCGGGAGGATGCCCACCAGACCCTCAGCCTGGAGCAGGCCAATCACGATCTTGCCCCCTTCTGCATCCGGGTCGGGTACGCCGAGCCGGTCCGGTTGTGGCGTTACTATCTCACTTGATGCCCACCTGATGCAGGCAAAGGCGAGACAAGGGCTTCGTCTTTGCCTGCATCAGGTGTCCCGATACCAGCGCCAGCTGAAGCGAGTGTGAGGTTGCCGAGCGGATAGCAGAAGGCCCCATTCTCCGGGGCCTTCTTTATTACATGCGGGTATAGAGCTTAAAGAGACTGCAATGCAATGGTCGCATTCTGGGAGTTCTGCTGGCTGTCAGCGTCCATCCAGACCCACTGCGAACCGTCCCCTTGCAGGTTTTCGGTAATGCTCTGGATCTGAGATGTGCTGATCATCACAGCACCGCTTTCACTGGCGGTCGGCCCCATCTTGGTGATCTGGCCTTTGAGCAGGCCATTGGAGGTTTCATTGACGACAAATACGGTCGCCTTGTCCTGCCGGAACTGGCACGAAATGAACTGGGTGATGGTGCTGGCGATGGTCAGATTCATCCATTTTGACGGGGGCACCGCATAGTAGCGGGTGTATTTGTTGAACGGCACCGGGTCACCGTTGGCCTGCAACGGCTGGTTGTTCAGGCCGCTGGTATTGGTCGGCATGCTGACGCTGCCCAGCCAGAGGTCCACTTGCGCTATGCCGCCGTTGCTGGGCAGAGAGACAGAAATGGTTTGAGTGTCACTGCCGGACACGAAACCCATGGATGCCAGGCCGGCGTTGGCCGTCGTACCCGGCACAGTGATCTGGCAGGGAGGCTGGCTGTTGCTCCAGACCACGTTTACCACGGCATTGTTGTCATTCTGGGCCGAGTTGTAGATGAAGATCCCATACAGCTGATCGGGGCGCAGGACTGTACAGGTTGCAGTGTCACCGGCTTTGAGGGTGATCCGTTGTCCGCCGTTCCAGTTGAGCTGGGATGCTGCAATAGCGATGCTTTCCATGGTATTTCCTTTTCCTTGATGAAATGTAAGGGATACCGCGTAGCTACCTCTCGACTTCCGCTCCACGTGGATGGGAGACTAGTGCTGGGTTTCAAATGGATCAAGGTGTCGGGGTAATTTAAATGATTAAATTATCATTACAGGCCTGTGCCGGGGGAAAGAGTGACTTGTCTCAAGGGGAGCTAAAGCTTTTGAGTTCATTATTAAACAGCCTGTTACATGAGGCTCTCGGTGTGGCGGCGCGCTTCAGGAGAGCCGGGTCATTGGGGGAGGGAATAGCTCTCTATCCCACTGTAAGGATACCTTTACGAGCCTGCCATCTCTTCATATGAATCAGGTATGACGCGGCTTTCAGGGGATGTCGCCGGTGCTGATCTGCCAATGGCTATGGGATAGTGGAACCCCCATCTTTTCCCGCCATCCTCATCGCCGCGGCGCTTGCGGTGCAGCCGATCAGGGTTCGCAAATCGGCCCTGCTTGATTCAACCCTCTGCCTTGTTGCTGCTGTGGGGGAATGGGGGGCAATAAACGGGAGGCTCACCAGTTCCTGGGTCAGATTCCTGCGTGACCGCCAGGCAGGACCACCATGAGGGTAAACAGCAGCCAGTCGTTGATGATGTGCGCGCCGGTCGATACCCAGATGTTTTTGGTGATGATGTAGCCACTGAGCAGCACGATGCGGGCCGTGCCGATCACCAGAAAACATTGCAGAAAATTCCAGTCATAAGTGGGCAGGTGCATGGCTCCGAAGATAAGGGCAGTCGATAGCCAGGCGATGATGATGGCGGACTTGCGCGTCAGGCCGAGCTTTGTGTGACAACACCAGAGGATGGCCAGAAAAGGCAGGATGGATACCACCTCCTCGCCAAAGAGTTGAGGGATGGTTTTGAGATAAAAGAGGATGCGCGCCGCATTGGAGGCCTCTGCCAGCATGGCGTTGACCGGGTTGGCGCTCATCTTGAAGAGGTGCTGCAGCAACAGGGCAACGGCGACCGAAACCAGAATGTTGACGCCGGCGATCGCCAGCATCAAGAGGAAATCCCGTCCCGTCGGCGTTCGAAACAGGGCTCGCCATGCCTTCCCCGTCACCATGGCGAGCACGGCCAGGGGGATGAGAGGGAACAGGATGGCGGGGACAAAGCCGCCCGCCGTGGTGTTATAAAATGCAAGGTGCGCCGTCAGCACGGCGAAACCTAGCACCACCCCCAGCAGGATCAGCCCCCAGCTGCGGCCAGACAAGGCAGTTTGGGACTGGCGATAAAAGGGGAAGTCTCCGGCACTTCTACGCTCGAAAAAAAAGCCATTGCCGTCGCTTAATCCCGGCATTGCTGCAGACTGGTGCTCACCCATGCTGACCCTCGATAGTTCATTCAGCTGGCATGGAGACAACCCTACACCAAGTGGGGCACCTGGGTAGCCACGCCAGCCTCTTTATTTAAAGGCCATCCATCTAGCCGTTATCTCGGCGCACCCCCCTTCTTGGCCGCCGTATCATTCAGCCTCTGGCACAGCCCCACCGACTTCCCCCGGGTTGCCGGTGCCATTAATGATTGAAATTCCAGGCGATGGGCAGCTCAAGGTCGAAGACAAGCTGGTCCCCTTCCAGGTGAAAGGGCACGCTGGTCTGGTGCTGGTCATATTCGTTGATGATGAGGCAGCTCTCGGCGAAGTTGGACTCGTAGTTGAGTCGGGCGATGCCCGTGGTGCCTGGGGCGTCGAGCGCGATGCCAAGCACCCGCATCGGGTTCTCCTGGCTCAGGTTGACCCTGGTGTCCCCCACGTCCACCAGTCGCTCCAGCAGGGGGAAGAAGTCCTGCTTGTGGTGCTCTATTACCCGGGCTATGGCTTGCTCCAACTCGGCCTGAGTGGCAAAGGGGCCCGCCAGCTTGTATCGGGTCTGGATCCGCTCCTGGGTCATTTTGGTCTCCTGCTCGCTTGTGCCCGATCCGGGCCTGTGGGTCACACCTTATCAGATGCGGGGGCAAAGCATCAGGCGGGGATGCGGCCGTTGCGCACCAGGGCCCGGCGGATGTTCTTGCACATCTTGCCGAAGCGCTGGATCTCGTCGAAGCTGGGCGGGATGCCGCGGTCGATCTGATATTGCCAGTAGCAGAGGTCCGTATCCACCAGCTCCATCAGCTTCTTGGGGCAGCCGATGCAGCTGTTGTCCGGCCCGCATTTGAAGGTATCTGGCTGATAGAGCGGGAACTCCGCCTTCACGGCGTCGATGATCTGCTGCATGGCGGTGATGCGGTCCGGTTTTCTGCTCACGGCGTTCCCCTGCTGTCGGTATGAGGGAGTCATTATATCCCTGACAAAATGTGGGCCAATGACGCTTAGGGGGTAGTCCACCTAGGGCGAGAGCCGCCGCTGCCCCGGATCCTGCGCCTGTTTTCCCTGGTCTCCTCTTCTGTCTGGCGCCGTTTCGGGTCATGATGAAAGCCTCGAACGAACCACTTTTAAATAGACCCCTCTGGAGGCGTGATGAGACCCTATGCCCTGTTGTTGCTTTATCCCCTGATGTGGCAGGCCGAGGCCAGCCCGAACGAGCCCGTGCAGGAAGGCACCCTGGCCAATCAGCAGCTGATCCGGGATGCCATGGTGGGGGTAGCGGGTTGGGTGGCGATCAAGGGGTGTGACGCACCGGAGCGCTTCGTGCCCGTGGTGCTGCAACGCCCCGAGGGAGAACCGGGCAGCCGCTACTGGCAGGAGCGCTGGACGGTGACGGGGTGTGGCAACGACTATCCCGTGGTGATCGACTTTAGGGAGACAGGGATGCAGAGCGCCATGTGGACCATTGCCCGATAGGGGCGGCGCCGATCTGTGAGTGACACAGATGACAACGCCCGGTAAGCCGGGCGTTGGAATAGTGTGAAGGGAAAGCCCGTCATCAGAAGTCGTGGTAGAGGGGCCAGCCAAGCAGCGGGTGCTTGAGACCTGCGCGCATCTCCATGTTGTCGAGCTTCTCCGGGGAGGCGTCCTCTTTTTGCAACTGCTGGTACTGGCGCACAAACCCCAGGGTATGCAGCAGGTTCGGCACAAAGCCCGGGCTCAGCTCCTGGCGCAGGGCGGCGGCCATGTCGGCGGGCAGTGCGTTCAGCATCAGGGTGAGCTGGGCGGCGAGATAGTCGGTGTCATACCAGTTTTCGTCGAGCTCAATCTCCCGCGCCAGTTTGCGCTTGAGATCCTGCTTCACCTTGAGGGGAGCGGCGCCACTGCCCTTGCCGCACAGGATGCGATAGAGCAGGGCCTCGGCCAGCTTGTCCTCCATGGTGGGGTGGTCGCTCTCGCAGGCGAAGAAGTGCTGATCGATAAGCTCCATCAGGCGGCTCTTGTTGTGCTCGGCCAGCGCCTTCTCGTACTCCTGCCACCCTTGCCACTCCTCGATGTCCGGGGGGCTCGAGATCTTGTCCAGCAGGCGCGCATCCACGTCACCATAGAGGCTGTTGCCGGTCTGTTTGGGACTGACGGTGATGAGCATGGACCAGCCCTTCTGGAACGGCTTGATGGGCCCTTCCGGCGCCTGCAACAGGGCAAGTGCCTTGGCCGGATCCCGCGCCGAGAGCTCCTGCAACCCCAGGCTCACCACGCCGATGACGTCGTGGGCGGCCTGCTCCAGCAGGTGCATCTTGTACTTGTTGTAGTACTTGTCGGCGAATTTGAGGCTCATCAGCACCGCCTTGCCCTTGATGGCGGCCAGTTGCTGCTCGCTCAAACGTTCGTGCTCCGTGCCAAAGCGCAGCACCTGGGTCAAAAAGGGGCCCTGGTTGGCATCGCGAATCACTAACTGCATGGGTGGGCTCCTTAATCCAGAAAGCTGAACATGTCGTCGACGTCGCCGTACTCGTCTTCCTCGACCTTGTTCTTCTCTTTGGCCTGCATCACCAGCTCGGCGGCAAACTTGTTGATGATGCCGTCCCAGGTGGAGTGCTCGTTGCGCAGCAGCGACTTGATGGATTTTTCCACCTCGGGGGCCAGCTCGCGAATGAGCATCAACAGGCTTCTCGGGTCATCCAGGGCGTAGTCGTGGACATCCTCGCTCTGCTGGCGCTCGCTGTAGGCGAGGGACTCCTCGAGATCCTCCTCCTCGGCGTGCAGCACGTCGTGATAACCTTCGTCTTCATCAAAACGATCGCCGCGATAGAACTCGATAAAGGGGATGGCGAGGTAGAAGAGGCCGGCCGGATCCTCGGCCACGCATTCGAGGATCTCCCGCTGTTTGGCTTCGCTCTCCTGGGTGCGGATCAGGTAGTTGAGGAAGTCGAAGGTGTGCTGCTGCAGCTCGTCGGCGTTGTTTTTGATCGCCTCTTCCCAGTAGAGGGGCTGCTGGCAGACGATGTCGCGGATCCGCTCCGGGGTCATCAGCTCGGAGATGATGGAGGGGAAGGAGATGTCGTGCTGGCCGTTGATCTGGGTCAGGGTAACGATATCAATGTTTTCAATCACTTCTGCCAGCTGGTCGTCAGACATTGTCTTGGCGATCAGCTCGAACTTCTCGCTGGCCTGCTTGGGTTCGACCACGGCCAGCTCTTTGATCTCGATGGCGGTAATTTCTATCAGACTGTTGCTCATGCCTTGCCCCAATTAGAAACGGACTTCGTCGTACATATCCTGATCGCCGTCGTCATCACCATAGCGGTCGCTGCCACCATGATAATCGGCGTCGGCGTCTTCCCCGTCGTCATCTTCTGCGTCCCGCAGCTCAAGGTCGTCATCGGCACCGCGGCTGCCGCGGGGCAGGGGGTTGTCGAGCAAGAACAGCACGGCGCAGGCTTCCATCAGCTGATCTTCGCTCTGGGCCCGCACCGCTTTCACCAGCGGCAGGGCGGCGTTGTTGAAGGCGACGCTCACCTTGAACTCGTCCCATGAGGGTTGTACGCCGCTGGCGAGCCACTGGTTCCACTGCCCCTTGGCCTTGGGCGGGAACTGCACCCGGCCATGGAGGGCGAGCGGCAGGTATTCGGGCATGAACTCCAGCATGCTCATGTCGGCCAGCAGCAGGGCCTTCATCTGGTCGGTGAACTGCTCGAGCCCCTTGGGGTCGTCCTGATCCCGGTAGGATTCGATATTCTCGCTGGCATCGCTTTGCAGGGCCTTGAGCCGTGCCTGGTCCCATTTTTTTTGCATAGTCGCTCTTCTTGCCTGATGGCTCAGGGGTAGAACTGGTCCCACATCTCCTGCATGGCAGCAGCGGGATCGGTCACGATGACGTTGTTGAAATCCTTGATGAAGGCGGCCCGTTGTTTCGGATCGGACAACACCTCATAGGCTTGCTTTATCTGGTGCAACCGGATGGCTGCCTGCTCTTTCTCTTCTTCGCTCGCCCCGTGCAGCTTGTCGGGGTGGTACTGGTTCGACAGCCGTCGATAGGCTTTCTTGATGTCGTTTTCACTGGCGTTGGACTTGACGCCCAGCACCCGGAAGTAGTTGTTCATGACGGATCCTGCCTCACTGGCATGGTGGAATTCATCCTGTGCTGGCCTGGTGGCGGAACGTCGGCAAACCAGGCACGGCAAAAACCGGAGATTTTAACGGAAAGCGCCCGCCATCGCCATGAATAGGAAGAAAAGTAACCAGAGGACAGTGTGGCCGGTGCGCCTTGTGATCTGCCTCCCGGTGGGGGAGGGCCCCGGGACTACACTACAGGAGGCGCCGGGGGTTGCCCTGGCGATCTTCAGCAGGACTCGGCCATACCGGGATCCTTACTTAGGAATGAACAGCCATGCTGAAATTTTATCTTCTGCCTATGGTACTGCTGGGCGGTCTTGCCATCGCCGCCGATGAGAGCCTCGATGAGCCCCTGATGTTCATCAAGGGAGACATCACCAAGGCCCAGTTCATGGAGAGAGCCGAGCAGCGTTTCGCCCGGCAGGACAGCGACAAGGATGGCACCCTGTCGGTGGCCGAAAGAGAGGCCGCCATGGCCAGGATGCACGAGGCGATGCAGCAGTCAGGCAAGGCCATGCCGGGTCGAATGGCCAGCATGAAGCCGAAGCAAGATCTGACCAAGGCGCAGTTCATGGAACGCCATGAGACCCTCTTCACCCGTCTGGACAAGAATGGTGACGGCGTGATCGACGAGGCCGAGCGAGCCAGCGCCAGGGGGCGGCTCGGGCAGGGTGCCATGGCGCCCGCGCAATAGGAGGTAGCCAGCCTACAGATAAAAAAGAGCCCGGTAGCGATACCGGGCTCTTGGTTGTTTTGGCATGAAGTGCGGGGTTACCAGCGGGCCCACAGCAATCGCAGCTGCAAGCCCCAGCGACTGCTCCAGCCCGTGGTGCTGCTCACCACCTTGCCCTCCTTGATGATGAGGAAGCTGGGGGTGACGCTCACCTGCCAGCGGGCGGCGAGCGTCCCCTGCTCATCGTTGTGGGTGGGAAAGCTCAGCCCCTTCCTGGCCATGCCCTGCTGCAACCTGGCGTCGTCGCCGGAGCGCAGCGCCACCGTCAGCACGTTGCCACCGTCCTGCCAGATCTGCTCCACCGCCGGGGTGGTGAAGCGGCAGACGGCGCACCAGCTGGCCCAGTAATAGACCAGCAGCGGCCGCTCCCGGCTCATGGCCTGCAGGTCGGCCTGGGTGCCATCTTGCAGGGTCAGCACGGGCAGAGGGCTGCCCTCCGGCAGCGCCGGGCTGCGCCACAGATCCAGCACGGTCGAGATGATCAGGGCAAACAGCAGCAGCCAGAGCGCCTCCTTGCTCCAGCGGCGCCAGCGGGGTGCCTTTACAACTGCATCCTCAGACATGGTTTAGCTCCGCTTGGCCAGCTCGGCTTTCACCAGCTGCTCCAGCTCTTCATAGGGAATGGCGCCCGGCACCAGCTGGTTGCCGATCAGGGTCGCCGGTGTGCCCTGCACGCCCAGAAGGATACCGATGCGCAGTTTGTCTGGGCGCAGTTCCATCCATGGCCTCCTCATGCCCGCTTGGCCAGCTCGGCTTTCACCAGCTGTTCGAGCTGCTCATAGGGAATGGCGCCCGGCACCAGCTGGTTGCCGATAAGCGTCGCCGGTGTGCCCTGAACCCCCAGCAAGGTGCCGATACGCAGGCTATTGCGCAGCTCTTCGGTGGCCTTGTCTCCCGGTTTGAGCGCCACATTGCCGGTGGCGGCCAGCGCCTTGTTGATGTCCGCCTCGGTCAGCATGCCCTGCTTGCTCATCAGCTTGTCGTGCAGGGGGAGGAAGCGGGCCGGATCCTGCTGCCACAGGGTCAGGCTGTACTGGGCCGCCTTGGCGGAGGTCTGCCCCTTGAACGGCAACAGCTTGATCACCAGCCCCAGATCGTTCGGGTAGGCCTTGAGCAGCTTGGTGACCTGGGGATCGAACTGCTTGCAGTAGGGGCAGTTGTAATCGGTGAACAGCACCAGAGTCAGCTTGGGGTGCTTGGCCCCAAGGCGCGGGCTGGTGGCGCTATTGAACAGCACGTCTTTGTTGCCCTCGATGAAGTCGCCGAGCTGGGCCGCCTGATCCGCAGCGTTCTGTTTCTCCCAGGATTCGGCTGCTTCATCCAGGATCTTCGGATTCTGGACCAGGGTCTCGCGGATGAGCTCCTTGATGCGGGCCTCCTGCTCCGGGGTGAAGGGGGCGGCGTGCAGGGCCGGGGTCAACAGGGAGCCCAGCAGGGTCAGGGCGAGCAGGGTCGGTTTCATTTGGTTTCTCCTTGAGAGGGGGCAATACCGGCTTGCGCCAGGGTGGCAAGCAGGGTCGATCGGTCCAGCAGGGGGGAGAGGATCTCGCCATCCGTCAGGCCGGGCCCGTAGATCTGGTTGAAGGGAATGGCCACACTGCCGCGCTGGCGCAGGAAGCTGGCGATGCCGTCGGAGGGGCGGCTCCAGTCCCCGCGCAGGGCCACCACATCAGGGGCGCTCAGGGCCTGTTGCACGTCATCTCGCAGCAGTACGTTGAATTTGTTGGCCTTGCAGGTGATGCACCAGTCGGCGGTCACATCGACGAAGACCCGCTTGTTCTGGGCCAGTGCCAGTTCGATGGCCTGCTCCGAGAGCGGCTGCCAGTCGACCCTGTCCTGCTGGGGCTTGCCGTCCAGGGTGAAGGCGCCGCCGAGCAGCAGGGCTCCGCCCAGCAGGCAGCCCAGGGCCAGCCCCAGGGTCAGTGCGCGTATGCCGTGGCGCCAGACGACGGCCAGCAGCAGGGCCGTCAGCATCAGCGCCATCAGGATCAGCATCCAGAAGGGGCCGACGTGGTTGCCGAGCAGGCTGAGCAGCCAGAGGCTGGAGCCCAGCATCATCAGGCCGAGCAGGGTACGCAGGCGCCCCATCCAGCGGCCCGGCTTCGGCAGCAAGAGCGCGAGGCGTGGGACGGCGGCGATGAGCAGCCAGGGCAGGCTCATGCCCACACCGAGCGCAGTAAAGATGAGCCAGAGCTGGCCGAGCGGCGCCCCGAGGGCAAAGGCGACCGCAGTGCCGAGGAAGGGCGCCGAGCAGGGGGTGGCCAGCAGGGTGGCAAAGCAGCCCTGCAGGAAGTGACCCCCCAGCCCCTGGCCGCCGCTGGTGGCCAGGCGGGTATTGAGCTTGCTCGGCAGCCGCAGCTCGAACAGCCCCAGCAGGTTGGCGCAAAACAGCGCCGTCACCACCACCATGAAGCCGATAAACCAGACGCTCTGGAACTGTATGCCCCAGCCGACCGCTCCCTGAGTGGCGCGCAGCAGGGTGCTCATCAGTGCCAGCGCCCAGAAGGAGACCAGGATGCCGGCACTGGCCGCCAAAAATTGCAGGCGCACCGGGCGGCGCTCCCGGCTCTCGAGTTGCAGCACGGATCCCAGCTTGAGGGCCAGCACCGGCAGCACGCAGGGCATCAGATTGAGGATGAGCCCCCCCAGCAGCGCCACTCCCAGCAGCCAGAGCAGTGACTGGCCGCCGCTTGGCAGGGTCAGGGGCTCACCTATGCGGACCTCGCTCTGCCAGGCCTGCTCGCCGCTCGCCAGCACCAAGCCGAGCTGCTGGGTCCGGATATCGGGGGCATCCCCCTGCCAGCCATCGCTGACCGGGATGCGGGCGATCAGGGTGTTGCCCTGTACCTCCAGGCTGGGCTCGCCAAATTCGCCCCCCTCCAGCCGTTGGAGGAAGACCTGGGGATCCTGCCAGCCCTGGGGGTTGTCGGCGGTCAGTTGCAACTGGTTCTGCCGGTAGCCCGCCTCGAGGGTGACCGTGCCCGGCAGGGCCTGTGGCAGTGTGCTCATCGCCTTGGCATAGGCCAGGTCGAACCCTTCGGGGGCAGCGCCATCTTGCGCCAGGGTGAAGGGGTAGTCGGTCAGGATGCAGACGTTGCTGCAGGTCGAGAGGCGCAGGGTGCCCGTCAGTGCCTCGCCGCCGCTGCGGGTGAGGCTGATGGGCAGGCTGACGTCCCCCTGGTAGCCCTGGGTCGAGATGCCGCTGACGTCGAACCGCCTGGGCACTGGCCAGTGCCACTGCGTCGCTGGCTGGGGTGCATCCCAGAGGATCTCGGGGGCAATGCCCCCTTCCCCCGGGTTCTGCCAATAGGTTTTCCAGCCGGATTCGAGCTGCAGGCTGAGCAGCACCCGGGGGGCGGCGGGATCCCGGGTGTCGGCTTGCAGCCGCACCTTGGCGTGATCGTTCTGGGGGCTGGTGAGCCAGCCGGTGTCGCTGGCCAACCCAGAGGATTGCCACAGCAGGCCACCCAGCAACAGGGCGGTCTTGATGATGTTTGACATGTTGTCGTCTCTTGAAAATGAAAGTCAGGGTGGAGAAAACCGCCCCTGACTCATTCCCGCCAGACGCAGAGAGTGAGATGCAGTCGCCGTTCTGGGGGCGAGATGTTGATGGGGGGAGGGAGCGCGGGTGAGCGGCGCGACAAGGGCACCAGCAGGGCGATCACGAAGGCGATGGCGAAGAAGAGTTGTTCGGCGCAGAGCAGGCTGGCGGCGCTGAGCCACTTGCCGTTGAGCTGGCAACTGCTGGGCTGGGGCGTCGCGGTTTCCTCGTCGGCATCGACGCTGGACGAGGCGAGGGGCTGCATCTGGCAGCTCAGTGCCTGGTCGAGCTGTGCCAGCCTGGCCAGCGGCTGGGCCGCGCAGTTGAGCACCAGGATGCAGACCAGCAGCAGGAGTCTTGTCGCCACGCGTTGTCGCAAAATCATGCTCGTCCTACCCTGTTGAATGGGGCACATCCTATCGATCAACCCTGGTTTGGGCAAGTGAGCAGGAGTCGAGCGACCACATGGACCGGTTGGGGTGGTCGGTTCTGTCTGGCGAACGCTTGTTCGCTAAAAGGGGGATCAGTATACTGCGCCGAATCTTGCTTAGAGGTGTTCGATGCTTAAACTTGCCCGTATTCTGCTGCTTGGCCTGCTGCTCATCGTCTGGTTCGTGCTGGCCTTGCTGCTCTGTCTGGTGCGTCCACGTCATCCCAACAACGTCTATGTCTTCGCCCGCATGTACCATGCGGTCTGTCCCCTCATCGGGCTCAAGGTCCGGGTCACCATTGCGGACGAGGTCAAGTCGGTGGGGCCGGCCGTCTATGTCTGCAATCATCAGAGCAACTTCGATATCTTCACCGTGACCGGCGCCGTCATGCCCGGGGTGGTGGCGGTGGGCAAGAAGAGCCTGCTGTGGCTGCCCTTCTTCGGCCTCATCTTCTGGCTCTCCGGCAACGTGCTGATCGACAGATCCAACCGTTCCCGGGCCATCGGCACCATAGGCCAGGTGGTGAACCGTATCAAGGGGCGCGGCACCTCCATCTGGATGTTCCCGGAAGGAACCCGCTCCCAGGGGCGCGGCCTGCTGCCGTTCAAGGCCGGCGCCTTCCATACCGCCGTCCAGGCCGAGGTGCCCGTGGTGCCCATCGTCTGCTCCAGCTACTTCGGTCAGGTGGACCTGAACCGCTGGGACAACGGCGAGGTGCTGCTGGAGATGCTGCCCCCCCTGTGCAGCAAGGAGCATGGCGCTGCCGGCATTCGCGAGCTCTCCGACACCTGTCGTGAGAAGATGGCAGCCAAGCTGGCGGAGCTGGATGGCAAGCTGGGCCATCGCCCGGCCGCCTGAGGCTGAGCCCAACTGAATGGAGGGAGCCGCTGGCTCCCTTTTTTATTGGTAAAAATCACCACATCATTGGCAATTCTCACCAACTCATGGCCTTGAGATGGCAATGCCGAGTCTCCATCTATCTGTAAAACAACAATAAATTATCTTGGCACGGCTCTTGTAATGCCATGGGAAGAGAGTGACATCCCATCAACAAGGAGCCAGACCATGAGCGTATTCAGCCGCCTGACCGACGTGATCAATGCCAACCTGCACAGCCTGCTCGACAAGAGCGAGGAGCCGGAGAAGATGCTGCGCCTGATGATCGAGGAGATGGAGCAGGTGCAGGTCGATATGCGAACCCAGGCCGCCCGCCTCATCGCCGAGCAGAAACAGCTGGAGCGCCATCAGCAGGCGCTGCGCCACCAGATCCGGGAGTGGTCGGCCAAGGCCGAGCTCGCCATCGGGAAGGGACGTGAGGATCTGGCCCGCGCCGCCCTTGGCGAGAAGCTGGCCGAGGGCAAGCGGCTCGCGCAGCTCGAACAGGATCAGGCGCGCCTGGCCGAGGTGCTGGCCCAGCTCACCGCCGACAGCGAGCGGCTGGCGACCAAGCTGACCGAGGCCCGCGAGAAGCAGAAGCTGCTGGCCCTGCGCGAGCAGACCGCCCACAGCCGGATCCGGGCCCGCGCCCAGCTGGACAATCGTCGCATGCACGAGCTGATGGCCCGCTTCGACGGTGTGCAGGGGCGGGTGGATCAGCTGGAAGCCCAGCTGGAGGCGGCTACCTTCGGTCAGAATCCGTCCCTGGAGGCCCAGTTCCGCGAGCTGGAACTCAATGACGAGATAGAGCGCGAGCTGGCCCGCCTGAAAGGCCAGAAGGCGGAGGCATAACCATGAGCCCCTGGCCCAAAGATCTGGCCCATCGCAAGCTGGCCGGAGTCTGCGCCGGTATTGCCAGGGGGCTTGGCGTCTCCCGGGTGACGGTGCGGGTCGTGGCGCTGGTAGTCCTGATCCTGATGCCCCCCTTCGCCCTGGTCGCCTATCTGCTGGCGGTGATGCTGATGCCGCCACGCCACCAGCTCAAGCGCTGGCTGGATTGAGCGGCTCCCGGCGAGCCCGGCAGCAGAGGCGCCATCTTGTGGGCAGGGGCCATGGCCCTTGCCCTAGTCCGGTTGACCCGGCTACCCAGAAGCAGCCCGGCTGCGAGGAGTGACTATGTTGGAATGCTTGGTCTTGCTGGCCGTGCTGATCGTGATGGCCATGGCCGGGTTCACCGTGCTGGCCATGGTGGTGGTGAGCGGGGTCTTCATGCTGTTTGGCGCCCTGGCGGGCATGATAGGGCTGGTGTTCAAGCTGGCCCCCTGGCTTGTCCTGGGCCTGGTCATCTACTGGCTGCTGGGCAACCGGCGCCGCAGTCAGGGCTATCGCTGAGTCGACATCCTTCTCCTGGGGTGACACCTGTCCTGCCTTGGCCACCGCCCGGATCCACATCATGGCGGTGGCCTTTCTGTTGATGATCCGGCTCCCTGGGTGAGCAGCCACTGCTGGCTGAGGGCTTGCCAGCGTTCGGGTTGCCGGATCAGGGCCTCCTTGCTGGCCTTGCTCTGCCGCTTGAGGCGGTACTCCAGGCGCAGGGCCGCGCCATGCTCACCGACCGCTTGCCACCAGGCCAGGGCGAGGGGCCCCTTGCCACGCAGGGCTCGGGCCCCTCGACCGCTCTGGTGCTGACCGAGTCGGCGCTCGGGGTCAGTGCTGATGCCGGTGTAGAGGCTGCCGCTCCCGGTGCGCACCATGTAGATGAACCAGGGGCCGCCGGCGGCCTGCGGCGCATCGGGCGGGGTGTGACTCATTGTGGCTCCCGTGCAAGTGCCCCGGCGGGGCTGTGAAGGCCATTATCTATCTTGTGGCGCCTCGGGCAAGGGGGCAGCCTCAGGGGGGAAGGCCTTGCCCTGGCGCAGCCTGTGCAAGGGCAGCAGGCTCACCAGCAGGCCGGCCCAGACGAAGGCGAAGCCCACGGATTTCACCGGATCCGGCGATTCGCCAAACCAGAAGAGGGCGAGCAGGAAGGCGAGGCTCGGCTCTATGTATTGCAACAGGCCGACCGTGCTCATCCTGGTTCTGAGCATGCCGTAGCAGAACAGGCCCACCGGCAGCAGGGTGGCGGGGGCGCTGCCCATCAGCAGCAGGCGATCGGCCCAGTCCCCAGCCAGGAAGGTGCTGCTCCCCTGCCAGCCGAGCCAGCCTATCACGAGCAGGGCCAGGGGCAGCTGCACCAGGGACTCCAGGTAGAGACTGGTGCTCGGCCCGTAATGCACCTTCTTCTTGAGCAGGCCATAGAGGGCGAAGTTGGCCCCCATGATCAGGGAAAACCAGGGCAGCTCGCCGTAGGAGAACAGCATGTAGGCCAGCCCCGACAGGGCCAGGGCGACCGCCAGATGTTTCTGTACCGTGAGCCGCTCTTTCAGGAAGATCACCGCAAAGGCGATGTTGAACAGGGGCGTCATGAAGAAGGCAAGGCTGGTGGCCAGCACCTGGCCCGTGGTCAGGCACCAGGTGAACATGCACCAGCTGATGGACATGACGGGGCCCGCCAGCAGGATGAGACCAAGCTGGCGGGGCTCGCTGCGCAGACGTGGCCAGGGGATCCGCACCCCGAGCAGCAGGAAGAGGGCGCCCAGCAGGACAACAGACCAGAGCACCCGGTGGGAGAGCAGTTCCCACATGTTGACCTCGGGCATGAACTGGTAATAGAGGGGCAGCAGGCCCCACAGCACGAATGAGAGGGCCGCGCTGCCCGTCCCCAAGCCGTTTTTCATCGTCGTTCGTTTATTAAATTAAACAAATTGGGGCGCATCATAGGCAGCCGGTACGACTTGCACAAGCGGATGCGGGGGAAAACTCTGTTACTATCGGCGCCATGAACCGACTCGATATCCTGTTTGAACAGATCCGGGCCTGCCGGTTGTGCGAGGCCCACCTGCCGCTCGGGCCCAGGCCGGTGATCCGCGGCAGCGAGCATGCTCGTCTGCTCATCATCGGTCAGGCCCCCGGTACCCGGGTACACGCCAGCGGCATCCCCTGGGACGACCCTTCCGGCGATCGCCTGCGCCACTGGCTCGGGGTGGACAAGGCTACCTTTTACGACGAGTCCTGCATCGCCATCATGCCCATGGGGCTCTGTTACCCGGGCCGCGGCCAGTCGGGGGATCTGCCGCCGCGCCCGGAATGTGCCCCCACCTGGCACGACAAGGTATTGATGTTGCTGCCCCGTATCGAGCTGACCCTGCTCATCGGCCAGTACGCCCAGCGCTACTACCTGCGGGAGGCGGCCAGAGGGAGCCTCACCGAGACGGTGCAATACTGGCGCGATTACGGCCCCGGCTGGCTGCCGCTGCCCCATCCTTCCCCGCGCAACACCCTCTGGCTCAAGAAGAATCCCTGGTTCGAGCAGGAGGTGGTCCCCCATCTGCGTCAGCGGGTTGCCCCGCTGCTTGACCCGGCTGGCTAGAGCGCTGGTTCTGCCTGGGGTTTTGACTTGCCGCGCGCCATGGCAACCAGCGGAATGATGATGCACAGGCAGCCCAGCAGCAGCGGCAGACCGGGTTGCTCGTCAAACAGCCAGGCACCGATGGCGACCGCCGCCAGCAGACCCGTGTATTCCGCCGAGGCGATCTTGCTCGCCTCCGCCTTGCGATAGGCCAGCACGCACAAGCCCGCATAGACCATGATCAGCGCCGAGGAGCCGAAGGCGGGCCACCACATCTGCCATTGCCAGTCGCCCCCTTCCCACCAGGCCAACGCCAGGATCAAGGGCATGCTCAGCACATTGGTGAAGAACAGGGTCTGGGCGATGGGTTGCTTGAGGGGGATCCGCTTGATCAGCAGGTTGTTGAGGGCCAGGGAGAGCGCCACCCCGAGCGCCGCCAGGGCGGCCCAGTTCACCTCGGTCGGCCGCAGCACGATGAGCACGCCGACGAAGCCGATGAGGGCCGTCGCCACCTTCTGGCGTGACAACGCTTCTCCCGCCAGCCAGACCGCCAGCGGCACCATCAGCAGCGGCGCCGCATAGAAGAGGGCGTTGGCGGTGGCCAGCGGCAGCTGGGTCAGGGCCACCACCATGAGGCAGACGCCGACCGCCCAGATATGGGCCCGCAGCAGATGCCACTTGAGTGCCACCGGCGGGTTGCGCCGCCAGGACCAGAGCAGCCAGGGCGCCAGCAGCAAGGCCGCCGAGAGCTGGCGAAAGAAGACGAACTGGAAGATGGGCTGATCTGGCTCCAGCACCTTGACCAGGGCGTCGGAGAAGACGGCAACCAGGTTGCCGAGTACCAGATAGACCATGCCTGCCGCCACTGAATTCATACAGTCTCCTCACTTGATGGACTCAGGGTAGCGGGACGCTGACTATTGGGTAAAATGATAAAAAAACACCATCCATGAGATTTATAGATAATGAAGCTGCCGCCCCTGCGCGCCGTGCAATATTTCGAAGTGGTCGCCCGCCTGCTGAGCTTTTCCCGTGCGGCCCTGGAACTGAACGTCAGCCAGAGCGCGGTCAGCCACCAGATCCGCCTGCTTGAGGACTTTCTGGGGGAGCGACTGCTGCTGCGCCAGGGACGCTTGCTCTCCCTCACCCCCCAGGGAGAGCTCTACTTCGAGGGGATCGCCGCCGGGCTCGGCCAGATAGCCCAGAGCAGCGAACAGTTGCGGGGCGGGGCCCAGATGCAGTTGCGACTCGCCGTCTACAGCTCCTTCGCGGTCAAGTGGCTGATCCCGCGCCTGGCCGGGCTGCGCCAGCAGTGTCCCGAGCTGGATCTGAGCCTGGAGATGGTGGCCGAAGATCCCGTGCTCTCGGATCGGATCGCGGACTGCTTCATCACTGTGTGTCCCAACGCGCGAGGCTACAGCCACACCCTCATCTATCAGGAGCGGCTCTTCCCCGTCTGCAGTCGCAAGCTGCTGGCCCAGGCGAGCGGCGACTGGCCGGATGCCATCTGGCAGTTGCCGCTGCTCTCGGTGCAATCCATCTACAAGTCCCGGGGGGAGGATTGGCAGCGCTGGGCCGAGGCGGGCGCCATGGGGGTGCCGGAGACGGTGCGCATGCACCACTTCAGCCACATGCTGATGGCGGTGGAGGCGGCGGCCTGGGGTCAGGGGGTGACCTTTGTGAACGACTACATGGTGCCCCCGGACGATCCCCAGCTGGTGCGCCTGCCGGTGCATCAGCTGGAGACGGGGGATGCCTTCTACTTCACCTGCAAGCGGGGGCGAGCCCATGAGGCGGCCATCAGCCGGTTGCGCCAGTGGTTGCTGCTGGAGACGCGCCAGAGCCTGCCTCTCCCCTGAACGGGAAAGGCTCAGGCCTTCTTGAACTGGCTCAGGATAAAGAGGCTGGTGGCGCAGACCACGATCGAGGGGACTGGATCTGGGGTGGCCTGACAATGAGGTTCAGGCCATCCCAGGCTCAGGCTTTCTTGAACTGGCTCAGGATAAAGAGGCTGGTGGCGCAGACCACGACAGACGGACCCGCAGGGGTATCCTGGAACCAGGAGAGGGTCAGGCCCCCCAGCACGGCCAGACAGCCGATCAGGGCCGCGAAGCCGGCCATCTGCTCCGGGGTCTGGCTGAAGCGGCGGGCGGTGGCGGCGGGAATGATCAGCAAGGAGGTAATGATCAGCGCCCCGACAAACTTCATGGCCACGGCGATCACCAGGCCTATCAGCAGCATCAGCACGCAGCGCAGTACATCCACCCGCACCCCTTCCACCCTGGCCAGCTCTTCCGAGATGGTCATGGAGAGCAGGGGATCCCAGAGCCGCCACAGGGTGAGCAGCACCAGGGCGCCGCCGCCGTAGATCCAGAGCAAGTCCATGGGCTGCACCGAGAGCAGGTCGCCGAACAGGTAGGCCATCAGATCCACCCGTACATTGTCCATGAAGCTCAGGGTGACCAGGCCAAGGGAGAGGGCGCTGTGGGCCAGGATGCCGAGCAGGGTGTCGGTCGCTACCTGCTGGTTGCGGCTCATGATCACCAGCAGCATGGCCATGGCGAGGCAGCAGACCACCACCGCCAGGGTGAGATCCACCTGCAGCAGTATGCCGAGCGCGATGCCGAACAGGCAGGCATGGGAGAGGGTGTCGCCAAAATAGGCCATCTTGCGCCACACCACGAAGCTGCCCAGCGGCCCGGCCAGCAGGGCGATGCCGAGGCCGGCCGCGAGGGCATATAACAGAAAGCTGTCCACTTGAATGTCCTTAGCTGTGCTTATTGCTTGCGAGCGGGCAGGCGGATGACGGGGGCCTGCGGCTCATGATGATGGTGTTCGCCGTCGCAGTGGTGATGGTGGGTGTAGACCGCCAGCACCTCCCGCTCCGGTCGGCCGAACAGGCGGGCAAATTCGGGATGACGGGCCACGCTCTCGGGCTCGCCGTGGCAGCAGACGTGGCCGTTCAGGCAGATCACCTCGTGGGTGCTGGCCATCACCAGGTGCAGGTCGTGGGAGACCATCAGCACGGCACAGTCAAACTCGGCGGCCAGCTGGCTGATGAGGGCGTAGAGCTCTATCTGGCCCGTGATATCCACCCCCTGCACCGGTTCGTCCAGCACCAGCAGCTCGGGCTTGACCAGCAGGGCGCGGGCCAGCAGCACCCGCTGCATCTCGCCGCCGGAGAGTTTCTGCATCCGGTTGTCCAGCAGATCCTGGGCGCCGACCCGGCTCAGGGCCTCTTCGATGGAGAGGCGACCATTCTTGCCAAGCTGGAGGAAGCGGCGCACCGTCAGCGGCAGGGTGGGGTCCAGATAGAGTCGCTGGGGCACATAGCCTATCCGCAGGCCGCCACGGCGCACTATGTGCCCCGAGTCCGGCTTGAGCAGGCCAAGCACCAGCTTGCTCAGGGTGCTCTTGCCGGCGCCGTTGGGGCCGACCAGGGTGGTGATTTTGCCTTTGTTGAGGGTAAAGGAGACCTTGTCGAGCACGAGTCGCCCGTCGAAAGAGAGACAGATCTCCTTCAGCTCCACCAGTTGGGTCATGACAGCTCCGGGGTTTACAGGCAATGAGAGTTATAATATAACAGTCCGGTTTTCTGTTATATTATCACATTCATCTGTCCTGACGAGATCCCTATGCGAATTCTTGCCCTGCTCACCGCCTTGTTCGTGGTCAGCCTGCCGGTGCGCGCCACCACTGTACTGACGACCATCAAACCCCTGGGCTTCATCGCCGCCGCCATCACGGATGGGGTGAGTGAACCCCAGGTATTGTTGCCCACCGGCGCCTCTCCCCATGATTTTTCCCTGCGCCCATCGGATGTTCGCACCATCAACAAGGCCGATCTGGTGGTCTGGGTCGGCCCCGAACTGGAAGGCTTCATGGCCAAGCCGCTGGCCAGTCATCCCCATGTGGTGACCCTGACCCAGGTGCCCGGGATGCCGCTGTTCAACTACGCGACCCAGGGCGCCCATCATGATGGCGAGCATGAGCATGAGCATGAGCATGAGCATGCCGCCCATGAGCACGGTGGCCATGATGAAGGCCATGAGGGGCATCACCACGAGGGAGTGGATCCCCATCTCTGGCTGGGGCCGACCCAGGCCAAGGTGATTGCCAAGGCGATCGCAACCGAGCTTGGCAAGCTGGACCCGGCCAATCAGGCCCGCTACACCGCCAACCTGGCCACGTTCGATGCCAAGGTGGATGCCAAGGACAAGGTGATCGCCCAGCAGATGAAGGCGGTCAACCAGAAGGGTTATTTCGTGTTCCATGAGGCCTATGGTTACTGGGAGCGTCACTACGGCATGAGTTCCAAGGGCCATTTCACCGTGAGCCCGGAGCGTCGCCCCGGCGCCAGGACCCTGGTGGAGATCCGCAAGGCGCTGGAAGAGAAACAGGCGAGCTGCATCTATGCCGAACCGCAATTCTCGCCGGCGGTGATCGAGTCGGTGGCCCGCAATACCGGCGCCAAGGTGCTGCTGCTCGATGAGGTGGGTGAAACGGTCGCCCTGGGGCCGGATGCCTATCCCAGTTTCATGCAGCAATTGGCCGATGCCTTCGGCCAGTGCCGATAGACCCAGGGGTCTATACTGACCTCCAGCCCTATTGCGGAGAGTCGTGCATGAACCGGATTGCTCTGATGTTATGGGGGGTTGCGCTGGCCAGTGCGCCGCTGCACGCCTCCCAGTTATCCACTTACCTGGCGGATCCCCAGTTGCAGGCGAAGCTGGCGGATGTGTATGGTCAGGGAGCCGTGAAGCGGGCGCAGGCCTATGCCCGCCTGTTGAGCCCTCGGGCCGGCACCACGGATCAACAGAAAATTACCTTGGTAAACAATTACTTCAATAACCTTACCTATAGCGTGGATCCCAGGCTGTGGGGCATGGATGATTATTGGGCCAACCCGATCGAGTTCATCGGTGCCAGGGGAGGGGATTGCGAGGATTACAGCATCGCCAAGTATTACACCCTGATGGAGCTGGGGGTGGAGGAGAAGAAACTGAGGCTGGCCTATGTCAAGGCGGTGAAGTTCAACCAGTTTCACATGGTGACGCTTTACTTCCCGACGCCCAAGTCAGACCCTCTGGTGCTGGACAACATCAATGGCCGTATCCTCCCCGGCAGTCAGCGCACCGACCTGATCCCTGTCTACAGCTTCGATGCCAAGAGCATCTGGGTCATGAAGTCACGTCGGGAAGGCACCCTGGCGGGCAGCGCCGACAGATTGGCACAATGGACTTCCATGAAGAGCCGCTTCTCCAGCGAGCACCTGCGATCCCCCCGTCGCCAGCTATAGTTTTCCCGCCGCCTTGAGCTCGGCGAAGTAGCGAGCCGCCCCGGCATGCTGGGGCGCCATCAGCACGGCGCCCGTCTTGTTGCGCGCCCGGTGAAACAGGTTGGCGTAACCATAGGTCTGTTCGTTGAACTGGATCTGCTGGCCCAGCATGGCCTTGGTGAGTCGGTAAACGTCCGCTTCCGATACATCTTCCCGGCTAACCAGAGTCGCTGCGATGGCGAAGGTGGGGACGGGCTTGGTATTGCCCGGATAGATCCGCGCCGGGATCCGGCTGGGTTGATAATAGGGGCGGCCCTTGATGAGTTGGTCACGCACAGCCCCTTCGATCGCCATGAAGGTGATGGGGCAGCGTTTGGCCGCATCGAGCACCATGCGGTTGGGATGGCCGATGACGAGGGCGACGGCATCTATCCGCTTGTCACACAGGGCTTCGGCCACGTTGCCCACGCTCTTGAGATCGAGATCCTGCTCCCGTGATCCCACTACGGCCATCAGGGCCAGAGCCGTCTTGCGCGTGCCCGATCCCTTGAGACCCAGATCGATAGGAGCCGTCTTGAGCTGCTCCAGGCGGGTGATATCGCCATCGGCGCGTATCATCAGGGTGAAGGGTTCGGCGTGGGTGGCAAACAGGCTCTTCAGCCCGGGTTGGGGGGCCCCCGCAAATGCCCCTTCTCCCTTGCTGGCTTGGTACAGCCAGTCCGACTGGACGATGGCGTAATCACTCTTCTTTCTTGCCAGTCGGTCCAGATTCTCCAGCGAGCCGGATGTCGCATTGGGCTGGCAGCGCATGTCCTCATCCTGTTCATGGGCCAGTCGGCAAAACTCCTTGGCCATCTGATAGTAAATGCCTTGCTCCGAGCCCGTGTCTATCTTGAGCGGGGAGGCGGCCTGAAGGGAGGGGGCCAGTATCAGGGGCAGCAGAGACCAGATCTTCATGATGATGCTCCCGCGGCATAGCCATCGATACCCCAGGCTCTCAGTATGTCGCTGTCAGTGATGGAGCTGGCCTCGGCCAGCACCGTATAGCCTGAGCCATGCAGGTTCTGGCTGACCAGGTTCCAGTAGAGGGGGGCGTTGGTGACGGCCAGACTGATGAAGGTGGGTTTGACGGGATCGAGCAGGGTCAGCACCTCGTTGTTGAGGGGAATGGCACTGAAGGCCTGCGCCACCCCGGCACGCTCCAGCGCCATGAAGGCGATGACCCCATTGGCCGGCAGGGTGGCCAGATCCCAGCGCCAGTCGATGACCCGTCCCTTGGGCACCCCGGCCAGGGTTGTCGCCAGCAGATCCCACTCTTCATGAGCGAGCAGGCTCAGGGGCAGGGATAGTCCATCATGGCCACGGTCGAGCCAGTCAGTCACGGCCTGTTGCAGTGCCGTGATGGAGGTCTCGCACGAGAATGGCTTAAGGGGCAGCAGGCGGCGATACAACAAGATGTCGCCCTGGGTGGAATAGAAATGCTGCTGCTGCCACCCCTCATCGAGGGGGCGCAGGTTGAGCAGCGGCAGATGGCTGCTCGCTTCCTGCTGTTTGCCGAGCTGGGCGATCTTGAGCCTCTGTTGCAGCATGTCCCGTTTGCGCTCCGAGACCAGCTGGTTGACCGAACCCGCCACCGCCTTGAGCTCCTTGAGCCAGGGAGTGGGCAGCTCAGAACCGTAGTGGTGTTTACGCACCAGATCGAGCTGTTGATTGATCTCGACCAGGGGACGCAACAGGCGATGGCAGATCCAGGGGATGAGCAGGCTGAACACCAGGAGGCCGGCAAGCAGGGCGAGGCCGGTGCGGCTGATGGCGCCCCACAGATGCTGGTAGGCATAACCGCTGTGCCCTTCCAGGGTCAGGCTGCCCAGTATGCGCCAACCATCGGTCAGCTCCTGCTCGACCTTGACCGGGGGCATGGCGATGAGGTGGGGCAACCAGGCGGGGACGTTCTGCTGGGTGCTGGCAAAGACCTTGTGAAACAACATCTGGCCATCCGGATCTATCAGGGTGATGGCGCTGACGAAGCCGCCGTCGAACATGGCGTTGACTATGGTCTCCGCCAGCACCTTGTCCTCGTTGAGCAGGGTACCTTGAAGCACCAGACCGAGGGCGGTAATGGCGGTCTCAAGATTGGCCGACATCTGGTCGAGGATAGATTGTCGCACCGTGGTGATTTCCAGCATGAACAAGAGTACGGCGCCAATCAGGAACAAGATGATGATGATCCCGTTTAACAATTTTGCTAACGACATAGCCACTCCCTGGACAAGGTTAAGCAACATGGGCGGGTCAGAGGCGATCAGGATCTGATCTGGTTCTTAAAAGTAGGAAAAAATGGCAGAAAGAGGGTGATCTTTTCTGCCAAAGCGTGCCTGTTATGAATAAAATGTGATTCTGGTGCGAATTGCAGTGAACTTTTCAGGTTATGCAGGGTCAAATGTGCAGCTTTATGCAAATTAATAACAACGAATTGACCCGATAACACTCTCAGAACTAATGACAGGAAAGCGGATGAAACGTCTTCGTCCCTTGGTGGCGAGTGCTGCCAACTGGGAACCCCCGGTTCCCCGCAAACATTTCTATGCCATGTTGTTGCTGACGGGGCTGACCCTGTCTGCGGTGGCCATATTGCCTGCGCCTGGCGATATTCTGGAGCGCCCCTTGCGTCTCGAGTTGCCGATCTCGACCAGCGGCACCGCCACCAATGAAGACAACACGGAATTCAACGCCATCCCGGACCATGAATTGATGGATCCGGCGCTGCCCGATGATGACATCCCCGCCGATACCGGTCCCGAGTGGCAGGACTACCGGGTGCGCAACGGGGAAAACCTCACCACCATCTTCAACACCCTGGGTCTGTCGACGACCACCCTCTACAAGGTGCTCGATGCCGATGGCAAGAACAACCTGGCCCGGCTCAAGCCGGGGCAGAACATAGAGCTTCTCATCGATCAGGACAACATCCTGCAAGAGATGAAGATCCGCCTCAATATCAAGCAATCCCTCGAGTTCAAGCGTGTCGACGACAACTACAGCGTCAACATGATCACCGAGGCGGTGGAGTGGCAGAAGCGAGGCTTCGATGGTGTCATCAATGGCAGCTTCTATGTCAGTGCGCGCAACGCCGGGGTGCCGGCCAGCCACATCAAGAAGATTGCAAACCTGTTCCAGTGGCGCCTCAATTTTGCCAGCGATCTGAAGAAGGGTGACAAGTTCAAGGTCCTGATGCAGCAGGAAACCGTCCAGGGCAAGAATACCGGCAACAGCCAGCTGCTGGGGGTCGAGGTGCTGAGCAAGGGCAAGCGTTTCTCCGCCTGGCTGGCGGAAGATGGCAATTATTACGATGCCGAGGGCCAGAGCCTGGAGCGCGGTTTCCGTCGCTATCCGACCCATAGCCGCTATCGCATCAGCTCCACCTTCAACCCGGCGCGTCGCCATCCCATCACGGGCCTGGTGCGCCCCCACGAAGGGACCGACTTCGCCATGCCCATCGGCAGCCCTGTGCTGGCGACGGGGGACGGTGTCGTCCTCAAGGCGACCCGTCACCCCCTGGCGGGGACCTATGTGGTCATCAAGCACGGCCGCACCCTGACGACCCGCTACCTGCACCTGAGCAAGCTGCTGGTGAAACCGGGGCAGAAGGTGAAGATGGGGGACAAGATAGCCCTCTCTGGCAACACGGGCCGCTCCACCGGTGCCCACCTGCACTACGAGGTGCGGATCAACAATCGCCCGGTCAATCCGATGACGGTCAAACTGCCGATGGCCGAGCCCCTCAGCGGCAAGGCCAAGCGCCAGTTCCTCGCCAAGGTACAAGGCTATCGAAAAGAGCTGGCGGCGAGCTGATCCCCGCCGGTATGGCCATCACGAAAAAGAGCCCGTCCGGGCTCTTTTTTGCTTTATGGGGAAGAGTTAGCCCAGGCTTGGCAGGGCCTTAGTAACCCTTGTCAAAATCGATGCGGCCATCGAGCGGCTGACCATCGAGGAAGCGAATGTAGTTGCGCACGAAGATCTGGGCCACGTCCTCGGGGAAGCTGTAGGCACTGTTGTGCGGGGTCAGGATGAGGTTGGGGGTCGACCAGAGCGGGTTGTCATCGGGCAGGGGTTCCTGTTCGAAGACGTCCAGTACGGCGTGGGCCAGCTTGCCGGCCGCCAGGGCGTCGAGCAGATCCTGGGTGTGGACGGCGCTGCCCCGGCCGACGTTGAACAGTATGCTCTGGGGCTTGCAGTGCGCGAAGCGTTCCCGGGTGAAGAGGTGATGAGTCTCGCGGGTGGCGGGCAGCACGCTCACGACCACGTCGCTCTGTCCCAGCAGGCGGTTCAGGGCCGCCAGTTGATAGACCTCGTCGAACCCGGCCCGCTCGTGGCCGCTGCGGCTCACCCCCAGTACCCGCATGCCGAAATGGCGGCCGGTCTGGGCGATATGCTGGCCTATGCTGCCGGTACCGAGGATCAGCAGCGTCTTGCCCTTCAGGCCCTGATAGGGATGGCTCTGCCAGATCCGCTGCGTCTGCTGCTCGCGATAGCGCGGCAGCTGGCGCGTCAGGCTGAGCAGCTGGCCGAACACATATTCGCTCATCAGCGGGCCGAAGATGCCTCGCACATTGGTGAGCTGATAGTCACGGCGGCAGCGGCTGTCGAGCAGCACATCGACCCCGGCATAGCTGGATTGCAGCCAGCTGAGCTTGTTCGCCTTGGCCAGCAGGGGTTTGGCGCGAGCGGGCTCGGCCAGCAGTATGTGCGCCTCGCCGATGAGCGACTCGGCCTCGGCTGGGGTGTCGGCGCGCAGAATGCGAAGATGGGGCAGGCGGGCAGCCTGGAGCAGGCGCTGATAGTGGGCATTGTCCTGACTGAGCAGCAGCAGGGTACGTTGGCTCATTGGCGAATTCCTCATAAGGCATGCGGCGGGGACAGGAGCCGCTGCCTTCATCTTACGCGACTTGCCAGGGCAACAAAGTCGACCAGCTCGCTTTTTCGTTTTCGCCGCGCCCCCCGTGGGCTACAATCTGCCCCACATTTTGTAAAGGATCCCCCGCCGTGTTTGGTGACAAGTTTTATAAGCGACTGGCCGAGCTGCAGCCTTGGCAGCAAACCGTCTATACCCTGGCCCTGGCCGAGCGTATGTATCCGAACTATGCCCTGTTTGCCCAGGCCTCTGGCTTCGGTGATGCCAAGGCCTATCGCCATGCCCTGGATCAGATGTGGAACTACCTCACGGTCAAGGGCTCCCGGGTCAATCTGGGGGCCATTCTGGAGGCGTTCGAGGTCTATATTCCCGAGCCCAGCAAGTTCGAGTCCTACGGCGCCTACCCGGCGCTGGATGCGTGCGTGGCGCTGGGCTGCGCCTACAACTCGGTTATCTGCCGGGTGGGGGAAGAGGCCACGGATGCCAGCCACGCCTCGGTGGGCACGGTGGCGGGTTTCATCGAGCTGCTGGCAGAGCGGGAGCTGACGGAAGAAGAGCTCTACGAGCACGAATACATGGAGGCGGAGCTGGAGTTTCAGGTCGAGCTGCTCAAGCGGGTCGCCCATGAGCGTGACAGCGACCGCATCCTGGCCATCAAGGGCTTCGCAGCCCAGGACGGTGTCTCCAATATCGGCATCTCGCTGGACGACTAGATCCGCGCGACGTTCAGATGAAAAAAAGCTCCCCTCGGGGAGCTTTTTCGTTGATGGGATTCAATCCGTGAGGGGGTTGACGCTGAGCACGGGGGCGGCATCTATGTCGCTGGCGTTCATCATGTGGGAGATGCGCTGCAGGGAAGAGAGCAGCAGCGTCTGCTCCCACCCTTCCAGTGCCTGGAAGCGCTGGATGAAATGATCCTGCAGCGGTGTCGGCGCATTGCTGAGCAGTTGCCTGCCTTGTTCCGTCAAGGTGGCGTGGACCTTGCGCTTGTCGGTCTGGCTGCGCACGCGCTCCACCAGCTGACGACTCTCCAGCCGATCCATGATGGTGGTGGCGGTGGCCTGACTCATGTTGGTGTGGTTGGCCAGCTGGCGCATGGAGATCTGCCCCAACTCATTTATTCCTTTGAGCAGCAATAGTTGTGGTGCTGTCAGGCCCGCTTCTTTGATCAGGCGCTTCGAATGCATATCGATGGCGCGGATGATTTGGCGCAGCGCGATCAACACTTCATCATGTTTTTCCATGGGTTCAGACCAGTAAAGGGGCGTTGTGGGAGCGGATTCTCGGACTTATCAGTATTCCGGTCAATAGGCTCAGCATGGCAATTAGTTTCAGGTCGAAGCATTTTTATGTTATTTTGTGTGCCCTTTGCCAAATTTAAACCTGATATTTGAGGAACGCTATGATGATAAACGATCTGGATATCAAGTCTCTGGTTTCCGAGTTAACCGTGGTGCGCGTGCGCTATGAGCTGCCTGACACCTCAGCCTTTATCCGTTATCAACCCCGTTATGATGAGGATCCCAACACCCTCAAGGTGCATCATTACGACGGCGAGATCCCGCTCTCTTGCACCAACACCGGGGAGTTCACCCTCAAGGCCCTGGTCAACGAGCTGCGTTATGCCTATGTGCTGGTCCATCTGTTCCCCGATGAGAGCGCCATGAACTTCTATCTCTCCGGCCTGGACAATGGTCTGGCCCAGCTGGAATTCATCGGCGGCAGCTACGACTTCAATCGCCTCTGGATCAGCAGCGGCATCTCCAACTGCGGCATTCCCATGGCCATCTTCCTCGGCAAGCGCCACGCGGTGAATGGCCAGCCCTCCGTCAGCCTGGTCGACCACAGGGAAGAGAGTGCCGGCAAGCTGGTCTACCGCGCCATCGGCGGCGCCGGTGACCATGTCGGCGAAGACTTTTACAACCAGGACTAAGGAGGGTCAATGCGAGCGACCAAAGGCATATTCAAAGGGCTCAACCCCACCATGGCGACCACGGCACTGACCGTGATCACCCTGTTCCTGCTGTTCGGGGTATTTGATCCCGACACGGCGGCGTCCTGGTTCAGCGGGGCGAAGGACACCATCATTGCAAGTTTCAAATGGTACTACATCCTGGTGGTTGCCCTCTTCCTGTTCTTCGCCATCTATCTGATGTTCAGCCGCTTTGGCAGCATCCGGCTGGGGGATGACGATCAGGAGCCGGAATTTGGCTACTTCGCCTGGTTCTCCATGCTGTTCAGCGCCGGCATGGGCATTGGACTGGTGTTCTGGAGCATCGCCGAACCCATGTATCACCTGCAGGCGAACCCTTTCATCGAGCAGGGCATGACGTCGGAGGCGGCCCAGGTCGCCATGCGACTCACCTTCTACCACTGGGGTCTGCACCCCTGGGCCATCTATGTGATCGTCGGCCTGTCCCTGGCTTTCTTCAGCTATCGGCGCAAGTTGCCCCTGGCCATTCGCTCCGTGCTCTATCCCATACTGGGCGACAAGATCTATGGTGGCTGGGGCCATGCCGCCGATGTGCTGGCGGTGTTCGGTACCGTGTTCGGGGTGGCGACCTCCCTCGGTCTGGGTGTGGCCCAGATGAATACAGGTCTCAATCAGCTGATGGGGATGGAGGTCTCTCAGGCCAACCAGCTCTGGCTCATCGCCGGCATCAGCCTGATTGCGACCCTGTCCGCGGTCTCCGGTGTGGGACGAGGAGTCAAGATCCTCTCCGAGCTGAACATCTGGCTCAGTGCCTTGATCCTGCTGGTGTTCGTGGTGATGGGACCGACGACCTACATCCTCAACTCTTATGTGCAGAACATAGGGGATTACCTGCAAAACCTGGTCAAGCTGAGCTTCTGGACCAACACGGAAGCGAACGGCACCTCGGCATGGCAATCCTCCTGGACTGCCTTCTACTGGGGCTGGTGGATAGCCTGGGCACCCTTCGTCGGCATGTTCATCGCCCGCATCTCCAAGGGGCGGACCATACGTGAGTTCGTCATGGGGGTGCTGCTGGTGCCGTCCCTGCTTGGCATGTTCTGGCTGACCGTGTTCGGCGGCAGCGCCATCCACCTCGAGCTGTTTGGCGCCGGTGGCGTCACCGAGGCGGTGAACCAGGATGTGACCCAGGCGCTCTACAAGACGGTGGATATGCTCGATTGGGGCAGCATTGGTCTGATCGCCAAGGGGGTGCTGACCCTGCTGATCTGCACCTACTTCATCACCTCCTGTGACTCGGGCACGCTCGTGATCACGACGCTGCTCTCCATCGGCGAGAGCGAACCGCCGGTGCGCCACCGTGCCATCTGGGGTCTGGGTCAGGGGCTGGTCGCCGCCATCCTGCTGATATCGGGGGGCCTGGCCGCCCTGCAGGCCGCCAGCATCATAGCGGCGCTGCCCTTCTCGGTGATCATGCTGGCCATGTGCTACTCGCTGATCCTCGGCCTCAAGCAGGAGAGCCAGCGTCAGATGGTATATCGCCAGAACCTCAAGCGGCACGATGGCTCGGTTCACATCAGCCTCAAGGATCGCATCGGTCCGGGCACCTGATGGGCGTCTTGCCGGGCACGTCGCAATGAAAGAGGGGAACCCCAGGGTTCCCCTCTCTTTTTGCCCTGACATTGACGTCGACGTGCCCCGGCGCAGATCGTCGGCAACAAGAAGGGAGCCAATGGCTCCCTTTTTTTCCTTGCGGACCCTTTGCCGGCAGCGTCAGAGCAACTGCTTGAGGCGATAGAGCAGATCCAGCGCCTGGCGGGGGGTGAGCTCGTCCGGTCGCAGCGCCTCCAGCTCCTCCACCACGGGGTGGGGCTGGGGGGCCGGCGCGGGCTGCGCCTGGCGCTCGTCGCCGCTGGGGGCGGGGACGGCGCGCTCCAGCTCCGCCAGCTTGTGGCGTGCCTGATGGATCACCGACTTTGGCACTCCCGCCAGGGCGGCCACCTGCAGGCCGTAGGAGCGGCTGGCCGCCCCCTCCTGCACCGCGTGCATGAAGGCGATGGTGTCGCCGTGCTCCACCGCATCCAGATGGACGTTGGCGAGATTGGGCAGCAGCTCGGGCAGGCGGGTCAGCTCGAAGTAGTGGGTGGCAAACAGGGTGTAGGCGCCAATCTTGCTTGCCAGCTGTTCGGCGCAGGCCCAGGCCAGGGAGAGGCCGTCGTAGGTGCTGGTGCCGCGTCCTATCTCGTCCATCAGCACCAGGCTCTGGGCGGTGGCGTTGTTGAGGATGTTGGCGGTCTCCGTCATCTCCACCATGAAGGTGGATCTTCCCGAGGCCAGATCGTCCGATGCCCCGATCCGGGTGAAGATGCGATCGATGGGGCCGATGCGGGCGCTGTCGGCGGGCACATAGGCACCGATATGGGCCAGCAGCACGATGAGTGCCGTCTGGCGCATGTAGGTGGACTTACCCCCCATGTTGGGGCCCGTGATGATCAGCATCTGCCGCCCCTGCTTCAGGCTGACCGGGTTGGCGATGAAGGGATCCTTCATCACCTGCTCCACCACGGGGTGGCGCCCCCCTTCTATCAGGATCTGATCCTCGTCGGTCAGGGTGGGGCACTGGTAGTTGAGGGTCTCTGCCCGCTCCGCCAGGTTGGCCAGCACGTCCAGCTCCGCCAGGGCGGCAGCCGACTCCTGCAGCTCGGCCAGCTGGGGCAGCAGGGCATCGAGCAGCTCCTCGTACAAGCGCTTCTCCAGCGCCAGGGCCCGGCTCTGGGCGGTCAGTATCTTGTCTTCGTACTGCTTGAGCTCATCTATGATGTAGCGCTCGTTGTTCTTGAGGGTCTGACGGCGGATATAGTGGCTCGGCACCAGATGGCTGTTGGCCCGGCTCACCTCGATGAAGAAGCCATGGACCTTGTTGTAGCCCACCTTGAGGGTGTTGATGCCGGTCTCCTGCTTCTCCCGCTCCTCGATGCGGGCCAGTACGGCGGTAGCGCCGTCCGCCAGATCCCGTATCTCGTCGAGCTCGGCATTGAAACCGGCGCGGATGACGCCGCCATCGCGGATCAGCACCGGAGGCGTCTCCATGATGGCGCGCTCCAGCAGATCCTGCAGCTCGGGGAAGGTGGCGGCCCGCTCCCTCAGCCGTTGCACCGCCTCATGCTCACTGCCCGCCAGCAGGGTCTGCAGGTGGGGCAGCTGGGCGAAGGCCTGGCGCAGCCGGGTCAGGTCACGGGGGCGGGCGGAGCGCAGGGCGAGGCGGGCTAGCACCCGCTCCATGTCGCCCACCTGGCGCAGCAGAGCCCCCAGCTCGTCATAGAGGTTCTGTTCGATCAGTTCGGATATGGTGCTCTGGCGGCCGCGCAGCAACACCCGATCGCGAATGGGCTGGTGCAACCAGCGTTTGAGCAATCGACTGCCCATGGGGGTCTGGGTGCGATCCAGCACCTCGGCCAGGGTATTCTCATAGCCACCGGCCAGGTTCTGGGTCAGCTCCAGGTTGCGGCGGGTGGCGGCATCCATGATGATGGCGTGGTCCGGTTGATCCAGTCGCACCGCACGAATGTGGGGCAGGGCGGTGCGCTGGGTGTCCTTGACGTACTGCATCAGGCAGCCGGCGGCGCACAGGGCTGTCTCGCTGCGCTCCACCCCGAAGCCCACCAGATCCTGAGTACCGAACTGCTGACAGAGCAGCTTGCGGGCCGTGCCCAGTTCAAACTCCCACTCGGGGCGGCGACGCAGGCCGCGGCGACCCGCGATATGGGTCATGAACTCGAAGGATTCCGGATAGAGCAGCTCGGCCGGGTTGGTGCGCTGCAACTCGGCGAGCAGGGTCTCTTCCTTCTCGAACTGGTTGATGAAGAAGCGGCCGGAGCCTATGTCCAGGGTGCCGTAGCCGAACTGGCGGCCGTCGTGATAGACGGCGGCGATCAGGTTGTCCTGACGCTCGCTGAGCAGGGCCTCGTCGGAGACGGTCCCCGGCGTGACGATGCGGATCACCTTGCGCTCCACCGGCCCCTTGCTGGTGGCCGGATCTCCCACCTGTTCGCAGATGGCGGCGGACTCCCCGAGCTGCACCAGCTTGGCGAGATAGCCCTCGATGGCATGATAGGGCACCCCCGCCATGGGGATGGGGGTACCGGCGGACTGACCGCGCTTGGTCAATGAGATGTCGAGCAGCTGTGCCGCCCGGCGGGCGTCGTCATAGAACAGCTCATAAAAGTCCCCCATCCGATAGAACAGCAGTATCTCCGGGTTCTCGGCCTTGAGGGTGAGGTACTGCTGCATCATGGGCGTATGCTGGCTGAGGGCGGCGCTGGGCGCCCCTGTGTGGGCGGATAATGCGTTCATGTTCGATCCCGGATGGTGGCCGAGTGGCCGGTGCGATGAGTCGTTTTGGCTGGCATTTTACACGGAACGGGGCAGGGGGGGGAACCTGTTGGCCATGACCCTGGCGGTTGCGATGGCCCCGAGGGGAATAGCATAATGGCCATTCGACCACGGGAGGTGCCATGACCCTTGATAGAGAGATAGCCAGCCTCGCCCTAGAGCTGGGCCAGGCCCTCACCGCCAGGGGCGGGCTGGCGACCACGGCGGAATCCTGCACCGGTGGCGGCGTCGCCTACGCCATCACTGAGGTGGCGGGCAGTTCGGTCTGGTTTGACCGCAGCTTCGTGACCTACAGCAACGAAGCCAAGCAGCAGATGCTGGGGGTGAGCGTCGACAGCCTGCTGCGCCACGGCGCCGTCAGCGAGACTGTGGTGCTGGAGATGGCGAGGGGAGCGCTGGCTCGCTCCGATGCCAGCATCAGCGTTGCCATCAGTGGCGTCGCCGGGCCGGGCGGGGGCAGCGATGACAAGCCGGTCGGCACCGTCTGGTTCGCCTGGGCCGAGCAGGGGGGGCGACAACGCTCGCTGCTCGCCCGTTTCGATGGGGATCGCCACCAGGTGCGACAACTGGCCATCAGACAGGCTTTGTCCGGTCTCCTCGCCTTGCTCAAGTAAAAGGGCTTGATACTGTATGAATAGACAGTATACTTGACCCAACTTCACCTTATCACGATTTCCAGCGGAGATTGGCATGGATCAGAACAAGCAGAAGGCACTGGCGGCAGCGCTGGGTCAGATTGAGAAGCAGTTTGGTAAAGGCTCCATCATGCGTCTGGGCGACAGCAAGACCATGGACATAGAAGCCATCTCGACCGGCTCCCTCTCTCTGGACGTGGCGCTCGGCATCGGCGGCCTGCCCTGTGGCCGTGTGGTGGAAATCTACGGCCCGGAATCCTCGGGCAAGACCACGCTGACCCTGCAAGTCATCGCCGAGGCTCAGCGTAAAGGCAAGACCTGTGCCTTCGTCGATGCCGAACACGCCCTGGATCCCGTCTATGCCGCCAAGCTGGGGGTCAATGTCGACGATCTGCTGATCTCCCAGCCGGATACCGGCGAACAGGCGCTGGAGATCTGCGACATGCTGGTACGCTCCAACGCCGTGGACGTCATCATCGTCGACTCGGTGGCGGCCCTGACGCCGAAGGCGGAGATCGAAGGCGAGATGGGGGATTCCCATGTCGGCCTGCAGGCCCGCCTCATGTCCCAGGCGCTGCGCAAGCTGACCGCCAACATCAAGAACGCCAACTGCCTGTGCATCTTCATCAACCAGATCCGGATGAAGATCGGCGTCATGTTCGGCAGCCCCGAGACCACCACGGGTGGTAACGCCCTCAAGTTCTACGCCTCCGTGCGTCTGGATATCCGTCGCACCGGCGCCATCAAGGAAGGGGACGAAGTGGTCGGCAACGAGACCCGGGTCAAGGTCGTCAAGAACAAGGTGGCGCCCCCCTTCAAGCAGGCCGAATTCCAGATCTTCTACGGTGCCGGTATCTCCAAGGAGGGCGAGCTGGTGGATCTGGGCGTCAAGCACAAGCTGATCGACAAGGCCGGTGCCTGGTACAGCTACAACGGCGAGAAGATCGGTCAGGGCAAGGCCAACGTCATGAAACTGTTTGCCGAGAACAAGGCGATGGCGGGGGAGATCGAAGCCAAGCTGCGTGAACTGCTGCTGACCAAGGGCGGCGCCCCGGACGAGAAGGTGGCCGTGGCCGCCATCGACGAGTTCGAGCCTGAAGATGAACAGGAATTTGAATAACAACAAGGCCGGGCTAACCCCCGGCCTTGTTGTTATGGAGGGGCAGGACGCACCGCCCGAGTTGACCTTCGAAGAGCGGTTCGCCGCCGCCCGTGCCTATGCCATGCGCAGCCTGGCCAGGCGCGAGAGCGCCGAGTCAGAGTTGCTGATGCGCCTGCGCAAGCAGGGCCATGATGAGGCGGTGAGTCAGGCCGTGCTCGATTATTGCCGCGACCATCACTGGGTATCCGACGAGCGTTACGGCGCCATGGCAGTACGGGCCGGGGCGGCCAAGGGTCATGGCCCGACCAGGATCCGCTTCGATCTGCGCCGCAAGGGGCTGAGCGATACCGAGCTGGAGCTGGCATTCGCACAACCCGAGCTGGACTGGTTCGAGCTGGCGCTGACCCTGCTTGAGCGGCGCACCGATGGCTCCGCGCTCAAGGAGTTCAAACCGCGCATGAAGTGGCTCAAGTTCCTGCTGGGGCGCGGTTTTAGCCAGGATCAGGCGCGTTATGCCATCGCCACCTTGCAGGAGCGAGCCGAGCAGGAAACGGAGTGACGCTGACAGATAGCCTCCTGGCGCACCTGGCTAGGGGCGCCGGATCCGTCCGTCAGGGACGAAGGCCGGGCTCTGGGCTGGCGCGCGGCTCGCTCGCCGTGCTCCCAAATCTGTCCTGTCGTTGCCAACGGGTTAGATCCCTTCAAGCCGGTTCCCTTTTTGAATGGCCTGCGCTTGATTCCCTGAATAGCCCCTTCATCGATACCCTGTTCCTGCGCCTCGAGCACACTCCTGACCGTCTTGTCCTATCTCGACGAGCGGGCCTCATGTTGAATGCTCTGCGCTTGATTCCCTGAGTGGCCTCTTCATCGACAACCGGTCCCAACATCTAAAGTTCGCTCTCTTGTCACCGGGTTCTGGATCTGTCTCGTAAGGCTATCCCCTCGTTGGCCGCGTTTTCCCTCCTTGTGTCCTTTTCCTGGCAGTGCGCCACGGGCCGGATCTCCCTGGTTAGGTCTCTTCACCGCCATGCAAGCCGACCCCCTATGTGGAACGGATCGCGTTTCACTTCGTCGGCTCGGTTCTTGGCGGGAGGGGAGTGGCGCCATCGATGGCGATGCTCATGGCGATTTACCCCGTCTGGCATGGCGGCTTCATGGGCTGGCGGCGCTTGCATCCAGCCGTCGATGGCGTCTGGCCGCTGCCGCTCAGCCCATCAGCAACAGTGCGTTCCTGTGAGGTCACGCCACCCCGGCTTTTTCGGGGCCCCGTGGCCTGCGGGTTTTACTTTACTGCGCAGAAAACTTACATTAGGGCGATTAAAAGTCCGTATCCGAATCAAGCAGGATTTTCCATGTATATGTCCACGTCAGAGATCCGCAGCGCGTTTCTCGAGTACTTCCGCTCTCAGGGGCACCAGGTGGTGTCGTCCAGTTCACTGGTGCCGCACAACGATCCGACTCTGCTGTTCACCAATGCAGGGATGAACCAGTTCAAGGATGTCTTCCTCGGTGCCGACAAGCGTGCCTACAACCGGGCCACCAGCTCCCAGCGCTGCGTGCGTGCCGGCGGCAAGCACAATGACCTGGAAAACGTGGGCTATACCGCCCGTCACCACACCTTCTTCGAGATGCTGGGCAACTTCAGTTTCGGCGACTATTTCAAGCAGGATGCCATCCGCTTCGCCTGGGAATTCCTGACCGGTACCCTCAAGCTGCCCAAGGAGCGCCTGCTGGTCACCGTCTATGAGACAGATGACGAGGCATTCGACATCTGGGCCAAGGAGATCGGTGTCCCGACGGATCGCATCGTGCGCATCGGTGATAACAAGGGGGCGGCCTTCGCTTCCGATAACTTCTGGCAGATGGGCGATACAGGCCCCTGCGGCCCCTGCACCGAGATCTTCTACGACCATGGCGACCACATCTGGGGTGGCCCTCCCGGCTCACCGGAAGAGGATGGCGACCGTTTCATCGAGATCTGGAACGTGGTCTTCATGCAGTTCAATCGTCAGGCCGATGGCACCATGGAGCCGCTGCCTCGCCCGTCCGTGGATACCGGCATGGGGCTGGAGCGTATCTCCGCCATCATGCAGGGCGTGCACTCCAACTACGAGATCGACATCTTCCAGGCGCTGATCAAGAAGGCGGCCGAGATAGTGGGTTGTAGCGACCTGAACAACCAGTCCCTGCGAGTCATCGCCGACCACATCCGCTCCTGTGCCTTCCTGATTGCCGACGGCGTCATGCCCTCCAACGAGGGGCGTGGCTATGTGCTGCGTCGCATCATTCGTCGCGCCGTGCGTCACGGCCGCAAGCTGGGTGCCACCGAGGTCTTCTTCTACAAACTCGCTGCCGAGCTGTCGGTGCAGATGAAGGATGTGGCCGAAGAGCTTATCGCCCAGCTGCCCCTGGTCGAGCGCGTGCTGCGCATCGAGGAGGAGCAGTTCGTCCGCACCCTGGACAGGGGGCTGCTGCTGCTCGAAGACGTGCTGGCAAACCTGGGGGATGCCAAGGTCGTGCCGGGCGAGGTGGTCTTCAAGCTTTATGATACCTACGGCTTCCCGGCGGATTTGACCGCCGACGTGGTGCGCGATCGCGACATCGCCATCGACGAAGAGGGTTTCCACGCCGAGATGGCGAAGCAGCGCGCCCGTGCCAAGGAGGCGTCCAGCTTTGGCGTCAACTACAACGACGTGCTCAAGCTCGACTTCGAGACCCCCTTCACCGGCTACAAGACCCTGACCGAGCAGACCCGGGTGCTGGGCATCTACAAAGAGGGCGTTCAGGTGAGCGGCCTCATCGCCGGCGAAGAGGCCGTGGTGGTGCTGGAGCAGACCCCCTTCTACGCCGAGTCTGGCGGTCAGGTGGGCGATACCGGGATCATCCGGGTGGATGACGGCATCTTCGCCGTGACCGACACCCAGAAGGCGGGCAAGGCCATCGTCCACACGGGTTACCTGGAGCTGGGCACCCTGGAAGAGGGCGCCGCAGTCGTGGCCGAGGTCGATGGCGAACGCCGTCAGGCCGTGGCTCTCAACCACTCCGTTACCCACCTGTTGCACGCGGCCCTGCGTCAGGCGCTCGGTGATCACGTGACCCAGAAAGGCTCTCTGGTGGGCGCCGAGCGTCTGCGCTTTGACTTCTCCCACTTCGAGGGGCTGACCATGGCGACCATTCGCCGGGTCGAAGAGCTGGTGAACGCCCAGATCCGTGCCAACCACGAGGTCGCCACCCAGGTGATGGATCTGGAAGCGGCCAAGGCGGCCGGCGCCATGGCGCTGTTTGGCGAGAAATACGAAGACGACGTGCGTGTCGTACGCATGGGTGACTACTCCACCGAGCTGTGCGGCGGAACCCACGCCAAGCGCACCGGTGACATCGGCTTTTTCAAGATCATCGCCGAGAGCGGCATCGCCGCTGGCGTGCGCCGCATCGAAGCGGTGACCGGCAAGGGCGCCATCGACTTCATGCACCAGATAGGTGAGCAAATCGAGGAAGCCGCGGCCCTGGTGAAGGGGGATCAATTCTCCATCGCCGATAAAGTGCGTCAGATGATGGACAAGGCCAAGATGATGGAGCGCGAGCTGGAGCAGCTCAAGGCCAAGCTGGCCGCGCAGGCCGGTAACGATTTGCTGGGCCAGGTGATCGAGATCAATGGCCAGAAGGTGCTGGTAGCGGCACTGGAAGGGGCAGATCCCAAATCCCTGCGCGGCATGCTGGACGAGCTGAAGAATCAGATGAAGTCCGGTGTCGTGCTGCTGGCGACCAGCGGTGAGGGCAAGGTCAATCTGATCGCCGGTGTGACCAATGACCTGACCGGCAAGGTCAAAGCCGGTGAGCTGGTCAACCTGGTGGCCCAGCAGGTGGGCGGCAAGGGCGGTGGTCGTCCGGACATGGCACAGGCGGGGGGCACCCAGCCAGAGGCCGTGCCTGCGGCACTGCAATCCGTTCACTCCTGGCTGGAAGAGCGCCTGTAATCGGGCGAGGTGATCTGTGGCACTCTATGTACAGAAATTTGGCGGTACATCGGTCGGTTCCCTGGAGCGGATCGAGGCGGTCGCCGAGCGGGTCGCTCAGACCAGGGCCCAGGGCCATGATGTGGTGGTGGTGGTCTCCGCCATGTCGGGGGAAACCAACCGCTTGCTGGGCATGGCCCAGCAGTTGGACCCAGATGCCAATCGGCGCGAGATGGATGTGCTGGTCTCCACCGGCGAGCAGGTCACCATTGCCCTGCTGGCCATCGCCTTGACCCGTCGGGCCTGTCCGGCGGTCTCCATGACCGGGGATCAGGTGCGTATCCACACCGATTCCGCCCATGGCAAGGCCAGGATCACCCACATAGACACGGCCTCGCTGCGCACCGAGCTGGGTGCGGGCAAGGTGGTGGTGGTGGCCGGATTCCAGGGACGTGATGAGCACAATGCCATCACCACCCTGGGCCGGGGTGGCTCAGATACCACTGCGGTGGCGATCGCGGCGGCACTCGAGGCTGACGAATGCCAGATATTCACCGACGTGGACGGGGTCTATACCACGGATCCGCGCATCGAGCCCAAGGCCCGTCGTCTCGCTACCATCACCTTCGAGGAGATGCTGGAGATGGCGAGCCTGGGGGCCAAGGTGCTGCAGATCCGTTCGGTGGAATTTGCGGGCAAGTACCGGGTGCCGCTAAGGGTGCTGTCGAGCTTCATCGATGGCGAGGGAACCTTAATCACATATGGAGGTGAGAGGATGGAAGCGCCCCTGGTATCGGGCATAGCGTTCAATCGCAACGAGGCCAGCCTGACCATACTCGGTGTGCCGGACAGGCCCACGGTCGCGGCCCAGATCCTGGGTCCCATCAGCGATGCCAATATCGACGTGGACATGATTGTTCAGAATACGTTGGGGGATGGCAGTGCAGATTTTACCTTCACGGTGAATCGCGATGACTACCGACGGGCCCGCGCCCTGCTGGAGCAGACCGCCAGCGACCTGGGGGCGGCCTGTGTGCAGGGCAATGGTGAGATAGCCAAGGTTTCCATCGTCGGGGTGGGGATGTGGAATCACCCCGGTGTGGCCCGCACCATGTTCAAGGTACTGGGTGAGGAGGGGATCAACATGCAGTTGATTTCCACCTCCGAAATCAAGATATCCGTGGTGATTGACGAGAAGTATCTGGAGCTGGCGGTACGGTCCCTGCATGGCGCCTTTGGGCTGGATCAGGCGCCGAGCGAACAGCCGCTGGGCAACAATCCCTGATTGATTTAGTTTCAACCATTTACCATATCGATATCTTTGTAAGATAATGTCCCATGTCGATATGAATACAAAACAGGATACAGGAGCAAGCGAATGCTTATTTTGACTCGTCGTGTAGGGGAAACCCTGATGATTGGTGACGAAGTGACTGTCACCGTACTGGGCGTGAAAGGCAACCAGGTACGCATCGGTGTGAACGCACCGAAAGAGGTTTCCGTACACCGCGAAGAGATCTACATGCGGATACAGGCCGAGAAAGTACCGGGCCAGCCAAATTTCTAAGCCGCTTTTCATAGCTGCGTTCAGGCGACACCTCCCCGTGTCGCCTTTTGTTTTTCTGGGGGCTCAGAACGCTTTGCAAGGCAGTAAACTGCGGGATAAGTATCGATTTTGTTTGAATATTCCACGCTTTGACCAAATGCTGAGCGAACACGCTTTTTTCTACAAAAAAGTGTTTGACTAAAAATCCCTGTGAAGTATTATCAGCCCCGCAAACGGAGAGGTGGCCGAGAGGCTGAAGGCGCTCCCCTGCTAAGGGAGTATGCGGCTTATACCCGCATCGGGGGTTCGAATCCCCCCTTCTCCGCCATTTTGCGCCCGTAGCTCAGCTGGATAGAGTACCTGGCTACGAACCAGGTGGTCAGAGGTTCGAATCCTCTCGGGCGCACCATATTACGACTCGAAAGGGTCATGTGTTGACCATCAGCAAGTCGACACGCTAGAAAAGGCTTACTGATGAGTAAGCTTTTTTTATCGCTTTAAATCAGGGCGCCCGTAGCTCAGCTGGATAGAGTACCTGGCTACGAACCAGGTGGTCGGAGGTTCGAATCCTCCCGGGCGCACCATTTAACGCACAACAGATTTCATGAGCGCCCGTAGCTCAGCTGGATAGAGTACCTGGCTACGAACCAGGTGGTCAGAGGTTCGAATCCTCTCGGGCGCACCATTTTGAAAGCAGTACACAAAAGTTTGTGAGCGCCCGTAGCTCAGCTGGATAGAGTACCTGGCTACGAACCAGGTGGTCGGAGGTTCGAATCCTCCCGGGCGCACCATTTTGAAAGCAGTACCAAAAGTTGATGAGCGCCCGTAGCTCAGCTGGATAGAGTACCTGGCTACGAACCAGGTGGTCGGAGGTTCGAATCCTCCCGGGCGCACCATACAGACAGCCTCGACCTAGGTCGGGGCTGTTTTTTTATGTGCGTGAGGCTGCGTTCTGTCGCCGCACAGCACGCACCGGCCATGCAGCTTCGCCTGCCCTCTCGCCCTGTCATGGCGTTCCGCCTTCTCTCCTGTCGCTTCGTCCATCCTGGGCCATGTCCTTGCCAGCAGGCACGGCTGTCCCTGTGCCTGGCAAGGTCGCCTCACCATGGTCTCCAGGCATCCTCCTCGCCCGTCGAGCCATCATCTCCCTTGCCCAGGTGGCTAGGTGTGCCTGAGTACGCTGTGCGGGCAATAAAAAAGGATGCCGCAGCATCCTTTCTCCTTCCTTTGTTCACGTCTCAGCTCTTGAGCCACTTGCGAATGCGGTTGGCATCACCGATGGGGGTGCGCTTGCCGAAGGAGTTGAGCAAGACGATGGCCAGCTCCTGGCGGTCCGGTTTGGCGCGCATCAGCAGGCAGCGTCCCGCTTCGTTGGTAAAACCGGTCTTGGAGAGGCGTACATTCCAGTCCGGGTTCTTGACCAGGGGGTTGGTGTTGTTGAAATGGAGGCTGTAGTCCGGGGTGCGAAAGCGCATCTCCTCATCGCCGTCCTGGGTGAACTGGCGGATCAGTGGCTGGCGATAGGCTGCCGAGAGGAGCCTGGCCAGATCCTGGGCGGTGGAGACATTGCTGCTGGAGAGGCCGGTGGCATCATGGAAGCGGCTGTTGCGCATGCCCAGTTGTCTGGCCTTGTGGTTCATGGCACGAATGAAGGCAGCGCGTCCCCCCGGGTAGTGGCGGGCAAGCGCCGAGGCCATGCGATTCTCCGAAGACATCAGCGCCAGGTGCAAAGCATCGCGGCGGCTGATCCTGGTGCCCATGCGTATCCGGGAGTAGGTGTGCTTGATGGTATCGCGATCATGGCCATCCACGGTGAGGATCTGGTCGAGATCCTGCTTGGCATCGAGCACCACCAGCGCCGTCATCAGCTTGGTGAGGGAGGCGATGGGGCGTCGGCTGGCGGCATTCTTCTGGTAGAGCGTCTTGCCGCTATTCACGTCCAGCACCAGGGCGCTGCTCGAGCGCAGCTGCAGCTTGGCCGGGTTGGGCGCAGCCATGGCCTGGCCGGGCAGAAACAGGCCAGCCAATGTACTCAACAGCGCCAAGGCGCGGATCTGACCCCTCATACAACACTCCATCCAACACGAGAAAAAAGGCGGTAGATTCACGCATTTTTGCCCCGGCTTTACAAGGGGAGCCACGGCTATTTTATTAATGAGCGTGATTAAAAAAGGCCATGTCACCATGGCCTCTTCGCTTACGGTGACAGGCGCCCCGGCGCCCGCTTGCGCCGCAGCAGGGTGCGCCAGAGCAGGGCCAGCAGACCGGCGGCGAGCAGCACCAGCGGCAGGTAGAGGATGATGCTGAGGAACTGGGTCTCGTACTGGGCCGCCAGCCTGGTGTGGCTCAGGTAGTAGCCCAGGCTGACCAGGGGGCTGACCCAGAGAATGGAGCTGACGAGATTCACCATCAGAAAACGCCCCTGGGGGATCTCGGTGGCCCCGACGATATAGGGGTAGACGGTGCGCACGAAGGCGATGTAGCGCGCCGTGATCAGGGTCAGGATGCCGTACTTGTCCAGCAGGTAAAACACCTTCTCCTTGTGCTTCTCGTCCATGTGGGACATCAGACGATGGTAGGCGCGGGTGTGGCCGAGCAGGCGGCCCTGCATGTAACCAAGCCAGGTGCCGACGAAGGTGGCCAGGATCAGCAGGGGAACCACCCAGAGGGAGAGTACCTCCTGATAGACGAGTACCCCCGTCAGCAGCAACAGGCTGTCACCGGGCAGAAATGCCGTGGGGATGAAGCCATTCTCCAGTACCAGAAACGTCAGCAGCACACCGCAGACCATGAACGCCATCTTGGGATCGGACAAGGTCACCAGGTCATGGTGCATGAAGGCGTGTGCCAGTTGATAGAAGTCTTCCATCGCGTTTACTCCGCGGCTTGCGCCGTCTGCTCGGGTACGGGCGTCGCCAGCACCTTGTCGATACGCAGACCATCCATGTCGACGATTTCCAATTGCCACTGGGCCAGGGCAACCTGATCCCCGGTCTGGGGCATGCGCCCCAGCAGCATCATGATGAGGCCGCCCAGGGTGTGATAGTGATGTTCCTCCTCTTCCGGCAGCCGGTTGAGCCCCAGGCAATCCTTCAGCTCGGGCAGGGGGATGAGGCCGTCGAGCAGCAGGCTGCCGTCGGCGCGCTGGTAGACCCAGTGATCCTGGGCCTCCCCTTGTTGAAAGTCACCGGCCAGGGCTTCCAGCAGATCCTGCTGGGTGACCAGCCCCTGCAACTCGCCATACTCATCCACCACCAGCACCATGTGCTCGGCATGACTGCGAAAATGGTTGAGCAGCTCCAGGCCGTTGAGGGTCTCTGGCAGCAGGCTGCCATCCTGGGTGAGGGCCGCCAGATTGATGTCCTCGCCGCGCACATAGGCGTGCAGAACCTTGTTGACGTTGAGTATGCCCACCAGGTTGGAGAGGCTGCCGTCGCAGACCGGGAAGAAGCTGTGACCATACTCCACCATGCGCATCAGGTTGACCTCGGTGGGTTGGGCCAGATCCAGATAGCGGATGTCGCTGCGGGGCACCATCATGGACTCGAGGCGGCGCTCGTCGAGGCGAAACACGTTGCGCAGCATGGTGCGCTCATGGTCCTCGATGACCCCGGCCTGGGAGCCCTCCTCCAGCATGGCGTGGATCTCCTCCTGGGTCAGTTGATGGCTGTTCTCCTGGCTGACCCGCAGCAGCCGCAGGCAGCCATGGGTCGAGGCGGAGAGCAGCCAGACGAAGGGGCGGGTCAGGGTCGCCAGCCAGAGCATGGGGCGAGCCACCAGGCAGGCGATGCGTTCCGGACTGATCTGGCCGAGACGTTTGGGCACCAGTTCGCCGACAACGATAGAGAGATAGGTGACGCTGACCACCACCAGTACGGTGGCGAGCAGGCTGCTGCCGCTGGCGCTCAGCCCCCACTCCTGCAACCAGAGGGCGAAGGGCTTGGCCAGCACGGATTCACCATAGATGCCGTTGAGCAGGCCTATGCTGGTGATGCCTATCTGCACCGCAGAGAGAAAATGGGTGGGGTCCTCGGCCAGACGCAGGGCGATGGCGGCCGATCCTGAGCCCTCGGCGGCGAGTTTGCCGAGCCGCGCCTTGCGGGCCGTGACGATGGCAATTTCAGACATGGCAAAAATGCCGTTCAGTACGATCAATCCAATCAGGATCAACATTTCCATACAGGAAGCTAACTCCACGGGGTGAATACTGCGGCAGTGTAATGAATTTGACGAGGCCGCGCTTGTAAAACTCATGATGGAGCGTCGGCGCGGCGGCCAGGGGACACAAAAAAGCCCCCTGCTGACAGGGGGCTCTTGGGAGGGACGTGACCCTTACAGGGCGGCGATCTCGGCCTGCTGGGCCTCGAGTTTCACCAGCTGGTGACGGTAATCTTCCAGCTTCTCGCGCTCCTTGGCGATGACGGCTTCCGGCGCCTTGGCGACGAAGGCCTCGTTGCCGAGCTTGCCTTCGATACGGCCGCACTCACCGACCAGACGGGCAACCTCTTTGGCCAGACGGGCCAGCTCGGCCTCCTTGTCGATGAGACCGGCCATGGGGATCATCAGCTCTGTGCTGCCGATCAGTTTCTTGACCGACAGGGGGGCGACTTCACCTTCGCCAAGCACGCGGATGGATTCCAGGCGGGCCAGGGACTTGAGGAAGGCCTCGTTGTCGGTGGCCCGCTGGGCGTCCTTGCCATCGCACTTGAGCAGCACGTTGAGGGGCACGCTCGGCGCCACGTTCATCTCGGCGCGGATGTTGCGGATGCTGACGATGAACTCCTTCACCCACTCACTATCCGCCATGGCGGCTTCGTCTACCTTGGCGGCATCGAACTCGGGGAAGGCCTGCACCATGATGGTGTCGGCGTTGACACCGGTCAGCGGCGCCACCGACTTCCAGATGGTCTCGGTGATGAAGGGGATGATGGGGTGCGCCAGACGCAGCAGGGTCTCCAGCACGGTCACCAGGGTGTGACGGGTGGCGCGCTGCTCGGCGTCCGAGCCCTTGCCCAGCACCGGCTTGGTCAGCTCCAGATACCAGTCGCAGAACTGGTTCCAGATAAATTCGTACAAGACGCCGGCCGCGATATCGAAGCGATAGGTGTCGAGGGCGGTGCGGAAGTCACGGATGGCCAGCTGCAGCTGGGACTGGATCCAGCGATCCGCCAGGCTGAACTGCATTTCGCCGCCGTTAAGGCCGCAATCCTGATCTTCGGTGTTCATCAGCACGTAGCGGGAGGCGTTCCACAGCTTGTTGCAGAAGTTGTTGTAGCCATCCAGGCGCTTCATGTCCCAGTTGATGTCACGACCGGTAGAGGCCAGCGCCGCCAAGGTGAAGCGCAGGGCGTCGGTGCCGTGGGCCTCGATCCCTTCCGGGAACTGCTTGGCGGTACGCTTGCCGATCTTCTCGGCCATCTGCGGCTGCATCATGTTGCCGGTGCGCTTCTCCAGCAGATCTTCCAGGGAGATGCCGTCGATCATGTCGAGGGGGTCCAGCACGTTGCCCTTGGACTTGGACATCTTCTGCCCTTCTTCGTCACGGATGAGCCCCGTGATGTAGACGGTCTTGAACGGGACCTGCGGCTGGCCGTTTTCGTCCTTGATGAAGTGCATGGTCATCATGATCATCCGGGCGATCCAGAAGAAGATGATGTCGAAGCCGCTCATCAGCACGTCGGTGGGGTGGAAGGTCTTGAGCGCCTCTGTGTTGTTCGGCCAGCCCAGGGTGGAGAAGGTCCACAGGGCGGAGCTGAACCAGGTGTCGAGCACGTCTTCGTCCTGACGCAGCACGGTCACGGACGGGATGTTGTGCTTGGCGCGCACCTCGGCTTCATCACGGCCCACGTAGACCTTGCCGGCCTCGTCATACCAGGCCGGGATGCGGTGACCCCACCACAGCTGACGGGAGACGCACCAGTCCTGAATGTCGCGCATCCAGGAGAAGTACATGTTTTCGTACTGCTTGGGCACGAACTGGATACGGCCATCTTCCACCGCCTCGATGGCGGTCTTGGCCATGGGGGCCACGCGCACGTACCACTGGTCGGTCAGCATGGGCTCGATGGGCACGCCGCCGCGATCGCCGTAGGGCTGCTGCAGCACGTGATCCTTGATCTCGGCCAAAAGGCCCAGCTCGTCCAGCCTGGCGACGATGGCCTTGCGGGCGGCGAAGCGCTCCATGCCGGCGAACTCGCTCGGCAGGGCGGCGTCATAGGCGGTGCTGGGGTTGCCGTTGGCATCGACCACTTCGGCCTCGGCACGCACGTGAGCGTCCAGGGTGAAGATGTTGATCATCGGCAGGTTGTGGCGCTTGCCCACTTCGTTGTCGTTGAAGTCGTGGGCCGGGGTGATCTTCACGCAGCCGGTGCCCTTCTCCATGTCGGCGTGCTCGTCGGCGACGATGGGGATCAGACGGTTCACCAGCGGCAGCAGTATGTGCTGGCCGATCAGCGCCTTGTAGCGCGGGTCTTCCGGGTTCACCGCCACGGCGGTATCGCCCAGCATGGTCTCCGGACGGGTGGTGGCGACGATCAGGTGATCCTGGCCATCGCTGGTCTTGGCGCCGTTGGCCAGGGGGTAGCGAAGGTGCCACATGTGGCCCTTGATCTCGCGGTTTTCCACTTCCAGGTCAGAGATGGCGGTGTTGAGCTTGGGATCCCAGTTCACCAGACGCTTGCCGCGATACATGAGGCCATCTTCGTAGAGACGCACGAACACTTCCTGGACGGCGGCGGAGAGGCCCTCATCCATGGTGAAGCGCTCGCGCTCCCAGTCCACGGAGTCGCCGAGGCGGCGCATCTGGCGGGTGATGGTGCCGCCGGACTCTTCCTTCCACTGCCAGATCTTGTCGATGAAGGCGTCACGGCCGTAGTCGTGACGGGTCTTGCCCTCTTCGGCGGCGATCTTGCGCTCAACCACCATCTGGGTGGCGATGCCGGCGTGGTCACAGCCCGCCTGCCACAGGGTGTTCTTGCCCTGCATGCGGTTGTAGCGGATCAGGGTGTCCATCAGGGTCTGCTGGAAGGCGTGACCCATGTGCAGGCTGCCGGTGACGTTCGGCGGCGGGATCATGATGCAGAAGGAGTCTTTGCTGGTGTCGCCGTGGGGCTTGAAGTAGCCCTGAGATTCCCAGTGCTGGTAGAGCGCCTGTTCGATGGCGTTGTGATTAAAAGTCTTTTCCATGGTCTCGCCGTAATCTGGATGGATGGATTCTGGTGCTGGATCTCGCGGGGCAGTCAGGGCTGCGCCGGATCCGGGGGAGCAACGGGCTGATCCCTCATCTCGAGGGTATGGCCTGCCTGGCGATAGTGCTTGTAGCGCTCGCGGGCTTGCTGCTTCTGCGTTTCGTCAGTGGGGACAAAATCTACCACTTGAGCGAAGTGTCCTGCAAACAAAGGTGTCTGCCGGGCCAGGTTGATGAGGCGGGCATAGCGCCGCTTCGGTGGCTGATGGCCTATCTCCACCGGAGCCTGACCGCTCTCCCCCTGCAACTGGTGCGGCACGAAGCGATCCGGCGGCAGTTGCCACAACAGCTCGTCCAGGCGCAGGGCCTGGGCCTCGTCTTCGCAGAACAGGTAGATATGGCCCGCGCTCCAGCCATCGGCCGCAAGCTGGCAGGCGAGACGTTCGACCGCAGACGCCTGAGCGTCGTCGGGCGCACTCATCAGGTAAAAGGTCACTTGGCTCATCAGCTTGGTCCCGTTTGGCTGTGACGGACGCTTGACCGCCGTGAGGGTCGACGGCGGGTATGCCTGCCGACGCTCAATGAAACAAGGAAGAGGCGAGCCTCTTCCTTGTGGTACTGGGCAACTCCCTGGCTTCCGACGCATTCATCGGAAGGGGCAGGGGAGTTACTCCTTCTCTTCGATATCGACGCCGGCCCGGTTGAGCAGGAACTGGGTCAGCAGGGGCACGGGGCGCCCGGTGGCGCCCTTGTCCTTGCCACTCTTCCAGGCAGTGCCGGCCACATCCAGGTGGGCCCAGTTGTATTTCTTGGTGAATCGTGACAGGAAGGCGGCGGCCGTGATGGTGCCGGCCGGACGGCCCCCTATGTTGGCCATGTCGGCAAACGGGCTCTCCAGCTGTTCCTGGTATTCGTCGAACAGCGGCAGGCGCCAGGCGCGATCGCCCGCCTGCTCGGAGGCCCCCAGCAGCTCATGGGCCAGCGGGTTGTGGTTGGCCAGCAGGCCCGAGGTGTGGTGGCCCAGGGCGATGATGCAGGCACCGGTCAGGGTGGCCACGTCGATGACCGTATCCGGGTCGAATCTGTCCACATAGGTGAGGGCATCGCACAGCACCAGGCGACCTTCCGCGTCGGTGTTGAGCACTTCGATGGTCTGGCCGGACATGGAGGTGAGGATGTCCCCCGGGCGATAGGCATTGCCGCCCGGCATGTTCTCGCAGCCCGCCAGCACGCCGATGACGTTGATGGGCAGCTGCAGTTCGGCCAGGGCGTGCATGGTGCCGAGCACGGAGGCGGCGCCGCCCATGTCGTATTTCATCTCGTCCATGCCGTCCGCCGGCTTGATGGAGATGCCGCCGGAATCGAAGGTCAGCCCCTTGCCCACCAGCACGATGGGCTTGGCCTCGGGATGACCCTTGTATTCGATGATGGCCATCATGGCTTCGTTTTCGGAGCCGCGGGCCACCGCCAGATAGGAGTTCATGCCGAGCTCGGCCATCTCCTGCTCACCCACCACCTTGGTGGTGATGTTGTCGAAGGCATCGGCCAGACGACGGGCCTGGGAGGCGAGATAGGCGGGGTTGCAGACGTTGGGCGGCATGTTGGCCACGTCGCGACAGACGCGCACCCCTTTCGCCACGGCCAGGCCGTGGGCGATGGCTTTCTCGCCTATGGTCAGTTCCCGACGCGTCGGCACGTTGAACACCAGCTTGCGCAGGGGGCGGCGTGGCTCGGCCTTGTTGGTCTTGAACTGATCGAAGCTGTAGAGGCCCGCCTTGGTGCTCTCCACCGCCTGGCGCACCTTCCAGTAGGTGTCCCGACCTTTGACGTGCAACTCGGTCAGGAAGCAGACAGCCTCCATGGAGCCGGTTTCGTTCAGGGTGGTGATGGTCTTGTTGATGATCTGCTTGTATTGGCGTTCGTCGAGCTCCCGCTCCTTGCCGCAGCCCACCAGCAGCACCCGTTCGCTCAGCACGCCCGGTACTTGATGGAGCAGCAGCATCTGGCCCGGTTTCCCTTCCAGGTCACCACGGCGCAGCAGCGAGCTCAGGTAGCCATCGCTGATCTTGTCCAGTTGTTCGGCCACCGGAGAGAGGCGGCGGGGTTCAAACACACCGACCACGACGCAGGCACTGCGCTGCTTCTCAGGACTGCCACTCTTTACACTGAACTCCATGGAATCTCCTACATCCTAAAGACAAAAGGCACCTTTTATTGAATAATGCAGTGCTTGTTGGGTATCAGAGGCGGAGCGAACAGCCACAGGCTCCGCAGTTCAAACTGGTAAAAATCCAATATAGGGCCCTATTTTTCAGGCATTCGACTAAAAACACAAGTTTACTTGGGAATGACTGTGATCGTTTTCCGATATTTGTTCAGGGAAACCCTGAAAACCCAGCTGGCGGTGCTGTTCGTACTCCTGCTTATCTTCGTCAGCCAGCAATTCATCAAGATCATTGGCGATGCCGCCGATGGCGAGGTGCCGACGCGCCTGATCTCCACCCTGATGCTGCTCAACCTGCCCAACATGGCGCTGCTGATGCTGCCAATCAGTCTGTTTTTGGCCATCTTGTTCGCTCACGGTCGTCTCTATGCTGAAAGTGAGATGACTGTGATGCATGCGGTGGGGGTGAGCCCGCGCCGGGTCATGCTGACCACCATGGTGCTGGCCCTGCTTACCGCCCTGGTCGCCGGTTTCAACACAGGTTGGGTCGCGCCGCTTGCCAAGGAGCGGGAGTATCAGGTGATCGACGAGTTCAAGGCCGATCCCGGCATCTCCTTCCTGCAGGCGGGGCGTTTCATGGACCTCGACGGCGGCAAGCTGGTGGCCTATATCCAGGATCTCAATGACAAGGGATCTGTGCTGCAGAAGATCTTCGTGCTGCAGCGGGCTCAGGGCACGACACCGCCCTCCGTGGTGATCGCGACCGAAGGTCAGGTGACGGTGGATGAGAATGGTCTGCAGTGGCTGACCCTGAAGGATGGCTCTCGCTACGAGGGGGACTTCAACACCAGGAAATTCCAGATCTCCGATTTTCGGGAATACAGCCTGGTGATCCGCCAGCAGGAGGCGGAGCACTCCAATCGCAAGTCGGCGGCCAAGCCGACCATGGAATTGTTCGGTACCCAGGATAACCAGCTGATGGCCGAATTGCAGTGGCGCATCTCCCTGCCGCTCTCCATTCCTGTGCTCACCTTCCTGGTGGTGCCCCTGGCCCGGGTCAACCCACGCCAGGGGCGCTACGCCAAGCTGCTGCCGGCCATCCTGCTCTATCTCTCCTATTTCCTGTTGCTGTCCGCGGCGCGTTCGGCCATCGACAGCGGCCGCCTGCCCCACTGGCCCGGCATGTTCTGGGTGCCGGTGGCCTATCTGCTGTTGATCGGGGTGCCGCTCAACCTGCAGGGGACCGCCTGGTGGAACGGGGCCAAGGGGCGCTTCTTCAATGGAGGATCCGCCGATGCTGCCAAATAGGGATTCTGCCGATGTGTGACATTCTCGCCAGGCATGTTGATGGGGTCGCCTTTAAGTCGAACCTCTGCGGTGCGCGATATTCCAAGAGAAAAAGCATGATGCTGCAATATAGGAACCTCTGCTGATGTTTGGCATTCTCGACAGATACATAGGCCGGGTCATCTTCATGTCGATCCTGCTGTGCGAGGTGACCCTGGTCGGCCTCTCCGCCCTCATCAAGTATGTGGAGCAGCTCAAGTCGGTCGGTGACGGCAACTATGACATGGTGAGCGCCTTCTATTTTGTCATGCTCTCCATGCCCAAGGAGGCGGTGCTCTTCTTCCCGCTGGCGGCCCTGCTGGGTGGTCTTATCGGCCTCGGCCAGCTGGCGAGCAGCTCCGAGCTGGTGGTGATGCAGGCGGCGGGTCGCTCCAAGCTCAGCATAGTGGTGGCGGCGCTCAAGACGGCCATTCCGCTGATGCTGGTGTTCAGCCTGGTGGGTGAGTATGTGGCTCCCATCGCCAAGCGCACCGCAGACGATATCAAGGCCGGTGCCATGTCCGAGGGGCGACTGACCATCTCGGCGTCCGGGGTATGGGCGCGGGACGGCAACAACTTCGTCAGCATCAACGGGGTGCGCAACGATGGCGCCCTGACCGGCATCACCCTCTACCGCTTCACCCCGGCGCGCAAGCTGATCGATGTGGTGCAGGCCCAGGAGGGAATGTTCGAGCAGCACCACTGGGTACTGAAATCGGTCCATGCCACCCGCTTCGATGATCCGACCCGGGTCGTGAGTGAGGATCTGCCACAGATGACCTGGCAATCGGATCTCACCCCCAAGCAGCTGGGGGTGGTCAGCATAGATCCCGAGAACCTCTCCATCTCCGGGTTGCGGGACTATGTCGGCTATCTGGATGCCAACAAGCAGGATGCGGGGCGCTACAAGCTGGAGCTGTGGCGCAAGTTGCTGGCGCCGCTCTCGGTGGTGGCCATGATACTGCTGGCCTCCTCCTTCATCTTCGGGCCGTTGCGCTCGGTGAGCATGGGGGCGCGGATGCTGATGGGGATCATGACCGGCTTCGTGGTCTATGTGAGCGATCGGGTGTTCGGCCCGGTCAGCCTGGTCTATTCGGTGCCCCCCATCATAGCGGCCGTGGCACCCAGCCTGCTGTTCGGCGGTGTGTCCCTCTATATCCTCAGTCGCAGGCGCTAGATAGGGTCACAGTGGCTAGAAACAAGAAAGGGCACCTGGGTGCCCTTTCTGCTGTCTGCTCTTAGTCATGACTTGTTGAGCATGTTTAGGTTCTCATCCTTGCTCAGCACGATGACCTCGCACTCAGCCCAGATATCCTGAAACGCCTTGGGCCGCTCGCCGCCCAGCAGGCACATCAGGTTGCCCAGACCGAATGCCGCCGTGGCGAGCCGGATCAGCGCCTGGGTGATGCGGATATTGCTGCCATCCACATTCTGGATGCGCAGCCGCCAGGCGCGCATGCCGATGGTCTGGCCGGCCCGGGTCCAGAACCAGACATAGAAACCCATGATCACCAGCGCCAGCCAGGCGCTGTAGAGGGGGCTGGTCAGCAGCCAGCTGGCATCTCTGCCCTCGGGCACGGTCGCCAGGCCGGTGGCGAGCAGCAACTGGGCCACCCCCATGCCGATGAAGCCGGCGATCACCAGCAGCGAGATGACCACCAGGTAGTCATAGAGCAGGGCGCCTAGACGGCGCAACAGACCTGCGGAGGGGTGAGTGTGGACGGGGGGCGTCGCCGGAGGAGGCGTGACTGACTTGCGCTTGGCCATGGGGGTTTTCCATCAAGAAGTTGAGGGCATTCTAAGTAACTGGGCAATCGACGGCAAGACGTTGAATAAATGAGCAAACAGCGAGAGGCCTGCGAAAAACACCTTGCATGGTCAGGCGCCATTCGTATAATCCCTCGCAGTTGCCCGGGTGGCGAAATCGGTAGACGCAGCGGATTCAAAATCCGCCGGTGAATAACCGTGTCGGTTCGAGTCCGACCCCGGGCACCATCATCAAACCAGCTCAATGCTGGTTTTTTTGTGCCTGCAATTTGGGCCGATCTCCGCTAAACTCTGCCACCCTTTATTTGGGGTAGCCGGGTCAGCCCTGCTTCCACCCTTTCTTCTATGCCTTCGGAGCCGCTCATGCCGTTAGTGGGACACCAACATCAGATCGATATTCAGGAACTGACCGACAAGGGGGATGGCAAGGGTCGCCTGTTCGATCGCCCCCTGTTTGTCGAGGGTCTGCTGCCCGGTGAGCAGGCGCTGGTCGAGTTGACCGAGGTCAAGCCGAACTATCTGCACGGCAAGCTGGTCGAGCTGACCCAGCCGTCCGCCGACAGGGTTCCCGACTTCTGCCCCAACACAGAGTGCGGCGGCTGCCAGGTGCGCCCGCTGGCCTATCCGGCCCAGCTCAAGCTGAAACAATCCCTGGTGCAGAGCGCGCTGGAGCAGGTCGGGCTGGGTGAGACCCAGGTCAACCGCATCCTCGGCATGGACAGCCCCTTCGCCTACCGCAACAAGGCGCAGTACGCCGTGCGTGGCAGCGAGGCCGGCGCCGAAATAGGCTTCTACCGCAAGCACTCCCATGATCTCATCACCGCCGACGACTGCGCGGTGCAGGACTCCCTGCATGTGGAGCTCAATGCCCGGGTGCGTGGCTGGATGCGCGAGCACGACATCGCCGCCTATGACGAGGTGGCCCACACCGGCTGCGTGCGCAACCTGATGACCCGCAAGGGCTTCAAGAGCGGCGAGCTGATGGTGGTGCTGGTGACCCTGGGTGAAGCGCTGCCCTTCGAGGCCGAACTGCTGGCTATCTTAAGCGATCTGCCCATCACCACGCTGGTGCAGAACATCAATGACGAGCGCACCAACCGCATCCTGGGAACGAGCAACCGGGTGCTGCTGGGGGAAGGGGTGATCCGCGACAAGATCCACGAGCTCGCGTTCGAGATCTCGCCCCTCTCCTTCTTCCAGAACAACCCGAGCCAGACCGATGTGCTCTACTCCAAGGCGCTGGAATACAGCGAGCTGACCGGCAACGAGACTGTGTTCGACATCTATTGCGGCATCGGCACCATCTCCCTGTTCCTGGCTGGCAAGGCCGCCAAGGTGGTGGGCATAGAGTCGGTGGAGAGCGCCATCAGCGATGCCCGCCGCAACGCCGCCCTGAACGGCATAGAGCACACCGAATTCCACGTGGGCAAGGCCGAGCAACTGATGCCCGAGCTGCACGCCCAGGGCGTGACCGCCGATGTGGTGGTGATGGATCCGCCCCGCAAGGGTTGTGACAAGGCGGTGCTGCAGACCCTGGTCGCCATGGCACCGCGCCGCCTGGTCTATGTCTCCTGCAACCCCCAGACCCTGGCCCGGGATCTCGCCTGGCTGGTCAAGCAGGGCTTCGTGCTGGACGAGGTGCAGCCGGTGGACATGTTCCCGCACTCCATGCACGTGGAAGCAGTCGCCCGCCTGAGCCGCCTGCCGGCGCAGGCCTGAGCGGGCTGCTGCGCTATGAGGACATGGCATTAGCCAGATGGCCCTGATAAAAACGACTCCAAATGGAGTCGTTTTTTTATGGCCGTAGACCGGCATGACAACCAGGCAGGGAGAGCGGGGTGATGATTCGTTTGGCGGACGTGGAGGATGCGGCGGCGCTGGGTCACTTCTTTGGGCAGCAGGATCGGGAGACCCGCTTCATGCTTTATGAGGCGGGGGAGCGCCCCTCAAATATCGAGGGGCAGCGCCAGCGGCTCGCGGCCATGGCAGAGGTCCCCAATCAGGCCATGTGGCTGCTGGTGCTGGCCGAAGAGGTGCAGGGGTTTGCCGTGCTCATCGGCGGCGGCCTGGCGCGCAACCGCCACTGCGCCCTGGTGGTGATGGGATTGCGGTCGAGTGCGCGCGGCCAGGGCTGGGGCGAGCGGCTGCTGCGTACCCTGATCGCGAGCGCGCCGGATTGCGGCATCAGCAGACTGGAGCTGGGGGTGATGGCCCATAACGAGGTGGCTCATTCACTTTATCGCAAGTGCGGTTTCCTGGATGAGGGGCTGCGGCGGCAGGCGTATCGGCTGGACGAGGGCTATGTCGACGAGATCAGCATGGGGCTGCTGTTGCCGCTCAGCGAGCCATGATGCCGCTGGCGTGCCAATCCTTGGTCAGAGAGGAGGGATGAGGCAGGCTGGTGGGCAGATACAGTGGCGCAAGGAGCAGACTATGAAGCAGAGCTTGCTGGCCTGGCTGGCCCGGTATGATGCCTGGTCACGGCGTTGGGGGCTGGCCCCCGAGTATGGCCGTTGTTGCACCCCCAGGCGTGACGAGGCCCGGGCCGATCGCGGCGAAGAGTCGGAGCCATGCGCAGAGGCCTACGATCGGTGCACGGCCGAGCGGCACGGGCGCCGATGAGCCGCTATGATGCCCCGGGCCGGTGGGGCTAAACTCAGACCTGTCGTGGCCCATCCGTTGGCGGTGGCCACGCTCTTTCCTTATATAGCGAGCCCATGTTCCATGCCCTTGTTTGACAGCCATTGTCACCTCGACGCCCCCGAGTTTGATACCGACCGCACCGGCCTGCTGGCCGAATGTCGCCTGCGCGGCATCACCGGATTCATGGTGCCCGCCATCGGCGCCGACAACTGGCAGCGGGTGATGGCGCTCTCGGCCAGGGAGCCCGATATCTGCTTTGCCCTTGGGGTTCATCCCTGTTTCGTGGCGCAGCAACCCCCGGATGTGATGGCCCGGCTGACGACGCTGGTGCAGCAGCGGCCTTCGGGTCTGGTGGCCATCGGCGAATGCGGTCTGGATGGGCGCTCCCATCTGCCTCAGGCGGGCCAGCAGCAACTGTTCGAGGCGCAAGTGAGGCTGGCCATGACCCTGGATCTGCCGCTGATCGTGCATTCGGTGCGGGCCAACGACACTGTGCTCAAGCTGCTGCGTCGCCACAGACCCGGCCGGGGCGGCGTGATCCATGCCTTCAGCGGCTCCCTGCACCAGGCCGAGCGCTTCTGGGAGCTGGGCTTCAGGCTGGGGATAGGGGGCACCATCACCTATGAGCGGGCCAACAAGACCCGGGAGGCGGTGGCGGCCATGCCGCTTGAGGCTCTCTTGCTGGAGACCGACTCTCCCGACATGCCCCTTTGTGGCCATCAGGGCATGCGCAATACCCCTTTGTCCCTGCTGCGGGTGCTGGATGAATTGGCAGCGCTCAAACGTTTGCCTGTTTCGCATGTTGCTGCGGTGTTATATGAATCCACTCAAGATATTTTCCATCTCAGTAAATAGATATTTAACACTCCGATAACTCAATGGGAGTTCGGGGCGAAAAAAATGCCGGATAAAAATCGTTTGCGGTCTAATTTAACGCCAGTTAGCCGATTTGATGCTTACGAAATGTGACCGCCCTTATACTTTGTCGCGAGCCAGTTAGTATAATGCGCACCCTTGATTGATAAGTTTGGGACACAACTTATTAACAAGTTGGAAGGTGCTACTACGAGGAAGATAACAATGAGTTTGATCATGGGTCTGGTAGGGATGGCAACACTCATCCTTATCGCGGTGCTGTTCTCCAGCAACCGCAAGGCAATCAATATACGTACCGTGGCAGGTGCGTTTGTTATTCAAGCCGGTCTGGGGGCATTCGTTCTGTATGTTCCGGTAGGCCGCGATATTCTGGTCGGCGTATCCAGTGCCGTCTCCAGTGTCATCAGCTATGGCCAGGACGGTATTAATTTCCTGTTCGGTGGCCTGGTCAGCGACAAGATGTTTGAAGTATTTGGTGGCGGTGGCTTCGTATTTGCCTTCCGTGTTCTGCCGGTCATCATCTTCTTCTCCTCTCTGATTGCTGTGCTCTATTACCTGGGCATCATGCAGCTGATCATCAAGCTGCTGGGCGGCGCATTGCAGAAAGTGCTGGGTACCTCCCGTACCGAATCCCTGTCCGCGACGGCCAACATCTTCGTCGGTCAGACCGAAGCGCCGCTGGTGGTGCGTCCCTTCATCGGCAAGATGACCGACTCCGAGCTGTTTGCCGTCATGTGTGGTGGTCTGGCCTCCGTTGCCGGTTCCGTCCTGGCCGGTTATGCCGCCATGGGCGTCAAGATGGAATACCTGATCGCCGCCTCCTTCATGGCCGCCCCCGGTGGTCTGCTGTTCGCCAAGTTGCTGGTGCCGGAAACCCAGAGCCCGAACTATGACGAAAACAGCGCCGATGGCGACCTGGACGACAAGCCTGCCAACGTGATCGATGCCGCCGCTGCCGGTGCTTCCTCCGGTATGCAACTGGCCCTGAACGTCGGCGCCATGCTGCTGGCCTTCATCGGCCTCATCGCCATGATCAACGGTATCTTCTCCGGTGTGGGCGGCTGGTTCGGTTACCCGCAACTCTCCCTGGAGCTGCTGCTGGGCTGGATCTTCTCCCCGCTGGCCTTCCTGATCGGTGTACCCTGGAGCGAGGCGACCGTCGCCGGTTCCTTCATCGGCCAGAAGCTGGTAGTGAACGAGTTCGTGGCTTACCTGAACTTCGCCCCCTACCTGAAAGATGAAGTGCTGATCAACGGCGTGGCCATGTCCGACCACACCAAGGCGATCATCTCCTTCGCTCTGTGCGGCTTCGCCAACCTCTCCTCCGTTGCCATCCTGCTGGGTGGTCTGGGCTCCATGGCACCGAACCGTCGCGGCGACATCGCTCGCTTCGGTCTGAAAGCCGTACTGGCCGGGTCTCTGTCCAACCTGATGTCTGCTACCATCGCAGGCTTCTTCCTGGCCCTGTCCGCCATGTAACCGCGGTCAGACAAGCCTTAAGCCGAACGCCACAGCAGATGCTGTGGCGTTCGCATTTGGGGGGCTGACAACCGTTTTCCTCCCTAGACTGATAAGAAAGCGTGAGTCACACGGAGGTGTTATGAACGAAGTGCTACTGGCCATGGCGGCTGGCTTCATCGTCGGCTTGTTGTTTTCCTTCCTCAAGTTGCCGATCCCGGCCCCCCCGGTATTGTCCGGGGTGATGGGGATCGTAGGAGTCTATCTTGGCGGTATCGCCTACTCCTGGTTAGTGACCCGTTTCTTCTCTTAGAACGGGATGAACAGACGGATTTGCCCGGTGTGAGATACCCCTGGAATTGGCAAATCCGGCTTGCAAACAGGGGGTATCTCGGCTGAAATAGGCATTGCCAGCAGGGTGCTGGCATTGACTAATACCCGATGGGATCGGGTGTTGGCGGTCAAATGGAATTGATTGGGAACCAGGCTCTGATGTGCATGACCTGTCTCAAGTCTTCATGGAACCAAGTCCGCACTTTTGTAAGAAAGTGACAGGGCTCTTGCCTTATTTACAGTCTATTGCCCGTGCAGTCGCACTGTATTTCCATGCCCCCAAGCTGGGTGGAACCTGTCAGCAAATGGTGTTGTCGCAGCTGACATGTCCCCTTGCCGGGCTTAATCAAAGACTTTGGAGAATATCATGACCGATCTGAAACTGGCCGCCCAACGCGCCCTGAACCTGATGGATCTGACCACCCTGAACGATGATGACACCGATCAGAAGGTGATCGATCTGTGCCACAAGGCCAAGTCTCCGGCCGGCCTGACTGCCGCCGTCTGCATCTACCCCCGTTTCATCCCCATCGCGCGCAAGACCCTGCGTGACATCGGCGCCGCCGACGTGCGCATCGCCACCGTGACCAACTTCCCCCACGGCAACGACGACATAGAGATCGCCGTGGCCGAGACCCGTGCCGCCGTCGCCTACGGTGCCGACGAGGTGGACGTGGTCTTCCCGTACCGCGCCTTCATGGCCGGCAATGAACAGATCGGTTTCGATCTGGTCAAAGCCTGTAAGGAAGCCTGTGGCGACAAGGCGCTGCTGAAAGTGATCATCGAGACCGGCGAGCTGAAGGAAGAGGCGCTGATCCGTCGCGCCTCCGAGATCTCCATCGACGCCGGTGCCGACTTCATCAAGACCTCCACCGGCAAGGTGCCGGTCAATGCGACTCCTGAAGCTGCCCGCATCATGATGGAAGTGATCAAGGCCAAGAACCCGAAAGTGGGCTTCAAGCCTGCTGGTGGCGTGAAAGACGCCGCCGTGGCGGGTCAGTACCTGGCCATGGCCGAAGAGATCCTGGGCATGGAGTGGGTCTCCCCGCGCACCTTCCGCTTCGGTGCCTCCAGCCTGCTGGCCAGCCTGCTGGCGACCCTGGGCCACGGCGACAAGCCCGCCAATACCAGCGGTTACTAAGTGGTGACAGGGGGCGGTGCGCCGCCCCCTTTCTGGTTTGGTTCGGTCTGTGTTCGTGCGTGATGCACGGAGGGAATGAAAGATGTTTTTACCTCAAGAAATTATTCGCAAGAAGCGCAACGGTGAAGCGCTCAGTACCCAAGAGATTCAATTCTTCGTCCAGGGAATTACCAACAACACCATAGGCGAAGGGCAGATAGCGGCCCTGGCCATGGCGGTTTACTTCAAGGACATGACCATGGATGAGCGGGTCGCCCTGACCTGCGCCATGCGCGATTCCGGCATGGTGCTGGCCTGGGACCACCTCAATCTGGGTGGCCCCATCGTCGACAAGCACTCCACCGGTGGCGTGGGTGACGTCGTCTCCCTGATGCTGGGCCCCATGGTCGCCGCCTGCGGCGGTTTCGTGCCCATGATCTCCGGTCGTGGCCTGGGTCACACCGGCGGTACCCTGGACAAGCTGGATGCCATTCCCGGCTACCAGACCTCGGTCGACAACGATCGCTTCCTGAAAGTGGTGAAAGAGGCGGGTGTGGCCATCATAGGCCAGACCGGCGATCTCGCTCCGGCCGACAAGCGTATCTATGCGGTGCGTGACATCACGGCCACCGTCGAATCCATCGCCATGATCACCGGCTCCATCCTCTCCAAAAAGCTCGCCTCCGGTCTGGAAGCCCTGGTGATGGACGTGAAAGTGGGCTCCGGCGCCTTCATGCCGACCTTTGAGGCCTCCGAAGAGCTGGCGAAAAGCATTGTGGCCGTGGCCAACGGTGCCGGCTGCCGCACCTCGGCACTGCTGACCGACATGAACCAGGTGCTGGCCTCCAGCGCCGGCAACGCCGTGGAAGTGCGCGAGGCGGTGCGTTACCTGACCGGTGAATACCGCAACCCGCGCATCCACGAAGTGACCCTGGCCCTGTGCGCCGAGATGCTGATCTCCGCGGGCCTCGCCAGCGACGATAGCGATGCCCGCCGCAAACTGCAGGCGGTGCTGGACAACGGCAAGGCAGCCGAGATCTTCGGTCGCATGGTGACCGGCCTCGGTGGTCCGGTGGACTTCATGGAGCGCTACGACGCCTACCTGCCCAAGGCCGCCATAGTGCGCCCCGTGTATGCGGCGCAGAGCGGCTTCGTCACCGCCATGGATACCCGCGAACTGGGCCTGGCCGTGGTGGCCATGGGGGGTGGTCGCCGCGCCGCCGGGGACAAGCTCGATTATGCGGTCGGTCTGACCGACTTTATCCGCCTGGGGCAGAGCGTCGAGGCTGACAAGCCGCTCGCCCTGATCCACGCTCAAACAGAAGCCCAATTTGCCGAGGCCGCCCGCATGGTGCAGGCTGCCGTGAAGATCGGTGACACCCGACCAAAGGCACTGCCCGAGGTTTACCGTCGCATCGGTCTGGCCGATTTGTAACAGGGGGAACACCCATGAAACGTACCTTTATTCTGATGATGGACTCCTTCGGTATTGGCGCTGCCGCCGATGCCGAGAAGTTCGGAGACGTGGGCGCCAACACCCTTGGCCATATCGCCAAGGCTTGCGCCGCCGGTGAGATTGAAGGCCGTGGCGCCCTCAAGCTGCCGAACCTCAACAAGCTGGGCCTGGGCCACGCGGGGGAGCAGGCTTCCGGCTACTTCCCGGCTGGCTTGAAGAAAGATATCGAGGTGGTCGGGGCCTACGGCTTCGCCCAGGAGCTCTCCTCCGGCAAGGACACCCCGTCCGGCCACTGGGAGATCGCCGGTGTGCCCGTCTTGTTCGAGTGGGGTTACTTCCACGATCACCACAACAGCTTCCCCCAGGAGCTGCTGGACGCCATCGTCGAGAAGGCAGGCCTGCCGGGTTACCTCGGCAACTGCCACGCCTCCGGCACCCAGGTGCTGGACGATCTGGGCGAAGAGCACATGCGTACCGGCAAGCCCATTCTCTACACCTCTGCCGACTCCGTGTTCCAGATTGCCTGCCACGAAGAGACCTACGGCCTCGAGAAGCTCTATGAGCTGTGCCACATAGTGCGCGAGCTGCTGGAGCCCTACAACATAGGCCGCGTCATCGCGCGTCCATTCGTGGGCAGCGGCAAGGGCGACTTCAAGCGTACCGGCAACCGTCACGACTACTCGGTGCTGCCGCCGGCGCCGACCGTGCTGGACTACATGAAGGATGCAGGGGGCCAGGTGGTCTCCATCGGCAAGATCGCCGACATCTATGCCCAGCAGGGCATCACCAAGCAGGTGAAGGGCACGGGCCTGACCGAGCTGTGGGACAGAACCCTGGAAGAGGTGAAAGCGGCCGGTGACAACACCATCGTCTTCACCAACTTCGTGGACTTCGACTCCTCCTACGGTCACCGCCGTGACGTCAAGGGCTACGCCGATGCGCTTGAGTATTTCGACTCCCGCCTGCCGGAGCTGTTCGAGATACTGCAAGATGGCGACGTGGTGGTGCTGACCGCCGACCACGGCTGCGATCCGACCTGGAGCGGCACCGACCACACCCGTGAATACATCCCGGTGCTGTTCTACGGCAAGCCGGTCAAGGCGGGCTCCGTCGGCCGTCGCGAGACCTTCGCCGACATCGGCCAGAGCATAGCGGCCTACCACGGTCTGCCCAAGCTGCAATACGGCACCAGCTTCCTCTGATGCCCTGGGCAGGGCGGCATCTTCAGGTGCGCTCTGCCCGATTGCAGCAGGGTCTCTGCTTTTTGTAACTGACCCGCCTGCCACTCAGGTGGCGGGCAATTTTATAAAACAATAAAACTCAACCTAGTGTGAAGGAATCAAGAGAATGGCAACTCCTCATATCAATGCAAAAGATGGCGCCTTTGCTGACACCGTACTGATGCCGGGCGACCCCCTGCGTGCCAAGTACATCGCCGAGACCTTCCTGGAGAACGTCGAGCAGGTGTGCGATGTGCGCAGCATGCTCGGCTTCACCGGTACCTACAAGGGCCGTCGCATCTCCGTCATGGGCCACGGCATGGGCATCCCGTCCTGCTCCATCTACGCCACCGAGCTCATCAAGGACTATGGCGTGAAGACCCTGATCCGCGTGGGCTCCTGCGGTGCCGTGCGTGAAGACGTGAAACTGCGTGACGTGGTGATCGGCATGGGTGCCTGCACCGACTCCAAGGTCAACCGTCTGCGCTTCAAGGATCACGACTTCGCCGCCATCGCAGACTTCGATCTGGTGGCCAATGCCGTGCAGGCCGCCAAGAACAAGGGCACGCCGGTGCGCGTGGGCAACATCTTCTCCGCCGACCTGTTCTACACCCCGGATCCCTCCATGTTCGACGTCATGGAGAAATACGGCATACTGGGTGTCGAGATGGAAGCCGCCGGCATCTACGGCGTGGCTGCCGAGTACGGTGCCCGTGCCCTGACCATCTGCACCGTCTCCGACCATATCCGTACCGGCGAGCAGACCAGCTCCGAAGAGCGTCAGCTGACCTTCAACGACATGATCGAGATCGCACTGGACTCCGTGCTGCTGGGCGACAAGTAATCCCCATTCACATCATGCAAAACGGCGACCTCGGGGTCGCCGTTTTTTTATGGTCGATGGCCAGCATCCCTTCAGCCTTGGCACGGGGAGGAGGCCGCCAGGGAACAGGAAAAGAGAGGCATCAGATCGGCGCCTATACTCTCACCTGACCCCCAACAGAGGCTCAGGCGATGAAAAAAGGACAGATGCTCACCACTATGATCCTTGCCCTCGCGCTGGCCGTCCCTCAGGCCTGGCAGGCGGTGTGGGCGGCGGAAGGCAGGTTACAGCACAGGGCGCAGCAACCCAGGGTGCAACACAGGGCGCCTCAGCAAAGGGCAGTCCAACCGAGGACGGCCCAGCACAAGGCGGTGCCCGCGCGCAGGAACAATCAGGAGATGGTGAGCTTCAAGGGCAGCTGGCTCAATACCCCCGTCAAGGGCGGCAAGGTGCACGGGGGAGAGGGGCAGATCAGGCACCAGGAGCGCAATCTCACCGGCCAGCGGGATCATCGCATCGACAACAGCCGCAGCATTGAGGGCAACACCGTCTACATCAACAACAAGCACAACAGGATAGCGGTGCCCGCCGATCGACACCGGGTCTATCGTGACGTGGTGGTGGTGCGGCCCTATGGCCACTGGTACAACGGCTATGGCAACTACTATGACGACAATGATGCCTGGAAGTGGCTGGCCTTTACTGCCATCACCTTGAAAATACTGGATAACCTCAACGAAGCTCAACAGCGGGAGCATGAAGCGGCCCAGGTGCAGGCAACCACGGCCCCCCTGAATCAAGCCGTCACCTGGAGCGACGGCAGCGCATCGGGCTCGGTGACGGCGGTGCGGGAGGGGACCAGCAACAACGGCCGCTACTGCCGTGAGTTCCAGCAGACCATCACGGTGGCTGGCAAGAAGGAGGATGCCTACGGGACGGCATGCCAGAACCCGGATGGTTCCTGGGAGCTGGTCTCTGATTGAGACTTAACTGAGCCCTGGTGGGGGTTCGCTGCCATCGGGAGCGCTCGGTTGGGCGCTCTTTTTCTTGTGCTTGCGTACTCGCATGTAGTTGCGGCGCACGCCGTAGGAGATGAGCAATCCCGCCAGCAGCATCACCAGCAGCATCAGCCGCTGCTTCTCCTGGTTCACCTTTAGCTGGGTATCCTGTTTGGCCAGCATCAGCTGCTCTTCCAGGGTGATCCTCAGATAGCCAAGGGTCTTGTCACCCTCGAGGATCTCTTCGACATAGGGGAGTCGCCCCTTGCCGGATGTCGGGGGGCTGGCATTGTCCTGGCCGATGGGAAGCAGGCTGTCCAGCGGCAGAGCGTTGTCAGACTGGGCCAGGGGAACGCCCCTGGCGTCATAGAGGGTGACATCCAGGATCTCGGGGGAGAGGGCCAGCTCCTGGGCCAGCCGCGCCAGCTCGCTCTCGTTATCCTCCTTCAGCCAGCGGCGCATGTCCCGGCTGGCATAGCTGACCAGAGCCTGGGCCCGGGTACGCGCCTGATCGTGCAGGGCCGCCTGGCTGGCGCTCTGCATGTGGATCAACAGGGCCAGAACCCAGCAGCCGAGGGCGATACCGGCGCCCAGACTCAGCAGGCGTTTGACGGGCATATGACGCAAGGGGGCTCTCCTGATTGCGGGTGCAGGCGGGATCTTGGCGCTTGCCTGTATAAAAAGCAATACGCTACTCTGGGCCCGCACTTTCACCCCCCCGACATCCAAGGAAGGTTTTTCGCTCATGTTGTTGTCCCAGTTAGCCCAAGCCCCCACCGACTGGCCCGCCCAGCTTGCCTCTGCCCCGCTCTGGGAACTGCACATAGACGCCCTGCAGGGCACGAGCCACCCCTTGACGGGAGGATGGCTGGTGCTGTTCGGCCATGATCTGGCCGCGAGCCAGCTCAGGCAGCTGGCACCCCTGCTGGCGCTGGAGGGGGTGCAAGCCTGCCTCTATCCCGTGACCCGCCTCGCCGGTGTGCCCCTGCTGCTGATAGGGACAGACAGCTTCTCCAGTGCGTTGGCCGCCGCCATCAAGCAGGAGAGCTGGGCCATCGATATCTGCCATCTGGCGCACTTGCCTAGCCTGGCCGAGCCTGGGCTGCTGGTGATGGACATGGATTCGACCGCGATCCAGATGGAGTGCATCGACGAGATAGCGCGCCTGGCCGGGGTGGGGGAGCAGGTGTCCGCCGTCACCGCCGCTGCCATGCAGGGACAACTGGAGTTCGCCGACAGTCTGCGTCGCCGGGTCGCCTTGCTGGCCGGGGCGCCCGTCACCATCCTCGATCAGGTGGCCGCCGACATGCCCTGGATGCCGGGCTTGCAGTTGATGGTCGATACCCTCAAGCAGTCGGGCTGGACCCTGGCCATCGCCTCCGGCGGCTTCACCCGTTTCGCCGGCGAGCTGCAACAGGCCCTGGGGCTGGATGCCATCTTCGCCAATGAACTGGCGGTGGCGGATGGCAAACTGACCGGTCAGGTGGCGGGGGAGATAGTGGACGCCGATGCCAAGGCAAGGGTGCTGACCCGGCTCGCCGCCGAGCGGGGGCTGGCACAGGCCCAGACGGTGGCGGTGGGGGATGGCGCCAACGATCTCAAGATGATGGCGGCGGCAGGTCTTGGCATCGCCATTCATGCCAAGCCCCTGGTGCGCGCCCAGGCGAGCGCCAGCCTGACCCATCATGATCTGGAAGGGGTCATCTGCCTGCTGGGGGCCCGCGCCTGCGCCGAGATGCGCTGGCACCGCTGACGACACGCCATGGAGGGCGCCACAATGGAACTGCTGCAAAATTCTCACTTCATCCCCTGCGGGGAGCACAGACTGCACCTGCGCCAGATAGGCCTGGCGCAACCCAGTCAGGGCGAACCCATACTGATGGTGCATGGCGCCATCGAGAATGGCCGTATCTTCTATACCGGCTCGGGCAAGGGGCTCGCCTGCTTCCTGGCGCGCCACGGTTATCGGGTCTATGTGGCGGATCTGCGGGGCCGGGGCCTGAGCACGCCGGCCATCGCAGAGCGGGCCGACCATGGTCAGCATGAGCTGATCACCGAGGATCTGCCGACCCTGCAGGCCTGGATCTCGGCCCGCCACCCTGGGCAAAAGGTGCACTGGATGGCGCACTCCTGGGGCGGGGTGCTGATGGCATCGACCCTGGTGCGCTTTCCCGCCCTCGCCGCCGGGGTGGCGAGCCTGCTGTTTTTTGGCAGCAAGCGGGGGATCTCGGTTCACGGCCCGGAGCGCTGGTTCAAGGTGGATCTGATCTGGAACCGGCTCGCCCCCTGGCTGGCACGCCGTCGGGGTTTTCTGGCGGCGCGGCGTCTGAAGCTGGGGGCCGATGACGAGCCGCTGCGCTACCTGGAGGAGACGATCCCTTGGGTGAAATGCGGCCCCTGGCAGGATCCCCATGACGGCTTTGCCTATGACGAGGCGGCGAGCCGGGTCAACTGGCCCCCCTTGTGGATGATCTCGGCCAAGGCCGACAAGGTGCTGGGTCACCCGACCGACGTGCGCCGCTTCGGCGCCGAGATGGGGTCGCTCGCCCGTCACACCCGGCTTGGGCGCGACAACGGCAACCGCCTCGACTATGACCACATCAACATGCTGACGGCGCCCCAGGCCGCCGAGGATCACTTCCCCGCTATCCTGTCCTGGCTGCAACAGCCGAGCGCTCCCTGAGCCTGGCAACCCAACGAACGAAGAGGGGCGGACTGATGTCCGCCCCTCTTCGTTGTCCGTCTGCGGTGGCCCTACCCCTTGGCCGGGCCCAGACCGAGGCGCAGCAGGGTGGCCTGGGTGGTGTCGGTCAGCTCGCCGACGCCGACTACGCTCCACAGCTCATCTTCCAGCCGCTTGGCCTTGTGGATCGCGAACTTGGCGATGTAATCGAGTTCGCTGGCGATGAAGTTGGTATCGGGTCGCCCTGTGCGTGACAGGCCAAGCTGCACCGAATAGAACTCCCCCTTGGCCCTGGCCTGCTCGATGAAGGCCCGCTTGGCCGCCACGTCCGTCAGGCTGGCCGCCGCCACGCTGTGAAACTGGGGGGCGCCGTTGGCCAGCCGCTGCCAGCTGACATAGATCTCGGCCTCCCTTGGCAAGTCTTCCCGAGCCAGGGTGCGCAGGGGTTCCAGCAGCAGCTGGCGCAGCAGATCCCCCTGCAGCAGGGGATAGAGATTGGCCTGCCGGGGGGCGTCGGCGCAGGCCTGCAACAGGCGGGCGAGGGAGCGGGGCCGGGGCGCTTGTGCCAGGGTGGCGGGTCTGATGCTGTTCTTGCCCTTGTTGATGTAGACGGGGGTGCTGAAGACATGATGGCTGTAGATGTTGCGCAGGGCCCGGGCCAGGCCACGGTAGCGGCGCAGCCCCTCGGCCGTCTTGAGCTTGCTGCGGTTGCTCTCGATCAGCAGGCTGAAGAAGTGGCGCCCCGTGTGTCGCTCCGGTTCCCCTTCGATGCACAGGTGCAGCACGGTTCGGCTCTGGTTGAAGTTGACCAGGCGGTAGGGCAGGGTCTGCAGATCCAGATGCTTGGTGAGGGGTTGCAGCTTGGGCAGGGCCACGGTGACCAGATCCCCCTTGTTGCCGGGGAAGGGGGCCTCCAGCTCGATCTGCATGCCGTGGGCCGAGATGTCGCGGGTCCAGCCCACCCAGGCCTGCTCCCCCAGGCGCAGGGCGATTGCCGTCTTGTGCAGGTAGCGGGCCTCGCGCCTGAGCTGGACATAGTGCAGCGTCTCCACCTCGAAGGGGGCCGGGCCCAGGTCGTGGCCGAAGCGTTGCAGGGCATTGGCGTCGTGCTGCACCTGGGGCTGCGTCAGGTATTCCTCGCGTATCGTCTCGCTCGGTATCTCCTGCAACAGGCCGACATAGCCGAGCCGGTCCAGCCTGGCGCGCAGCAGGGTGTCCTGGCTCAGGAGCTGCTCCCGGGTCGGCAGGCTGCTGATGTCGGCCTCTGCCAGGGCGCAGGCTTCGAGGGAAAACTTGTAGACCCGAAAGCTGGGCCGCTTGGCCGCGACCTGAAAGAAGAGGGCGTGCAATCCGCTCTCGGCCAGCTCCTCGGCGCTGGCCGAGAAGAAGTAGAGGTGGCTGCGCACCGCGTGGGTGAAGCTGTAAATCAGGGTCTCGCGGCAGATGTCACTGTCTGGCAGCAGTTTGCGCAGGCGCGCCGGCGGGAAGAGCCCGGCCAGGGTCGGCTGGTTCTTCTCGTCGCGCCAGTATTCGAGCAGGTGCAGGTTGTTCTCGCTCTTGAGCACCACCTCGAGCCTGGGGGCCTCCCCCGGTTCCCCCTTGCTGAAAAACAGCGGCAGGCCGCTCATGCGCGGCAGGAAGAACTGCTCGTAACCCTTGATGATGGCCGCCGACAGCAGGTGATCCACGCTGACGCGATAGCGTCCCTTGTTGCTCTCGATGAAGTGGGCGAGATGGGCATCGAAGGGGGCGTTCTCCCCCTCGCGCACCAGGCGCAGCCAGTACCTGTCGTCACGACTCTCCTGGCCGAGGATGCGGTAGCCGATCCCCTGGCCGAGGCAGGGATGGGGGGCCTCCTTGTCCAGACCATGGAAGTGCACCAGCACCTGGTCGCCTTCCTCGAAGCGGGGCAGATAGGGCACCGAGATGCGAATGCCGCCGGTGGAGAGATCCGAGCTCTTGGCGCTGATGCGCTCGCCGCTGCCGAGCTGCAGCTCGAGAGGGGAGCTGAAGTGCATCCTGTCCTGGCTGCGGCCGACATAGCTGGCGAAGGTGATGAGGTTGACATCGAGCTGGCGCAGCTGGCCCGGCGCGGGCTGGTGGGGGGAGAGGGCGCGGTTGCCGGCCTGGCGCTGCCATGCCTGCATCGCCTCATAGACCCCCAGGGTGTAGCGATCCCGATAGAGGTAGCAGTGGGACTGGAACTGGGCAACCGCCTCATCGGGCATGAAGTGGGTGATGCCGGCAAACTCGAACACCCGGCAGGCCTGGGGCCACTCGCTGCGCATGTCGATGACGCGCCGGCAGTCGGCGCCGCGCCGGTTCAGCTCCATCTTCAGCAGGAAACGGGTGTTGCTGCTCTGTTCGGCGGTCAGGCGCAGGAAGAGCTCGTCGAAATCGGCCTCTCGCTGCAGGGGGATGAGTTGATCGATGAGTGGGTGTGGCTGGGCTGAGTCCATGAGTTCCTGCTACGGAAAGTCAATTTTCCGAGTCTGGGTTTGATCTGTCGGGCTGAACCGAGTATATCAAGCAGGCATTCATTCTGTCCCCGAGTTATCCATGGCCAAAAATAAAACAGCTTACGTCTGCTCCGAGTGTGGTGCCGCCTTCAGCCGCTGGCAGGGCCAGTGCGGCGAGTGCAAGGAGTGGAACACCATCACTGAGGTGCGCCTTGGCAGCGTCACGCCGGGCAAGGGGGCACGTTATGGCGGCTATGCCGGCGCGGTCGGCAGCCAGGTGCAGACCCTGGCCGAGATAGCGACCACAGAGATCCCCCGCTTCTCCTCCGGCTTCAAGGAGCTGGACAGGGTGCTCGGCGGCGGCGTGGTGCCGGGCTCGGCCGTGTTGATCGGCGGCAGCCCGGGGGCGGGCAAGTCGACCCTGCTGCTGCAGACCATGTGCGGCCTGGCGGAGCGGATGAAGACCCTCTATGTGACCGGGGAGGAGTCATTGCAGCAGGTGGCGATGCGGGCCAACCGCCTCGGCCTGCCCACCGACAAGCTGCGGATGCTGTCCGAGACCAGTGTCGAGCAGATCTGTCTCATCGCCCAGCAGGAGCAGCCCCAGCTGATGGTCATCGACTCCATCCAGGTGATGCATGTGGCGGACGTGCAGTCCGCGCCCGGCTCCGTCTCCCAGGTGCGCGAGGCGGCCGCCCTGCTCACCCGTTACGCCAAGCAGAATCATGTGGCCATCTTCATGGTGGGCCATGTCACCAAGGACGGCACCCTGGCGGGCCCCAAGGTGCTCGAACACTGCATCGACTGTTCCATCATGCTCGATGGCGGCCATGACTCGCGCTTTCGCACCCTGCGTTCCCACAAGAACCGCTTCGGCGCCGTCAACGAGCTGGGGGTGTTTGCCATGACGGGGCAGGGGATGAAGGAGGTGAGCAATCCCTCGGCCATCTTCTTGAGCCGGGGCGAGGAGCAGGCGCCGGGCTCCATCGTCATGGTGATCTGGGAAGGCACCCGGCCGCTGCTGGTGGAGTTGCAGGCGCTGGTGGATTACTCCCAGCTCTCCAACCCGCGCCGGGTGGCGGTGGGCATGGATCACAACCGCCTCGCCATGCTGCTGGCGGTGCTGCATCGTCATGGTGGCTTGCAGATGGCGGATCAGGATGTGTTCATCAACGTGGTGGGCGGCGTCAAGGTCGAGGAGACCAGCGCGGATCTGGCCCTGCTGCTGGCCATGGTATCGAGCTTTCGCGATCAGGCACTGCCCAAGGATCTGGTGGTGTTCGGCGAGGTGGGGCTCTCCGGCGAGATACGTCCCGTGCCCTCCGGTCAGGAGCGGCTGCAGGAGGCGGTCAAACACGGTTTTCGCCGCGCCATCGTGCCCCATGCCAATGCCCCCAAGCATGCCATCGAGGGGATGGAGGTGGTGCCGGTCAAGAAGCTGGCCGATGCCCTGGAGGCGCTCTGAGGGTGCAGGAGAAACGAGAGAGGGCGCCGCGGCGCCCTCTTTGCATTTCTGACGGCAACCGGCGTGCCGGTCAGGGATGGGGGTGATCCAGGTGCTCGGCCAGCAACTGTTCCAGCTCCCGGTGCAGCAGGGCCTCGTCCCCCACATTGAGTTCGATCATGCGCTTGAGGTGAGTGGCGCTGTCGATATCCATGTGATGGCAGTAAAAACCGAGGCGATCGCCCTCTTCATGGCTCAGCTCGACCTCCATGGTCAGCACTATGTCGCTGCCCGCCAGACGGAAACTCAGGCGATAGTCCCGATCCTGCCCCGAGTGCCAGTCGGTGGGGCGCACCAGCAGGGCGCCCTGCAGGGAGACATCGACCAGCTGGGTGGTCCAGCTCTGGGCCCCCTGACTCAGGCTGGCCAGGGTGGCGTAGAGTATGCGTGAGAAGTGGCGGCGCTCTGTCATCATCATGTCCTGCTTGGAGATCCTGACCCTGAGTGTAACCCAGACGCCAACCCGGAACGTTGCGCTGGTGCCAAGATTGCACTCAACCGGGTTGACCGCTCAGGGTTTCGACCACATGCAGGGCGCTGATCAACCTGTCCTCGTATTTGAATCTGTCCTCCAGGACTGGCCCCAGCTTGTTGAGATCCTCATCCAGGCTCAACAGCTGCTCTTCGCTGGCATCGCTGTATTTGTCATTGAACTCGAGGGCAAATTCGGTGCAGCTGCGGATACGGGGGTAGATGCGCTTGGCCAGCTCCAGGCTGTCGCCACTGGCCTGTTCGAAGGCATTCACCACATGGTGATAGATCTCGAAATGCCCGGCGCTGACATAGTCGACCAGCTGTTCGCAAAACTGCTGCAGTTCGGGACAACCGGGAAGGCAACGTTGCTGCTTGCTGCGGGAGGGGCTGAGCCCGGCGAGGCGGATGTACTCGACCAGCAGGGCCTGCCTTGCCTCGAGCCAGTCATCGATCGCCTTGTGCTTTCCTGTCAGTGCGCGCTTGGTCTTTTCCAGTTCAGTTAACATAGTCCCTCCGTGGGGCATAGACTGGGAGCATTCTGGCTCCGGCGTCCTGAGTGACGACAGCAAGGGCCATCAGGCAATGGGATCTTGGCTCGGCCTCGTATTGTAAGGATATTGTTACCTCATCCAGGGGGAGCGTGACAAGTCCCTTCCATGACAGGGGCTGTTTTCGCGCGGTTGCGGTCAGAATAAGCCGCATCCTGGCTGGATCTGTGACTTTTTTCTCACTTCTTGATGAAAAGCCCAGCATTTGAGTCGGGCCTCGGGATAAAGCCTTTGCCTGAGTCTTTTTTTTTGCATAGAGTGACCAAGTGCTAAATGCCCGATCATAAAGGAAATGTTATGAACAAAGCTCAACTTGTCGATGCGATTGCCGCCAAAGCGGATCTGAGCAAGGCTCAGGCGAAAGTGGCCCTGGAAGAGATCATCAATGGTATCACCCAGAGCCTGAAAGAAGGTGATGCAGTCCAGTTGGTAGGGTTTGGCACCTTCAAGGTGAACCATCGCGCTGGCCGTACCGGTCGCAACCCGCAAACCGGTAAAGAGATCCAGATTGCCGCCGCGAACGTGCCCTCCTTTGTGGCCGGCAAGGCACTCAAAGACGCCGTCAAGTAATCTTCCAAAACCCGGCGCCCGCCGGGTTTTTTCTTCCTTCTGTCACCGCTTTTCGTTTCGGATACACTCAAGTTATACAGCTTGCTGTAGTGGAGGTAGACGATGGAACAGAAAAACGCCATTCGGCAGGTTGCCGTCCCCTGGGCTCCGTCCCGTCAACTTCCCCCTGGCCTGGTGGTGGCAGAGCTGCATCAGGACGTATGGAGCGATGCCCTGACCGTGGTGCTCGGCCGTGCCCGCAGCATAGACTTGCCCCCCCAGATCCTGTGTCGCGTGCACTTTCGCCATATCCTGGCGGTGCGGGTGATGGAGGATTGCGATCTGGCGGAGGGTAAGGATAGCCATGCCATCGAGGAGCAGATCCAGCTCATCACTCCATCCCGCTTCGCCAGCTGGTTTCATCAGGAATCCGATGGCCTGCATCTGGACGATGACATCCAGCACTACCGCATCTCGACCTGGGATTATTGCGCCGATGTGCTCACCTCCCATGCCCCCGAGCTGCAGTTTGTCGATCCCGAGCCATGATGGCGCCGCCATGATAGAAAAAGGGGCATCAAATGATGCCCCTTTTTGATGGGAGTCCCGAGGATCAATCCACATAGAAGGTCTGCTGAAACTTGAGGGTCTCCTGCCGGCCATCCGCCATGATGTTGATGGTGAACTGATAGGTATCCTCGTTGCGATAGGGCAGCACCGCCAGATAGTAGATGGCGTCTCCCTCCTTGACCTGCTGGAAGCTGAGGGTGCGCAGGGTACCGGTCAGGTTCTTCGCCTGCCCCGTCATGCCCACCGCCAGTGCCTTGCCGCTCTTGTCCTGCACCGCAATGTTGAGGATGCCGTTGTAGCGGCTGCGCTCCAGCCCGTAGGCCTTGGCGACCTCAGGGGTCAGGAAGCTGGAGTTGAAGGCGTTATAGTGCACCTGCCAGGGGCCCAGGGTTTGAGACTGCTCCGCCCGCAGCGGCAGCGTCATCAACAGGGTCAGCAGGAAAACCCATGCTGTTTTCATCGCGTCATCCTTCTCATCGAATTAGCTTGGGGTCGTGGCAAGCAGGGCGGCTATTTCAGCCGGGACCTGTCTGGGCGTCTCGATCGCCACCGTCTTGTGGCGACCGAGCTCGCCACGCAACAGGCGAACCTGCCCCTTGGCGACCCGGAACTGTTTGGCCAGAAACCTGATGAGGTGGGCATTGGCCTGCCCATCCACCGGCGGCGCCGTGATGGCGACCTTCAGCTCCTCACCATGCAGGCCGACAATCTGATCCCGGCTCGCCTTGGGCTGGATGACCAGGTGCAGCACCAGGACATCGCTTTGCCAGGCGACGGCCGCCATCAGATCATCCACCACAGCTGACCAAACAGATCACCCAATAGATAGTTTATGGCCTGCAGGCCGATAAAGGCGACCAGCACGGAAAGATCCAGGCCGCCCAGTGCCGGCAGTATGCGGCGGATGGGGGCGAGGAAGGGTTCGGTGAGCTGGTGCATCACGTACTCGATGGGGTTGCGGCCCTGGCTCACCCAGCTCAGGATGGCGCGGATCAGCAGGATCCAGAAGATCATGGAGCCGGCCTTCTTCAGCACGGTCAGCAGGGCGAACAGGCTCAGGGTCAGCCAGTCGGCGACCATGACGTTCAGGGTCTTGAGCAGGGCCAGCTTGGCGAAGGCGATCAGCAGCGCCAGCACCACGGAGGCGAGATCCAGCCCCCCCAGACCCGGAATGATCCGGCGCAGGGGCACCACCAGCGGATTGGTCAGCTTGACCACCATCTGGCTCATGGGGTTGTAGAAATCGGCACGGGCCCACTGCAGCCAGACGCGCAGCAGCACCACCATGAGGTAGAGATCGAAGACGGTATTAATCAAAAAGTAAGCAGTGTTCATCTGAACTCCTGGTTTAGAAAAGGGTTTCCATCTCGGCGGCGCGAGCGACGGCCGCCTGCATGGCCTGGGCGGTGAGCGGCATCAGCCCCTGCTCCTGGAAGGTGCGCACGGCTTCGGCCGTGGTGCCTCCCTTGCTGGTCACCTGCTCGCGCAGGGCCTGCAGCGACAGCTGGGGATTCTGCTCGACCATGGCTGCGGCGCCCAGCGCGGTCTGTTGCACCAGCAACCTGGCCTGCTGCGGGCTGAAGCCCATGGCCTCTGCCTGTTCGGCGATGGCCTGCATGAACAGGAAGAAGTAGGCTGGGGCGCTGCCGGCGGCCGCGATGACGCCATTGATGCCGGCCTCCTGCTCGACCCAGAGGGTCTTGCCGACGGACTGCATCAGCTGCTCTGCGTACAGCCTGTCCTCTGCATCGATGGCGGCGGGGGCATAGAGGCCCGTCATACCAAGGCCGAGCAGGGAAGGGGTGTTGGGCATGGTGCGGATGATGCGTGGGTGGCCGCCGGCCATGTCGCTCAGGCGTTCGATCCGGATCCCGGCGGCGATGGAGATGAGCAGCTTGCCCTCAAGGGAACCCAGCTCGGACACCAGCTGCGCCAGCATGGTGGCCATCAGCTGGGGCTTGACGGCCAGCACTATGACCTCGCTCGCCCTGGCGGCCTTCGCATTATCCTGGGTGATGCCGATGCCAAATTGCTGCGCCAGCTCGTCGAGCTTGGGGCGGCTAGGGTTGGCGGCAAGGATCCGATCCGCCGGATAACCCGCTTGGCGAAGGCCGGCTATGATGCTGCGGCTCATGTTACCCGCCCCGATGAAGGCAATACTTCTCTGTTGCATCAAGCTCTCCTGCTGATGATGTCTGGGTATGTCGAGTTCGCTTGCGTCCCGCAGGGGGGGCGGCGACGCCTGTGTGTGGCCTGCGTGCCTCATGAATAGTCGCGGGCCCCGAAGATGGCGGTGCCGACCCGGACCATGGTACTGCCATGCAAGATGGCGGCCTCCAGATCCTCCGTCATGCCCATCGAGAGGGTATCGACCGTGGGATATTGTTGCGCAAGCCGGGTGAACAGAGCCTGCATGCTCTGCATCTGTTGCCCCAGCACGTCCGGGTCCTGGGTGTGCTGGGGGATGGCCATCAGGCCGCGCAGCCGCAGCCGATCCGACTGTGCGACCAGCTGGGCCAGCCGGAAAATCTCTGATTCAGATGCGCCGGATTTGCTACTCTCTCCACTAATATTGATTTGCAGACAGATATTTAGCGGTGCAAGTTGCGCCGGCCTCTGCCGGGCGAGGCGCTCGACAAGCTTGTCTCGATCGACGCTTTGCACCCAATCGAACCGCTCTGCCACCAGCCGGGACTTGTTGGACTGCAGGGGACCGATGAAGTGCCATTCAATATCGGCGAAGTCGCCCTGGCTGCGCAGGGCATCAATCTTGGCGCAGGCCTCCTGGGCATAGGATTCGCCGAAGCGGCGCTGCCCGGCCTGGTAGGCGTCACGGATGGCCTCGACGGGTTTGGTCTTGCTGACCGCGAGCAGGCGGATGTGGGCAGGGTCTCGTCCGGCCGCTGCGGCGGCCTGCTCCATGCGTGCCCTGACCCCTGTCAGCTGTTGCAGAATCTGGCTCATATTTCGTTAACTGTCTTGTGATGGGAGAATGACAAGTCTATGGATATCACAGAGTTATTGGCCTTTAGTGTAAAACATAACGCCTCGGATCTACATCTCTCGGCCGGGGTGCCACCGATGATCCGGGTTGATGGCGAGGTGCGCAAGATCAATTTGCCGGCGCTGGATCAGCGAGAAGTCCATGCCCTCATCTACGACATCATGAACGACCATCAACGCAAGGAGCTGGAGGAGAACCTGGAGGTCGACTTCTCGTTCGAAGTGCCCAACATGGCGCGCTTTCGGGTCAATGCCTTCCAGCAATCCCGGGGGGCCGGGGCCGTCTTTCGCACCATTCCGAGCACAGTGCTGACCCTGGAGGATCTCGATGCTCCCGAGATCTTCCAGAAGATCGCCGAGTATCCCCGCGGCCTGGTGCTGGTGACCGGGCCGACCGGCTCGGGCAAGTCCACCACGCTGGCGGCCATGGTCAACTACATCAACGAGAATTTCCATCACCACATCCTCACCATCGAAGATCCCATCGAGTTCGTGCACGAGAACAAGCGCTGCCTGGTGAACCAGCGGGAGGTGCACAGGGATACCAGAAGCTTCGCCAACGCCTTGCGTTCGGCGCTGCGGGAGGATCCGGACATCATACTGGTGGGGGAGATGCGCGATCTGGAGACCATACGCCTCGCCATGACGGCGGCGGAGACAGGTCATCTGGTATTCGGCACCCTGCACACCTCGTCGGCGGCCAAGACCATAGACAGGATCATCGATGTCTTCCCCGGATCGGAGAAGGACATGGTGCGATCCATGCTGTCCGAATCCCTGCGGGCCGTCATCTCCCAGACCCTGCTCAAGCGGATCGGCGGCGGCCGGGTCGCGGCCCACGAGATCATGCTGGGCATCCCGGCGGTGCGCAACCTCATCCGGGAAGACAAGGTGGCCCAGCTCTACTCCGTGATCCAGACGGGGATGGTGCACGGCATGCAAACCATGGATCAGAGCCTCAAGCAGCTGGTGGGGCGCGGCACGGTGGCGTCGCTGGATGCCAAGGCCAAGGCGGTGGATCCCAACTCTATCTAGGAGCGCGTATGACACTCGAGTCGCTGTTGGCACAACTGGTTGAACGGCAAGGTTCGGATCTGTTCGTCACCGTGGGCAGTCGCCCCATGGTCAAGGTTGATGGTCGGCTGCAGCCCATCGATGAGGCCCAGCTCGATGAGGAGCAGACCCTGGCCCTGATCCGGGAGACCCTGAGCCCGGACCATCTCGCGCGCTTCATGGCGACTCAGGAGGCGAACTATGCCATCCACAGGCCGGGCCTTGGCCGGTTTCGGGTCAGCGCCTTCTGGCAACAGGCGTTGCCCGGCATGGTGCTGCGCCGGATAGAGACCCGCATCCCCACCTTCGAGGAGCTGGGCCTGCCCGACATCCTCAAGGAGATAGGCATGGCCAAGCGGGGGCTGGTGCTGTTCGTCGGGGCGACCGGCACCGGCAAAACCACCACCCAGGCCGCCATGATTGGCTATCGCAATCAACACAGCGAAGGCCACATACTGACAGTGGAAGATCCGGTGGAGTTCGTGCACCGGCACGGTCGCAGCCTGATCACCCAGCGGGAGGTGGGAATAGACACGGCCTCATTCGATGTCGCCCTCAAGAGCTCGCTGCGTCAGGCGCCGGATGTGATCCTCATCGGCGAGGTCCGCAGCGCCGAGACCATGGCCTTCGCCCTGCAGTTTGCCGAGACGGGGCACCTGTGCCTCGCCACCCTCCATGCCAACAACGCCAACCAGGCGATCGATCGCATCCTGCACCTGGTGCCGACCGAGAAGCACCGCCAGCTGCTGTTCGATCTCTCCTGCAACCTGAGGGGCATCATAGCCCAGCAACTGGTGCCGGCCCTCGATGGCGGGCGACGTTGCGCCGTGTTCGAGGTGATGCTCAATACCCCCATCATCAGCGACATCCTCCGCAAGGGGGAGATGCACCGCCTCAAGGAGGTGATGACCCGATCCCCTGAACTGGGGATGCAGACCTTCGATCAGGGCCTGTTCCAGCTGTTCATGGCGGGGCGCATCGGCCTTGCCGAGGCGCTGGCCCATGCGGATTCGGCCAACGATCTGCGCCTGCAGATAAAGTTGTCCGGCAAGGGGCCCCTGGATTCTGGTACGCTGGAGGGCGTGACTGTGGATGAATAGGGGCCGCCGGCCCCTCCCTTGAGATAGGATCGTTATGCTGATTGTGGTTTCCCCGGCCAAGACGCTGGATTTCGAGTCGCCGCTGGCGACCGCCCGTTTCACTCAACCCGAACTGCTGGATCACTCCGCCCGTCTGATTGAACGAGCGCGGCAATTGAGCCCGGCCCAGATTGCCAGCCTGATGAAGATCAGCGACAAGCTCTCCGGCCTCAATGCCGCCCGCTTTGCCGAGTGGCAGCCCGATTTCTCCCCGGCCAACGCCCGCCAGGCGATCCTGGCCTTCAAGGGGGATGTCTACACCGGGCTTGCGGCCGAGGATTTCGAGGAGGGGGATTTTGACTTCGCCCAGGCGCATCTGCGCATGCTGTCCGGGCTCTACGGGGTGCTGCGTCCCCTCGATCTGATGATGGCCTATCGTCTCGAGATGGGGATCCGGCTCGACAACGAGCGGGGCAAGGACCTCTACCAGTTCTGGGGCGACATCATCACGGAGCAGCTCAATCGCGCCCTGGCCGCCCAGGGGGACGACGTGCTGATCAACCTGGCTTCCGACGAGTATTTCAAATCGGTGCGCCCCAAGGCGCTCAAGGGCAGGATCGTCACCCCGGTCTTCAAGGACGAGAAGAACGGCCAGTTCAAGATCATCAGCTTCTACGCCAAGAAGGCGAGGGGCATGATGGCCCGCTACATCATCAAGCACCGCCTGACCCGGGTCGAGCAGCTGACCGGTTTCGACAGCGGCGGCTACCGGTTCGTGGCCGAGGAGTCCGGCGACGGCACCCTGATGTTCAAGCGCTCGGAAAATTAATTGAAATAGCAGGGAACCAATCACTGGCCCCCGGGTCTTAATATGTGAATCCTCTGTTGTAAGCACTTTTTATTCGCCGACGTTAATACGTCGGCTTTTTCTTGCCTGTTCGCCGCCGTTGTCGGCACGTTCTGCCACAAAGACAGTTGCCTCATCCCGCACGCGAAGACGAAAACGGCCATCCGAAGATGGCCGTGCACAGGCAGAATGAGCGCGCGGAAGGCGCGATTATTTCTTTTTCTTCTTCGCCGATTTCTTCTTGGCATCCTTCGGCTTTTTCTTCTTCACCGGCACCCGGGCTTCCTTGTGCTTGGGACGCAGGGTGTCGATGACCCGACGCTTGAGCCGCTCTTCGGTGTAGCGCTCTATCTTGGCCACCATGGCCATGTCGTGGGCCTCCACCAGGCTGATGGCACAGCCACGGTTGCCGGCCCGACCGGTGCGACCGATGCGATGCACATAGACATCGGTGCCATAGGGCATGTCGTAGTTGATGACATGGCTGACGTTGGGCAGGTCGATGCCGCGGGCGGCGACGTCGGTGGCGATGAGGAAGGGCACTTCACCCTCGTGGAACTTGCGGATCGACTCAATGCGCTTGCTCTGCTCCATCTCGCCACGGATCCAGGCGCAGGAGACACCGGCCGCCTGCAACTGGCCGGAGAGCTCGGCCAGCCGCTCGCGGGTACGAACGAAGACGATGGCCTTCTGGGTCTCGGGATCCTTGAGGATATGGGTCAGCAGCGCCAGCTTGTGGGCGGCGTCGTCGGCCAGGTGGATCCACTGGGTGATCTTGCGCCGTTCGCTGCGGGGCGGCTCGGCATGCAGCTCGACGGGCTCGTTGAGGATCTCGTTGGCAAATTTCTCCAGACCCGCCCCCTCCAGGGTGGCGGAGAACAGCATGGTGTGCTTGCGGTAACGCGCCTCGGCCACGATGCGGTTCACGTCCTTGATGAAGCCCATGTCCAGCATGCGATCCGCCTCATCCAGCACCAGCACCTCGATGTCGTGGCTCTCGAACTCCTCCTTGTCGATGTACTCCAGCAGGCGGCCCGGGGTGGCGACCACAATGTCCGTGGTCTTGGTCAGTGCCGGCAGCTGCTCTTCATGGCTGACGCCGCCTATGATGGTCTCGATGCTCAGATGGGTGTGCGCCGCCAGCGCCTTGGCATGGGCGGTGATCTGCAGGGCCAGCTCGCGGGTCGGGGTGAGGATCAGCATGCGGCACGGCCCCGGCTTGCGGCGCGGGAAATCCAGCAGATGCTGCATGGCCGGCAGCAGGAAGGCGGCCGTCTTGCCGGTGCCAGTGGGCGCAGAAGCCAGGATGTCACGACCCTCCAGTGCGGGCTCAAGCACCATCTGTTGAATGGTGGTGGGACGGGTGAACCCCATCTCGGCCAGGGCCCGGTTGAGGGCTGGATTCAGGTCGAAATCATCAAAGGATTGGCTCATGGCAATGCTCGGTCATTAAGGAAACGGCAGATTATAGGCGATTATGCCGTCGTCTCCTATGGCTGGCGGCGGGAACTGGCTATAATCCCCGACCCTTTTTCGTCAGAGCGGGAAACAGATGAGCCCAAGCCGTGGTTTTACCTTCAAGCAGTTTCATATCGACCATGACCGCTGTGCCATGAAGGTGGGCACGGATGGCATACTGCTCGGCGCCTGGGCGCCCGTTGAGGGAGCCAGGCGGGTGCTGGACATCGGCAGTGGCAGTGGCCTCATCGCCCTGATGCTGGCGCAGCGCAGCGGCCCCGATTGCCAGATCACGGGAGTCGAGCTGGAGGCGGCGGCGCTGGCCCAGGCGCGGGAAAACGTGGCGGCGTCGCCCTGGGCGAGTCGGGTGCAGATGAGGGGGGGAGCCATCCAGCAGCATGAGGCGCCGCCTTATGATCTCATCGTCTCCAATCCGCCCTATTTCGGTGCCGGGCAAGGGTTCGAGGATCCCGCCAGGGCCCAGGCGCGCCACCGGGGCTCCCTGGACAGCCGGGACTTGCTCGATGCCTGTGATCGTCTGCTCGCCCCTCGGGGACGGGTCGCCCTGGTGCTGCCGACGGCGCTGGCTGATGAAATAATATCCAGTTTGCCGCACTATGATCTGCACGAACTTTGTTATACAGCTGTTATCACCAAATCCGGAAAAGCGGCAAATCGTGTTTTACTGCTGCTAGGCAGAGAATTAAACAGGTGTGAGCGGGGTGAAATTGTGATCCATTCTGCTGATGGTGGCTATTCCAACAGATATATCCAACTGACCGCCCCCTTCTATTTGAAGATGTAAATTTCGTCTTGAACTATTTTTTCACATCATTATGCTGGCACTTAAATGAGCACCCGCCCAAGACCAGCCAAAACCACTGGTCGTGATGAAAAAACGCGCGGGGCTCCTTTTTTTTACCCGGTGAGTTTCCGGGGCGATGACCAATAAAAAACTATAACAAGCAATAGTTTACAAGACAGACGAGGTTGAACTTGACGAAATCACTGACATTATCTGATGTGCTCGGATTGGGCTTTATGACCTTCGCCTTCTATCTGGGCGCCGGCAACATCATCTTCCCGCCCCTGGCGGGTTTCCTCGCTGGCGAGAACATGACCCTGGCCATGTTTGGCTTCCTGGTCACCGCCGTGGGTCTGCCGCTCATCACCATACTGGCCGTCGCCAAGGCGGGTAACGGCTGGGCCGGCATGACCAAGCTGCTGCCCGTCGGCATCGCCAGTGCGCTGGCTGTCGCCATCTATATCATCATAGGCCCGGCCTTCGCCGCCCCCCGTACCGGCCTGGTGGCCTACGAGATGGGTCTCAAGCCCTTCCTGGGCGAGATGGGTGCCCAGGGCCTGCTGATCTACACCCTGGTCTTCTTCGGTGCTGCCATCCTGGTCTCCCTCAATCAGGGTCGTCTGATGGATGCCATCGGCAAGTTGCTGACCCCGGTGCTGATGCTGTTGCTGCTGGTGCTGGCCATCGGTGTGTTCGTGGCGCCCCAGGGCACCATGCCTGTCGCAGTGGCCGACTACCAGAATGATGCCTTCATCAAGGGGATCCTCGAGGGGTACAACACCATGGATACCCTGGCCTCCCTGATGTTTGGCGCCCTGATCGTCGATATCCTGCGCAAGAAGGGCATCAATGACTACCAGAGCCAGTTCAAGTATCTGGCCATCGCGGGCGTGATCTCCGCCATCGGTCTGGCCGTGGTCTACATCTCCCTGTTCCAGCTGGGCAACTCTGCCGCCGGTGTGGCGACCGATACCAGCAATGGTGGCGCCATCGTCAGCGCCTATGTGCTGAGCCTGTTCGGTCAACCGGGCCAGTTCATCCTGGCGGCCATCATCACCCTGGCCTGCTTCACCACCGCCGTGGGTCTGATCTCCGCCTGTGCCGACTTCTTCCACAACCTCACCGGCATGGCGTATCGCAAGCTAGTGGTGATCCTGGGTGCCGCCTGCGCTCTGGTAGCCAACGTGGGTCTGAGCCAGCTGATCAGCCTCTCCATCCCTGTGCTGGTTGCCATCTACCCGGTCGCGGTCGCCCTGGTGCTGGTCACCTTCCTGAAGGGGTATTTCGGTCGTCCCCGCCTGACGTTCCGTCTGGTGCTGGCCGTGGCCTTCCTGTTCGGTTGCCTGGATGGTCTGGGCGCTGCCGGCATGAAGATGGATGCCTTCGCCTTCCTGCCGCTGTTTGACAAGGGATTGGCCTGGTTGCTGCCGACCCTGGTGGCCTGTGGCCTGGGCGTCATGGTGCGCGGCAACGCGGGCCAGGTGAGCGACGCGACCGCCTGATCCCGACCCGCTTCCCCAATAAAAAGAGCCAGCA
>NZ_CDBT01000063.1:282489-284169 GCF_000819765.1 Aeromonas bivalvium
TGCTGGCTCTTTTTATTGGTGATCTGGTCAAGGGCTCTGTTGCACCTTTCTGCTATCGAGTGAGGCTGGCGACTATCTCGACGACGCCGTACATGGCCACACCGGCAAACACGGGCCAGCCCAGGGAGCGGGTGCGATACCAGACCGCCAGGGTCAGCGCCCCTCCGAGCAGGGTGGCCAGCCAGGAGGTGAGGGTGAGGCTGGCGGGGACCACGGAGACGCCGAACATGGCCGCTATCATGGCCGGACCCAGCACCCTGAGCCAGACCGGCATCTGCTCCACCGTCTCCTGATTGTCGCGGCGATCCAGGTGTCGCTGCATCCAGAGCAGGGGCAGCATCCGCAGCAAGAAGGTGCCCGCCGCCGCGGCGAGCATGGCGAGCCAGAGGGCGCTATCCATGTTGTGTTTCTCCCGTCTTCGAGTTGGCTTCCATCAGGTAGAAGAGGATGGCACCGCAAATGGCCGCCAGGGGAATGGCCGCATTGGCAAAGCCCATCATCTTGAGCACCATGGCTCCAAGGATGGCGCTGCCCAGGGTCAGGGACCACTGGCGTGAGGTAAAGCGTGGCGCCAGCAGCACCAGGAACAGGGCCGGCAGTGCGAAGGGCATCACCTCGCCGAGCAGGGGCCAGCGCGCCGTCAGCTCACCGCCCGCGATGGCCCCGAGTGCGGTGCCCCCAATCCAGCTGGCCCAGGCGAGCAGCATGGCCCCCGTGAACCAGCCCAGGCGCTCTGCCGGTGCCAGCTGCGGCAGGCGGGTGTGGGCCAGGGCGAAGATCTGATCCGTGAGGCCGTGCATCAGCCAGGGCCACCATCGGCTGCGGGGCAGATAGGGGGCCAGATTCGGTCCATAGACCAGGTGGCGGGCATTGATCAGCAGTGTCATGACCACTACCAGCCAGAGAGGCGCCCCCGAGGCCACCATGGCCACGAACAGGAACTGGGATGCCCCGGCATAGATGAGGGTGGAGACGATCACGGCTTCCCAGGGGCTGAAGCCAGCCTGGATGGCGATCAGGCCGAAGGAGACGGCGACCGGGATATAGCCCCCCAGCAGGGGCACCGCCTCGAGCAGCCCCATGACGAAGAGGCGTTGGCCTGTGGTCTTGGTTGTCTGGGTCATGGGGCGTTCCCCTTGCTTGCGTAGACGATGGTGACCAGCAGGGTGACCCAGGTCTCCCCGGCGCGATAGAGATGGGGCTGATCGGCGGGGAAGGTGTGGCTCTCCCCCGGATTCAGCCGCCTGGTGTGCCCTTCCGTGCCCACCTCAAGCTGGCCGCTGATGATGGTGATGGATTCGGACGATCCTGGTGAATGGGGCTCGGCGCGTCGCTGTGCGTGGGGGGCGCAGGACATCCAGTAGACATCCACATGGGGGTCATCCGTGCCCTGATCGATCAGCCTGACCTGCATGCCGTCGTCGAAGACGGGGGCGCAGATGGGGGCCACCAGGTTGCCGAACGGCACGTTGAGCTGAATGGCGATGCGCCAGACGGTATCCAGGGTGGGGTTGCCGCACCCCTGCTCCAGGCGCGACAGATTCGACTTGGCGATGCCGGCATCCTGGGCCAGTTGGGAGAGAGACAGGCCGCGGGCCAGTCGCAACGCCTGGAGGTGGCGCCCCAGGGTATCGAGAAGGGGTTTATCCATGATGGTTTCCTGTTCGTTATATAGAACGT
>NZ_CDBT01000063.1:284360-314060 GCF_000819765.1 Aeromonas bivalvium
ACGTTCTATATAACGAACAACCAGATGTCAAACCCTTTGGTACGGCCATCCCCATCTGGGGAGAGGCGAGGGAGGGCGGGGGACTTAGATAAGAGAGAGGCCGGCATGGGCCGGCCTCTCGCTGTCAACCGTGCGCGCTCAGAGCGGCTCGGCGACGGGCTTGCCCGCCAGACCGTACCAGTGGAACCGGCTCTCGCCTGCGTGCCAGGAGAAGGTGGCCCAGGGATGCTGGCTCTCCCAGCGGGGGAAGGCGATCTCCACCTTGTTGTCCTGGTAGCGATAGAGGGAGGTGCTCAGCTCGATGTCGGAGCCGATCAGCAGCAGGACAAGCCCGACGAGACACCACTTCAGCAGGCGCCACATGGCCGTTACTCGAAGCAGATTTCGATGGTGGCCCGGCCGTACTCAGAGTCGAACGGCATCATGATCTTGCTGCCATCCGCCTTGTGAGTAATGGTGTGATTGGGCCCCGAGACGATGACGGGGGTCGCCATGTCGAACTCATAGCCCTTCTCCCCCAGCATGCGCTTGGCGCCGCCGGTGACCATGTTGGTGATCTCCCCCACCATGTCGGTGACCTCCTCGTTGATGGTGGTCGGCGCCTCCCCCAGCATGCGGCGCATGATCTCCAGTGCCAGCCCCTTCTCGAAGCTGATGGAGAGAGAACCCCGTGTCTGGGGGCCGACCATGCCGATGAGACCGGAGACATCGCCACGGGCCAGCTCGTCGAGTTTGCGCTTGGGCTTGCCCGGGGTCAGCTCGAGCTGGGCCATGGTGGACAGCACGTTGAGCAGGGAGAGCAGGAACGGATTGACAAAATCAGCCTTCATGTTGACTTCCTACGGGAGGCGCGCAGCGGACGCACTGTCCATGAGCCTCTATGGTCTTGTTGGTAATGGTAAAGCCGTGCAGACGGGCCTGCTCGGAGAATGCGTGGTCGATGGCATCGTCATGGAGCTCGACCACGTCGCCGCAGCGATCGCAGATCAGCAGCTGCATGGGATGAGCATGGTCGAAGTGACAGCAGAAGATGAAGGCGTTGAGGGACTCCACCTTGTGGGCAAACCCCTGCTCGAGCAGAAAATCGAGGGCGCGATAGACGGTCGGCGGCTTGGCGCTGGCCTCGGTCTTCTGCAACTGGGCCAGCAGATCGTAGGCGCTGATGGCATTGCCATGGGCAGCCAGCAGGCGAAATACCTGGCGCCGGGTCGGGGTGAAGCGAATGCCGCGCTGTTGGCAGAGGCGCTCGGCGGCTTGTAGCAATTGGTCTTGATTCATGATCACGCAAATGGCCTGTATCGTCTGCGGATACTAACATAGGGCCTCTCTTGGCGCGGCGTCAAAATTCATTTTCTGGGCGCGGCGTCCCTTGTGCTAATATCCGCCCCCTCCCATAGCCACCCGGATGATCTTTATGCAGGCGCAGCGCTTCTCCATCGCCCCCATGCTGGACTGGACCGATCGGCATTGCCGTTACTTTCACCGTTTGATGAGCCGTCAGACCCTGCTCTATACCGAGATGGTCACCACGGGCGCCATCATCCACGGCAAGGGAGATTATCTGGGCTACAGCGAGCAGGAGCACCCCATCGCCCTGCAACTGGGGGGCAGCAACCCGGCGGATCTGGCCCGCTGCGCCAGGCTGGCCGAGGAGCGGGGCTATGACGAGATCAACCTCAACGTGGGCTGCCCGTCGGATCGGGTCCAGAACGGCCGTTTCGGCGCCTGCCTGATGGGGGAGCCCGCCCTGGTGGCCGACTGCATCAAGGCGATGCGCGACGTGGTGGCCATTCCGGTGACCGTCAAGACCCGGATCGGCATCGACGATCAGGACTCCTACGAATTCTTGCAGGCCTTCATCGAGCAGGTGCGCGATGCCGGTTGCGATACCTTCATCGTCCATGCCCGCAAGGCCTGGCTCAGCGGCCTGAGCCCCCGGGAGAACCGCGAGATCCCGCCGCTGGACTATCCACGGGTCTACCGGGTCAAGCAGGATTACCCCGAGCTGACCATCGCCCTCAACGGCGGTGTCACCAGCCTGGAGCAGACGCTGGAGCATCTGCAACATGTGGATGGTGTGATGATGGGGCGCGAAGCCTACCAGAATCCCTATATCCTGGCCCAGGTGGACAACCGGGTGTTCGGCCAGCAGGGGGCGGTGCCGAGCCGCCACGAGGTGGTGCGCATGATGCTGCCCTACCTGGAGCAGGAGCTGGCCAAGGGCAACTACCTCTCCCACGTGACCCGCCACATGCTGGGGCTGTTCCAGAACATGCCGGGGGCCCGCGCCTGGCGCCGTCACCTGAGCGAAAACGCCTGCAAGCCGGGGGCCGGTATCCAGGTGGTGCTGGACGCCATGGCCAAGGTGCCCGAGCATCACGGCGAAGCCGTGGTCTGATCCCGTCCGGTATCGGACTCGGGGTCTATGACCCTGTCTCGACAAAATGCCCCGCCTGATGCGGGGCTTTTTGTTGCCAGAGAGGTCCCCCTGGCAGCAGGGGCTCAGCCCTGATCCGGCGTGAAGTCGTGGATCTCGCCGCGCCTTGGCTTGAAGCGGGGATCGGCCCCCAGCTTCTGCCGGGCCAGGGCCATGCTCTGGCAGAAGCTCTCCTCCTTCTCATATTCGGCCCGCACCAGATCGATGGCGCGCTCCGCCTGGCGGCGATCCTGCTTGCTCGCCTTGCGATCGCTGAACACCTGCTGCTGATCCAGCATCCATTGCAAGAAGGCCTGACGGCACTGATCTTCCCGGGGAGGGGGGGACGCGGCGTGAGTGAGCGGACTGAGCAGCAGGGTCAGGAGGAGAAATCGAGGCATGTTCGTTGAGTGGATTGTTAGTAAGTGGCTGATTAACGGCTATTTTATGGCGTAATGGCCGCCGGGTACAGGACAAAAATGACGCCATTTCTGTTGGGGCAGGTGACCGCGACCCGGCGGTCACCTGGGGCTGGCTCAGTGGGCGAGCAGATAGAGCTGGCGGCTGTAGGCCACGTCTTCCGGATTGTTGATGGGGTAACCCTTGAGCCAGGGCTTGATCAGCCTGGCATTGGTGTACTGGTAGAGGGGGGCTATCGGGGCCTGCTCCTGCAGCAGGGCTTCGGCCCGATCGAACAGCTGGCCGCGACTGGCCTGGCTGGTGTCGCGGGAGGCCTGATCCAGCAGGGCGTCGTAGCCCGGGTTCGCGAAGCGGGCCATGTTGCCGCCGTTGCTGCTGCGCCACAGTTCGAGGAAGGCGGAGGGGTCGTTGTAGTCGGCCACCCAGGAGGAGCGGATCACCTGGAACTGGCCGCTCTGGCGGTTGTCGAGATAGCTCTTCCACTCCTGATTGGTGAGTTCGACCCGGGCGCCCAGCTTCTGTTTCCACATGCTGGCCACGGCCAGGGCCAGTTTCTTGTGTACCTCAGCCGTGTTGTAGAGCAGGGTCAGGGTGAGGGGGCGCTGGGGACCATAGCCGGCCTCGGCCAGCAGCTGTCTGGCCTGGGCATCGAGCGCCTCCTGGCTCAGGGTCGAGAGCGGATTGGGCTTGGGGCTGAAGTGGGCGGTCACGTCCGGGGTGAAGTGGTAGGCGGGTTTCTCCCCCGTGCCCAGCACCTTGTCGGCGATGAGCCGCCGGTCGATGGCATAGGAGAGCGCCTTGCGCACCCGCACGTCGTCGAGGGGAGGCTGACGGGTGTTGAAGGCGTAGTAGTAGGTGCCCAGCTGCTCCGGCGTATGGACCTCGCCCGGGATCTGCTTGATCAGCCTGGCGTATTGCTCCTTGGGGAAGGATTCGGTGATGTCTATGTCCCCCGCCAGATAGCGCTGGGTGGCCGCGCTCTCCTGGTTGATGGGCAGGAAGGTGACCCTGGTCAGCACGGTGTGGGCCCTGTCCCAGTAGTGGGGATTGGGCACCAGATCGAGCCGCTCGTTGACGACCCGGTCCGCCAGCATGAAGGCGCCATTGCCGACCAGCTTGCCGGGCTGGGTCCACTGCTGGCCGTGTTGCGCCATGCTGGCCCGGTGCAGGGGCGAGAGGCTGGGGTGGGTCAGCAGGTTGAGAAAATAGGGCACCGGCTGGGAGAGGCTGACCTCGAGGGTGTGGTCATCGATGGCCTCGACCCCGAGCCGCTCAGGGCTCAGCTCGCCGGCCACTATCCTGTCCACGTTCTCGAAATGGGCGAGCTGGGCGAACCAGGCGAAGGTGGCCCCCTCTTTGGGGTCGACCAGCCGGCGCCAGCCATGGACGAAATCGTGGGCCGTGACCGGATCTCCGTTTGACCAGGCGGCATCCTGGCGCAACTGGAAGCGAAAGTGCTGGTTGTCGTCACTGTGCCATGACAGGGCGACCCCGGGTTGCACGCTGCCATCCGGGCCCTGGGTCAGCAGCCCCTCGAACAGATCCCGCACCACCTGCAACTCGGGCAGGCCGACCAGCTTGAGGGGGCTCAGGCTGCTGGGCTCATCCTTGAGATGGCGCACCACCGTCTGCTCGGCGGCGAGTCTGGCATCGGGCGGAACATCGGCGGCCTGGGCAGCGCCCATGGCCAGCAGTAACAGCAAGGGGCGCCATCCTGTCATGGTCAGATCCTTAATGTGAAGCGGGGAGAAAAGTCGGCGACAAGTGCTCGCCTGCCGGTGGGAAAACATGATATCCCCATTGCTGGTCAGACCGCCAGCGCCGACCCGGGCTGGCACGGACCCTTTTTATCTGGGTGTGAACGGGATCGGTTGAGGGGATCGAATGAAACTATGGTGGTTGATGCTGGGGTTGTTGAGTCAGGGGGCCTGGGGGCTGGAGCCGTGTCGGCCCGAGACCCGGGTGGGGAGCTGGTGCCAGGTGGCGATTGCCGCGCTGCAGCCGACCCAGGCGGGCATAGGCCAGCTGCAGGTAGACGAGACGGCGCGCAAGCTGGCGGGCAAGGATGAACAGCGGCTCGATGCCTACATGAAGAAGAAGGAGATCCCGGTCGTCATCGCCCCGGATGGCGGCTACTGGCTGGTGGACCGGCATCATCTCACCACGGCCCTGTGGCAGACCGGGGTCAGGGAGGCCAGGGTCAAGGTGATCGCCCGTTTGCAGGACGAGCACCAATTCTGGAGCCAGATGCAGAACAACCACTGGGCCTGGCTCAAGGACGAGCGGGGCCGGCCCATCACGCCCCGGCAGTTGCCAGGCCGCATCGGCGCCCTGCCCGATTACCCCTACCGCACCCTGGCGGGCCTGTTGCAGGATGCCGGCTATTTCCAGAAGAACAAGCAGGTCTACTTCGTCGAGTTTGCCTGGGCCAGCTGGCTGGGCCAGCAGATGCAGTGGCTGCCGGTGACCCGGGAGAACCTGACGGCGCGCCTGCAGCAGGCCAAGCGACTCGCCTGCACCCAGGCGGCCCGGGATCTGCCCGGTTATCCCGGCAAGCAGTGCCGCAGCAAGGGGCCTTGACCGCCGTGGTTGCCAGGGCGCGCCCTGATCGCCATGGAAAGCGCCACCCCAGGGGTGGCGCTTTGCATTGGTCGACGGACAGCGTACCGGTCAGGGCAGCGCCAGACTGGGGCCATCCAGGTATTCAGGCAGGAACAGGGTGATCTGGGGCACATAGGTGATGAGCATGAGAAACAGCAGCAGGAAGCCGACCCAGGGCAGGCAGGCGCGGATCACCCAGCCCATGCTCTGGCCCGTGATCCCGGCGGTCACGAACAGGTTGAGCCCCACCGGCGGGGTCAGCATGCCTATCTCCATGTTGATCACCATGATGATCCCCAGGTGGATGGGATCTATGCCCAGCTGGGTGGCGATGGGGAACAGGATGGGGGCCATGATCAGCACGATGGCCGAAGGCTCCATGAAGTTGCCCGCCAGCAGCAGCAGTATGTTCACCACGATGAGGAAGCCCCAGGCGGGCAGGCCCCAGGCGATGATGGCCTCGGCGATGGCATGGGGGATCCGCTCCGAGGTGAGCACGTGGGCGAACAGCATGGCGTTGCTGATGATGAACAGCAGCATGATGCTCACCTTGGCGGCGTCGCGCACCACATGGCCCACCTCGCGGTCGAAGGGGGACCTGAGCAGGGAGAGGGGCAGCAGCACCAGGTTGCGCAGGCTGGCGGCGAGCAGGGACTCCCCCTGGTTGCGCCAGGCTACCCCCTTGAGGGGACCTATGTCGCGATAGCCGTAGACGGCGATGAAGAAGGCGTAGACCGCCGCCACCGCCGCCGCCTCGGTGGGGCTGGCAATGCCCCCGTAGATGGATCCCAGCACCAGTATGATGAGAAAGAGGCCGCCGAGTGCCTTGCCACCGCTGCCAAGCAGGGTGATGAGCCCCGGGAAGGGCTGGCTCGGCAGCCCCTTGATGCGGGCCACCACATAGATGACCACCATGATGAGGCCCCCCATCATGAGTCCCGGCAGGAAGCCGGCCATGAACATGCGGGATGCCGAGACCTCGGTCGCCGCCGCATAGACCAGCATGACGATGGAGGGGGGGATCAGGATCCCCAGGGTGCCCGCGTTGGCGATCACCCCGGCGGCGAAGGCCTGGGGATAGCCGGATCGCACCATGCCGGCGATGACGATGCTGCCGATGGCGGCCACGGTCGCCGGGCTGGAGCCGCACACGGCGGCGAACAGCATGCAGGCCATGACGGAGGCCATGGCGAGGCCGCCACGGATGTGACCGACGGAGTCCATGGCGAAGTTGATGATCCGCTTGGCCACGCCGCCGGTCGACAGAAAGGCGGACGACAGCACGAAGAAGGGGATGGCGAGCAGGGTGTAGTGCTCCGATGTGGCCTCGAACAGCTTGAGCGCCAGGGAGGCGAGGGAGTCGTTGGAGAAGAGCAGTATGGTGGTGACGCTGGAGAGGCCGAGGGCCACCGCGATGGGCATGCCGAGCAACATGGAGAGGATCAGCAGGGTAAAGAGGGTCAGTGTTGCCATTGTGGTTATACCTTCTGATCCGGGCCGTGGTCGATGAGGTGCATGCTCTCCCTGGCTTCATCGGCGAGGGCGAAGCCCTGCATCTGGCCGCGCCACACCATGACGCCGACCCCGAGGAAGCGGACGAACAGCAGGGCCAGGCCGATGGGCAGTATGCTCATGGCTTGCCAGCGGGGGATGGGCAGATCCTCCATCTCGATGCCGATCATCTTGAGCTTGGCCAGGTAGATCCAGGCACCGTAGAAATAGAAGCCGCAGTAGACCAGGCACAGGCCCACGGCCAGCAGGGTCAGGCGGCGCTGCCAATGGGCGGGCAGCACCTTGATGAAGGCATCCACGCCGATATGGGCGCCGACCCGCACCCCCCAGGAGGCGCCGAACAGCACCATCCAGGCGCAGAGGTTGAGGGTCAGCTCCTGGGCCCAGAGCAGGCCGGTATCGAAGAAGAAGCGCATCACCACTTCGATGAAGACCAGCAGGGTGGTGCTGACCAGGAGCAGGCCTATGATGGCCTCCTCCAGCTGATAGACGAATTTTTTCATGGGATCCTCCGGGCGGCGCCCAGACGTCGGGCGCCGCTGGCTGGCTTAGGGCTGGTTGGCGGCGACGGCGGCGTCGAGGAGCTCCTTGCCGATGGCCCCCTCGAATTGCTGCCAGACCGGCTTCATCGCCTCGACCCACTGGTTGCGTTCGGCGTCGGTCAGGGTAACCAGCTGGCTCTTGCCGGAGGCGAAGATGGCGGCCTTGTCCTCGCTGTCTTTCTCGGCGGCAATCTTGTTGCCGTAGGCGACCGACTCATCCAGCGCTTTTTTCAGCTCGCTGCGGACCCCATCCGGCAGGCCGTTCCAGAACTCGGCGTTGGTGACGATCAGGTAATCCAGCACCCCGTGGTTGCTTTCGGTGATATAGGGCTGCACCTCGAAGAACTTCTGGGAGTAAATGTTGGACCAGGTGTTCTCCTGGCCGTCGATGGCCTTGGTCTGGAGCAGGGTGAACACCTCGGCGAAGGGCTTCTTCACCGGCACGGCATGGATGGCCTCGAACTGGGCGGCCAGCACGTCTGAGGTCTGGATGCGGAACTTCTTGCCCTTGGCGTCCGCCGGGGTCTTGAGGGGATTGCTGGCGGAGATCTGCTTCATGCCGTTGTGCAGATAGCCCAGGCCTACCAGACCGTACTTCTCGAGGGAGCCCAGCATGGCCTGCCCCTCCTTGCCCTGCTGGAATCGGTCGACTGCGGCCATGTCATTGAACAGGAAGGGCAAGTCGAAGATCTGCAGCTGATCCGTGTACTTCTGGAACTTGGAGAGGGAGGGGGCGATCATCTGTACGTCGCCAAGCAGCATGGCCTCCAGCTCCTTGCCATCGCCGAACAGCTGGGAGTTGGGGTAGACCTTGACCTCCACCTGACCCTGGAGGCGCTCATCCACCAGCTGCTTGAAGTGGGTCGCCATCTGGCCCTTGGGGGTGTTCTCCGCCACCACGTGGGAGAACTTGAGCTCGATGGGGGCGGCGACGGCCGAGGAGAGGCCGAGCGCCAGGGTGAGGGCGGCGGTCAGGGTGCGGATGTGAAATGTCATGTCTCTCTTCCTTGTGTGTGAGTGCAGGTCATTGCTACCTAGCATCGCAACTTGCATGCCAGATTTCACAATAGATCAACATTTCATTAACTGCGGGCGTTCGGGAGGGATGGGGGAGGGTGGCTGCCCGGGAAAAAGGGGGGAAATCCCCCCATCCGTGCCCAGGGCCGGGTGATCTTCCCCCCATGGGGGGCGTTGGCGGGTGGCACCAGAGCGGGCTAGTCCGCCCCCTCCTCGCCGAGCTTGTAGTCCTGCTTGTCGAGGCCGTACTTGCGCATCTTGTCGTAGAGGGTCTTGCGCGGCAGCCCTAGAGTCTCCTGCACCTCCTTGAGTCGGCCCCTGTGCTGGCTCAGGGTGTCGGTCAGCAGTATCCGCTCGAAGCGATCCACCTGCTCGGCCAGGGTCAGGGCCTCGCGCCCCAGGCTGAGGTCGGCGAAGGCCCCCTCTTCCCCCAGCAGCACGCAGCGTTCGGCCAGGTTGCGCAGCTCGCGCACATTGCCCGGCCAGTCGCGGGCCAGCAGCCAGGCCCGCTGCTCGGCCCCGATCCTGGGGGGCGCCAGCTGATAGCGGGTCGCCGCCACCCGCAGGAAGTTTTCGAACAGGAGGGGCACGTCCTCCTTGCGCTCCCGCAATGGGGGGATATCCACCCGCACCACATTGAGCCGGTAATAGAGGTCGGCGCGAAAGGCGCCCTGCTCGACCAGGGTCTTCAGATCCACCTTACTGGCCGCCAGCACCCGTATGTCCAGGGGGATGGGGTGATTGGTACCGAGGGGCTCGACCTTTCTGTCTTCCAGCACCCGCAGCAGCTTGATCTGCAGCGCCATCGGCATGCTCTCTATCTCGTCGAGAAAGAGGGTGCCCCTGTCTGCCCAGGCGATCTTGCCTACCCGGCGCTTCTGGGCTCCGGTGAAGGCGCCGGCCTCGAAGCCGAACAGTTCGCTCTCCATCATGGTCTCGGGCACGGCGCCGCAGTTGATGGCGACGAAGGGCTCGGTGGCGCGCACCGAATGGTCGTGCAGGAAGCGGGCGACCAGCTCCTTGCCGCTCCCCGTCTCCCCCATGATCAGCACGTCGGCGGGGGCATCCTTGATGTGGGTGAGGAGCTGGCGCAGCCGCTTGATGGCCGGGTGGGCACCGAGCAGGCGCGGTCCAGGCCCGCTCTGGGCCTCCAGTTCGCTGCGCAGCTCCCGGTTCTCCAGCACCAGGCGCCGCTTGTCACAGGCCCGGCGCACCACCTCCAGCAGCTGCTCAGTACCAAACGGCTTCTCGATGAAGTCATAGGCCCCCAGGCGCATGGCCTGTACCGCGGTGGAGATGTCGCCATGCCCCGTGAGCAGGATCACCGGCAGCTCGGCGTCGCGGCCCATGGCCTCCTCGAGCAGGGCGATGCCGTTCATGCCGGGCATGTTGATGTCGCTGATGATGATGCCGGGCCACTGGGGGCTGATGTGGGGCAGGGCCTCTGCGGCGCTGGCGAAGGTGGTGACCTGCCACTGGGCCAGCTCCAGGGTCTGACCGAGGGAGAGGCGCAGATGGTGTTCATCGTCGATCAGCATGACTTGGTTCATGGGGTTCTCCTCGATCGGGCGGGCATGGTCGGGCGCACCTTGGCGCGGGCGCGGCGGCTCATGGGCTATGTCTCAGGTCGGGCCGGGCCTCGGGCAGGCTGATGGTGAAGCGGGCGCCGCCAAGCTCCGGGTCATTGCTCGCCGTCAGCTGGCCGCCGAAGGCGGTGATGATACGTTGGGAGATGGTGAGCCCGAGCCCGAGCCCCTTGGACTTGGTGGTGTAGAAGGGGGCGAACAGCTGCCTGGCCTCGACGGCCAGGCCCGGGCCGTTGTCGATGACGGCGATGGTCACCCGATCGCCTTCGCGCTCCACTTCCAGCCAGACCCGGGGTGGCGTCATGCCGGCGCAGGCCTGCAGGGCGTTGTGCAGCAGATTGACCAGCACCTGCTCCAGTTGCACCGCATCGGCATGGACATAGAGGGGGTCGGTCGGCAACCGGGTTTCCACCAGCAGCCCCTGCTTGAGCATCTGGCTGTGGAGCAGGGCCAAGCTGGCGTGGACCACGGGTTGCAGCGCCACCGCCTGCAGGGTCTGCTCCCCCTTGCGTGCGAATACCTTGAAGCGGGCCACCAGCTCGCTCATGTGATGGTTGAGGCCGTTGATCTGCACCAGGTTGTCGCGACAGCTGTCGATGCGGCCCCTGTCGAGCAGCTGCAACGCATTCTCGCCATAGGCCCGCATGGCGGCCAGGGGTTGGTTGAGTTCATGGTTGATGCTGGCAGACATCTCGCCGAGCAGGGCCAGCTTGGCGGTCTGCACCAGCTGCTCCTGGGTATCGACCAGCTCGCGCTGGGTCTGGCGGTACTTGTCTATGGTGGCGATCAGCTCCTGATTGCTGGTGGAGAGGGCCCGGGTACGCTGGCTCACCTTGTGCTCCAGCCGGTTGTTGAGGCGGGCGAGACGGGCGCGGCCGAGCATCACCTGACGCCAGTAGAGCCAGATCATCAGTACCAGCAGGGAGAAGAGGGCGAAGCTGGCCAGGGCCTTGGCAATGATGGGGCGCAAGTCATGGAGGGGCTCCAGGGTATAGAGATACCAGCCTGCGCTCGGCATGGCGGTGCCAGTGAACAGATAACCCTGACCCCAGTGCCACTCGTCCTGGCTGCGCAGCAGGCCGAGGGAGGGGAGATCGCTCAGGGGAGGGTCCAGCTTGTCGCCATACTTGCGCTCCTCGGCCAGGATCTGGCGGGTCGGCTCGTCCAGGGCGACCAGGGGGCGATAGAGCCACTCGCCCCTGGAGGCGAAGAAGACGACCCCGTATTCGTCGGTCAGCAGGTAGTCGAGGCTGTTGCTGGTCCAGCGCTCGTCGATGAGGGAGAGCGCCACCTTGACCACCACGACGCCGAGGCGGCGATCGCCATCCTGCACCGGATAGGAGAAGTAGTAGCCCCGCCGCCCCGAGCGCTGGCCGAGGGCGAAGTAGCTGCCGGGCTTGCCCTGCATCGCCTGGCGGAAATAGGGGCGAAAGTGGTAGTTGTCCCCGACGAAGCTGTCGGACTGGCGCCAGTTGCTGGCGGAGATCACCTCCCCCTTGTCCGTCATGAGATAGATGGCATCCGTGCCCAGGATCTCGTTGTACTGCTCCAGCAGGGGGTGGAGCCGATAGGGGGGGAATTGCTGCAGCAGCGCCTGCTGCAACTCGGTGCGGGTTGCGATGAGGGCCGGCAGGCGGCGGTACTTGTCGAGCTCGATCAGCAGGCGACCCGCCAGGCGCTCGTTGTCTATCCTGGCCTGCTGGCGCAGGCTCTCCAGCCCCCACTGACGTGCCGTGAAGGCGACCACCACCATCAAGGTGACCCAGAGGCCGATCAGCAGGCCCCGACTTCCATTGTTCATCATGCCCTTCCTTAGGTTGCCGTCATCTTACCCCCTGGCGGGAGCAGAGGGGACGATGCCGACGAAAGAGTGTGACGGGGGCGACAAGGCGCAGAGATCCTGCACTCTCTGTCGGCTTGATATTCATTCTCATTTAGGCTCTCATGGAGAGCCCAGTATCAGGTGAAGGAGGTAGCGTATGGCACAGACATCCCCCCGGCAGGATCAGACCCAGGCCCACTGGCAGCGTTACATGATCGAAGCCGAGCGCGCCCTGAGCCAGGGCGCCCTGGGCTCGGCCGTCTGCCTCTATCAGCAGGCGCTCGGCACCATATCGGCCCCCCGGGAGGCGCCGTCACAGGCCGCCGTCATCGATGGCGAGGGGCTGGTCCCCCAGGCGACTGTCATCGATCTCGAGGAGCTGGCCACCATGCGCGTCGCCACCTGCCATCGCCTGGCCGATTTCTGGCGCGCCATGGAGGAGCCCAGCTATGAGTTGCGTTACCTCAAGCTGGCCGCCGAGCTGGTGACCGCCCTGGTGCCCCAGTGCCCGAACCGGGAGTGCGAGTCCCTCATCAGCGAGCTGGGCTGCTGCCGCGCCGCCCTGCTCGCCTTCCTGAAGCGCCACCCCAATCCCGAGATAGCCAGGCTTATCCAGGTGCAGGACAAGGTGCAGGGCTGCGAGCTGATCGGCCGCTTTCGCCTCAACTAGCGCCCGAGCTTGCGGGCGATGCGCGCCTGGGCCTCTTCTCCTTGCAGGGCGAGGGAGAAGGCGCGGGCCTCGGTGTCGATGACAAAATGCACCGCCTGCTTGAGTTCCTGTTTGAGCAGGGCCTTGCTCCTTTGCAGCGCCTTGGGTGGTTTGGCCGCCAGGGTCAAGCCCTGTGCCCGGGCAAAGGGGAGCAGTTCATCCGCAGCCAGCACCCGGTTGGCCAGCCCGAGGCGCAGCGCCTCCCCGGCGTCGATGGCCTCCGCCAGCAGCAGCAACTCGCTGGCCTTGAGGTGGCCAACGGCGCGGGGCAGCAGCAGGCTGGAGGCGAACTCCGGCACCAGCCCCAGCTCGACGAAGGGCAGTTGCAGCCTGGCATTGTCCGCCAGATAGACCAGATCGCAGTGCAGCAGCAGCGTGGTGCCGATGCCGACCGCAGCGCCGCCGACCGCGGCGATCACCGGTTTCGGGAAGTCGGCCAGGGTATGCAGAAATTGCAGGATGGGGTCGTCGGGATCCAGCCCCGTCTTGCCCATAAAGTCGGCCAGATCATTGCCGGCGGTGAAGCAGGCCTGCTGCCCCTGAATGAGCAGCGCATGGACGCTCTGCTCCTCGGCGGCCCCTCGCAGCGCCGTGGTGAGGGCCTGGTACATCTCGGTGTTGAGGGCGTTGCGCTTGTGCGGCCGGTTGAGGGTCAGGGTGAGCAGGCCATCCTGCTGCTCGACCAGAATTGTGGGGGCCATGTCTGAATCCTTGTTGTCAGGGGCTGCCAAAAGCTTGCCTTGCGGGTAAGCTTTGCTTCGTTTGACAACATCATAAAAGGATTTCCCCCATGTTTAAACGAGCGTTTTATTCCCTGCTGGCCCTGGGACTGGCCGCCCCCGCCCTGGCCAAGGTGGAGGCCGTCGATGGTTATGTGCGCCTGCTGCCCCCTGGCACCCCCAACACGGCGGCCTTCATGGTGCTGAAAAATGATGGGGATGCCCCGGTCCGGCTCACCGGCGTCAGCTCCCCCGAGGTGGCGCGCGCCGAGCTGCATACCCACCTGCACGAGAATGGCGTTATGCGGATGCGTCAGGTCGAGAGCATCGAGATCCCGGCCAAGGGGGAGGCGGTACTCAAACCCGGCAGCCTGCACATCATGCTGTTCGATGTGCGTGAACTCTCCCAGGGCACCCCCTTCCCCCTGACCCTGAGCCTGGACAACGGCCAGGCCCTCGGCCTGAGTCTGCCGGTGAAGCCGGTCGAACCCATGGCCGGCATGGCGCACTGATCAGGGACAGAACCGGTCGCGTTATAGATAATCTTGCTAGGTATTGGCGGCTGGCGCGGTAAAATGCGGGTCTCATCCCGCATTCTCTGGAGTTTAATGATGAAAAAGACCCTGTTGGCCGCTTCTCTGCTGGCCCTGATGAGCACCTCTGCCATGGCCGCCGATGACTGGCGCTTCGCCGCCGGCACCGATATCTGGAATGCCCAGGGCAGCGGTCGTGTCGATGATGTCGGGACCCGGGACGGTTTTGACGACAACTACAACTGGAGCGGTTACCTGCAGCTGGAGCACGGCATCATATTGCTGCCCAACGCCAAGTTCGAGATCTCCGATCTCAGCACCAGCGGCGGCGCCTTCGACAACGAGCTGCAGGCCTATGATCTGAGCCTGTACTACCGCCTGTTCAACAACGACCTGTTCCAGATTGACCTGGGTCTGACCGGCCGTCGTTACGAAGGGGACTTCAACACCGTCAATGACTCCTACCACGAAGACGTGCTGATGGCCTATGCCGGCACCGAGCTGCGCATTCCGGGCACCGGCTTCTCCGCCTTCGGCGATGCCCGGGTGCAGGATGCCGACAACTATGATTACCGTCTGGGCGGGGCGTACAAGTTCTCCTCCCTGCCGCTCAAGCTGCGCGCCGGCTGGCGTCAGGTCGACATGGACTTTGACCGTGTCGATCAGCGGGTCGATGGCTGGTTTGCGGGTGCAGAATTCACCTTCTGATAGGGAAAGGATGAGGGGATGGGTAGCATCATAGTCACTGGAGCGGGTTCGGGTCTGGGCCGCGCCCTGACCTGCGGTCTGGTTGCCCGTGGCCACAGGGTGGCCATGATGGGGCGCCGCTACCAGAAGTTGCAGGAGATGGAAGCCAGGCTCGGCCAGGGGGTGATCGGCATCGCCGCCGATCTGGCCCATCACGAAGAGGTGGAGGTAGCCTTCGCCGCCGCCGTCCAGTGGGGCGGCTTGCCGGACCTGGTGATCCACTGTGCCGGTGTCGGCGAGTTCGGCCCGGTCGGTGTCTATACCGCCGAGCAGGTGCGCCGGGTAGTGGAGAGCAATCTGGTCTCCACCATACTGGTGGCCCAGCAGACGGTGCGCCTCATCGGCGAGCGGGGCGGGGTGCTGGCCAATGTGCTCTCCTCCGCCGCCCAGGTGGGCAAGGCCAACGAGAGCCTCTACTGCGCCTCCAAGTGGGGGATGCGCGGCTTTCTCGAGTCCTTGCGCGCCGAGCTCAAGGGCTCGCCCCTGCGGCTGGTGAACCTGTATCCGAGCGGGATCCGCAGCGAGTTCTGGGACAACTCGGATCACGTGGATCCGAGCCGTTTCATGACCCCGGAGGATGCTGCCGCCTACATGCTCGATGCCCTGGAGGCGAGGAGCAGTTGCCACGTGACCGATCTCTTCATCGGCCGCAACGACTAGGCAACCCCGGCTCATTCCCTGGCAACCCCTTGTCAGATGAAAAAGCCAGATAAGAAAGTCAGACAAACAAAAAGCGCGCCAATCGGCGCGCTTTTTTATGTCGGCAAGGGGCGGGATTAACGACCCAGCTTGCTCTTGAGCAGGGCGACCATGTCGCTGATGGCCACTTCCTGCTTCTCGCCGGTGCGGCGGCACTTGTATTCGACCACGCCGTTGTCCATGCCGCGCTCGCCGATGACGATGCCGTGGGGCACCCCCAGCAGCTCCATGTCGGCGAACATCACGCCCGGACGCTCTTTACGGTCGTCGAACAGCACGTCCACACCGGCGGCTTTGAGCTCGGCGTAGAACTGCTCGGCCAGCTCGGCGACGCGCACGGACTTGTGCATGTTCATGGGGACGATGGCCACTTCGAACGGGGCGATGGCGTCCGGCCAGATGATGCCGTACTGGTCGTTGTTCTGCTCGATGGCGGCCGCCACCAGGCGGGAGACGCCGATGCCGTAGCAACCCATCTCCATGGTGACGGACTTGCCGCCTTCGTTGAGCACGTTCGCCTTCATGGCTTCGGAGTACTTGGTACCCAGCTGGAAGATGTGGCCCACTTCGATGCCGCGCTTGAGCAGCAGCTTGCCCTGGCCGCACGGGCTCGGGTCGCCTTCCACCACGTTGCGCAGGTCGGCAACCTCATAGGTGGCGATGTCGCGATCCCAGTTGGCACCGGTCAGGTGGAAGCCGGTCTCGTTGGCGCCGCAGACGAAGTCTGCCAGGTGGGCGGCGCTGCGATCGACGATGATGCGACCGGCAAAGCCGACCGGGCCGATGGAGCCGGCATCGCAACCGGCGGCAGCCTTGATCTGCTCGTCATTGGCGAAGGTGAGCGGGTTGGCAACGCCAGCCAGCTTCTCGGCCTTGATTTCGTTCAGCTCGTGGTCGCCACGCAGCACCAGGGCGATGACGGCCTGCTTGCCGTGCTCGTCCGCTTCGGCCAGTACCAGCAGGGTCTTGGCGATGGCGCTCGGCGCCACGCTCAGGAAGGCGGCCACTTCATCGATGGTGTGGACGGCCGGGGTGGCAACCTTGGTCAGGGCTGCGGTGGCAGCGGCGCGCTCACCGGCCGGTGCCAGCGCTTCGGCCATCTCGATGTTGGCGGCGTAATCGGATGTATCGGAGAAGGCGATGAGATCCTCACCGCTCTCGGCCAGCACCTGGAATTCGTGGGAGCCGGTACCGCCGATGGAGCCGGTATCGGCCTGCACCGGACGGAAGTTCAGGCCCATGCGGGTGAAGGCGGCGCAGTAGGCGGCGTGCATCTTCTCGTAGGTCTCGATCAGGGAGGCCTTGTCGATGTGGAAGGAGTAGGCATCCTTCATCAGGAACTCGCGGCCGCGCATCACGCCGAAACGGGGACGCACCTCGTCGCGGAACTTGGTCTGGATCTGGTACAGATTCAGCGGCAGCTGCTTGTAGCTGTTCACCTCGTAACGGACCAGGGCGGTGATCACCTCTTCGTGGGTCGGGCCCAGCACGAAGGGACGGTTGTGGCGGTCGGTCAGGCGGCACAGCTCGGGGCCGTAATCATCCCAGCGGCCGGATTCCTGCCACAGCTCGGCCGGTTGCACCACCGGCATGGAGACTTCGATGGCGCCCGCCTTGTTCATCTCTTCGCGAACTATGTTCTCGATCTTCTTCAGTACCCGCAGGCCGGATGGCAGCCAGGCATACATGCCGGAGGCCAGTTTACGGATCATGCCGGCGCGCAGCATCAGCTGATGGCTGACAACCTCGGCGTCGGACGGGGTTTCCTTGAGGGTAGAAAGCAGATATTGGCTGGTGCGCATCGCGATGAACCTTAACGTGAGACGGGCCGCTGGGCCCTGGATATATGCAAGGGCGGAATTTTAACAGGGCGGGCCCCGGGGCCCAAGGGCTAAATTTTGTGGTCAGGCAAGCGTCGGGGTCGGAGCGCTGCGAATGTTCGGCGGCGGGGGTCGCTGGAGGGGAAAGGGCGGCGGTGAGCCACCCTTTCCTGGTGCTGGGGGGATCAGCCGAGATAGTCGATCATGATCTTCGACACCTTGCCATCCAGACCATTATGGTAATGGCTGGTGACGACCACGTTGCCGCCATCCAGGTTGGCGCTGCTGTTGAAACTGCTGACGATGACGGAGTCGGTGATGGGTCCCTTGACCAGGATCTGGGCCCAGTCATCGTCGGTGCTGGCCGACGGGCTGTCGTAGACCTTGATGAGCGTGATGCCGGGGATACCCTCCAGCTTCAGGGAGCGAGCCTCATCGTTGCTGAAGCCATAGTCCCCGCTCTTGCAGTTGATGTTGTAGCTAGTCCCGCCACTGAGGGTATTGCCGACCTGATCCTGCGTTGCGCCATTGCCTTCCCAAAAGGTGATTTGTCCATTAGCCATCTTGTTCTCCTTGCGCTGTGACACGTATGACAAAGGTGGAATAAAACCAATAAGCCTCATTTAGATCTCGCTGGCGAGTTCAGACTAGTCGGCATGGGGAATAGATCAAGTTCCAAATGGATTTCATTTTTGGACCATTTGAATGCAAATGAATGAAGGCGCAGGTCCGGGGGGAGGTTGGACTTGCCATGGCGGGCCGCTGGCAATCCTGGATGGCTGCGCCGGTGGGGCGCAGGCGGATGCTGGATACTTATCCAGTTATTCTTTATGCTAGGAGCCACTTTATTGCTAGTCGTGTTGGTTGAGGAGATAAGCCGTGATCGGTCGCTTGAGAGGCATTGTGATTGAGAAGAATCCCCCCGAGGTCTTGCTCGAGGTGGGAGGCGTGGGCTATGAGGTGCAGATGCCCATGAGCTGCTTCTATGACCTGCCCGAACTCGGCAAGGAGGCGACCATCCAGACCCACTTCGTGGTGCGCGAGGATGCCCAGTTGCTCTATGGCTTCAACCACAAGCAGGAGCGGGCGCTGTTTCGCGAGCTGATCAAGACCAACGGCGTCGGCCCCAAGCTGGCGCTGGCCATCCTCTCCGGCATGACCGCCAGCCAGTTCGTGATGAGTGTCGAGCGTGAGGAGATAAGCTCCCTGATCAAGCTGCCCGGGGTGGGCAAGAAGACCGCCGAGCGGCTGGTGGTGGAGATGAAAGACAGGCTCAAGGGCTGGGTCAGTCACGATCTCTTCTCGCCGGCAGCCATCAGCCTGCCCGCCCAGGAGAGCAGCCTGCGGGCCCCGGATGCCAGCGAAGAGGCGGCCAGCGCCCTGGTCGCCCTCGGCTACAAGCCCCAGCAGGCGAGCCAGATCGTCGGCAAGGTCGCCAAGGAGGGCATGTCGGTGGAAGCCATCATCCGCGAGTCCCTGCGTAGCCTGGTGTGAGGTAAGTGATGATAGAAGCTGACCGCCTCATCTCGGCCTCGGCCGCCCGTGAAGATGAGGTCATCGACAGGGCGATCCGCCCCAGAAAGCTGGCCGATTACACCGGGCAGGACCATGTCTGTGCCCAGATGGAGATCTTCATCGAGGCGGCCCGCCAGCGCGGCGAGGCACTGGATCACCTGCTGATCTTCGGGCCACCGGGCCTGGGCAAGACCACGCTCGCGAATATCGTGGCCAACGAGATGAGCGTGAACATCAAGACCACCTCGGGCCCCGTGCTGGAGAAGGCCGGCGATCTCGCCGCCCTGCTCACCAACCTCGAGCCAAATGATGTCCTCTTCATCGACGAGATCCACCGTCTCAGCCCCGTGGTGGAGGAGGTGCTCTACCCGGCCATGGAGGATTACCAGCTTGACATCATGATAGGGGAGGGCCCTGCCGCCCGTTCCATCAAGCTCGATCTCCCTCCTTTCACCCTGATTGGCGCCACCACCCGGGCCGGCTCCCTCACCAGCCCGCTGCGCGACCGTTTCGGTATCGTGCAGCGCCTCGAGTTCTACAACGTCAAGGATCTCACCGACATAGTGGCGCGCAGCGCCCGCTGCCTGGGGCTGGAGATGAGCGACGATGGTGCCCTGGAGGTGGCGCGCCGCTCCCGCGGAACACCGCGCATTGCCAACCGCTTGTTGAGACGGGTGCGGGATTTTGCCCAGGTGAAATCCGATGGCCGCATTGATGGACCCATTGCGGCCCGTGCCATGGACATGCTGGACGTGGACAATGAGGGGTTCGACTTCATGGACCGCAAGCTATTGTTGGCTGTGATTGACAAGTTCATGGGGGGGCCCGTCGGGCTCGACAATCTGGCCGCCGCCATCGGCGAAGAGAAGGACACCATCGAAGACGTGCTGGAGCCCTATCTGATCCAGCAGGGCTATCTGCAACGTACTCCAAGAGGCAGGATGGCGACCGCCCGAGCCTATGCCCACTTCGGCCTGCAGCGACCGGAACAGGCCTGAAACGGCAGACTCGATACAGAACCGCCCCCTGGGGCGGTTTTTTCATGGTCGACAAAAAAAAGCCCACACGCAGGCGCGGTGGGCATAAAAGACAATTCAGGGTGGATGTTCACAGACAAGAAGCGCGTCTGGGCACAGGCCGTATAAACAGTAAAACGGTGAGTCGTCGCGAGACTCAGAGTCGGTTCATTTGATAGAGCTGAACGAACGAAAGCTTGTAGTAGCGAATGGCCTTGGTCACAAACTTTTTCATCTTGATGTCTCTCTGCTCTGTACAATATGGTCATTAAACACGCATCGGTAACCCTGGTAGATCGGCCTGAGCCCAAGGGATTGCCCTCACTGCGGGGCGCATTGTAGGAGCTGCCACCTGGGGGGGCAAACAAGAAAAATTGCATTATTCGGATTAGTTTTTTTAATTAAAAATCCAGGCTTGGCATTTAGCATGAACATGCGTTTTCATCGGTTTTTCAGTGAATTTCAAGCAAGGTGCTCTTTCGGAGATAAATCAAGCCAGGTGTCGATGACATTATATTTTTCAGATGAGAGGTGTTTCTCAGTGCCAATTCAAAAAATTGATTTAAATCAATAAATTAAAATCTTTCTCAAAGTGTGATTTCGCTCTCGAAATTGACGGCTTTCTAATGAAAAAATACCTTTGAAACGCATGTATCGACCCCGGTTTTACATTGATTTCAATCAAATAAAGATGATATAAAACGGCGGTCATCATGGGCGAGAACAATTATGACTTGCTTGTTTTGTAGTTGTTAAACATTAGCTTTTTTTTGTTCTCAGTTATTGCCTTGTTGTTAATTTTTGGTCGTGACCGAACGACGCGATTGTTAAGTGACGCTGTGCGCTGTGGGTTCGGAAGCTCCAACGGAAGCCTTGTTCTCAATACACCTAAAATAGCCGTGCCAATAATCGGTGAGGAAACATCATGATTGCTGAGCATGTGGTAGACCTATCGCGGTTCCAATTCGCTGCGACGGCCCTTTATCACTTCCTGTTTGTGCCCCTGACGCTCGGAATGGCCTTCATTCTGGCGATCATGGAGTCTGTCTATGTGATGACCAACAACCCTGTCTACCGGGACATGACCAAGTTCTGGGGCAAGCTGTTTGGTATCAACTTTGCCCTCGGGGTGACCACCGGGCTGACCATGGAGTTTCAGTTCGGTACCAACTGGGCCTACTACTCCCACTACGTCGGCGACATCTTCGGGGCCCCGCTGGCCATCGAAGGGCTGATGGCCTTCTTCCTCGAATCTACCTTCGTCGGCATGTTCTTCTTCGGTTGGGATCGCCTCTCCAAGCGTCAGCACCTGGCGGCGACCTGGTTGATGGCGCTCGGGACCAACCTCTCCGCCCTCTGGATCCTGGTTGCCAACGGCTGGATGCAGAACCCGGTCGGTGCCGAGTTCAACTTCGAATCCATGCGCATGGAGATGGTGAGCTTCGCCGATCTGGTGTTCAACCCGGTTGCCCAGGTCAAGTTCGTCCACACAGTGGCGGCGGGCTATACCACGGGCGCCATGTTCGTGCTGGGCATCTCCTCCTACTATCTGCTGAAGAATCGTGATGTGGCCTTCGCCCGTCGCTCCTTCGCCATCGCGGCCGCGTTCGGCATGGCCTCCATCCTCTCCGTACTGGTACTGGGTGACGAGTCCGGCTACGAGACCGGGGAAGTGCAGAAGGTGAAACTGGCGGCCATCGAGGCGGAGTGGGATACCCATCCGGCCCCGGCATCCTTCACCCTGTTCGGCATTCCGAACCAGGAGGAGATGCGCACCGACTATGCCATCAAGATCCCTTATGCCCTCGGTATCATCGCCACCCGCTCCCTCGACGAGCAGGTCACCGGCATCAAGGATCTCAAGAGCGAGCATGAACTGCGGGTGCGCAACGGCATGACCGCCTACGAACTGCTGACCAAGTTGCAATCCGGCGACAAGTCCGACGAGACCCGCGCCCGTTTCGACGAGGTGAAACAGGATCTGGGTTATGGCCTGCTGCTCAAGCGTTACACCCCGAACGTGACCGACGCCACCGACGAGCAGGTCAAGGCCGCCGTGGATGACTCCATCCCGCAGGTACTGCCGCTGTTCTTCGCCTTCCGCATCATGGTCGCCTGCGGCATCCTGATGCTGGTGCTGATCGGTCTGGCCTTCTATGACAGCACCCGCCACCGCATCGGTGAGCGCAAGTGGCTGCTCAAGGCGCTGCTGTGGGGCATACCGCTGCCCTGGATCGCCATCGAGGCAGGCTGGTTCGTCGCCGAGTATGGCCGTCAGCCCTGGACCATAGCGGAAGTGCTGCCGACCTACGTCTCCGCATCCAACATCCCTGCGTCCGAGATCTGGTTCTCTCTGATCGGGATCTTCCTGTTCTACACGGTGCTGCTGATCATCGAGATGTACCTGATGTTCAAGTATGCGCGTCTGGGCCCAAGCAGCCTGAAGACGGGCAAGTACCACTTCGAACAGAGCAAGGCATAAGGAGAGTAACCCATGTTTGATTACGAAATGTTGCGTCTGGTCTGGTGGGTACTGGTCGGCGTGCTGCTGATCGGCTTCGCCATCACCGACGGTTTCGATATGGGGGTGGGCGCCCTGCTCCCCTTCGTCGGCAAGAAGGATGTGGAGCGTCGGGTGATGCTCAACACCATGGGCCCGCACTGGGAAGGCAACCAGGTGTGGCTGGTGACGGCGGGCGGGGCCCTGTTCGCCGCCTGGCCCATGGTCTATGCGGCGGCCTTCTCCGGCTTCTACATCGCCATGATCCTGACCCTGATGGCGCTCTTCTTCCGCCCGGTCGGCTTCAAGTACCGCTCCCTGCAGGAAGACGCCAAGTGGCGCTCCAACTGGGACTGGGCTCTGTTTGCCGGTAGCGCCATTCCCCCCGTCATCTTCGGGGTGGCCTTCGGCAACCTGCTGCAGGGTGTACCGTTTGACTTCAACCAGTTCCTGATGATGACCTATCACGGCAACTTCTTCGGCCTGCTCAACCCGTTCGGCCTGCTGGCCGGTCTGGTGAGCCTGTTCATGATAGTGACCCAGGGCGCCACCTGGCTGATGATGAAGACCGAAGGGGAAGTGCTGGCCCGCTCCCGCACCGCCGCCATGATCTTCTCCCTGCTGACCCTGGTGCTGTTCGCCCTGGCCGGTGTCTGGGTGAGCGGCATGGATGGCTATGTGATCGTGGGCTCCGTCGCCACCGATGCCGTCACCAACCCCCTTCACAAGGAAGTGGTGGTGCAGTCAGGTGCCTGGATGAACAACTACGACCTCTACCCCTGGATGATCGCCGCTCCCGTGCTGGGTCTGGTGATGTGCCTGCTGACCGCGGTGGCGGCCAAGCTGGACAAGGGGTGGGTTGCGTTCCTGTTCTCCTCCCTGGCCATCGCCGGCATCATACTGACCGCGGGTTTCTCCATGTTCCCGTTCGTGATGCCTTCGAGCCTGGCGCCGTCCCAGAGCCTGACCATGTGGGATTCCACCGCATCGTTCAACACCCTCAAGGTGATGACGGTCGTCGCCGTCGTCTTCGTGCCGACCGTGCTGGCTTATACCATCTGGACCTACATCAAGATGTTCGGCCGGGTGAGTAACCAGCACATCGAAGACAACCAACAATCGCTCTACTAAGAAGGTGCCCTGATATGTGGTATTTCACCTGGATCCTGGGTCTGCTGCTGGCTTGTGCGTTTGGCATCATCAATGCGCTCTGGCTGGAGCACACCGAGAACCTGGATCGCCAGATAGATGAAGACAAGTGACAGGCTCGCCCGGCTGGCCGCTCCCCTGGAGCGCCAGCCGTGGCAGGGGCTGATGTTGCTGGCGGCGGCCCTGCTGGCCGTCGCCATCTTGCAGGCGCCCAATCTGGTCGCAGCCAACACCAGCGAGCACGGCCACTGGGTCGCGCCCTGGCTGATGTGGGCGGTCAGTTGCGGCGTGATGCACGGCCTGGGATTCCATCCCCGCAGCCTGATTGGCAGACTCTTGTTCTGCCCCTGGCTGGCCTGGCCAAGCCTGCTCTATGGGCTCTGGCTGACACACACTTACTTCCTGCCATAAAAACGGGGGGAGACAGGATTTCCCTGTCTCCCCCTGCTTCTTTCCTATGCACCCCTGCGCTATGATAGCCCCCCATCAGACTGTCGAATGGATCACAGATTGTTATGGGGGAAGTTACTGAGTTTCCGGTACGGGTCTACTACGAAGACACAGACGCCGGGGGCATCGTCTACAACGCCAATTATCTCAAGTTTATGGAGCGGGCCCGCACCGAGTTTTTGCGCGCCGGCGGCATAGAGCAGGACCTGCTGCTCGATCTTGGCATCGCCTTCGTGGTGAGCCGGACCGAGATCGATTTTCGTTCGGCGGCCCGCTTCAACGAATTACTGACCGTAATGACGCAAGTGACCGAAGTGAAACGCGCCTCCATGCGCTTCTCGCAGCGGATACTGGCGGCTGATGGGCGGCTGATCACCCAGGCCATGGTACAGATAGCCTGTGTCAGCCACCCGATGATGAAACCTGTTGCAATACCTGAAAATGTGAAGGGAGTGCTGTTAAGTGCACGCTGAAATTTCGTTTATTGGTCTGTTCTGGCAAGCCAGCCTGTTGGTCAAACTGGTCATGTTGACCCTGATGGGCATGTCCGTCGTCTCCTGGGCGCTGATCATCCAGCGCGCCAAGGTGATCAAGGCGGCCAACCTGGCATCCGAGCAATTCGAGGACAGATTCTGGTCCGGTGTGGATCTCAATCGTCTCTATCAGGAGTCCTCCGCCCGCCGCGATGACATCGAAGGCATGGAAGACATCTTCTACTCCGGCTTCAAGGAGTACGCCCGCCTGCTCAAGGCCGGTGCCCGTGGCCAAGATGCGGTGATGGACGGTACATACCGTGCCATGCGGGTCTCCCTCTCCCGTGCGGTAGACGATCTGGAATCCAACCTGCCGGTGTTGGCGACCGTGGGCTCCATCAGCCCCTATATCGGTTTGTTCGGCACCGTCTGGGGCATCATGAACGCCTTTATCGCCCTGGGTCAGGTGCAGCAGGCGACCCTGCAGATGGTGGCACCCGGCATCGCCGAGGCGCTGATCGCCACCGCCATGGGGCTGTTTGCCGCCATCCCGGCGGTTATCTTCTACAACCGTTTCTCCAACAAGGTAGAACGGCTTGAGAACGCCTACGCCAACTTCATGGACGAGTTCACCACCATACTGAACCGTCAGATCGCGCAGCAGCAGGGTGACCAGTAATGCAAACCTATCAGCGGATCCGGCGCAAGAAGGTGGCCGAGATCAACGTGGTGCCTTATATCGACGTCATGCTGGTGCTGCTCATCATCTTCATGGCGGTGACGCCCGTGATCACCCAAGGGGTCAAGGTGGATCTGCCCCAGGCGGAGTCCGAGCAGCTGCCCGAGGATGCCAAGCCCCCCTTCATCGTCAGCGTCAACACCGAAGGCGAGTATGTGATCAAGGCGGGGGAGGCGGACGATGAGCCCGTGCCCCCTGGCTCCCCCGAGGCGATGCAGCAATTCATCACAGAGCAGGCCATGGGCTATCTCGCGGTCAACCAGAATGCCCCCGTGGTGGTGGCCGGTGACAAGTCCGTGCGTTACGAAGAGGTGATCCTGCTGATGGTCGCCCTGAAGAAGGCGGGCGTGCCCCAGGTCGGTCTGATGACGGATCCGGTGAACTGACGGAGATGGATGTGAAGCGTGGTATTTCCGGTTATCTCATCGTCTCGCTGCTGCTGCACCTGATCATCGGCATCATACTGCTGGTCGGTGTCGACTTCAGCAAGCCCAAGCGGCCTGCCTCCTCGGCCCAGATAGTCAATGCGGTGATGCTGGATGACGAGTTTCTTGCCGAACAGGCCGCGAAGATCCAGCAACAGCAGGCCCAGCAACAGAACAAGCCGGCGGTGAAGGCCGAGATAGATCAGGCCAAGCAGGCCCGGGAGCTGGAGCAGGAACGGCTGCGCATCGCCGAGGTCAAGCGCAAGGAGGCCGAAGAGGCGACCCGCAAGGCCGAAGCCGAGAAACAGAAGAAGCAAGCCGAGCAGAAACAGGCCGAGGAACGGGCCGAGCAGGCGGAGCAGGCTCGCAAGCTGGCAGAACAGAAGGCCCAGCAGGCAGAAGCCGAGCGCAAGGCCGCCGAAGCCGAGAGCAAGGCGCTGGCGCTGAAGAAGAAAAAGGAACAAGAACAGAAAGAGGCCCAGGAGAAGCTGGCCAAGGCCGAGGCCGAGAAGAAAGCCAAGGCCGAGGCGGACAAGAAGGCCAAGGCGGAGGCCGAGAAGAAAGCCAAAGCCGAGGCGGACAAGAAGGCCAAGGCGGAAGCCGAGAAGAAAGCCAAGGCCGAAGCCGACAAGAAAGCCAAGGAAGAGGCGGCCAAGAAGGCAAAAGCTGACGCGGAGAAGAAAGCGAAGGAAGAAGCCGACAAGAAGGCGAAAGCCGAGGCCGAGCGCAAACGCAAGGCGGCCGAGGAGGCCAAACTGCAGGCGCAACTGGAGGCCCAGATGCAGGCACAGATGGCGGCGGAGGCCAATGCCCGCAGTCAGGCTGCATCGGCGGCAGCCCGGGGGGAGGTCGATAAATATGCCGCCCTCATCAAGGCCACGGTGGAGCGTTACATGATTTTGGATCCCACCATGCGGGGCAAAACATGTACTATCGGTGTCAAATTGGCCAGCAGCGGTTTCGTCATCTCGGTCGACAACGGCCAGGGTGATCCCGCGGTCTGCCGATCCGGCAGGGCGGCTGTGCTGAAGGCGAATCAGTTGCCGGTGCCCAAGGATCCGGCGGCATTCGAGATGCTCAAGGAGTTCAACCTCAAGCTGGAACCTAGCATCTAAGCGGGACGGGGCGGACAGTGTCCAGGGTCTACCCCGTCTGCAGAGCAAGGACGTTAACCTCTCATTTTTATTGGAACCGAGTACTTAAGCCATGATAAGAAAAGTGTTTTTTGCTTTGGTTGGCTGCTTGTTGATGGGTCAGAGCGCCCAGGCGGCGTTGGACATCGTCATCACCGGTGGCATCGACAGCGCGCGTCCCATCGCCGTCGCCCCCTTCAAGTGGAGCGGTGAAGGTCAGCTGCCCCAGGACATAGCGGAAGTGGTCTCCAATGACCTGATGCGCAGCGGCAAGTTCAAGCCCCTGGCCCGCGGCCAGATGCCGCAGACCCCGAGCACCAGTGGCGAAATCGACTTCGCTCCCTGGGCCTCGCAGGGGGTGGAAGCCGTGGTGGTCGGCACCATAGCGCCGGCCGGCAACGGTGCCTACAAGGTCAACTTCGAGCTGGTCGACGTGCTCAAGGGGCAGCTGGCCAAGACCCAGGGCGGCGAAGCGAACGGCTACATCCTCGACAGCCGCATGGCCACCATTCCGGGTGCCCAGATGCGTCAGTTTGCCCACCGTATCTCGGACATCGTCTATGAGCGCCTGACCGGCGAGCGCGGTGCCTTCCTGACCCGCCTGGCCTATGTGTCGGTGGAGCAGGGGACCCAGTTCCCCTATCAGCTGCGCATCTCCGATTACGACGGCTACAACGAGAAGACCCTGCTGCGCTCCCGCGAGCCGCTGATGTCTCCCGCCTGGTCGCCCGATGGTAGCAAGCTGGCCTATGTGAGCTTCGAGAACCAGAAATCCGAGATCTATGTGCAGGATATCTATAGCCAGCAGCGTAGTCTGATCACCAGCTTCCGCGGCATCAACGGGGCGCCTGAATGGTCTCCGGATGGTCGCCGATTGGCTATCGTTCTCTCCAAGGATGGCCAGCCGGATATCTATGTGATTGATGTGGCTAGCAAGCAGCTGACCCGGGTCACCAACAGCCGCACCATAGACACTGAACCCTCCTGGGCGGCGGACGGACAAAGTTTGCTGTTCACCTCTGAACGTGGTGGCAAACCCCAGATTTATAGCGTAAATTTGGCCACTGGCGCCACTCGTCGCATCACCTGGGAAGGGGATTCGAACCAGGGTGCGTCCATGACAGCGGACGGTAAGTCCATGATAGTGGTCACCCGGGAACAGGGACAGTATCGCATCGCTCGGCAAGATATGGAGAGTGGAGCCATGTTGGTACTGACCCAGAGTGCATTGGATGAGTCGCCAAGTGTGGCTCCTAATGGCAGCATGATCATCTACTCCACCATCTATCAAGGACGCAAGAGCCTGGCTCTGGTCTCGACCGATGGTCGCTTCAAGGCAGTCCTGCCGACGAGCAGTGGGGAAATACGTGCGCCAGCTTGGTCGCCCTTTTTGAATTGATAAAAATTCGATTGTTTTTTGTTTTGTTATAAAGGTTTAAGGAAATAGCATGCAACTCAATAAACTGCTCAAGGGTCTGGCCATCGCACTGCCACTGTTCACCCTGGCCGCCTGTAGTTCTTCTTCCGACTCCGACGCCTCCGGCGCCGAAGCGGGCATGACCGACGGCATGGGTGGGGTTCAAACCGGTGGCGCCAACGGCCTGTTGTCCCCGGAAGAGCAGATGCGTCAGAAGTTCGAAGCGCTGCAGCGCGACAACGTGATCTTCTTCCCGTACGACGGTTACGACATCCAGGGTCAGTACGCCGACCTGCTGGATGCTCACGCCAGCTACCTGCGTGAGCGCCCGTCCGTGAAAGTCCTGATCGAAGGCCACGCCGACGAGCGCGGTACCCCGGAGTACAACATCGCCCTGGGCGAGCGTCGTGCCAAGGCCGTTGCCAAGTATCTGCAAACCCTGGGTGTGCAGGCCGAGCAGCTGTCCATCGTCAGCTATGGCGAAGAGAAGCCGCTGGACCTGTCTCACACCGAGGATGCCTTTGCCAAGAACCGTCGTGCGGTTCTGGTCTACTAAGGTTTCATTCGGATGAATCTTGTGTATAAACATGCGGCCATTTCGATGGCCGCACTTCTATTTAGCATGGGGGCCCACGCCGCGGCGCCCGTGACCGATCTCTCGGGTGGCGACAGTGCCGTCACCGCCGCCTTCGGCAGCAATGCGGGTGCCATCGTGCCCTCAGGCAGCCTGGAGGACAGGGTGGCGCTGCTGGAGCGCACCCTCAATGCCCGTCTGCGTCTGCAAGCAGATCTGCAGCAGCAGGTGGACTCCCTGCAAGGGGAGGTGGCCGACCTGCGTGGCCAGCTGGAGCAGCAGAGCTACAAGATGGAGCAGTCCCAGGAGCGCCAGCGTCAGCTCTATCAGGAGCTCGACAAGGTGAGCAGCCAGCAGGCTGCACCCGCCGCAGCGGCAGCCGCCACGGCGGCGAGCGCAACCGCAGCCACAGCCGCCACCTACTCCAGCAACCAGGATGAGAATCAGGCCTACGACTCGGCCGTCAATCTGGTGCTCAAGGACAAGAACTACGACAAGGCGATCCCGGCATTCCAGGGCTTCATCAAGCAGTTCCCGGACTCGAGCTATGTGCCCAATGCCCACTATTGGCTGGGGCAGCTGCTGTTCAACAAGGGTGACAGACCCGGCGCCAGCGCCCAGTTCAAGACCCTGGCTGACAAGTACGGCAAGTCGCCCAAGCGGGCGGACGCCCTGGTCAAGCTGGGCATGATCGCTCAGCTGGATGGCAACAAGGCCCAGGCTAAAAGCTACTATGAGCAGGTGATCAAGGGGTATCCCAATACCTCGCCGGCACAGCTGGCCAAGCAGAGCCTCGACAAGCTGTAACATTGCGCTAGGTGGTTGTTTTCGTAACACTCTTGTAAATGTGACGGCAGTTTGTACGCGCAGTGAGCAAACGGGTTTAAATTAAGATTTTTCTATTGCACCAGGAATTTAAATCCGTATTATAGGCCGCCGTCAGCGTCGGTACAGTCATGTAGTCGAGGCGGCAGTGGTGAGGGTCGTTAGCTCAGTCGGTAGAGCAGTTGACTTTTAATCAATTGGTCGCTGGTTCGAACCCAGCACGACCCACCATCATTTCACCATCCACGAGATGGACAGATTCCCAGGTCGTTTAGCTCAGCTGGGAGAGCACCTCCCTTACAAGGAGGGGGTCACTGGTTCGAGCCCAGTAACGACCACCA